>JQIT01000008.1 GCA_000830255.1 Sulfuricurvum sp. PC08-66 | reverse complement strand
CCCGCCACTGGCTTGTTCTACACGTGAGGCGAAGCGCTCTACGGCTGTACCCATGATAGGAAAGTGTGCAGGCCATGAGGTAGCTAGCGTGAGTTTGGTTTTGACGTTTTTGTTGATATTGACCGCTTTGGTTTGTAGCGACTCCTCTGCTGAACCCTCTGGCGTTTTGATGCCTTTGTACTTGGGGTCTACATCACAGCCACCCAAGAGTGCGGCACTGGTGCCTAGAGCGGTAGTGGTCAAAAAAGTACGTCGATTCATAGCAACTCTCCCTAGTAAAATGAGGCGATAACAGCGTACGAGAGGAAAAACATCAAGTGGCTAATCCCCTCAAAATAGTTCGTTTGCCCGTCGTCGGTGGTCTTCCACGCTAGAACAATCGTCAAGATAAGCGCACCTACTTGCAAGGTGTTGAAATCGAGCGTCAAGGGGATACCATTGAGGTGAGATAAAAGCATCAGCATCGGTACCGCTAACATTATCGAGACGACCGATGCACCCATAGCGATATTGACGACGCGTTGCATTTGGTCGTTTTGCGCCGCTTTTATCGCGGTGAATATTTCAGGTGCCACCGAGATGATAGCGATGATGAGACCCGCCAATCCAGCAGAGATACCATGCTCTTGAAATACTACTAGACCGTTGTGTGCGAAGACCTCTGCGGTGAAGCCTATGACCGCGATCACGCCAAAAATCGCCACGAAGTTAAGTGGTGTAGAGAGCTTATCGAAGATGTAATCATCTTCAACCTCTATCTCTTCTTGGGTCTCTTTGTCTTTGATACGACGTTTGATACGAAAAATTCTGCTTCGCGCGGTCGCTTTGAAAAAGTGCGAGTGCGTTTTGGTTTGGAAAATATAGATGATGATATAAAAAAGAAAAAGTACTACTGAGATGATGATACATGCGCGCTCTAGCTCGATACTTCCAGCGGTATGCGACAAAATCGAGGGCACCAAAAGCGCCGCAGAGGCGACCAATAGAATGGTCGTGTAGGTGCTAGAGGTATCTCCATTGTGCTCTTGCTCTTTGAAAGCCAAACCACCGATAAAGACTGCCAATCCCAAAAGGACGTTCATATCGACGATAACGGCGGAGATAATACCCCCTTTGACCGTATCGAGAGCTTGTGTAGAGGCGTGTGTGGCTTGCATCAAAATAGTAAAGAGTAGAATAATTTCGACCGCAACCGCCGAAAAGGTGAGTACGAAACTCCCATAAGGCTCTTCGAGACGCTGTGCCAAAATTTCCGCAATTTCAGCTACCGTCACCGACAAAAAGGCTATCGATGTAGCGGCAAAAAAGGTTGCAAAATAGATTTGATGGTGTGCATTGAGCCAAAAAGCAAGAAGCGCAAAAAGCACACCGCCGAGGATGTCCCAATAGTTACGGAAAAAAATTTCGTTCTGTGCCGAGGAAGGTAAGGGGTCCGAAGTGCTTATCATATGGTAAATCCTAAATCAAAAAGTGTGGGTGTTCTGTCTTGTTGGGGTGTGTGCAAGAAGTGTAGTGTGTTGCGTGACACAAAAGGTAGTAGTGCGTAGTCAAAAGGGGTTTCTAAAAGTCGCCTGTCCAAAATCTCTCTATCCTCATAGTAAAGTGCGCCATTATAGCTAAGCTCATGCGATTTTGGGAGAAAAATTACAATTTTTAGCCAAGGTGCAAGCGTTTTTATCGCGCTCAAAAAGGCATCAAGATAGGTCGCATCGTGCATACATACAAGTGTTTTGCTCCCTTTGCCAAATTCAACGCTTTTAAGTTTTGCCGTGACACTGATAGGTTCAAAAGTAGCAAGGTAGCCAATCTTTTCCCACGGTATGAGGCTTTCGTAGGAGCGTAAAAATTCCACGGCTTGGCTAAAAGCATCCAATAAAACCCAAGGCAATTTGATGCGATGGTGTTCTAGCACTACTTCAAGTGTTGAGAGTGGTTTTGCATCGAGGCTGGGAGAGGAGGGCAGGGCTTTTGCCGCAGGGAAAAGCGTCTCGAAGTCTCTATCGCTACCCATGCCCAAAATTGTTTTGGGTGATTGTAGCGCCCAGAATCGATGTGAAAGGTGCGCCAAAGGTGCATCGAGGATGAGAATATCAGGATGGCTATTGAGCTGTTGCAAATAGCCCAAGGTATAAATATCGGTATAAAAAGCCTCTGTGACGTAGGAGAGGAGCCAAAAACGCAACAATTTTTGCTCTGCTATCCAAGCATCATCGACACGAATCCATGCGATTTCGCTGTCGACAACAGGCGCATCGATATCGTAGATAATGGCATAGGCACCCCGTGCAAGAGCGGTATCGATATCACTTTGGAGGCGACTTTTGGCCAGATACGCATCGCCTTGCATGACACGGTTGGGGTGGATGGTGAGCTTGCCAAAGTGCTCCACTACAGGGTGGGAGTGCAGCACCGCATCGACAAGGTCGAGAATGTTTTTGAGCGTAATCAAAGGCTTGAATTAGCCAATCGATGCGCCGTTAGTGCGGGGTTTTTCAGGACGAATGAGGCTGAGTCCTTCGCTGTCTTTGGCCGCCAAAAGCATACCGTAGGAGTGTAGACCCATGAGCTTTGCAGGTTTGAGATTGGCCACGACGCACACTTGGGTATTTAGGAGGGCATCAGGTGCATAATAGAGCCGTATGCCTGCTACGATTTGGCGTGGTGCCTCTTCGCCCAAGTCGACTTGGAGTTTGTAGAGTTTGTCGCTTTTTGGCACCTCTTCAAGGGCGACGATGGTGCCAATTTTGAGGCTTGTCGCGAAAAATTGGTCAATGGTGATAAGACCATCAGTGCTAGGAGGGGGTGTCTCTTTCGAGGTAGCAATTTTTGGGGCTTGCGTCTCATTGGGTGAGGACAATGGCGCCTCAGCTAAAAGTGGCGCTTCGAGTCTCGGGAAGAGAGGTTCTTGTTTTTTGATAGTAAAGGTAGAGAGTAGTCCTTTATCGATTATCAAATGTGTATAGCTACTGTTATCGATGACAAAGCCCAATGTGTTGGCTATCGTGTTAGCGGTTTTGGGCATCACAGGGTAGAGCATCACGGAAGCTTTGGCGAGGAGATTGGCAATGAGTGCAACCGTTGCCAAGGCATGTGGAGTATCTCCAGATTTGATTTTGACCCACGGTTCATAATCGGTGATCGCTTTGTTGGCGATGACAAAAACACGCCACAACTCCTCTAGGTAGCGATGCGTTTGCATCTCGTACATGAAGCCACTCAAACTCTCCAAAAGCGTATGTGCTTGATCGAGTTCGCCTTGGTGAAATTGACCCACATCGACGCTATCGATAAGACCGTCAGAGTATTTTTCACTCATGCCTATGACACGGTTGAGCAGATTGCCCAAATCGTTGCTCAAATCGCTGTTGATACGTCCTATGAGTGCACGTTGAGAAAAATCACCATCTTGCCCAAAAGGCACTTCGCGTAGGAGAAAGTAGCGCATCGTATCGTTGCCATAAGCATCGCTAACCGCTTTGGGGTCTACGACGTTGCCTTTGGATTTGCTCATCTTTTCGCCATCTCTCGTCCACCAGCCGTGCGCGGCAATATGGGTAGGCAGGGGCAAATCCAAGCTCATTAAAAAGGCAGGCCAATAGATAGCGTGAAAGCGCAAAATATCTTTGCCTACTAGCTGTACTTTGGCAGGCCAATACTCCATTTTGGCTTCGTCGGTGCCATAGCCAAGTGCCGTGACGTAGTTCATAAGGGCATCGAGCCAGACGTACATGACGTGCTTGGGTTCGTTCATCGATGCGGGCAGTTTGACTCCCCAATCGAAACTCGTACGTGTAATCGAAAGGTCGCGCAATCCCTGCTCGACGAAGCGTACCACTTCATTTTTGCGTGAGCGAGGCAGTATCACATCGTCGTGTGCAGCGTACCACTCTAGGAGCGGTTTTTCGTATTTGGAGAGGCGGAAAAAGTAGCTCTCCTCCTTGACCAAGCGCGTAGGGCGACCACAATCGGGGCAGAGAATGTCATCGACAAGTTGCGTAGGGGTGAAAAAAGTCTCACAGCTGACGCAGTAGTGCCCTTCGTAGGTATCTTTGTAGATATCCCCTTTTTCGAGCATCTTGGCAAAAGCGTGTTGTACGCCCTTTTTGTGCATCTCATCGGTGGTGCGGATAAATTGGTCGTAGGTGATTTCAAAATCGTCCCACAAATCGCGAAAGGTTTTGCTGATTTCATCGGCATAGGCTTGAGTAGGGCGCTCTTGTTTGGCGGCGGCTTCTTGGATTTTTTGACCGTGCTCATCGGTACCTGTGAGAAAATAGGTGTCGTATCCGACCATGCGAGAGTAGCGTGCGACGGTATCAGCGATGATTGTCGTATAGGCGTGACCAATGTGCGCTTGGGCATTGACATAGTAAATGGGTGTGGTTATATAGATTTTTTTGCAACTCATGGTCGATTCCTTTATCAAAATTCAAATCCGCCTGTGGCGCCCTTGGACATACTTTCATAGACTGCTTTGACGTACATTTGGCGTGTTTGGCACCCAAAAATTTTCTCACATGCCATGCAACTGCCCAACTGTAGCGAAGTTTGACACGTCAATAACTCCTCTTTGCGTTGCGCTAGCTTGACGAGAAACGGGTCGTTTTTGGGCATGGCAGTTGTAGACATACGAAATTAAGTGTGCGCGTAGCATCGACGTACAGTTTCGATTTCATAGTGAGAGCCAAAAAAGCAGGGCGCTGTATCGTGTACGTCACGTGTGTCAAGCTCCAAAAGTCGTCCTTTGCCATCGATAGCCGCGCCACCTGCGCACTCAAAGATATAGGCAAAAGGGAAAACTTCAAAAAGTTTGCGCAATTTGCCTTCAGGTTTGTCACTCGTGCCAGGGTAGGAGAAGAGTCCCCCTTTTTTGAGCAATATTTGGTGCAAATCGGGCACCATGCCCCCTGAATAGCGCAATCGATACCCTTCGTTGAAGAGTCCATCTATCATCGTTTTGTGATAGGTGGGCCAATTTTGTTGTGTGCCACCTGGGGCGTTGATTTTGCCCTTCTCTTCCATGCGCATCTCTTTGACCATTTCAAACTCACCCTCTTGGAGGAGATACAAACGCGCTTTTCCCTCTTCGGCGAAGACCATCTCTACGCGTGGACCGTAGACGACATAACATGCGGCAACGATGCGGCTACTCTCAAAAGCACCATCATAAATACCGAAAATCGAACCGACACTGAGATTGACATCGATGAGACTTGAGCCATCCAATGGGTCAAACGCAACATAAAAGCGCCCTTTGGGGTGTAGCACCATAGGATGCTCTTTCTCTTCACTGGCAATAGTGTGAATCGAGGGCATTTTCGATAGCTCCTCCTCGATAATCAAATCGCACTGGATATCCAACTGTAGTTGCGTCTCACCCGAAGCATTTTGCTCTTGGCTGTAGCCTATGTCTTTGGTGTCGATAGCGACTTTGATACGTTTGGCACTGTTGCTGATGGCTTGGAAGATAGTCGTCATGTTTTAAACCTTTTTGGCATTTTGGAGTATCCACTCGATGACTTGTTGGGGGTCATTCAAATCGAGACTTTTGAGGTGGGCAGGGATAAGCGAAGCATCGATGCTCTCATCGATAGCGATTGCATCACACGCGTCATAATAGTCAGGGTCGAGTCGATTGCGAAAAATGGCAATGCGGGGTAGGGGTAGGGTTTTGAGTCCCTCGACCAAAAGAATGTCAAAAGCGCCAAAATGCCCTATGAGCTCTTCAAGCTCTTGGTGTTTGTGCGAAAAATAGGTAGTGCGCAAAGGGGAGGTGACGATGACTTCGGCGCCTGTTTGGAAAAATTTGTAGCTATCTTTGCCCTCGACATCGAAGCGTGCTTTGTCTTTGGGGTCGTTTTTGATGATGGCGACACGTTTGTGGTATTTGTCGCCTAAAAGAGTTGCAACTTTGAGAATGAGCGTGGTTTTGCCGCTATTAGAGGGGCCTGTAAATGCGACGGCAAAACGTTGATGCACGCATAAATCCTTGAGAGTTTTCTTTGCAAAATAGGGTGCAATAATAACGCAAGGTAGATAGTTTTTTTATTAAGTTGCACCTATGGCAAAGCTAATTTTAGTGATTCTTCTTTATAATGGCGCAAAACCAAAGGAGTCGATAATGTATCGCACCATAGCACTCGTAGTGATGTTGGCAGTTGCGGGATGTGCACCTCAAAATGTGATGCAGATGTTTGACAGAGACCCCTATTTTGAAAAAGCGATGGAGCATCTCCAAACAGGAACGATGGTACGTCAATTTGAGACCAAAGCGGTCATGCATACGGTCTATCTCAACGGTGTAGACAGTGCAAAGTACAGCAATGATGAGCACTTTTTCATTTCGGTTTATATCGCCAATGACTTTTACGAGGATGAGACCAAGGGATTGTTCAATCCCAATTACACGCTCAAACTCAACGGTCAAGCACCTCTTTCGATTACGTTACTCGAGGATGAAGACCCACTGCGCAAAAGTATGCCACTCTCGCCTCGATGGAGCAACTACTATTGGGTGCGTTTCGCCAAACAATCGACCCCGATGGTATTGGAACTTTCACATCCGCACTACGGCGTTATGGCACTAACGTATCAAAAAGCTCTTCAATAGCTATCTCTTTTCCCAAGAGTTGCGCATAGACTATGTAGTTGGCTAGCACCTTTTTGCCATACTCTCGCGTCTCGGCATAGGTGAGACGCTCCATACTCATAAAGGGTTCAAATCGCCCCTTCTCTTGGAACAATCCTCTGGCAAACTCCCCTTTGAGATACCCCATGCCGCCGTTGTATGCGTAAGCAATATAGAGTGGATGTGAGAGGCGCTTGGACAAAAAGCGTAGATGATGTAGTGCATAAGGAATATTGTATTCGGGGTCAAACATCGTCGATTCATCGATAGTTTCATGACGCTCTTTGGCGATAGCCTTGCTCAAAAAGGGCATGATTTGTAGCGCACCTTGCGCAAATACACTCGACAACCCTCCTGCGATAAGTCGACTCTCTTGGCGACCAATGGCATACAAAAGCGCTTTTTCGAGAGGCTCTTTGCTTTTGATGTACGTATCGAAGGGCATGACATAGGGGTGAATCGTATATTTACCACATCGTTCTAGCAAAAAAGCGAAGGTTGATTGAGAGAGCGGTGAATCGTAATCGACCAACATTTCACAAACCTCTTGGGTCGAGGCTTGTTTGTTGATACGCATCATTTTGCCCCATGTAAAGGGGTCTGATTCGATGATTTTTGGGATACGACTCTCTTCAAAAGAGGGAGCATAGATACCTACAAGCTCTTTTTTGAGTTTTTGTGCAGCTAAAAGAGAGTAGATATTGACATCGGTGCTGTGAGTGAGTTGTTCCAAATAGCGCTGCTCTTTGGTAAGTTGATAGAGCCAAAAGGTGGCTTTGTCGCGGTTGCTTTGGAGGTAGTCGTGTTTGGCAATCGTGTGCAGATCCTCTTTGGCTCTAGCGAAGTGTCCATAAGCGATTTTATTGAGTGCCAAATAAAAAATGGTTTGCGTAGAGAGTGCTGTTTTGGGCTGAAAAAAGAGCAATTCTCGGTGAATTTTTGCCATTTTCGTATCGATAATAGCACGCTCTACAAATTTTTCAAACTCTTTAAGCGGTTCGAGTTTGTGATAAAAAGAGGCATCGTAGTGGTGATTGAGGCGTTGTTTCGTAGTGCTTCCCCCCTCGATAAAGAGGCGCAAAAAATGTTCAGGCTCTTTTTGAACACTGCGAGCATCATTGATATGGTCAAGCAGTGGCATCCAATCAAATAGGGGATGCTTATCGATACGTTTCCAGAGTGTGGCTCGCTCCTTTGACGAAAGCAGAGATGCTTTGTAGGGCGTGAGGGCTAGGGTGATACAAGTAGGTTGTTTTTCATCGAGCAGGCTTGCGCTATCGAGCTGCATACAGCGTAGAGCCTCTTTGTCTGCTTCGTGAGAGGAGTTTTTGAGATAAGTTTGATAGTACTTGAGAGAGACGTGGCTACTTTGCGCGAAAAGTTCGTCGATACGCTTAGCGTCATTGCTCTCTTGCATATAGCTCCAGAGATAAAAATCTTTGGCATGGCTACGTGGAAACTCATCGATGGTCTGCGGGGTAGGAAGTGCCCAGCCTAGAAAAGGCAGAAGACACAGTGCAAAAAGATGCTCCCTTTTAGCCATTATAGGTGTTGGCGAGGGGAAGAATGAACGCCAAATCGATGAACTGCAACACAATCACGATGATAAAAGGAGCCAAATCGACGCCACCAAAAATAGTAGGCACGTAGCGACGCAAAAGCGCGTAGACGGGCGAGGTGAGTCGATAGAGGGTTTGAACGATAGGATTGTAGGGATTGGGCTGTACGAAGCTCAAAAGTGCGGAGATGATAATCACCCACGTATAGACAAAAATAAGGTTGTGCAAAATAATGCCAATTGCGCCTAGTGCGGTCATCGAATAATCTCCTGTAGGTAGGTTTTGATATAGCTATAAAGTTGTGTCAAATCGACACCGTGTTCTTGTCCCGTTAACAAAAGGCGCAACCCTTTGAACATCGGTTTGCCCTTGATACCGCTCTCTTGGGTGAGATAATTTTTCAGCTCATCGAAGCTCTCGAAATAGGGGGCTTTTTTGAGGAGTGTTTTGAAGGTGGCGATGACTTCGCCGTACTCACCCTCTGCCTCTTTTTGGGCGAACATGAGAGTGAATTTTTCACGAAGCTCTTTGGTGGTGCTGGTCTCTTCGAGGAAGAGTTTGGCAGCTTTGCCGATGTTGGCATCGATGAAGCCTACATAACGTGATAGCTCCTCGTCGTCGAGCATTTTGAGGTGTTCACGGTTGACAAAGCGCAGTTTTTGAATATCGAAACGCGCAGGAGCTTTGGAGATTTTGGAGAGGTCGAACCACTCTATAGCCTCGTCGAGGGTGAAAATCTCTTTGGGTGTGCTGTTGCCTAGTGTGACGAGGTAATTGATAATGGCTGAAGGGATAAATCCCTCCTCTAAGAGCCACTTGACGCTACTCGCATCGTCGCGCTTGCTCATCTTTTTGCCCTCGTCGTTGAGGATGATAGGCAGATGCGCGTACTCCATCGTCTTGGTATAGCCTAGAGCTGCACGAATAGCCATCTGTTTGGGCGTGTTGGAGATGTGGTCTTCACCACGAATGACGAGGCTTATGTCGCTGAGCATATCATCGACGGCACAGGCGAAGTTGTAGGTGGGATTTTTGTCTTGACGCAAGATGATGAAGCTATCGATGTCATCAGGCTCGAAGGTGATAGTCCCTTTGATTTTGTCTGTGAAGGTTATCGAAGTGAGAGGCTTTTTGATACGCACGACAAAGGGCGTTTTATTGTCGATGACCGCTTCGGCAGGCAAGTTTTCGCAGGCACCGTCGTATCGATAGGCGATTTTGTTCTCGATAGAGGCTTGACGCTTGGCTTCAAGTGTTTCGGGGGTACAAAAACAGTTAAAAGCGCGTTTGGAGCCAATGAGTTGAAGAGCAAAAAGTTGGTGCTTTTTGATGTTCTCGCTTTGGTACATCAAATGGTCGTAGTGGAATCCAAAAAGCGCCAAAAGCTCCAAAATCTCTTTGTCTTTACCAGGGATATTGCGCTCTTTGTCGGTGTCTTCGATACGGATGGTGAACCCTTCACCCGTTTGACGACTCACGATGTAGTTATAAAGCGCGACACGAAGATTACCTAGGTGCATATCACCTGTGGGAGAGGGGGCAAAACGAAGCATTGAAAATCCATAAATTTTTTGCGCATGATACATGCATGTGATTTAAAGGCAGATGAGTTTTGTAATGTTGCTAAAAAGTTGAGGAAAAGCGGAGACACAATGAAGTTTTATCGAAAAGAACCCCTAAAATAGGGCTAGCGTTGGTGACTCCAAGGGGATTTGAACCCCTGTGACCAGGATGAAAACCTGAGATCCTAACCGTTAGATGATGGAGCCAAAAAGGCTTAGGTCGAAATTATAGGGATGGGCTGCTTATTTTTTGATTAAATTATCGAGAAAATAGGAGTGATAAAGTGAGCGACTCACTTGGAAAGCTTGCTATAATTGAAAACTTTTTCAACGGATAAAAAATGAACAGCTCTTCGATTTTTAGTCAGGCTATTATCAACAGTCAGGTGGGGTTTTGCGTGGTCGATGAGCATGGCAAAATTTTGCTTATCAATAATGCTTTTGGTCGTATCAACCCTGCGAAAAAAATCATCGGCAGACACCTCTCAACTGTCATCAAGCTAGGTCAAGGGAGTGTCAAAAAGTGGATAAGTGCACTACACCAAGAGCGTCAAGCTCAAATAGAAGTAGAGTTTCGTGACCAAAAGACACCCTTTTTTGCTATCGCAAACGCCTCTATCATCGAAGAGGATGGGCATCAGCTCGTAGGTATTTTCTTCACGGAATCGAGTGCGCAAAAACTCCTTACCAATGAACTAGAGCGTCAAGTAGCAATAGAAATCGAGAAGAATCGCAAAAAAGAGCTTATGATGCAAAGCCAAGCGAAGTTGGCGACAATGGGAGAGATGATAGCCAATATCGCGCATCAGTGGCGACAGCCTCTCAATATTTTGGCGCTCATTCTCCAAGATAATTACATCAAATTTCAGCTCAAGCAACTCACGGAAGAGGTCGTAGAGAAAAATTACGAAAAAGCGAACAATCTCTTGCAGTATATGTCTCAAACTATCGATGATTTTCGCTCGTTTTTCAAAAACGATGAGTCGCAAGAGCCTTTTGAGATACGCCAAGCACTCCAATCAATCATCGAATTGGTCGGAACACGTTTTGCTACGACACGCACCAAAGTCATTATTCCGCAAGCGGGTGACTATTGGGTCTATGGAACCCAAAATGGCTTCAAGCAGGTCATTATAAATTTGCTCAACAACGCCCATGAGGCGATTTTGGCCTCCAAGCAATCGGAAGGAAAAATCGAAGTCTCTATCAAGCAAGACAATAAATATATTCATGTCTATGTCGCAGATAATGGAGGAGGGGTGCCTGAGAATATAGTGGAGCAGATATTTGAGCCCTATTTCACCACCAAGCATCAAACGCAAGGCACAGGGCTAGGGCTCTATATGTCCAAGCAAATTATTGAAAAAAATGATAATGGAAAATTAGAGGTGAGTAACGGCGAGAATGGAGCGATTTTTTGCGTAGCGTTGCCAAAGGCGAGTGCTCCCCACTAGGGGAAGCATGGAGGTCTCAATGATAGAAAGAGCGAAGTGCGCGAATAATAACGGCGTTTTTGGAGATACTCTCTGCTTTTGCATTCTCATCGACAAGCTCATAGAGGTCAAGTGGCAATGAAATAGAGAACGTTTTCGTTTCGATTTTCTTTTTCTTGCGAATCAACGCACTGATGTTTTTCAAAAGTTCGATAATTTTTTTGGTATCGATAGGTTTTTGAATGAAGCTGTTGACACCTACTTCGATAGATTCGGAGATTTTTTGGATGTCATTGCTTGCAGAAATCACAATGATAATTTGACCAGGGTTGAATTTGCGCAATCGGCGTGAAAGCTCGATACCGTCCATGCCAGGCATAACAATATCTACGAAAATAACATCAGGTTTGTGTTTTTTAGCAAGTTCGAGCGCTGTTTCACCGTCAAAAGCTGAAGTTACATCAGCAAAAAAGCTTTTGAAAGTTGAGCTGAGCATCTCATTGGCTGCAATTTCATCTTCTACGATCATTGCAGTGAGTTTTTTGGTCTCTTCGGTAAGTTGGACTAGGTCTACGCTTTCTGACATGGTAACTCCTCGTTGGTTATTATTTTATCACGAAAGCAGTTTTGTCACTCTGTTCTATGATAAAAATTGTTGGCATTGTATCAAATCACTATTAAAAATAGTTAAGAGATTTGCACTATGGAATTTTGTTAGTAGGCTCGCAAATCATACAAGAATTTAAAACGAATTTTTATGGGTGTTTGGGGGTGAGGGTAATCTTTGTAAGCTGTCTCGATGGTCTCTTGGGTAATTTTGTCCAAAAGTACAAAATCAGCCTGACGAATCATCTGCAAATCAGAGATGCTTCCATCGGGGTGCAACATAAATTCGACATAGTTGTAATTGTAGTAGTGAAAGCGCGGATCTAAATAGAGTTGACCGATACGATTGAGAACATTTTGGGTGATAGATTGCATCTGCAATAGATGCTCTTCGAGGTAGGCCTCTTGTTCGGCAGTGAGATTTTTGCTCTCCTCTTCGTAAAGCTCTTCGATGAGCTGACGTTGTGGCGATTTGTGGGGAGGCGTAGGCGCAGGCTTGGGGAGGTTGGCAAGAATAGAGTGTGTCAATGAGGGTGCAGAAGACGGCGTGGTAGGGGGTGTAGGTTTTGGCGTGGGCAAAGGTGCGGCATTTGGGGGTGGTGTCGCCTCCGTTTGAGGTGCTTCGGTAGGTTCTAGAGGGGGAGTCGTGGGCGCAGGGGGCGGTGTAGGAGGTTGGAGTTTGGGCGGTGGTGTAGACTTTTTTTGGGGTGGAGTAGGTGGCGTTGAAGGCTCTTTGGCGGGTGTTTGTGGTAGCTCTTGAAGTTTTAGCTTTTCCAAATCAAAGGCGAACTTCTCTTGGGGCTTTTGCTCCTGCCATAATAAATAGAGTATATATCCAATCGCTAGGAGTAACCCATAGAGTAAAAGTGCAAATACAAACGATTTGGATAGGTTATTCATCCCCAAATTATACATAAGCGCGTCATAATCAGCGATTAACTATACTTCCCAAAAAAGTGAGCACACTATGCCAACTATCGCGAGTCAAGAGGCGTTTGAAGCCGCCAAAATGGTCATTCCTGGGGGTGTCGATTCACCTGTTCGCGCTTTTAAAAGCGTGGGAACTACTCCTCTTTTTATCCAGAAAGGTGAGGGTGCCTATCTCGTCGATGTCGATGGCAATCGCTATGTCGATTATGTCCAAAGCTGGGGACCGCTTATCTTCGGTCATGCAGATGAGACGATAGAAAAGAGCGTAATCGAAGCGGTCAAAAAAGGTCTTAGTTTTGGTGCGCCGACGTTGGCAGAGACTGCATTAGCCACAGAAATTGTGACGCTTTTGGATGCGGTCGAAAAGGTACGCTTTGTCAGTAGCGGTACTGAAGCGGTGATGTCAGCTATTCGATTGGCGCGTGGCTACACAGGACGTGATGATATTATCAAATTCAAAGGGTGTTATCACGGACATAGCGATTCACTCTTGGTGCAAGCAGGCTCAGGTGCAGCGACGTTCGGACATCCAAGTAGCCCAGGGGTACCTGCAGATTTGACCAAGCATACGCTTTTGGCAACCTACAATGATATCGCCTCCGTCGAGGCGTGTTTTGCTCAGAGCTCAAACATCGCCGCGATTATTATCGAGCCTATTGCTGGAAATATGGGATTGGTGCCTGCAGACAAAGAGTTTTTGGTGGCTTTACGTAGCTTGTGCGACAAGCACGGTGCACTTTTGATTTTCGACGAAGTCATGAGCGGATTTAGAGCCGATTTGCGTGGTGCGCAAGGGCTAGTAGGTACCGTGCCAGATTTGGTGACATTGGGCAAGGTCATCGGTGGTGGTATGCCTGTAGGGGCTTTTGGAGGCAAAAAAGCAATTATGGATATGCTCTCTCCCGACGGTGCAGTCTATCAGGCAGGCACCCTTAGCGGCAATCCCGTAGCCATGGCGGCAGGATTGGCAAGTGTTCAAAAACTCAAACAAAACGGGCAAATCTACGCAGTATTGCAAGCTCGAGCCACACGCCTCATGGAGGGCTTCAAAGCCGCCGCAACGCAACACGGTATCGCACTGCAAATAGACGTACGTGGGTCGATGTTCGGCTTTTTCTTCACCGACAAAAAAGTGCGCAATTTTGATGATGCGCTTACCAGCGATACAGCACTTTTTGCGAAATTTCATACAGGTATGTTGGCAAAAGGATTCTATTTTGCATGCAGTCAATTCGAGACAGGCTTCATCTCTACTGCAATTACAGATAGCATGATAGAGGATACGATTGCCGCGGCGCAAAGCGTATTTGCCACTATCAAAGGAGCCTAACCGATGGCAAAAATCGAGACGCAAAAAATCATCAAAGCGGCGGATAATTTATCATTAGGTATCTCCATCGTCGTAGCAATTTTGATAGGTGTGGGTATTGGTATGGGTCTCAAAGCACTTTTTGGTGTGGTGTGGCTCTTGTTCGTAGGGATTTTTATCGGGATTGCTGCGGCGATTTTGAACGTTTACAAGGCGTACAAAGAGCAGGTCAAAAGCTACGACGAACTCAAAAATGACCCGCGCTATCAATTCCAAAAACCTATCGATGACGACGAGGATGAGTAGTATTTCGTGGTTTGAGCTACTCAATACCCTTTTGGCGATGGGGGCTACGATAGCTATATTGGCGGCTTCGCGTAGTACCTATACGCAATGGGTGCGTCAAACTTCGTGGGATGCACCACAAGAGCCTATCGATGAGGAAGAAGAGGAGTCTGTAGAGTCCAAGCAACACTACAAAACGTTGCGTCTGCGTAGTGCGATGCGGTTTGGCGTAGCACGATTGTTGGCGTATGGTGCGCTCTTTGCGGTGTTGTTGTTTTTGACACAGCTAGGTATTTTTGCGCCACTCTTTTTTGTGATAGGTATTGGCATAGGTGTTGTCGTGGCGATTGTTTACGCCCTACTTATTAAGTATAAAGCACCATATCGAGCAGATAGCTAGACTCTTCGCGCAAAAAGGTTGCACCCATTTTTTTTGCCATGTCGCTAAAATAGCCCACTTTTGTATCGCTAGTTACGCTGTCTAGTGTAATGGTGAGTGTAAAAATAGAGAACTTTTTGCCCTCGATTTTGAGGTATTCACCTGTTTTTAGAGCAAGTTTGACCTCGACGTGTTTGGACTCCTCGTGAAGTGCGAAGATATCGGTGACATATTTGATGAGCAAATTGGCATTGAGACGCACATCGGGTAGCGATGGGTCAAGTATCTTGACAAATTTTGTAGTGTGATTGATGGCGTGCGTGCTGATAGCCAAATCGAGCAGGGTGTAGATATTGACCAATTTATGGTCTTGACGCACACTCAAAATATTGCTCTCTTGTGAAGGCGTACGATAAAGACGAATACCTATCTCCTCCTCGTTTTGGTAGCCCACTTCGATGGCGAAAAATTTATATTTTCCGTAGCTTACATCGATATGGGTGCGTTTGAACCCAAAGCTTGCCGCGGCATACGAAGTAGCGAGATTGAAAATAGTCTGCATTGAGGTTTCGCCGAGCAAAAATTGCGCAGAGGTATTGAGCGTATTAATTTTTCCATCTGCATTGAAGAGGAAAAAAGGGTTGTAATCCTCTTCAAGCCATTGGTGACAAAAATCCATTTTAATCTTCTATGTAATTTTTGAGCTTACGTCCCACTTTTGGGTGTTTGAGTTTTTTGATAGCACTAGACTCGATTTGACGAACGCGCTCACGTGTCACATTTAGCTCTTTGCCAATCTCTTCGAGGGTGCGGTCGCTTTGGTCATCCATGATGCCAAAACGCATTTTGATGACCGCTTTTTCGCGTTCGTTGAGTTGTTCAAGTACGCCATCGATTTGGGTGCGTAAATCATCCAAGAGTACAGAGTCAGAGGGGCTAATCGAAGATTTGTCGACGATGAAATCCCCAAAACGACCATCCTCTTCGCTACCGATAGGTGCTTCAAGAGAGATAGGCTCTTTGGTAATTTTGATAACATTTTTGACCTTCTCGACCGATAGACCTACCTCTTGTGCGATTTTCTCGACATCGGGTTCGCGTCCCTCTTCTTGGAGGTGTTTGCGCATGATTTTGTTGATACGATTGATGGTCTCTATCATGTGAATAGGAATACGAATCGTTCTAGCTTGGTCTGCAATAGCGCGGCTAATAGCTTGGCGAATCCACCATGTGGCATAGGTAGAGAATTTGAACCCTTTGTGGTACTCAAATTTATCGACCGCTTTCATGAGACCAATATTGCCCTCTTGAATGAGGTCAAGGAAGGGCAGTCCACGATTGGTGTAGCGTTTGGCAATCGAAACAACCAAGCGAAGGTTCGATTTTGCCATGCGCGTTTTAGAGGTTTCGGAGATGGTTTTACCCCGTTTGATTTGGTCGAGAATAGCCACAAGTGCTTCAGGCTCCAAATTGAAACTGTCTTTACTCGCCTCTTGGGTTTGGAAGAGCTTTTTGATCTCCATATAGGTAGAGACCATCGTAGCTTCAGGTACTTTGGCGGCGATATCCTCTTTTTCGAGATGAATAATCTCTTCGAGAATTTTTTTGTGGTTCTCGATAAGGGTTTCATTGAAGAGAGGAAGTTTGTACTCTAGACGTTTGAGCTCTTTATCGAACCCTTCGTCGCTTTTGAGTGCTGTCTCCATCGCTTTGACCAGCTCATTGATAAGCTTACTTGTAGGCTCCAAGAAAAGCAGGGCATCTTTGAGGAGGCGTTTTTTGTAGCTAAGCGTCAAGTGATGATGCACGTACTCAGGCGTGATTTCGTTGCTAGGGAAGTCGACTTCGATTTGAGAAAATTTGAGCCACTCTTTTTTCGCTTTTTCGAGTGATTTGAAGCTCTCTTTGACCTTCTCTACACGTTTTTCATCTTTTTTGGAGGTGACGGGATGCTCATCAGCGTCATCATCACTGTCGCTATCGCTCTCATCGTCGCTCTCAGTCTCGCTCTCCTCTTCTTCCTCTTCGAAGCTTTTGAAAAGCTCTTTGACACGACGCTCACGGTTGATGAGAGGGTCTTTGTAGTCGAGGATGAAATCGATGAGATAGGGCACAGAACAAATAGCATCGATGATGATATCTTCACCCTCTTCGATTTGTTTGGAGATCTCAATCTCCTCTTCTTTGGTCAGAAGTGGGATTTGTCCCATTTCGCGCAAATACATACGTACAGGAGAGTCAGAGCGTGACCATTCGAGCAGTTCGCGCTCTTTCATGATGTCGAAGGGGTTCTCTTTTGCCTCTTCGGTGATGCGTCGAATAGCATCGGCTTTGCGTATGCGCTCTTGGTCGTTGAGACGTTTGGTTTGTTGCTCAGCGGTGTAGAGGCAGTTTTTGTGCTTTTCAGCAAGTTTGATGATGCTTTTGGCTTGGGGAAGGGTGGGTGGTTTTTCGAAAACGTTGACTATCTCTTCGAAGGTGATGCACTCTTTGCGTTTTTGGGAAAAAATTTCATCGAGTTGTTTGTTGATATCTTTGGCTGACACGTGGGGAAGCTCCTCGAAGGTTTAGGATAGGCTTAAATTTTGAATGAATTGGCGATTATAGCGGGGCATTCATTAAAGCCCCATTAGTTCTTTTTGTAGCCAAATGCACGACGAAAAATGTTAAACTGCCGTGGGCTTAAAGACCTAAAAATTCATAACAAAAGATGATGCAACGATGCTTTTTTTTAGCAAAGAGGAAGAGGGAACCCGCGTAGAAATAGGTGTCGATGATGAGCTCATCGAGGTAGAGGGGGATGTGATGACCCCGACCTTGGTTTTTTTATTTATTAAGGCGACGCAAACCATAGAAAATTTCGAAGCATATTGCTACGAAAACAGCCTCATCGATGCGCTTTCACAGACGCATGGGCTGGGCTATTTCGTAGGTCTTCGCTATACGCAAGGATGGATAGAGCTTTATTACTATTCAGGACAATCCAAACAACTTCGTCACTATCTACAGTCGCTTTTGCCTGCTAAAACTGCTTTTGAGATTGGTTCTCATGCAGATGAGAAGTGGCATCTTTTTCACGAAAAACTTTTGCCTAATGCGCTAGAGAAGCTCTCTATCGAGAATCGCTTGGTGCTTGAAGCGCTTGAAGCTGAAGGGGATACTTTAGGAGCAGTGCATCTTTTTGAACACACTTTTTATTGTCAGACCGCTTCACAGCGTGACAAAATAAAAGCGGCTTTGGTCGCCATGGGCTACACCATCGATGTAGAGTTCGTCGATGATGAGATGGATGCGCGTTATATTCTCGTAGCGCAACACGAGGGTGATGCACGATTGGAAAGCGTCGATGCCTTTTGTGTGATTTTGCAAAAATTGGCACAACAGTACCACGCCCATTATGATGGCTGGAGCACTACACTACAAGGAGAAACACTTGAGCAAAATGCGTAAAACGGTTGGACTTATTCCCTTTGTGTTGGTGGCGTTTATCAATGCCTTTACTGATTTGGGGCACAAAATCATTATCCAAAACAGCGTCTACAAGGTCTACGACGGCGATATTCAAGTCATATTAACTGCTATTGTAAATGCGTTGATTTTATTGCCTTATATCCTGCTCTTTACCCCTGCGAGCTTTTTGGCGAATAAATACTCCAAGAATCTCATCATGCGCTATGCCGCATGGTTGGCGGTAGGCGTTACGCTTGGTATTACTGTGGCCTATTATATGGGATGGTTTTGGATTGCATTTGGATTTACCTTCCTCTTGGCACTCCAAAGCGCCATCTACTCGCCTGCAAAATATGGCTATATCAAAGAGCTCATGGGCGTGGGCAAGCTCACCGTAGGCAATGCCATTATCCAATCCACCACAATGGTGGCGATATTGAGCGGGATTATTGTCTATACGATATTTTTCGAACTCTCGATGCCTTATGCCAATATCACCGACATGGCACTCATTATGGAGTCGATTGCGCCACTTGGATGGTTGCTCGTATTGGGTTCTCTCATCGAAGTGGGATTGACCTATCGACTCACAACGATTGTCCCAACTGATAAAGAGTTGACGTTTGATAGTAAAAAATATCATAACGGAGCCTACCTACGAGAGAACATGGCGGTCATTCGCCACAACAAAACGGTGTGGTTTACTATTATGGCGCTTTCGATGTTTTGGGCCATTTCGCAAGTCGTTTTGGCAACTTTTCCTGCCTATATCAAAGAGGTCTCTGGAGAGCTAAACACGATGCTGGTGCAAGGTGCTATGGCATTGGCGGGTATTGGAGTGATTTTAGGCTCTATTGTGGCAGGTCGCATGAGCCGTGGCAAAATCGAAACAGGTATCGTTCCTATTGGAGCATTAGGACTCGTGGTAACAACAGGGTTGATTACCTATCTCGATGGCCTTACGTTGTGGTCGTTGAACTTCTTGGCGTTTGGCTTTTTCGGTGGCTTGTTGGTGGTGCCGTTGAATGCGCTTATGCAGTTTCATGCGCCGCTTCGCTCTATGGGTACAGTCATTGCGGGTAATAATTTTGTCCAAAATATTGCGATGTTTAGCTTCTTGATGCTTACCGTTGGATTGGCATGGATGGGTGTACACAGCCAATCACTCCTGATTATGATGGCTTTTGTGGCGTTGGCGATGATGCTTTTGACCCTGATACGTTTACCGCAATCCCTCTTTCGCATGTTGCTGGGTGCGTTGGTGGTGCGTCGATACCGTATCAATGTGCTACACGCTGAACGTATCCCTTCGCAAGGGGGCGTACTACTTCTGGGTAATCATATCTCGTGGATAGATTGGGCGGTGTTGTCGTTGGCTTCCAATCGTCCGATTCATTTTGTGATGGAGAGAGCCATATATGAGCGTTGGCAGGTCAAATGGTTTTTGGACTTTTTTGATGTCATTCCCGTCTCTTCGCGTGCGGCAAAAGAGGCAAAAGAGCAGGTGCAAGAGCGTCTCAACGATGGTCAAGTGGTCTGTATTTTTCCCGAGGGGACGATTAGCCGTAATGGAAATTTGTCCGAATTCAAACGTGGCTTTGAGAATTTTGCCCAAGGCACCAATGCAATTATCATCCCCTTTTATATGCGTGGACTTTGGGGTAGTCGTTTTTCGCGTGCGTCGGGTAAGGTGCGTAGCAATACACGTACAGGTTTCAAACGCGATTTGGTTGTAGCCTTTGGGCGCAAAATGGCTATCGATAGCGATGCCAATCGTGTTAAGCAGGAGGTTTTTCGTCTCTCCTTTGCCACATGGAAAGAGTATGCACAGACGCTTCGTCCTGTCCCTTATTCATGGCTGTCGATGGCAAAACGCTTGGGCAGTGATTTGAGTGTGGCAGATACCTTGGGGACGGTGCTTTCTAATACACGTTTTATCACCGCGACCTTTTTGTTTGCCAACGCTATCAAACGCCTTTCGCCGCACAAATATGTGGGCATTATGCTACCCACAACGGCAGGAGGGTTGCTGGCCAACATGGCGACACTCTCCAATGGGCAAGTCGCGTGTAACCTCAACTACACCGCAGGTGAAGCAGCCATACGTGCCGCTATTGCCAAGGCAAATATCAAGCACCTTTTTACTGCACGTGCCTTTGCTGATAAACTCAAAGAGCGTGGACTCATTGTCGAAAATCTCTCTGATGTAGTGACGATTCACTATGCCGAAGATATCAAGGCCTCCTTTAGTAAAGCAAAATCGTTGTGGACGCTTTTGCAAGCCAAATTTTTGCCCGCCTTTGTGCTAGAAGCGCTCTACATGGTGCGTATCGATATCAATGATGTCGCGGCTATTATGTTCAGTAGCGGTAGCGAGGGTGAGCCCAAAGGGGTAGAGCTAACACACAAAAATTTTATGGTCAATATCAAGCAAATCACCGATGTCATCAACAGCGAAGATGACGATGTGATGATGGCGATGTTGCCACTCTTTCACTCGATGGGACTTACCGTCAATGCGCTCAAACCGCTGGTCGAGGGGATGCCTGTGGTATGTCATCCTGACCCCACCGATGCAGAGTCGATTGGCAAGGCAGTCGCTAAATACCAAGCGACGATTATCCTAGGGACTTCGACCTTTTACCGTATCTATACGCGCAGTAAAAAAGTGTTGCCTATTATGTTTGAGTCACTTCGATTGGTCGTCGCAGGTGCCGAGAAGCTCTCCAATGATGTACGTAGAGAGTTTCGAGAGAAGTTTGGCAAAGAGATGTTCGAAGGGTATGGTGTGACTGAAACGACACCCGTATCAGGCGTCAATCTCCCTGATAGGCTCGATAGCGATGCATGGCAGGTGCAATTAGGTCAAAAGACGGGTACGGTAGGATTGCCACTACCAGGGACGGCGTACAAAATCGTCGACCCTGATACGCTTGAAGAGTTGCCTTTTGAAGTCGATGGCCTGATTCTCATCGGTGGAGAGCAGGTGATGCGTGGTTACCTTGAGGATCCTAAGCGCACCCAAGAGTCGATAGTTGAACGTGAAGGTCTACGCTGGTACAAGACGGGCGATAAAGGGCATCTGGACAGTGATGGATTCCTCACTATCGTCGATAGGTACTCACGTTTTGCCAAATTGGGCGGCGAGATGGTGAGTTTGGGTGCATTGGAGAGTGAGATACGCGACATTGTCGAGGGTGAAGAGGTGGATATTGCCGCTACGGCACTGCCAGACCCCAAAAAAGGGGAGCGCGTCATATTACTCTTGGCAGGAGAGATGACACCTACCGAGTTGCGCCGTCGTATCTTGGAGGCGAAAATCAATCCGCTCTCTATTCCTGACAAAATTTACAGCGTCGAGGCGATTCCCAAACTCGGTAGCGGCAAAAGTAATTTCCCTGCTATTAAAACGCTGGCATTGGAGTGCGTCAATGGCGAAGTTTAACAAGCCACGTTTTGCTCCTATTGCCAACTCACTCTATGCTATCGAGGGATTGCGTGAAATATGGCGCCATGAGACCTCTATCAAGGTTCACGTGGCGGCATTTATCGTTTTTACGGTGATGATTTACTTCTTGCCTATTGCGATTGGGTACAAGCTCTATATGTTTTTTTCGATGTTTATTCCTGTCATGGCGGAGCTGGTCAACAGTGCCATCGAACGGGTTGTCGATTTGGTCACAACCGACTATAATGTCATGGCAAAACACGCCAAAGATGCGGGTTCGGCTCTGGTTTTCGTGGCGTTGGTTTCTACCTTTTTTTCGTGGGTGGCGGTATTGCTACTTGCTTTTGAGATACTCTAGGATGGTGTTATGAAAAATACGCTCATTATTGGTGCGGGCGGAGTGGGTGGCGTTGTCGTCCACAAATGTGTGATGAACAAAGCGGTGTTTGGTACGATTACTTTGGCGAGTCGACGTTTGGAGTCGTGCCAAAAAATCGCAGACCAACTCCCTGCAGGTGCAATTGGTATTGCACAGGTCAATGCTGACCATACGGATGAAGTTATCGCACTTATCCAAAAAACAAAAGCCGACATCGTCATCAATGTCGCACTGCCTTACCAAGATTTAGCGATTATGGATGCATGTATTGCGACCAAAACACCCTATCTCGATACTGCCAACTACGAACACCCTGACTTGGCAAAATTCGAGTACAAAGAGCAGTGGGCGCGTCACGAAGCCTTCCAAAAAGCGGGCGTTATGGCACTTTTGGGGAGCGGTTTTGACCCTGGTGCGACCAATGTTTTTTGTGCTTACGCGCAAAAACACTACTTTGACACTATCGAGACTATCGATATTCTCGATTGTAATGGTGGGGATCACGGCTATGCTTTTGCTACCAATTTCAATCCCGAAATCAATCTACGCGAAGTAAGTGCTAACGGTCGCTATTGGGAAAACGGGAAGTGGGTCGAGACCAAACCTATGGAGATTCACTTTACGTGGGATTATCCTGAAGTAGGGGAAAAGGAGAGCTATTTGCTCTACCACGAAGAGATGGAGTCACTTGTCAAGCATATCAAGGGGCTTAAACGTATCCGCTTTTTTATGACTTTTGGGCCTAGCTATCTCAAGCACATGGAAGTGCTCCAGAACGTAGGAATGTTGGGTATCGAGCCTGTCGAACACAAGGGACAAAAAATTATCCCCATTGAGTTTTTGAAGACATTGCTTCCAGACCCAGCTTCCTTGGGTCCTCGCACCGTGGGCAAAACCAACATCGGTATCGTGGCTGAAGGGATGAAAGATGGCAAACGCCGCAAAATCTACCTCTACCAAGTCAAAGACCACCAAGAGTGCTACCGTGAAGTAAAATCACAAGCGGTCTCCTACACCACAGGAGTACCTGCGATGATTGGCGCGATGTTGATGCTTCAGGGCGCTTGGAGTGGTCAAGGCGTCTTCAATATGGAGCAAATGAATCCAGACCCTTTTATGGATGCTCTCAACGCACACGGTTTGCCGTGGCAAATGGTCGAGTTGGCATAAGCCAACCTCGACACACCTCTTAGATTTAAAGTACCCTGCAATGACCCCTATCGATTACCAAAACGCTGTCAAAACACTCCAAAAATATGCCTATCACTACTATGTCCTCGATGACCCTATCGCTACTGATGAGGAGTATGATGTACTCTATCACAAGGTCGTAGCGTATGAAAACGCACATCCTAATGAGATTATCGATGACTCACCCACGCAACGTGTAGGCGATACCGTTCTGGATGGATTTGAGAAGGCAGCACATGAGAGCCGTATGTGGAGTTTGGAGGATGTTTTTGATGCCCAAGAGCTCTTGGCATGGGCAGCGCGCATCGCCAAATACAGTGACCGTTTGGCCTATTATGTAGAGCCGAAATTTGATGGTGCTAGTCTCAATCTCCTCTATGAAGGGGGGCGCTTGGTGCGTGCCATCACACGTGGCGATGGTGTGGTGGGCGAAGATGTGACCCAAAATGCACGCACGATTGCCTCGATACCACTCTCGATACCGTATGATGGACGTATCGAGATACGGGGCGAAGTGGTGATATTCAAAAAAGAGTTTGACCGTATCAATGAGGAGCGTGCCCAAAAGGGAGAGGCTACCTTCGCCAATGCACGCAATGCCGCCGCAGGGAGTCTACGTCAACTAGATAGCCGTATCACCGCGTCGCGCAATCTCGTCTTCATGCCCTATGGGGTAGGGGTAAATACTTTGGCGCAAACGCTTTTGAGTGCGCGTATGGGCGAAGTCGTCTCGTGGGGATTTCGTGCGGCGCCTATGGCAAAACTGTGTGCGACGATTCAAGAGGTGCAGACGCACTATGAAGCGATGCTAGCCAAGCGTGACGATTTTGCGATGCTCTTGGATGGGATGGTGGTCAAAATCGACAGCATCGAAGCACAAGAGGATATGGGCTACACCGTCAAGGTGCCTCGATGGGCAGTGGCGTATAAATTCCCTGCTATCGAGAAGGTGACACGTCTGGTCGAGGTGCGATTGCAAGTAGGGCGCACAGGTGCCGTGACACCCGTAGCTATCGTAGAGCCTACCGATATCGAGGGGGTGACAGTAGAGCGAGCTACGCTGCACAATTTTGATGAAATAGGGCGACTCGATTTGCGTCTCGGTGACAGCGTCATCATCTTGCGTAGTGGCGATGTGATACCCAAAATCGTCAAGGTTTTGCACGAACGACGAGACGGTACCCAAACCCTTATCGAGCGCCCCACGCACTGCCCTGTATGCGGTAGTCTATTGCTAGACGAGGGGATACTGCTTAAATGCCAAAACATTGCCTGCGAAGCGCGTGCGGTCAATGCTATCATCTATTTCGCCTCCAAGCCCTGCATGAATATCGATGGACTTGGGGACAAAATCGTCGAGCAGCTCTACCGTGCAGGCATGGTGCACACTATCGATGACCTCTATAGTCTCACCACCGAACATCTTTTGACCCTCGAAGGGTTCAAGTCCAAAAAGGCGCAAAACCTCATCGATGCACTCGAAGCCTCCAAGGGGTGTGCATGTTGGCGTTTCATCAATGCGCTTGGCATAGAGCACATCGGAGAGGTGAGTAGCAAACTTTTGTGTGAGCGTTTTGGGCTAGCGTTCATCGATGCGACACACGAAGAGGTGCTAGCTATCGATGGCTTTGGGGAAGAGATGGCGCACTCTTTTGTGGAGTTTGTGCGTCTCAATCGAGGACGTATCGAAGCACTTTTGACCACTATAGCGCCTACGCACAGTGCCAAAAGTGTCGCTACCGAGGGCGCTTTTAGCGGTAAGACGGTTGTGCTTACGGGTACGATGAGTCGACCCCGTGATGAAATCAAGAGCCTACTTGAAGCCCAAGGTGCCAAAATCGCTAGCAGTGTGAGCAAAAAGACAGACTATGTCATCTATGGCGACGAAGCAGGAAGTAAATACGACAAAGCAGTAGAGCTAGGAGTAGCCACCCTCACCGAAGAGGAGATGCAAGCGCTCCTCTAAGAGAATGCTATTTTTCTTTGGTGTTGAAGCTCTGCTCCATCTGGATAATCTCATTGGTGACATCGATGATGATGTCAGTGTCGATTTGAATGTGTTTGGATTTTATCTTTTTGGGGTAGTCAAACTGCGAAAGCATGTAGCGAATGGTGTTGAGACGCGCTTTTTTCTTGTCGTCACTACGCACAATCGTCCATGGCGCATGCGGTGTATGAGAGGCTTTGAGCATCGAGAGTTTGACTTTGGAGTACTCCTCCCACAGTTTTTGGCTCTTTTGGTCTACGGGTGAGAGTTTGTACTGTTTGAGAGGGTCGGTTTTACGCTTTTCGAAGCGTTTAGCTTGCTCTTTTTTGGAGACAGAGAAATAAAATTTGAAGAGTTTGATACCTGAGTGCACCAGCATATGTTCGAAAAAGGGGACGTTTTCGAGAAAATCTTGGTGCTCTTGCGGCGTACAAAATTCCATAACAGGCTCTACCCCTGCACGGTTGTACCAGCTACGGTCAAAGAGTACCATTTCGCCTGCGCTGGGTAGGTGTTTGGAGTAGCGTTGAAAATACCATTGACTTCGCTCTGTATCGGAGGGCTTATCGAGTGCTACGATACGTGCCCCTCGAGGATTGAGATGTTCGGTGATACGCTTGATAGTACCCCCTTTGCCTGCGGCATCGCGCCCTTCAAAAAGAATGAGCACCTTTTGTCCTGTGGCTTTGATGTGGTTTTGGAGTTTGAGTAGCTCGATTTGGAGTGCTTGTAGCTCCTCCTCGTAGACCAAAACCTCCTCTTTAATCCAGACAGGGAGACGTTTTTTGCCCTCTTTGTTGCGCTTTTCGGCGACCTGTTCCTCTGGTGGGACACGTCGATCAGGGTGGACTATATCTTTGAGTTCTACGGATTCGATTTCACTGCTTACCATAACACGTTTGTGACCCATGTGTGACTCCTTTGTTGTTGGGATGATTGTAACATGAGTTGAGCCAAGCACCGCTATAATGGCACTTTTAAAGGAATAAAATGAACGATTTTACAACGCTTGGCATCGATGCGCGTATTTTGGGTGCGATACAAACTCTAGGGTTTACCACGATGACACCCATCCAAGCCCAAGCCATTCCGCTCCTACTCGAAGGCAATGACTGTATCGCCAAAGCCAAAACAGGCAGTGGCAAGACATTGGCTTTTGCAGTAGCCATACTCAACACGCTCGATACCACCTCTAAAAATCTCCAAGCCCTTGTGATGGTGCCCACACGCGAACTTGCTCAGCAAGTAGGACGCGATATTGCCTCACTCGCCTCTCAAATGCCCAATATCAAAATATTGGAGCTCTATGGAGGCGTGCCACTGCCTGCACAAGCGACCTCGATAGCCAAAGGTGTGCATATCATCGTGGGTACTCCAGGGCGCATCATGGACCACATGGGCAAAGGCACGCTCGATATCGCAACGGTGCGCACAGTGGTGCTCGATGAAGCGGACAAGATGGTAGATATGGGATTCAAGGAGAGCATGGAAAAAATCCTCTCTCAAACCTCTCGTATGCGTCAAACACTTCTCTTTTCCGCGACCTTTCCTCAAAGCCTCGATGCTATTCGCGATACGCTCATGCGCGACCCTACCTATGTCGAGGTGGAGTCCAAACATGAGGGCGATACTATCGAAGAGCTTTTTATCGAGAGTGAACCTTCACACAAAATCGAGACCCTTTTGGGTGTGTTGGCGCATTTTCAACCCAAAAACGTCCTCATCTTTTGTAACACCAAGGCGCTCGTGCATGAGGTATCGATGGTGCTTGGCAACAAATATATCGAGCACATCGCACTTATGGGTGAGATGGAGCAGTATGCACGCGATGAGGCACTCATACAGTTTGCCAATGGGAGTGTAGCGGTGATGGTAGCGACCGATTTGGCGTCGCGCGGTCTGGATATCGAGGCACTCGATATGGTGATCAATTTCGATGTCCCTTTCAAAGGTGAAGTTTATCGCCATCGCATTGGACGTACGGGTCGAGCTGGATTGTCGGGGCGCGCCGTGACACTGTGCAGCACCAAAGAGGAGAAGTATCTCGAAGCGCTCGATACGCAGTTGACGTGGATGAATGTCAAGGAGCTAAATACCCGCAAAAGTTTTCATGACAGTGCGCCCAATCGTACTTTGGTGCTTCTCAAAGGTAAGCGTGACAAACTTCGCGCAGGTGACATTATGGGGGCATTGTGCGGTGAGGGTGGCATGAGTGCCTCGATAATAGGCGATATCAAAATCGAAGCGGTACGCACCTATATTGCCGTAGAGCGTCAATGGGTAGATAAGGTGCTCGACTTTTTTGCCAAACATACGGTAAAGAAGCAAAAAGTGAAGGCATTTGTGTTAAAAATGTTGTGAAAAAACGTGACCTAGTTTCGCTGTTTTTTGGATAGAATCACAACAAATTCTTATCGAAGCTCTTATGACCCAACTCAAACGCGAACTTACCGAACAAGCTATACAGCGCTATCTCAAAGAGCATTTCACTCCCAAGACAGTTGCTAAATTCGCGGATATGGATTGGCATTATCTACGCCAAGAGCTCAAACGCTTTTTGAACGACAGTGAAATCAAAAGCGCCGTAGTGATTTTGAGTCCCATACTTCAATCGATGCTAGGTGCATTGGGCACAATTAGCGCCAAAATAGTAGACTATAAATTCTCTATCGAAGTGACACTTGATGAGCGCATGATGCGTGGTATAGAAATTATTGAATCTTTTGCACACCATCTCAAAGAACACAGCGAAAATGTGATGATTTTCGACGAAGCCAGTACGGCGCAACTGCACAAAGCGTTGAATTGCAATGACGAAGAGCTTTTTCGTGCGATGGTGCGTAAGGCATTTGGGTATGTTTTTGACCTTGGGCGAAAACACTCGATACTGTTCGGGCAGTCACGTATCACGGTGAGATTGCATATCGAACAAGCCATTGCAGAGAAGCGTTTTTCGGGTATCCCCAAAGAGTCGCTTGAAGAGTTGGCGGCGAATGCGTGCAGTGCTGGGCAGTTTATAGCGTGGATAGAGCCACGGCTCAAAGAGAGCTTCGATTTTGCCAAAATGACCAATGATTTTTATGAAACCAACCGCATAAAAATTTTGCAATCCCTCACCCAAGAACGTGTAGGTAAGCGCGTCAAGCAAGACGAAGAGGCTATCGCAGCGTTGAGCAACTTTTTGTTGCGTGAAAATTTCAATGCCGTTCATGAGCTACTTGCGCAGCAACTGCTTGAAGATATTCATGTGCGACGTGGTAACAGCGAATCGTTTTTGAATTTTTATACGCGCGGAACCATCGTCGTAGGGGGAATTAAGTACGCTATTCCGCCTATCATGGATGAGGATGGTGCACTGTGGAGTCTACCCAATATCAAAAACGTCTACGGTCAATATAAGCTCATCCAAAATGAAATCGCACTTAAAGAGGAGGGAGTGGTCAAAAGCCAAACGACTCTCACCGCCCTCCAAGAGGATGTTGAATTTGAGATGCAGATGCTAGAAAAGGCGCACAATGAGGCGCGTACTATAGAGGAGGGCTTAGAAAAGTGTATCCGTGAAATCGATGCATGCCGCGAAGGACTCAAAGAGCTACGTGCAAAACAGCCTATCGATACACAACAAGAGGCGGCATTGGTGGCGCGTCTGGAAAAAGCACTCAAACTAGAGCCGCAACTCATCATCAAGAAACGTAATCACGAGCCCTTTATCACCAAGCAAGAGAATCGTCTGCGCGATGCTAGAGCCAAATACCATAATGCCACATTGCGTCTACCCAAAGAGGAGCAACGCATCCAAGAGGCACACACCAATGCTACGGAAACGGTGCAAAAATACCGCACTGTAGTCTACGCCGTAGCCAATGCACTCTCCAAGCGTCGTCAAAAACTCTAAAAGCCTAGTTTCTCAATCTCAAGCGGTGTCATGATGCTCATTTCGCCTTTGCGGGTGTAGCTCTTGCCTGAAATTGCGTGACGATTTTCCAGCACGATTTCATACTCGATTTGTCCCCCTCGATAGTAGCGTCGATAGATGCGGTCGCGTCGATTTTGGGTGTAGTAGGTGTAGCTTTTGAGATCCCCATCGTCAAAATAGAGCGTTTGCGCTCCCTCTTTTTTGCGATGGGCATAGGTGGTGGTCGATTCGATGATACCATTGGGATAGTAGGCGGTTGCTTCGCCGTGCTCTTGGTCGTGGAGGAAGGGTGTGATACGTTTGATAGCACCATCGGGGTAGTACTCGATAGTATCCCCATGACGGCGATTGTTGGCATAACTAATCGTACGTAAAAGTGTGCCATCTGCTCGATAGAGTACCTCTACACCCTCTAGGATGTCCACACTGTAGGGTGTAGAGCGACGTAGTGTCTTGGCATCGTCATACCAGTGTGCAATGCCTTCGCGATTGTTGTCACGGTAGGGTATTTCGCACTGTAAGGCGTAGGCTTCATTGTACTCTTTGAGCACCCCCTCCAATTGACCATCGACGTAGGTAGCGACACGTTTGAGTTTGCCGCTAGGATAGTAGGTGCGCTCTTCGCCGTGTCGTTTGTCTTTGCGATAGAGGGTAACGCTGTAGGGTTTGTCGCCTTGAAAAAAGGTTTGAGGACCCTCTTTGAGGTCGTTTTGAAAGGTTGTCGTGTGTGTCAGCGTCCCATTGGCATCGTAGGTGTAGCTTGTGCCCCACAATTTGTTGCCTTGATAAAAATCGAGCTGTGCCAATTTGCCGTTAGGATAATAGGTGCGCGCCTCTCCCTCTTTGCTTCCCTCTCGATAGGTGACCTGAAATGCGATAAGTCCATTAGGATGGAACTCCTGCACAATGCCATGGCGTTTTTCGCTTTTGAAATTTATCGCGCTATCGTCAGCTCCTAGCCACAGGAAGCACGTCAAGATAATGAGAAGTTTTTTCATGGGATATAGACCTTGTCAAGCATCTCTTGGTACTCCTTGGCGGCGTCGCTCTCTAGGGTGATTCCGCCGCCGCTTTTATAAACTAGACCATCGGGCGTGGACTCGATGAAGCGTATCATGACAGCAGTGGTCAGACGCTCTCCATCGAAATAGCCCATGATGCCGCTGTAAAAGCCTCTCTCGTACTCTTCGATGGTTTGGATGAGGTGCGTGGTGCTCTTTTTGGGTGCGCCGCTGATGGAGCCTGCGGGTAGAAGTCTACGCAAAATCGTATCGAGATTGCTTTTCCACTCTTGTGGCAAGGTAGCACTGATTTTGGAGCTAATTTGGATGAGATTTTTATCGCCTGCTTGGATGGTTTGGGCGTAGCGAAACTGTTCGACCCTGACATCGTGCGCCACCATCGCCAAATCATTACGCAACAAATCGATAATCATCACATGCTCCGCCATCTCTTTGGGGTCATCGAGAATTGTTTGCAGTGCTTGGGGCAGGGTGGCGTCGATGGTGCCTTTCATGGGGTAGGTGGTGATGGTATTGCCTTCGATAGTGATAAAGGGCTCTGGTGAGAAGCAGACAAATTTATCTTGATAGTAGAGCTTGAAGGGGGCGTTTGCTTGGGTGTAGATTTCACGTAATGAGGCATCGACGCGGATGGGTGTAGGCTGAGTGAAATTAAGCACATAGGTATCACCTGCACGAATGTGTTCTTGGATACGTTCTATTTTGGCACTGTAGGAGGCAAAATTCAGTGGCGATTTCTCTAGGGTGTATCGCAGAGGAGAGGTAGATTTGTTTGAAAAATCAAAGGAGATGTTTGAACTTTCAAGTGCATGCAGAGGATACGCCTCGATACGCTCTCCCATAAAATCGGTCACAAAGAAAAAAGGCTCTCCTTGTGTAGCCCACGCATCGATAGCGGTTTTCACTGTTTGCTAATGAGGTGTTTGAGTACTGCCATACGCACAGCGACACCGTTGCGTACTTGGTCGAGGACTTTGGAGCGAGGGTCGGCTAGCATCGCATCGTCGATATCGATATTGCGATGTACGGGTCCTGGGTGAAGTAAAATTATGTCGCGCTCCCCAATGAGCTTTTGGGTGATGCAGTAGTCACGCGCATAATCCTCCAAGCTTGCATAGGCTTGTTGGCTGTGGCGCTCTGTTTGGGTGCGAAGACTCATGATGATATCCACCTCATCGATGACATCTTGCAGATGATAGGTGTGACGCAGATGGGTATCAGGCATGAAATGGGGTGGTGCTACGAGTATGACTTCAAGCCCAAAACGTGTAAGAAGCTCGATATTGGAGTTGGCTACGCGTGAGTTTTTGATGTCACCTACGATGGCAATTTTTTTGCCTTTGATATGGTGCGCGCCAAAGTGTTGACGTATCGTAAAGAGATCCAATAGCGCTTGCGTAGGGTGTGCATGTGCACCATCTCCTGCATTGATGACACTGGCTTTGACGTGTTGGGATACAGCTAGAGGTACGCCCGCATTGGCATGTCGGATGATAATGGCATCAGGTCCCATCGCATCGAGGTTGGCGGCGGTGTCGTAGAGCGTTTCGCCCTTGGAGGTGGAGCTTTTGGCAACATCCAAATGCACCACGCTAGCACCCAAACGCTTTGCGGCTACCTCAAAGGAGCTACGTGTACGTGTGGAGTTTTCAAAAAAGAGGGTGATGATGAGCTTGTGCTCGAGATGTTTGTGGAAGGAGCCATCCAAAAAGAGATGGGCATCCTCAAAAAGAGCTTCGATGGTAGCAGTGGAGAGGTCATCGGTCTGCAAGAGAGATGATTTGGAAGCGTTTTCGTTCAATAGCGACTCCTCAAAAAGTGCGCTATTTTAGCATATTTTAGAAATTAAACCCTATTTGTACCGAGGCAGAGGGTCCTATGTAAAAGTTGTAGGTGCTTGCGATGATGGCGTAATCGATGGAGAGTTCATAGAAAAATCCGCGAATTTGAGGATTGAAAAATTCAAAACCTATGCCAATCGAGGTAGCTACTTCGGTATAGGTATCATGTGAAGCGTGCATGCCGCCTTTGAGGGTGAGGGCTTGGGGTAATAAATACCATTCGGGTTTGATAGCACGTACGAGATAGCCGCCAAAAGCGATACCAAAACTCCCTTTGAGCTTGGAGAGGGAAAAACTGTTGTCTACGGGTGTGCTGTAGTAGCTATAGTAGCTGTTCTCATTTTGTGTATACGCCAAAAAGCCAGCCACTTGCCAAAAGGTATCACCGTTGTAGAGACGTGCGGTAAGTCCCGTGCCGTAATTGCCTGCACCAAATCCCAACGACCATTTGGAGGGTGTGGGCGTAGCGAAGGAATCGACAAGTGCGGTGAAAACATTGGAGCTGTTGGTGTCGTTTTTGTAGCGATCTGCGTAGAGGCTAGGTGCGAGCAGGAGGAAGAGCAAGAGTAGAGAGCGTTTCATGATGTTTCCTTGTGTGAAGATATGCACAAGTATAGCTTGCAAATGTCGCACAAATGTCACACGCCTAAAATCGCTCTAGCCAATAGGGAATATTGGGCTGCTCTGCGGCTATGGAAGTAGGGCGTCCATGTCCTGCGTAGAGCGGCATATCGTAGGGCAATGTCATAAAACGCTTTAAGCTTTGGCGCATAGCATCGGCATCGCTGTAGGGGAAATCGTAGCGTCCGATGGAATTTTGGAAGATGAAATCACCGCTGAACATTACATCGCCTATACGAATCATGCTACACCCTGGGGTGTGCCCTGCAAAGTGCAAAAATTCGACTTCGATACCTGCGATGAGTACGGTATGGTCACCCTCGATAGGGTAATCGCAGTGGCTTGGGGGAGTGCCCTGCCCAAAGGGGTCGTGTGAGAGAAAAAAGATATCCGCTTTGGGGCAGTAGATGGGGATATTGAAGTGCGCTTGTACGGCGGCATTGGACCAAACGTGGTCAAAATGTCCATGCGTATTGAGGATGGCTACAGGATTTTGCGTATGTGCGACTATCCACTCCAACGCATCGACACCAGGGTCGATAATGAAATCTTTGCCGTCGACAGTGGCAATATAGCAATTGGTTTGATAGGGACCCATAGGGTGCGATTGGACAGTCATGCAAAACTCCTAGCGAATGAGTTGGAGAGGGTCGATATGATAATTTTTTTGTGTCACTTCAAAGGTGAGCTCATTGGTGACGCGCCCAATAACATGTCCTTGTTTGACGCGCTTGCCCTGGGGTAGATTGGGGACGATTTGGTCGAGATGCGCATAAACAGTGTGCAATCCGTCGTCGTGCTCGATAATGACGAAATTGCCCAATACGGGAGAGTTTTTGGTCAAAATCACCGTACCGTTGAGTACGCTTCTCACTACCGTATCGCTGGTGGTAGGCTTGAGTGAGACCGATTCATTGAAGACTTTGATATTGTAAATAGGGTCGGTATAGGGACCAAATTTTTTGACCACTTCGTAATTTTTGAGCGGAGCAATTGCTTTGGGACCTGTGTAGGGCTTGGTTTTGATTTTTTCATAGAGATTGCTGTATTTTTTGACTTGTGTCTCTTGGAGGCGTTTGTTGTCGATAGGTCGAGCCGTTTTTTGCGCTTTTTGGGCTTCCTCACGTGCTAAGCGCTCCTGCTCTTCGCGCTCTTTTTGGGCTTTGGCTTGCTTGATAGCGTCCTCTTTGATGATGTGCAATTTTTGTAGCTCATCACGCAGTGCTATGCGTTTTTCGTAGCTTGCTTCGAGGCGTTTTTGGTGTGCCAAATGTTTTTGCTCTAAAGAAGCTAGCTCCTCTTTTTGCTCTTTTTTTAGGCTCAAAACAGCCTCTTTTTTCGTATCTACTGATTCGATAGTGGTTTGGAGTGAGCCTATTTGGGAGGTGAGATTTTTCTCTTGGGTTTGAAGTGTGTGCAATTTTTTTTGTACGCGCAACAGCTCCTCTTTGCTCATTTGACGCATCTTTTCATAGACGCTGTTTTGGATGAGGCTTTGGGTGTCGCTGTAGGCTTTTTGTTGGGAGATGAGATAGAGTGATAGCTCTTTTGCCAAGAGTCGTGACAACTCCGCTTCGATGGTGCTTTTGGAGGCGCTAAACGTTGCATACTCTTTTTGAAGCGTCTCTAGCGAAGATTGGGCGGTGCCATACTCCTCTTTTTTGGAAGAGATGAGGGTGTTGAGCTGTGCGATTTTTTGGTCTAGCTCATTTAATTTTGCTTGTTGCGATTGGATGGCTTGCGCACTTTGGGTGAGCTGTTCATGCGTTTGGGAATAGAGGTTTTCGTAGTTTGAGAGATCTTTTTTGGTGGTTTGGATTTTCGTATCGACAGTTGCCGCGTGCAGTATCAGCGCAGAGCCGACCACCCAAAATCCCCAAGAGCCCAAGCGCATCGACCGACGCCCTTTAGTTGCGTGCTCTACGCAACATTACCATCAGCGCGAGTGAAATCGAAGCGATCAAAGCAATAGCGAGTAACAGAGGAACTTCGTGTTGCCACTCTAAAAAAACGACGCTGATTTGCAACGCTTCCAAAAAGAGCACAATAGGCTCATAGTAGGGCAGCGCCATGAACGTCATCGCCACCAAGAGCGTAGCAATGATGGCATCGATAAAAGCAAAGCGAAAGAGCACCGCACTACGTAACCACACGGGTGCACCAAAAAGCGCCATGATGTGCATGCGTGTGTGGTGTTGGAATTGCCACAATCGCATCTCTTTGAGGATGAGCAAAAGCGCCACGACGATGAGTAGCACGCCAAAAACTTTCATGATAGTTTTGATAATGACCAACATCGAAAAGAGCTGATCGTGGCGTTGGCTAAAATTTTCGACTTGAAAAACGCCCGAGGTATTCAAAAGCTTTTTTTCAAGGGTAGCTACTTGTGAGGGTCGCGGGAAAAAATCGAGTTTGAGTTCATAATAAAAGGGAAGTGTCGCTTTGAGATTATTGATTTGTTCACTTGTCAAATCCTCTTGTAGAGACTCCAAAATAGCATCGGGCGAGAGTTTGTCGAAGGAAGCGATGCCACTGATAGTCGAAGAGAGCGTCTCTAGGGAGAGTTGGGCATGGGAGACGACGATAATGGTGTAGCTTTTTTTGAGACGCTCTTCGTAGTGTGCGACAATTTTGGTCGCTACAAGATAGGTCTGGACACTAAAAAGAATCGCAAAGAGTGCAAGGGTGAGTGAAAAATGGCTCTTAAGCGATTTCATGAATATTTCCTGACTCGATATGTAGGTGTCGATAGGGCACACCAAAGGTCTCTGGAATATGGTGTGTGACGACGACGACAGTGGTTTTGAGCTGTTCGTTGGCGCCTTCGAGTAGATGCCAAATAAGTCCAGCGGAGTAGTTGTCGAGATTGCCCGTAGGCTCATCGGCGAGAATCAAAATAGGATTGTGCGCCAACGCTCGCGCCATTGCCACGCGCTGTTGCTCGCCCCCGCTAAGCTCCAAGGGCATTTTGCCAATTTGGTGACCTAGCTTGACATGCGAGAGGAGCTTTTGGACTTGTGTTTGGCTGATGTCATTGGCATAGCCTGCGATAATGAGGGGAAGCATCACATTTTTCTCGATATCCCATTCGGGGATGAGTTTGTAATCTTGAAAAACGATACCGATGTGGCGACGTAAAAAGTTGAGATTTTTGCTAGAGATATTGAAAAGCTCTACACCCGCCACGCCCAAATGACCGCTGTAAACGGGCAGCTCTCCGTACATCGATTTGAGCAGTGTCGATTTGCCGCTACCGCTAGCTCCCGTAATGAAGACAAATTCTCCTGAACCAATCGTGAAATTGCATTGGTTGAGAATCGTCTCTTCGTTGGAGTAGGCTAGGCTTAAATTTTTGGCGACGATAACATTATCCATGCAAGACCCCCTCTAGAAGTGTGTGTAGATGCAAATTGGTGCGTGTTGCGATGGGCGCATGAGGGAAATACTCCATCGATTGGGTCGTGCTTTTGAGGTAGAGCTGTTGTGGACGCTCAAAGCTGCCCATCGAGACGCGAATGAGTGCGGCATCCCCTTTGATAGCGCGGTAGCGTCGCTCTAAATGGACAAAGCCCAAGCTATCGAGGATGTTTTGCATCGGTAGTTGCGCTATCGCTTCAGCGGCAATGGGGGCAGAGAAATTGAAATTCGCTTGGGAAGTAGCCGCAGGAGAGTCGATGAGATTGCGCATGAAAACATCGTAGATATTCTTCTCCATTTTGCGCCATCTGTCCTCGTATTTGCTGCTAATGGGTGCATCTATATTTTTTTGGATACGAATATCTTGTTGTGTATAGGAGAGAAAGGTCTCAAGCGCGAAGTTAAAATAGAGCTCGCTGTCGGTGCGTAGGTGCAAAACGCCATCGACGCCAAGTGCTCGCATCGCCTCATCGACAAATGCACTGCTAATGACCCTGCGCGAAGGCTTTTTGTCCCACGGCACAGGAAAGTGCACAAAAAGATGTGTCAATCGATTGGAGGGGACTAGCTCCAAAAAGAGGCGTGCATCGTAATCAAGCACCAATACGTTGGTGAGGTTTTGAAGGTAGAGTTGCTTGACGACCTGCTCGATAGAGGGTTTGTGAATCTCTAATCCAATGTGTAATCGATGAGGATTTTGACGCGCCTGATAGAGTAGATGTCGACCGCTTCCAAAGCCTACCTCGATAGCGATTTCCTTGGCATCGGGGAAGTGTTGCGCAAAATAATCGACACTTTTGAGGGTGGTTTGCTCCTCTTGAAGGTGGTGCGTTTTGATATGCAGGGGCAGATTGGAGTTGAGAATCGTGGCCTCCATAAGCTGTGCACAATAGCGAAGCGCCTGCTGAATATAAAAATTGGGCGATGGACGAGTGCTCTTTTCTGCTTTGAGTAGGTAGGTATCTTCGCTTTTTTTCAGAAGGAGTAGGAATTTTTTTTGTGCGGTTGTGACCTCGATGAGCCATTCATTGGCAAAATCGATACTTTCGTAAATGGCTTCAAAAGTGTAGTCGTTGACCCGCTCAGGTAGAGCAGGAAGTGAGACATGGGAGAGGTGTAGATGTGGCATTATTGAGGCTTGGCCAGTTCAAAAACGATAGGTGTAGTCACGGCGCTTATAGAGCTGATATTGTACTCATCGATAGCCTCGACGCTGTAGGTGGTAGGCGTATTGGTTTGCTGAGTATAGACAAAAGTCGTTGTTGTTTGCTCATGTTGCGTATTTTTGAGGCTAAACCAGCCTGTCTTCTCTTGTATGTTGATGCGATAGGCGCGTGTCCGAGGGTCACCTTTTTGCCATGTGAGCGTGGTGACATTACCCTCTTGTGTATAGTTGAGTGATTGGGGTGAATTGGGTCTAGCGATGGATTGACCGTACCACTCTTGCGTACGCATACTCTCCAATCCATCGAAATCCACCGCACTTACTTGGTAGAAGTACCCTTTGCCGTGCTCTTTTATCTCATCGGTAAAGAGCGGTGTGGTGCGTTTAGCCAAAAAGCCAAAGGAGCCTTTGGATTCGTTGCTTCGATAGATGTTGTAGTGGCTAATATCTTTTTGGGTATGTTTAGCCCACTCTAGGCGAATTTTTTGAGGTAACTCCGTGGTGGTGTTGACCTCGATAATGGGCGTTGGGAGTGGTTTGGTAGTGACGGTGACGATATCGCTTGGAGTGGAGAGGAGATTGTCAAAAGTGACCGCTTTGAGGCGATACATATAGGTGGTGTTGTCTTTGAGATAGCTATCGATGTACTCCACAGTATAACGATGAGTGAGGGTTGCTACGACGCGCCACTCTTTTTCACTAGGCTCTTTGCGCTCAACAACATAGCCGCTGATACGCTCATTTTGGTGCGGTCGCCAAATAAGCTTGGCTTTACGGGGCATCATATCGATACCCGTGATATAGACGACCGATTTAAAAATAGGGCGTGTAATCGTAGGGATGATTTGGCTTGGTTTGGACTCTTGACCCTTTTCGTTGAAGGCAGTAATTTGATAGAGATATTTTTGTTCGCTGGGGAGATTTTTGTCTACGTAGTGTGAGACAAAGCGGTCATTTATCGAAGCGATACGTACGAATTGCGCCTCTTCGCTCTCTTGGCGTTGACGGTAGATGTTGTACCCCTTCACCATCGGGTCGTGATTGGGTTCCCACTCTAAGGCAATGGCGGAGATATCACCAATGGATTGGAATCGCGTGATTTGTGGAATATTTTCATCGATGATGAACTGATGGGGTTGGGTGTGTTTGCTGCACCCAGCTATCCATGTCATCAAAATAGCGCTCCAAAGAAGAGTCCAGAATTTCATCAATTTGCTCGCTTTCGAATTGGCTAAGAAGTTGCTGCATCAAATCATCGGGCAAGGTTGCCTTGAATTGCATGTTTTGACCACTTACGGGATGACGCAAATAGAGCAAAAATGCGTGTAAAAAAATGCGATTGATTTTATCGCCTTTGCTCTTAATCCCGTATAAAGTATCCCCTGCAATGTGCCGTGAAATCGAGGCTAGGTGGACTCTGATTTGGTGCGTGCGCCCTGTGAAAAGCTTGCACGCGATAAGCTCTGCCCCTGTGCGCGAAGTAGCCAATTTTGCAAATGCAGTCTTGGCATTTCGACCCTCAGGTACGATGCCCATTTTGAGTCTGTTTTGCGGGTTTCGTGCGATGGGTTTATCGACGATAGTGTTACTTTTGAGAGGAATATCGATAAGTGCGAGATAGTAGCGCCCCATGCTTTTCTCTTGAAGTTGTTGGCTTAAATTTTCGTGTGCTTCATTGGTTTTGGCGACAACCATCACGCCGCTTGTCCCTTTGTCGAGTCGATGCACGATACCGTGACGCTCCTCGCCTGCAATGGTCGATAGCGATATGTTTTGCGCTTTGAGCCAATCGACAAGTGTAGGCTCTTTGACGCTTGGGGCTTCGTGCACCGTAAGATGGGGCGGTTTGTTGATGACCAAAATAGCCTCATCTTCGTAGAGAATCTCTACGTCGAAATCGACTTGTGGCGGCGTAGAGGAGGGTGAGGGCGCAGAGGGAAGTGTGATAGTGACCTCTTGACCGATTTTGAGTTTCAAGCCGAGTTTATTCACTGTTGCGCCATCGACTGCTACAAAGCCTTTTTCGATGAGCGCATTGGTCTGATTGCGTGAGGTGTCGAGGGCTTGGCTCACAAAAGTATCGAGTCGAGCAGGGGTCAAAACAGTGTGATGGGTGGGAGAGGGCATCGCATAGACTCTTTGTGTTATACTTTTGCCAAAAATGGAAACTATGTGTTCAAATTAGACCAGCGAATTTTATCACACGTCGATTTTGTTTTACTTTTGATGTTGGTGCCTTTGATACTCATCTCAGGGCTTTTGATTCACGAAATTCATCCTGTCTTATCGCAAAAACATTTTGTCTATGTGAGCATAGGCATTTTGGCCTTTTTGCTCTTCTTTTTTATCCCCATTCGTAAATTTATTTGGCTTGTACCTATCTTATATTGGGTGAGTATTGCGCTACTCATTTTGGTGGAATTTATTGGCGTGACCAAATTAGGTGCAAAACGTTGGATAGAGCTACCGCTTTTGCACACCACCATCCAGCCTTCGGAGATTATCAAACCCGCTTTTATTCTCATGATGGCGTATCTCATCGCCAAAATGCCTCCACCCAAAGATGGGTACAATTGGGCGGCATTTGGGAAGCTTTCTTTTTATATTCTATTGCCCTTTTTTCTTATCGCTAAAGAACCTGATTTGGGTACTGCAACGGTGTTGATGCTACTAGGATTTGGGATACTTTTCGTTGTGGGTGTGCATTGGAAAATCTGGATTTGGTTACTCTTGGTCGTAGGTATCGGTGCTCCTACACTTGGCTATACGCTCTTACATGACTACCAAAAACAGCGCATTATTGACTTCGTGAGCGAAAAACCAAGCTACCACGTCAAGCAATCGATTATCGCGATAGGCTCAGGAGGATTTTTAGGCAACACTAAAGAGCAGGCGACGCAAACACAGATGAAATTTTTGCCTATTGCATCGAGTGACTTTATTTTCGCTTATTTTGTAGAGCGATTTGGATTTTTGGGTGCTTTGACGCTGATTGTTTGGTATGCGCTTATAGTAGTGCATCTCTTTTCGATATCGACGTGGCTGACGGAGGATTACTTCATTAGGGTGATGAGCTTGGGGCTTTCCTTTTTGATATTCATCTATATGAGTGTCAATATTGCTATGACGATTGGACTAGCACCTGTCGTAGGGGTGCCTCTGCCGATGTTTAGCTATGGAGGGACAAGTTTTGTTATCTTTATGATTCTCTTTGGAATCCTGCAAAACTTACTCGCTTTTCGCTTCAATTTTATGTATGACACCATCAATAAAATCAGCGATAAATAGGGCGTTTTTTAAGTAATTCGCACTATAATTTCGTCTGCTTTTTATAGAGGGTCTTTAGCTCAGTTGGTTAGAGCTCCCGGCTCATAACCGGGCGGTCCAGAGTTCAAGTCTCTGAGGACCCACCACTACCAAATTTCCACCTCTTTTTACGCGTTTTTTTCGTTTTTTTGCATACAATACCGCTATGAATTACATCCAAAAATTTCTTTTTTTTAGTCGTCCCTACGCACTTTCTCGTGATTTGAATAGACGCATTCGTTTTTTACGGGCAAGAGAGTTTGTATTGGTGCGAGGCAATGGTGTGTCGGCGCTTTTGGGGGCGTTTATGCTCTCCTTGATTCTCTATGCTAGTCACGTTCCCCTGATGACGATTGCAGTATGGTTTGCGGTTATTTTCGTCATAGCGTTGCTTATTTTCGCTTTTGAGCGACGTGTTCTACGCGTCCAAATGAATGAATCAAATCTTTATAATCTTGTCTATTATCGTTTGGCTTTGGGCATTGCACTATCGACTGCGTGGGGTAGCTCTGTCTTTTTTGTACCAGCCCAAGAGAGTCTCTATTTGGTCTTTCTCTTTTTGACACTCTCGACGATGGTGACACTGGGTGTTTTGGGCTTTGGAACGATGCCTGCCTATTTCTTCATTTTGGATTTTTTTGGATTAGCGCCTATTACGGCTTTTTTTGGATTTTATGCTTTTGTCTACCAAGAGCTCTTCTTTTTCCTCTTGCTTGTTTTTGCATTGGTGTGGCAAACAGTCGTCTTGAAGCGTGCCTATGGCATCTCCGAAAAGGTGATTGGTCAGCTCATCTACAAAGAGCAACTCAAAGAGGAGATAGAGGAGCACAAACGCTCCAAAGCCATCATCGAGCATTTGGCACATCACGACCACCTCACGCACATTGCCAATCGACGCTATTTTGAATCGCACGCACGAAAAGCCATCGAAGAGAGCAAAGCGTCAGGTAAGAGCATAGTGTTGATGCTTATCGATTTGGATAATTTCAAGCCTATTAACGATACCTACGGACACCATGTAGGGGATAAGCTTTTGCAGCGCATTGCTTCGGCTATCGAAGCTTCTCTAGCACCTCATGGATTTGCCGCACGTATTGGTGGAGATGAATTTGCTGTGCTATTTGAAAATATCGAGGAAGTTTCATCTGTTGTGGAGTATGAAAAGCTTCTCAAAAAAGCTATAAATACTACGTTTGACATTGGCAACATCACTATCGTAAATCACGTAAGTATCGGATGTGCCAATACCTTCAAAGAGGGTACAACACTTGAAGAGTTGTATCGTGAGGCAGATGCGCGAATGTATGAAGAAAAGAGAGGAAAAAAATGATAGAGATTCCAGCAGTTGTCTTTGCAGGTGGTAAAAGCTCACGCATGGGGCAAGATAAAGCACTTTTACCCTTTGAAGGTACAACGCTCGTCTCCTACCAATCGAGCCGATTAGAGTCACTCTTTGAGCGTGTCTATGTCAGTGCCAAAAAAGATATTTTCAAAGACAACGACCTGATGGTCATCCAAGACGATGTGCTGTTCGATACCTATGCGCCTACGGCAGGATTTTTGACCATGTTTCGCAGGCTCAAAGCGGAGAATGTTTTTTTTGTTTTGAGTGTCGATGCGCCTTTCGTGGATAAAAGTGTCATCGATGCGCTTATGAATGCCTATGATGGCAAAGTAGATGCCGTTATTGCGCGCACAGCGAGTGGCATTCACCCTTTGTGCGGTATCTATACACGTGCTTTGGAGGCTCCCATGCTAGCCATGTATGCGCAAAACGACCATGCACTTGGCAAACTGCTCTCTTCGATGCGCGTGCACTTCGTCGATATCGATGATGAGCGCAAACTCTACAATATGAACACACCTCAAGAGTACCAAGAGGCACTCAAATCGTAACTATTTTTGGGACAGTTGACCCATCCAAGCTACCATAGTGCGTACCGCTGCTCCCGTGCCGCCGTAGGGATTGACTCCCCACGCTTTTTCAGTGTAAGCAGGTCCTGCGATATCCAAATGTGCCCATTTTTGCTTATTCTCATCGCTGATAAAATGGTCAAGGAAAAGCCCTGCCGTAATCGCGCCACCCCATCGACTCGCGGTGTTTTTGATATCTGCGATGTCAGATTTTAGCTCTTCACGTAGATGCTCATTGAAGGGCAAATAGGCACTCATTTCACCCGCTTGCGTAGCACTTTCGCATACGCTATCGACCAGTGATTTGTTGTGTCCCATGACGCCATAAGTATAGAGTCCCAATCCCACGACACATGCGCCTGTCAACGTCGCAAAATCGACGATGTAATCGCTCTTGACCTGCTCTTGGGCATAGCACAATACATCTGCCAAGACCAATCGACCCTCTGCATCGGTATTGCGCACCTCGATAGTGACACCATTTTTGGCTCTTAGTACATCGTCTGGTTTATAGGCATTGCCACCAATCATATTTTCGACCGCACCAATGAAACCATGTACCTCGATAGGGAGTTTGAGAGATGCTACCGCTTTGAGTGTGCCTAAGACGGTTGCGCCGCCGCTTTTGTCCATCTTCATGGTGACCATCGAATCAGCAGGTTTGAGGCTCAATCCACCGCTATCATAGGTGAGACCTTTGCCAATGAGGGTGACTTTTGCTTTGGGACTGGCAGGTTTATAAGCCACATGGATAAGCTGTGAAGCGTGCACGCTTGCGCGTCCTACCATGTACATCGCCTGCATACCCATCTCGAGTAGTTGCGATTCATCGATGATACGCACCTCCAAGCCTAACTCATCTGCCAAATCAGATGCCATTTTGGCTAAACGTAGAGGGTACATTTCTTCGGGCGTTGTATTGACAATGGTGCGTGTGTAGTTGGTCGATTGGGCGATGATGGTAGCACGCTCGATACTCTGCGTCGCGTTGGTCAAATTCTCTACGGCAAAGAGAATATTGATGGGGGATTTTGCTTTTGGCTTACTTTTGTAGGACTCAAAGGTGTATCGACCCAAGAGTAGCCCTTCGCAAAAAGCTTGGAGTGCCAGAGGTGCGACAGCTTTGAGGGATTGAAATTTGAGTGATTTGAGCATTTTGGCAACCGCCGCACCTACAATTTGCCACTCCATGACGCTATTTTTTTCGACACCTACATAGAGTCGTGCTTTTTCGGGCAAAAGTTGCAGTGTGGCGTGTGCACCCTCGTATCCTAGCATCTGCAAAAGCGCCTCATCAGGTGTTGTAGCGATGTTTTTGTTCTGGACAAAAATGAGCTCCAAATCGGCTTTGAGGCTATCGATAGAGCTATTGTGGGCAGTCAATGTCATAAAAATTCCTAATCAAAATGTAAAAGTGTTTTGGCTTGCATCATATCTTTGTCGCCTCGACCAGAGAGGTTGACGATGATGAGTTTGTTTTTGATGGCGTTACCCATTTTTTTGAGATAGGCAATAGCGTGACTGCTCTCAAACGCAGGGATGATACCTTCTGCACGCGAAAGCCATACAAATGCCTCCATCGCTTCATCATCGGTGATGAAATCGTACGAAATAGTTCCGTTGTCATTGTGAAAAGCGTGTTCAGGTCCGATACCGGGGTAATCAAGACCTGCAGAGATAGAGTGCGCTTCGAGGATTTGTCCATCATCGTCTTGGAGGAGATAGGACATTTGCCCATGCAGTACGCCTGCGGAGCCTTTTTTGAGGCTACAGCCGTGTTTGTCGGTGTCGATACCCAATCCACCTGCCTCGATACCGATGCAGTTAACGCTTTCATCCTCCAAAAAGTGTTGGAAAATTCCCATCGCATTACTGCCGCCACCGATGCAAGCAATCACATGGTCGGGCAATCGATGCTCTTTTTCCAATATCTGTGCGCGTGCTTCCCAGCCGATGATGGCTTGAAAATCGCGCACCATCTGAGGGTAGGGGTGTGGACCTGCAACGGTACCTACGATATAGAAGGTATCGCGTGCATGAGTGACCCAATGGCGAATCGCATCGTTCATGGCATCTTTGAGGGTTTTGCTTCCACTTTGCACAGCGTGTACTTTGGCACCCAAAAGTTTCATGCGAAAGACATTTAGCTCTTGACGCGCTACGTCCTTGGCGCCCATGAATATCTCACACTCTAGCCCCATAAGTGCCGCGATAGTAGCAGTAGCGACACCGTGCTGACCTGCACCCGTCTCAGCAATGACCTTTTTCTTGCCCAATTTTTTGGCCAAAAGTCCCTGTGCGATGACATTGTTGACCTTGTGTGCGCCTGTATGATTGAGGTCTTCACGTTTGAGGTAAATTTTGGCACCCAACTCTTGGGAGAGATTCGCCGCGTAATAGAGTGGCGAAGGGCGACCTACGTATTCGGTGTGGTAATAATTAATCTCTTTCCAAAATTCTGGGTCGAAACGGTATTTTTTATACGACGCTTCTAGCTCCAAAAGTGTAGGCATGAGCGTCTCAGGGACGTATCGACCACCGTAAATACCGAAGTGCCCATTGGCATCGGCGTCAAATTGTGACGGCTTGGGAATATACATCGTTATTGCTCCTCGATGACGGCATAGACTGGGGTGATTTGCCCCAATGTTTTCATACCGTCCAAAAATCCTAATCCCATCAAAAAGCAAGCCTCTACACATTGTGCGCCTGTTTTGTTGATGAGCGTTGCAGCGGCTTTGGCGGTACCACCTGTGGCGATAAGGTCATCCATCAAAAGCACTTTGGCGTGTGGATGGGCGCTAAAGGCATCGATATGTATCTCTATCTCATCGGTGCCATACTCTAAGGCGTATTTTTCATTGTAGGTAGTGAAGGGGAGTTTGCCCTTTTTGCGAATGGGGACAAACCCAACGCCTAGCATCTGCGCCAATGCCGCCCCAAAAATAAAGCCACGTGCATCGATACCCGCTACATAATCGATGCCATAGGAGGCGTAGCGTCGATGCAGATGCCCCATCAAAACACCAAATGCTTCGCCGTTGCCAAGGAGTGTAGTGATATCTTTGAAAATAATTCCCTTTTTAGGATAGTCTGGAATAGAGCGAATAGCGTTTTGGAGCAGTGTGCGCTCTTGGTCGGTAAGTGTAAGTGCCATAATATTCTCCTTGTACTAGAGAAGCGCGTCGATACGCGACTCCAAATCTTTGATTTTTTGACGTAGTTGGTCTGCTTCGAGACGGTGTTGCGAGTTGCGTTGTTTGAGTACTTTTTGGTCACCACGAAGCTTGGAGAGCTCATCGGTAAGAATATCAATATTGCCTAGCGCGCGTTGGAGCTGAATTTGGTATTTGCGTATGACCAACTCCGCCTCTTGGATGGTGAGTTTGAGCATCTCATTGCTACGGCTCTCCTTGACGTTCATATTTTTGTAGTAGAGCATTTTGACCATTAAAAAGAGCGCGACCACAAATACGACGGTCAATAGTGTCCACTCGAAAAACATAGTTATCCTTTTATGGCGTTGATTTTGTCGACACGTGTGGTATGTCGACCCCCTTCAAAATCGCTAGCACACCACGCATCGAGGATAGTATCGACGACCCCTTTGCCTACGACGCGCTCTCCAAAGCAGAGAATATTTGCATCGTTGTGTTCACGTGCCATTTTTGCTGTATAGGCATCATGAGTAAGCGCGGCACGAATACCGTTGTATTTGTTGGCAGCAATACTCATACCGATACCTGTGCCACAGATGAGCACGCCAAGTGCTGTTGGGTCTTTTTGGAGTGCTTGCGCGACGCGCCCTGCGAAATCGGGGTAATCGACTCGCTCTGTTGTAGCAGGAGAGAGGTCTATGACCTCAAATCCACGCACTTCTAGAGCACTTTTGGTGTAGTTTTTGAGTTCCAAGCCCGCATGATCAGTTCCAATGTAATAACGCATCTGTTCTCCTCGTTAGGTAAAAAGTAAAAATTGATAGAGCCAAATAGCAGGTGCGAAGATAATATCTCGCAATTGCGGCACCATTAATATAGCCAAAACGATGAGCACGCCATAACGTGCGGTCTGGTCGTAAAAGCGCATAATCTTATCACTTCCCATTGCCAAGCCCAAAAAGCCTACGAAATGGGCACCATCAAATTGTGGAAGTGGCCAGAGATTAAAAACTGCCAAGACCACATTGATAAGCACCAATTTGGCAACAAGAATGTAGAAAAAGATATAGAGCATATCATCGCTTTTGAGGGGCACATCGAGCGAAAGTAGGAGCATCGATGCCAATATCGCTACAAAAAGATTGTACGCAATACCTGCTAGGCTCACCTGCATAGCAGCGCCATACCCACCGTTGCGAATGACGCGTCGCATATCGATAGGTACAGGTTTCGCCCACCCAAAAAGAAAGGGAGATTGTGCCAAGAAAAGGAGTGCTGGCAAAATAATCGTACCCACGATATCGACATGAGAGATAGGATTGATGGTCAAACGACCTGCACGTTTGGCAGTATCGTCGCCGAAGCGATATGCAACCCAACCGTGCATAATTTCATGACCGATGATAGCAATCATAAGCGCTACGACGGAGGCCGCTGCGACGAGTAGCTCCTCTTGGGTCATTGGCGCATGCGTCCTTCAAGCTCTTCTACGGTAGTGCCTACGCGTTCCCATCGAACGACGAAGTTTTCATCGACCGAAAAATAGATAAACCACGGCGTACCTTCGATGAGCGCGTAGGGCACAGTGCCCCAAAAGCGACTATCCGCAGAGTGGTCACGATTGTCACCCATCATGAAAAACTCATTTTCAGGAACACGGAAAGGTCTGCCATTAGGGGCAAAATCGAAAACTACCTCTTGAGGATTGGCGTCAAACTCTACGTAGGTATAGCTGTTGTCGTAGTTTTGCGTACGTACAATCTCATCAAACATTTGACGATTCATTGTAATCGAGGTAGGATTTTTTATCCATGTGCGACCTCGATACTCGACATGACTCTCTGGCGCTTTTTGTAGGGCATTGGTTTGCTCCGAAGATTCGAGAAAAAAGAGTAACAAATCGTCACCCTCGTAGCGCAACAATCGTCCGTTGGCATGGTCGATAAGAGTATAGGCAGGGATCACAACGCTTTCACGGGTAATTGTTGCATCATTCCAAATACCAGGATGTTCTTGCATGTAGGGATTTTTGACCCACAATTTTCCACCTAGCTCTACTACCTCATACCCTTTGTCGGCGAAATGCTCTTGGATATAGGCATTTCCTTCATGATGATGCAGATAAAGCGCTTTGTCTCTGACGAAAAGCTCATCACCACCTACAGCGACACAACGTTTGACGTAGTGCGTCTTGGGTTGAGGAGGGTATCGGAAGACGACAATGTCTCCACGCTCGGGATGGTCACCATCGACGATATGTCCATCGGTACCTGGAATGACAGGAATCTCTAGCCATGGCAGATGGGGCGTAGGGATGCCGTAGACAAATTTTTTGACAAAAAGCATATCGCCCACGAGTAGGGTGCGCACCATCGAGCCCGAAGGAATGATGAAGTTTTGTGCGACGAAAAACAAAAAGAGCAATACAAAGAGTATTGTTCCTGGCCAAGAGTTAAAAAATACGACGAATTTTTGCCATGCAGTTTTTGGGGGAGTAGGAATCATTTAGGCTCTTTTTTGGGCTGAGATAAGGGTGTTTTCTAATAGCATAGCAATAGTCATAGGGCCTACACCGCCAGGCACAGGAGTGATGTAGCTACATTTAGGTGCTACGGCATCGAAATCGACATCACCTACGATTTTGCCTTCAGGGGTTTTGTTGATACCGATATCGATAACTACCGCACCCTCTTTGACCATATCTGCGGTGATAAGATTGCGTTTGCCTACGCCCACGACGAGAATATCAGCATTGAGCGTATGGGCTTTGAGGTTTTGGGTGTGAATGTGGCACACATCGATAGTAGCGTGCGCATTGAGAAACAGGCTTGCCATAGGTTTGCCTACGATATTGCTGGCTCCTACGATGACGGCGTTTTTGCCTTTGGGGTCGATGCCGTACGCCGCAAGTAATCGCATCACACCTAATGGCGTACAGGGCACAAATCCATCAAGCCCCAAGACTAAACGTCCCATATTAAAGGGGTGAAAACCATCGACATCTTTGTGCGGTGCGATAGCCTCGAGGATAGTGGTCTGGTCGATGTGGGCGGGCAGGGGTACTTGCACCAAAATGCCATCGATGTTGGGATTGTTGTTCATCATCTCGATAGTGTTGAGAATAGCCTCTTGCGAGATATCCTCAGGCATTTCATGTACTATCGAGTAGATTTTTGCTTTTTCGCACGCCTTGCGTTTCATGCCTACGTAGACATGACTTGCAGGGTCTTCGCCTACCAAAATCACTGCCAATCCAGGTACGCGCCCACTCTCATGCTTGAGTGTCAAGACCGATTGTGCGACCTCTTCGTGGATTGCATTGGCGAGCTTTTTGCCGTCCAAAATTTCCATTTTATCCCCACAAAAAATTGTTTTGGCTATCATACTTCAAATATAATTTGCTACAGTTTAAAAAGGCTTTTGATGCGCTTTGCTCCGCTTTTTCTGCTCTGTTTTGGCACCGCTTTTGGGGCTGATTCTTTTATCACCAAAGATGAGTATGCCAAGCTACTCTATGAAAATCCCAGAGGCATATCGTGCGCCAAATGTCACGGTGAAAAAGGGGAGGGTAAAATTATTGCCTCTTACAAGGAGGAGGGCAAAAAACGCCATCTAGAGACCACGCCCATTTATATGCTCGATTATGCTCGCTTCAAAAAGGGCACGCAACGTGCCAAAGGGGTGATGCCGCAGTATTATCTGACAGAAAATGAGATTGCTGCACTTTATTATTATCTCCAGACTATTAATAAACCCAAACAAAAAGAGGAGTAAATTTGATTTTCCAAAGCCTCGATGAGATAGAAGCGCTCTTAGCCGCGCAAGATTGGCAAGGAGTAGCCGCACTTCGCTCTACACAAACTCAAAAGGTTAAACCTCTCACTTTTTGCGCACCTCTCATGGTCTCTGGGCATCAGCTCAAGCACCTCAATAAAATCGATGAGCTTCCTACGGATGTTATTATGTTCAACCTCGAAGATGGTGTAGCCCCAGAAAAAAAGGAGGCGGCACTACATCTAGTGGCACTTTTCGCAACTCATGCGCATGCGCTCGATAAGCATGTTGTGGTGCGTATCAATCCTCTCGAGGAGAGCGGGTTTGAAGAGATAGCACTTCTCAACAGCGTCCATCCCGATGCAATTCGCATCCCCAAAATAGAGCAAAACACCCCTATCGAGAGGGTGCCGACACTTTTGCATGCAGGTATTGATATCCATCTCTCTATCGAGACGGCATGGTCGTGGAATCATATGGCACAGTTGGCGGCGATACCTAGAGTGACGACGTTCTATCTAGGTGTGCTCGATTTTTTTGCACAGTTAGGACTCGATATCGAGGGGGTGCGTATCGATAATCCTTTGATGCACTATCTGCTCTCTCATTTTCTTATTACGTGCAAAAGCCACGCTATCCGTCCCGTCTCATTTGTCTACCAAGAGTACAAAAATCTCGAGGCGTTGCAAGCGTGGTTGGCGCTCGAAAAGAGCTTAGGCTATCGCGCCAAAGGGGCAATATCACCGCAACAAGCACAACACATCATACAAGCCTTTGCGCTTGACACAGAGAAGCTAAAAAAAGCACGCTATATCGTAGAAAAATTTGAAGCGATGCAAGCCCAAGGCATCACAGGCTTCAAAGATGAGCACTATGATTTTATCGATGAGCCTATTTACAAAGCATCTTTGGCGCTTTTGCGCGGCTAATTTACCAAGTTTTTACGCCACTTTTTTTATACTATCGATTCTATTTTTCACAAGGCAATTATTATGCAAGATTATCCATCGCTTTTTCAAGAAGCACTCAACCAAAGCAAAAAATCCAAGGTCAATGTCGATGTATCGCTCCCTTTTGAAAACAAGCGATACATCAATGAGTGGCTTATGTATGAGCTTGGACCCAAAATAGGGGAGATGTTCACCCAAGAGAGTTTTGTCAAGCTCATGCGTCAACCCAATGGAGCTACGCAGTTACACCTACAATTTCTACCTATTATCGAGAGACTTTTGGGTGTCAAAAGCGTACTTACGTTTGGGTATGTACAGGTTCCCAATGACGAGGATATTGTCGAGACCTTTGGTGTCGATACAATTGAAAGCTACAAAACAGCTATTCAAACCCAAGCTGCGCCCGAAAAACTTCACAGTTGGATAACATTGCCAAGTGGAGAGGTCATCGATTTAGCCTTTATGACTATTTATGGTCTCATCTACAACGAAGCCTCACTTTTTGGGAATCTCGTGGCCAAAATGCCCTCTGAATTCACGGGCGGTATGCGTTATGTGCCGATGATGGTGGGTGAAGATTTTTTACATTGTGTTGCTTTTGTGAGTGAACCTCTCGTGACAGAGTAGATATGCTATACTTAACCAATTTTTTTAAGGGTTATCTATGTCTTTGATGGAAAATGTTAATTCGGTTACAAAACTAGCCGAAAACAATGAAGTACAGCTTATGGTATTCAAAACAGGGATGGAAAAAGATGCACCCTTTTACGCTATTAATGTTTTCAAAACGCGCGAAGCAATCGAATCGAAAAAGCACTATTTGACCCAAATCCCTGGTGCACATCCGCTTTTGGAGGGGACTATCAGTCTTCGCGGTTCGCTAGTGCCTATTATCGATTTGCCTCGTTGGCTAGGCGCTGGTCTAACAAAAGAGCAAAAAAATGCCTCAAAATTTCTCATTTGCGATTTCAATGGCATCATGATTGGGCTTCGTATCAGTTATGCACATCGTATTATCAAGAAAAATTGGCAAGATTTGCACTCTCCCGATAGCTACGCTGTATCGGACACTTCAAAAGTAGTGAACGATACGCGATTAGAGAGTGGCGAGATTTGTTTGGTACTCGACTATGAAAAGTTGCTTTCAGAAGTCATTCCTGAAGCGATGGTCGATACGGATAATACGTATGACATCGAAGATATGGATATACCAGAGAAATTACGCAAAGGAAAAGTACTCATCGCAGAGGATAGCAAAACAGCGCAAAAGCATCTACGCAAAATTTTTGAGCATGCTAATCTCTCTTGTATTATTTTCCCTAACGGTAAAGAGTTGTTGGAGTATATCGATGAGATGGAAGACCCTTCGATTATCCCTGCGGTCATTACTGACCTAGAGATGCCAGAGGTTTCAGGCTTTACGGTCGTCAAGCAGCTTCGCTCTAGTGACCGCACAAAACGTCTGCCTATTATCATCAACAGCTCCATGACAGGCACAAGTAACAAGCGTGATGCAGAGCGATTGGGAGCAAGCGCTTTTATCGACAAAACCAAAAGCGACCGTATCATTCCACTCATTATCGAAGTGATGAACGAAGCAAAATAGGGTATTAAAACCCTTTTGCTTTTTGGATGAGCTCGTAGGCTTCATTTATCTCCTGAAGCTTTTTGGTGGCAGCTTGTATATCTTCATGCGTACCACCTTTTCCACTGACAATATCGGGATGATGAAGTTTGACCTGTTTGCGATAGGCGCTTTTGAGCGTAGTGGCATCGACGTTACTCTCTACGCCCAACAGTGCATAGGCTGCTTCGATGCTCATAGCATTTGAGTTTCTTTGGGCGCGTTGTTGCGCATAAAGATTGGCAAACTCCTCCATGTAGCGCGATAAAAGCGATTTTTCTAGGCGCAACTCTTGGGCAATAATCTCCAAAATTTGACGCTCTTTGGGGTGCAATACGCCATCTATGTAAGCTAAATTGACCAAAAATTCCAAGATTTTGGGTGCTTTGCGAGATTCGCTACGAATGGTTTCATAGAGATGTTGTGCGACAAAAGCGACATTATCCTCGATATCTTGCTCTTCATCGAAAATATCTTTTAAGTGCCCTAGTGCCTCCTCTGGATTGCGAAAAGCTCCCGCCAAATCATCCAATATCGAAGCAATAAAGGCTTGCTCTAGTGCAGAGATGGAGCCGTCAGATTTACTCAGTTTTGCCACCAGCGCCATGATATAGCCATATTCGCTGTGCAAAACCTCCTCAAAGCTTACAGTAGGGTGTATTTTCACAAATTGACCTTTGCCCGAAGAGACAAAAAGCCAATAAAAGATACCTGCAACAAGCAACAGTAGTATAAAACTCATTTTTCAAAACTCCTTTTGTGTGGTTAATAGCGTCCCGTCATGCTATGCAAATTATTGAGGCGCTGCATCTGCTCGAAACGATCCCAATGCCTGTTCGCCTCATCGATAGTTCGGTATGTGTGGCTTTTGGGCAGGAAAGGCTTGGCTGGTTTTGCTGGGCTAGGAGCAGGGGGTGGTGTTTGCACTTTTGGTTCCTCTTGGGGTGCTTGAGGCTCTTTTTTCGATTCTTGAGGTTCTACAGTTTTGGGTGCTAGAGTTTGAGTTTTTTCTTCCAAGACTTTTTGCTCAAACGCTTTTATCTCTTGCGCGAGTACTTTTTCGCTTTTGAAGGATTGGGTATTGGTCACGAAGCCCTTGTCGAGTGTTTGTTTGGTTTTTGTATCCAATGGTTTTGCCTCTTGGAGTGTGACATCAGGTTTTTCCAAAATAGTCTGAGGGTCGATACCCTGTTTTTTGAGCACTTTTTGTGCTTGTGGCGCGATTGCTACTGTCACTTCGCTTTGAGGGCGGCGTTTCACCTCTGGGTCGTCGGCTTTTTTGATACCTGCTTTGACTTGAGCGATGACCATGACGTCGGTAGGGGAGGCTACAGTATAGACGATGCGTGGGTCGAGCTTTATCTCTACGGCTTCATTGGCTTTTGCTACGACCTTTTTGGTGCCTGTGGCGACGGTAATAGCACCATCCGTACAGGCGATACTCTCTTTTTTGTCGTCACTTGAGCCTATAATTTGTGTACCACGTACGCCAATCGTAGAGTTTTTGGTTTTGATGGTGTAATTTTTGGGTGCAACTTTGCCAATACGTCCCGTAATCGATTTGAAAAAGCCTTTGTGGAGTTTGAATTGTGCTTTGTCGGTGGTATTGGATTCGTTGTAGAGATACTCTTGAACTTTAAAAACCGTATCTTGACCCAATGTTATTACGCTGTTGTCAGCAAAAGTGATTTGCATACTTGCGCGTTTGGTGGTAAAAAAGGTATCTCCCTCTTCAATTTCGAGTCCCATATGAGCTTGATACAGGGCAATTCCGCGCGTAATTTTGACGTCTCCACGCATGGCAGTGACCTTGCCAATGTTCCCCCATACCAAGGAGCCTAGCAATAAAATAAGTATCAATTTAGGCATTGCAGACTCCTCTCTTTAGGGTAACCAGTAGAGTGCATAGCTAAGCTCATGCATCTGCGGGTCGATGGCAGGAAAATCACTCTCTACGGTTGTGAGCGCATAGGCGATAGAGGAGTACCACGTTTTGTCGTGGGCGAAAGTGTATTCGATTTTGAATTGAGAGATGTGGTCTTCACGCAGGAGGTTGAGAGGGTCATTGGCATAATCGTAATTGGAAATGCCGTAATAACTCTCGTCATAAATGAGACTTCCGAAATTGCGCGTAGTGAGTGAGGCATGCAATGCTAAGCGCATGGTCTCATTGAGGTGCAGTGTATAGTCTAAGGCAAGCGCATGTTGGTTGAAGCTTGAGAATTTTGCACCATAAGAGGAACTATTGAATCCTGCAACTCCTAGCTCTACCATGTAGGCGTCACGTGCGAAAATAGGTCCCTCTAGACGTAGCGCAATGGCGTTGTATTCGCGGCGCAACAACTCTTCACTGATGAAACTTCCGTTAGTATCGAACACCTTTAGCGGCGTTAGGGATTTAGACTCTTGATGAATTATCTGTGCAAAAAATTGTGTACCGTTTTCCCATGCAAAAGTATAACTTGGCTGCATAATGAGATACGTCTGCCCCAAAGATTCGATACGGTTGTTAAACGCTAATCCATTGTGCAAAAACCCCAATGCTATTTGCCACTCCAAAGCACCTAAAAAGCCTACATACCCCAATGTATAGCTACCATAGAGTAGGTTGTCGTCTAGCATTATGGAATTTTTGACCTGCCGCAAGTGCCCTACGTAACCTACGCGATGATACCATGCCCCCTCTTCGCCCCAATCCATCAGTACATCACCTATTGAATCGAGCGAAACAGACCATTTTGGCCCCTTTTCATAGGTGCTCAACGTCAGGCTCATTGGGAAATAGGTAGAAGAGAGATAGTTGTAAAGTGTTGCAGAATCAGGTTGAATCATCGAGAGATTGGAGTGGAGAGCGGTTTGGATGCGATGCGAGAAGAGGGCGTGCGTAGAGGCATGCATCGTATAGAGTGACACAAGCAACCAAAAAAACAAGCGTCTACTAAATTGCATCAGCTCACTACTCCTATAAATTTTACGAAGGGGAGTAGTATAACGTTTTTTGTTTTAATCAATAATGGGTCCCGTGTAGCGCTGTCTTGGACGTGCAATTTTTTGCTCTGTATCCATTTTTTGTTCTATCCATTGCGTTATCCATCCTACAGTACGACCAATCGTAAAAATGACGGTGAACATCGGTCGTGGAATTTTTAGCGCAATGAGGATAAGTCCCGAGTAGAAATCGATATTGGGATAGAGTTTGCGTTCGATAAAGTAGGGGTCACTGAGAGCTACGCTCTCTATTTTTTGCGCTATTTTCAAGAGGTTATTGTCTACACCCAACTCCTCTTTGAGCTCATCGAGAAGATTTTTGAGTAGTTTGGCTCTAGGGTCGAAATTTTTGTAGACACGATGTCCAAATCCCATAAGCTTAAAATCATCCTTGGGGTCTTTTGCGCGTGCAATATAAGCATCCACATTATCGATAGAGCCTATATCGATTAACTGCGCAATGACTGCTTCATTTGCACCACCATGCGCAGGTCCCCAAAGTGCAGAGATACCCGCAGATATAGCCACATAAGGATGTGCACCCGTAGAACCTACCGCACGTACGGTGGATGTTGAGGCATTTTGCTCATGATCGGCATGTAGCGTAAAAATCGTATCCAAAGCAGCAATCTCGATAGGGCGTATCTCCTCGCGCGGACCCGTAGGATAAGCACGCATCATATAGAGAAAATTTTCCGTAAAAGAGCGATCCAAATCGGGATAGATGAGAGGAATATTAAGGGAGTGACGGTAACTAAAGGCTGCCAATGTAGGCATTTTGGCTATGAGTCTTCGAGCCATGATTTGAAAATCTTGACTCTCTTGCATCTCTAAATGCTCATAGTGAAAGCTTGCCAATGCGGCTACTGCCGATGCCATGTTTGACATGGGGTGGGAGCCATCTGGAAAAGCGTGAAAGAGCTTGACCATGCTTTGCGGGATAAAGGCACGTTTTCGAAGTTCAGCATCGAACTCTTTGAATTGCGATGGCGAGGGAAGGGCGCCCGTGAGGAGTAGGTGACACACTTCGATGTAGGAGTGGTTTTTAGCCAAATATTCGATAGAGTAGCCTCGATAGCGCAGTTCACCTGCTTCGCCATCGATGTAGGTGATATTAGAGGAGCAGCTTGCCGTAGAGGTAAATCCAGGGTCATAGGTGAAAAGCCCCGTTTTGGCGTAAAGAGTGCGAACATCGATAAGCGCAGAACCTTTGGAGGGAGCTAGTAGCTCCAACTCATAGCTTTTACCAGTGATATTATTGGTGAGTGTTACAGTCGCCATCTTTTGTCTCCTAATAGTGTGAGTAGAAGATAATAGGCTTTTTGACTTAAAGGTTCACTTTGTGTCCAAGCACCCAATTGTGTGGAAGTAATACTATTTGATTAACATAATATAAATTCTATTGAAAAAAGGTTTTATTCCCCTTTGGGGTCAAGTAGCTTGGCTATACGCTTTTTGTGCATGCGTCTAGCATAATCAGCAGCACTAAAACCGCTTTGATCGCGTGCTTGCATATTGACACCCAAAGAGACAAAATGTTCAACCAACTCAGTATGGTTGTAGCACACTGCCGCCATAAGGGGCGTGAAACCGCTTCGACGCATGGTTACGGAGGGATTTATTACATAGGTATCGATAAGAAATTGTGCAAACTGCGTGTTTCCATAAGTAATGGCATACTCAAGCACGCTTACACCTTCGTCGTCATAGTGTTGTACGTCCAAACCTAATGCAATAAGCTGGTGCAAAACTTCATTGGATGCACGCTCTTTGAGCGCAATCGACAACAAATTTGCCCCCTGCTCGTCCTCATACTCCAGCCACGAAGGGTCTAATTGGATATGTGATGCCAAAACATCCAAGGCGTCAGTACGAATCGCATCAAGTAGTTGCATCGAAAACTCTTTTTGCAAAATTGTATCCCCTTGCGACTATTATGAGACTTTGAAAAAAGTGTTATACCAAACAACCAAGAGACGATGTGGTAAAATCTGCGCTTTAAAAAGGAGGTGCCATGCACACAATAACAACCCCAGAGACATTTAAAGCCCATGTCCAAACACTTCAAAAAAGCCCTAATTATCGAGAGCCTTTAGGTTTTGGTATTTGTCGCGTTGATGTGGGGCAATTGGATAGAACCAAAGTTTTGCAAGCAACCTACCCTATGGTGAATTGGAAAGAGAATTTCGGCAGCGCAGCAGTTTTTTTGGATACTTTACAACAAAGTGGCGCTAGCGTAGAGACCCAAGGAAGTGAGTTTATCGCACCAGTCACTGAAGCTTTTTTGGAGCACGCATTGGCTGCTTTTTCGCCCTATATCGATGAAGCGCATGGCGAGGCGCATAAAAATGTGCAGTTGATTTTGGGCATCAAAGAGATATTGAACGAACAAGGCTTTTGGCCTACGCAATATCGTGTTGTTTTTCTGTTCGAAGATAGCGCACCTCAAAGCGTAGAGGCAGTTTATCTCAAGCTTTATGCGCTTTCACTCGCGAAGGCACCGTTGCGCTCGCTCAATCTTACGGGTGCATTCGGAAAACTACACAATGTTGCATGGTCTGGCAACACACCAATCGAACTTGCATGGCTTCGTGCGAATGAAATAGACTTGAAATTACGAAATGAATTTCCTGTTATCGATTTTGTGGATAAATTCCCACGCTTTTTGCAACATATCATTCCAGCAGATAATACGCGTATTTTGGAAGCGAGCAAGGTGCGTTTTGGCGCGCAAATCCATGCTGGCACCACCATCATGCCTGGAGCAAGTTATGTGAACTTTAATGCAGGCACAACGGGTACTAGCATGGTTGAAGGGCGCATCTCCAGCTCGGCTATAGTGGGCGATGGTACTGATGTGGGTGGTGGAGCCTCTATTTTGGGAGTTCTTAGCGGCACAGATGGGAATCCAATCACTATTGGCAAAAATTCTCTATTGGGTGCAAACTGTGTGTGCGGCATACCATTGGGTGACGGTTGTATTATTGATGCAGGTATTGCCGTACTTGAAGGGACGAAATTCAGTGTAACAGTCGCAGAACGTGCCAAAATCAATGAAGTAAACAGCGTTAAACTTGATAAAGAAGTTTACAAAGGCAAAGAGATTGCGGGATTCAATGGAATTCATTTCCGACAAAACTCTCTCACGGGAGAGATGTCTATTGGTCGTTCCAAAAGAGAGATTAAACTAAACGCAGAGCTGCACTAAGCAGATAGGCTTAGATTGCATCTGCTTTTGCAGGTGCAGTACTTTGCCCGTTTGTTTGGATGTCAGTAGCCAATGGTTTTTCCGCAGCTACTGCATCAGCAGGTTTGACCTCTTGTGGTTGAACCCCCTCCTCTTTATCGCGGCTCGAACGTCGTGTCCGCGCTTTTTTCTCTTCGACTTGTGGTGCTAGGATTATAGGTACTCCGCTTGATTTGGCAGTAATGATGTTCATCGATTCTATTTGAGCAACAAGAGCATCTTTTTTGACATAGCCAGAGAGCTCTTTGCCTGGCATGAGAGTGGTAATAACTGTACGCCCTACTACATTTCGCATTTCAATATTTTTTGACTTGGTAGTAACACCCCACATATTGTGCAAAATCAACGCTTTACCATTGTCTTCGCCTACATAGAGCATGATGTGTCCTGGTTTATAGAGCAGTGTTTCGAAAGGTATAGCATTATCGATGATAGCACGCTCTTTCTCTTTGGGGTTGAGTTTGCTCAAATCGTACACCTGCCCTACTTTGGACTGCTCTTTGGAGTTTCTAGGGAGCCATAGTGAAAAGGGTTTGTACAAATCACGTAACATCGATGAACAGTCACGATTTTCATAAAGCCCTCCCCATCCATAAGGGTCTCCCATAAATGCCTTTGCCATGATTGCAATCGATTGTTTATCAAGTGCCATGGGAGCAGTTATAGTAAGATTTTTGGGAATGCGCACTACAGTAAAAGTTACATATCCGCCCGTTTGATCGGTAGCCAATATAGCCTGAAAAGCATCATTTTCTACCTTCATCACAGGAAGCATCATCCCAATGCGACTATTTGCAACAAACTCTTTGTTGAGATCATAAAGCGGTACGCCATCTTCTAGCAAAATTGCTTGACGTGCTTGCGACCACTTTTGAATAATATCTGGCGAAATGAGCGCCACATTGTGCGCTGGCACCCAGCCAGAGGTGTAGGAAGTACTTACATAAACCCATGCTTTGCTTTTTGAGTAGTGTGAAATAAAAATAGGCTCATTTGCCGTTGTGAGACTGTTTTGATTGTAGTCAAAAGGATACCCCTCTCCAGCTAGTTCAAAATCTTTGAATACTGGCTTGTCGCTTGGAAAATTACGCATATTGCTTACATGGATAACAATTCCAGCTTTGGAAACTTTGCCAAATTCTTCGAAATTTGCCTCTAGCAACATTTGCTTGAACCAATCCTCTTCTATGGAGCGGGTATTTTCCTTAAAAGTGTTATGTGAGCCATATGTTTGCCATGGCCATTTTGCTTGTTGCAAATCAAAGGGAGGTTTCGCGAGAGACCAAGGAGCAAAATAACGAGTATCGAACTCAGTTATCAACTCCTCTTTGGTGAATTTTACAAAAGTGAGATTCTTATCTGTGCTACCTTTGTTGACATAATCAAGCGGATTTTGAGAATATTGGCGCACATCTGCTATCTCTGAAAAGCGTTTGGCAGAACATCCACCTAAAAAAAACATCACCATAAGTGATGCAATGAGCAATCCTTTTTGCATGTAGACCCTCTTCCTTGAAAGTTGTGTTGAGCATCAAAAGCATCTATTATTCCAATCCTCTAATCAGCTGAGCCAAATTTCGCTACAACGCGCCCGATGATATGAATTTGTGAAGGATGCGCTTGCTCGACGAGGTACTCTTTGTTATCAGAAATAATATCCACTCGACCATCAATGCGACGTTGTAATCGCTTCACTAGTAATCCATTGTCGGTTTGAATTGTAAAAATACCCCCTCGAGAGATATCCGTCATGATGCGATTGACGAAAATAATATCGTCGTAACTAAAAGTAGGCTCCATTGAATCTCCACTAACACGCAAAGCTTCTATGTGTTTGAGCGAAGCTTCGCCCCCTAGCTGAGCCAAAAAGAGGGGATCGATAACCACATCTTCGCATATATGCGCTTCTGCTTCACCCCCTCCTCCCGCGGAAGCTGAGAGTTCACTGTAAAAGCGCACACGATAAAAACGATCTGTGGCATCAATAAGACTCTCTGGGGATTGCCCATACAGCAACCAATTGATGGATATGGCTCTTTTGGCGCAAAAATCGAGCAACTCTCCATAAGGAATTTTGTCTCGTTTTTTCATGGTCGCAAAATTCATCTGGGAAATCCCTAGCAAAGTTGCAACATCTTTGTCAAATATCTTTTTATGAGGATTTTCGGCGGAAATAATATCTTTGATATGTTCCACAATGTCATCAAAACTTTTCAAGCACAACCTCTCTCTCTTGCAGTTTTGGAAATTATATTGCATTTTGCAATAAAAGTAAAGAATATTTCTATAAATTGCAATAATTGTAAAAAAGGAGAGGCAATGATTGCAAAATGGATAGAAAAACTAGAAGATGTAGCGGCAGAAATTGCACAGTTTCTTTTCTAAATAAGTTTAGCTTGCTTGGGGTTCTCTACTTTGCGCTTTCTCTCATCGGTGACCCAATTGCGCAAAAGCACCTCAATGATGTGTGAGCCACTTTTGCCAAACTCAGTTTTGGCCCGATGCATAGTCTCCTGCCAAAGAGAAGCATCACAATAGAGGCTACGTCGTATACGCAACTCTTTTTTGAGAAGTGTGCTTTTGATAGATATGTGGCGATTTGGAGAGTTGTTCCATGCGCTTAAAAGCTGAGATATAACAACAGAGAGCGACTCTTGATGATTGCGTAGAGCTAAATGTTTTGCTTCATCCCAGAGCGCTGCGTCTACGTTGATAGTCTGTGTTTTGACGCGCTTCATGGGAATTATGTATCGAGTTTGTTTTTTTGATTGTTTTTATCGAGATGTTTTTGCATCTGTTGTTTTGTGAAGCCTTTTAAAACAAAAATCATGAAGAGCACAAAACCGCCAAGCATTAAAACATCGATTACTTCTTTCACATTCTCTCCTCAAAAGCACTAAAATTTTGTCGAATCGCTTCATATAACACAATCGAAGTAGCGACAGCCAAATTAAGGCTACGCCCCTCTTTTGCCATAGGGATAGTAATGGTTTGAGATTCAAAAGCCTCAATGAGCGACATGGGCAAACCTGTCGTCTCGGAGCCAAAAATCAAAAAATCGTCAGGTTTGTAACGCACATCCCAATGTGTTCTGTCTCGTTTGGTGGTGGCAAAATAGAGCGTGCTGTTTGTTTTGCTAACATGTGTGTAAAAACTCTCCCAATTTTCCCATACGATAGGATTGAGTTGCTTCCAATAATCCAGTCCTGCCCTACGGACAGCTTTTTCGTCAATATCAAACCCAAAAGGTGAAATAAGATGAAGTTTTGCTTGAGTGTTGATGCAAATACGTCCAATTGCGCCTGTATTATTAGGGATTTGAGGATTTACAAGGACGATATTGAACACTTATAAAATGACCGTTTTATTAGCATGTACGAAGACGCGATTCTCTATCACTAATTTTAAAGCGCTTGAAAGAACTATTTTTTCGACATCGCGACCAGAGTGTTGCATCTCTTTCCAAGAGTATGAGTGGTCAACATTGATAATATTTTGCGTGATAATAGGTCCCTCATCTAGATGGTTGTTAACAAAATGCGCCGTTGCCCCAATGATTTTTACGCCTCTTTCAAAGGCTTGCTTGTAGGGGTTTGCCCCTACAAATGCAGGCAAAAAGCTATGGTGAATATTGAGAATTTTCTCAGGGAATGTTTCAACAAACACGGACGTTAGAATTCGCATGTATTTTGCCAGCACAATATAATCAACTTCCCCCATCTTTTGTATGGCTGAAATAATTGCACTTTCATGTGCTTCACGAGAGAGGTTTTCGTGCCCTATGTGTATAAATGGAATATCAAATTTATCGACCAAAGGTTTTAATGTTTCATAATTAGAGATTACTCCTAAAATTTGAGCATTCAACTCCCCTGCTTCGTAGCGAATAAGAATATCTCCCAAGCAGTGCGACTCTTTTGTCACTAAGAGAACTATACGTTTTTTCAAGGGAGAAAAAATTCGGATGTTGGCCTTCTCTCCCAAAAGCAACTGAAGCTCTTCATGTAACAGTTTCGGATTGATTTCACCTGCTATTTCGCTACGCATAAAAAATTTATTATGCTCTCTGTCGACATATTCGCTGTTGCTTTGAATATTGAGATTGTGTCTAAAAAAAAGCTCTGAAATTTTGTAGACCAATCCTTTGGCATCAAAAGTATCGATAAGAACGTGGTGTAGCTGCATATTTGTTATCTACTTCGTTTTAATTTTTCTAATTCACTGTCTATATGCGCCAATAGGTGCTCCAAGAAATTGAGCATTAGGTCGATTTTTGCTTCCAGTTGTACATTGTTTGGCGATTGGAAGCCTTCAAAAAGCACCAGAATACGCTCGCGTAAATTTTGTAAAAATTGCTCTTGAAGAATAGGACTGCTCGCTGCTTCGGTCTGAGTGCGTATTTCAGAAAAAGACTCTTTTGCGATTTCGTGAGAAGCTATAGGCGCGGTAATTTTGGTTTTTTCTTTTATGCTAAAAGGTTTTGTTGTGCTATTTTCTTTGGGTTGTAGTGCTGTCTGTTCTATCTCGCTAATTGCAGACAAAATGGCGTTTTTTAAATCCATTATAATTGCACCAACCAACGCTCAAACTCTTGATGTTCTATTGCTGTATCCATGCGAATAAAAAAATCCTTCATCTGTTCATTGACCCCTGAAAATCGCTTTCGTATGCCACTTAATCGTCGTATGGCAACTTTCGCTTCACTGTTCTGAGGATTTTGCTTGAGAAGTTCTTTGTAAATCTCAAGTGCCTCCTCTTTTAGTCCTTGAAGCTCATATATGCTAGCAAGTGTTAGTGTTTGCATATTATCGCACTAGCGAATGGCCGCGACATTATTGGCAATAATGGTGCCCATTTCACTTGTGGAGCAAATTTCTTTGGCATCATATGCGCCAATATCTCCTGTACGATACCCCTCTCTTAGCACTTTTGCAATTGCTGCTTCGATACGATCTGCTGCTCTTGTTTCGCCAAGCTCATAGCGTAGCATCATTGCAGCGCTTGCAATTGTTGCAATAGGGTTTGCGATTCCTTGCCCTGCGATATCAGGAGCAGAGCCATGTATTGGCTCATAGAGCCCATGCTTTAGTCCTGTTGATGCGGAGGGAAGTAGACCTATTGACCCAGAAAGCATGCTTGCTTCGTCGGATAAAATATCGCCAAAAATATTACCCGTTAGAATTACATCAAATTGTCTAGGGTTGCGGATCAACTGCATCGCGGCATTGTCGACATACATATGCGATAGTTCAACCTCTGGGTACTCTTTTGCAATACGAATAACGGTCTCTCTCCAAAGTTGACTTACATCGAGAACGTTTGCTTTATCAACGGAGCAGAGTTTTTTTGTGCGTTGCATGGCTATTTGAAAAGCTTTATGTGCAATGCGTTCAATTTCAGGCACTGTGTAAACCATTGTATTGAAAGCCTTGTTACCCTCTCGACCCTTAGGTTCACCGAAATAGATACCACCAATAAGCTCTCTGACAACCATTATGTCGACGCCTTGGACGATTTCTGGCTTCAGCGTACTTGCGTTTACTAATTCATCGTAAACTTTTGCGGGTCGTAAGTTAGCAAAAACACCCAACTCTTTACGAAAGCGTAACAATCCAGATTCTGGACGTTTTTCTCGGGGGAGTTGATCCCATTTTTCACCGCCAATAGCACCAAAGAGGATTGCATCACTGTTTTTTGCGCCATTTATTGTGGCTTGCGGAAGTGGGTCGCCAGTAACATCGTACGCGATACCTCCCATGAGATACTCTTCATAGCTAAAGGAAAAAGCTTCACCTACACAAACGGCATCAAGAACTTTTACAGCCTCATCGATAATTTCAGGCCCAATACCATCACCTTTGATAAGTGCAATTTTGTAATTTTTCATAGATCAGTGTGCCTTTTGCGTAGATTGTGCTCGAGAAATTTCAGCATCTGCATATGCCATTAATCCACCAGCAGCAATAAGTTCTTGCATAAAAGGCGGGATAGGATTAAAAGTGTAGCTTTTGCCTGTGGATTTATTTGAGATACTGCCATTGTCCAAGTCAATAGCAATAATATGCCCCTCTTTTATTTCGTCCGCTTGCGGTAGTTCAAAAATAGGCAACCCCATATTAAAAGCGTTGCGATAAAAAATACGAGCAAACGTAGGAGCAACAACGGCGGCAATCCCTGCGGCTTTGAGTGCAATGGGCGCATGTTCGCGACTCGAACCACACCCGAAATTTTCACCTGCAACAATAATGTCGCCTTGCGACATCTTGGTGACAAACTGCGGATCTGCATCTTCCATGACATGTTTGGCAAGCTCTTGCGGATTGGACGTATTCAAATAACGAGCTGCAATAATCAAGTCTGTATCGATATGACTACCAAAATTCCACACTTTGCCTTCGATAGTTGACATTAAAACCTCACAATAAAAAAATTTTTGCCATTGTATCGAAGTAGATTTATCTCCTGATTAAGCGTTCATTTGGGTGTACGCTTCATATCTTGTGCTTGGGATATCATTATGTGAGAGAAGCTTCTGAACATAATTTTCGTACTCTTTGAAATAGCTATCACCCAAAGATTTTACAGCGCTATTGAGCATCAAATGCACATGGTCAATCTTCCCTGTTTTTACATACGCTTTATAAACTGCAACATAGGCATCCAACAAAGCAGAAGCATCCCATTTTGGAGATTCGCTGTTGTAAGAGATGGTCAAAATTTGACCTTCATAAATTTTGTCTGGGTTAGAGATGTTGTTAAGTGCATAAATACGACCAAAATATTTCCATGAACCATAGAATTTTTTGGAGAGTTTGTAGAGTGAATCGCCTTTTTGGACGCGATACTGCTCGTAGCGCACTTCAGTTTTTGGCGTTACAGCTGATTTCTCTTCATCAGCAAATTGTTCTGTTGCGGAAGTGTTTTGTTCTACACTCTCCGCTACTGCTTTTGTTTCTTGTGCGACTGAGGTGGGTGCAGGCAATTCATAAGATGTTACGGGTGTAGCGACGCTTTTTCTGCTTTTTTGCGTTTCGCTATTATCCATAATTAACCATGCGGTTACACCTATTACTACAAGAGCTACAACTGCCATAACTGCAATCAGAAGAGGATTTTTTGATTCCATTTTGTTTTTCCAGAAATCGTCTCGATAGTAAGACGTGAATTTTATGCTAAGGAGTATAGCGCAAAAATGTGGAAAATTAGAAGCAGAGAACACTTAGTCACATTTTTGTGCACCTAAATGTATGATTTCAGCACAAGAAAAACCTGCTTGTTTGCGAGCTTGAATATTTATTGGAGCACCTTTTGGAACTTTTGCATGAAAAAAATGCTCTAAAATCTGGAAATAATCCTGACTAAGAGGATTGTGCTCGGGCAAAGAGAGCGCATAGTTGAGCCACTTGCTTCCTTTGCTGACGTGGTCAATTTCATCGTGCAGAATGACATCAAGAGCCAGTAAAAGCTTCTCGACTCCCTCTATAGTACGAAAAGGGTATAGCTTTTCTTTGAATTTTGGATTGGCATCTAGCCCGTTGGCTTCCATGAAACGTGGAACAATCGCCATGCGTTCCAGCAATGAGTGCGCAGTGACGACTCCAGCTTCAAAAAGCCCAGAGTGAACTGCAAAATCCCCGTATTTAAATCCCCATGTGTTCGCAATTTCATTCAAAAGCAAAAAGTGCCTAATCTCATCTGCGGCTACACTGAGCCAATCATGATAAAAATCGCTTGGCAAGTTTCTGAAACGATATGCAGCATCCAGAGCCAAATCTATTGCACTGTACTCTATATGCATAATCGCATGTAAAAAGAGTTGTCTTCCCTCTAGAGTGCTCATGCGCTTGCGCAGTGGTACATTTCGGGGTGGAACAATGGTGCAAAATGCACCGTATGAGGGATGCGAAAATATTTTGATATTAGACGGAGCGTAGTCTATGCTACCCTCTTGATATGCACTCCAAAACTCTTCAAAAAGTGCAATTTTTTCCATTGGTTGAGAAGCCTCTATTATCCCCTCTAGTGTGCCGTAGAACTCCATATCAATGAATATTATTAGCGTTTAAGTTGATTGACTGTTTGTAGCATTTCATCCGAGGTTACGATAGCTTTGGAGCTCGCCTCGTAAGCACGCTGTCCTGTGATTAGGTCTGTCAGTTCGACAACGAGTTGTACGTTTGATAACTCTACAAAACCTTGGCGCAATTGCCCTAATCCATTTTGACCTGCTACGCCATTCACGGGGTCTCCTGAGGCTTCCGTATTGATAAGAAGATTGTCTCCCAAGGCGTGTAGTCCCGCTGGATTGATAAAATTGGTCAATTCGATTTGCCCGATTTGGTTTGCGACGGTTTGCCCTGCTTGTACTACTGACACTGTCCCATCGATGCCAATATCAACATTTGTTGCATCTTCTGGAATGGTAATTTCGGGGAGCAATCGATAGCCATCACTGTTTACTACAGTGCCGTTTGCGTCAAGTTTGAAACTACCATTGCGCGTATAAGCGATATTGCCATTAGGCAGTTCGATTTGAAAAAAACCATTTCCCGTAACAGCTAAATCCAAATTATTGCCCGTCTCTTGAAAATTCCCTTGAGAAAACATTTTGGTAATTGCGGTAGGTCTTACACCAAGACCTACTTCGATGCCTGTAGGAGACATTGTAGTCGTACTAGTTGCGCTTCCTGCATGCTCCATCACTTGATACATGAGATCCGCAAACTCTGCGCGTTGTTTTTTATAGCCAATTGTATTGACGTTGGCGATATTGTTTGAAGTGGTGTCGATTTGCGTTTGCTGTGCAAGCATTCCTGTCGATGCAGTATAGAGTGAACGTAACATAAAAGGCTCCTATTATGATTTGCTTGCAATTTTTTCAATTGCATCGCGATTGATGTCATTCATTTGTGTATCCATTACTTTTTGATACATGCCCAACATGCGATGCGCTTCAATCATTGTGACCATTTCACTCACAGCATTGACATTACTCTTTTCCAAAAAGCCTTGCGCTACAGCATTGCTGTTTTTGAGAATATCAAATCGACGCTCATCGAAGGGCTTATAGAGAGAATTTCCCTCTTTTTCGAGACGTTCCATTTCGGCTGGCTGTGCAATCATGAGTTGAGTAAGCTCATTTCCTCCTGCGTAGATACGTCCATGACTATCGACGTGTGGCGCGCCATGTTCTGGTTCGAATGTTATGAGACTTCCATTGTCAAAATAATTAGCAGGCAATACGGGATAACCCTCTTTAGTGGTGAGCGTCCCCTCTTTGTCGATGACAAATGCACCGTCTCTTGTGAATCGAATTCCGTTTGGCGTTTTGACAGCGAAAAATGCATCGTCGCGCTTAAGAGCGAAATCGAGAGGGTTGTCGCTTTTTTGCAAGGGGCCATGTAGATGGTTGGTGTAGCTTGCAACTACGTGTGGCACTCTATCCATTGCGCGATTGTAATATTTGGCGGAATCGTGCGTGTGGTTTGCCAAGGGCAACTCTTCACGCTTGTCTTTGTAAAGACGCAAAAAATCGCCTACAATTAAATCGTCTCGCTTGAATCCATTAGTGTTTAGATTGGCGAGATTATTGGTGACCGTATCGAGTTTGTTGAACGATACGACCATCCCACCCGTAGCACTGTAATATCCTGACTGCATATCCATCCTTTGACAGCATTTGGATGGATGCCAGCAATTATTATGCCAATTTTGTTTCGCTTTGCGCGTAGGCATTTTTTATCAACGTTCGCTCCGCTAGCGTCTTGACTGTATCGCTGACTTGTCGATGCGAGGCGTTGAATTCTTGACGCACTTGAATGAGGGATTGCTGCAACTCCTCTCCCAAATCATTCAAAAAGCGCTCCACGTCATCACGCAAAGACTTCAGATCTTGCTCTTCATGGCGTTTTAGCGCTGAAATGAGCTGCGTAATTTCAGATTGCGCCGTATGGTAATCCCGAAAAACCTTCCCACTTTTTTCGATAAGGTCGTGAAGCGATTTATAGATGGGAGTCAAATCGATACTCTGCTCTACGGTCGTAATAATATTTCGCTTCACCACATCTACGTGCAAGCTCAATGTTTTGAGCTGTTCTTCTATTGTCTCTATTTTATTTGCTGTTTGACCAAATCGCTCTATTTGCGTTTCAAAAAAAATATCGAAGTGCCTCATGCTCTTTGCCAGAAGAACTTGAGCATCATCAGAAGCGCTACGCAGAGGGGCGAAAATTGCAGAAAACTCCTCCTTCATGTGCTCAAAAGCAACTTCTGTCTGCTTTTGAATGAGCGGCAAGGGATAAAGCGCTTGCTTGATGGAGAGAAGAAGCTCTTTTTGTTGCTCGAAGATTTGGGTCAGAAACTTTTGAAGCGTAGAAGCTTGAGAATGCGAAATAGAGGATTCGTTGTGAAAGAGCGTATCGAGTTGGAGTGCCTGCTTTTTGAGTGCGATATGCATATGCTCTAATGTTTGTAGCATCTCATCGTGATTTGCATCTGTGGTATGCGTCTCGTTTTGCTCGTGCTCTTCTAGTCCTACGATTCTCTGTTCGATACGTGCAAAATAGCCCTTAAGATCACCCAGAAGCTCTGTAAGCAAAAGTTGATTCTCTTGATTTTCTTGCTTCTCTTTGCGCAATGCGCCAATGGTGCGCAGATTGAGGATAAGCACATAAAGCGATACACCAATAAGTCCCAGTAGAACCCAATCGTAAACCCAAATAGCCTCTAGCATTGCGCGTCCTTATTGGAGAATGATATCAAGTAGCTCGCTTGGATGATATATTGTATCAAAGCGCGACTCCAATGCGAACCCCCATCCTACATGTATGGCATCGATAGAAGCATTTTGTGCTGCCGCAATATCTTTGTGACTGTCACCAACCATCCACGCCCTATCTTTTTTCGCAATGTCATACAGATTTGCTTGCATGAGCGCATGAAGCATTGCTGCATCGGGCTTGGGTCGATGTTTGTCAGCGCCTTCGATAGAGAAAAAATAGGATTCCAATCCCAAATGCGTCAACATTCGCTTGGCATAAAGTGTAGGCGCATTTGTCGCCACGCAAAGCGCTACATTATTCTCATGCAGTGTCTCGAGCATTGCTTCGATACCTTCGTAAGCATAGACGTTTTTTGTGCACTCTTCATAGTAATGCGCTTCAAAAAGTGCCTTGTGCGTCGGCTCATATATGGCAGTTTGATAAAAATAGGAGGCTAAAGAGCCTTCGTTTTGATTGATAGCGGCTACTACCTCCTCTTTTTTGAGAGGCGGCAATCCTATCGATACACGCACATAATTTATCGACGATGTTATATCCTCTGCCGAATCGATAAGCGTGCCGTCCATATCGAATATAACGAGACGTTTAGGCATTTTGAACCATTTTTGTAAGAGCATCGACGAACATAGGATGCGCGTTGAGTGCGGGAACTACTCTGTACGAGTCATATCCCAGCTCTTTTGCCTTGTGCGCGTACTCGATAGAGAGTTCAAATTCTGTTTCGGAGTTGTCTACGGTAAAGGCAATAGGATAAATGAGAGCTTTTTTATACTCTTTTTGCTTCTCCAAGGCACTTTCCAGCGAAGGCTCTAGCCATTTCATAGGACCAACTTTAGACTGATAAGCCAATGTCACATCTGCAAAAACCACCCCCTTCTCACGAAGCATTTTTTTCAGAATCTCTACGTGCGCTTCAATATGCTTTTCATACAAATCTCCCTTATCGATAACGCTTTGAGGAAGTCCATGCGCTGAAAAAATAAGCGAGGTTGTTGCGATTTCTTTGTGTTCGATATTTTCTAATATCGATGTTACAATAGCTTCATTGTATGATTGAAATGCGTAATAGTGTCCCATGATTGTGGTTGTGACATCCCAATGAGCCATGCTCATATACATCAAAAAATCCTCCACAGAAGAGTCTGTTGTGGTTGTTGAGTGATGAGGGTACATAGGAAGTAAGTAGAGATGAGAAATGGTAGCGGTCTGTAACTCTTCTATGGCTTCATGTGCAAAAGGAGGTGTATAGCGCATGGCAAGCGTTACTATCCACTCATCACCTAGCCTCTCTTGAAGAGCATCTCGTAGATGATTTGAGTGGGAAACTAAAGGAGATTTGCCGCCTAATTGACGGTAATTCTCTTGTGCAATAGGCGTTCGACGCTTCGTGATTATCCACGCAACCAATGACCGCACCAAGCGATTGGGGATAGGCAAAATATGCTTATCGCTGAACATGTTTTTCAAAAAAAGAGAGACTTCATCGAGGCTATTTGGCCCACCCATATTAAGCAATACTAGAGCTTTTTTCATACTTTTTCCTTATTTTAGTCGCTTTGCGTAGCGTACAAAAAGACGCTGAGGCTCCAATGTGTGTGGAATTGCCTCCCCTAATAGGATGTTTTGCGTCAAAAGCCATGCTAACCATGGTCCCAATACAAACCCCCTGCCTCCCACGCCGTTGATAATCGAAACATTCGTGTGATAGGTGAATGCTTCAGAATCGATTCGTGCGCCTTTTTTGAGCCTGGGATGTGCTGCCAAAGTTGCGTCTGCATCGACGATACGCCCTACTAGCGGTAAATAGTCCACAGTACCCGCCCTTGCACCTGCGCGGTGGTCGATTATCTTGGGTTGTGGTGACAATGGTAGCATCTCTTGTGCTTTCGCTAATAGAGCAGAAATGGCAGTTGGTGATAATGCGCCCTCTCTTTTGCCCTGTTCGTGCGTCGCCCCAATAATGATGCGCTTCTCATCAAGCGTAGCTGAGAGTGAAACAAAACGATGTCGTGTGTATGCATTGTGCTCGATTGGAACCTCGATTTCGATACGCTCTCCCCAAACAGGGCGTATTTGCATATAGGGCTCATCGATGAGTGCAGGCATGGCGCCTTGCGCCAATATTAGATGGCTAGTGCTCCATTCTTCCACCTTCCATCCCAAAGAAGTGCGATGAATTTCTTGCACCTCTTTGTGTGAGACCTCAAAGTGCTGTTGTAGAAAATGCAATATTTTTGCAGCGTCAACAATGCCTGCCTCTTCTATAAGGAGTGTCCCTACAGGAGTATCATGAGGTGCAATAGCTGTATCATGCGAGGATGCCCACTGTGCAAAAATGTCAATATCGCGGCTCTCTTGAGGGATTTGAAGCAAAGGAGTGGAATGAAAAAAAGCCTTGAACTGCTCTGTTTTATAAAGCTCTAAAACAAAGGCGTAGGCAATATCAGTATAGTGGCTTAAAAGCGTTGGTTTACCAATCTTGGGCGTAATGAAAGCCCCTGCCGCTAAGCTTGCAGGTCGATGAAGTGACGGCGCATCGACTAAAAGGATTTTTTTTCCTGCTTGCGCCAAAAAATAGGCACAAAAAGAGCCTGTAATGCCCCCGCCAATGAGAACTGCATCATAGTGGGGAGCGTGCATTTTAGAGTGCTATCTCTTTGATATCTGCAATATCTCTAAATGCACCATAAATTGCACCGATAAGCCCTTTGCGTGCATTGCGCAACGTTTCATCTTGCGCGTTAACCATTACATTTTCAAAATAGCGCCCCAACAATGAACGTAAACCGTAAAGTGCGTCGAGCTTGTCGCTAATCGTTGCGTAGCTTTGTGTCTCGATTTGCGCAAAAGCTTTATAAAGCTCATGCTCAATGGGTTCTATAAAGGCGTTCGTATCGATAGTGAGGTTTCGTGGTGCATCTTCTGAGATATTGGCAACCCGCTTAAAGAGTGAAACAAACTCTCGAAAATCCTCTGTAGCGACAAGTGTGTTGAGTGCAGAAATTTTTTGATCAATCACTACAATATCACTCTCTCCAGAAGCCAAAACTGCCTTGATTATAGAGGGGTTTACTGCATAGAGACTGTAAAGCCTGTCGAAAATGAAAAGACGTAAAGCTTTCGTATCGAAATTACCAAAAATTGCATCAGCAGAGCCAAGAAGCGTATCTATAGAGAGTGGAATTTTGAATGTCAAAGCAATTTGTAAAAGTCCATTAGCAGCCCTGCGCAAGGCAAAAGGATCACGCGAACCCGTTGGAATCTGCTCGATGCTAAAAAGTCCCATGATGGATTCCGTCTTGACGCTCATTGCCACCAATGCGCCAAAAAGTGTTGACGGTAATGCACTTGCTTCCCCATTTGGCAAATATTGCTCATTCATAGCGGTTACTATGAGGGGATGTTCCCCTTGTGCTTTGGCGTAATAGCTTCCCATTATGCCTTGAAGCTCTGTGAACTCATACACCATTTCGGTAAGTAAATCTGCTTTGTTGATAGTAAAAAAACGCTCTACGAGCGCTAGGATTTGAGCATGTGTAAGCGCCAAGCCTTGCGTAAAAAACGTAGCGTGATACTCCAAGAGAAGCGTTGCAATTGCTTTTTCACGTTCGACTTTATCTGCAAGAGAGCCGAGTCCATTCATATAGACGACACGGTCTAATCCTTTGCTTTGCAAGCCTCTTGAAAGGTCGTTTTGGTAGAAAAAGAGCGCGTCACTCAATCGTGCTCGCAATACGCGTTCATTTCCAGCGACTATTTGACCAAAATCGGTCGCAAGCGCATTGCTAACTACGACAAAATGGTGCGTTAGTGCGCCATTGGCATAGACAGGAAAGTAGCGTTGATGCTCGCGCATGGAAGTGACAATAACTTCGCTGGGAAGTGTCAAGAAAGTTGCATCAAAGCTACCCATTACTGCCGTTGGATGTTCTGTAATCGCCACAACTTCATCCAAAAGCCCCTTATCTATCTCTATTTTGACCCCATGCATTTTTTCTAGTTGCGCAAAATCTTGGAGAATTTTTTCGCGTCGTTGTTGGGAAAAAAGCGATACTTTCCCACCTTCGAGAACCTCGAAATAGGCTTTGGGTCCATTGAAAGAAAGAGGTTCAAAGCTGTGTTGTCGATGTGCGTAGGTAAAGGCTTGTGAAGTGACCCCAAAAAGCTCGCATGGAACCACCTCGTGCCCCAATATAACACTCAACCATCGAATGGGTCGAATGAACTGCTCACTGTTGGATGCCCAGCGCATACTTTTGCCAAAATTGAGTGATTCTATAAAGGCTTTCAGCATTGAAGCCAAAAGCTCTTTGCTGGGACGCCCTGCGACCGTTTTGGAGAAGTAGAGGACCTCTTTGCCCTCTTTTGTTGTGCTTGAAACGTGCGAAATATCTACTCCGCACTTTTTTGCAAATCCCAATGCCGCTTGCGTGGGTTCACCGTCCTTGTACGCTACGCTCAAAGGTGCTCCAAAAAACTCCTCCGTAGCGTCAGGCTGTTGCGTCAAAAACTCACGATGCCACAACACCAATCGACGGGGCGTGTAATAAAACTCAAAATCACCTTGCAGGCGTGCTTCTTCAAGAATTTTTAACCACTTTGCTTCGATATTGGGAAGCTCTTTCAGGAAGGGAATAGCGGGCAGCTCTTCAACCCCAATCTCCACTAGCAACGATTGCAACATAGACATTACCTCGATAAAAAATTGCGCCATTTTAACCTGCTTAGCGTTAATTGGGGCTTTTTAGGGTATTTCAAACATTCGGTTGATACAATCAACCAATCGGTCGAAGAAAAATAAAAATATCAACCAGTCGGTTGATAATGCGCAGGAGAAGTGCCTTGGATACGCAAACAGCTATTACAGAGAGTGCACGGAAGCTTTTTTGTCAATTTGGATTTGATGGTGTGGGGATGGCGCACATTGCACAGGAGGCAGGCAAAAACAAAGCAACGCTCTATCACTACTACAAAAGCAAGCAGGAGTTATATAACGCTGTTCTAAAAGAGACAATCGACTATTTTTTGCGCCATACCGCTCTCAAACTACAGGCTGCACCTATCGAAGAGCTACATCTCTATATTGACGCCCTATTCTCTTTTGAGCTTACCTCCCTCTCACTTATTATGCGGGAGCTATCGAGCCAAAAAAAAGATTGCGACAAAGCCAATGCACAGCTTTTGGAGGGTCTCGACAAGGAGTTTGTGAAGCTTTACACCTATGGCGTGGGACGTGGAGTGTTTAAATTGCTAGAACCTACTCCGCTGTTTGATATGTTAGTAGGAGCAATCATGCTCTATCGAATGGGCGCGCATACAAAGGCACCTTCGATAAAACTCTACAAAGAGCATTTGGCTACGCATTTGCTTGAAATTATTCAACATTAAATATAACTTGCTCGAATACACAAGCAGAGTAATTGTGTTTTCTTAAAGTTGAGGCTTGTACAATTGTGGTGTAAATTCGAAATACAAGGAAAGAAAGATGCCTACAATTAACCGCTACGTTGATATCGATACAGTTGAGAGAGAAGCGAAAAAAGATTATATCGATCGCCACTCTCCTTTCATTCACTGTGCAAGCACAGCTAAAAAAGGGCAAAAATTTGCAGTGACCGTCAAAATGGGTAATGAGTACTCACATCCAGATGATTTTGATCACTACATTGCAAACATGGCGCTATACAATGGTCAAACACTTTTGGCGCGCGCAGATTTCGTTCCAGGTGCACTCGGCAATGAAAAAAATCACGCTGAAGTAACATTTAACATCGTTCCAACTGGCTCTAAGCTGGAGCTTGTTGCTCAAGCTTACTGTACGAAGCATGGTATCTGGGAATCACTTCCAACTTCCGTAACTGTTTCTGAGTAACCCCTTCTCTACGCCTCTTCGGAGGCGCTTTTACCTCCCTTTAACTGCTTTTTTAAGATAATACTTTCATGATTTCCTATCAAGCCACGAAACAACTTCACACACTCTATTCCTTGCGCGCAATGGGTCATGCATATGTCGATGCGCTCGATTTTTCAAACGCGCAAGAGGAGCTGCAAATTCCTATGGCAAGCTCTCATGAGGCGTTAATTGCTCAAATCAAGCATTGTCATTTATGCGACCTCTCAAAAGTACGTAAACAAGCTTTTTGGGGTCTAGGAACGACGAGTAGCGATCTGTTTTTTGTCGGGGATTATCCCTCTTTAGCCGAAGAGAGCGGCGCAATATTGCATGGGAATGCAGGACAAAAATTTGTTGAAATGGTAGAGAAAGTTTTAGAACGTTCCGTTGACTCCATATACTATACGCATGCTGTCAAATGTATGCCATCAGGAGGTAGACACCCTGTCTCTTCTGAGGTGTTGAGTTGTAAGCCATTTTTGCTCAAGCAAATAGAGATGGTGACTCCGAAGCTTATTGTCACTTTAGGGGAGCTAAGTTACAATTACTTCACGAGTAATGCTGCGCCATTTGATAATGCCGTGGGAGAGATTCAAACTTTTCAAGGATATGCGCTTATGCCGCTTTATCATCCAAAATTTATACTTCAAAATCCCTCTTATCGCGCCCCAATGTTCGAACATCTTAAAAAAATAGCCAATTATTTATGCGTATCGTCACGTTAATTTTGCTTTTCTCCTTCGCATGGAGTAAAAGCCACCTCTCTTCAGATATCTCAACGGCCCAAAATTTCATCATCAATACGCAAGTGCAACCCTGCACCTCGGCGTGCCTGCAAGAGCACCTTGACGATGAAGAGATATTCTCTTTTTTGGCGCTTTTTGAGAATACGATTGCCGATGTGAGCCTAAAAGAGCAGATGATGATGTATGCAACGTTTCTCAATATAAAACGTAATCATTTTAATGCGCACTTCAAAATCGCACTATTGGTGCCCGATAAAAAAATTGGCAAATATGCCGTCACCACCAATGATGCGGTATTTGCTTATCTGGTTGCAAAAAATCATGCATTTACGCTCCAGACTTACTATATCGAGGATGAAGAGAGCGCAACCATCGAGAATGCTTTAGCTCAGATACAAAAGGATGGGTTTTCTTATGTTATTGCGCCTGTTACCTTGACTGGAGCGCATAATATCAATACGTTGGCGCCCAAGCTCACGCTCTTTTTTCCTACGGTTTTTCGCGGTGATCTTGAAAATCCACACCCTACCCTATATTTTGGCGGTATCGATTACGAGGGGCAAATCAAACGCCTGATGCGATACACCAAGGGCTATGTTGGACTCTTTTATGACGAAGGTTTTTTAGGTGAACAACTCAACGGTTTGGCTTCTTCCTATGTCGATCCGCGATGGATTCAATTTGCGACAGTCATGAGCCGCAAAGAGTCAGACCTGAAATCCTATTTTAAAGACAATGAACTTTTGCAAGATGGGACAATTTTCGTAAATACTGCTACGGTTACGACGGGAATTATCCTCTCGCAGCTGACACTCTACGGTATTGAGCCAGCCTCGATACTCTCAACGCAGATAAATTACTCCCCGCTATTGCTCTCAATTACTCAAGAGAACGATCGACGCAATATGCTTATTGCGAACTCGATTGAAAATACAAACAATATTCTTATCGAAGCAAACGAGCTTTTTAATAACAATATCGTTTACGACCGTATTAATTTTGCAACAACTCTTGGCATTGATTTGCTGCTCTCAAAGGTTATCGATGAACCTAGAGAGTTTAATCTCCCCATTCAAAATAATCAAATTATCTATCCAATTCATATATACACACCTACTAGTTACGGATTTAAGCGCGTAGACTAGGTAAAAATTTGAGCGATTCGCTCTGATATTCGTACAATTCTGCCCTGCTGGTTGACGAGAACGACTCGAACATTGAGTATAAACAAAAGAGTATTTTGTCTATAAACGTTTTGCTCAAAATCAACACTAGCACCATTTACGGCTACTACGCGTGTCGTAATATCGAGAATATCTCCTAGCTTTGCAGATGCATGATAATTAGCTTGAAGCGATTTAACCACAAATTGCGCACCCTCTATCGAAAGCGTTTCACCCTTTGCATAAAGTATTTCACTACGAGCACGCTCACAAAATTTTAGATAGTTCGCGTGATAGACTACACCGCCAGCATCTGTGTCTTCATAATAAACTCGAATTTGCATACTAGAGCACTATTTGCTCAACAACTTGCAGTCCAAAACCATGTATGCCCACAAAGTCGGTACGGTTCGATGAGGCGAGAAGGCGAATATTCTTCACATCGAATGCCTTGAGCATCAAAGCTCCTATGCCATACTCTTTCATCTCTTTGGAGTGTCGCTCTGCACTGTCGATAAACAATAAGAGCCCACCCTCTTTTTTGAGATATTCCATGGCATCCACAAGGTGTCTATACTTGATATTGTCGAGTATTAGGTCGATATCGGGGATGATATTGTGCACTTTTACGGCCATAGTTTGACTCTTCTCTCCAAACATTATTGCTGTATGCAAATGTCCTAGATGGTCTTCAAATTGATATTTTCGTGCAGCAATGCCATCAAAATCTATGAGTTCTTCTTTTGTTTGACGCAAAAGTGTCTCATTTTGCAATCGATACTCAACCAAGTCGGAAATAAAAACGGTTTTGAGGGCATGTTTGTGGCAAAAAACATCCAAATCATCACGTCGAGCCATTTCCCCATTCTCTTTCATGATTTCACAGATAACTGCAGAGGGTGCCAATCCTGCTAATCTGCATAAATCGACACTCCCCTCGGTGTGTCCTGTGCGTATAAGTACACCACCGTTTTTGGCAATAAGTGGGAAGATATGACCAGGGCGAACTAATTCCTGTGCTTGTGAAAGCGGATTAGCCAAAATCTTTATGGTCATATCCCTCTCGTAGGCGCTGATCCCCGTACTGGCACCTTTTGCATCCACAGAGACAGTAAAGGCTGTCTCATAGGAAGAGTCGTTACGTGCTACCATGGGAGCTAATGCTAAGCGTTGAGCGATTTCTGCTGAGGTTGCTACACAAATTAGCCCCTTGGCGTGCGATGCCATAAAATTTACATGCTCTGGTGTGCTAAAAACGGACGCGTAAACTAAATCACCCTCATTTTCTCTATCTTCGTCATCTATCATTACGACCATTTCGCCGCGTTTAATCGCTTCAATAGCTTGTGTGATTCGTTCCATTGCAGACATGTAAACCCTTCTAATCTAAATAGTATTGGAAAGGCAAGAGTATAGCCAAAATCCCTTGACATCACAAAGCTTTTTGACTATAATTCCACCCGTTGCAAAATTCTAGCAACTCCCACCTATTGGGGTATCGCCAAGCGGTAAGGCCTCGGTTTTTGGTACCGATATTCGTAGGTTCGAATCCTACTACCCCATCCACAGTTTATCCCCCTACAATGACGCGGAATAGAGCAGTCCGGTAGCTCGTCGGGCTCATAACCCGAAGGTCACAGGTTCAAATCCTGTTTCCGCAACCAATCCCCACTTAAAATCTTGTTTATATCTTTGTCGGAATGAAAATTTGATGATATTCATCCAGTTTGTAATAAAGCTTATGCATATCCGTAGAAAAAATTGAGTGCCATCGACGAGGCAGTACTTCCATGTTAAAAGGTATGCATTGCAAGAAATTATTTCGCTTTCTAAGTGAGCGAATAGGATTGAAATCGCTTTTGACAACATGAAATCGTTTTGAAAAAATTGCTGACAAGTTCTCGAAATGTTCAATGATGACCTGCTCCTGCTCCGACTCTTCTTGTAAAAAATCGAACAACGTTATTCGCAATCCCAATTGCGCACTTACATCATAAATTGCCGTAGAGATGCGTTCTAAGTCACGATTGACATAGGAGTGACTTGATATGGAGACTATAGCCTCCCCTAAATCTTCAATGCTTTTAGCAGAGAGCTTCAAAACAGGTTTTCTCAAATCATAGAGCACTTTTCGATACTCTTTTTGTGCAAATTGCGCACCGTCAACAATAATCAGACCGATATTAAAAAGTTCAATATCTGCATGTATTTTTTCCAGAGAAGTATCAATCGTATAGTCAATGACAACAACGATTTCGGAATTATCGAGCGCTTTTATCTGCTCTAAAAGAGCAAAATCTCGAGGATTGATAACGCGAATGAAAAGCTTGTGATTGAATTTCTGATGCAAAAAGCGTGCTTGTGAGATTTTTGCGAGTGTTGCTTCGGATGAGGCGTTTCGTATATCCAAATAGAGATAGAGATTTTTACCAAACGGTGCTGGAAATTGCCCCAATTGTCGCTTGATAGCACGATTTACAGATCGCAAAACAGAAGGCTCTCCAATCAAAAGCAATCTATCATTGGGCTGAATCATCTTATTGGGTGTTGCGATAATAAGTTGATTATTGCGATAAAGAGCGACAATTTTCCAATTCTTTTGGTGAATCGTCGAAACATGCCTGTAAACATAGCTACTCCCGAAGGGAACAACAACTTCCATTACCTCGCCAATGCCCAGACCGACATTTTGTGCAATCATGGGCACATCGGGCAGGTAATTAGTCATGCGATTAGAGAGCACCTCTTTGCTTTTAATGGCAACAATATTTGGATCTTTCCACGCGATATTCCAAAAATCAATCAAAATAATGCGCATCTGATTTTTGTGAGCACGAATATTACTGACGGTGACCTCAATATCGGTGCGCTTATCCATGACAATAAGGGCTTGAAAATACTCCCCTTTCATCAGCATGGAAATTTTACTAAAACTGGTTGGGTCAAATTTGTGGTAGGTGAAGTTGTCTTTGTCTAGAAGGGTAATAGCTTCGTCATAGTAGATAATATCGTAAGGATTTTGTGTATCACTGCTTGCAAACATCTGAGATAAAAATTGCTGACCAATCTCACCGCTGACAATTACAAGATTTTTCTTCAAAATTGACATCAAAGCCCTTCTGCAGGGGATTTTATCCCCAAAACGAGCAGGGATTGTAGCATATTTTCAACAAAGCATCGTTATACTCCTTCCTTTAAAACCCCAAGGAAATTCCCTATCATGCAGTTTTCGCTTCAAGCCTCTGATGGCTCTGCTCGTGCTGGCACGCTCAAAACGGCACACAGTACTATTCTCACTCCTGTTTTTATGCCTGTTGGTACTCTCGCAAGTGTTAAGGCTTTGGATATGGCAGACATTCAGAGTGAACTTGACGCACAAATAATTCTCGCCAACACCTATCACACCTATTTGCGTCCAGGTGATGAAGTAATTGCGCAAATGGGAGGCTTGCATGGATTTACAAGCTATCCCAAAAGTTTTTTGACCGACAGTGGAGGATTTCAGGCATTTAGCTTGAGTAAAAACACGCAACATTTTGACGAAGGCATAGAGTTTAAAAGTCACATCGATGGAAGCCGTCACCTTTTTACCCCAAAAAAAGTACTCGATATTCAATATAACCTCAACAGCGACATCATGATGATTTTGGACGATTTGGTCGCCCTACCCGCTACGCCTGAACGCATTCGTGCTTCTATCGAACGCACCACGCAATGGGCCAAAACCTCCATCGATTACCATCGTTCCATGCAATCGCAAGGCAGAGGGCTAACAAATAATATTTTCGCCATTATCCAAGGTGGTACAGACAAAAATTTCCGTACACAATCTGCAAATGAGCTGTGCGCTCTCGATTTTGATGGTTTTGCCATAGGCGGATTAAGCGTCGGAGAGCCTAATCAGGCAATGTATGACACCGTAGAGCACACCACGCCGCTCATGCCTGTCGATAAGCCACGCTATCTCATGGGGGTGGGTACACCAGAAGATTTGGTCGAAAACATTGCACGCGGTATCGATATGTTTGATTGCGTCATGCCCACGCGCAACGCCCGCAACGGGACACTTTTTACCCATTTCGGACGCATCACCATAAAAGCCACAAGGTTCAAAACAGACCCACGTCCTATCGATGAGAACTGCACCTGCATGACATGCCAGCGCTATAGTCGAAGCTACCTGAGTCACCTATTTCGCGCCAAAGAGTTGACCTATTTTCGATTGGCTTCGATTCACAATTTGCACTACTATTTGGAGCTTGTTAGAATGGCTAGAGAGGCAATCATAGCAGGACAATTTGCGCAATTCAAACACGATTTTTATGCCAAACGCAAGGAGCCACAATGAAACTAGGCGTCAATATCGACCATATCGCAGTATTACGGGAAGCACGCAAAATTAACGATCCTGACCCTATCGATGCATTGGGCATCGTCGCACGAGCGGGAGGTTACCAAATCACGATTCATCTACGAGAAGACAGACGTCACATTCAAGATGAAGATGCTACTCATATCGTCGCATTATCCCATTTGCCTGTCAATATCGAATGCGCATTAAGCGATGAAATTATTGATATTGTTTGCCGACTCAAGCCCCATCGTGCTACCATCGTGCCAGAAAAACGTCAGGAAGTTACCACAGAGGGTGGTTTGGATGTCATTGGGCACGCCTCTTCTCTACAAAAAGCTATCGCCAAACTCCATCAAGCGGGTATTGCTGTTTCGCTTTTTATAGACCCCGAACATGCGGTCATCGAAGCATCCTATCGATTAGGTGCATCGATGGTCGAACTACACACAGGCACTTATGCCAATCTCTACGCATCTTTATATTCAAATCTTTCCCGCACCAAGCATGCCATACCTGCTTATACTTCCCTCTCTCGTGTCGAGCTAGAACAAAAGCTAGAAGAGGCAACAAATGCATTGCATTTAAGTGCAGATTTTGCTTTTTCATTAGGATTGGAAGTTGCCGCAGGACATGGACTTAATTATCAAAATGTTTTTGCCATTGCCAACATCGGCGCAATCAGTGAACTTAACATCGGGCAGAGCATTGTAGCGCGTTCCGTTTTTGTAGGATTAGAAAGAGCTATTGTCGAGATGAAGCAGTGTCTCATTTGACCAAAATCGCCGTAAGCATTGGCGATATTAATGGCGTTGGGCTTTCTATCGCACTTGCGGCACATGAAATAATTTCACAATGGTGCGATCCACTCTATATTGTCGATGATGCGATTGTCGATGAGGCATGCAAAAAGTTACATACCTCAAAATCGCCTACTTTCCGTACTTTTGAGCTTGACATACCTATTCAAATCGAAGCAGGTATCATCGATGCAAACGCTGGTCGATACAGTTTTGCATCGTTTGTCAAAGGCGTAGAGCTTGCGCAACAAAAAAAAGTCGATGCGCTCGTAACATTACCTATCCACAAAGAGGCGTGGGCAAAGGCAGGCATAAAATTCAAAGGTCACACCGACTATTTGCGACACCATTTTGGTCGCGATGCAATCATGATGCTGGGCAATTCCAAGCTTTTTGTGGCACTTTTTACAGAGCATATCCCACTTCGTGAAGTGCCAAAATATCTTACATTTGATGCTTTGGAAGTTTTTTTACTCGATTTATATGAGACAACACACTTTGACAAAATCAATGTTTTGGGACTCAATCCACACGCTGGCGATGGTGGAGTTTTGGGTAACGAAGAGGAACTCATAGATGCTGCTATCCAAAGCGCAAACCATAAAATTGGAAAACCCATATTTTTTGGACCAAGCGTCCCCGATGTTGCTTTTACGCCGCATGCGCTAGCTCACTGCAATCGCATCGCCGCGCTCTATCACGACCAAGGATTGGCTCCCCTAAAAGCTCTCTATTTTGACGAATCAATAAATATATCTCTCAATCTCCCTATTATTCGTGCTTCCGTCGATCACGGTACCGCTTTTGACATCGCCTATACCGCACAAAAACCTAAAATCGAAAGCTATCTCAACGCGGTTCGATATGCAATTGATGCGTGCAAGCATCTAGACTAAACTTTTTGGCTATAATTGCCGCCAAATTCGCAGGGGCATCTCATGAAAGAAAAAATTGAAACTTTTTTGGCTCACTTCAAAGCAATGGATGCAATGGCGCTCTCCATGACGCAAATGCTCGAAGAGTCAATCAAGCAAAATGCGCTGCTTGAAGAGAGTTTGCGAGATCGCGATGTGCTCATTGCTTCACTCTTGCAAGAGCTTGAAGAGTTCAAAAACGCGCCCAAAAACGAAGAGCCCAGCGAACCAAAAGCACCCAAAGTGAAAAAAAGTCCCAAAACGGACGATTTAACACCATCGCTTTTCTAGGAAAACAATGAAACGTAGAGATTTTTTGTGGCTTTCGCATGCGGCTTTGATAGGTGCGATATTGCCTATGCCAGCCAAAGCGCTTGCATTTTTGGAAGAGCTTAGCGCCGAACAATCTTTGCAACTTATTCAAAATGAATTTTGTGCGGATGCGCTTTTTGATGCCTCCATCTTGCAACCTCGAGAAGATGACGTGCTTGCGACTCCCGAAGAGTACAAAAAAATAATTACACTCTACAAGCGCCTCTATCGTGTTCAAAAAATTGTGGGCTACGGCTATTTTAATACGCTCTCTTTTGATGAGATGATTCGTATTGGTAAATACACAGCGGGCATCGAGAATTTCTCCAAAGAGGAGCTCGATTTCTTTGAAGAGCTTTTTTATGAAGATGCAAAAAAATATGGCTTTTATGGCGAAAAAGTTATCAACGATGTAACCAATATCATCTCTAGTGATGAAATCGTAAAGGTCGATTACACGGGACACTACCTCTTCAAAGGTGATGCGCTAGAAACCTATACACGCCTACGCAACGAAATGGGCAAAAGTGTCGAGCTAACCTCAGGTGTGCGAAATATCGTCAAGCAGATGTATCTGTTTCTCAATAAAACCGTAAATACAAAGGGTAACCTCTCAATTGCCTCTCGCTCATTAGCGCCCGCTGGATACTCCTATCATGGCATTAGCGATTTCGATATTGGCAAAGTGGGATTTGGTCATCGCAATTTCACAGCTGATTTTGCACAAACCCAAGAGTTTAAAAAGCTCACACAACTTGGCTATCTCAAAATTCGCTATGGTATCAACAACCCTTACGGCGTACGCTACGAGCCTTGGCACGTCAAGGTTTATGACGTCTAGGCAATCTCTCTGTTGCCTTTAGCGTTTGGCTCCGTGACTACACCCATCGCTTCCATCTGCTCGATAATAGTTGCCGCGCGGTTATAGCCGATTTGCAATCGACGTTGCAAATAACTAATCGAAGTCTTTTGGTCTGTCAAAATAATCTTTTTTGCCTCTTCGTAGAGTGGATCCAATTCGCTTGTCGATATAAAATCGTGCGATGATTCCCCGTCCCCTTCATTGCTTTGTAAAAATCTTTGGTCATATTGCACAGGACGTTGCTCTTTGAGGAAGTCAACAATTTTTTCTATCTCTTCCTCGCTACTCCAAGGTGCATGCAATCGCACAAGCCCTGAGGTACCAGGAGGAGTGAAAAGCATATCCCCCCTGCCCAGCAGTGATTCTGCGCCCATTGCATCGAGAATGACCTTGCTGTCGACCTTCTGCCCTACTTTGTAGCTGATACGTGAAGGCAAATTCGCCTTGATAAGTCCCGTCACGACATCAACACTTGGACGTTGCGTAGCGACAATGAGATGGATACCGCTAGCACGTGCCATTTGTGCCAATCGACCAATAGAATACTCTACCTCTTTGCCGCTGGTCATCATAAGATCTGCTAACTCATCGATAACTACCACGATGTAAGGTAGCGGTTCGCGTCCTTCGCGTTTGACTTTTTCATTAAAATTATCAATATTTTTGGTTTTGGATTCGCTCATAAGTTTGTAGCGTCGCTCCATTTCACCCACCATATTGTTAAGCGCTGCAATAGCCTGTTTGGGTTGCGTAATAACAGGAGTCAAAAGATGAGGAATATCATTGTAAATAGAAAATTCCAACATTTTAGGGTCTATCATCATGAGTCTTAGCTGATTGGGTGAATTGCGATAGAGTAGACTCAAAATCATTGCATTTATGCCGACACTTTTACCACTTCCTGTAGTACCTGCTATCAATAGATGGGGCAATTTTTTTAGATCAGTAACAAAAGCTTTACCAACAATATCTTGACCAAGAGCAATAGTAAGTGGTGATTTGGCGCTCATAAAGACTTCACTCTCAAGCACATCGCGCAAGTAAATTGTCTCTATCTCTTCATTGGGGATTTCAATACCTATAACATCTTTGCCTGGTATGGGTGCTTGAATACGAATAGTGCGCGCCTTGAGTGCCATGGCTAGATCATCTTGAAGCGTCAAAATTTTGGAAACTTTAATATGCGCAGAGGGCTTGAACTCAAAAGTCGACACAACAGGTCCTGTATAGGTACGTATAACATCACCTTCGATACGAAATTTGTGCAATTTGTCCATCAAATTTTTGATTTTCAAATCCAAATTCCCCTCGTTTTGTTGGTGCGTTTGCCGAGAAGGAACATGCAGGAATTCCAAAGGAGGCAACATAAAGTCTTTGGGTTTTTCGAGTTTGCCTACCTCGATTTCCTGCAATAATTTTTTATTTTCTTCCAGTTCATTGATAACAATTGCATGTGATTTTGGAGGTGTAATTTCCTCTAGAGTCTCTTCTTGGGAAATCTCGAAATCTTCATTTTCCTCCTCATCAAAATCCTCTTCCAACTCCTCCTCTATCTCTTCCATAGCGATTTTACTAGGTGCCTCGATAGGTTTCTCAACTATTTTATTTGTCGGTAATGTTTTAGTAGGGGCATGTCGTTTGATTTGAAAATCGCCTCCTTCATCGTCGGGTAAAATAGATTGAAGTTTCTCCTCTAGCGAAGTGTGAGATTTAGATACAGCAGTGCTTGCTTCCTCCTCCTGCCAAGGAAGCTTCTCCTCTTTATTCTGTATCGTAGCTTCATTTTTGACACTCAAAGCAGATGACTCAGGCGATGAGCTTTTGAACAATTCTTTTTTAGGCAGGAGGAGTTGGACTATCTCTTTTACACTTTTATTGCTCAAAATAACTGCCGCAACAAGCGTCATAGCCAACCAAAAAAGCCATGTACCAAAAATCCCTACAAAAGGAGTCGTGAAGCGAACAAAGCTCTCTCCGAAACTACCTTGATATTCACCTGAAACAACCAAAGCTTGGAAAATTAAGAGTGTGAAAAAGAGGAGTATCGATGAGACTAGTATCTCTATTTTGCGTGCATCCAACGTGCGATATCGATAAAAATGCACTACCGTACCAATAAGCGAAACATAAAGCGCATAAGCCAAAAAGCCAAAATACTCCCTACTCGCCATTCCCCACGAAGCCCCGAAGCTACCTACTAGTGTAGTTCCTGCCAAAAGCGTAGCCACCAAAAAGTAGGAGAGTATTCCCACAATGAGTATCAAAAAAAGATCACGTCCGTTCAAGTATCACCTTTTTAGAGATAATTTACCAAGCCAAGCTTGTTGACTTTGCCTACCGTAGAGAGCATCGATTGGTAGTTGGTGCTGAGCTGATTGTATTTCATACTCGCTTGCGCCAAATCCGTATCGATAATCTCACTTTGAATACCTTTGGCGTTGACAATCCATGCTTCGTTACGCTCTTGTGCAAAGCGTATTGCGTTGGATTGCGCACCGTTTTTGGAGTGTGAATTGGTCACATGCTCTAGAAGATGCTCAAGACTCACAATGGCATTTTGAATACCAATATTGCGAGGCTCTTTGAGATTATTTCCATTGGCACGTTTGCGCTCTAGCTCAACAGAGCGAATTGCACCTTCGACCAGTTCAAAAAAATTGGTCTTTGGATCATCCACAACAAGAGCATTGTTGGCATGAAACGTCAGCAATGGATGACGTTCACGAGAGTTTGCAAAATTGCTTGTAGCAGTATCAAAAAGCGACATCTCCATTTTGGTGACGCTATTGAGTTTATCTTTGACAACAATGCGACCCGCTTGATCAAAACTCACCTCCACCATGTCATCTGCATTATTCACGGCAGTCAAATAGTCTTCGATATAGGTAGGATTGCTGCTTGTGGGAAGTGAATTGGACATTATCATACTGATGACATCAAAGAGTTGACGATAGGTCAGTTCATCGCCACCTGAGGTTCGTCCATGTGCGATGATGTCATATTTTTGGTGTGTGACATTATTGACAACGGTCGTACATTTTGGGTGCTCATCAAAAACAATAGAGTAATCGATATCTTTTCCAAAGGTATTTCGACCTTTTATGGCGAGTGTAGTTCCTTTTGTAGTGATATCTCCAGCAACATCAAGTATTTTGGTCGATTCAGAGGCGCGCTCATTGCTCTCTTTGGTGATTTGAGGGACGGTTGATTTGAGTTTGGCTCCATCTTTTTCCCAAAAGGCTCTATCGTACTCCATCTCCGAAAGTGACGGGAAGCCTTTGATCGCCTTATCCTTAGACATTGTCGTCATCGACACGAACATTGCACTAGGCTCATGCGGGGTAATCGAATCATCTGCTAGAAGTATTCGACCATCAGAGAGTCTGGCTCGTACTTCACCTTTCTCTCCGCCCAAAACACACTCCGTGAACTTCAAAAAGGAGTGCATGGTTGTCGTGTCATCGATGCGAAACTCTGCATCTTTGATTTGCACACCATCGACATCGACGCCATTGAGGACAATTTTATCGAGCGCCTCAGGAAAAACATCTCTCACCAGCGAGTAGGAGGTAGCATAACGGTTTTGATAATCTTTGAGCACAGTATTGACTTTGAAATCGCGATGGTCATATTTGCTGTTTGCGGCGGCAACGGTGCTGTTATTGCGAGCACCATTAAAATCGCTGTTATTGTAGGTCTGAATCTCCGCACCCATCGTAATCAAATCATCGATATCATCCACCTCTTCGTGTGAAGAGACCATATGAAAGTCTATTTTACTACTTCCAGTTTTGCGGTCATTGATCTCGATAAAACCTGCGTTGTCTATCGAGACATCGACGATTTTTGAGCGCGATGTATTGCCAAATGCTACACCTATACGGTCGAGTAAATCTTCCACTTTTGCGCCGCTTTGAAGCTCAAAACGCTCTTTAAAACTAAAGCCGTCAGAGCGTCGACCACGCACATAGAAAAAGGTACTCTCATCATTTTTGGTATTGGCATCATCATCACCTACCATATCGCGTATGGTATCAAAACGTGTCAATATCACCTCTTTTGCCTGCTCGGCAACCCCACCCTCTATCATTGCATCGGGATAGAGGAATTTTTTGTTGAGCAGTTGAACGTTGGTAGTGATGGTTCGATGTATGTCATCGTTTTGCCCCAAGAAAAGCTCTTGACCCGTGATGTTATAGGGTTGCTCGATTTTATCACCCAAAAAGGCTTTGAGCACACCCTCGTTGCCTTGATATTCGCCCGCGGCATTTACAGGTGGTTTTTCCAGCGCAGTACCACCGAAAAGATATTTACCATCCCCTTTGGAGTTGGCAAGGTTCATGAGGTGGTCTTTGTAGGCGCGAAGTTCATTTGCAATAGCAATGAGCGACGAAGTTGCATTGGAATCATTTGCAGCACTGATGAGTTTGACGCGAAATTTGTCCAATACATCTTTCATATCTCGCAACGATGCATCTGTATAATCAGTGAAGCTAATAGAGCGTTGTGCTATCGTCTCTGCTTGCTGTAGACTATTGATATCATTGTCCAAACGCATCGTATCGATAAAAATTTCTGGATTTTCGTGTCCATACTCAATCTTTTTACCTGATGCCATCTGCTTGTTGATACGTACCAATTCATGCTCGGTATTTTTCTCATCCTTGCGGAGATTGTTAAAATAGGAGCTTTGCGTGACTCTCATGACACGATCCTTGTGTGAGACCTTTGTATGGTTGCGTTTTATGACTTAAGCAACTTCGGTTCCATAATGCTTGGTTGCTTGGTACTCTTTTATCGACACTTTTACCGCAAAGTTAAACGCCTTGCCCTTGTTTACTATAGGCAAAACTTCTTTGAGTAATTAAAATAAATAATATTGCTTGACTTTTGCCAAAACCCGATGTAAAATTTTTCCACGCCACAAAAAGGACCCGTACAGATGAAAAAGGCTGAATTTGTTAAAGAAGTTGCCCAAAAGGCTGGTCTATCCAAAAAAGATACAGAGGCCGCAATAGATGCAATGGTCGAGACTATGAGTAATGCGCTTGCTTCCGGTGATTCTGTGAGTTTTATAGGTTTTGGTACATTTGCCGTCACGCAAAGAGCTGCTCGCAAAGCCAAAGTGCCAGGTACTACGCGTGTAGTCGATGTGCCTGCTACAAAAGCTGTAAGATTCAAAGTAGGCAAACAACTCAAAGAGGCTGTTGCCAAGTAGTTTTCACTCGTTATTTTCAGGGTGGTTCTTCCGCCCTCCTCCTTTACCGCCAATTAAGTTTCCTTTTCCTATACTTTCGCTCTCAAACAGCTCTCGCTTTTGATACTTTTATGCCACCGTGGTGAAACCGGTAGACACGTCGGATTCAAAATCCGATGATAGCGATATCGTGTCGGTTCAAGTCCGACCGGTGGTACCATCTCTCCTCCTCCCTCACTTTCAATCGTTTTTTTGTACAATCCTCTTAATTAAGCACTTCACATAGGTTATCACAATGATAGATTTTGAAAATCAAACCTCGCATGCAATAAACGTAGAACTTTTCGAGCCTATTAGAGAGCTTTTGGCCAATAAAAAAGCGCTAGAGCTCATCATCATGGACGACCCTACCATCAAAGAGATAAACCTTCAAACACGTAATATTGACAAAGCCACTGATGTACTCTCTTTCCCTTTGCATGCACACCCCAACCATCCCATACTTGGCTCTATCCTCATTAGTATCGACCATGCCAAGGATGCCTCTACAGCCTTTGGGCACTCTATCGAGGATGAATTGAGGCTTCTTTTTGTACACGGTCTTTTGCATCTTTTGGGATACGACCATGAAGTCGATAGTGGAGAGATGCGCAAAGTAGAAAGTGAAATTATCGAAAAATTTGCTTTACCACCAAGTCTCATCGTACGAACGCAAGGAGATTAGACAATGCATATTTATGGAGTGATTATCGGAAGCGAGATTCTCAATGGGCGTCGCAAAGATGCACACTTTGCTTTTTTGCAAATGCTCTTAGCGCACTACGGTCATACGCTTTACGCCTCTTTCATTATCAAGGATGATAGAGAGCTTATCAAGCATACTTTCGAACTCATCAAGAATGACCCACAAAGCGTACTTTTTAGCTTTGGTGGTATTGGCTCTACGCCTGACGACCTCACCAGAGAAATTGCAGCAGAGGTTTTTACTCAAAAATCACTCATTGTGCATCCACAATTTCATCAAGACATCTTAAATAGATTTGGAGAGGATGCCTACCCTTTTCGTATTCATATGGCTGACCTGCCTCAAGGTGCTATGTTGCTTCCTAATCCCATCAACAATATGTCGGGCTTTTTTCTAGATAATCGCTTCTTTTTTGTGCCAGGATTTCCACAAATGGCGCACCCTATGATCGCCCATGCGATGGAGCACTACATCCCAAAAGCATCTCATAGCTATCGCAAAACACTCTTCGCGCACTGCAGTGAAAATGATATATGCCATCTCATGCAAGACTTGCCTGAGACAATCGATCTCTCTTCATTACCACAACTTATTGACGGCAAGCCTCATGTTTCACTCTCGTTATCAGGAAGCGATATCGATGAAGTTTCGCGCTATTTTGCGCAATTTGAAACCTATTTGCGTCAAAAAGGTGTTACTTTCAACCTTGTTGATAACGATTAAGCCAATCCATACAAAACCCTTGGGGTATCCGAAAGTGGTTTAAGCGCCTCAAACCATGTCAAAAACTTTTCTACGTTTTCCCCTTCAAAAAGCGCACCATGTTGCGGTGCAATCATTTTGACTTTGAATTTGCGCACCACCTCTACCCATGTGCGACACAAGGCACTTGGTCCCATATAGCGTAGATGAAACGCTTCCAACAGTTTGGCGTGAGCCTCAAAATCCTCGATACGAATATAGCGCGCGTGCATATCCATCACGGCGGCACCAATATCTCCCGAGAAAAGTATCCCTGAATGAGCATCAAAGAGGGAAAAATTTCCAGGGCTGTGCAAAAAATGTGCGGGCAAAAAATAGAGCCGTTTTGCACCTATATCGATATGTGCGCCCTTGTCAGGCAGCGGCACAATACGCTCCAAATCCATCAATCCATAATGAGACATAAAGCGCACCCATAAGCCCGACATAACAAATTTAGCTCCACATGCAATGCTCCATTGCGCAATAGAGCCTGCTACATCGGGGTCTTGATGCGAGAAGAAGACAAATTTAATGCGCTCGATAGAGATGTGTTTTTCGATTCTCTCGACCAATTCGTCGAAAATCACCTCACTCCCTGGGTCGATAAGCACCGCGTGTTCTTTGTGCACTATCAAAAACTGATTGACAGCCAGATGATGCGACGCGTGCTCCTCATCGTCGAGGCTAAACATCACACAAAGATGCTCATCGTCTTGATACAAGAGATGTTCTCTATCCATTAGAACGCCCTTTGAATTCGCGAATAAGCTCCATTTGGCGTTTGAGCAGGTAGTTGTTGAGATTTTTTTGCGCCTCTTTGCGCAGAGAAAAAATTAAGACCACTATGTGGGTATTTTTCGTCTCCGTAATGCGATAGATTGCGGCATCGCCATTGATAATGACAGGTTGGTGATTGAGCGTAAAAACCATATCAATCGTAACGGTATCGCCTTCTTGAAGTGTTTTCATCCACGCTGTCGCAGTAATACATACCGCCTTTACAGAGACATCATTTATGGTCGCCACTACGGGAAGTTTTCTGTTTTCTCGTAGCAAAGTCACCTGATGATTATCATCTGGTTGCAGACGCATGTGCTCGCGCATTGCGGCTGAGGTAGAGACGAAACGCGGAGGTGAGAAAGTGATCTCCTCCTCTTCAAGACTCGATTGCAAAACAGTATCAAAAAGCAACTCTTTGGGTAGTAGCGGGGAACTAACAATTGTGTGCCCTTCCAGACTAATGGCTCGCAACTGTTGATAGGTGGTCTTAAAGCTGATGCCAGACGCATCGATTTGATTTAGTAATGCGCGGTTTGAAATAGGCAATCCCTTGAAATAGTTAAAAAACTGTATCTTGCCGCCACCCTCGAGAATTTGCTCCAAAAAGGCCTGCACAGAACCCGTGGGAATTTCAACATCACCCTCTTGCGGTTTGGGCATCGCAAAGAGCGGCAAAAGTCCCAAGCTTGTGACATCGTTGAAGACCAATATAATATTTGAATCATTCGCTTTTTTGTGCACCGATAGCACGAAATGGTGCGCAAACCCTTTTGTATCACTCATTTTGACGTTAAAAACGCTTTCACGCGCCTCTAAAATCTTGTTAAGACACCCACTAACATCTTCGCAGCTCAAAAATCCCGATTGGTGTTGAAGCACAAATGCTAATGTTCGATAATGCTCTTCAAAAGCTTGTGCCGTTGCTACTCCAAAAAAGTGGAGAAAATGTTCATTTGCTAACGTTATTTGCCCCTCTTCTAGGAGGCAAATGAGACTGTTATGCCCATGAAAAAGTGCCTGAATCGCACTCTCAAAATGCATCTTTTTTTGGCGTGCATTGAGTCGCTCTACTGCTACAAGCAGTTGCGACGCAAGTTCATGCGCCGAGGGAGGTTTGACCAAATAACGAAAAACTTCCAGCTCGATAGCACGCATCAAGAAAGGAACCTCTTTGTAAGCGGTCATAACCAAAATAATCGCATCGGGATTGATAGCTCGAATAGCTTCGATCATCTCAAAGCCATCCATATTAGGCATTTTAATGTCGGTAATGACAATATCAGGTCGATGTTCGATAAAGAGCGCTAGCCCCTCTTTGCCATCTGCTGCAAGTAAATAGGAACTAAAAAATTTTTCCAAAAATATGCGTGCTTGTTCTCGCAAAGTGTCATTGTCTTCTACGTAGAGAATAGTGACCTTTGAGCCTAAAGCTTTGAGTGCTTGTATGTTTTGGTCATTTTGCATCTAAAGTGCCTGACTTTTTACTTCATAGGAGATAGTATGGGGTTTTTTGACGTAAAAAAAGTAGAGCACATAGAGTATCGCTCCAATGTACAAAAAGCCCAACCCTACAAAAAGTGCTCCAATACTAAAAAGCTTTTTGTGTCCTACGATTTTTGTATTACTTAGGTGTGTTTCATACCCATTGAGCTGTAGCATGCGACCAATGTGCTCTAGTTTTTGCGCATTGGTGTAGCCATCGTTCGCATCGACCTCTTCGATAAAGGTGTCAAAAACACCTTGATAACGTTTCTTGTCTCGAAATTCGTAATACAAAAAAGCAAACCCAATAGGCAAAATAAACATCATCAATACTGTAGACATCGCGCTAAACCTCTCCCTGTTGCCCCATTCGATAGAGTGCAAAGTCATATTTTATCGGGTCATTATAGTCCAGTTTTTGCAAAAATTGCGTCACTTCGTAGACAGCTTTGAGGTCGTAGCTTTTGCGCTGCAACATGCCCAATTTTCGCGCCACTGCAAAGGTGTGTGTATCCAACGGTAGAAGCAAATCTCGTGTATCGACACCACCCCACAGCCCCATATCAACACCGTCACTGCGCACCATCCAGCGCAGATACATCAGCCAACGCTTGTAGGTCGAAGAAGTATTGGGCTTGCCTATCAAAAATTCATAGCCACGGCTTCGATACTCATGCGTATCGTATATCGCCTCGATAAGGGCAAAGATACCCTCCATAACATTGTGATGCGGTAAATAGCCCTGCAAAAATATTGCCTCTATCGATGCAGTTTGGCGCAAACGCCAAAGCGCCACAAAGAGTGCATGGGTATCTTGCGCGGTTTGGAATCGATAATAGTGAGGCGCAAAAGTGTCGATGCTAGGAGGATTATCAAGCCACTCAAAATTGAGTCGATTCAAAAAATCGACAATAACGCGTGCATTGCCATAGGCAAAAAGCGCACACACAAGTGAGACATTCTCATCGCGGTATCGATGTGCCACCATCACGGGGTCTGGTGTATCGAGGGTGAGTTGTGTCATCGATGTATGTATCTGCAAAGCGCTATCGAGTTTGGTTTTGAGACTCTCTATTTCTGATGTCAATGCGCACCGATTTTGTAGAGTTTCTTGCGTTCGCTTGAGCCTGCAATGCCTAGCTGTTTGCGGTATTTGGCGATAGTACGACGCACCATCGTAATGCCAAATTTTTTCTGCACCAGTGAAAGAAGCTTCATGTCACTTAGAGGGCGTTTGCCATCTTCGGCTTTGACGAGACCTATGATGAAATCTTTGACGGCGGCATTGGAGATATCCTCATCGAGTGCCGTCGTAAAAAAGCTCTTCATAGGCAATACACCGCGTGATGAGGCGATAAATTTATTAGCAATTGCGCGTGAGATGGTCGAGGGATTGTGACCAAACTCATCCGCCAACGTTTTGAGTGTCATAGGCTTCATATCGCCACCTGTGAAAAACTCATATTGATACTCGACTATCATGAGCCCTACTTTGTAGAGCGTCGCTTTGCGCATCTCGAGGGCATCGACGAGACTCTTTGCCTCTTTGATTTTTTGGGTGATGTAGGCGTGCTCGATGCCGTAACTCTCGTCGATTTCGATAGTAGGATAGTAGCGGTCATTGAGCACTACATCGATACCACCTTGAGGCGTGTCGTAGATATAAATATCAGGAATAATATCCGACTCTTTTTCGAAATAGGCCATCGCAGGAGGATTAGCGAAGCGTCCAATAACGCGCAATGCCTCCTCGTAGCCCTCGATAGCACTAAATTGCGAAAGATTTTCCAATGCATCGATCATCTGTGACGCTAGCGCGAAATACTCTTTGGGGAGGGTGCTTTGCAGGAGTTGAAAGTGAAACGACTCTTTGACATCCTTGGCACCGATGCCCGCTGGCTCCAAATAGGCAAACCGTCCTCGCACGCGCTCAAACATCTCCACTGATACGTCTAAGCTTTGAGCGTCTTCGATAGCGTCACCTTCATAGTACCCTTCGTGACTGATTTGCTCGATGATTTTTTGCGCGATGGCAATCGATTGGGGCGTAGGGAAGAGATGCCCTGTAATTTGCTCATCCAAAATATCATAGAGCGATTTATTCTGCACCGTAAGCGCTTCGATATGCTCTGATTGGCTTGTTTTGACATTGCCTTGCAAAATTTTCTTGGGGATTTTGGATTCGAAGGAGTCCTCAAAGCCTGAAGAGACACGTGCTACGACATTGCCCTCAAGCATAGGCGTGATTGCCTGCTCCAAATCTCCCAAACTCGCGTGCAAAATAGGAAGCCAATTACGAAGGGTAGAAGAGAGCTTTTGCTTGTTTTCAACCCCTTGGCGTAGTTTCATAGGCGAAAACTCTCTCCTAGGTAGTGTTCACGCACCAATGGACTTTGCGCAATTTCGCTGCTTGTGCCCGATGCCAAAAGCGAACCTGCCTTGATAACATAGGCTCGATGGCACACATCGAGGGTTTCGCGGACATTATGGTCGGTAATCAAAACGCCGATTCCGATTTTGACCAGCGATTCAATAATGCTTTGAATATCATGTACTGCAATAGGGTCTACCCCTGCAAATGGCTCATCGAGGAGTAAAAATTTGGGATAATTGACCAACGCCCTAGCGATCTCTGTACGACGACGCTCACCCCCTGAGAGGCTAGCACCCAGACGGTTGCGAATGGGTTCGATATTGAAAAGTTCCAACATCTCCTCGACACGCGCCAATTGCGCTTTTTTATCTTTGAGTGCTACTTGTGCGGCTAACATCAGATTCTCTTCGACAGTGAGTTCTTTGAAGATGCTCGACTCTTGCGGCAAATAGCCAAGCCCTTTTGCAGCGCGTCGATTGAGTGGAAACCGTGAAATATCCTCTCCATCAAAGAAGACTTCACCCCCTGTGGCTTCTACAAGACCGCATATCATATAAAAGGTGGTCGTTTTACCTGCACCGTTAGGTCCCAAAAGCCCTACAACTTCGCCACTGTTTACCTCTAGTGAAACATCGTGCACGATATGCGTGCCTCTTATCGTTTTTGCCAAATGATTGGCTACCAATTTATGCATCTTCACCCATCCTATAACAGCGTCTATTTGGCTCTTTGGTAATATAGAGCACCTCTACAGCTATACCTGCACGTTCTAGCAAATTTTGCAACCGCGCATCTCCCCACTCAATACAGTGCAATGCATCGCGCTCTAGCTCCTCGAAAAGTCCCATCGCCATAAACTGCTCCAAGCCTTGATTGTAAATGTCGTAGTGATAGAGTCGATTGGCGTAATTTTGCTGGACAGAGAAGGTGGGCGATGTGACACTCTCGCCCAATCCTAGCGCTTTTGCGATTGCCTTGACCAGCGTGGTTTTGCCTGCCGCCAAATCGCCCTGCAAGATAAGCACGCCACGAGAGATATGCGACAAAACCGTCTGCGCGACACTATCGATATGGGCAAGCTCTCGACACATCATCATGCAAAACGTCGTGAAGTTGCGATGATTTTGTCCAATTGCGCAATAGCCGCACCCGAATCGATGAGCGATTGCGCTACGGCAATACCCTCAGGCATCGAGGAGGCGCGTCCATCGACCCACAACGATGCACCAGCATTGAGTAGCACGATATCACGTTTGGCGCCTGCGATACTTCCGTCCAAAACGCCACGTAAAATCGCAGCATTGAGAGTCGCATCGCCCCCTTTAATAGCCTCTACGTCGGCTAGTGCGAAGCCAAAATCTTCAGGATTGATAACGAAATGCTCGATAACGTCATCAAAAAGCGTAGCCGCATGCGTCACACCAGAGATACCTATCTCGTCCATGCCGTTGTCGCTACTGACCACCATCGCGCGTTTGGTCATATTGAGTTTGAGCGCACTAATGACTGGCTCGATAAAACTCTTGTCAAAGACTCCCATGAACTGCTTTTTGACCCCAGCAGGATTGGTCAAAGGTCCTAGAATATTAAAAATGGTTCGATGAGGAATCGCCTTGCGAATAGGCATGATGAATTTCATCGCGGGGTGGTGATTGACCGCGAAGATAAAAACAAAACCGCACTCTTGCAACATCACAACTTGGTCGGCAGGAGAGAGATTGAGATTAACTCCCAACGCCTCTAGCACATCGGCACTGCCTGAACGCGACGTGATAGAGCGATTACCATGCTTGGCTACTTTGCACCCTGCGGCACTGAGTAGTATCGATACCGTCGTAGAGATATTAAAACTACCACTCTTATCGCCACCTGTACCGCAATTATCGATAAGCTCATATTCCATGCCTTCAGGCACGGGAAGCTTAATAGCGTGCTCGCGCATCACCATCGCGGCGCCTGCAATATCAGATGCCGTTTCGCCATGCTCATAGAGATGCACAAGCAAGGCATGCATCGCTTCGTCGCTCATCTCGTGGCGAAAAAGGTGCTCAAAAGTATTTATAGACTCTTCAAAGGTCATGCTTCTTCCTTGAAATAGAGATTTTGGTGGGTTTTAGGGATGGTTTTGGTAGTAGGAATTGCCAAAACAGTGTAGTGTTTGGAATATTCGAGGAAATTGAGGGTGATTTTATCCCCTATTTTGACCTCTTTGGAGGGTTTGGCGACGATGCCATTGATGAGTACAACACCGCTGTGCAACATATCCTGAGCGATGGCGCGTCGCTTGGTAATATTGACACTGTTGAGATATTTGTCGATACGCATAGCACCCCCGCTTTTGGGGAACGATTGTATAGCAAAGAACTCTAAAGCAACCTTAGACGCAAAAAATATACCACCTTTAGGCAATCACCAAAAGCGTCAATTCACTGGGCGCCAAAACCCTAATAGCAGGTCCCCAATAGCCTGTGCCGCGACTCACATAAATTTGTCGTGTCTCATCGATACGATAAAGTCCCGCTAAATAGGGTTGTTCAAAAAGCACCAAAAGCCCGAAGGGGAAAATCTGCCCACCGTGCGTATGTCCAGAGAGCACCAAATCATATTTTTGGTGTGTCATAAACTGTGTCATCTTGGGCTGATGCGCCAAAACAATAGTAGGAAGCGCGCTATCGACACCGCTAAACGCCACATCGACATCGTAGGGCAAAAAGCCTGCACGTTTGGACATAAGGTCATTAATGCCTACGAGATTGAAAGCCCCCTTGGGCGTATCGATACGTCGAGAGCTATTTAAAAGTGGCTCGATACCCAGCGAAGGCAACAACGCTAAAAGCGCTTGCGTATCGTAAAAATAGTCGTGGTTACCTAGGACGAAATAGACGCCCCATCGACTGCGAAGCGCCTCAAGCGGTTTGAGTGCATCCTCGATATGTCCCAACGGCGCATCGATAAGGTCACCTGTGATAACAATAATATCGGACTCCAAAGCATTAATACGCACCACAAGCGACTCCACGAAGGCTTTTGTGATGCTGTGCCCAATATGCACATCGGTGAGCTGAACGATACGTAATCCATGTAGTGTGCCACTAGAGAGCTTCACATCGACACGTTTGAGCATGGGGTCGCGCATACCACCCCAAATACCTCTCAACATATACCCAACCGCGATAATAATCATCACGCTGTCAAAGAGAAGCTTGATACTGTTGCGTCTGGCGGCACTAAAAGGGATTTTTTGCCCTAGCGTGTGCGTGATGTCATAGAGCAGTGCCATCACAAAAAGAATAAAAATTATCCCTATCGAAAAGCTGAAAAAAGTATACGCACTACTGCCCAATCCTGCCCAGTGGGTCGCGGTCTGCACCATAAAAAAGAGCAGCATCAAAGCCAAAACAGCGATAAAAATCCGATTGAACGCCGTGGGCAAAAAATGAATTTTTTGCAAAAAGCGCGCATAAATATAGCGAAGCATCAGCCCCACTACCAAAAGCATCACTGCCAAAAAAACGAGACGCATTGCTATAGACATGTGGCGATACGCTCTCCAAAAGCGATTTTGCGCTCAGAGGTGACATTGGGAGTTAAAAGCCCCTCTTGCGCAATGAGTATGATAGTGGAGCCCATTTTGAAGTGTCCAAACTCCTCCCCTTTTTTGAGAAAAGTATTCGAATAGTCAAACACTTTTTGGACTCCTGTTTGAGTATTGGTCTCTATTGCGGGTTCAAAATTCACCACCATATTGCCTACATTAAGCGCCCCCACGAGTACCAAAAAAAGACGCTTTCCTTGCGCGATTGCCTCGATGACGACACGCTCATTCTCGATGAAGAGATTTTCACGACGCAACAACGAAGGCTTATTAACAGGATAAAGCTTGCCTGGGACATAAACAACACGTACGATTTGCATATCCATAGGAGCGTGATAGCGGTGATAATCGCGCGGCGAAAGGTAAAAATTCATGTAGAGTGCGTGCTCTACTGCCTGCGCGCCTTGGTCGGTAATGTGAGAGGTCAAAAAATCGCGTACTTCGTAGCGCATACCTTTGATTTGCAGTGCCGTGCCCTGCTCTACGCGCCCAACATGTGTAATATAGCTATCGCACGGTGCGATAATCGTCTTGGGGTCACTATCAAACGCACGAGGCGCTTTGAGTGCGCGCGTAAAAAGCGCATTGAGCGTGGAGTAGCTAGCAGGAGCGCCAAATTCACCCATATCCAAACCCAACGATTTTACGTAAGTAGTATTGATGAGACGTTGCACGGGCGACCAAAAGGCAGTACTAGCAAAGCTTCCAAAAAGACGCGAAAGTGTGTTCGTAGTGTGATTAGGCATCGATTCCCTCTGATAATTTTTCTATAGGTGTTTTGGCAAGCTGCTCCAAAAGTACGGTGGCATAGCACCCTTTGGGCAGTGAAAAGTGTAGCTCCATCCATGCATCATCGCTTTTGTAGTGCGCTTCAATCTCTGTAGGGTATATCCACGCAAAGCGGCGCTCTCCATCGACAGGTGTAGGCTTGTCAAACATCGCTTCCATCGCTAGGGCTTCACCCTGCGCACGCATCGCTCTTTTGCCTGCCAAAAGCCCCGACAATACAGTATTGTGCGACTCCAAACGTTCCAACTCAGCAGGCACATCCTCTACCACAAACGCTTTGCCATGCGGATAGTGCATCGCAATATCCCCTGCGTATAAACCCAGAGGAATTTGCGCAGCGTAAGGATTAGTACTAGCATTGGCGAAGCGCACATCGAGCCAATCATTGAAGAGTTTGCTTTGATAAGCATTGATATACATACGTTGGAGATTGATATTTTTCTCACGTTTGGTACCTGCACAAATAGCCTCACCTAGACGAAAATTCTCTCCATCATTGCCAAAGCGCTGAAACCCAAAATAGTTGGGCAGACCTAAACGTGCGATATCTTGCATGACGTGTTTGATTTTGCTTCCATCGGCGCTAGAGACCTTTTTGAGACGAATGAAAAAGCGATTACCTATGAGGTGTCCTAGCTTGATTTTGTTGTTATGGTAGGTTTTGGCCAAAATTTTGATGCCTTCGATATCCATCGCATCGATTTTGGACTCGAATCGACGATGCACAGAGATATGCTGTGTCGTCATGGCGTGCTTATCTTTGAGTCCTGCGTAGCCAATTTCACGACTGTTGATACCTAAATAATTGGCAATTTTACTTATCATCTCCCAAGTAGCAAGCGATTTTTTGCGCACCGTCAAGATGAGGTGCTCTCCCTCGCCGCTAAAGGGGTAAAGTGGTAGCTCTTCGACGACAAAATCGCGAGGAGAGTGTTTGAAGAAAAAAGAGATGGGGGCGTGGGGTAAATAATAGTACATAGAACTCCTAAAAATGGTGGGCTTTGCAACGCTCTTTGGGACGGTTGCGCGTGGTTTTGGCGAAAAAGGTAACGGTGGTGCGACTCACACGGGCGCGTCGAATCAACGCCTTTTTATTACGTGGCGCACAACTGCCTAGTATCTCATACTCTTCGCCACTACACGCCACATGAGCATCTATCGTGCCCAAGAGCCTGTATCCCACGCCAGAGCTTGCGCACAATTTTTGCGCATCGGTCAAAAGCCCGTCAGAGATATCCATGCCTGCGCCAAGCACGCGATAGGCACGCTCTACAAAAGCACTTCGCAGTTGTGGTCGCACAAACCTGCCTATCGATGAGGCGCGACCACCGTTTTGTAGGGTGCGCAACGTTTTTTGACTTTGCCCCAAGTGCCCCGTATAAAAAAGCATCTCGCCTTTGCGCGCGGTATGTCGATAGAGCGGTTTGGTAGTTTGCGCAATGATGGTCATCGAGAGCGCGATAGAGGCATTGGCTATCGTATCGCCTCCTATCATTTCGCAGTTGTGCGCTTTGCACGCCGCTTGGATGCCCTCGATAAGGGCACCTATCTCACTGTGTCGCATTGCTTTGGGTAGTGCCAAGGTCAGCAGTGCGTATCGAGGCCGTGCGTGCATGGCAATGGCATCCGAGAGATTAACGATAGCAGCTTTGTAGCCTATTTGGTAGGGAGTTAACCACGCTCTTTTGAAGTGCACATCTTCAAAAAAAGCATCCTGAGAGTAGACCCACTCTCCCACTACCGCGCCATCGTCTCCAATATGACGTGATGCATGCGCAAAGGCGTTGATAATAAACTGCTCAGTATTCACAAGAAAAAAGTCCCCAAACTGCATAAAAACGCCCATTATAGCGAAACCTTCGGCTTGGATTTTTAAAACCCGTGGGCTATAATCACCTACTCATTTTTGAACACACTTTCTTTCACAAAGGCTCCTTATGTCTATCAAGCATCTTTTTCGTCATATCACACTTTGGCTTATCAAGGTTGCGCTTCTTTTAGGAGGCGTAGCCTATGGGCTTCTCTCATTGCAATACAACCTCCAAAACATGCGAGAGATAGACGCGCTCTATAATGCAACGCAAGAAACCTCTCCTGAGCTCTCTATCGAGAGCGCCATAGCACAGCTCAAACTCCAAGACCGTCTCAATGTCATCGAAAATAAAATTTTGCAACTCATTTCGCCACATCGTTACGACGCGCTTCAGAACAACTATCTCGATACCACTGCACTTTCGCAAGCCCAAGATGCCCTTCAAAAAGCTACACATGCGCTCTTTGTAGCAGCACTTTCACACGCTAGCACCCTCACACCCCTATCTCAAGCAGAACTTGAAACCAGACAAAAAGCGTTTCAAGCCGCACTCACAACACTCAAAAATGAGCACATTGTGCTTATCGATGCCAAGAGCAATCTTCTCATGCTCTACATCATGGCACTTGCATCGTTACTGCTCTTGCTGATTTTGTGGTACGGACGCAAGCTTCACTTGGTCTATGGCGATATCGAAATGCTTTTGTCTGTGGACAAAGAGCGCATCAAGGAGCTTCGCACCCTCGAAGGTACCGCTATACAACGCCGTGTTAGCAAAGGAGGCGTCGCCCTCAACAGCAAAAGCCTCCTCGACCCGCAAACGCAACTCCCCAATGAAAAGGGATTGCTCAACGAATTTGCCCATCGAGAGGGAAATGTCCAAGAGGTATTGGGCGTAGCCTATTACGACATCGATAATCTCAAAGAGCTAGAGATGCGTCACGGCAAACCCTTTACCGATGAGGTGATCAAAAAATTTGCTTTTTTACTCTCACTAGAGAAAAAACCCAGCGACAGTATCGCTCGTATTGGCGATGATGAATTTGTTTTTATTATCGCACGCAAAGAGCAAGATAGCGCCTACGCACAAGCGACTGCACTTATCAAAAGTTTTGAAAAGACCCCTTTTCGCACACCCAAGGGAGAGAAAATTTTTGTCACTGCCAGTGGTGGATTTGCGCTCAAAGACCCTTTTGAAAAGCTCGATAATGCTCTCAAATCTGCCCAAACACTTTTGAAGCGCGCCAAGCTTCAAGGTAAGAATAATGTAACCAAACTACACAATTTCGACCGCGATAGAGAGCAAAGAATCTAGCAAACGCTTCGTTTTGATACGTCCTTTTCAAAACACCCCTATTTTGGGAAGTTTTACACTCTTCTCATAAAAAGTTTTGTATACTCCTCCCCTTGTAATATTCTTTTGACTAAAGGACTTCTTGTATGAGTATCCCTATTTATACGTACGATGCAGTTATCGTAGGGGCAGGCCTAGCTGGCAATGCCGCCGCTCGTGAATTGCAAAAAGCGGGTAAAAAAGTAGCAGTTATCACCAAACTGCACCCGTTACGCAGTCACTCAGGTGCCGCGCAAGGAGGTATCAATGCTGCCTTTTCAGCCAAGGACAGCGAAGAGCTACACATGTATGACACTATCAAAGGTAGTGATTATCTAGCTGACCAAGATGCGGTAGCGTTTATGTGTAACGAAGCGCCAAAAACCATTCGCTGGGCTGAGCGTATGGGTGCAGTATTTTCACGTACGGCTGATGGCAAAATCGCACAACGCCCTTTCGGTGGTCAATCAGAACCGCGTGCTTGTTATGCCAAAGACCGCACAGGTTTGACACTCTTGCAAACCAGCTACGAACAAGCACACCGCGAGGGTGTTTTGTTCTTCGATGAGTGGTATGCCGCAGATATTATCTACAAAAATGGCAAGATCTCAGGCGTAGTCGCTTTCAATATCCGCAATATGGACAAAGCTATTTTCAACGCAAATGCCGTTATGTTCGCCACAGGTGGATATGCGCGTACCTACAAAATCAACTCCAATGCGCACGCCAATACAGGTGACGGACTCTCCATCGTTGCACGTCATGGATTGCCACTCGAAGATATGGAGTTTGTACAATTTCACCCTTCTGGGCTCTCTGGCTCAGGTATTTTGATCTCAGAAGCGGCACGTGGTGAAGGCGGAAAGCTTCTCAATAGCCTAGGTGAACGATTTATGAGTAAATACGCTCCCAATGCGATGGAGTTGGCAAGCCGTGATGTCGTGGCGCGTGCTATTATCGAGGAGATTCGTCAAGGTCGTGGCGTAGGTCCACGCAAAGATGCGGTCTATATCGATTTGACACACTTGGGTGCCGAGAAAATCATGGAGCGTTTACCAGAACTTCGTGACTTGGCGATTACCTTCCTAGGGCTTGATATGATAAAAGAGCCTATTCTTATCTCTGCTACTGCTCACTACTCTATGGGTGGAATTCCTGTCGATATCGACGGGCACGTGCGCAAGGACAATGAGTCTTTCGTCGAAGGCTTCTATGCCGCAGGTGAGTGTGCGTGTGTGAGCGTACATGGTGCCAATCGTCTTGGTGCCAACTCAGTATTGGAAGCACTACTCTTTGGTCGTCATGTAGGTCAATCGATGGCAAAAGATCTCGATAGAGGCATCGCATTGCGTCCTGCTTCACTCGAAGATGCGCAAAACATGCTTGACGAGATGCGTTTCGTACTCGAAAACAACGGTACAGAGCGCGTACCAGAACTGCGTACACTGTTGCAAGAGTCGATGACAGAAAATGCAGGTGTATTCCGCTCCGAAGAGACGCTCAAAAAAGAGTTGGTTATTTTGGATGAGCTAGAAGCACGCTACAAAAATATCCGTATCGAAGATAAATCAAAAATTTTCAATACCGAAATGCAAGAAGCTATCGAGCTAGGGCATATGCTTGACTATGCACGCTTCATCGTCGATGGTGCACTGCGTCGTCAAGAGTCACGCGGCGCGCACTTCCGTGAAGATTTCCCTGCACGTGATGATGAAAAATTCCTCAACCATACGATGGCATACCGTGATGCTAATGGCAAAATCGTATCGTATCCACGTGAGGTCGTTTTGGGTCGTTTCGAAGTAAAAGCGCGGGCATATTAAGGAGCAACGGATGAGTTTAGAGACAAAAAAAGTAAATTTTAAAGTATTTCGCTTCAATGCAGAGCGCGACTTCTTGCCCTATTATGAGCAATATACTCTCGATGTTACCCATGAAGAGGTAGTGCTAGATGTGCTTAACCGCATCAAATGGGAGTTTTCGGGAAGCTTGAGCTATCGACGCAGTTGCCGTCACGGTATTTGCGGCTCTTGTTCTATCAAGGTCAACAACAAAGCCGTTTTGGCGTGTAAAGAGCGTCTTTTTGATTTGGTAGAGTTATTCGGGGATGAGCTTGTAATCAAGCCTCTCTCTGAAGCGCGCGTCGTAAAAGACCTTATCATCGACAAAAAAGATTTTTGGGCCAAATACGATGCAGTCAAGCCCTACCTTATCGATGATATCGATGAGGCACCAGAGGTAGAAAACCTCGTCTCTCCACACGAGGTAGAGCAAATTTTGGACTCCGAAATTTGTATCCAATGCGGTAACTGTTTTTACTCCTGTCCTGCCATAGAGAACAATGAGGAGTTTTTCGGCCCTGCTGCCTTTGCAAAAGCGTACCGTTTTGCCGCAGATGTGCGTGACAATGCCAAAATTGAGCGCCTAGAGATTGTCAATGCACCCGAACAAGGTGTTTGGGATTGTATGAAATGTTTTGAGTGTGCGCAAGCGTGCCCCAAAGATGTTAATCCTATCGAGAAAATTACAAAATTGCACAATATGTACTTCCAAGAGGGCATCGCAAAAAGCAATGTTGCTACACGTCACGCTTATGCTTTCAAACGCTCTGTCGAAAAAAATGGTCTCTTAGACGAGGCGGATATGGTGCTTTATGCTGAACGCCTAGATGTCATCAAGCAAATGCCTAATGCCCTTTCAATGCTCAAAGTAGGCAAACTTCCTATGCCGTGGAATCAGCCAAAATCTGAAAAACTCGATGAGATTAAAAAACTTATCAAATCTTCATCGACCGTAAAATTTTAGGAATCAACTATGAAAAAATTAAAATATGCACTTTTCACAGGATGTACAGCCAAAGAGAGCACGCCCGAACAATTTATGTCTACGATGGCTATCGCTGACAAGCTTGGTATCGAGCTCGTTGTTTTGAACGAAGCCTCTTGCTGCGGTGCTAGCCATTTGCAGGATTATGATGATTTCCTCTCACTTGTACTCAATGCACGCAATATCTGCTACGCAGAGTCACGTGGCCTAGATATGGTGACGATTTGTAACACCTGCCAACTCAACGAAGCGATGACCAAACATCGTCTCGACAGTGACCCAGCCCTCAAAGAGCGCGTCAATGTCAAACTTCGCGAAGTAGGACTAGAGTACAAAGGCACCTCCAAAATCCAACACTTCATGTATGCCATTATCGAAGATATTGGATTGGACGTACTCAAATCAAAAGTGACCAAACCTTTGACTCAATTCAATATTGCACCTTTCTACGGATGTCACAATATTCGTCCTACAGAGTTGCACCACGATGTCAATGGTGGCGAAAGCCCCTACAATCCCACCTCTCTCGATGAGCTTATCGAAGCGTGTGGTGGTGTTAGCGTCGATTATGCTGAGAAAAATAAATGTTGTGGTTTTCACATCGATTTGCAATCACCTAAAACCTCCAATATCATGGCAGGAAAAGCACTTGCAGGTGCAATTGACGGCAACAGCGACTGGATGGTAACACCCTGCCCGCTTTGTCACCTCAAACTTGACATCCAACAACCCAACGCCAGTAAAGCAATGGGTCGTGAGCTCAAACTCCCTGTACTTCATGTACAGCAGATGATTGGTTTAGCACTTGGATGTACACCTCAAGAGCTAGGACTCAAACACCACGTAGCAAAAGTCAATTTCGTTTAATTGACTTCGCTACCCCTCTTCTTGCGCGTCTCTTCGCGCAAGCATTTCTTATAAATCCTTCGCATTCCTAAACTCTAAAATCTCCGACTCTACCATCTCATCTATCATGATTTCATAAATAGCGGTAATCATATTGGGGTTGAGTCCCTTCTCAAAAGCGCGTGAGCGAGCGCGGTCGATGACTTGGGCTACACGTGAAGGGTCTTTTATCTCTTCGATGGAGATTTTGAATTTTGCGGCTTGTTTGATATAGGCATTGCGTGCGGCAATCAATGCTACGATTTGCTCATCGAGCGTATCTATCTCTTTGCGTACCTCTGAGAGGGTTTGACATTGCTTGGCTTCCATACGTTCATGCTCCTATTTTGGTCCCAAAAGTATACCCCAAAAGCATTACGCGCCTTTGAAGCGTCGACGAAAAAAGTAATAAAAGAGATACCCTTTGATAAAGGTCTCGACAGTCATTGCTACATAGACCCACACAATTTCGCCACCCACGTAGGAGACGATATAGGCAGGAATTATTCTAAAAATCCACAACGAACCTAGCGAAATATAGAGTGCCAATTTCACCGCCCCAAAGGTGCGTAGCGATGCAGAGAGGACAAACATCATAGCCAAAGGGATCTGCGATATTCCCACCATGCGCAAATAGAGAGCGCCCTCCTCGATGACGACTGCCTCTGTGGTGAAAAATCCTAGCAACCACTCAGGAAAAAAGAGCAGTATCATCCCCTCTAACCCCATCAAGAGAGCCGCCAATTTCGCGGTGTGTATCGCCAATCGATACGCCACATCGACCGTCTTGGCACCCAAGGCATGTCCTACTAATGTCGTAGACGCCACCGAAAAACCTATGCCAATCATATACGCCATACCTTCGATGCGTAGTCCCAACTGATACGCCGCAAGCGCATAGGTCGAATAGGAGGCGATAATAGCGACGAAAAACATAAACGAGAGTGACCCAATTGCGCGCTCTACCATCGCTGGCACACCTAACTGCAAAAGTGCTCGAAAGAGATTTGCACGCCATAGTGGGACGAAAAAATAGCCTTTTTGTCTCCAAAAAAATAGCGCATACAAAAGCAGTGTAATCGCTAACGCTATGACCGTAGCCCATGCCGCTCCCGCTACGCCCATTTGCGGCGCACCCCAATGCCCAAAAATAAGGGCGTAATTGAGCACCACATTGGCAAAAGTTGCCAATATTTTAATAATCAAAGGGGTCAGCGTATTGCCCATCGATGAGAAGTAGCTAAAAAAGAGCGTATCGATAAAAAGCAGAGGCAAAAAGAGCAAAATCACGCCCCAATACGCCACACCTTGTGCCGCCACATTGGGCGTAGCATACATCCATTCGTACAATACCCCTGCAAAGGGATAGAGCAGAAGTGTCATCACGAGGCTAAGCCCCAATGCCAAAAGGAGACTCATATACAACACAGCATTGGCTCGATAGAGTCGCCCTGAACCTCTATAGCGTGCGATGAGAATCGAACCGCCTACACTATAGATGACCATCACAACACCCAAAAGCATCGTGAATTGTAATCCAAGCCCCACCGCCGCAAGCGCATCGACACCCAAGGGTGAAACCATAAAGAGATCCACCAAAAGCATAATGGAGTCAAGCAGATTTTTGAGCCCAGCAGGAAGGGCTAGTGTGAGAATTTTTCGTGTCATGCTAGCAATGTGAGTGCTTCATACATCGCTTTTTCAAAATCGGTGAAGTTATCATAGAAGAATTTTTTTTGATTTTTGACATGAGGCTGTAAGGGGGTAAAATCGAACACAATGACGAAGCCTTTGATGGTAATTTGACCATACTTCATCTCTGCCCACTCTAGAGAGACCTCAGCACTCTGACCGTCGTGCATATCGACCACGCACGCGGGATAGAGTCGTAAGAGCGTTTGAGTATCGATAGCTTCATTTTGAAAGGTTTTCATCATTTCTTGCGCCGTTTTTGGCGCAATTATAGCCATTACTACTGAAACTCTTTGCCTTCGAAGTGGTCATAAAGCCACTCGGATACAGCGACAAGCTCCTCTTGAGTGAGTTTACCTTTTTGGCTTGGCATCACACCAAATTGGTCGATAGCGCCAAGATTACACATGCTTTTATCAATATCAGGATTAAAAATATAGTCTCGCATAAAGGTAAGCACCAATTGACGCTTCACCTCTTCATCGTTGCCGTTGTAGCCTATCATCGCTTTGAGTTGATTGGAGACCTCCATAATCGGAGGCGCTTTCATAGTTTGAAATTTTGCCTTGACTTGTGCTGTCGTAGTCATCTCATTGTGACACATCGAGCACTTCGCCAAATATATTTTATAGCCATCTATTTCTGCTTGCGCCGTCATCACCGCCAACGCCATCACCATCCATGCACGCATACCCATACTCACCCTCTTTGATTTGGAATAGCGGAGTATAGGTTTGAAATATTAATAGCAAGTTAAAAAGTAATGCAATTTTAGTTCTACTTGATGGTCACACTTCGGTTATAAAAGTTTCTTATGCTTTGTTGCGTTACACTTTTTGCACATTTTTATCACAAGGTACTTTATGAGCGCATTCGAACACTATAGCGTCAAGCAAAAAATGAACTGGTTGATTGGCATTATCACCGTTTCGGTTTTGGGGGCTGCTGTATTTATTTTTATTGTTTTGACCATGATTGGCAAGCAGTATGACTCCCTCCAAAACAATGCTACCGCAGGTGCCATTCACACGCTCAAAATCGAAAAAGAGCTCAATTTTGTCAGCCGTGCTACGCGCGAAATTTTGCTCGGTGGCGATAAAGCCAAAAATATTGCCAATTTGCAAAAGAGCGTCACCTTTATCGAAGCAGAGTTTTTGGCACTTGAAAATACCTTGGGTGAGAATCAAGATGCACTTCCTCTCATCATCGAGGCAAAAAACAGTACCCTGCAATTTCTCAATAACTCACTCAAAATGATGCAAGCGCTTGATGCCAAAACCCTCCAAGACGATACAAAAGGGGCTTACGATGAGTACAAAGAGAAGCTCTCTCCCTACGCCAATGCTTCACGCGATAGCTTCAAAAAGGTCGTACAACTCAAAGAGGAGGAGCTAGAGAATGCCTCTTCGCAGATGCAAAAACAGCTCAAATTTTATGAAATTTTTGTGGTGCTTTCAGGGCTACTCGTTACTATTGTAGTCTTTAGCGTTGCCACGGTGGTTAAAAAATCGATTGTTTCGGCGCTGGGCAAATTCACGCTCATCATGGAGCAAGCAAGTCACGGCAAATTTAGCAACAAAGGGGATATCGAAATCTCTAAAACCGAATTGGGCATCATGGGAGGGTCGCTCCATGGACTTATCACCCAAATCGAGAACTTCATCAATGAAATCAATATCTCCTTGGTCAATGCCTCCAAAGGGAACTTCGCACGCACCATCTCCGACAGCGAAATGCACGGTGATTTTGTCACTGCCATTGCCAATGTCAAAATCAGTATCGATGCCATGAAAGCACAAGAGGCGCAAAAACGTCACGATGCGCTCAACAGCCAAATCAGTTCACTCAGCTCTAGTATCGCTAACAGCCTCACCGTCATCCAAGAGAATCTACATCGCAATATCGAAGACCTCAAAATCGTCACACACGACACCAAAGAGGCCTCCAAACTCTCTACTGACAGCCGCACCACCGTCAAGGATATTATCGAGGATTTGCATAGCCTCATCGAGCGCGTCTCCAATAACAATGATTCAATTACATCTTTGGCAAACCAAGTGACTGAAATCACCTCGATTATTCAATTTATCACAGACATCGCAGACCAAACCAACCTACTTGCACTTAATGCCGCTATCGAAGCCGCACGCGCAGGAGAGCATGGTCGAGGCTTTGCCGTCGTAGCAGATGAAGTACGTAAATTGGCAGAGCGCACGCACAAAGCTACGGGTGAAATTTCTATCTCTATCAAAACCCTCCAACAAGGCATGAGCGAAATTCAAACAAGCTCTCAAGAGATGAGCACCATTGTAGAGACTTCAAGTGGCAAAATCACCCATTTCGAAAGCACCCTTGAAGAACTCAACGATAGCTCCAATCGTATCGTCGACTCCTCCTATCGCATGGAGAACAACGTTTTTGTCGTTTTGGCAAAAATCGACCACATTATCTACAAATCAGAGGCGTACAGCAGCGTCATGAACAATCGTCAAATTTTGGGCGTGACTGACCATCACAAATGTCGCCTAGGACACTGGTACGATGGAGAGGGCGCACGCAGATTTGGGCACACTAACGCCTACAAGGCTATCGTAACACCACATGAGACAGTACATAAATTCGCCAACGCAAACATGCACTTCATTCAAGAGAGTTTTGAAAAACTTCTCGAGCAAGCGCCTATCATCGTGAGCAATTTCAAAGAGATGGAGAGTGCAAGCGGTAAGCTCTTTGAGCTATTGGATGCTATGGTGCATGAAGCCAATCAAAAAAATGTTTCCAAAAACACAACTCACTAAACTCCAAACAGTCGTTTTGGAGCAAATCGCGGCGCTTGAAGAGGAGCTAGTGGGCTTAGAAAAGGCGCTAAAAATAGTCGAACCCGATTGCAGTCTATGTGATTTGACGCGCGAAGAGGAGTTAGCTACCTACGCCATGAATGCCAAGATTTTTGACCAAACCTCTCAACGCCTAGCGCAACTACGTCAAACACTCACACGTATCGAAGATGAAGGTTTTGGAATATGTAGTGAGTGCGATGAACCTATCGCGTTCGAGAGACTTCTCGCGGCACCACACACACGCTTGTGTATCGAGTGCGCCAAGCTCTCCTAGGAGAGACGACGTTTATACTCATCGTACCCGAAAGTGCGGATGGTTTTTAGCTCACCCTCTTTGGTGTACCACATAAGTGAAGGGAGTTTGACGCCGTTGAAAGTGGTACTTTTGACGAACGTGTAGTGAATTTGATCCTCAAAAATGATGCGATCCCCAACAGAGAGCGGCGCATCGAAGCTATAATCTCCCATCACATCTCCCGCCAAACAGGTATTGCCCCCTAGTCGATAGAGATAGGGTTTCTCACCTGCCGTCCCACTGCCACGCACCATTGCACGGTAGGGCATCGCTAGCGTATCGGGCATATGTGCTTCTGCAGAGATATCCAATATCGCTAGCTTCATGCCATTATCGATGATATCGACGACGCTTGCCACGAGTGTGCCTGTTTGCCATCCGATAGCCTCACCGGGTTCGAGATAGACTTGGACATGAGGATAACGCGATTGAAATGCTTTGATAGTGCGGATAAGCCCCTCGACATCGTAATCGACGCGCGTGACGTGGTGCCCTCCTCCAAAATTGACGAATTTCATCTGGGGAATATAGGCTCCAAATTTTGCCTCAAATCCTGCCAACACTTCATCGAGTGCATCGACATTTTGTTCGCAAAGCGCATGGAAATTGAGTCCATCGAGATAGGGCAAAATTGCCTCATCGAAATTGGCTTTAGTGGTGCCCAATCGACTAAAAAGCGCACACGGATTGTACAAATCGACAGGCGAAGCAGAGACCTCTGGATTGACACGAATCGAGACCTCGATAGCGGGATTAATGGCTTTGACGCGCTCGATATGGCGAAGCAGTTGACTAGGAGAGTTAAAGACTATATGCCCGCTGATACGTGCAATGGCTTCGATATCCTCCTCTTTGAAGGCGGGCGAATAGGTGTGTACCTCTTTACCCATCTCTTCGTACGCCAAGGTCGCCTCATGCAGACCGCTCGCCGTACATCCATCGAGGTATTTGCCTACCAACCCAAAGGTCGACCACATTGCAAAACCCTTGAGCGCCAAGAGGACTTTGATGCCCGTAGCCTCTTTGATACGTCCAAAAAGAGCCAAATTTTTCTCTAAAAGCGCCTCTTCACACACATACGTTGGAGTCGTAATGCTTTGGAAATCGATGGCCATCGTAGGCTCCTATTTTTGGCGCAATAATAACGCAAAAACGCTAAGGTGAAATAAAGTCATATTCGACTAATATTTTTTTCTCTTATACAAATAATAAGGAAAAGAACATGAAAACAGTACAAGAACTTATGACAAAACTCCCCGAAAACATCCGCGCTTCGATTCAATCTTACGATGGCGTTCAAAGCGACGACCTCTTTCAACTCTTCGAAAATATGGTCTATCACGAAAATATCGAAGCGTTCAAAGCCGCTATCGATGCAGGTGTAGATCTAAATCTGCAAAACAAATATGGCTGGACACTTTTGCATATCGCTATTCGTCGCAACCAAAAAGCGATGGTGGCGTATCTACTCGACAAGGGCGCCGACATCAACAAAAAAGATGGTGTAGGCTGGACGCCTTTGATGGAGGCTATCATGGACGACATGACCGAACTGTGCGGCTATCTCATCGAGCGCGGCGCAGATACCAAACCTGCCAACGACCGTGGTGCTACAGCGTTTATGTTGGTCCAAAAATTTGGTCGTCAATCGATGATGAAATTTTTCAAATAATTAGGTGTCAATCATGGATGAAAAAATACATATTGTTTGTCCACATTGCAACGGCACCAATCGCATCCCAAAAGGTGCCACAAAAGCTTCATGTGGACGATGCAAAGCTTCATTGCTTGATACCAAACCTATCAATCTAAACGGCGATAATTTCAACCAACACATCGAAAAAAATGATATTCCTGTGGTGGTCGATTTTTGGGCGAATTGGTGTGGACCCTGCAAAATGATGGCACCCTCCTTTGCCCAAGCTGCTGATAGCTTCGTAGGCACGGCGCGCTTTGCCAAGCTCGATACGGAGGCGCACCAAAACATCGCCGCTAGTTACAACATCCGCTCGATTCCTACGATGATACTCTTCAAAGGGGGACGCGAAGTAGACCGCGTTTCAGGGGCATTGGATGTCAATGCTATACGACAATGGGTCGCACGCTACGCCTAATAAAAGCGCCCTCTCCACTCTCTAGCACCCTTTTGGGTGCGTAACCGCAAACTTCTCAAAAGCAACACCGCATAGAGTCCATACGCCCACGGTAAAAAGAGTACATAGAGTACACCAATACGAAACTCTCTCGCCGCAACGGTCACAATTGATAGCAGTGTGATTGCCGCCACTGCCCACACCCAACTCGCCCACTCTCCTATAGAACCGTTATAGAGCATCCAAGGTGCCGCAACCCACCCCATCATCAAAAACAGAAAATAGCCCACATTACGAAGGGCATGTCCATACCCACGTATGCCCAAAATATCGGAGAGATTTTTGCCGAACCCTTTCCACGCACTCCCAAAGCTGTCGTACATTCGCGCACTAAACTCATGACGCTTCAAAAGTCCAAAATGCAATCGCATCCCCTTTTGCTTGACCACGTGCGCGAAGGTCACATCGTCGCACAACTGATTTTTGATCGCTTCATGTCCCCCAATTTTGGTATAGCAACTGCGTGAAAACATCAAAAATTGCCCGTTCGCTAGGGCGTCACTGAAGCGTGAAGTATTAATCTTGTCCAATCGAATAGTGCCTGCCACGCCCAAAAATATCGCAGGCAACAAAAGCTTCTCACCTACGCTAATCATCTCCTGCATCGGACTCATCGAGAGCAAATCAATAGCGCGATTACGTGCAAAACGCAGTGTTGTCTCCAAAAGCGAAATGCCTGCTTGTGTATCTGCATCGATGAAGAGCAGATAATCGCCTTTCGCCTCCAAACTCCCAATGTGACAGGCGTGATTTTTGCCCGACCATCCTTGGGGTAGAAGTGGCGCATTTATCAAACGTACATGCGTAAACTCCCTTGAGAGGGCTTGGGCGATGGTGGCTGTATCGTCGGTGGAGTTGTCATTGACGATGATAATTTCATAATGTCGCGCCTCCAAACTCTGCACCGCCAAAGAGCGAACCACGCGCTCGATATTGCTCTCTTCGTTGCGCGCAGGAATGATAATAGAGACAAACGTATCAATCAACGCATTGTCGTGAGCATGTCGATGGAAAAATCGCTCACTCTCCAATATTCTCACCAATCGATAGACAAAGAGCAAAACCGCGCCATACCATGCTAGCGCCCAAAATGTGTACACCTTAAAACTCCTTTTTGAAAACTATTCGCATGCGATGAGCTTGTAGATATCGATACTGTTACTCTTGCCGCGAATCGTAATATCCTCGACGAACTCCATTGTGGCATGCTTGCCTAGCTGTAGCGCAGTGGCGCCATCGATAAGAATATCGTGTCCGATGTTCTTGGTGAGGTTTTCTAGGCGTGCGCTGGTATTGACCGCGTCCCCTAGCACCGTATACTCCATGCGACGAATCGAGCCAATATTGCCCGCGAAGACTTTGCCAGAGGCGATACCCATGCCACAACGCAACGGCTCTTTGAGGTACTCTGGACGCACATCGTTGAAGGTATCGAGATACTCTCGAATCTGCACAGCGGTTCGTGCGCACGCCACTGCGGCATGCTCGATATGAATAGGCACACCGTACGTCGCCATCATGCCATCACCTAGCATCTTGTTGACCGAACCGCCGTTGCCGTATATCAAATCCATAATATCCGTGAAAAGCTCGCTCAAAAGCTGTGAAAAAATCATCGGTGAGAGATTTTCAGCAATGGTGGTAGAACCACGCAAATCGAAAAAAAGTATCGTCGCCTCCTCGTGAGCGCCACTGATGCCTGTGGCAATCTCATCGTTGAGGATTTGCTCCACCATGTCACGCGAAAAATAGCGGCACAAAAGCTCTTTTTGTTTGCTCATCTTCTCATGCAGTGCATCGATTTGGCCTTGATAATCGCAACTCATGACAATCTCAATGTCACAGTGAAGCGTGTAAAGGCTCCCAATTGACTCTCCACCTCGATAGAACCACCCATATCGCGCAATTTTTGCTCGATGAGATCCATGCCCACGCCACGTCCAGCATCCATACTCACCTCATTTGCCGTCGAGAGACCGCTGTAAAAAATCAATCCCATTGCCTCTTTGTCAGACATATAGGTGGTATCGATAGCCATTTGACGCGCTTTTGTTTTGAGTCGGTTCACATCGATACCTGCGCCATCATCTTCGTAAACGAGGATGAAATTTTTGGCGGTTTGGCGTGTCTCGATGGTGATATGCATCGCTTCGCTCTTACCGCTCTCTAGGCGCGTTTGTGTCGATTGCGCACCGTGTACCATAGAGTTTCGCGCACATTGGATGAGGACATCTTTGATGGCTATGCGTTGCTTGGTCGAGAGCGGTGTCACATCGAAGCTTTTTGCCTCAATCTCTACCGCCATGGGTGCATTTTGGGCGATTTTGTCGACCAAATTTCGCAAGGCACTCATCATAATCGTGTTGAGATTTTGCCCTTGGGTCGAGAGATTGCTTTTGAAATCAACCAATTTTTTCACCAAGGCGTGCATCTCTGCAATGACCTCTTTGAGATGCTCGATACCAAACGCGATAGAGACGAAATCTTGCCCTTGGACGCTCGATTTGAGGCGTAAGGCTTGGAGTTTATCCTCGATTTCATGCGCGGTATTTGCCACAAAATCTAGCTCCAAGAGTGCCGCATTGCCCTTAATCGTATGTACGCTTCGATAGAGCTGTGCCACCTTGGACTCTAGCGCATCGCCATGAATGCCTAGCACCGCATCGACCACGTCAAGCTCCTCTTGCACCCCTTCCAAAAAGTCGTGTAGCATGCTCGTATCGGCATGGATAATTTTGAAAAGCATGTCCATCTGCACACGGTTTTTCGCTTCGGTGGCGTGCAGTAGTGCTTTGAGCTTCACCTCTTGAGTGATGTCACGTACCGTTGCCAAAATATGTGCAATCACGCCCTCGCGATAGACGCGTCGGAATTTAAAGACGAGATGTTTTTCACCCGCTGGCGTGTTACACCCTACTTCGTTAAGGACATTGAGCGTCTCGAGGGTATCTTCGTTGATGGTGGATTTGAAAAGTAGACGCATATACTTTTCGATATCCTCGACGCTAAGTTTTTCGACACGTCCACCTAGCAGTTTGCTCAACGCAATTTTGGCGAGGTGTCTTTGCCCCAAAATCTCCTCTAACTTGGCAGAGTATTGCGAACCAATAACAAATTCGCCCTCCTCTTGGACGATGAGGAAGAGTCCCTCATCGACATTATCGAGAATCACATCTGTCTCTTTTTTGGCTTCATGCAGCTGTCCTGTACGCTCTTTGACCATCGCTTCGAGATTGGTCGCATACTCTTCGAGACGCTTTTTGGAGTGTTTGAGCGAAGCGGTCATCGCATTGAAAGAGCGGGTGATGAGCCCTATTTCGTCCTTGGTGACAATGGCAATCTTGGTATCGAGATTGCCCGCATCGACTTGGCGAACGCCCTGCAGGAGGTTTTTCAAAGGACGCGCGATATTGCCTCTGAAGAAAAAGGGGAATGCCACGACGATAAAAAGTGTCGAAGCAATCAAAACAATGAGCACCTTCATCGCGCCCGCTTGAATCGCTTGGCGGAAACTCGCGTACGCAAATCCGACCTCATAAAGCCCATCGGGCAAAAGCACCTCTTGCGTCATGACGAAACTAGAGGCATCCATAATATCAAAGGCGCTAAAAAAGAGCGTTTGTGACTCTTTGGGTGGGTAAAGGAAGCGTTTTTGTGCGAAATTTTCGAGATATTTTTGCATTTGGGGCGTGCGTGCGTGTAGCACCTTACCATCCTCAATACGCACCACATAGAGCATATCCTCTACGCCGCGTGCTGTAGCTACGTCGTAATAGAGCTTATCGATTTGTTCACTCTTGACTGCTTGGAAGTGCTGCTTGGTCTCTTCGGTAGAGATAAGCCCTACAATACCCAAGGTCACCAGTGTCCCTATAAGTGTCGCGCCAATGAGCTTGACCTGAAAAGTCGTAGGCTCTGGCATCGTATCGATGGTAAAGAGGACAAAAAAGAAGAGCAAAAACAAAATACCAATCACCACAAAATAGGCATTGACCAGCCAGCTCATCGCTCCAATCGTCGCCATTACGATTGCCACTGCAATCAAAAATGCATTGCCAAAGAGCGCAATAAAGCCTCGAATGGCGTGCGCCTCTTTGGTGCTTTTGTCACTCAAAATACGCCATAAACGAACTGCTTTTTGACGTAGCGTATGGTCTTTGGCAAAATCCTTGGGGTAGCGTGAATAGAAGTAAAGTTTGCGAAACAAAATCCAAAACATCACCCCAAACTGCAACCCTATGACGATACCTGGGATAGGAATATTGAAGTAATAGATATCCGCTTCAGCGATAAACATCGGCTCGATACTCAAAGAGACCGCAATATACGCCGCAAGCGCCAAAATCGACGCGCTCATCGAGACGCGTGAAGCGATAATCTTCTCTTTTTTGTAGAGATTGTGAGGGAAGGTGTAGGCAAACATCAAAAGCCCATGAATCCCAAAAATCGCCAAATGCAACACCCACAGCGAAACGCGCGTCAGGTCAATATCCAGCGATGAAAAGACGACCGCAAACATCACAAAGGGCGCGCCAATCCCTGCCAAAAAGAGCGTCATGTAGCGCGTGCTTTGCGATTTATTGGGGATGAAAAGCAAATACCCGACAATCAAAAAAAGAATTATCGATACGATAATAAACCCGATGGAGAAGCCCGATAGGTACATCATCGGACACTCAAATCCAAGCCGATAAAGACATAGAAATTTTCACCTCTCCATTGGCAGGGCAAGACATAAATAGGTGATATAAGGCGTGGTAAATCGATGCTAACCGTATTGCCGCTGACGACAAAGGGGACGGAGATATTGAGATTGGAGCCTAGGGTTTTGCGTGCATTGCCCGAAATGGTATTGACAATTTCACCCGCCATATCGACGCGGTCTTCGTGACTGCACTCATCGACACCCAAAATCACCTCGATAAGCTTATCGAGCATCGTTTCGTTGGTGCTCACATAGATGGCTCCGCTAAAATCACCGCTAATGGCGATGGTACCTGTGTAGTCAAGCACATACTCTTTGAGTGTTTTGGCGCGCTCACCCGACAAAATAATTGGGGGGCGAAAAGCTATCGAATCCTTGGAGTCAAAGGTCTCAAAATAGTCGCGCACACACTCGATAAAAATGACTAATTCTTGCTCTTTCATGCATCACTTCCCAAGATACGTGCGAGTACGGCGCTGAGTTTCTCCTCACCAAAAGGCTTGCCAATAAAATCTGCTGCCCCTTTTTCGAGTGCACTTAGCGCTGTGCTTTTGTCCGATTGGGCAGAGATGACAATGACTTTCGTAGAGGGTTTGATAGCCATGACGGCATCGAGCACGGCAAGTCCATCCATCTCTGGCATCGTAATATCGAGCGTCATAATGTCAGGCAGGTGAATTTTAAATAGCTCCACTGCGGTAGCGCCATCCCCTGCGGTGGCTACCAAATCGAGGTTGAATTTGTGGCTGTATTTCTCTATCGCTTTTCGGATGATATTGGAATCATCGACAATCATCAGTTTCATCTAGGCTCCTTTTAGTGTTGTAGCTTTTGTTTGAGATTTTTCATCGTGGTGAGTGGTTGACCTACTAGCCCCATATTGACCATCCATGCAGGCAAATTTTTGGGCTCAGAGAGGACTTCGTAGGTGATGTGGGTGCGGTTGGGAGTACGCGCTTGGAAACGCCAATACCCCTCTAGTAGCTCTATGCGCACGGTGTCGTCACGTAGCGGTAATAAATTGGGGTCTGAAATGAAAGTGATGGTTACGACGTTGCCATCGTCAGAGAGGGTTTTGGTGTAGTTGGCGACGCTGTCACGTGGACTCAAAGGCCAAGGCATATCGACTATATTGTGTTTGACAAAGTGTGTGTCGTCGGTTCGCGCGATAACCTTGTCCGCTTCACAGTACATAATCCACTCATGCGAACGCGAAGCATCTTCCACAAAAGCTACTGCTTTTTCTAGCGGCACATCGAGCGTTACCGTCGCACGAAAGGCGTCGATACTCGAGCGAGGAGTCTGCATCGTCCAGACTATCACGCCCTCCTCATTGGCACGCTCTTGCCATTGCGCGCCCCATGCACTGCCCAATAACAGTGCAATCAACAGGTATTTTTTCATCCAAACTCCTTGTGAATTTGGATGAGAGTTTATGAGGAAAAAATCAGAGTTGCGTCAGAGTGCGCAGTCGATACCCCATCGAGGAGATGTTATCGAGCTGGAGGGTGGGTACCTTTTTGCGCAGGCGATAGATGAGGTCACGTAGCGTTGAGAGACTCACCTCTTTATCTCTCCAGAGTGCCGCCATCAAGGCTTCGTTCGAGATGAGCAAATCGTGCTTTTGCGCCAAAAGGCTCATCACCTCAAACTCTTTTTGTGAGAGCGCCACCTCGACACCCTCCCAAAAGAGCGCCGATTTTTGGGTGTCGTACCACAGCTTTTCACCTAAGGGCAATTGCGTACTTTTTGGCGCTATCGAGAGCGTTTTGGTCATGCTCTCTACCAATCCCAATGCGATACGTACATCGCGCTCATCGAAGGGCTTGGAGAGGAGATTGGCAGGTTGCGTACTGCACGCCTCATTGAGTGTCATGTCGTCGGTGTAGGCGGTAATATAGATGATTTTGGGTGGTGTGGTTTGTGCGAGCAGATTACGCGCAAGCCATATGCCATCTTGCGCGCCCATGAGATTGATATCCAAGAATAGCAGATCGACACGCTCTTTGCGTAGCATCTCTAATGCCTCTAGTGCGTTGTTGCTACTAAAAGCGACGTGATGCCCCATGCGCTCGACCAATCGACGCAAAAACTGTACGGTGATAAATTCATCTTCTACAATCGCAATCGTCATAGCTTTTCAAACCTCAAATGAAAGTGCAACCCCGCATCATTGCTGTAGCCGTAGGTGGCTTTTGGCAAGCGCGTACTCATTTGGGCGATGATATTCACCCCCAAGGTAGAGCTGTTTTGAAGCTGCTCGAGTACCACGCCTTTGCCATTGTCACTTATGTGAAGCGCAATTTTATCACCCTCGGGGCAGAGAGATAGCGTGATTTTGGGCGATTGATGCGTGCTATCCCATGCATGTTTGGCGGCATTGGTCACCACCTCTACGACAATCACCCCCAACGCCATCGCCTCATCGAGACTCAGTGACAAAGGCGCGATGTCGCTCTCTACGGCTATTTTTTGATCCAAAATCGCACCTCGAACAGAGGCTAGAAGTCTCTCAAAATAGCCTTGCGCTTCGATATGCGCGAAATCACTCGAGGCATAGATAAGCTCATGAATAAGCGAAATTGATTTGATACGTGCGATGCTTTGGGTCAAAAGCGTGGAAACCTCTTCGTTTTCGCTCGCGTCGCTTTGGAGCCACAACATGCCTGAGATAATTTGCAAATTATTTTTGACACGGTGATGAATCTCTTTGATAAGCATCTCGCGCTCACTCAAAAGCGCTCGCAAATCTTGCGTCTTTTGTGCCACTGTCGCCTCTAGACGCATCGATTCGTCGCGTTGGGCTTGGAGATGCTCCTGCTTGAGCGTGTTGAATTTGTACGCCAACAAAAACGAAAAGAGCGTAATTTCCAAGAGCGACCCCACCACAAAAGCGTATTTTGTCAAGAGTGAAAACTCCACCAATCCCATCGCCAACGATGCCACAATCGTGGCGAAAAAGAGATAGAGCAGTAGCGAAAAAAGGTAAAGCTTGGCGGTCATGACCCCTTTTTTGGCGGCATAGACTCCTATGAACGCCATCACGGGGAAGAAGAGCATCCCAAAAAGATTGGTCACATAGTAGCCACTCTCCAAATCCCACACTACCCACACCGAAAAGAGTATGAGCAACACAATAAAGAGCTGTGTCAATCGATAGAGGCGCGAAGAGAGGGCTTGGATATTGAGAATGTTTTGACTAAAGCGCGTGAAAAAGGCAAAGGCAAGTGGCGTAGAAAAGTGCAAGATATAGTGCCACGACGCATCGATAAAGTAGAGCGAAAACCCGCTAAACAAAAAGACCCATAATCCAAAAACAGTTGCATATCCCACATAGTAGAGATAGCTTTTGTCGCGCAGACTCAAAAACAAGAAAAGGTTATAGAGCGCCATGACTGCCACGGCACCAAAATAGGCAAAATAGAAAGCAGTATAGATAAGCTCTTTGTGCGAAAGCCCCTCTTGTGTATAGAGCGTGAAAGCTCCATACGACGTAAAACGGCTCTGATACCTTATCAAAAGCGTGCGTGTCTGATAGGGCGCAAAGGTAATGGTTACGCGCGGCAGAGGTACTGCAATAGCACGTGCATTTAAGGGCACATGCAGTCCATTGGGAGAGACTTCACTATCGATGACAAAATCCACCACCTCAGCAAAAGGCTCACTAAACTCCAAATAGTAGGTCACGCTTTGTGCTTTGGGATTGTACGCTTCAAGCGTAAAGGTCATCGTCTCGTGCGAATAGCCCTTGGCAAAAGTGATGCCCGTATCGACGCGTTCACCCTCCAATACAACAGGTGCACTCCACAGTGAAGCAAAGAAGAGTAAAAAAAGTGCTATTTTTTTCATAGTCGCCCCCTAGAAGCCTAGATGATTTATCTATTTTTCTTTGATTTTTGCGTTTTTTGTATCGTGCATTGCTTCATTTTTCGTATATGCGGTCGATATGGTTTTATGTCATCGCAAAGGATAGTTATGCAAGAGAAAAACTCCACACCTTCCAAACAAAACAAACTTCACATCGACCACATCATCACCACACAAATGATGATAAACACCCGAACACCTGCGAACAATACCGCCAAACAACTTCATCTTCAAGTAAGCCAAGAGTTTCTAGGCGCACGCTTCGATATCAAAGGGTAAGCGTTAGCCCTCTCTTATAGTGGGCATGTTACAATCGCTCCATGAAACTACGCCACTTTGCTCTCTTTTTTCTCCCTATTTTTCTCCTCCAAGCCCAAACCCTCCCAGAGGCAATCGCGCACTACTACCAAGAAAATCTTCCCTTTTTGAATATCGAAGCAGTTCACATCGATACCAAGCTTGATATTACGCTCGATGAGAAGAGCACCTTGGAGTTCAAAAAGCAAGCCTACAAGCACCGCAAAGGAGTGGTAAAAATCCTCTCAGACTCCAAGCGAAGCTTCATCTCCTACAGTGTCCAAGCCACCTACTCTCTCTTCATCGCTAGCCAAACTCTCTCTAGTGGCACACTCCTTACGATGGAAAATACCAAGCTCGTGATTGTCCCTTTTGAGCATATTTACGATGCGCTTATCGATTTCGAGATGTTGGGAAGCGTCCAAACGACACGTTACCTCAAAGAGGGCAAACCCATCACGCTACGCGATGTCCAAATTCTGCCTTTGGTGGAGGAAAAAGCTATTGTAAACGTTAAGCTCATGGAGGGTAACATTGCCCTTTCGCTTTGGGGCACGGCACTGCAAAAGGGCAACATGGGTGACCTTATCACCGTCATGCGCACCGATGGCACCAAAATCAAGGCCAAAGTCGTAGGCAAAAATTTGGTGGAGGTTCCATGAAAATCGTCGTGGCTGTTTCGGGTGCAAGTGGCGCTTCATTGGGGCTTAAACTCATCGATAAACTCCCCAAAACATACGATATTCATTTGGTACTCTCCGAACATGCCCAAGTGGTCCTAGAAAAAGAGGAGCATGTTACGTTGCATGACAACAGTAACATTGCCGCTTCCATTGCCTCTGGCTCTTTTGGGGTCGATGCGATGATGGTGGTACCGTGTAGCATGAACACTCTCGCCAAAATCGCCCACGGCATCGCAGACAATCTCATCACGCGTGCCGCCGCTGTAATGCTCAAAGAGCGCAAAAAATTGCTTTTGGCACCTAGAGAGATGCCCTTTTCGCCTATCGCGCTAGAGAATATGCTCAAGCTTGCGACCTATGGAGTCATCATCGCGCCTCCGATTGCAGGCTTTTACAGCGAACAAAAGAACCTCGAAGATATGGAAAATTTTATTATGGGTCGATGGCTTGATCAGCTCGACATTCCCCACACCCTCTACAAACGATGGAGCTAACCTATGCATACTGTACGACGTGCTATCTACCCTGGTACTTTTGACCCTATCACCAACGGTCACCTCGATATTATCCATCGAGGGCTTGGACTCTTCGATGAAATTATCATCGCCGTAGCGACCAATCAAGCCAAGCGCCCGATGTTCAATCTCGAAAAGCGTATCGCTATGGTCGAGATGGCTACCGCAGACCTCAAACGTGTACGTGTTTTGGGATTTGATACCTTGGTTGTAGAGTTTGCCAAGGCGCAAGAGGCATCGATACTTATACGAGGCCTTCGTGCGGTGAGCGATTTTGAGTATGAGCTACAAATGGGGTATGCAAATACGTCGCTGGATGGCTCTATCGAGACGGTCTACCTCATGCCCAATCTCAACCACGCTTTTATCAGCTCATCGATAGTGCGCAATCTCATTCCTTATCACGGCAAAATCACCCATCTCGTACCGCACGCTATTTTACCTATGCTTGAGAGTATGTAATGTATTTTGCACTTGAAGGCATCGATACCGCAGGTAAAAGTACACAAATCGCACTACTGCAAGAGGCATTTCCCCAAGCGCTCATAACCAAAGAGCCAGGGGGCACGGCTTTTGGGCAGACGATTCGCGCTATGGTCTTGGGGGAGCACAAGCTCGATAGCATTACGGAGATGTTGCTCTTTTTGGCAGACAGACGTGAGCACTATGTCGCAACTATCACCCCTGCTCTAGCGGCAAAGCGTCCTATCTTTTCAGACCGTTCGCTCGTATCAGGCATCGCCTATGCTTTGACCAATACGTCATTATCCCTAGAAAAACTCATCGAACTAAACAACTTGGCGCTTGACGGGTGCTATCCCACAGGCATCATCATCCTCACCCTCGATGAGGCTACGCTCAAAGCGCGTCTGGGTGCCAAGACTCACGACGGTATCGAAGCACGCGGTATCGACTATCTTTTGCGTGTCCAAGCCCATCTCATCGATACAGCACATGCACTTAAACTTCCTACGATTACTATCGATGCAGCGCTCTCGATAGAGGCGATACACGCGCACATTTCACACTTTATTTCAGACACTATGGAGTCCCTATGATTCAATCTTTGCGTGGCATGAACGACCTTTTTGACGATGAGAGTCGTCGATTTAGCTTTTTTATCTCTACGGCGACAGCTATTGCCAAACGCTATGGCTTTGAGTATATCCAAACCCCCATCCTCGAAGAGACAGCACTTTTCAAACGAAGCGTGGGTGAGAGCAGTGACATCGTGGGCAAAGAGATGTATCGATTTCAAGACAAAGGCGAAAACGATGTTTGTATGCGTCCAGAAGGTACCGCAGGCGTAGTGCGCGCTTTTGTCCAAAAGAAGCTAGATCGCGCAGGAGGCAAACACCGCTACTTTTATTACGGACCGATGTTTCGCTATGAGCGCCCCCAAAAGGGTCGATTGCGTCAATTTCACCAATTTGGCGCAGAGAGTTTTGGCACTGCAAGCGTCTATGAAGATTTGACCGTTTTGCTCCTCATTCGCGATATTTTGTCTGCGCTTGGTGTGGGGTATCGTCTCAAACTCAACTCTCTTGGGTGTCCTACGTGTATGCCTCCTTATCGCGAAAAGTTGGTGAACTTTGTCCAAGCACACGTAGAGCATGTTTGCGAAGATTGCAAGCGCCGCGTAGAACTCAATCCTATTCGTGTCCTAGACTGCAAAAATGAGTCGTGTCAAATCCTCTACAAAAACGCGCCCAAATTGGTCTCTCACCTTTGCGAGAGTTGCGATGCCGATTTTGCCAAACTCACACAACTCTTGACCCAAATGGGTATTGCATTTGAGATAGATACGCATCTGGTGCGCGGGCTAGACTACTACTCCAAAACTGCTTTTGAATTTGTCAGCGATGGTATCGGTGCACAAAATGCGATTGCAGGAGGGGGTCGATACGACAGACTTGTAGAGTTTCTCGATGGCAAGGCTACTCCTGCCGTAGGCTTTGCTATAGGAATAGAACGCATTTTGGAGCTGATTCAAATGCCCCAAGGGACCACACCTCTCTACTACTTCGGCGCGATGCAAGAGGAGCATATCGATACGCTTTTTATGCTGGCACAACAAAAGCGTCAAAATGCGCGTGTACATATCGAATATGAGCCAAGAAGCTTCGCCAAACACCTCAACAATGCCCAAAAAATCGGTGCCCATTTTTGCATGATATTGGGAGAAAATGAGATACAATCGCAAACTATTTGGGCAAAAAATTTGGTGCAAAACAGCGAATCTACCCTTCCATGGGACGAACTACTCTAAAGGAAAACTTTGTACGGATTATCTCTCTGGGGCGACGACAATTTCAAAATCAAAAACGGTCACTTGCACGTCGATTATAAAAGCGCCCCATCACTTCTGAGCATTATCAAACAAATACGTAATCGTGATATTCGTGGCCCTATTTTGCTACGTTTTCCACATCTCATACACAAACAAATTGACTCGCTTTTTACGCACTTCAACCGTGCTATCCAAGAGAATCACTACCCTGCTAACTTTTTTGCAGTATTTCCTCTCAAGGTCAACCAATTCCCAGGGTTTGTCTATAACCTTTTGGAGCAAAGCGAAGGGTTGCACTACGGTTTAGAGGCAGGTAGCAAAGCAGAGCTGGTTCTGGCTATGGCACTCAACCCCAAAGATGCTCCCCTAACGGTCAACGGCTTCAAAGACAAAGAGATGATTACCTTGGGCTTTTTGGCGCGTCAAATGGGACACAACATTACGCTGACTATCGAGGGTCTCACCGAATTGGAGATGATTATCGAAGTCGCCAAAGAGATGCCTGAAGCGATACCTAATATCGGAATTCGTATGCGTCTACACTCAGGTGGCAGCGGCAATTGGGCAAAGAGCGGCGGTATGGATGCCAAATTTGGTCTGACCTCTACAGAGCTTTTGGAAGCTATCGATTTGCTACGCGAAGAGAAGATGTTGGAGAGTTTGCATATGTTGCACTTCCACATTGGATCGCAAATGAGCGATATCAATCCCCTCAAAAAAGCGCTTCGTGAAGTAGGAAATATCTACACCGACCTTATCAAAATGGGTGCAAGCAAGCTACGCGCTATCAATATCGGGGGTGGTTTGGCTATCGAATATTCTCAAAGCAAACACGCCAAAAACCGTAACTACACCCTTGCCGAGTTTAGCAACGATGTTGTCTTTACCCTCAAAAGCATTACTCAAAACAAAAACGTCCCCTCTCCTGATATCTATACCGAATCGGGGCGTTTTATCGCGGCACCTCATGCAATGCTCATCTCTCCTGTACTAGAGCTTTTTTCACACGATTATCAAGAGAAAAGTATCAAACTCAAAGAGCAAAACCCTCCCTTGGTTATGGAGCTTTATGATTTGCTTTCGACTTTGACACCGCGCAATGCGACTGAGTTCGTGCACGATGCCATCGACCACCTCGAATCCCTTTTGACCCTTTTTGACTTGGGTTACATCGATCTTATCGACCGCTCTAATGCTGAGGTCATTACCCATCTCATCATTAAAAAAGCGTTGCCTTTGATGGTGCATGCCCCTACCGAAGAGCTCATGATGTTGCAACAAAAGCTTCAAGAGCGCTATTTGGTCAACAGCTCCTTTTTCCAATCGATTCCCGATTTTTGGGGCTTGCAACAGCACTTCCCTGTGATGCCTATTCACTACCTCGACAAAAAAGCGCTACGTCCTGCGACACTGTGGGATATCTCGTGTGACAGCGATGGAGAGATACCCTTCGATGACAAAGCGCCGCTTTTTTTGCACGATATCAACCTCGATGAGGAAGAGTACTTCCTAGGCTTTTTCCTTTTGGGTGCCTATCAAGAGGTGCTAGGCATGAATCACAATCTCTTTACACACCCTACGCAAGTGGTCGTGGCTATCGATGATGAGAGTTTCAGCTTCACAGAGATTCAAGAGTCCGATACGATTGTCAATATTTTGAGTGATATTGGTTATGACGGACGAAATATTGAAGCGGTTTTAAAAGAAAAAATTAACACAACGCCCTTACTTAACGCAACACAAAAGCGTGATACACTCACCAAAATTTCGCTACTGCTGACTCAAAACGGCTATCTACGTACGACCAACTAGGAGTACCATGTCGCTCTTTTCTTCGATTCGAGAAGACTTTCGTGTTGTTTACCAAAATGACCCAGCAGCGCACTCTTGGATAGAGCTTCTCTTTAGCTATCCAGGGGTTTGGGCGCTCTTTTGGTATCGATTGGCTCATCCTCTTTGCAAGTACCGCTACCTCAAACCGCTAGGTCGCCTTATCGCTTCACTCTCGCAAATTCTGACTAATATCGATATTCATCCTTGTGCGGTCATCGGTCAGCGTGTTTTCATCGACCACGGTATCGGTGTCGTCATTGGTGAGACTGCCATCGTCGAAGATGACGTACTCATCTACCAAGGTGTCACCCTAGGGGGTGTCAGCCTCGAACCGGGTAAACGCCACCCAACCATCAAACGAGGTGTCGTTATTGGTGCAGGAGCCAAAATATTGGGCAATATCACCATCGGTGAAGAGTCCAAAGTGGGTGCCAACTCTGTCGTCGTCAAAAATGTACCGCCCCACTCTACTGCTGTAGGTGTACCTGCTCGCGTGGTCAATAAAGGGCGCTGTAAAAATCCGCTGAGCCACGACAAACTTCCCGACATCACCAAAGAGATGTTTGAGTATCTCCTCAAACGTGTCGCAGTTTTGGAGCACATCCTCATGAAAGATAACCAAGAGGTTATCGAGCAAGATATTGCGCTTGAAAATATCTACGAAGCTTTCATCAAAGCGATGAAAACATAACGTTTCACTCCTCTTTTACAAAACGATTGAAAACTTCTATGGCTTGAATAGGGTCGACGCTCACGCCTGCAATTTTGAACATCATATGCAGGTGAGGACCCGTGATACGCCCCGTGGCTCCACTCTTGCCTAGATTACTCCCTTGTTTTACCCACTCCCCTTCATGCACAGCAATACGACTCATATGAAAATAGCCACTGTAGACGCCCATGCCATGGTCGATGATGACACTTTTGCCTCCATAAAATCTATCTCCGATAAGTGCCACGCGACCATCTGCGATAGCAGAGATGGGCTGAGGCGTTTTGGCACGAAAATCGACACCACTGTGGTAGCTTTTGCGTAGACCATTGAAAACGCGCTCGTTTCCATAGCCAGAGGTGATGGCAATTTGCATAGGATAGACAATAGGCTTATCGAGATGGCTTTGGGGTGTTACGGTAACATAAAGCTTATCAGCTTGTGCAAACTCACGCTCGACACGTCGTATATCTTCAGGTGTCAGATGCACTTTGTCACTGCTAACGCGCAACTCCTCCTTGGGGTAGTTGCCTCGCACCACCTCCAAAGTGCCTAAAGGGGCGTACCTTTTTTGCCCCACTGCCTCTATCAATAAACCTACGGCATAGCTCTCCAAAGCGCAATCATACGGGATGCTCAACCATGCATAATAGCGATTGGGTTTAGTAGGGTGTGGCACAAAAGCAAATACTCGATTGTCGACATAGAGTTCGTCGGGTCTCTCTTGCGAAGTAGCTTGGACTACCACAATACGCGATGTACCATTGGCGATAGGACTCTTTTCCCAAAACGCCTCCCATGCCATCGCCCATAGTGCACTCAAAGCAACTAAAACAAGCGTACGCACTATTGAAGCTTGGTTATATATTTGTTTTTATAGAGCCAATCATAAATACGGGAGGTCATAGGTCCAGCGGCATTTCCACCGTGTCCACCGTGTTCGACGAGAATCGTCACAATATATTCAGGGTCTTCATAAGGTCCATACGAAGAGAGCCACGCATGAGAGCGTTTGAAATAAGCAAGCTCATGCTCTTTGAGCCGTTTTTTGGTCTTTTGCGAAATACCAATAACTTGCGCCGTACCTGTTTTACCTGCGATTTGCACACGTGTGTTGATGAAGTTATGTGCTGTTCCCATCGGGTCACTGACGACTTGACGCATCGCCTTGCGGATAATAGGAAGTTTTTTCTTCTCTTTTTCATCCAACACATCCAACGGTTCGGGAGAGTATTTTTGAGTTCCTATCTCTCTAGCAATGTGGGGAATGGGCATTTTTCCCGTAGCCATAAGTGCCGTAAAAACGGTCACTTGCAGAGGCGTAGCAAGCATATCACCCTGCCCGATGGAGGTATTGAGCGTCTCTCCAATAAACCAAGGTTGATTAAATTTCTGCATTTTCCACTGTTTGTTGGGGATGGTACCGATAAACTCATTAGGCAAATCAACACCTGTTTTTTGCCCCAAACCAAACCGTGTCAGGTTATCACTCATGGCTTGGATACCTACATTGAGGCTCCCTTTGTAAAAGTAATCATCGCAACTTTCACGTATCGCTTTTGTGATATTGGTTTTGTCGTGTCCTGTGTGCTTCCAGCAGCGAAAATTTCGATTACCCAACTCCATAGTGCCTGTACAGCTATAGGTGCTCCACTCGTTAATAGTGCCTTTGGTAATATAAATGAGTCCCAAACCTGTTTTAACAACCGAACCAGGGGGATAGAGTCCATTGATGATTTTGTTGGTAAAAGGAGCATTGATATCTGTAATAAGCTCATTCCAACGTTGCGGTGTAATACCCGAAACAAAGGTATTCAAATCGTATTCAGGCACACTTACGGCGGCCAAAATCGCACCCTCTTTGTCCATGACAATTGCTACGCCCGTATCGGCACCAAAAAGTGTTTTGATGTACTGCTCCAGCTCGATATCGACATTGAGCACAATATTACGATTTTCAATAGGTTTGACATACTCTAATTCACTCACCTCTTCATTGTAAGCAGAGACTTTAATTTTTCGATGCCCCGTTTGACCTTGAAGGTGTTCATTGTAATACTTCTCGATACCGCTTTTGCCAGTACTTCCCACCATTTTTGCTACGCGGTTATCTTCGACATCCTCTTTGTTTGCCTTGGAAACATATCCCAAAATATGCGCGCCAAGCTCCATGTAGGGATAATAACGTTTAGGCGTCGAAACAAGCTCAATAGCCTCAACTAGATTAAGTCTAGAGTAGACAGGCAAGATTTTCTCATTTTCAATAAAATCGATAACCTCGATATATTGGTGATTGTAGGGGGAGTCATTTTGGACGTATGTTTTGTAAATTTTTTCACGATCCAAATCGGGCAACTGCTTCAAAAGCACATCGATAAGGGCGTTTAGCTCTTCGTGCGTTTTTTCATTGGTCATGTGGGGCTTGAAACGTATTTTGAATCCCAACTTATTAATAGCAAGCGGCTTTTTATTACGATCGAGTATCTCTCCTCGTATAGGCGCAATATAGTCCATTTTGATGGTATTTTGGTGCGCTAGGTCATCGTATTTGGTATTGGATTGCACACTCAATAAATATATGCGCCCCAACAACACTAGCCACACGATACCAAATAGACTCAAAACAATCTGATTTCTCATAGTAAAAAGAGCACCGCTATCTCAATAAGGATGTAATACATTACCCATCCGTCCATCGAGGGAGTTTCAAAATCTCCCAAAGGATGAATCACAAAACTAAAGAGATAAAATCCTCCATACGCCAAAGCCACACTCATATAATCGAGACACTTTTCACATGAAATTATTTGTCGCAATCGCATCAAGCCCAAATAGTATAAAAGCACAAAAAAGAGGACGCTACTTAGCAATATATAGCCATTATCTGCCTCAAAAACCACCAAATACCCCACAGTATAAAGGAGCAAATAGAGCTTGTTATTCTCTATTGCATAGACAAACACCAAAAATGCCAACCCCAAAAGTGGCGGCAACCACACGTAAATCTTGGTCAATGTCTCATAAAAGAGGAGTGCCAAAAAATAGGCGAAATATTTTAGAGCTTCTTGGTAAGTGATATTTCGTTGCATACAGGAAAGTGCCTACATTTAATACAATCAGCCCATATTTTATGGTCGGGCAAACTCTCTTTGGGAATGACCTCAAAACCTAATCGCACAAAAAAGTGCTCTGCATAGGTCAACGCCAACAACTCTTGAATGCCTAGCTTTCGCGCCTCAACAATCGCCTCTTGGATCATTTGCGTGCCAATGCCCTTGCCATGCAAATCATCACGCACAATGAGACTACGAATCTCTGCCAATCGAGGGGAGTGAATATGGAGTGCCAAAAAGCCTACGATAGCACCCTCTTGACGAGCCAAAATATAAGAACGAATATTGGTCGCAGTCTCATCGTCACTTCGCGCCAAAATAATGCCGCCCTCGACATAGGGCCACAAAAGCGCCTGCATCGCTGGAATATCTGTCAAAGTTGCTTTGGTAAAAACTACATTCGATTGCATAAAAGCGCCTCACTCATGAGAGATTTTCTTGCGGGAAAAGATGGTTAAAAATCACTTCATTGAGTGCATCGATTCCTTTTTTGTTGCTGTTTGAGACCATAAGCGCCCCTGGATAGCTCAATTTGAGGGCATTTAGCTCTTTTTGGTTGAGCTTGTCGATTTTCGTAATGACATGCAACAGCCGCTGATGAGGACGTACAATGGTCGCCAAAAAATTATCAACTTCGTTGTCGATGGCCATCATCGGATGACGCGCATCGATGAGATGCACAAAAAGGCGAATTGCTTCGCGCTTTTCGATGAAATCGGTCAAATTTTTTGCCCATTCGTGTTTGAGCGCTTTGGCTACTTTGGCGTACCCAAACCCTGGTAAATCGACGAAAAAGGTCTTGTATTTGGTCTGCTCTTGCATATAGGTGATGGCAAAAAAGTTAATAAGCTGTGTTTTACCTGGTGTACTAGAGGATTTTGCCAATCCTTTGCGGTTGGCTAGACTGTTCAAAAGTGAGCTTTTACCCACATTACTACGCCCCAAAAATGCCACCTCGCCCGAGGCTAACGCATCAGGTGATTGCTCTAGATGCGCCGCAGAGGTGACAAACGAGGAGTCGACTACACGTACCACTATTGTGGACCCAAATCAAAAATAATACGTATAGGCTCTTTGGGTCGTCCAAGCACCTTTGTCGTTCCCGATGCTACATCGATAAATACAGCATCCCCTGTGATAGTATGCCCATCTGCTTTTTGGGTTACTTTTACATTGGTATAGAGTGTGTAGGTATTAGCATTGGGATCGAAAATCATTTTTTGCGCGCTTCCATTGTAGGTGTCACTCCCTTGTGCCGTAATCGAAAAAGTGACATTTCCCTCTGCTACGTAACTCAAAGGACGATTGGAGGCATCCGTATGTACAGTGACTTTTTTGGCTTTTAAAATATCTTGCTCTTTAAGGATGCTAACGTTGCCTTGAAAAAGGGAGACGTGTTTTTGTTGGTCTACTTCAAATTGGTCTGCAATAATTTCGACTTGTGCAGCATGCAAGAGCCAAAAGCCCAGCACCATTATCACGAAACTTTTCCGACCCAAACCAGCGTTAAAAATCAAGTTTTGCCCTTATATCTTTGGCGGTAAGCTTAGCACTTTTATGATTAAAAAAGAGCGCACTGCCCTCTAGAGAGGTGTTAGCCTGCTCCAAGAGGAAGGGACTTTTCACATCCAGTGTCTGCGCCCTTATGTCAAAAACTGCCAACTGTGTTTGCAAAAGAAAAGCGTTGCTCCCGTAGTAATTTACATCCCCTTCTAGGGTGAAAAAATCCTCTCTTTGGTACCCTTTTTTGGCGCCAAACATCAAAATCTCCTCTCCATTATCGACATACGTAGCAAACCCCTCGACAATGGTTTCATCACTATAACGTGCACCGTGTTGCCCATAAATCATCATCTTGAGATAATCATTTTCCAATTGATAGGCTGTGAAGTTATCGAACTCCAATTGCGCTATTTTACTGATTTCACGTGGGTCGATAGTATGAGGCTTGATCCAAAAATACATCGCCAAGCTTCCCAAGAAAAAGAGTGCAAAAAAGAGGTTAAATTTCACACATAACGCTCTAAAAAGGCATCATATTCACCTTGGTCGCGCAGTAAAAACTCTATCATTTCGCGTACCGCACCCTCTCCGCCTTTGGCGTGCACTACCACATCGACACGGTTTTGTACCTCTGCTACCGCATCGCTAGGCGCGAAGCTTTTAGCGACACGTGTAAGCATCGGTAAATCATTAATATCATCACCGATTGCCGCTACTGCACTACGAGAAAGCCCCAAATCTGCCATAATTTTTTCTAGCACGACGCCTTTGTCGCTGACATCTTGATAGCAGTGTACAATACCCAACTCTTTGGCTCGATGCGTCACGATAGGTGAATCTCTACCTGTGATAATGGCGACGTGATGCCCCATTTTGCGCCATGCGACGATGGCAAAACCATCTTTGACATTGAAGGTCTTGTACTCTACTCCATTGGCGGTGTAACCAATGCCTCCATCGGTCATAGTGCCATCGACATCCAGAACGATGAGTTCTATCACAACGTCCCTTTGGTACTAGGAATTCCTGCACGCTCTTGGGGAGCTAGTGCACGGCGAAGTGCCACGGCGAAAGCTTTGAAAGCTGCCTCGATAATGTGATGACGATTTTTGCCACGCTCTAGGACGATATGCATCGAAATGCCTGCATTGAGTGCGACCGCTTTGAAAAATTCGTGTGTCAACTCCGTATCGAATTCGCCCACTTTTCCATCGATATCGATACCGTAGTGCAAATAGGGACGATTACTCAAATCCATTGCGCAACTCACACAGCTCTCATCCATCACCACGCTAGCATTGCCAAAACGCTCTACTTTTTGGATGGGGTAGATAGCTTCGCGTAGTGCTTGACCTAGCACGATGCCCACATCCTCGACGCTGTGATGGTCATCGATATGGGTATCACCCACGCATTTCACACTCAAATCGATGTAGCTGTGTTTGGCAAAGCTCTCCAACATATGGTCGAAAAATCCTACCCCTGTATCGATGGTTGCTTTACCACTGCCATCGAGCGTCAAGCTCACTTCTATTTGCGTCTCTTTGGTGGTGCGTTTTTGGGTAATCATGGCTCTACTCCTTTAGGATAAATGCGTTTTCAAATCCCGCATTGTTAGCAATAAATGCACGCGCTTCCTCTTCATTGGCAAATCCCTCTAAAAGAACTTTGTAAATATTCTGACCGTTAATCCAATACACTTTCACTACGGCTTCATGCGCTTGACCTGTTTGCGCATAACGCTCACGGTACGCCTCTGCGCCCTCTTCGCGACTAAAAGAGCCTATTTGAACATAGACACGTTCTTGCGTCTCTACCACTGGTGCAGGTTCAGGAGAAGGTGTGGGTTCGGGTAAAGGTTCTGGTTCGGGTTCGAGTTGAGTCACTTTGACTTTGGGATAGCTAATTTTTTGTCCCCCTTTAGGGTGATAAAAGCCTAGCACCTCTAGACGCACCCGTGCCGTACCCTCTCGCGTCATATCGATGGCGTATGCGGCGGCTTTGGAGAGGTCGATGATGCGGTTTTTGACAAAGGGTCCACGGTCATTGACACGTACACGTACCACTTTGCCATTATCGAGATTGGTCACTTTGAGGACGGTATGCATCGGAAAAGTTTTATGTGCAGCGGTAAAGGCGTACATATCGTAGGTCTCACCGTTGGAGGTCGCTTTGCCATTGAAATCGGGACCGTACCAACTTGCAACACCTTCAAAAACATCCCCTTTGCGTATCTCTCTAGGAAAGTAGCGCTGACCCATGACGGTATAAGCATTCATGGTAGGGTGATTGAGACTTATAGGTGCAGGCGTGTCTGCATGAGGGGAGGCTTGCTCGCCATTTTTGACATGCTTATCGTGACCGACGCTAGCGTCTTTGCGTGCTTGTGCTTGGGAGTAGGAGTGAGTGCTTTTGTTTTTGAACTTGGTACTACACCCTTGTGTCAAAACCAAGAGCAAAAGGAGTGCTACAAAAGCCTTAATCGACCACAATGAGCCTATCTCCTATGTAAATTTCATTGGAGGTAAGACTGTTAAGTTCTTTGAGTCGGTGCACATCGATACGGTGTTTTTTGGCGATAGAGACCAGAGTATCCCCTTTTTTGACCATGTAGGAGTTCAGCGCAATGCCGTGCTCTTTTTCGACGGGAATAATGAGCTTTTGCTTCAAGGAGAGATTACTCTTTTTCAGCCCGTTGAAATCTTTGATAACCCCAAAAGGAATTTTGTATTTACGCCCGATGCTCGAAAGAGTCTCCCCTTTTGCCACTTCATGCACCAAGTAGATTTGATTGAACTCTTTGGGTTCATAGCGCTCTTTGAAAGTGGCCAATTTACTGTAGGGAATATAGATGTCATACCCATTGTGCGTAGGCGGAACGAAGTCATATTTGAGCTGGCGATTGAGCTGACTGAGAATCTCCAAATCGACATCCAAAAGTTGTGCAAGACGACTCAGACGCTCTCCTGAAGGGAGTTGCACCGTAGCCAAGGAGTAGGCATTACCACGATTCATGAGGTACTCAAACTCTGTTTTGAGCATAAACTCCTCATCTTGTGCCATCAGCGCCAATGCTACGATTTTGCGAATATAGTCGCGACTCTCTCGTGGTAGATACTTTTTCTTGGGGTCAAGCAACACCGCCAAATCGTCTGTGCCTGCTTTGCGAATAGCTTGGTTTACACGCCCCATGCCGCAGTTGTACGAAAGAGCAGAGAGGTACCATTTGCCAAAAACCCCTTGCGCTTGCTTGAGGTAGGCAATAGCCGCTTTGGTTGACTTAATCAAATCTCGACGTTCATCGATGTAATTATTGATAGTAAGCCCAAAGAGCTTGCCTGTGTAAGGCATAAATTGCCACATACCTGAAGCACGTTTGGTCGAATAGGCGCGTGTTTTGAAATTGGACTCTGCCATCGCCAAATACAAAATAGCAGGCGGAACATCCGCACGGGTAATGAGCTCTTTGATATGGGGGATGAAGATATACGCCTCTTGCATCGCCTTGAAAAAGTGCGAATTTTCATAGCGGCGTTTGTAGTCGTTTTCGATTTCGATAAGTTCGGGGTCGTTAATAAAGCTAGGGTCGATATCCAGAGCACTCAAAACTGCCATTTGTTGCTGACTATTCGTATCAAACGTCAATGCACCTTGCAGTTGTGTAATGAGTGTCAAACCCAAAAAGAGTCCCAAAATGCGTTGTTTCAAGCCGTTCCTTTGCTAAATCGATGATGCGTTTTTTTGACTAAAATGGGCAATTATAGTCATTTTAATTTAAAAAAAGATTGCGTGCGTTTTGGGTCGTCGTATCGACCACTTGGGCGTAGCTCATATCGAGCAACTGTGCCATTTTGTGAGCCACAAGCGTCACATAAGCAGGCTCGTTACGCTCTCCTCGATGCGGATGGGGCGTGAGATAGGGTCCATCGGTCTCTAGGAGCAGTTTTTCACGTGGGATTTTGGGCAGGACGTGGACCAATTTTTTGGCATTAGAAAAGGTCAAAACGCCACCGATCCCAAAATAGAAGCCCTCATTTGCCAAGCTCAAAAGTTCCTCATCGGCATTGAAGCAGTGCAACACGCCACCCACTTCCCCAGCTCCCTCTTCAAGCAGTATCATTTTGGCATCGTGACTGGCATCACGAATATGGACAATGAGAGGTTTTTGTAGGCGTTTGGCTAGACGAATTTGGGCACGAAAAACCTCTGCTTGCGTCGCTTTTTCCTCCAATTTTTCAGCCTCATCGTCAGGCAATCGATAGTAATCTAGCCCACACTCTCCCACCGCTACGCACTTTTCATCGCTAGCAAAACGCAACAAAAACGCCTCATCGTACGCTCTGCAATCATAAGGGTGCACCCCAATAGCAAAATAGGTATTGGAATAGCGGTGTGCCAACGCTTGGGCGCGTTCTAGGTGCTTGGGGTCTGCCGCAGGAATGATGAAACTCTCCACTCCTTGTAAAACAGCTCGTGCAATGACATCATCGATATCCTCGTTATAGCGTTCATTGTCCAGATGAATATGGGTATCGATAAGCATTATGCGCCTCGAAGTTTGGTCGCGAAATCACGCGCCTCTTGGGTGATAACATCGCCACTTATCATACGCGCTATCTCATCGATACGCGCTTGCTCATCGAGAGGTTTGACATAGCTGTTGTCGCCCTCTTTGTAGACGAGGAAGTGTTGGTGCGCTTGACTGGTCAATTGCGGCTGATGTGAAATAGCGAAAATTTGATAGGTTTGTGCCAATTGGGTAAGCACCCGCGCCACGCTCATCGACTCTTCGCCGCTTAAGTTGGCATCGATTTCATCGAGTATCAAAACCCCGCCCTGCCCCACAAAAAGGTCACTTCGCACCGCCATAAGTGCCAATCGTAAACGATTGAACTCTCCAGAGCTGAGCTGTTCGAGTGTGCTGTTTTTGAGTGTAATGGCCAAGGCATCGACACCGCTTTTGTCCATCGTATCGATAGCCAACTCTAGCTGTGCTTCACGCAGATACAACGCCTGCAAATAGCTATTGAGCACCTCTTGGAGCTGTGGCAAAACACCCAAACGCGCTACGTGAATCGCATCAGACTCCTCTTGGAGCGCCTCCAAAAGTTGCGCCACTTCGTGAGTGAGACGCTTTTTTTCGCTCTCGAAATTCTCATATTTCTCTAGCTCTTTGGCTTTGGTGTCACGGTGTGCTAATGCCGCCTCGATAGAGCCGTATCGACGTTTGAGCTCACCTATGGCTTGAATGCGGTCTAGTACCGCTTCGACATCGACCTCTTCAAGCTCCTCTAGCATCGATTGGGCGCTCTCAAAACGGCTACGTAGCTCATTCATCGCATCATCGAAAAAAGCACTTTCAACTTCCAGCGCCTCTAGCGCTTGCGATACAGCGTGCTCTGCTTCGAAAACCACTTGCGCTTTGGCAATTTTCTCTTCGATTTTCTCTTTTTTGGAGAGGCTTTTCTTGATGGTTTCTAGTGTCTCATCCTCACCTATTTGGGGTGAAATAGCATCGATTTTGGCTACTTCAAACGCTGCGAACTCGCGTAGCTCTTCGAGGCGTTTCTCCTCTTCAAGTAGCTTTTGGAGAGAGCGTTTTTGGGTCGTGTAATTGGCAAAGAGTTGTGCAAAATGCTCTAGTGCTCGCCCATAGGAGCCGTCACGACGCATCACAAAGGCATCGACCATCTCTAGGAGCCGCTCTTTGTCAAAATCGCTCATATCTTTGTGCGACAAATAGCGCACAAATTGACTCGATGCCTCTTGCATACTTTTGCGGGTGATGCTTTGGTTGTTGACAAAATAACGCGTGTTGCCCTTTTTGAGTTGCTTGAAAAGGGTACGCTCATCGCTCTCGATACCAAACTCTTCCAAGTCGATACGCATCTCAAGCGCCACTTCTGCCATGCTCGCTTCGCTTTGCGATTGTGCCATGGTGCCCAAAAGTGCATTGAGCAGTATCGATTTACCGCTTCCGCTGGGTCCTGTGAAGACGACAAGACCTTTTTGGAAAAAGAGTTGCGCTTCATCGAAGGAGAGATATTCTCGAATAAAAAAGTGGCTAATCACCTAACACCCCTATTACCGTCCCCATTTGAGTTTTTCGCGAAGCACATCGAAGTAGTTGTGCTCTACGCGGTGAACCAGTTTAGCGTGTTTGGAAGAGACCTTGATTTTTATGACATCTTCGCTATTAAATTCGTACATATCTTGCCCATCGATAGCCATAACTGCTTGCTCGTCGTGGGTTTTGAACTCGATTTGCATATGCCCTGGCAATACGACGGAGCGTTGGGTGAGCGAATGGGGACAAATAGGCGTGAGGATAAAGGCAGGCGTGAGCGGATAGAGCACAGGTCCACCTGCCGAGAGATTGTACGCTGTAGAGCCCGTAGGCGTAGAGAGGATGATGCCATCTCCGAAATAGGTGTTGAAGAGTTTACCCTCCACAGAGGCATCCAAATGAATCATCTTGGATATCGATGGGCGTGTAATGACCACATCATTAAAAGCATAAAGCGTCTGCTCCCCTTTGGCGCCAATGATTTGCGCTTCAAGAGTGAGACGCTTGTCTATACGAAACTCATTGTGTACGATTTTTTCGATGAACTCACGGCTGTGCATAGGGTCGATGTCTGCCAAAAAGCCCAATTTGCCCGCGTGCATTCCCAAGATGGGAATATCGAACTCCATCGAACGACGCACCGCAGAGATGAGCGTCCCATCGCCACCCAAGGTCACCAACATATCGCAATGAGTGCAGAGCCACGTGAACTCTCGACACACCTCACTTCGCTCTAGTCCTAGCATCATTGCACTGCTTTGGTCGAGATAGACCTCTACGCCAAAAGCCTCGAAATTGGCTTTTACAGTGGTGTACATCGGTTCCAATTGCGGCGAAGAGGGACGCACGACGATACCTACGCGCGTTACAGATGCAAGCATTTTGAGCCTTTGGGAGAGAAAAGTGGGTGCCATTATATAATAAAACAACAAGCAAAAAAGGGGTAACATTCCCCAAAATTTCACCCTCAAAACTCCCCAAGGATTGCACTTGCGAACGCACTACTCTACGCAGCTCTCTACCCAACATATCGGAACCTCTGTCCTTTTGGCAGGCTGGGTCAACAACCATCGAGACCACGGCGGCATCATCTTTATCGATTTACGTGACAAAGAGGGACTCATCCAATTGGTGTGTGACCCTGTACACAATGCCACAGCACACGCCCTAGCCAATGAGATACGTGATGAGTTTGTCATCCTAGCACGCGGTACGGTGCGCGCTCGTGGCGAAGGACTCTCCAATCCCCGCATGAAAACAGGCGAAATCGAAATCATCGTCGATAGCCTCACTATCGAAAACAGCTCCAAACCGATGCCCTTTACCCTTGGCGATGAAAATGTCAACGAAGAGACGCGCCTACGCTACCGCTATTTGGAGCTACGCAACGAAAAAGCCTACAACACCTTCCGTCTACGCTCCAAAGTCGCCATTGCCGCACGCAATGAGCTAGATACCCTAGGCTTTTTGGAGGTCGAGACTCCTATTTTGACCAAATCGACGCCAGAGGGTGCACGCGATTACCTCGTACCTAGCCGTGTACACGATGGGGAGTTTTATGCCCTACCCCAATCACCACAGCTCTTCAAACAGCTCTTGATGGTGGGAGGATTTGACCGCTATTTTCAAATCGCCAAATGTTTCCGTGACGAAGATTTGCGAGCGGATCGTCAGCCTGAATTTACCCAAATCGACGTCGAGATGAGCTTTTGTGACCAAGAGGATGTCATCGGTGTCGCTGAAAAACTTATCGTTGCTATGTTCAAAGCCGCAGGTCACGAGGTCAAACCTCCTTTCGTGCGTATGCCCTACAGCGAAGCGATGGAAAAATACGGCAGTGACAAACCTGACATGCGTTACGGTCTAGCGATGGTCGATGTCATCGATATCTTCGCACGCTCTACCAATGAAATTTTTGCTGGCATCGCCAAACAGGACAAAATCAACCGCGTCAAAGCCCTACGCGTCCCCAAAGCCGATTTGGTCTTCTCCAAACGTGAAATGAACAGCTTCGAAGAGTTCGTACGCAAATTCGGCGCTTCAGGTCTAGGCTACTTTCAGATGAAAGAGGATGGACTCAAAGGGCCGTTGGTCAAATTTTTTAGCGAAGCAGATTTGGCACTCATCATCGAGCGCACAGGACTCGAAGTGGGCGACGTCGTCTTCTTTGGCGCTGGAGCCAAAAAGGTCGTCTGGGATTACATGGGACGCTTGCGTATCTTCATTGCAGAGCATGAGAAGATGAATCTCATCGACCGTGATGCCTTTGCGTTCTTGTGGGTGGTCGATTTCCCTATGTTCGAGGTCGAAGATGGTCGTGTCAAGGCGCTTCACCACCCCTTCACCATGCCCAAAGATACCAACAAAAACGACATCGAAGAGATAGAATCCATTGCCTATGACATCGTCCTCAACGGTACAGAGCTTGGCGGTGGGTCGATTCGTATCCACAAAGAGGCTGTCCAAGAGGAGATTTTCAAACTCTTGGGCATTGGCGAAGAGGAGGCCAAAGAGAAGTTCGGCTTCTTGCTCGATGCGCTTAAATTTGGTGCGCCTCCCCACGGTGGATTTGCTATCGGATTTGACCGCTTGATGATGATTTTGGCGAAAAAACCTAGCATCCGTGATGTTATCGCCTTCCCCAAAACCCAAAAAGCCTCATGTCTGCTCACCCAAGCCCCAAGCCCAGTGGCTGAAGAGCAGTTGCGTGAGCTACATATTCGCCTACGTAACACAGGCAAATAGAGCGCATGAAAAAGCTCTTTCTTATCATCGGCGCACCAGGCTCGGGCAAGACCACCGATGCGCAACGCATCGCGGCACAAAACCCCACCACCATGAGCCACTACTCCACAGGGGATTTGCTGCGTGCTGAAGTAGCTAGCGGAAGCCTACGCGGTATGCAAATCGAGAGCTACATCAGCAAAGGACTTATCGTCCCCATCAACATTGCCCTTTTGACCATCGTAAGTGCTATCAAAAGCGCCCCCAACGACATCATCCTCTTCGACGGCTATCCACGCTCGGTCGAGCAGATGATGGAACTACACAAATTTCTCTCCCAAGAGAGCGACATCACCCTCTCAGGTGTCCTCGAGGTCGAGGTGAGCGTCGAGACCGCCAAAGAGCGCGTCCTAGGGCGTGCACGCGGCGAAGATGACAAGGTCGAAATTTTTAACAACCGTATGCAAGTCTACATGCTCCCTCTCGAAGAGATTCGCTTTTTCTACCACGCCAAAGGGCTACTCCACACTCTCGATGGTGAACGCTCTATCGAGGCAATCGTAGAGGAGATGCAAAACCTCATTCTCACACTCAAGGACAAAAAATGAATATTATTTTGTTAGGCGCTCCAGGCGCAGGCAAAGGCACCCAAGCGCAGTTCCTCACACGCACCTTTGGTATCCCACAAATCTCTACAGGCGATATGCTACGTGCCGCTATCAAAGAGGGAACAGAGCTTGGCAAACTTGCCAAATCGTTCATGGACGCGGGCAAATTGGTCACCGATGAGATTATCATCGGTCTGGTCAAAGAGCGTATTTTGGCTCCTGATTGTGCCAAAGGCTTTTTGTTCGATGGCTTTCCTCGTACCGTTGTCCAAGCTGACGCCCTTGCCGCTGCAGGTATCGCTATGGATGCCGTCATCGAAATCGACGTAGCAGACAGCGAAATCGTCAAGCGTATGTCAGGTCGTCGCGCGCACTTGGCTTCTGGACGCACCTACCATATCCTCTACAATCCCCCCAAAGTCGAGGGTATCGATGATGTCACAGGCGAACCTCTCGTACAACGCGACGACGACCGCGAGGAGATAGTCCTCGACCGTTTGCACGTCTATCACACCCAAACCGCTCCCCTCATCGACTACTATCAAAAAGTCGCTGCACAAAAACCCACTCTACGCTACGTGCGTATCGACGGTACGCAAACTATCGACGTGGTAGAGCGCGACATCCTCGCCAAATTGGGATGAAAAACCCTACTCTTTTAGCGCATTTTCGCTCTTTTTGCCTCCAAAATGCTCTACGCGATGTCGAGGAGGCGATTACCCTTTTTGCCATTTTCGGTGGGCATGGATGGAGTGTCGATGCTACACAAAGCATCGATAGCCTCATTCAGACCAAATTTTTTGATCATTATCGCTACATCCACGGCGACATTACCAAGCTCACCCAAAGCAACAAAACCCACCACGCCCTCCTCTCAGCCCTAGCCCAAGGCGATGGCAAAGAGTTCTCTGCCTATCGACGTGCCAATCTCTCACGTCGTGAGGGTGTCGAGAGTGCGCAATTCCTCATCGACGCAGGGATACTACGCGAAGAAAAATCGCTCATGAAACCGCTCGATAGCACCCTCGAAGTACCACGACGTTTTGTTTTTGTGACACCGTGGATGCGGTTTTGGTTTGCGGTGGTTTCACCCCACTACAAGACCATCAAGGAGGGCGATTTTAGCCAAGCTCAAACCTACTGGACCAACATCCAACAAAACTTCGCTGAACCCCTCTATGAAGCCCTCATACGTGAATATATCGCGCTTGCGTGGGAGGAGAAAATCGAACGCATCGGTGGCTATTGGGATACCCAAAACACGCTGGAACTTCTGGCAAAAACTGCCAGCGGTAGCATCATCGCAGGCACCTTCAAATACGCCAAAACCAAAGCAACCAAGAGTGAAATCGCCAAACTCCAAGCACGCATCGCCCAAGCCAATATCGAAGCCACCACGCTGGTGCTTTTTGCCAAAGGGGGATTCTCTAGCGAACTCAAACAACTCCAAAGCCCTACTCTTCGACTATTGAGTGCCAAACACCTCAAAGCCCTCATCGACACACTCGAGCCATCTGAACTCCTCGAATATACGCAGAAGAAGTATTAATTGAAAGTGGGACTTGTGTCCCGCCCCAAAAGAGCCTATGGAGGCTGAAGCCTCACTTCTGTTCAAAAAACAATCCAATCTCATAAAAGAACGAAATTTGGCTACTATACACACTAAAAAAGTAGTCGATGACAAACCTATCTCATAACGTTGGAAGTAGGACTTCAGTCCTGCCAAGAATTGGTATATGCAGGCTAAAGCCTCGCATCTCTACAAAAGTATGACACCTATAAAACATAATCACAAACTGATGTGCTTGGTGATGGAAGAAAAGGGGAAGAAATTGAATAGTGATTTAAAAAATAAAGGAACACAGTGGAGCTAAGTATTCAAGACTATGCGTTTTTAGATGCTTTTGATAATTTAGGCAGTTTTACAATAGATGAGCATGGAAAAAATAAGCTTAATTTATTTGTTTTAAATATTAATGCAAATGAATTTAATCTAAAAAGATTAGAAGAATTATTAATTGATCCCATGATTGATTATTCGCTTTCAAGAAGTGTAAGAGAACAATACAAAAACAAACCTGCCACTCTTACAAAAAAGGCAAAAGAAAAGTTTATTGATTATGTAAATAATAAAGGGGAATTAGGGGAATTATTGCTTTATTGTTTTTTAGAAACACATCTCAAAGCTCCAAAAATATTATCAAAACTAGAATTAAAAACATCGACAAGTCTTAATGTAAATGGTGCAGATGGTGTACATTTTTTAAAACTTGAAAATGGAAATTATCAATTGATTTTTGGAGAATCAAAAACTATTGCTAGTTTAACTGATGCCCTGACTGATGCCTTAAAATCAATAGATGAATTTAAAGGAGAAGTGAACTATAAAGGAAATAAAAAAAGTGGATTGCCCTATGAAAAAAGTCTTATAAGCGACCATCTTGGAAAAGAAACTTTTACGAAAGAAGAAAAAGATTTTATTTCAAAAATTGTTTATCCTAAAAAAGAAAATGATTTTGAAGTCGACGATGCTTTTGGTATTTTTATAGGTTACGAAATCACAATAGATGAAAAAGATAAAAAACTACAAAATGAAGATTTTAGAAAAAAAGTTCAAAAACAAATAAAAGAAGAAGTAACAAATAAATTTGCTCATATAAGAAAAAAAATAGATGAATTTCAATTGTATGGGCATAATTTTTATTTATATATATTACCATTAACTGAATTGGATAAAAACAGAAAAGCAATTATACGGGGGCTTCAATCATGAGATACATTGAAGAACTCGCACAACAAGCTTTAGATGATGAATATTTACATGAGCTTTTTTTTAAAATAGAGCAAATTCAAGCCGAAACATTTTTTCATATTGAACCTCAGGACTTAGATGAAAAAGAATTGTTTGACTTGTTGAGATTTGCAGATATATTATCTCGTTCTAAAATAGATGAAGCTAAAAATAAAGCATATAAAATCATTAGTTTATTGTTTGATAAATATAGTAGTAATGCAGTTTTTCAAACTTTTGCGAACTCTATATTAGTGAAACTTGGGAACTTTCAAGCTTTAAGTTTTATTGAAAAATTCTCAAACACTGAATCAAAATTACCTTATGAAATATTGTACGAAAAGTCATTAAAAGAAGTTTTTCAAAAAATTTCACATAGCGAATTTATTTTTACAGATAGTCAGTATCATATTTTCGAAACTTTGAAAAATAGTAATCATTTTAGTTTTTCTGGACCAACTTCTTTGGGTAAATCATTTATTATCAACGCATTTATACGACATTTAATAACAGAACATAGAGGTACGGATAATCTCGTAATACTTGTTCCATCTAGGGCATTGATAAATCAAACGGTAAATAAGCTAAAACAAGAGTTCAAAGATGTAGAAAATTACACTATTTTAGCTCATCCTAGCGTACCTGTAATGTTTAGAAAAGAGAACAGTAGATATATCTTTGTATTTACACCTGAACGATTAATAGCATATCTTTCTAAAATAGATAATCCAAAAATAGATTATTTATTTGTTAATGAAGCACATAAAGTTATTGCGCCAACAGACACAAGAAGTCCTTTGTACTATCATGCAATTTTACAAGCTGAGAGAAAAAGCATTAAATTATTTTTTGCCTCTCCAAATGTTGAAAATCCAGAAATATTTCTACAATTATTTGAAAAAAGTCAAGATGAAAAGATTGTAATAAAATCTTCCCCTGTTGCCAAAAATAGATATTTTTTAGATTTGATTGAAAATAAATGCTTGATGTTCTCAGAACTAAATAAAGATTATAAGTTAGACATGAATTTTAGCAATAATGATTTTTTCTTCTGGTTAAAAAAGTTAGGTAATAATGATAAAAATATTATTTATTGCAACTCAAAAAAAGATACCATTTCGTATGCTTTAGATTTTTCAAAAAATCAACCAATAAAAAAATCAAATAATTTAGAAAGTGTTAAAGAGTTAATAAAAGAATATTTACACGATAAGTATTATTTAATTGATTGTTTAGATAAAGGTATTGCATTTCATTTTGGTAATTTACCTCAATTAATTCGTGAAAAAATAGAATGGCTTTTTGAAGAAAAAGAAATAGATTATTTATTTTGTACATCAACTTTACTTGAAGGTGTAAACCTACCTGCTAAAAATATTTTTATACTTGCAAATAAAATCGGATTATCTAAATTTACTGATGTAGATTTCTGGAATCTTGCAGGTCGTGCGGGGAGAATGACGAAAGAGATGTCTGGCAATATAATTTGCGTAAGAGAAAAAGAAAATAAATGGAATAATCAAAAAGAAGATTTAAAAGTAGTTAGAAATAAAATTTCTAAGCCATTTGAACCGTTAATGATAAAAGGACAAGGAAAATTTTTTGAGAATATTGAAGCATCTTTGACAAATAAAGATTTTTCCAACAAATCATCTTCGCAATCTGAAAAAGATATATGGAATTATTATGCTAATTTAATTCTTATACATGAGATAAAACAAGATGATTCTGTTTTAAGAACAAACTTTATAACAAAAAATAAAAACGCTTTGAAAATTTTACAGGAACAAAAAAAGAAAATTTCAGTACCTGAAAAAATTTTATCAGCATCATCTATGATAAAACCAAAATACCAAAATGAGATATATCAAAGTTCAGATACACAATTTTTATCATCTGATTTCAATTATAGTGTGATTGTTGGTGTATTACAAAACTTGGCAGAATATTATAATTGGGAAAATGAAGAGACAGGTGGCAAAAACCCACTTTATAAACCGTCTGAAAAAATAAAATATTATGCTGTTTTGATGGATAATTGGATGAAGTCAAAACCATTAAAAATGATCATTTCTAACACTATAATATATTACAAAAATAAAGGGCAAATTTGGGAAAATGGAAGCTATATTCAGTTTAACTATAAAGAAAAACATGATATTAACAAAGTTATTAATTTAGTAATTTCTGATATCGACAATGTTTTGAGATTTAAATTAAAAAACTACTTTGAAAACTATTACATGCTGTTAAAAGAAAAACTTGGCGCGTTAAATGCAGGTGCAAATTGGGCTGACTTTCTAGAATATGGAACAACTGATAGTAAGATTATAGAATTACAAAATATTGGTATTCCTAGACACCTTGCTCAGTATATTTTAGAGAATCATGAAAGCTGTTTATTATTTGAAAATGGATTACTTCAGTCAATTAATAAAAACAAGTTACATCAGAATTTTGACATAGAATCTAATTTGTATAATGAATTTTGTGAATTATTTGGATTTGATAAAAATACAACTAATTAATTTATATGTATAGTATTAAAAAAAGAAGTCCCTCCCCTCGATAGACCACGCATGTGTCGCAAAAGCGATGTATGCTAAAATCTCCCATTCGAAAAGCTTCAAGGAGGTCATATGACCCAAATCACCCAAAGCAACTTTCTCAAAAACCCCAATCAATACATCTCTCACCCCCAAGATACGCTAGAAGTCGTATCCCAAGATGGCTCAAGTGTCGTCATCATCGACAAGAAGCGATGGGCACTTATCGAAGAGATAATGGATGTGAAGCTGACTGATTTTTATGCACTGCAAGAAGCCTCCATGAGACGCACATGGGACAATGTAGAGGACGAGGTGTGGGATGAGCTATTTGCAAAACAACATCATCGATAAGAAGCTCACATCACTCAAGGATGATTTCATGGAGCAGGTCAAACAACTTTTTTGTGACTCCACGTTTTAGCTCCTCTAGGAAATAGGACTTCAGTCCCGCCAAAAAAATAGCACGGGCGAGGCTAAAGCCTCACTTCCAAAAACTGCAAATCAAATCGATAAAATCCCTCCCTCGATAGCGCCACAAAAAGGCATCCATTAGGCGAAAAACTCCCACGGTTGCGTCCATATCGATAGCTGTGTGCGTATCGTCTCGCTCGTGAAGCGCTCTCCCATCGTGGGAGGGGATACACAGCTAAAAGCCTCCCCCTCGTAGACGAACCGTAGCGCATAGGCGTGCAAATAGCCGCGTTCTTCGAGTGCCGCTTCGTGCGCATGAGCGTAGCGCCCATCTCCAGCGATGGGTGCACCTAGGCTTTTGAGGGCGACACGGATTTGGTGCGTTTTGCCCGTGTGGGGCTTGACCAAAAAGAGCCGTTCATGCGTGCGTAGCGCCACAGAGATGAACTGCGTCACGGCAGGGTTTTCCATCGTGGTCAAGAGCTTGTAGTCTCCACGTCGCGCCTTGGTCATGTCGCCTTTGACCCAACCCTGCTTTTTCTTGGGTTTGCGTAGCGAAAGAGCTAGGTAATATTTCTCTATCTCATGCGATTCGAACATCGCGCCAAATCGTGCGGCACTCTCTGCCGAAGTAGCAAAAAGCATCAGCCCAGAGGTCATCGTATCGAGACGATGGACACCCCACAGCGTGCGCCCTAGCTGTTGAGAGAGCTGTACGACGAACCCTGCCCCGTTTTGGGAGTGAAAATCGACCCCTTCAGGCTTGAGCGCCACGACAAAATCGTCGTGCACAAAGAGCACCTCTATCATGTTTTGAGTGCTTCCATCGCCTTCATTTTGCGGAACTCCTCATCTTCGGGGAGCATTTTGGCTTCGTAGAGGAATTGTGAGGCGACGAAATCTGTCTTACGCACTTGGTCGTAGCGTGCATAGGATAGATACAAAATATCTTTGGCGCGTGTCACCGCTACATAAAAGAGCCTACGCTCCTCATCGAGACTGCCCCCTTTGTTCATGAGTTTGCGATTGGGAAAGCGCCCATCCATAAGGTCGATGATATAGACCTCGCGAAACTCTAGCCCTTTGCTTGCGTGTACCGAGAGGAGATTTATCCCCTCGCCTTTGGTCAAATCTTGACTGCCCAAGACCATTGCATTGATGAAGCGCTCATGGTCGTTGTAGGGTTTGGATAGCTCTTGCAGGAGTGCCGCCTTGACCTTGATACGTTCGATGGCTTCGAGTTTTTTGTCTTGGTTGATAGAGCCATCTTTTTGGGTCGCTCTTTGGTGGGCTAGCTGTTCGATGATGACACGATACAGCTCCGAATCGACGATTTTTTGTATCATCGAGAGGGGTTTGGTGATGGTGCGTAGGCGTTGGGCGAGTTTGTAAAACTGGTAGAGGAAGAGCACCCCTTCGTCGCCTAGTTTGGGGTGTTTGAGGATAGGATTTTGCAAAAATGCCTCCTCAAAGCCGTGTGATTTGAAGCGTATCACACTGCCAAGCTCAAAAACATCATCGAAAAGCCCTAGCTGATAGTTGTGCGTTTGACGCAAAAAGGGGTCACGTATGGCAGGGTCGGGTTTATAGAGTCCTTGGAAAATATCACCGTCACCTAGTTTGCGTAGTGCCTCGAAAAGCTCTGTAGCGATAGCACTACCGATGCCCTTGGCGTACTCAAAGAGGTGGATAAATGCCATAAGGTCGTGACGGTTTATCATCATGACGTAGATATCCAAAATCGCTTTGACCTCTTTGGCATCGAAAAATCCTGTCCCACCTCGACGCTTGCACGCGATGCCTAGCTCACGCAACGTTGCCTCGATACCATCGGCGGAGGCGTTGTTGCGGAAGATAACTGCTATCTCATCGTGCGGCGTAGTGCTGTTAGAGATTTTGTGTGAGATGCCCTTGTACTGCTCGAAAAGCTCCTCGTAGACCAAGAGTTTGGGGGCAATGGAGACATCGGTACGGGTCACTTCGAGGCTTTTAGGGTAGATGCGGGCGTTGTTTTGGATGACGCGGTTGGCCAAATCGAGGATAGGAACCGTAGAGCGATAATTTTTGGAGAGGTTGAAAACCTTGGCATTGGAAAAATTCTGCGCGAAGTTGGCGATGATGTTGATATTGGCACCATTGAAGGCGTAGATACTCTGGTCGTAATCGCCCACGCAAAAGAGCGACGGGGGTTGCATGCGTTCTATCAGGGAGCCTTGCAGGGTATTGGTGTCTTGGTACTCATCGATGAGCACCTCTTGGTAGGCGATGGGCATCTCGTGCATACGGTCGCGCATCATGATAAGTAAATCATTGAAATTGACAAAACCGTAGCTGTTTTTGAGACGTTCAAACTCTACGCAAATATCGGCATAGATAGCCGCATAAGGCGCGTGTAGCTCCTCATTGGCGCTTATCCACTGCTCGAACGTGCTATCGATATTGGTGTTTTGAAAGAGCGAATATTTGTCGTACAAAAAATTGGCGCCATACGCCGATACATCCGCATTGATATGGTCAAATCGACGACGCTCATGCACCGAACGAAAAAGTGTTTTGAGTTCTGCGGGCTGTTTGAGGACGATGCGTTGGTCGATTTTTTTGAGCCATCGATAGCTCACCGCGTGAAATGTCCCTGCATCGATTTGGGTCGCTATCTCTTGGGAGAAGTAGACCGCTACACGTGCCACCATCTCAGCGGCAGCTTTGTTGGTGAAGGTCAATAGCAATATCTCGTGCGGTGCGACGCCTTGACCTATGAGGTGTGCGATACGCCCTACGATAGTCGAGGTTTTGCCTGTGCCTGCCGAAGCGATAATGAGATTAGCGCCCCTAGGCGCAGTAGCGGCAGCGTACTGCTCGCTGTTGAGCCTAGTTAAGGGCATTAGATGAAATCGGAGATGGGTTTTTGAGTATCGAAGTGGGGATAGGAGAGCTTGTCGAGAGCGACTTGTGCCATGCGTTGGGTCTGGGTATTGATGACGATAGGCGCCAAGAAATTGACCGTCGAGGCTTCGATAGGAGTACGTGGCACGACGATGCAAACGACGCGAATAGGTGAACCCTCTTGGATGCCCAACTGTTCTTTGGTCCTGTCTGGAATATCAAAAGCGTACTCCTGCAACAATGCAAAAGGATTGCACACTGTAAAAGAGAGCGAACGTTCGTGCGTCGCATAAAGCGTCGCAAAGAGCGAATCTATCTCCTCCAAGGTGACACTTTGCAACGACTCAAACCCCAAAATTGGCGATGTAATCTCTAAAACCATGCTCTTTTGCCCATCGATGAATTGTGCCGATTTTATCACTTTTTTACTCAAAACAAGCTTGCTATCGCTTTTTTGTGTATAATTTGTCTCATTACTTATAAATAATCCTAAACTCTCACTGCAAAGGAGTCATCCGTGCTCAAACGCCTCGTTGGCTCTCCCCTTTGGCTCCTTTATCTCTTCATCTTTATTGGCACTCTTCTCATGGGAATGTTTTTGTTACACTACGAATGGGAACAGCTCCAAAGCGAAAAATACCATGAACTCAAAAACAAAAATATCTACGAAAAAGAGATAGCCAAAATCACCCTCAAAAACAAAGGAGGCGTGCTCTATGGCATTAGCAGACAGCTTTTAGCTATCGACCCCATACAAAATCCCCAAGCAGCTTTGGCTATCATGGAGGCGCTTGTTGCCAACGACCCCGAGATTGGAGGGTTTGGATTGGCATCGCCCGAGGGGCAACTCCTGCTTGTTGGAGGTGTGCCTGCAACACGAAAATTGCCCCACCTTTTTGAGATTACCAAAGACCATGCGCTCTTTGAAAAAGCGCTCAAAAGTGACACCTTTGTGGTGGGCAATACCTTTTATATGCCGTTGCTAGGCAAATGGGTGATGCCTATTCGTAGTGCCGTACGCAATGCACAAGGCGAAGTCCTATTTGTCATCATTACAGGTATCGACATCGCCCAATACCAAAAACGTCATGAACTTGATTCCCTCAATCTCAATTTCACCCACTATTACATCAGTGATACTGCCCAAATCATCTACAAATTCCCCACGCACGGCAAAACAGCGCAAGAGACCTATGTCACCCTCGATGAGCATATTCTCAACGCGGTCGATTTGAGCACCTTGACGGGCGATACCTTTCAAATGTTTCGTATCCAAAATGATTTGGGTCAAGAGGTGTTAGCTGTACTTAGCTACCTACCGAAATTCGATATCTATATCGCTACGAGCTACCCTGTACGAGAGTTACGCTATGAACTTTTGACCTATGGTCTCCAAAATCTCCTCCTTTTTGCACTTTTTTTGGTCGCGCTCTTTTTAGCTTTCCGTCTCTATGCGCGCAAAGAGAATGAGTCCAAACGTCAGCTAGAGTACCGCGCCAACCACGATATCCTCACGGGACTGCCCAATCGATACTCACTTCAACGCTTTGCAAACCAACTCATTCAAGAAAAACAGGCACCGCAACTCTATTTGCTCTTCATGGATTTGGACAATTTCAAGCAGATCAACGACACCTACGGGCACTCCTTCGGCGATGAGCTACTCTTGCAAATTAGCAAACGCTTCGAGCATCTGCACACCCCTTCATCGATGATTGCGCGTCAGGGTGGCGATGAGTTTATTATTGTCACGACGCTCACCTCTGTCGATATCGATAGCTATTGCAATACGATACTAGAGCTGCTTCAAGAGCCTTTCGTCATCGACAAAAACATGCTCACCGTTCAATGCAGTATCGGCGTAGCGCACTATCCACACGACGCAAAAGAGATAGATGCATTGTTACGTTATGCAGATTTGGCGCTCTACAAAGCCAAACAAAATCGAGGTCGTATCGCTTTTTATACGCCACAACTCGATGCACTGCAACAGCGCAAGCATCTCATCGAGAGTAATCTACGCCACGCCCTAGCCAAAAATGAGTTGACGATGCTCTATCAACCTCAAATCGAAAGTGCCACAGGTCGATTAGTCGGTGTCGAGGCGCTTATGCGTTGGAATCATTCACAATTGGGTGCTATCTCGCCGATGGAGTTTATACCTATCGCTGAGGAGAGTGATTTGATTTTGAGTTTGGGCGCTTTTGCACTCTCTCAAGCGTGCATGCAAATCGAATCGCTCTGGAGTGCCTCCAACACCCATTTCGAACTCTCAGTCAATCTCTCTGTCAAACAGCTCTTGGCACCCCAATTTTTGGAGCAGCTCGATGCGCTTAGGGCGCAACATCCGCAAGCGTCAGGTCGATTGGTCTTGGAGATTACAGAGTCGCTTTTGATAGAGGATTTGCACGGTGCGCTACGCAGATTGCAAGCGCTTCGTAGTCGTAATATTGGTATCGCACTCGATGATTTTGGGACGGGATACTCTTCGTTGAGCATGTTGCATCAGCTCCCTATCACACAACTCAAAATCGATAAAAGCTTTATCAAGACGCTCTCTACCGAGAGAAGCGATGCCAATTTGGTTGCGACAATCATCACATTGAGCAAAAATCTCGCTATCAAAACCGTCGCAGAAGGGGTCGAAGAGGCCTCTCATGTCGAAAAATTGCAAGCTTTTGGATGTGACATCCTCCAAGGCTACTACTACGCCAAACCGATGTCGATAGAGGCGTTGCAAAGCTACCTTCAAAAATTGCATCTCTAAAATGTTTAAACGCCCTGTAATACTCTTTTTACTCCTCTTTGCACTGCTTTTTACGACGGTGCATACCCTTGTGCACGCTTCGCACGACCATGACCACGACGAGAGTTGTACGGTTTATGTCCTTGAAGAGCTCTTTGTTGCGCACGCACTTCCTACCCCTTTTGAGCTTCCTACGCTCTTTTTGGGTTACCTCTTCTTCCCCTTTTTCGTACGTTTTGTCTCTCTCACCCTCACCTCGTCTTTGCCGATTCGCGCTCCTCCCTTTTCCTTTTAATTCCCAAATACATTTATAAAAAACAAACTATTTTTCCAAAGGAAAAGCTATGCAAAAATTACTCTACACCCTACTCGTTGCCGCACTTTTTTTGGGCGGTTGTGAACCAGCAAAAACACCAGACTCTCTACCTGAGGGCAAAGTCCTACTCTTTTATGACGCAACCACAGGGAGTCAACTAGCCCTTGAGACCAATGGCTCTATCGAGACATCGATGGACTCCAACAGCAGTGCCGCCAACTACATGAAGGATAAAAGCGCAGGCTACTACATCTATTGGTACGACACCAACAGCAGTGAAGATACCTATTTTATGGTCAAAAACGATTACAACTACTCAAGTGACGGCAATCTCACGCATTCCTATTTCCACTACTTCGAGCACCACAATACCCCTGCGAGTTTTCACCCGCACGCCGCAAACGATTTCAATTTCAGTCGTACAGACATCAATGAGAGCATCAAAGAGAGCCGTGGAGCACGACTAGAGCGCTTCAACACCTACATGGCGGAGCAAAACGCTACGCGCCAAGAGCTTATCGAAGCACTCAATGACAAAAACATCACCTCCTCTTTGTGCAACTTTTTTGTCCCCAGTCATGAACACAACGATACCAATACGACACACGCTACACCTCATTATGTCCTCACACACGATGCACAACTCCATATTTTCAGAGAATCGGATGGAAATTTGAGTTTCACTACGACCTTGGTACTTGACGGTGCTACCTCTTGCGAACACAACACCAGTGCCATTACCGCCATGGGTGAAGAGGGCGTGTTGGTCTTCATGCACTCAAGCCAAAAAATTTACGGTGTCGATGCACACGACGGTGGGACGCCCCACGTACACTCGACATGGCGTATAGGAGATGTGCTCAAAGGCGGATTTGTCCCCACGCACATTGTAGGATTGGGCGCGGGTGAGACAGACCATACAGGGCACGTTCACTAATCGATGTTGAAGCTATTTCTCTTTTTTGCACCCTCCCTGCTTTTGTGGGGAGCGCAACATTTCGATACCCTCGATGTGCACGATACGACACACGCACTCGAAACCCAAAAAACTCTCGACAGTGCTACACAAGGGCAAACCAGCAGTGGTGAAACGCTAGGAGATTACCTGCAAGAGGAGAATTTCGTCGATTCTGCTACCTACGGTGCAGGTGTGGGGCGTCCTGTGATGAAGGGCATGGAGGGGTATCGCGTAGGCATCACCCAAGGCAATATTATCCTCAATGACCTCTCTGCCATGAGCCAAGACCACGCGGTGGGCGTATCGCCTGCTTCGACACAATCGATTGAGCTTATCAAGGGTCCCGCATCGCTACTCTACGGTAGCTACAGCGCAGGTGTCATTAGCGTCAAAGGGCAAGAGCACGATCCACTTATGCTCGCCTCTGGTATCACTATGAACGGCGACCTCTCCTACGGCACCAATGCCCTCACCCAAAAAGCGCTCCTCTCCTTGGGCGCTAGCGATGGCAATAGGTCGCTCTATGGAACCCTCTTTTATCACAAAAGTGACGACTACGCTAGCGGTGGCACCCTCGTCGAGGAGAGTGATACATTCACCCTTCAAGGGCACCTCGTAGGTGAATACAAGCTAGGTGAGACCCACCTCTTCAAACCCTACGTCGATATGCTTCGCAACGACTACGGCATCCCCAATAGTACAAGCGAAGCGACCCGTATCGACATGAGTCAACAGCGCGGTGGTATGGTGTGGCACATCGATACGTCTACGCCTCTCATCGACCATATCTGGACCGATGTACAGTACAGTCACTATCGACACTACGAGACCGAAGGGAGACGCTACGACGGACTCTTCGAGCAGAACCAATTTGCCCTCTCTAGTATGGTGGGACTCGATGTAGAGGAGTGGCACACCGATATACATATGACATTTGGGAACAACCACCTGCAAGTGTGTCATGAGCATGGTCAATGTACGCAGTTCGAGAGTGCCTCGCGTACAGGAGCGACACACGGGACGAGCCTACTTGCCAATCCCTCTATCGAGGGTCTATTGCCCTTTTCGCACGACCACCCTATGCCCAACACGACCCAAAACGAAGCTTCTTTAGCCTTCTCTACCAAACGCGTCTACGCCGAAAATGAGCTATCGATGGCATACCGCGCCCAACTGCGTCACTTGGCTATCGATGCTTCCAATATTTCAGAGAGTTGGCTGGTGCCTGCCTCTATCGACAGCGATTATTATCGTGACAGCCTCGATGTGGCACATTCACTCTCCTTGGGATGGCTAGAGTATCTCTCTTCTGCACTTTCGATACAAAGCAGTGCGGGCTATATCGAGCGCATCCCTAGCGCTCAAGAGTTGTTGTGGAACGGTTTTCATCACGCGACCCACAGCTATATTTTTGGCAACCGTGACCTATCGGCAGAGCGCTCACTCCATGTCGATACGCAACTGCTTGTCGATTATGCGCCTTTTTCGACACAACTCTCTGCTTTTGGGTATGGGTTTTTCAATTACATCCACCAAGCAAGCGTCGCCGATGCCAACGGTTCACTTTTGGTTGACCCGTGGCACCACAGCAGTGCATGGGCGATGCAGCAACAGCGTGCACTTATTGCTGGCGTGGCACTCACACAACACTTTGAAGAGCACTACAAAGCACATCGTATCGAACTCGATGCCTCTGTGGAGTTGATACGCGGTATTTTTAGTGATGGCTCCAATATCCCCCGCATGACTCCCAACAGCGCTACGCTTTTGGCTATCTATGGCTATGGCGATTTCGAAATGCGTGCGAGTTACAAGCGTGTCGATGAGAGCCGTTTCTTGGGTCTCTATGAGAGCTTCACGAGCGCCTATGATTGGGTGAGCTTGCAAGCGCATTGGGAACAAAAAGAGCCTTTTGGCGTACTCAAATACTATCTCAACGCCCAAAACCTCACCGATGCAATAGCCTACAATCACCTCTCGTTTCTCAAAGAGACCGCACCCCTTATCGGACGCACTATCACACTAGGTCTCGCCTACACCTACTAGGTGTGGCGTGCCTTTTGCGTAATCTTTTTGTACTATAATCTGCGTCTTATTTCAATCAAAAAAGAGCACAATGAAACGAATAATTTTGATGCGTCACGCCAAATCTGATTGGGAGAGTGGTGCGCTTAGCGATATCGAGCGCCCCTTAAACGAGCGCGGGCTCAAAAACGCCCCTATGATGGCACAGCGTCTGCACACCTACTGCAAACATCACGCCATTCACTTCGATACAATCTACACCAGCCCAGCACTACGCACCCAAGAGACAGCGGCTTTGGTCGCAAAAGCCTTGACCCCCTCACCGACCATTACGACGGTCGATTCCTTTTATGAGTCAAGCGCCCAAAATTTAGCGATGTTTATCGCTTCGCTACCCGAAGATGTCGAGACCGCGATGATAATCGGACACAATCCCAGCATCGCAGAGTTGGCGTTTGAATGGGCAGGTTTGGCGCAAAAATTCTCCACTGCCGCTTTTGTCGTCATCGAGTGCGACTGCTCAGCATGGGCACACATCGTCGCGCACCGCCCCAAGCTCGTACACTTCGACTTCCCCAAAAACAAACACTAGTACATTTTGACGCTGTTATCCAAGCTAGGCGCATGCAGTGTCACATCGATGACACTTTGCAACAGTGAACGCGGCTCCTCTTTGGTGCTGATAGTCGCCAATCCTAAGCTTGCTTGCGGAAATTGCTCCTCATACCGCACCAAAAGCTCTTGCTTGACACGGTGTAGATAGGAGATGCGGTCTACGAGAGGCCCCACGATTTGATTGGCGACATAGACTTTGCCATCGGCATAGGGTTTGAGTGCTTCCACATCGACACCACGTCCACGCGCCACCTCCCCTAGGAAATTCTCATAGACAGGTATCATCCAATGGTTTTTGAGGTAGTCGATATCCTCTTGCGTAGGATTTTTGAACATCGAGATAGGCTCTTTGTGTTTACCCACGGTGATACTTTTTTGGACTACGCCCAGTTTTTTTGCCGCCTCTTCGACGATAGGATAGGAGATGATGACCCCTATCGAGCCTACAAGGGCATTTTGGTTGGCGATGATACCGCTGAGAGAGTCATTGGCATCGAAGCGTGAAGCTGTAGCAATATAGTAGGCACCACTGGCACACATCGATTCGATATAGACCGTGAGCGGTATGCCTTGCATCTGCATCTCATCGAGATAGTGGCGTAGCTCGTCGCTGGCTGTAGGACTACCGCCACCGCTGTTCATGACGACCAAAAGATGGGCAAATTTATCAGGATTTTCACGCACTACTTCGAGACGCTCGATGATGCGCTCGATATAGGCACTGGTAATCTCTTCATCGATATTAATGACCGCGATATTTTTTTCGAAAGGTGCATCGATAAGCGCTTCGTCGCCCATGAAACGTTGCGCGATGAAGCCAAATAGAGCGATTTCAAAAACGACGAAAAGAATAATGATAAGAATCGAAAAAGATTGTTTGAGCTCCATAAGCTTGAGCAATCGTCTGTGTGAGCCTACAGGCTTGAGTCTGCGGAAAAATCGGGCAAAAAACATTACAACTCCTTGGGGTATTGAGGCGTTATATTACCATTGGCGGCTTAGATTGGTTATAATTTTTGCACTTTGTCACTAGGAGCTTTTTATGCGACACTTTTGGATAGCGCTATCGATTTTATTTATCTTTACGGGGTGCGCGGACAGCGTCAATTTCACCCTCGATACAGCACATGAGGAGGTAGGATTTTGGTATGGATTGTGGCACGGATTTATTATCCTCTTCGCCTTTATCGTCTCACTCTTCGATGAAAGCGTGGCACTCTACGCTATCTACAACAACGGTGCATGGTACAACTTCGGCTTTATCATAGGACTTTTGATCAGTCTCAAAAGCACCAAAACCGTCTACGTCCAAAGCCGCATCGACCGCAGTGGCGCCCAAAAACACACCACCGTCACTATCGACGCCGTCGAGTCCTATCGCTAGTGCTTACACCCGCACCCTTCGAGCATACCGATGACATAATTGTCATCGACCTCGACCAATTCAAAGGTGTGCTTCCCACAAAAATGTCCCTGCATGTAAGCTAGCTTGGTCTCTCCCTCGGCTAGCGCTTGCGCCTTTGTCTCGAAGCTCTCGATTTGGCTAAAGCCCTCTTTTTTGGCACATGAACAGAGTTTTTGGATAACGACGTGATGGTTCATAATAGTCTCTCCTACAAAAGATTTTCGCTTTAGATGCATAGAGTGTTCTTGATATAAGAGCCTTCCTTCCGAATCTTTGTTCATTTCAGGTAAAATTGGGGTTCTTTTTGGGCGGGAACGATGTTGGAAGAGCTTTGGGTTTTCCATCTATGCACAAGTGTAGGAGAAGGAGTATATGATGTGGCGACAGACAATTATTGATTCTACTATAATTAATCATATCGAGCATAATTTCAATAAGGAATATGCTAGAAATACGCAATATTTTTTTGTTTTTATGATTTTTTTTGATGCTTTGTCATTGACTAATTTTTATTTCAATATCCTAGAAATAACTACATCAATAATTGTAATATTTAAAATGCAAAATTATATTTCAAAATATACAGAAGATAGCACTCCTATACAATCAAAACTAAAACTTGTTTATCAATCATTATTCATTATTAGCTTGCCTCCTCTACTTTATCAAATATTTGTGTTTACATCGTATGGAACAATAATAATCTATTCTTTAGCTCTTTTTATTGGATTAAAAATCTTTATTATCTCTAAAAAACAACACCCAAAGATATAAGGCACAATCGATGGAAAAAATATATATTTTGATTGGTGCAGTAATTGCAGGCTATGTCTTGCGTGGAGAGATGGGAGCACTTGCAGGTTTTCTAGCTTCATTTAACTACGCATGGATTTTTAAATACTTTTATTATGTAAAAAACAAAACACTACTTGACATCACAAAAGCTCTTTGGTCTATTGTTGATTTTGGCTTGCGTGCACTCGGGTTTTTCATGCTTGGATTTGGAATTTGGCTTGTTGCTATTTTCACACTTTCAACGTATGCATATATGAACAAAAAAGAGGTGGAAAAACTATCAAGAAAAAATAAAAAACGCAAAAGCAGTTCACAAGGATTTTTTAAAGATATTGGAGATCAAATTGATTTAAAAGAGAACAACAAGTAGGACGACTATGAGAGCCATAAGCTTTTTCATCGATAATTATCACTTAATCGTTCCGATGCTTGTCTTGGCAATTTTGTTTCGATATTTGCTTGGCTCGATTAGCTCCTAAGCACGCGCACGCTATAATTGCGCTCATTTTTCGATTTTCACCCAAAAGAAGAGTCCATGAGCCAAGACGCAAAACCCCAAGAGACCAAAACCTACAACCCCAAAGCCATCGAGCAAAGCTACTACGCCATTTGGCAAGCGCGTAAACTCTTCGAGCTAGAGGGCAATCGCGCTATCCAACAAGAGGGCAAAACCTTCTCGATAATGATGCCTCCGCCCAACGTCACAGGCGTACTACACATCGGTCACGCGCTGACCTTCACCCTCCAAGACATCATCGTGCGCTACAAACGTATGGACGGCTACGCGACATTGTGGCAACCCGGTATGGACCACGCGGGTATCGCTACTGAAAATATCGTACTCAAAAAACTCCTCAAAGCGGGGCTTTCCAAAGAGTCCTTGGGGCGTGAAAAATTCCTAGAGCATGTATGGGAGTGGAAAGAGGAGCACGGTGGCAAAATCCTCAATCAGCTCAAGATGCTAGGCACTAGCGCCAACTGGGAGCGTACACGCTTCACCTACGATGCGGGTCTGCAAAAAGCGGTGCGCAAAGCCTTCGTAGAGCTATACAACAAAGGGCACATCGTACGTGGTAACTACATGGTCAATTGGTGTACCAACGATGGCGCGCTTTCAGATATCGAGGTGGAGCACAAAGAGGAGAAGGGTGCGCTCTATCACATCCGCTACCCTATCAAAGATGCTAACGAAGTTTTGGTCGTAGCTACGACACGTCCAGAGACCTATTTCGGAGATACTGCCGTGATGGTGCACCCTGACGATGCGCGCTATACACATCTCATCGGCAAAAGCGTGCTCTTGCCCCTCATCGACAAAGAGGTCAAAATCATCGCCGATGCGCATGTCGATATGACGTTTGGGACGGGCGTGGTCAAGGTCACGCCTGCGCACGACACCAACGACTACGAAGTAGGCAAACGTCACAACCTCGATTTCATCACGATATTTGACGAAAAGGGCATCCTCAACAGCCACTGCTACGCTTTTGAAGGATTGGAACGCAAAGCGGCGCGCACCCAAGTGGTCGAGGCACTTCAAGCAGGCGGCTTTATCGAGAAAATCGAGGAGCATATCCACCAAGTAGGACACTGCTATCGATGTGATAATGTCATCGAACCCTACATCTCCAAGCAGTGGTTTTTGAAAAAAGAGGTCGCCTCTGAAGCCATCGCACGTGTCAATGCTGGAGAGACCAAATTCTTCCCTGCAAGCTGGAAAAACAACTACGACGCATGGATGAATGAGCTACGTGATTGGTGTATCTCACGACAATTGTGGTGGGGGCACCGTATTCCTGTCTTTTATTGCGACCATTGTGGGCACGAGTGGGCGAGCGATACCGAAATCGAACACGCCTGCCCCAAATGCCAAAGCACCAATATCTACCAAGACCCTGATGTATTGGATACGTGGTTTAGCTCCGCGTTGTGGCCCTTCTCGACATTGGGCTGGGGCAATGAGGATGACGCGCAAGTGGGCACGGAGGATATGAAGCGTTTTTATCCCAATTCATTGCTCATTACGGGGTTTGATATTCTCTTTTTTTGGGTGGCACGTATGCTTATGATGGGCGTGGAGTTCAACCACGTCGTACCCTTCAAAGATGTCTATTTGCATGCACTCGTACGCGATGAGCACGGCAACAAGATGAGCAAATCCAAGGGCAATGTCATCGATCCCCTCGATATGATAGAGGAGTTTTCCACCGATGCCTTGCGCTTCACGATGGCGGCATTGGCAGTGCAAGGACGCGATATCAAGCTAGGACGAACTCACCTCGAGCAGTACCGCAATTTCACCAACAAGCTCTTCAACGCGGCAAACTTCCTACAGATGAATGCGACCAATTTTGCAGATTTGGCGCAGACAACGGTAGTGACACCGTTGGGTCGCTATATGCTCTCTCGTTTTCATGCCACCGTAGCAGAGACGCGCAAACACCTCGATGAGTACCGCTTCAATGATGCCGCGACAGGACTCTATAGATTTTTGTGGAATGAGTTTTGTGCATGGGGGATTGAACTTGCCAAGGCAGACAAAGCCTCTATCCCAGAGCTAGGCGCAATATATAAAGAGTCGATGCGACTCACCCACCCTTTCATGCCCTACATCACTGAATATCTTTACCATAGCTTGAGTGGTTCTGCACTCGAAGAGGGCGCCGCATCGATAATGGTGAGTCGCTACCCTGCCCAAGGTGACGTCGATAGTGCTATCGAAAAAACCTTTGCCATTATTATGGATGCGATTGTCTCGATACGACGCGCCAAAGCTATTGTCGATTTGGGCGGTACTATCCCTACTGCCTATGTGCGTGCACAAGGTGTCGATACAGCACTTGCTGCACCCTTCATCGAGCGATTGGCCAAAGTCGAAAAGGTCACCTTTGTCACCGACAAAGTCGCCGACGCTATGAGTGACGTAGGCGAATATTGTGAAGTTTATATCCCCAAAGGTGATATCGATTTCGCGCCTATCATCACACGCCTAGAAAACCAAAAGCTCAAACTCGACAAAGAGATAGCCAAACTAGACGGCATGCTCTCGAATGAACGCTTCGTCGCCAACGCTCCCCAAAATGTCCTCGAGTCCAACCGTCAAGCGCTTGCAGAGGCGAATGAAAAAATGAACAAAATCGACGCGCAACTCCTCTCTCTCAAAGCCTAAATCTAGCCTTTTATAGGCTAGTGTTATACGTAACATAAATAATATTTACTTATAAACTATCAAAGATTTATCACACGATAAAAAAATTTCTTTTTCTAAAATTAGATTACTTTTTTTTATGATACCATGCCTCTGTTTTCAAAAAACGCTCATTTTATTCGGAGGAAATCATGGCTATATCACGACGTAACGCACTCAAAATCGGTGTAGGTGCAAGCGCACTTGCAGCTACTACAGCATTGACTGGATGCCAAACTACAGCAGGCGCTAGTGCTGCTCCCGCTGCGGCTTCAAAACCCAAAATGTTGGGTCACCACCAAATTATCGTTGTGGGTGGAGGTTTTGGTGGTTTGACGGTTGCGAAAAATCTTAAAGCAATTGACCCCAAATTCGATGTACTTGTCATCGAAAAAAATGAGACTTTTATGTCTTGCCCCTTCTCCAATGCAAATCTTGGTAAATTAGAGGGTATCAATCTTGGCACTTTCGTCTTCGACTATGCAAAAACAGTCGAAAAAAATGGCTTCGGATTGTTGCACAGTGAAGTTATCGCTATCGATCGCAAAGCAAAAATCGTCACGACGGCCAAAGGTATGATTGGTTACGACATCTTGGTACTTTCACCTGGTATCGAGTACAACTACAAAGCGCAATTTCCTGCATGGGATGACAAAAAAATCGCACACATTCGCCGCGTAGCTCCAGGCGCACTTATCCCAGGTGCTGAGCACGTCATTCTTGAGCGCGAATTGATGAGCATGGAAGAGGGTAATGTCATTATCACTATCCCTTCAGGTAAATTCCGCTGCCCACCAGCTCCTTTTGAACGTGCAAGTATGATTGCTGCGTATATGAAAAAAGAGGGCATTGCTGGCAAAGTTATCATGCTCAATGAGACCAATGAAATTGCCAAAGGTGCAGCGTTCAAAGAGTCTTGGAAAGAGCTATACGGTGACATGGTCGAGCACATCGATTTCTGTAAATTGGTAGATGTTGACCCTAAAGCGAAAAAAATCACCTTCAAACAAACTACGTACAAAGACAAAGAGGATGTTGAAGGGACTGTAACAGAGAAAACACTTGATTACGCAGTACTTAACCTAATCGCGTACAACAAATCTCACCCTGTTATCGAGATGGCAGGTCTTGAAGTCACACCAGATGCATTTGGCAAAGTCAAAATGAACGGCTGTAGCTTCCGCTCTTTGACAGACGAAAACATCTACGCAGTAGGTGACGTCGTAGGTCACGGTATCCCGCCAAGTGGTCAAACCGCCAACTGGGCAGGTAAAGAGTGTGCCAAAGAGATCGCTCACCGTCTACACGGCAAAGCGTTCGAAATGGAAGTCCAAACACAAACTATCAAAGCAGGAAACGTATGTTTCTCTATGGTGGGTGACCAACCTGAAGAGGCTATCATGGTTCTTCATGACTTCTCATTCAACGGTAAAATCATCACTGCAAAAGGCTCTGTACCCAAAGATGCCAAAACGGGCAAATTCCGCGGTACAGCGACAGCTAAACAGACTCACGAATGGTACCGTGGTATCACAAGCGACCTATTCTCTTAATCCTCTGCCTTACACTTCGCACTACGCTTCCCCTTTTGGGGAGGCTTTTTTCACTTCTTAAACCGATTTTTTCATATACGCCGCTACGAGTACAATTGTCGAGCCATTGATTTTGCCCTCGATATACTTGGCATCGTCTGTCAGACGAATATTTTTGACTATCGTGCCGCGCTTAGCCGTAAAGCCTGCACCTTTGACCTCGAGGTCTTTGATAAGGGTCACGGTATCACCTGTTTGTAGTGGTGTGCCATGTGCATCGACCGTAGTTTGTGCCGATGCAGCGCCCTCTTTGGGAGCATCTTTTGCCCATGCAAGCACCTCTGGCTCTATATACAATGACTCCAAAATTTGCGCCGCCCAACCTTGCTCACGCAAACGCTCTAGCAATCGATAGGAGAGAATTTGTGTCGCCTCATCGGGAACATAGATAGCACCCTCCAAAAGACGGAAATATTCATCACTCTTTTCAAGGTCATTCATCGCATTTTGGCACTCGCCACATACGGTGACGTTTCCACTAAAACTTCCACTTCCTGTCGTCACATGAATATCTTGAAGATTTTGACTCTTTTGACACAATTGACATTCGTTTTGCATAATTATCCTTTTTGGCAATTATAACCAAAGCCTATTAAAAGGGTCTCCCTTATGCCTTCATAAGCCATTTTTGTTATAATTCGCACAAATTTTCTCCTAGGTCTGCGCATGATTCCATTCCAAAACTACCTCAAAGGCAATGTCAAAAACGATATCTTGTCAGGACTTATTGTCGCAGTGGCATTGGTGCCCGAAGCGATAGCTTTTGCGATGATTGCAGAGCTTAGTCCTATTGTGGGACTTTACGGTGCATTTATTTTGGGACTCATTACCGCGCTCATTGGGGGCAAACCTGGGATGATTTCGGGTGCAACGGGCGCTGTGGCTGTGGTACTCGTAGCGTTGGTGCTTGAAGCCAAAGCGCTTTTGACCGCGCAAGGACTCTCAGGCGATGCACTCGCGTTTGGGGTGTTGCAGTATGTGACGCTTGCCGCTATTATCGCGGGGCTTTTTCAAATTGGCGTGGGACTTCTCAAACTGGGTAAATTTATCCGTCTCGTACCCCAACCTGCCCTCTTTGGATTTGTCAATGGTCTTGCTATCGTCATTGCCATGAGTCAATTCAAATTTCTCGAAAACGCCAATACATTGATGATTACACTGGTCATTGCAACCATGGCGATTATGTTTTTCCTCCCCAAAGTGACCAAACAAATTCCCGCAGGGCTTTTTGCCATCGTTGTTATCACTGCTATCGTCTACTTTTTTCACTTCGATGTGGTGCTCATTGGCACACTCAATACGCTAGATGCCTTCAAAAACATGCCCGATTTGGCACAATACAAGGGACAACTTCCTACCTTCCACATCCCCGATACGATTTTGAGCGGTGAAGCGATTTTGACCGTCTTGCCTACGGCAATTATCGTAGCAATGGTGGGGCTTATCGAGTCACTCTTGACCCTCTCCGTGCTCGATGAGATGAGCGGAGTACGTGGCAGTGGTAACCGTGAGTGTATCGCACAAGGGACAGGTAATATCGCGTGTGGTATGTTCGGTGCGATGCCAGGGTGCGCCATGATAGGACAATCGGTCATCAACTACACCTCAGGTGGGCTAGGTCGTCTTTCGGGTATCACCGCCGCAGTAGGACTTTTGCTCTTGGTCATTACCCTCACCGATGTGCTTGCGATTATCCCTATTGCCGTACTTGTAGGGATTATGTTTATGGTGAGTATTGGAACGTTTGAATGGAGCAGTGCCAACCGTATTTTCAAAATGCCACGCGAAGATGCCTTCGTCATGGTGGTGGTCACTGTCATTACCGTACTGGTCGATTTGGCAATCGCGGTCATCTCAGGGGTCATCATCTCCGCACTCGTATTCGCATGGAAACAAGCCCGCATCACCGCCCACACTCACACCGAAGAGGACGGAACAAAAGTCTACACCCTCCAAGGACCTCTCTTTTTTGGTTCGATTCGCTCTTTTTACGACGCATTTTCTATCGAGATGGATCCACCCAAAGTGGTCATCGATTTCAAATTTACGCGCGTGATGGACTCTTCAGCGGTCGAAGCTATCGATACCCTGACCAAAAAATACGAAGAGGTAGGCAGCAACCTCAAGCTACGCCACCTCTCCAAAGATTGCAAAAACATGCTTCAAGCTGCAGGTCCCTACTGCACCTTCGAGATTGACGACCCAACCTACAAAGTGGCGGTAAATTACTAATGCGCAATCTCTCTATCGTCATTATGGCGGCGGGCAAGGGCACCCGCATGAAAAGCCCACTGGCAAAAGTGCTACACCCTATCAGCGGTAAACCGATGCTCTACCACAGCGTCAAAGCCGCCAAAGCACTCAGCGACGATATCATCGTTGTGACGTATCACCAAGCCGATGCCGTCGAGGCGATGTTGTCTGGCTATTTTGAGGGCTTGACCTTCCATCGACAAGATTTGGAAAATTTCCCTGGTACAGGTGGCGCACTTATGGGTGTCAAACCCAAACACGACAAAGTCATCGTGCTCAACGGTGATATGCCGCTCATGACACCCGATGCTATCACGCGATTTTTGAGCATCGATGCACCCATCGTCATGAGTGTCATACGCTTAGCCAATCCTAGTGGCTACGGCCGTGTCGTCATTGTCGATGGTGCAGTCGAGCGCATCGTAGAGCAAAAAGATTGCACACCCCAAGAGCTTGCCATCGATACGGTAAACGCTGGCGTTTATGCCTTCGATGCATCGATACTCTCTACTTTTATCCCGCAACTCTCCAATGCCAATGCCCAAAAAGAGTACTACCTCACCGATGTCATCGCACTTGCCAAAAAAGCGGGTCACGCTATCGCGCCGCTCTATGTCGAGGAGGAGCTATTCAAAGGGGTCAACTCCAAGGTAGACCTCTGTGAAGCAGAAATCATCATGCAACGCCGTATCAAAAATAGTGCGATGCTCAATGGTGTCACGATGCACCTAAGCGACACTATCTACATCGAAGAGGGCGTGACGTTCGAAGGAGAGTGCGAACTCGAAGCAGGTGTCATTCTCAAGGGCAAAACCCACATCGAGCGCTCCATCATCAAAGCGCACAGTGTCGTCGAGGATAGCACCCTCATCGATTCGGATGTAGGACCTATGGCGCGTATCCGCCCTGCAAGTCGCATCATCGATACACATATTGGCAACTTCGTCGAGGTCAAAAAATCGACCCTCACAGGGGTTAAAGCAGGTCATTTGAGCTACCTAGGTGACGCCACCATCGACACAGGCACCAACATCGGTGCAGGTACTATCACCTGCAACTACGATGGCAAAAAAAAATATGAAACCATCATCGGCAAAAATGTCTTCGTAGGCAGTGACTCTCAACTCATCGCACCTATCACTATCGAGGACGATGTGATGATTGCCGCTGGCACCACGCTGCCCTCTGGGCGTGTAGAGTCTGGCGTTTTGGTGCTTAGCCGCGCACCCGTCAAAACCGTCAAAGGTTTTTACCAAAAGTTTTTTGGTAAAAAATAGCAATGCGCGTTATAATCCACGCAAAAAAAGGATAACCCATGCGTAAACTTCTCCTTGCTTTTCTTCTACTTTTGGGCTTTGCGCAAGCGCAAAACAACAACTACGGCAATGAAACTATTTTTAGTTTCGATATCTGGAGCGGCTTGTATGTCAAAGCAGGTGTGAACTTCATGAACGTAGGAGACACCTCTGTTTATATGTACGAAGCGGCCATCGCTCCCGTCTTTCACGACACCTATTCATTGGGCTACACCTACCAACAAGGCACTACACTTGCCCAATCTACCATCACGCAACACGCCATTACTGCACGCACCAACACCAACAGCTTTGAAATCATCCACAGCAATTTTGGTGTCTCTACGGGCTACGGTATCATCAGCCAAGGCAGTTCCTACGACGATTACGCCTTTTTAAACATCACCTTTGACACCATGATGAACATCCTGCTCGACCTCAAACTGGTCGCTACAGTGGGGTATGAATTCACCAACGGTGTAGCCTCTGCAGGCATGACCGATGAAAATTTTTCAGGTCTTATCCTTGGTGTAGCACTCGTCTATGGCATCTACTAATTGATGTTCCCCTCTGATTTACTAGCAGGTAAAAAAGTCCTTCTTGGTATCACAGGCAGTATCTCTGCCTACAAGAGTATCGAGCTTATTCGGCACCTGACCAAAGCAGGTGCCACCGTGCGCGTCATCCTCACCCAAAGTGGCGCGCGTTTTGTCACCCCTCTCACACTCGAAGCCCTCACAGGCAATGCCGTCATCGATGAGAAGAGTGAAAATTGGTACAGCGATGCCAACCATATCGCACTGGCTAAATGGGCAGATGCTTTTATCATCGCGCCTTGCACCGCCAACACGCTCAACAAACTTGCCAACGGTATCGCAGACAATCTCCTCACCCAAACCTCCCTCGCCTACAGCCGTATCAAAATCATCGCTCCCTCCGCCAACACTGCTATGCTTGCCAACCCTATCACGCAAGCCTCGATGAAGCTACTCAAACTTGCCAACTACACCTTGGTCGATACCCAAACCAAAGAGCTTGCCTGCAAAACCACAGGCGATGGGGCGTTGGCTGACCCTATGGAGCTTTTCTATGTTGTCGCACGCGAACTGCTACGCCAAACATTTTGGGAGCATCGACGCGTCCTTGTCACGGGTGGTGGCACGATAGAAAAAATCGACGAGGTGCGCTACCTCTCTAATTTTTCGAGTGGCAAAATGGCCTCCTCCTTGGCTATCGCGCTTTATCTACGCGGTGCACATGTCTGCTTCGTCTCGACCCAATTTCCCACCACACTGCCACAGGATATGTGTAGCCAAAAGGTCCAAAGTGCCCAATCGATGCAAGAGGCGCTCACCTCTAAGCTCGCCACTATTCATGCACCCCTCGCCAAAGCTCCAAGCCTCGTGCACCACGACCACGAACACACCCATGCGCCCAAAACGCCCTATCTTTTTATGGCAGCAGCCGTGAGTGATTTTCGTGTAGCCCATCCAAGCGCAGGCAAAACCAAAAAGAGCACATTAGGAAGCACATGGGAGCTTTCGCTGGTCGAAAATGCTGACATCATCGCGTCCATCGACAAAAAGAACCTACGCACTATCGCTTTCAAGGCTGAAATGGATGCGACAAACGCGCACGCCAATGCCCAAAAAGCGCGTATCGACAAGGGTGTCGATGCTGTGTGCCTCAATCTACTTGCCGACAGCCAAAGTTTTGGCACCGATACCCACACGCTCACCTACATCGATGCACACCAAGAGATTGCTCTGGGGATGCACGACAAACTCACCCTCGCACTTGCCCTACTTGACAAAGCGCAAGCACTTGAAGATTACACCGCCTAGCATCACCACACCGTTGGTGGTGCAACAACAAACACGCACCTTTTCGACACTACTTCAATTGGTGCGCCCTCTCGATGCTATGCATGCCCTGGTCTCTCTAGCCAATACCGACCAAATCACCCTAGGACTCAAAACGCCCTTGGAAGCGCAACAACCCTATTGGGCAATGGTACAAAAACGAGGTGAAGCCTATATCCTCAAAGCATTGCACAAAATCACGCCCGCACAAGTCTCACAGCTACAGCGCCCTGCTCATCTAGCTCTCGATACTCTTATCGAGGGACTCCAAAGCGGCAAAAGTGCCCAAAAAATTGCTTTTGATGCTATCAGTAGTCACCTCCTAGAGTCCCAAACCCCACGCGAAACACAACTGTGGCTCAATGAGCTTATGACGCTTAGCACAGCCACCGAAGTGACCCTACGCTTTTGGCACGATGGACACCAAGGCACCCTCACCCTCCCCAAAAAACCGCCTCAAGAGCGTATCGATTTTCGCGCCTTTTTTATCACCTTGGGATCTATCGAGGGTTCGCTTTTTTATCTTGATAACAACATCCAAGCGAATCTTTGGGTCGAGACGCTACACACAAAAGCACGCCTGCAAAGTGCCAAAAAAGCGTTACCTTTTGTCGCACACATCACACTCAAAGAGCCTCACACCCCCCTCCCTTCTACGCATGCTATAGACATACATATCTAAATAGGTGTTTCAACCATCACATGGTAAAATGGCGCACTTTTTTGCATTATAAGGGGCATAATGAACAAGGCGCAACATCTCGCCATCATCATGGACGGTAACGGTCGATGGGCAAAAGCACGAGGGCAAAACCGAACCAAAGGGCATGAAAAAGGGGCAGAGGTGATTCGCACTATCAGTGAATATGCCGCCAATCACCCCCAAATTGCACAGCTCACCCTCTACGCCTTTAGCACCGAAAACTGGAAACGCCCCAAAACTGAGGTCGATTTCTTGATGAAACTCTTGGAGCGCTACCTCGACAGTGAGCGAGATACCTACCTCAAAAACTCTATTCGCTTCAATACCATCGGTGATTTGTCTGTTTTCAGCCCCAAACTTCAAGCCAAAATCGCCCAACTCAAAACCGATACGGCGCATGGCGAGAAGCTACTGCACACCTTGGCGTTCAACTACGGTGCGCACGATGAGATTACCCGCGCGGCACAAAAACTCCAAGCATCACAAACCCCTATCACCGTCGAATCGCTTACCGCTGCACTCGATATGCCTACACCTGTGGATCTACTCCTACGCACAGGTGGAGATATGCGGCTTTCGAATTTCTTGCTCTGGCAAGCTAGCTACGCAGAGCTTTTTTTCACCCCTACGTTGTGGCCAGATTTCACAGCTCAAGAGCTCGATGCGATTTTGTCCAAGTTCGCAGGTATCGAACGTCGCTTTGGAGGCATCTAAGTGCTATTAGCGTGGGCATTGACGCTGGGTGCCATCATAGGCTCCTTTCTCAACGTCCTCATTCATCGTCTCCCTTTGGGTCAAAATATCGCATGGCCCTCCTCCTACTGCCCCCACTGTCATACGCCGCTTAAACTTTGGCACAATATTCCCATCCTTTCGTGGCTACTTTTGCGCGGTCGATGCGGCTATTGTGGCGCTCCTATTGGGGTGCGTTATATCGCGGTTGAGATAGCCTCGATAACAATTTTTGGGAGTAGCTATTGGCTATTGGGTGCAAGCCTCGATGCCTTGCTTTTTGGTGTTGTTTTTGCGCTACTTTTGGCACTCTCCCTTATCGATTGGCGCTACAAGGCAGTACCTGATAGCCTCAATCTCACCATTTTAGCGTTTGCACTTTTCGCCAATGGACACCCCCTCATTGCATTGTGGTACGGTCTGCTTTTTGCGGGAGGCTTTGCGATGTTGCGCTTCGTCCTCTCCTACTACCTCTATGGCAAACTGCGATTTTTGGCACGCGACAGGCTACGCACCTCTTGGCTAGCACACTACGACATTCTCCCCTCTCACGAGGCGATGGGCGAGGCTGATATCATCGTAGCAGCTACCATTGGTGCACTCTTGGGTGTAGAGCTTGGCGTAATCGCTATCTTTTTGGCGGCACTTTTGTCTCTACCTGTTGCCTTGTATCGACGCCATGAAGATGTGCAAACCCCTTTCGTACCCTTTTTGGCATTAGGTGCATTTGTCACCTTCGTCATGCATGAGCCACTCTTGCGCATGCTGGAGGCGTGGTATGCATAGGGTCGCTTCCTATTTACTTTCGCACTTTTTTCGTCTCTTTATCTCGATATTTTTGCCACTTTTAGCCGTAGCCTCTATCATCATCCTCATCAAAATCGCGACCGTCACCGCCATCGTCAAACTTGATGCTACGGATATGTACTCGCTCTATTTTTATATCCTGCCGCAGGTGGTGGTTTTTACCCTGCCCATCGCCTTTTTTGTGGCGGGAGCACTCACCATCAATCACTTCTCCAATGACAATGAAATCATCGTCCTTTTTGCCCTTGGTGTGCGACCCAATCAGCTTTTGCGTATACTTTTTTGGCCTGCGCTGTGGCTGACAGGCGTGATGCTCTCCACCTCGCTTTTGCTCGTGCCCCATGCCCAGCAACTCTACGACAACTACATCACCTTCAAGCGTACCACTGCCACGCTCAATATCGCGGCTTCCGAGTTCGGGCAACGCTTCGGAGAGTGGATACTCTTCATCGAGGAGGAGAATATCGCCAAAAGCTACAAAAACGTCGCACTCTTTCGCCCTATGGGTGAAGACAAAAAAGAGTATTTTGCCATCGCCGACAGTGCGCGTTTTTCCAATGTAGACCAACAGTTGCGCTTTCGTCTCACCTACGGTAGAGCCTTCATCTACGACACCCACAGCATGACCCAAATCAATTTCGACCGTATGCAAATCAATGACACCTCGCTCTTGCGACAATTGGGCTACCAAGACAGCTTTAGCTATTGGGAAAGCATCAGCGTGGATTACACCCGTCGACAAATGTTCATCATTAGCGTCATGCTCTCGCTCATGCCGCTTTTGAATATCGTACTCATTTTAGCCATCGGTATCCAAAACAACCGCCACCAAAAAAACTTCACCGTGCTCTATCTCTTTGCGGCAGTGGTAGGCTATTTCGGACTCTTTTTGACCCTCATGGATCCGTGGCAACTCGATACCTTTTACATCGGTGTGCCCATTTGGCTGGCACTCAGTGGTGCGATTTATTACTACCGAATTTTACGCCGCTACTAGCACATGGCTCGACTCAAAATCACTCTCTCCTATCATGGCGCATCTTTTTTGGGTTTTCAAGTCCAGAAAAACACCTCACAAACCGTCGCAGGTGCACTCTATGCGGCATTGGAGCACCTCAAAATCTCTGCACGTATCACCGCATCGGGTCGCACCGATACGGGCGTACACGCCACTCGCCAAGTCCTTCATATCGATGTCCCCTCCTATTGGCACAACCTAGGCAAACTCACCCAATCGCTCAACCATCACCTCCCTCCCACCATTCGCATACGACGTATTGAGCAGGTCGATGAGAGCTTTCACGCTCGTTTTGGGGCAATTCGTAGACGCTATCGCTATATCTTGTGCGAAGCCTCCTCTAGCCCCTTTGACGCATCTACGGTGACCTATATCGATACACCACTCGATACCACACGTATGCACGAAGCGTTGTGCCTTTTTGAGGGGACGCACGATTTTGCCTATTTCCAAAAATTCGGCAATGATGCAGGTTCTACCGTACGCACGATTTCACGTACACGACTCTATCGACGAGGTCGCTTTGTCATCATCACTATCGAGGGCAACGCCTTTTTACGCAGTCAAATTCGCATGATAGTCCAAACTCTTCTGCTCTACAACAGCGACAAAATCACCCTCGATGCCATACGCGCACAATTGGCAAAAGAGGCGATGCACTCTCGCCGCCTCGCACCGCCCAATGGACTCTACCTCACGGATGTTTTTTACCCCTCTCGCACATCGCTCGAATAAATAAAGTTGAGTCATATCGACTAAGCAACTATGATAGTTCTTGCATAATAATCAAAAATTTACTATACTTGCGCCCTATTTCAACACAAGGATAGCCCTATGGCAAAACATCAATTCCAAACCGAAATCAATCAACTTTTAAAACTGATGATCCACTCGCTCTACTCCAACAAGGAGATTTTCCTACGCGAGCTGGTCTCCAATGCTAGCGACGCCCTAGACAAGCTCAACCACGTCACCCTCACCGACCCCGCCTACAAAGAGGTCGTTTTTGCTCCTCGTATCGACATCACCTTCGACAAAAAGAAAAAGACCCTCACCATCGCCGATAGCGGTATCGGTATGAACCAGGAGGATTTGGTCGAGCACCTAGGAACCATCGCCAAATCAGGTACCAAAGCTTTCCTAGAAAATCTCAGTGGTGACGCCAAAAAAGATAGCAAACTCATCGGACAGTTCGGTGTAGGTTTCTATGCTTCCTTCATGGTCGCCAAAAAAGTCGAGGTCATCTCCAAAAAAGCTGCCACTGATGAGGCCTATATGTGGAGTAGCGCAGGCGAAGGAGATTATGAAATCACCCCTGCCAAACGCGACAGCCACGGTACGACCATCACGCTTTACCTCAAAAAAGAGGAGGAGGAGTTCCTAGAGAGCTACAAATTAGAGCGCATCATCGAAAAATACTCCAACCACATCCCTTTCCCCATCTATATGGAAAAAGAGCACTACAAAGCCGCCGAAAAAGAGGGTGATGAGCCTACCACAGAGGTCAAAATCGAGCAGGTCAACAAAGCCTCAGCACTTTGGACACTCTCCAAAAACGACCTCAAAGACGAAGACTACAAAGATTTCTACAAAAGCATCGCGCACGACAGCAGTGAGCCTATCACATGGATGCACCACAAAGCGGAAGGCTCCCTCGAATACACCACCCTCTTCTATGTCCCTAGCCGCGCACCGATGGATTTGTACCGCGTAGACTACACCCCAGGGGTCAAGCTCTATATCAACCGCGTCTTTATCACCGATGATGACAAAGAGCTTTTGCCTACCTATTTGCGATTCCTCAAAGGGGTCATCGACTCTGCAGACCTCCCACTCAATGTGAGCCGCGAAATTTTGCAAAACAACGCGATATTGGAAAAAATCAAGAAAAATAGCGTCAAAAAAGTGCTCTCTGAGCTAGCCAAACTGGCTAAAAAAGATGCCGAAAAATACGCGCAATTTTACAAAGAGTTCGGACGCGTCCTCAAAGAGGGTCTCTATAATGACTTCGAAAACCGTGAAAAAATCATCGAACTATTGCAGTTCAAGACCCTCAACCACACCGATGCTGTCGATATCGAGAGCGTCACCAAAGCCCTCGAAGCGGACAAAAAAGAGATCTATTACATCACAGGTACCGATGAGCAAGTTCTACGCAACTCTCCTATCCTAGAGCAGTTCAAAGCCAAAAACATCGATGTACTTATCATGAGCGACGAAATCGACACGATTGTCTTCCCGATGGTCACTAGCTACAAAGAGTACACCTTTGTGCACGTCAACGAAGCCAAACTCGACAGCAGTGACGAAGAGCAAAAAGCGCAAGAGGAGAGCCAAAAAGCGTACGAATCTATCCTCAAAGAGCTTGGCAACGTCCTAGGCGATAGCGTCAAAGCGGTCAAAACCACCAGCCGCCTCAAAGAGTCCCCAGCTTGCGTCGTCGAGGACAAGGACGACCCAAGCTACACCATGTACAAAATGATGAAGCAAATGGGTCAAGGTATGGGCGGTGAAGCACCCAAACCGATTTTGGAAATCAACCCCAACCATCCATTGATTCAAAAACTCCACGACAGCCGTGACCAAAACAGCATCGAGGATATCGCGCATTTGCTCCTCGACCAAGCTTTCTTGGCAGATGGTCGCGAACTTGCCAATCCTGCGGCATTTATCGCACGTCTCAACCGCGTCATGACCAAGGCGCTTTAAACCCTTCTGCGCACCTGCCCCCATGTGGGGCAAATTTAGCTTCCATGTTCACAAAGGTTTGACTATGAAATGGCTCTTTTTGATTCTTTTTGCAGGCGTCGGGCTTTTTCTACTCTATTACGGTATCCAACAACTCCTCGAGCGAAAAGCGATGCAAAAGCATCAACTCTCCACCCAAGGAAATGTTATTGGCATAGAGCGCGATTATAGCCATGGTATCGATGAGACCCAAAACCACCCCACAAAAATCATCATGTATGCCCCTCTCGTGAAATTCACAACACATACGGGTACGCACATCACGTTCAAGGGTCAGACCTACAGCGATACAGCACACTACAAGGTAGGCGATAGCATAGGAGTTATTTATGACCCTGCCCATCCAGAAGGTGCGCTTATCGATACGTGGAGTGAAACATGGTTTTGGCCATGGTTGGCTACGGCATTAGGCGCTTTTTTAATACTTGGTGGCATAGGCACTTACGCTTTGATAGGGTATATCGATCGCGCCTCTCCTCAGGATACTACACGCCAAGAGGAGCAACGCCAAAAATTAGAGCAACGCCTAGAAGATTTTCGACAAGGTCACACATCACAACCTTGAGATGTGCAACATACGCCTAACTCACCACATCAAACTCAACATAGTGTTGTATGCAACTGTACGAGGCATCGATGGAGCATTGACAACCATCGCAATATTCAAAACTCCTTCGGAGGTGGGACTTTAGTCCCGCTATTTAAAACTCGACTCGATTTCGTCCATTGGCTTTTGCCATATATAGCTTTTCATCCGCTTTGTTGATAGTCTCTAAAATCGTCTCGTTTTCACCGTGAATGACACAACCAAAACTACACGTAACAGAGCCAAAATTTTTAAACTGATGCGCTTCTATAGCGCTTCTGACGTGTTCTGCCATTTGATAAAGAAGCTCTTTTTTTGCCACCCCTGCAATGACGACAAACTCCTCTCCACCCCATCGAATGAGTTTGTCACTCTCTCTGATAGAGTGTTTTACAAGCGAAGCTACGTTTTTCAAAACATAATCACCCGCATCATGTCCATACGTATCATTGAATTTTTTGAAATAATCTATATCGAAAAAGAGAATTCCCGTATACAAATTATGATATTTATACGATAGCAAAATCTCATCGATGTATTTTTGAAAATAGACACGATTGTAGACTTGTGTCAAATTATCAATTGTAATCTCTTTTTTTAGTTCAAGTTTTTCTACCATGGAGTCACTAATATCGCTGAAACTAACAATATAATCATCGTTGTCATAATTGTTTATAGAGACTTGAAAGGCGTGTGGCAAACCTTTTGCATTTAGCAACGATACCACTCTTTGTCTACCATTTAAATGCATCAAACTTTCTATCCAATTTGTTTCATTCTTTTTCATCATACCTAAATGAAAAAAATGCTCCTGATTCACAAACAAATCTGATATACAATTGAATGCATTTCTAAATTCATCCAAAGTGGCATACCCGAAGAAATTTAAAAAGGTTTTGTTGGCATATTTTACTTTTTTGCTATCGGTCAGAATGACGATAGAGTTTTGCGTATCGATAACTCTTTGAAGCTTTTCTCTTATTATTTTTTCTTTCTCTTTTTGGTCGGTAATATCAGAGATATAGCCAATAAAATAGACTATATTTCCTTCGTCATCTTTTTCTGTGACCGTGTAGTCCATGACCCATTTGATTGTGCCAGACTTCGTGATGATACGATAGGGTTCGTGCTTCAAAAAATCTACATCTTTTTTGACAGCGTCTTCCACCTCTTGCGTCACTTGTGCCAAATCATCTTTGTGAATACAGTCTGCGTAAATAATATCTTTACGCAAAAATTCCTCTTTATTGTATTCAAGCAATTTGATTGCGTTATCCGATACATATTTGACACTCCAAGTGGCATCATTATTCCATTTAAACAGAACCGAGTCCCCTCTATCAAAGAGTGCTAGCAAACTATCTTTCTCTTTTGTTCGCTCTTCAACCTTTTTTTCGAGATTTTCATTCAACTCTTTGAGTTGTTTTAGCGCATCTTTTTCACGCAATCTATCCATCCCTAATACAGCAAAAAGTTTTGCAAAACGCACCAAGAAATCGAGTATCACTTCTGATTTTTCTTGGCTGAGTATGGGCGTATTATGCAAAGCTTTTAAGTACGCATCTGTGCTGTATCCATATTTGGCTGCTTGGTGTATGAAAAAATCTTCGTCGGGTTTTTCAAGTAGATATTGCCCCACAAAAAGATTGGCGACGTGCTTGTTTTCGATAACAATAGGAGATGCAGAATCTGTCATTCCATTTTTGCATCGATAGATATTGAACTCTTTTCCATCGTTGAGTTGATTTGCCAATGACATATCACTCTCCAAGCATTTGGCACAACTGTCTGCATTGACACGATGAAAATCCGTACAGATAGGATTCCATTTGGAAGAGGCAAGGACATTCGCTTCCAAATCGATAATAGCGATAGGGACTCCAACAATGGCGTAAAACCCTCTAAAAAGCTGATTCATCCCCTCGTCTTCGATGAGCTCTTTGAAGGTTTTGTAAATGTATTGGAACTCTTCGGATCTTGCGTGGATAGACTCTGGCACTTCTGGAAGTGCCTCAAGCTCTCCATTTACAATCCTAATATCACCGCGCATTCAAAACACCTCTGTAACGTGCAAATTTATCCCAAATTATAACAGCGCAGTCATTATTAAGAAGTAAAACCCCCACTTCCCCCTAGACGGAACTTTGGCTATACTTGCGCGCAGCGTTGCAGGTGACTGCTTGACCCAAAAATCAAGAGGAAAGTCCGGGCTACAATGAGACAAAATTCCATCTAACGGATGGCGGCTCCGCAAGGAGTTAGGGCTAGTGCAACAGAGAATAGACAGCCGTGCAAACGGTGATGGTGAAACGGTGAGGTAAGAGCTCACCAGTGGTGTGAGTAATCACATCAGCTTGGTAAACCCAATTTGTAGCAAGAGAACTCTGGTAACAGTCTCATACTGCTTTCGGGCAGGTTGGTTCTCGCTTAAGGTTGCTGGCGACAGTAATCGTAGATAAATAGTCACCCACGACAGAACTCGGCTTATCGCAACGCTGCTCTACTACTTCGAAGGCTTTTTGCGCCCTATTTTTTCAAAACTCAATTTTTTTTGAAATGCGTGTGCATGGACGATGAGCATGTCTTTGAGCAAATCATTATCAAAAAGTTTGTCAAACCCAATCTCCACGAATGTAATCGCACCCTCTCGACGCAACGACTCCAAAATCACCCACGACGCATAGACCACGACCAATCCACTTAAATCATCACGGTACATATCGTAGATGTCATGCATGCGCAAAATATTGGCGACGATATTGACCAAAAAATCGACATCCAAATCCTCGGTACTCGCCTGCTCACCCATCGCATGCAGTAGCGCCAACGACTGCAAATAGACCACATCGAAGATATCTTCGGGCAGGTGCGACGGGAGCATGAGCATAGGGTCGTGCTCGAAACGTTTGATAAATTGTTTTAGCACGTCCATATCACCATCCCAAAAACAAAAAGAGTGCAGAGAGGAAATAGTTCACGACGAAGATGCTAATCGCGGCAAGTACGACGGCTTTGGTCGTGGCAAGTCCTACACCACGTGCACCGCCATGTGTGAAGTAGCCCACATACGCCCCAATCATACCTACGATGATGCCAATAAAAAAGCCCTTGATAATACCGCTAGCGATATCGGTCCACTCCAAAAATTGGTAGATGACCTCTTGGTACGCGACGGGATTGACGCCCAAAAACTGTGTCGAAATGACAAACGCCCCACCAATAGCTACCACGTCAAAGAGTGCTATAAGAAGAGGTAATGAAATTGCCGTCGCAATGACGCGCGGCACTATCAAATAGCGACGTGAATCGATAGCCAAAATATCTATCGCATCAATTTGCTCGGTGACGCGCATAGTGCCAAGCTCCGCCGCCATCGCACTAATGGCGCGTGAAATGACCATGAGCGAGGTGAGCACGGGTCCTAGCTCTTTGGAGATAGAGATGAAGATGGTGTACCCCATGAAGTTTTCAGCGCCGAACTCTTTGAAGCCGTTGTAAAACTGTATCGCCTCGACCATCCCCGTAAAGAGCGCGGTCAAAAAGATGACCCCCATCGAGCCAATACCAATCGTCTCTATCTGACGAAAGACCAAGACCATTCGATAGGGAGGTAAGAAAAATTGGGGAAATAGGCGTGCGTAAAAGAGGCTAAACTCACCTGCTGCGATGATGGCACCGTAGAGGGAAACAACAGGTGCACCAATCAAAGCTAGTAGGCGTTCAAACATGCGGCAATTCTAGCAAAATATTGTTAAATTGACGGCTTGCATGCGCCAAAAAAGGAGCTTTATAGCGTATAATGGCACCTACTTATAGTTCAATACAAAGGAGCCAAGATGGCAGAAGATCTAGACAAAGAGGAAAAAGGCCAAGAGTCTGGCACGAAAAAATCGAGCAATTTGGTACTCATCATTGTCATCGTCTTTTTGGTATTGACACTTCTGATTGGTGTGGTGATGGTGATGCTTTTGGCGACGGGTGACGAGGAAGTTCCTCAACAAACGCAATCAGCCCAAAGCTCAGGCTCCTCACAAAGTGCTTCACGCAGCGTAGGCGGTGAACGTACCAAAATGCCTTCACTGGAAATAGGCTATATCTATCCTCTCGATGGCTTTACCGTCAATCTACTTAGCGACAGCGGTCGTCGCTACCTCAAAGCGAGTCTCAACCTCGAGCTCAAAGATGAAAAAGCACAACAAGAGCTGGATCTCAAAATGGCAGTCATTCGTGACCTCATTATCCAAGTCCTCTCCTCCAATACACTCGAATCGATTGCGACTGCAAAAGGCAAAGAGAAGCTCAAAGACACCTTGGTAAACCAAATAAATATGCGTCTCAAAGATGCTCAAGTTATCAATATCTACTTCGTCGATTTCGTCATTCAATAACCTCACGTGATAGGTATCGATATCGTCATTGTCGCACGCATCGAGCAGATGATGACGCGCTTTGGTACCAAAGCACTCGATAGATTTCTCTCTCCTCACGAACAATCCCTCGTCACCTCCCCCACGCGCGCGGCAGGCTTTTGGGCTGCCAAAGAGGCGGCAAGCAAAGCACTCAAAACAGGCATCGGCAAAGAGTGCAGTTTTGCGGATATTCTCCTCGATAAACTCCCTAACGGTGCGCCTACGATTAGCTTCGCACCCCATCTCATCGAGCGCTTCGGTATCGTCGATGCTGATCTCTCTATCACGCACGATGGCGGTATGGCTATTGCAGTGGTAGTCGTAGAGACAAAAAAATAGGCGTTTAGGCTAGACGAATTACCTTGTCGCTACACCAAGCGGCTAACGCTTCATCGTGCGTAATGAGCAAAATCCCCAATCTGTCCAAAAACTGCATCAAAAGCTTCATCACCTCTAGCTGTGTCACATTATCGAGTGCCGAGGTCGGTTCATCCAAGAGCAAGAGTTGCGGCTTCATCAGAAGTGCACGCACCATCGAAAAGCGCTGGAGTTGTCCTCCTGAAAGCGTGTGCGGTTTGGCATCGATGAGGCTAGAGTCCAATCCCAACGCCTCCATATAAAAATCAAGCTCATCCAAGGGTGCCACATCAGCTATTTGCGTACGCAAACTGTAAGAGGGGTGAAACGAGGTATAAGGGTCTTGAAAGACTTGCGAAAGTGACGCATGAGTAATGGTGCCTTTTTGAGGACGCAATCTGCCGACGACTAGCTCTAACAGTGTACTTTTGCCACTTCCGCTAGGTCCTACAACAGTAGCAATTTCACCCAGTTGCAGATGCAAAGAGAGATTGTCAAAAAGAGGTTTACTCTTGTCATAGCCAAAGGTCACACCCTCGATAGACAACACTTCCATTAGCGTCGTATCTGCCCACTGCCATAAATTTTGAATTTATAGGTGGTGAGTCCCTCGATACCCATGGGACCGCGTGCATGGAGTTTGCTCGTCGAGATGCCCACCTCCGCCCCAAAGCCAAACTGCCCACCGTCGGTGAAGCGTGTCGAGGCATTGATATAACATGCCGAAGCATCGACGCTATCGATAAAGCGATTTGCCGTAGCATAGTCCCGTGTCAAAATCGCCTCAGAGTGCCCTGAACCATAAGTAGCGATATGCTCAATGGCACCCTCGACCCCATCGACGATACGAATATTGAGTTTGTTTGCCAAATGTTCGGTGTGAAAATCTTCATCGTTTGCAACACCCACTTCGATGATAGCGCGTGTGCGTGCACATCCCCTGAGCTGTGTGCCTGCCGCATCGAACATCGCCTTGATAGGTGGCAACACGTCATGTGCTACAGCGCTATCGACGAGCATCGTCTCCATAGCATTGCACACCCCTGGGCGTTGGACTTTGGCATTGTGCAGGATAGGTAGAGCCTGCGCCAAATCGACCTCTTTGTCGACGTAAATATGACAGACACCTTTGTCGTGCTTGATGACGGGAACAGTGGCGTTTTCATTGACAAAGCGTATAAGCGCCTCGCCCCCGCGTGGGATAATAAGGTCTACGTATTTGTCCTGCTTGACCAGATGCGCAACCCCTTCGCGAGAGGTATCGGGCAAGAGTGCGATGATGGCTTTGGGCAGAGCGTTTGCGACGAGGACACTTTGGAGCATGTCAGCGATGATGGTGTTGCTGTGTTGCGCCTCTTTGCCCCCTTTGAGGATGCAGGCATTACCGCTTTTGAAACACAAGGCGGCGGTGTCACTCGTGACATTGGGGCGTGATTCGTAGATGATACCGATGACACCGATGGGGACGCTCACCTTTTCGATTTTAAGCTCATCCTCATTGACCCAGCCATCGAGCACTCTGCCCACAGGGTCTGGTAGTGTGGCAATTTCACGTATCGCTTGCGCCATCGCTTCGATACGTTTGGCATCCAAAAAGAGTCTATCCATCATCGATGTGCTTAGACCATTGGCACTACCCGCTTCCATATCGAGACGATTTTGCGCCTCGATAGCTTGGGTGTTGGCAACAAGTGCTTGCGCCATTGCCAAAAGAATGCGATTTTTTTCACGTGTGGAGAGTTGTGCGATGATACTACTCGCTTTTTTTGCCTCTTGTAAAAATTCCATCGATAACTCCTTGGGATTATTTGAGCAGGTCGCGCATACTCTGCTTGGGCGATTTGCCGTTGATAATTTCGTGCACTTCACGTGCGATAGGCAGATACAAATCCTCTTTTTGGGCGATGCTATAGAGCGCTTTTGCCGTACCAATGCCCTCTGCGACTTCGCCAAGCTCATCGACGATTTCAGTGATAACCTTGCCATGCGCTAGCTCTAGTCCCACGCGGTAATTACGTGACATGGAGCTACTCGCAGTGAGGAAAAGATCCCCTGCACCACTGAGCCCATAAAAAGTTTTGTTTTTGGCACCGTAGTGTTTGCCAAAGCGGCTTATCTCGACCAGCCCTCTGGAGATGAGTGCGGCGGCGGCATTGTGCCCCAATCCCAATCCCTCGCACACACCTGAAGCAATCGCAATGACGTTTTTGTACGCTCCTGCTACCTCTGCGCCCACGACATCTACCGAGGTGTACCCTTTGATGAAATCTGGAAAAGCGTTGGCAAATTTTTTGGAGAGTTTTTTGTTGTAGGAGTTGACCACCAGCGCAGTAGGCAAACCCTTGGAGACTTCCGCGGCGAATGAGGGTCCTGACAAAAAAGCCAAACTGTTTTGCGGTACATATTTTTTGTAAATATCGATCAAAAAGCGACCATCTTTGGCATCGATACCCTTGGCGGCGACCAAAATTTTGTGATTTTTATAGACATAGTAGGTCTTGAGCCACTGCGCGATTTGTTGCGCTGGGATAGTTATGATGAGATATTCGCACTCCAATGCCTCCTCGATGGTGACAAAATTGGGTAATGCTCTGGGTGTACGTGACGCAATAACGACCTCATTTTTTTGCCCAAAAGCAAACGCCAACGCCTGCCCCCATCTACCTGCACCAATAATGGCTATTTTCATCGACTGTACTCCTCTTTCCAAGCTAAAACTTCCTCTTTTGGACCAATAATCACAAGTGAATCGCCCGCATCGATGGCGTGATTATAACCCGTCGTCGCAAAAACAAACTCCTCCGAATGTTCCTTGTCGATGAGCCCAATAATGATGACATTTTGATGAATCATCGATTGCACTTTTGAGAGCAAAAGCCCATTAAAAGCCGACTGCTCACTCACGACGAGATTGAAAAGCATCAAGCCCTCTTGACCATAAAGAATCTCATCGAAAATGGTCGTGACATGGGGGTGAACGAGCATGTTGTAGATGATATTAGCGCCTGTCTCCTCCACTATCATTACCTTGGAGGCACCTGCAATTTCGAGCTTGTGAATACCCTCACTGCTTTGTGCAATAGCGATGATGCGGTGGTGCGCATGAAAAGAGCGTAGCGTAATGGTCAAGAATGTATTGTACGCCTCATCCTCAAAAGCGCAAAAGAGTACTGCACGCTCATCGATAGGCAATTTTGCAAAGGTGCGCTCATCGTGTACATCGATGATGAAAGTTTGCAAAAATCCGACCTCATGCGCACGCGCAATGTGCCGCTCATACTGGTCTACAACGATAATATCGTTGTAACTAAGGCGCAACGATTTGGCTATCTCTTCGCCATAAGGTCCAAACCCAAAAATAATGATACGTTCATTCATGCTTGATTCCTCATACCCTATTTCGCGTGCGTTTTAGCATGGTTTGCGCAAAAAATTCTCTGCTTTGATGCGTTCCTACGAGAATAAGCACATCGTGTGGTGCAAAGACAAAATCGCCAGAGGGATTGAAAACGAAGGGCTCTTTGCCGCGCACGACACCCAAAAGTATCAGCCGCATCCCCTCAAAGGTAACGCTTTCGCGTCGCATACCTACGATAGGGTCGTTGGGGTGTAGGGCAATTTCATTGACACTGTTGGCGCTGTGTCCCGATACAAGCTGTGAAATCGCCTCAAAAACGACAGGCTCTCCCAAATACTCTTTGGCCATCTGCCCTATCGACTCATACGCATAGACCACATGGTGCGCCCCTGCAAGGCGCAATTTTTTGACCATCGAGTGAGAATTGGCACGCGCATAGAGGGTGATATTGGGACTAATGGCGCGTACCGTAAGAGTAATAAAAATATTTTGGACTTCATCATCGATGAGGCTCATCGCCGCTTGGATACGCTCCACAGGGGTAATGTGCATCTCTCGATAGGTCGCAAGCTTGGTCGCATCACCCAAAATGCCTATACACCCATCACGTTGTGCCTGCAATACTTTGTGACGCTCTTTGTCGATGATGACGATGTTGACCTTGTGGCGTTTAAGGCGCTTGACCACCAACTGCGCCATCGTCGAGTAACCCAAAATAAGATAAAACGATTTAAGCGCCTCGACCTTTTGGGCGCTTTTCTCTTCGCGCATCTCGTCAAGCTTCTCGCTAAAGGCAGTCACCACAATCGAGGTAGAAAAAGAGAGTATCCCAATCCCTGTGATAATGACCAACATCGAGGTCATCTGCCCCTCGACCGTCACAGGAGAGATATCGCCATACCCTACGGTCGAGATGGTGACCAGTGCCCAATAAATAGCGTGCCAAAAATTGCCAATGTCGGGATTTTCACCACCCCCTTCAAAGACATAGATAAGTACCGCCGCCACAAACACCATAAAAGAGAGAAAAATAAAAAGGGTAAATAGTTCAAACTTTTTGGAATATAAAACACTCAAAAAGTTTTGGATACTTTTGGTGTAGCGCAATACCTTGAATACCCGAAAAAGAAGAAAAATACGCAACACCCTAAGCTCACGGAAGCTAGGCAAAATTGCCAATATATCGATAATAGCCGCAGGCGAACGTATGAATTCCCATTTACGCGAGAGGATTTTGCGTACTATGACAAAAAAACGCATCTGCTGATGCAAATAGGTCGCTTTTTCATGCTCTTGGAGTACCATTTCACGCATATCGCCATGTATCCAAAGCCGTAAAAGATACTCGAGTGCAAAGAGAAGCGTCACTATCACATAGTTGTAAAAAAGCAACCATTCAGGGAGTGGATGTTTGACCTCATGAATGAGCAAATAGATACTCGATATGACCAAAAAGAGCATACTCATATCGAAGTAACGTTTGTAGGGGTAGTGCGGATTCTCTATGAGATTGCGAAAAAAGTGTTTGGTCGCTTTGTAACGTGCAGAGCCATCGAGCGCTTTGGCGATGAAAAGCGCGATGCGTGCTAGCATGCCACTAGCTCAATTTGGCTTTGAGGAGGTCGTTGACCATTTGCGGATTGGCACTGCCTTGGCTGGCTTTGAGTGTTTGTCCTACAAAGAAGCCAAACATCTTCTCTTTGCCTGCTTTATATTCGGCAATTTTGTCAGGATTTGCCGCCAAAATAACATCGATGATAGCTTCGATGGCACCTGTATCGCTGTTTTGTTTGAGTCCCAATTTCTCTATCGTGCCATCGATATCAAGCGTATGGTGTTCGAGCAGATAGTCCAACACCTCTTTGGCGGCTTTGCCACTGATAGTATTATCTTCGATACGTTTAATCAGTGTCGCCAAGGTCAGCGCATCGATAGGAGATTGTGCAGGCGTCATGCCCCCTTTGAGACGACCTTGTAGCTCTACGGTGAGCCATGAGACCGCGTTTTTGGCACTGATACCTTCACGCATCATCGCCTCAAAATAGTGTGCTGTTTCGAGCATCGAGGTAATCACATCTGCATTGTAGAGGCTCATGCCATACTCTGAGACAAAACGGTTACGTTTTTGGTCTGGAAGCTCTGGGATTTGCGAATATTTGGCAAACATCGCATCATCGATGTAGGCTGGCAACAAATCTGGCTCAGGGAAATAGCGATAGTCTGCCGCCTCCTCTTTGCCGCGCATTGAGCGAGTCTCTTGTTTGGCTTGGTCAAAGAGGCGTGTCTCTTGGACAATTTCGCGCGCATAAACACCATCTTCCCACGCTTCGATTTGGCGACCTACCTCCATTTCGATAGCTTTTTCAATAAATCTAAAGGAGTTGATATTTTTGATTTCGACACGCGTGTAGAGCTGGGTGTCGCCCTTGGGACGAATCGAGACATTCACATCGACGCGAAAAGAGCCCTCTTGCATATTGGCATCTGATATATCCAAATAGCGCACAATCGAGTGCAATTTTTTGAGATAGAGCGTCACTTCGGTGGCACTGCGCATATCAGGTTCAGAGACGATTTCCAAGAGCGGTGTACCTGCACGGTTGAGGTCAACCTTGGAAATAGCACCATCGTGGAGGTTTTTACCAGCATCGGCTTCGATATGGGCACGATTGATACGAATCGTCTTGGTAGCGCCATCCTCGAAGGTGATTTCGAGTTTGCCATGTTCTACCACTGGCGTATAGAGCTGTGTGATTTGAAACGCGCTAGGGGAGTCGGGATAGAAATAGCTCTTGCGGTCAAAAAAGGAGGTGCGATTAATAGTCGCATCGATAGCCGTACCAAACATGATAGCTTTGTGTAGCACCTCTTGGTTGAGTACAGGCAGTGCACCAGGAAGTGCTAGACAAGTGGGGCAGGTGTGCGCGTTGGGGCGCGCATCGAAGCTAGTGGGACAACTGCAAAAAAGTTTGGTTTTGGTATTGAGCTGGACGTGAACTTCTAGCCCTATGACAGTTTCGAACATAAATCTAATCCTTGAAAAAATATCGTATGGAGGCAAAGCCGTAAGCCCCGCAATCCTCTATTTGTGCCACATGATGGGGTGTCACAATACCGCCTAGGGCTATAACAGGAAGCGTAATAGTAGCCAAAATAGTTTTCAAACTCTCTAAACCCACAGGCGCACCTTTGTTTGGCGTATCGAAGATGGGACTGTAGGTCACTGCATCGATACCCAATGCCGCGAAACCTCTGATTTGCTCGAGGGAGTGCGCACTTCCTATACGAAAAAGCCCCTCATCTTTTTGACCAATGGTACAGAGCTTGTCACTGCTATAGTGCACCCCAAACGCACCCAATTGAGACGCCAACGAAGCATCATTATGGAGAATCGGTTTGACCCCTAGCTCATGGCAAAGTGCCACAAAAAGAGGCGCAATACTCTCATAGCAAGAACTCTCTTTGTCTCGATAGAGCACCCAATCGACACGATGATGACGCAACACTTCACGTAAGCGAAAGATAAAGGTATCGGGAGTTTGAGAGTAGTAGGAGGGGTCGGTAATGAGGTAGCTAATCATGAAGCATCAAAAGCCCCATGAGCGCACCCCAAAAGAGCAGCACAAGTGCCACCGCTGTTTCGTAACCCAAAGGAAGAAAGAAATAAAAAATGACAAAACCTACTAGCACCATTATCGCCATCAAGGCGCCTTGAAGCAAGTAGCGAACAATTTGCATCAAAGCTCCTTATCGAGGCGCGATAGGATTAGTGGTCACTGACGTGAATTGCACCTGCAATATAAACAGTCGTAAGCATCATAAAAATATAGGTTTGTAGCAACGCCATAAAGGTAAGGAGCGCAAACGCAGGGAGTGGCGCGAACCAAGGAGCCAACAAAAGCAATACCATCAAGAAGAGGTCATCCCCTTTGATATTTCCAAAGAGACGAAACGAAAGAGAGACGATACGTGAGACATGAGAGACGATTTCGATAGGGAACATCAACCATGACAACCACCAAACAGGTCCCATGAAGTGTTTAAAGTAGGCAAAAATACCATTGGTACGAATACCCTCGAAGTTATAGTAGACGAAAACCATAACTGCCAACGCCAACGTGAAGTTCAAGCTACCTGAAGGAGACTCAAACCCTGGGATAATTCCCAAAATATTTGCCGTAGCGACAAAAAGACCAATCGTAGCTACCAAAGGAAAATATTTGCGCCCTTCGTGCTCACCGATAACATCATTGACCATCGATAGTACGCCGCCAAGATAGGCTTCCATGACGTTTTGTGTGCCACGAGGTGTGATATTCATCGCACGTGTCGCCAAGCGCGCCAATACAATAATAATCGCCACAGCTAAGAGCAAATGTGTGACGTAGATGAGTGCATGATGGTTTTCAGCAGGGATCATGCCAAAAAACGTAAACAATCTTCCTTCCATGAGGGAGTTCCTTTTGGGTTTAATTTTCGCAATAATACTTGGAATTGGATTAAATATCTATGAATTGCAGGTATCATTGCAACGCACTTTGGAGGGCTTTTCTCGTATGAATATTGCACTAATTACTACAGGCGGCACGATAGCAAGTGTCGTAGAGACAAGCATCCAACCCACCGCCCACTCTTCGGCTCAAACCCCCTTACTCTTAGTCGAACATTTTCACCAAACACACCCCGCTTTTGGTGTCACTTTTGACCATTTTGCGCCCTATGCGATTTTGAGCGAAAACCTCACCCATGCACATTGGAAACACTTAATTACCACTATCGAGAGCCTCGATACGGCACTCTACGATGGCATCATCATCACGCACGGTTCGGATACCTTGGGCTACAGTGCCGCGCTTTTGGGGCTCTATTTTCACGACTATGCGCTACCTATCGCGCTCGTGGCTAGCAACTATCCCCTCTCACATCCTCATGCCAACGGTCATGCCAATTTTGCCGCTGCACTCTTTGCTATGAATGCCTTGGTGACACCTCTGGTTTTTGTCCCCTATCAAAATCCAAACAGCGCTAGCGTCGCACTCTATGCCGCACTCGAGATGACCCAAATTGGTCAACTCACAGACTCTGTCACTACCCCTTTGGGTGCGATTGGCTCCTACGATGGGCAAAATGTGACGCTTTTGCCCTATACCAAAATAGCACTCAATGCTCCTTTCGCACCCCTTTTTTACAGCGATTTTTTCACCTTCACACCCTATCCTTCTCTCTCCTATGAGCGGTTCGCATTTCAACCCAACGATGTAATACTTCACACCCTCTACCACTCAGGTACGCTTCACAGCGATACAGCAATAGCCTTTGCCCAAAAATGTCAAGCCAATGGCGTCGCGCTCTATTTCGCACCCATGAGTGCTACCTCAACCCCCTACGCCACTACCCAAGCCCTCATCGATGCAGGTGCAACCCTCATCGTCGATACCACAATAGAGCTATCGACGGTCAAGCTTCTCTTGGCGTATGGCAATGCATGGGAGAGAGACGCTATCGAGCATCTATTGACCCAAAAGCTTTTGGTGCGATGAGCTATACGCTCTACGTCTTGCGTTGCAACGACGACACCCTCTATACAGGTATCACCACTGATATAGAGAAACGTCTCCACGAGCACAATCACACCGACAAAGGCGCCAAGTACACCAAAAGCCGCCGTCCTGTCACCCTGCTCTATGCGCAAGCTTGTGAAGACAAAAGCGATGCACTTCGACGAGAGTACGCCTTAAAACAACTTTCACGTCTCAAAAAATTAGAATTTATAAAAGAAAACTTAATCAATACAAATAACTGGAATTAACATTGTTTTAATTCATGATTTAGATAAAATTCCGCCCTCAATAATAGCCACGGAGGGCTGTATGCGCTTTTTTATCTCTTTTTGGATGTTTTTTGCTTTTGCTTTTGCCGCTCTTTCACCCATGCAATTAGCTACTCTTCAAGCCGTTCGTGACGAAGCGCGCCAAATCCTCGATGACCGAGGCGAGAGCTACGAAAACACGCTAAGTGCAATATGTCTCACTGAGAGCAGTGCTGGAGCGCAACTTTTGGGGGATTTTGACCAGACACTCAAAAAAGCCTCTCTAGGACCGATGCAAATACGTCTCTCTACCGCACGTCATGTCGCCAAGCTCACCCCCTCACTCAACTATCTTCTGGCCTACAGCGACCAAAAATTAGCTACGGTACTCCTCACCAATATCAAAATCTCTACGCAAATTGCCGCACACTATCTCGTGCGTCTACGCAATCATCGCAAATCGTATCGACGTGCCATCGGTGGCTACAACGGTGGATGGGAGAACAATACCTACTACAAACGTGTCATGGAGAATTACCGTTTCGTCGAAACACTTGTCGCCAACGGTCAACTTGAATAATTACATCTTATAATTTTTATAAAAATATTCATCTTTTCTTATGTTTTACTCCTAGCGTGTGACGCTCTACTCTTTCTAAAATGTGCTGGCTAAAATTCCCAAAAATTTTCTAGGAGCACCGTATGAATCACGAATGGAGCTGGCTAAAAGGGGGACTCTTTTTGGGTCTCTTTCTGGTATTGGCTGTCATGCTTGTACGACCTGTCGGCGTATCGAGTCAATTTGTCGTCATCGATGGACTCATGATGCAACACCTCGATAGCAACATCACGCAAAGCAATGCGTATTTATCAGAGGAATCCAATCATCTTGGACGTGCGGTGGAAGAGCCTTTTAACTACTCGCTGATTTTCGTTTTTGCGATGATTGCAGGGGGTGTCATCTCTGCACTCACCACCAAACAACCTCTCGATGCAGCTACACGCGTAGCACCCAAAATTTGGCAAGAGCGTTTTGGGCGACAGCCCTACAAACGCTACGTGGCAGTTTTCATTGCGGGAGTTTTGGCACTCTATGGTGCACGACTCGCCGATGGATGTACAAGCGGTCATGTCCTTAGCGGTATGATGCAAACCTCGCTAAGTGGCTATATGTTTGCCGCTGGAGTCTTCATCGCAGGTATTCCTACCGCCCTACTACTCTACAAAAACCGAGGAGGAAAATAAACATGCAACTCTTTTTTGCTGTCGTATTGGGCGGACTTTTTGGGTATATCATGCACCGCGCAGGTATCGCCAACCCTGACCGTATTATCAATATGCTACGTCTCAAAGATTTTCACCTCATGAAGGTGATCTTTTTTGGCGTTGGGTTTAGCTCACTTGTGGTGATGCTCTTTTTGTGGTGGGGTATCTTGGAGCCTCAACACCTCCAAATCAAACCCGCCTATTTTGGCGTATTGCTCGGTGGTGCGCTTTTTGGGCTAGGCTTTGCCATCAGTGGTTACTGCCCTGGTACGTGTCTCGTGGGTGCTGGTGCGCAACGCTACGATGCGCTTATCTTTTTGGCGGGAGGGTTGGTAGGGGCGCTTGCTTTTACCTTCAGCTACGAATATTTAGCCGCCACATGGCTCTTTAGCGATATTGCAGGCAAGACCACGGTAACAGACCATTATGTCACCACTTCGATAGTGGATGCCTCCTACTCTATCGCTGTCAATGGCGCTATTGCACTTCTCTTTTTCCTCTTGGCGTGGAAACTTCCCAACAAGCCAAGAGCTTAAGCGCGACGAAATTTCTCGATAATTTTTTGCAAGGCATAGACATCGAGAGGTTTGCCTAGGTGCTCATCGAGTCCCGCTTGCATAATGGCTTCACGCTCGCCTGCTCTATCGTGTGTCGTCAGTGCGATAATAGGGGTGAGCGGCAGACCATGTTCGCGTTGATACGCCTTGATCGCTTGTGTAGAGCTTATGCCATCCATATTGGGCATATCGATATCCATCAAGATAAAATCGTACCCTCCCTTTTTAGCCATCTCTAATGCCTCCACGCCATCCTCTGCCACTTCCACTTCAAAAGCATAACGTGCCAATACCAATCGCATCATTTTGATATTGATACTGTTGTCTTCAGCAATAAGAACACGATTGCCCATTGTTTGGGTCACAGGTGCTACAGGCTCGATAGGTGTAACCGTAGGCGCGACACTTTTGGGAGTATCCGTAGGGGGAGATGTCGGTTCGGGTGCTGTTTTTTTACACAAAGCACAGACGCGACGCACAAAAGAGGAAAAAGAGGTAAACATGAGTTGCCTTTGACGAACTTCAAAGCCTCAATCATACCACACCGTTAAATAGTGCGTGTGCTATAATCGCGTTTTAATTTTCTTCAAGCTTGTGAGATTGTATGCGCACCCTTTTTTTTACCCTTTTTTTATCCTCTGGGCTCCTTTGGAGCAGTGCCATCACACAAGAGAGTGAGTCCAACCAAAGTAGCTGGGAGAGTGTCGAATCCAATAGCACTTTTTCGATTCCCTTACTCGATGCGATTCACTCTGTTGTTTCGCTAGAAGCACGCTACAACTACGAAATTTTTGGTATCGACAGTCAGATGCTCATGGTAGACGATGGCTCACCCAAAAATCCAGAGTTTACACTGCTTAACCGTCACGATTTCACCTATGCCTCTGCGCAACTCACCCTTTTTTCTATTTTCAGTATCGAACAATCGTTGGGTGCGCAACAACGTTTTCGCCAAGACCCCCAAAACAGCTTTGACTACTATGCCCTCAATTTGGTGCTCTACAACTATGACCATCAGCGCTACGGCAGTTCCCTGTACAGTTATGAGCGCAATTTCAACGGTATTTTTTATGGACTTTTCGGCTGGGAAGAGACGATACAAACAATAAAAAGTGACTCTTTTCTACGAGGCAACAGCGCTGATACACTCACCATTCGCTCCAATCATTCAGGAACCTTTCTCTCCAAAATGTGGCCCAACATGATAAACATGCTCTCGATTTTATCTCACGGCAACGGCGCAGCGGCTATCGCCTCTGAGCTAGACAAAATGCCCATCACCTTTTGGAACTTCACCTTTGTCCCTATGGTCTCTTTTGACCTCTATACCATCGATGCGACCTATGACTACACCAAAGATGGCGTCACAACGTACAGTGAAAAAGCCTCTGGAGGGGCTTGGAATGTAGGCGTAGGGTTTTATCTCTTTAGTTATGACCTTCTACGTTCCCACTACTTCAACCTCTCACTCTTTTCGTCGCTTGCCTATATTTCAGGGCAAGAGCTTTACCAGTTCAAGAGCGGTAGCCTAAACGGGCAAAGCTACTACAACAATACCCATGATATACACGCCAAAGGGTTTGCGTCGATTAGCTTTTGACAAAGAGCAAAAGCACTTTGTCGTGCTCTTCATCGTCATACAATCCTATGGGCATCTCTCGCACTAGTTGTAGCGATGAGGCGTTGGCAAGACGTTTGACAGTGTGAAAATATTGACGTAACATCGTTGCGCTTTTTCGATAGAGTCCATTTTCATCCTCTTGGAAAAAGGAAAAGCGTGTATCCAAACGTATCCCATCAAAAGCGGCTTGCACCAAGAGTGCGAAGTGCTCCTCTTCGTGAATCAACTCACCCTGCGCTACTTCACTAAACCCAAAGAGCGTATTGACATCACAGATGAAGCGACCACCCGTAGGCAAAAGACGCGCAACATCCTCGAAAAATATTGACAAGCTTTCATCAGGGATGAAATTGACCACATCAAAAATAGCGGTAATGACATCGTATTGCCCTACCGTTTCCCCTATCTCTTGGTGCATGGCGGTGAGTTTTTTGGCACGCGCTTTTTCGACCATCGAGAGACTCGTATCGATGCCAACAGCGGCAATACCACGCTTTTTACACCCTTGCAAAAAGCCACCATTACCACATCCGATATCCAGCAGTGTCTTAGGCAACTTCTCTTCTAGGAGATTGAAATAGTACTCATGGAGGTTTTGTGTCGCTTCACCAATACCTAAATAGGACTCTGCTTGGGCATAAAGCTCGAAGTTCATGCAGTAGCTTGAATGACGTTTTTGATTTTTTCGTAGATATCGAGCATCTCGTGCTGTTTTTGGTAAAAGCTGTTTTGGTTGGCAATCAAATAGGTACTCGACTCCATAATATCCGCCACCACTTCCAGACCATTTTGACGCATCGTGGCGCCCGTCTCGACGATATCGACAATCATATCAGCCAATCCGACTAACGGTGCTAGCTCGATAGAGCCATAGAGCTTGATAATTTGTGCCGCCACTGCACGCTCATCGAAGTAGCGTTTGGCAATATTGACCATTTTGGTAGCCACTTTGAGATCAGGCTTGTCGAGGTCGAGTTTCTCACCCTTTTTCATCCCTATCGAAACCTTGCAGACACCACGACGCAGATCCAAAAGACGCATTACATCTAACTCTTGCTCTTCAAGTGTATCCAAACCGACTACGCCCAAATCCGCCGCTTGATGGTAGACATAGGTAGCAACATCTTGGTTGCGTACAAGCAAAAAGCGAAAAGGTGCGCTCTCTAAGATAAGTTTGCGATCATCAAAAGCAAAATCGCGTCCGAAAATGGTTTGAAAAATTTCGAGTGTCTCTTGTGCGATGCGACCTTTGGGCAGTGCGATGGTCAACATAGTTCTCCTTTGGTTGTAAGTAGTGCGTGCATTGCTTGTAGCAGATAATCTCTCTCATAGGGCGCATGAAGCCAACGCGCCAAAGGTGCGCCATCTCCACCCGTACAGAGGATAGGACGATGTTGTGCCACGTTTTTGATATGCTCTACCAACGGGACAAATGCCCCATAAGTGATAGCATCTTGGCTATTTTTGGGCATTGTATCCAACGATAGCTCAAAGTTAAATGAGTAGTCCAACGCATTTGAGATGCCTTTGTAGGCGCTTTTCATGGCATTGACCCCCAAGCCAATAAACCCTCCCAAGAAACGTCCAGACTCCATCACATCGACCGTTATAGCACTGCCTGCATCGACCACCACGCCATCGTGACAGTACCATGCGGCTAATTGTCTATCGATACCCATTGTGGGGTATGCACCTTCTAATGCTACCCAAGAAGCGATATCGACCCAATGTGTATGCGCAGCTAAGGCTTTTGAAAGTGCACCGTTGACACTCATGTAGTAGACCTTGCCTACGAACGCTTGGGGTTGCAAACTATCGACACGCAGATGTTCTACGCCCTTACTACTAGCAATATGTGCATGGGTATTGCCAATATCACACAGCCAAACTCCCTCGGGAAGATTCATAACAGCTCCTTGTTGAGCGGGTGGTGTTGTAGCATCGTTTCGCGCAGAGCGGATTTCTCGATATGGGTGTAAATTTGGGTCGTGAGCATCGATGCATGCCCCAATAAATCTTGGACTACACGTAAATCTGCCCCACCCAAAATCAGCGCGGTTGCATAGGAGTGGCGCAATACGTGCGGCGAAACGTTGAGGTATTTTTGGGTAATTTCAAAAGCACTAATACGGCTCAATACACCACCTCGATAGTTTTGCCACACGTGGCTTTTGGCTTTGGGCGCGGCATCGATATACATTTTGAGTGCTTTCACTGCTTCGGTCGCTATAGGTACGATGCGCTCCTTTTGCCCTTTGGCGTAGCGAATTTTGACCCATTCGCCATCGATATCATTTTTTTGCAGTGCCAATGCTTCACTGATGCGTGTGCCTGTAGCAAAGAGAAAAAGTATCAGAGCATAGTCACGTAAACCCAGCCATGTCGTTGTATCGATGAGGGACAAACCCTTGCGAATCATTTCAATTTCCAAATAGTGAGGCAGGTTTTTTGGGATTTTTGAGAGACGAAATTTTTGTTTGTCAGAGGCAAAAGTAGCCTCAAAACAGTACGCAAAAAAGGCATTGAGCGCTGAGAGTTTACGGTTGAGCGTGCGTCGATTGTTGATGTGCATCACCAATCCCAAGACGGCCTTGTGTTCTAACGAAATAAGCGGCTTTCGCGCCGCCTCTTCGATGTGTACCAAATCTTGGGTGTAGGCTTGCACCGTCAAAGGTGCCAACGCTTTATTGATGGTGATATATTCGATAAATGCCTCAAGCTCGTTGGACATTATCGTGGCGTGTAGGTACCGTTGGGGAAATAAAAGGTATCGTGCGTATTGAAAAATTTACCTTGGTCAAACGCCAATCGATAGACTTTGTGGTGGTGCAAGTCGTGTGACACTTCGAACAAATAGCCCTCATTCTCAGCCACGAAAAGCGCCTCTGGCGTAGCAATCGCACCCAAGAAGTGTCCAAAAGGAAATTTCAACTCCTCTTGCGATTGCAATTGCCAATCATAGAGTCGCATCGTCCCATCTTTTGCCAAAACAACCAACCCTTGCGTCGTCATCACAACACTGCGCAGTGCCACAGTAACGCTTTTAGGCTCTTTGGCAAAGGCGTAGAGTGTCGATGCGGTAGCGGCATAGATAATATTGTTGTGGATTGCAAAGAAGAGCACATTGTCGAAGCTCTCCAACGTCGAGATGTTCATCACGCGCACAAGCTCTTTTTGCTCTGTGCCATAGATTTGTACCTTGCCATCCAACGAGGGGTAAAAGATAAACCCTTCGTAGAAGAGTGGATTTGCCAATCGATGATCTACTGCAACCACTTCAACGCCATCGTGCGTAAAGAGCGTCTCATTTGCTACCACGTCATAGACAATCACGCGGTTTTTGGCATCGACCATAGCCAACACTCTATCGTTGAGCGTGGCAGAGAGGATACGACTGCGCATAGTTAGACGTTTTTCATTGCTACCATTAACATCCAACAGAAGAACTTCTCCAGCATAATTTGCCGCGATGAGAAAATTTTCATTGCGATTGAGATAGGCAAAACCCTCAGGGAGCTTTTGCGTATGCGCACCCATCGAGGTGACAAAGCCCCCATCGATATAGGTAATACCCTCTTTGTGTTGTGTAGCTATTGCAGGCAAGGGTGTATGTAGAAGATACTTTTGTCCATCTACTTGCGTAGGTTTGTAGACATTGGTACTACATCCTGCCAAGAGTAGAAGCGCTACAAGCGCAACGAGACTACTTCGCAATGCCATAATGCATCAACAGTTGTGCTTGCGCATAAAAGGGAGATTTTTCACCAATACCGCTCAACATTTGGTGTGCCGCAGAAATATCCTGCGCTTGGAGCATTTGCGTAGCCAAATGTATACGTACAATGTCATTAAAAAAGAGCCCATTGCCATCGATGTAGGCTTTGAGTGCTTGTGTGTCATTGGAGAGCATCGCGTGGTTATACTTCGCCATATCAGCAATAGCGTAGGTCGTAGAGGCTTTGAGTTTTTCAAAAAGCGCTACATCACTCTTTTTGACTGCTTGGTTGAAAAGGTACAAATCGTAAAGTGCTTGACTTTTGGAAGCCAAGGTCGCTTGTGCGCTACTATCTTCAGGATTTTCGAGTAGCACTCTGTAGGCGCTATTTGCCTCTTGGATACGATTGGCTTCGATATACTCCATCGAGTATGCCACCGAAAAATAGGCGATTACCGCTACAAAAAGACCCCAAATATAGATACGATATTTTTTGTAAAAATACTCAAAATTGACCATTTTTTCGAAGAATTTTTCCTCTTGTGTCAGCTCATCTTTGATGACAGTAACGTTCTCTTTGATACTCAACCTAACTCCCCTAAACGCAATAATTTGGCGCTATTGTAACCACAAAAAGTTAATATTGCTTTACGCGTAGGTTTTGTATAATCTGCACTCTTCACACCTCCCAAAAGGCTTTTTTATGAATGTCGATGATGCACTCTTGACCAAACTAGAAAAACTCTCCTACCTCAAAATCGATAAGAGTCGCCGCACTCACACCATCGAGCAACTCCAAAGTATTCTCTCCTTTGTAGAAAATTTGAGTGAGATAGATACTGCTAACACACCTGCCAATTTTGCGATGCAACCCAACGCCTACACCCCCTTGCGTCTCGATGAGCCGCGTGACAATAGCGAGATTGCAGATGCTATCTTGTCGCATGCACCGCGTAGTGTAGAGCACTTTTTCGTCGTACCCAAAATCATCGAGTAATCCATGAAACTCTACGGAATCAAGACATGCGGCAGTGTCAAAAAAGCGTTAGCCTTTTTCAAAGAGCACGCTATCGAGGTGGAGTTCGTCGATTTACGCGGGAGTAGTTTCGACCCACAATGGGTCATCGAGTGGGCAAAAAGTGTCGATGTCAACACCCTTTATAATGCCAAAGGACGCACGCACAAAGAGCTGGGACTGGCTTTCAAAGAGCTCACAACAGAAGAAAAAATCACTCTTATGCAACAAAAACCACTCCTCATCAAGCGTCCCGTTATTGTCGATGCACGTGGTATTGTAGTAGGGTTTGACGAAGCGTTTTACCGTGAGCGCTTTCTATGAGTAGCACCCCTCAAGAGCAAGCACTCGATATCCGCAAACTTCTCAAAAGTGTCGTCAAATACAAAGCCTCAGACTTGCATCTCGTGAGTCGAAGCGAACCACAAATTCGCATCGATGGCAAACTCACTGCCATCAATCTCCCCATACTTACAGGCGCAATGATTCAAGAGATGTGCTACGCCCTTTTGACCGACAAACAAAAAAAGATTTTTGAAGAGGATAACGAACTCGATTTCGCCGTCAAAATCCCCGAAGTAGGACGTTTTCGTGCCAACTATTATCGCACGCTAGGCGATATGGCAGCAGCTTTTCGTATCATCCCTACCAAAATTCCTTCACTTGATGAGCTTAATACTCCCCCTATTTTCAAGGAGTTGGTCAAACGCGAAAAGGGACTTATATTGGTCACAGGTCCAACGGGTTCAGGCAAATCGACCACCCTTGCCGCAATGGTCAATGAGATAAATGCCACGATGCAAAAGCATATTTTGACCGTCGAAGATCCCGTAGAGTTTGTCCATATCAACAACAAATCGCTCTTTTCGCACCGCGAAGTAGGTAGCGACACCAAAAGCTTCGCACGTGCGCTCAAAGCTGCACTGCGTGAAGACCCCGACATCATTCTCATCGGCGAGATGCGTGACCGTGAGACCATCGAAGCTGCCCTCACTGCGGCAGAGACAGGTCACTTAGTCTTTGGGACATTGCATACCAAATCTGCCGCCCAAACTATCAACCGTATCATCGATGTTTTCGATGGTGATGAGCAGGCACAAATACGCGCCCAACTCTCTACAGGTCTCATAGCCTCTATCTCTCAAGCGCTCATCCCGCAAATCGGCGGCGGGCGTGTAGCTACCCAAGAGATACTTATCACTTCACCTGCGGTAGCCAATCTCATCCGTGAGGACAAAGTACATCAACTCTACTCACAAATGCAACTCAATCAAAATGTCACAGGCATGACGACCCAAAACCAAGAGCTGGTCAAATTTTTGCAACAACGAAAAATTACCAAGGAAGATGCGATGAAGTTTTCCAATGCGCCCGAAGAACTAGAGCGCATGATTCAGGGGATGTAACCCTCTCCTCTCTTCTATCTTGCCTCTTTCATCGAATCCGCAATCATAAAGGCAAGTTCAAGCGCTTGGTCAGCATTGAGGCGTGGGTCACAATGCGTATGATAACGTGAACCCAAATCCTCTTCAGTGATTTGGAAAGCTCCACCCAAACACTCGGTGACATTTTTACCCGTCATCTCAAAGTGTACGCCCCCTGCATAGGTTCCTTCCGCTTTGTGGACGGCAAAAAATTGTTTCATCTCTTTGAGTATCTCGTCCACTGGACGGGTTTTGAAGCCGTTGCTCGATTTGATAGTGTTACCGTGCATTGGGTCACATGACCATAAAATATGGCGACCTTCACGCTCTACGGCACGAATAAGCGCAGGTAGATGCTCTTGCACTTTGTTGGCACCCATTCGCACGATGATATTGAGTTTGCCTGCTATATTTTCAGGATTAACCTTATCGATAAGACGAATAAGCTCGTCAGGGTTGGTCGATGGACCCGCTTTGACACCAATGGGGTTTTGGATACCTCGCATATACTCCACATGTGCACCGTCCAATTGACGTGTACGATCCCCAATCCACAACATATGTGCAGAGGTATCGTACCAATCTCCTGTCAAGCTATCGACACGTGTAAAGGCCTCTTCGTAATTGAGCAAAAGTGCTTCATGCGAGGTATACAAATCGGTACGACGCAATTTAGAGGTATTTTCAGAGTTGATACCAATCGCCTCCATAAAGGCTATCGATTCATCGATTTTGCGTGCCAACTCTTCGTAGCGTGCACCTTGAGGAGAGCTAGCGACAAAATCGCTGTTCCATTTGTGCACCTTTTTCAAATCTGCAAATCCCCCTTGCGCAAAAGCACGCAAGAGATTTTGGGTCGCGGCAGATTGGTTGTAGGCACGAATGAGGCGTTGTGGGTCTGGACGACGCGCTTGTGGTGTAAACTCAATACCGTTAATAATATCTCCACGGTAGCTATCAAGCTCTACACCGTTAATCACCTCTGTATCAGTAGAGCGTGGCTTGGCAAATTGTCCCGCCATACGCGCTACCTTGACCACTGGACGTCCACCTGAAAAGGTCATCACCACTGCCATTTGCAACATCACTTTGAAGGTGTCACGGATATTTGCCGCATGAAATTCGCTGAAACTCTCCGCGCAATCGCCACCTTGGAGCAAAAAGGCCTCACCACGTGTGACACGTGCAAAATGCTCACGTAAATCACGCACTTCTCCTGCAAAAACCAACGGTGGATAACTTTTGAGTTCGCTCTCTACACGTTTGAGCTCTTCGATATCGGGGTAGACGGGTTGTTGCTTGATAGGGAAATCTCTCCAGCTTGATGGGGTCCAAATACTCACGGGGTAAAATCCTTACGATAAATTGGGGCGATAATAACCAAACAAAGGTTACACGCAGGTAAAAGCCTCTGGTGCTAAAGAGGTGCTTTGGGTGGTAAAACGATATCGATAAGGGTGGTTTGATTGGGGCGCAAAAAGCGTCGCAACTCTAGTGCACTCCATCGCCACAAAGGCAAAAATCCATTCACATCCGTCTCATATCCCCAGCCACTTTTTTGACGTGCTGGATGCACTACAACGCCTATTTGTACACCGCTGTGCAGACGTGCCAAAAGTGCTGTCATATCGATATACCATGCAGTGATGCCTGCGTGATGAGACTCCTTGTCGCTGTGACGCAATGCTTCGTGGAAAAAAAAGCGCCCCATTGCCTCTTCATCCCATGCGAAAACGATGTCATACCTATCGACACTCTCACCCTCGGCATCACGTAGCCGAAAAAGAAGTTGTGCAAATCCATGCGTCGAGCACTCATGCACGCCAGATTCCAATGTCGCATCGCTAATACGTGCCAATTTTTTGCAAAAGAGTCCAAAGCTACTATCATCTACCTGTAGCGCCTCTTTGATAAACTCTGTGGTCATAGGTGAGTGTGGTGCATAGAGCAGTGATGTCATATCTTCATGCTCCAAAAGTGCAAAACCCGTCAATCCTTTACTGCTTTTGACCGTTACGTTTCCTGCTTCCCATGTCACATAGGTCGTTGCCATGTTGGCACTGCTACTGCGTATCCAGCCATCACTGCTGGCCTCTTGGCCAAAAGTACGTATCGATGCAGGTGTAGTCGCCACAAAGTGTGTAGCCAAAGTCGCCGTCTCCTTGTAGAGCTGCTCTTTGCCGACTCTATCACGTAGAGTACGCTCAAAAAGATTGACGTTTGCAGTGCTTAACTCACGGTAGATTTGCGGTGCAAGGGTAGAGGGCAATCGAGGCAGTGTAGGCGACTCATATCCCAAAGCGGCGATACTGTGGTGCAATCCCATCACCCCAAAATGGGGAACTGCTATCATGACCAGTCGATAGATGGGCGTTGTCTTGGCATCGAAATGCGCAGAGAGGAAATCACGTAACACCACACCCATTGCCCCTATGACAACCACATCCAAAGCACGAAAAGAGCGTGGAAAATTTTCCTCCTGCCACACATACGCCAACATCTGTTGTAGCTGCGCCATCGAAGTAGCACTCTCTTGCAAAGAGGTGATATCGAGATACCTAAACTCCTCTCTGCTGGCTTGGCGCAACATGCGTTCTACTACTTCATAGTGCGCTTTTTCCACACCCAAACCACACACAAAAAGTGTTGTTATAGCCATTTAGCTTCTCGTTTAGTTTGAATATTGCGTGTTGTTTTGGGTCAAAAGCCCCTCGATTTTTTGCATATCTGCCACCCCCAAAAGGTAGTTCTCATCGAGTTGCTTGGAAATATGTACCACTTCTGTTATCGAAATCCCAAAAGGGTCTTTTCGCGTGATTTTAAGCTCACCGTTTTTGGGTTCTAACAAATCGAGCTTTTTGCGACTGTGATGGATGAAATATTGCAACAGCAACGCCCCTGTATGCTCTTTTTCGAGAGAAACAATGACTCTAGGTTGTGTCGTAGCCTCACTGTACCCTGACCACTCTCGAAACGCTTCGATACTCATATATCCAATATAAATCTTGGTAAAAAGCTCAGTGTAACGCACCACATCTTTGCGATTGAGAAATTTCATATCCAGCAAATGTTGCTTATGTGCACGCGCTTGTTTGCATATCCACCACAAGGTATTGTAATAGTGAAAAGGTTTGATATCCAATACCGATGTATCGACGAATTTATCCCCTTTGATTTTTTCAAAAGGTTCTCGATGGGCTCTGCTTTTGAGACGGTCAAGCAATTTTTGACTGTCATAGGGCTTGGTAATCCATACCGTACAAAAATCTTGAAAAAGATGACTACCGATGACACCTTCATTGAGAATAATGAGTGCTTTTATGTCGTACTGCGGAAAAATCGTCTGTAGCAAAGCCCGTTTTTTACGCAATCGACGCTTGAGTTTGGTAATTGATTTGACAAGCGTCATCTCTACAAAATAGAGTGCATCTTTTGTCGTAAAAAGTGCATCAAACTCCCCTATTTCATTGCTTTTGGTACGATAGACAATTTGACCTTTGCTGTTGACGGAGAGGGTTTTGGGGATTGCCTTGGAGCTGTTATGGGGGCCCTTGACGATGAAATACTCTATCTCATCGTGCTCTTTGGCGTATCGTAGAAGCTTTTCATACATCATATTCTCAAACGCTTCACCCTCAAAAGAGCGAAAGGCACTCAAATACTCATTGCTCGCCTCATCAATACCTGAACTTTTGAGTCCCAAGAGATGTGAGATACTGTATTTGTAATAGAGAAGGTTATCTTTGATATCGCTCTCATCGAGATTTTGAATGCTTGGAGTTATCGATAGAATACGCTTGACCTTTACAGATGGGGATACATGGGCAAAAGTATAGTATGAATTTTACGAGATTGAGGCAAAAAATTGTTTGCGCGCCCTAAAGCACGCAAAAGTGTGAAATTTTTGTATCGTGAATGTTAAAAGAAGTAGCGTACGCCAAAAGCACCTGAAACGCCGAAATTGATGCCCACAAGCGCAAGTGCAGGAACAACTTCTGCAAAAACATCAAGCTCTTTGTTGATATTCAAATCCAGACCAAATGCACCACGAATCCCAAATTGAGGTGCCGTCCAACCTACAAAAACACCAGGGGCTGCATACCATGAGAGTCCATCGACCGCTTTTATGCCATCTTGAAATGCTAAATAATCGGCGCTCAACCCTGAAGTACCCACTGCCGCTTTGTACGCATCGTATTGCACTGCCAAAGCAGCAAACGTTGACATCGAACCGTCAAAAGCGATACCTACGCCAAACTTTTCACCCGATGCTGCGTGTGACAAACCCAAACCCAACATCAACACCCATAATGCTCTTTTAACTTGTTGCATGACTTCTCCTCATTTATGGGAATTTATCCCGATTTTTTGAATGCAGCACTATACTTTTTACTTCATAAAATGGACATTAGAGTCCAAAAAGAGCCCACACCTCGCAAAAGCTTTTTTTTTGTATTGCATCGCTATAATTGCCGCCTAAACAACTCCCACATGGATCGCTTTTTTGGAAGATATTAGCTACTTCGATTTAGTTTTTGCAGCACTCATTCTCTTTTTGGGACTCAAAGGTATCATTAACGGTTTTTTCAAAGAAATTTTTGGACTCATCGGTATCATAGGTGGGATTTTCGTAGGCACGCACTACGGTCACACCCTAGGCAAGATACTCGATGAGGCATTTTTGCACTTCGAAAACGATGTAGCGATTACTTTTACAGGGTTTATTATTGTATTGGCTGTTTTTTGGCTAGGGATGACCTATTTGGGCGTCATCTTCACCAAAATCAGTCAGAAAAGCGGCATGGCACCTATAGACCGTATCATGGGTATGGTTTTGGGTGGAGGAAAAATTTTTCTCCTCTTCTCTGTCATCTTTTACACCCTCTCCAACATTGCCGTTGTCAAATCGACGTTCGATACACAACTTGAAAAGAGTCTGCTCTATCCGCTTTTTTGTCAAACAGGGGATTTGATAGTACAGTTAGACCCCCAACTCATGCAAGACAAAGTCGATCAAGAGAGCCAACAACTACAAGAGATTATTGATACCACCGTCCAAGAGCGTATCACGCAAGAGCTAGAGTCCCTCCCCTCGACGCTAAGCAAGGAGAACAACAATGTTGCTCACTAATGCAACACTCGATTACGCAAAACTCCTCGAAGAGTTCAAAGAGCTGTTGCGTCACAATGGACTCAAATATACCACTCAGCGTGAAATCATCCTCAAAACACTCTACGACAACAGCGAACACGTCACGCCTGAATTTCTCAACAAACTTATCCAAGAGGCGTATCCCGATATCAAAGTAGGTATCGCTACGGTTTATCGAACACTCTCACTGCTCGAAGATGCGCAAATTGTCACTTCGCTCTCTTTTGGGGCGCAAGGCAAAAAATATGAGCTGGATCGTCAACATCATCATGACCACATGATTTGCACCATGTGTAGCAAAATTATCGAATTTTTTGACCCAGAAATCGAGCGCCTACAAGAGGAGATAGCTCAAAAAAACCGTTTTCGCATCAGTGACCACTCGATGCAAATTTATGGCATTTGCGAAAGTTGCCAAACCAATCCGCCCAAAAGAGGAAACCACTAAATGTTCGAAAATCAGTATGTCCAACAGCGCATCGAAAAAGTCGCCGCCTTACGCGCAATGGGCATCAATCCCTACAGCAATGAGAGCCGCCGCAATACGACTATCGCCAAGTTTCACAATGTCAACAGTGACATGGCAAATCTCCCTGACCAACGCGCCCAAAATCGTCACTATTGTGTCGCGGGTCGTATCAAACTTTTTCGTGTCATGGGCAAAGCAAGTTTCCTCAAAATCGAAGATGAGAGTGGCGCACTTCAAATCTACCTCGCGCGTGATCACCTTCCTGAGGGCTTTTACAATGAGATGAAAAAACTCCTCGAAGTGGGTGACATTATCGAGGTTGAAGGGTATCCTTTCTTGACCCAAATGGGTGAGCTATCTCTGCATGCTACGCACCTACACCTCTTGACCAAGGCGATTTCGCCACTGCCTGAAAAGTACCACGGTATCACCGACAAAGAGCTTCGCTATCGACAACGCTACCTTGACCTCATTATGAATGGTGAAGTACGCAAAACCTTCCAAATTCGCAGCCGCGTCGTTTCACTCATTCGTCGCTTTTTTGAGGACAAAGGCTTCTTGGAGGTCGAAACACCTATGATGCACCCTATCGCAGGTGGAGCTAACGCCAAGCCTTTTGTGACGCATCACAATGCACTTGGCATCGATAGATACCTACGTATCGCACCAGAACTCTATCTCAAACGTCTTATTGTAGGGGGTTTTGAAGCGGTTTTTGAAATCAATCGCAATTTTCGCAACGAAGGTATGGATGCGACACACAATCCAGAATTTACCTCGATAGAGTTCTATTGGGCGTTCAAAACCTACCGCGATTTGATTGTACTAACCAAAGAGCTTTTTAGCTACCTCTTTACCCATCTCGATTTGCCTACACGCTTGCCTTATGGAGAGATAGAGATCGATTTTGGTAATTTCACCGAAATTCGTTTGGTCGATTCACTCTCGCAAATCGGTGGCGTTCCAGCAGAGATTTTGAGCGATACCAAAGCTATCTACGCTTACCTCGCCCAATCAGGTCTCACCACCAAACCCAACCTCACATTGGGTCAGCTCTACGGTGAGCTTTTCGATGCTTTTGTCGAGGAGAAGCTCATCGACCCTACCTTTATCACGCACTATCCCGTCGATATTTCACCTCTCGCACGTCGTAGCGACAGTGAGCCAAGCGTGACAGAACGCTTTGAGCTTTTCATCGCAGGCAAGGAAATAGCCAACGCCTTTAGCGAGCTAAACGACCCTGTAGACCAATATGAGCGCTTCCAAGCGCAATTAGCCGCCAAAGAGAGCGGTGATGATGAAGCACACGAAATGGACGAAGATTTCGTCAATGCACTTAGCTACGGCATGGCGCCCACCGCAGGTCAAGGCATCGGCATCGATAGATTGGTCATGATGCTCACCAATGAGCATACGATTCGCGATGTATTGCTCTTCCCTGCCATGAAACCCCTATCTACCCAACATACCCAAACAGAACAAGGAGAGTAAAATGCGTTTTTTAGAAGAGTTTGACAAAGAGATTTTCGACCTTTGCGAAAAAGAGTTGGTACGCCAAACAGACCACTTGGAGATGATTGCCAGTGAGAACTTCACCCTACCCGCTGTCATGGAGGCGATGGGTTCCGTCTTCACCAACAAATACGCTGAAGGCTACCCTGGCAAACGCTACTACGGCGGTTGTGAATATACCGATGGTGTAGAGCAGTTGGCCATCGATAGAGCTTGCAAACTCTTCGGCTGTAACTATGCCAATGTCCAACCTCACTCAGGAAGCCAAGCCAACGGCGCTGTCTATGCGGCACTCCTTAAAGCTGGCGACAAAATTTTGGGCATGGATTTGAGTCACGGTGGACACCTCACCCACGGTAGTAAACCCAGCTTTTCAGGCAAAAACTACCACAGCTTCACCTACGGCGTAGAGCTAGACGGTCGTATCAATTATGAGCGCGTCATGGATATCGCCAAAATCACGCAACCCCACATCATCGTGTGTGGAGCCTCTGCCTATGCACGTGAGATAGATTTCGCCAAATTCCGCGAAATTGCAGATGCTGTTGGCGCAGTGTTGTTCGCAGACATCGCCCATATTGCAGGACTTGTTGCGGCAGGTGAACACCCTAGCCCCTTCCCTCATGCACATGTGGTGACCACGACGACCCACAAAACATTGGCAGGTCCGCGCGGTGGAATAATTATGACCAACGACGAAGAAATGGCCAAAAAAATCAACTCTGCCATCTTCCCTGGTTTGCAAGGTGGACCACTCGTACACGTCATCGCGGCAAAAGCAGTCGGATTCAAATACAACCTCTCCGATGCATGGAAAGCGTACGCCAAACAGGTCAAACTCAATGCTTCAGTATTGGCAGAGGTATTGATGAAACGCGGCTATGATGTTGTCAGTGGCGGTACAGACAATCACCTCATTCTTTTGTCCTTTATCAACAAACCCTTTTCAGGCAAAGAGGCAGACGAAGCGCTCGGTCGTGCAGGTATCACGGTCAACAAAAACACCGTCCCCGGTGAAACGCGTTCACCTTTTGTCACTTCAGGTATTCGTATCGGTAGCCCTGCTTTGACCTCACGCGGTATGAAAGAGAAGGAGTTTACACTCATCGCCAACCGCATTGCAGATGTACTCGATGACATTAGCAACACCGCCAAACAGGCTCAAATCAAATCTGAGCTACAAACGTTGGCGCGTCAATTCGTCATCTATCACCAAAGCACCTATTAAAAAAGGATGGCAATGACCCCTTCAGATTTATCGCTTATCAAAATGATTACCGACCACTACTGGGTCAAACAACCCGCTGTTGTCGAAAAAATCACCTTTGGGGGTCGCACTTTTTTCAATAAATATGAGCGCGTCAACAAAATGCTTACGACGCAACTGATTAATCAACACATTAATCACGAAATCGAGCTAGCACACTCTCTCATCAATCAACACGGCAAAGTCGAAAATATCGTCATCGATTACAACGGTAATGACCCTCAACGCTTTTACCACAAGGCGCAACTGCTGTTGCGTGAAGAGGGCTTCATCAATTTCACCGCCTTCAAATCAAAAACAGAGGGTCACCTCCACGTCTATATCCACAAAGGGCATACGACACTCCAAGAGGCGTACCAACTGGGTAAAATGCTCTCTCTCAAACTCGCACAAAAACAACCCAAACAGTGGCGCATCTTCCCTAATCAAGAGATGCCCTTAGAGTATCAAATATTGGCACTTCCCTACGAAGTGTATGCCAAAGAGCGTGGAGCTTCTTGGTCCAAGCATATGTAACTTAAGCAAATCGAAGGAGATTTATTATGAGCGATACCAAAAACGAACTTAACGACATCATTCTCAATAAGAGTGGTAATGATTTTAGTGGCATCAAAAAGGTGCTCTTAGCCGTTGCGACCTTTGCCGTATTACTTATCATCGTAGTGGTGATTATGAGCGCCTTTTCAGATGACCAAGGTGGCGTGGCCAACCAAATCGATGAGAACACCCAACGCGTACTCCCACCGCAGCCTGATGCTCCTGAACTCTTCAAACCAGCACAAATAGTCGAAGAGAACAGCTCTGTGCCTACTTTTGTTCCCGAAACTGCACCCTCTCAAGAGCCTCTCTCTACCCCTGTCACGACGATAGAAGACCCCTATGAACCTGTGACAACAACACCTCTCTCTACCGAGTCACAACAAGAGCAACCCGTGCAAACACCCCCTGCGCAAGAGAGTAAACCTGTAGCGGTCAAGCCCACTCCAAAACCTCTGACCAAACCCGTAACAAAACCAACTTCCTCCTCCAAAGAGGCACAAAAAAATCTCTACTATTTGCAAGTAGGCTCCTTCCAAAAAGGGACTCCCAACGCGCAACTGCTCAAAAAAATCACCAGCTTTGGCTACAGCTACTATACACAACGTGTCACAGTACGTGATTCAGAAGTGACCAAACTCCTCATTGGACCTTTTGAGACCTATCACGAAGCCAAAGAGGCGCTCCCCACTGTGGCAAAACAAATAGAAAAAAATGCCTTTATCTACCGAGCCAAATAGTATATGATGCACGCACGCCAATTTTTGTTCGACCAGCTTAGTCCCATTGCGCTTTTTTCAAAGCTCAAAGCCTTCATGGGCGAAGAGGTCAATTTCCTCTTCGAGAGCGCTACAAGTTGCGAGGGTAATTACAGTTTCGTCTCGATTGGCGCCTATGAGACGCTACGTTTTCACCACGGTCTCACGCAACACATCGACACCCAAGGCGTCGTGCATACCCTCGATGAGTCCCCTTTTGCCTTTCTCAAACGCTACTATGCCCACGCCGACAAAGCCTACTACGCTTCGATGGCAAAAGAGCTCAAAATCGGCTACGTCGATGGCTTCATTGGGATGATTGGGTATGACGCGGTGCAGATTTTTGAGCCCAAACTCGCCGCAAGCATGGCATCGTTGGTCGATACGCTCGATATTCCTGATATCGATTTGATACGCCCCAAATTCACGCTTGTATTTTCGCATCGAGACCAGAAAGTCACCCTACTCTCACCTATAGAGAGTATTGCAGAGCGTTTTGACGCTATCGAAGCACTCTTGCAAGAGCCCTACACCCCTACGCCATTGCACTACCACACGTGCAGTGACGCAGGTACTTTCGCCTTCGATAAAAACCAATTTTTTCAAATGATTGAAAAATCCAAGGCGATGATTCGTAGTGGCGATGTTTTTCAAATCCTTATGGCCAATCGATACACCCAAACGTGTGATGTCGATGCCTTTAGTTTTTACCGCACCCTTCGCGCCAAAAACCCCTCACCCTATATGTTTTTGATGGAGTTTGCTAGCTATACATTAGTAGGTAGCTCTCCAGAGGTGATGATACGCTTACGTGACAACGAAATTTTGCTACGCCCTATCGCAGGGACACGCAAACGCGGCAAGACCATCGCACGCGACAAAGAGCTTGAAATTGAGATGCTCCAAGACCCCAAAGAGCGTAGCGAACATATTATGCTCGTGGATTTGGGACGCAATGACATCGGACGCGTCGCCCAAACAGGCAGTGTCAAGGTCAATGCCCTCATGCGTGTAGAGCGCTACAGCCACGTCATGCACATGGTTTCAGATGTCGTAGGAGAGCTCGATACCGCGCGTTTTGATATGTTTGACCTCTTTGCGGCGACCTTCACCGCAGGCACCATGACAGGCGCACCCAAATTCAGAGCGATGGAGCTTATCGCGCAGTTTGAGGGTATCAAGCGCAGTTTTTACAGCGGTAGCATCGTCTATTTCGGACTCGATGGCAATATGGACAGTGCTATTACGATTCGTACGGCACTGCTGAAAAATGGGACGATTACCCTCCAAGCAGGGGCAGGTGTCGTAGCAGACTCGCAACCAGAGCTAGAGTATCTGGAAGTCCAAAATAAATTGGGCGCACTTATGAGCTCTCTCCAAGAGCTCTCACGCTAATGGGCGTTAGCTATACCCCCGTCCTTTTACGTGGCGATGAACGCATCGCGCTTTTGGAGTTTCACCGTATCGGAGATGCGCTCATGGCACTCTCTACCCTCGAAGCGGTCAAACGTCGATACCCCAATTGCAAAACCGTAGCCGTCATCGACCCCATCGCCAACGGCATCGCGCAATACAATCCCTATATCGATGAGATTCTCCTCATCGACAAAAAAGCGCCTCTGCTGACCACGCTCAAAAATATTTGGCGATTACGTCGCAAAGGTGTCGATGTGACACTTGATTCATTGGGCATGCCCAAAACCGCCCTCGTAGGGTGGCTCTTGGGTGCCAAAATTCGCGTAGGTATGCAGATCAAACGTCGACTCTTCTACACCCATCTCATCGATACAACAGGCTTTGAGAAGCTCTACTCTGCCATAGGTCGATTGAGCCTCACCAAGGCTATCGATGCCTTTCCAGACCCCCTCATCTATCCCAAAATCTGGCTCGATACACCTACAAAAGAGGCTATTTTTGCACACTTCACTTTTTTGCGTCCACAAGGGTATGCCACCTGCGCCCCTGCGAGCAAAATCACCGCACAGCACTTCTCACCCCAAGATTGGGCGGTGCTGCTCAATCGATTGGCTCCTCATTTAGCCTATCCGCTCTACTTTTTTGGCTCACCCCAAGAGGCGCCCTTTTTGGAGGCTATCGATGCCGCCATCGAGGACAAAAATACCATTCGCTATATCACGCTACGCAATGCCGATGAGATTGCCTATATACAATCCTCCTCGCTTTGGCATCTGTGCCGCGACAACGGCACCAAGCACATCAGCAACGCTTTTTCGATTCCTAGCTTCACGGTGTGGGACGGCATTGCTGACCCCATTTGCTGGATTAGCACCAATGAAGCTATCCTCGATTGGAACTACGACGTGGCAAACGGTGTCGCCAAAACCTCTCAAATCGATGCCATTGCCGATGCTGTTTTGGACTATACTGCCACACTTCAACACACAAAAGGTTCATAATGCGTAAATTTCTCCTAGGCCTTATAGCACTCCTCTGGATGGGCGGATGTAGCACTCCTGTCACACCTTCTGAAGTTGCAGATACATTTTTGAGTGCACTTGCCGATGGCGACCAAAAAAAGGCGCGCAAATACGCTTCGGAAGAGACCAACAAGCTCATCGATATCGCCAATACCTTTGGCGCTATTCCACAAAATGAAAATTTCGTCTTCACGCTCGTACACGAAGAGGTCAATGCCACCCACGCCACTATCACCTACCAAAGCGGCACAGATGTCAACAAAACACTGCAATTGCGTCTCATCGAGGGGAAATGGCTCGTCGACGAGCGTAAACAGTAGTGATACGCCTATGAAACTTTTTGCCATTTACGGCAATCCCGTAGCGCACTCACGCTCTCCCCTCATGCACAACAGCGTTTTTCGCGCACACGGTATCGACGCTTGCTATACGCGGGTACATCTCCTCGATGGAGCGCAACTGCGTAGCGATTTTTTCGCGCGGGGTCTCTGCGGTGCCAACGTCACCGTCCCACACAAAGAGGCGGCGTTTGCCGCGTGTGATGAAGTACGAGGCTTCGCCCAAAAAGTGGGCGTCGTCAATACGCTCGTACGTGAAGGGGAGCGCCTCATCGGATACAACACCGATGCAGATGGCTTCATCGATGCAATGCACGATTTTGAGACTATTCGCACCGTAGCAGTGCTTGGCGCGGGCGGTACAGCCAAGGCATTGGTGCAACGCTTTGTCGATGAGGGGTACGAAGTGCATCTCATCAATCGCTCCAAAGAGCGCCTCGAAGCCTACGCATGGCCTGCTCACACCTACACATGGAGTGACACCGCCGCTATCAAAGCCCTGCGTGTCGATATGGTCGTCAACACCACCTCGGCAGGTCTATCGGACAACACTATGCCACTCCCGCAATCGCTTTTGACCTCTCTGCTAGCACACAGTCGCTACGCCGCTGATGTCATTTATGGGCATACCACGCCCTTCTTGCACATGGCGCGCTCGATGCAACTGTCTACCATCGATGGTGCCGCCATGCTCTTGGGGCAAGGGGTCTTGGCAAATGCACTCTTCATCGACCACGCCCTACCACTCGAGACTATCCGCGCGGCAATGCAGAGAAGTTTTGAGCTTTGAAGCGAGCTCTCCTCTAGCGCACGAGGCTTCAGCCTCGCCAAAAGATGCGGGGTTAAAACCCCACTTCCAAATGCCCAAGTCTTTTTCGATTCATAAATCCTATTTCGATACAATACATTACTACACCAATACGTAAGGATGTATTCATGCAACGCATCAATCTCACCATCGATGAAGCTCTCTACGAAGAGGCTCGCACGATTAGCTTTTTGGAAAAAAAGCCTATTTCTCAAATCGTACGTGAATCACTAGCACTCTATCTAGCCAGTAGTCCGTACAAGCAACACTCCAAGCTCATCCTCGAAGCCGATGACAAAGCCGAGGTGCTAAATATTCTCAAAAATGAGCCTTTTGAGACTCTGGAAAATTTCAAACAAAAATTTGATTTATGAATATCAGCTTTTCAAAAAGCTTTGAAAAAAGCTTCGCGACCTATGACAAGGTACTGCAAAAACGTCTATTTGACGCCATCAGCCTATTGCCCCAAGGCGATGTCAAACGTCTCAGTGGCAACGACATACCGCCTATTTACAGACTGAGAGTTTCCAAATATCGAATACTTTTTTACAAAGAAGCAGATGAAATAAAAATTCTCAAAGTCGATAGCAGAGGCGATGTCTATAAATAAAATAGTGCGATAAACACGCTTCCGAAAAATTACTTTTCTATTTTCCCTCTACGCCTAACTCAAAAGCGATAGTGACATCTGACCATGTTTTGCCCTCGTGCAAATCGAAGCAGGCGTTGTTAATACTGCTCAATGCACCCATCGCGTCAAAATCCGCCAATTCGATAGCGCCTTGCGCGCTTACCTTTTTGCCATCGTAGCTATAGCTCATGGGTACTTCGCGTGTGATGCCATTCATCGTAATAGCAACAGTAAGTGTTTTGGCGCTGATGGCTTTGACGTGGGCGGTGATGGTAGGTTTCATGAGACCGAAAAAGGCGTGGGCTAATTTCGCGTCACGTTCGACATGTTTGGAGTTGACTTTTGCCGTGTCGATAGTGACGCTTGTCGCCATCAAAAAGCTCTCGATAGTTTGGGCGTTGGCAGGTGTGGAGAGCGCGATAGCATCGAAAGTACCTTTGACCCCTACTTTTTTGGGTGTTTTGAAAGCTGTCCATGTGAGTGTCATCTCTCCTTGTGGAGCAAAAACTTGAGCAGGAAGTGCAGTAGTAGCGACGAAGAGCGCGACGAAGATAAGAGCGATTTTTTTCATGATGTATTCCTAATGTTGTTGTGTGGCTACGTCAAATTTGCCTACGGCGCAGGAGACGAAACTTTTGGCTTTGAGTGCGGTACTCGTAAAAGCCCCAATCTCCTCATCGGTGACGGGGTAGCCTAGACCGCGTACCACTTCGCGGAAGTGCTTTTCGTGCGCTTCGTCATCGATATCGAGCGTCACTTGGCGAGGTTCAACCTCGAGATTGATGTTTTGGGGCGCGAAGCCCTCTTTTTCGAGTGCAGAGCGCAGGGTTTGGGCGCATCCGCCACATTTGACATTATGAAGTTCAAAAGTCTTGGTCATGGCAATCTCCTTTTTTGAAGTGGCAAAGTGTAGCGACTCTATATAAACACCAAATTAAAAATTTAGGCTTGCTTTTACCCCATTTTGACTACACTCACACACTGTTTTCGCACAAGGAGTCGAGATGTTTTTAGCGTTTGATACCGAGAATTTGGAGGGCAAAGTAGCCCAATTGGAGGCGCTTTTGGCTGACAATCGTGCACGCATCGAGGCGCTTTTGGCACAGCCTCTTTGTACCTACGCCAATTTCATCAAACCCTTTGAGCTTCTCGAAGAGTATGTAGAGCAATTTTTCACTCCACTTTCGCACCTCAACAGCGTCAAAAACAGCGAGCTTACCCAAAAAGTCTACGCGCAAATGTTGCCCCTTTTGAGTGACTACTCCTCTGACGTGAGCCAAGATGCACGTATCTATGGTGCATTTGAGGCGATAAAAACACATGAGTATGAGCACCTCAACGCGACACAGCGTCGTGTCATCGATGAGTCGATTTTGGCGTTCCAACTCTCTGGTGTATCCCTGCCCAAGGCGCAAAAAGAGCGTCTCAAAGCGATTTCATTGCGCAAAAGCGAACTCTCCAATGATTTCTCCCAAAACGTCCTCAATGCGACCAACGCCTACGCCCTTATCCTCGAAGAGGAGGCGGATGTGGCGGGCATACCTGCAAGCGATTTGAGTGCCGCCGCTTTTGTCGAAGAGGGCAAAACCAAATACCGCTTCACCCTCAAAATGCCCAGCTACATCGCCTATATGACCTATGGACCCAATCGCGCACACCGTGAGGCACTCTACCATGCCTACACCACGCGCGCTCCCCAAAACAGTGCCATCATCGATGAACTGTTGCGATTGCGCCAAGAGCAGGCAGAAATTTTGGGCTTCGAAAGCTATGCGCACTACTCCCTAGCGACCAAGATGGCACCCGACCCACAAACTGTCATCGATTTTTTGGAGAGACTTGCCACGCAAAGCCGTCCGCAAGGGCAAAAAGAGCTAGAAACGCTACGCCACTTTGCGCTTGCGACCGATGGCATTGAGCTAGCGAGCTACGACACTGCTTACTACGCTGAGAAGCTTCGATTGCGCGATTACGACATGGACGAAGAGCTTTATCGACCCTATTTTGAGCAGACACGTGTACTCAATGGGATGTTCTCCTTTTTGGAGCAGCTCTTTGGGGTGCGATTTGAAGCGGCGCACGATGTGGCATTGTGGGATACCAAAGCAACTGCCTATGATATCTATGACCACGATGAGCTACGTGCACGTCTCTATGTCGATTTGGAGGCGCGTGACGACAAAAAGGGCGGTGCATGGATGCACAATTGGCAAACGCACTGCACCCTTGTGGATGGCTCTACGCAATTAGCCAGTGCCTTTATCGTGGGCAATTTCCCACCCTCTAGCCCTGAAAATCCTTCGCTTTTGCGCCATGACGATGTGGTGACGCTCTTTCATGAAATGGGGCATGCGATACACCACCTTTTTAGCCGTGTAGAGGAGAATGGTCTGAGCGGTGTCAACGGTATCGAGTGGGATGCGGTGGAGTTTCCCAGTCAGTTTTTGGAAAATTTCGCCTACGAGCCGCAAGTGTTGCGACTCTTCGCGCGTCACTATGAAACCGATGAGATTTTGCCACCCTCGATGATAGAGACCCTTGTGCGCGCCAAAAATTTCCAATCTGCCATGGCGATGTTGCGCCAATTGGAGTTTGGGCTTTTTGATTTTCGTCTGCATTCGCATCTACTCCAAGGCGAAGAGGTGCAAGCACTCTTGGACGAAGTACGTCGTGAGATGGGACTGCTCACACCTCCACGCTACAACGCTTTCCAAAACAGCTTTAGCCATATTTTTGGTGGTGGATACGCCGCAGGATACTACAGCTACAAATGGGCAGAGGTGTTGAGTGCCGATGCCTTTTACCACTTCGTCGATAATGGCATCTTCAATGAGCCTATCGCACGCGGCTATTTCGAGACCATACTAGAGCGCGGGGCAAGTGCGAGTATGCGTGAGCTTTTTGAGGATTTCATGGGACGCAATGTCGATACGACGGCACTTTTGCGCCTCAATGGTATCGATGTCTAAATTTTTTCTCCTTCTCTTCATAGCCGTTTGGCTGGGTGCTGGAGAGTTTCGCGTGGCGACCTACAATGTCGAAAATCTCTTCGATTTGCACTACAGTGGCACAGAGTACAGCGACTACATCCCCAACACCTCGACCCAATACAACCGCAAAACCTACCGCGCCAAACTCGCCAATATCGCGCAGGTCATCGTCGATATGAAGCCTGATATGTTGGCACTCCAAGAGGTAGAGTCCGCCCAAGCCCTACGCGATTTGCAAACCGCACTGCGCAACAAGGGTCATGCGATGCAGTACAGTGTCATCGCAAGCAAGAAAAAGAGCAGTGTGCACAATGCCCTACTCTCACGCTTTCCCATCGAGGGACACCGCGAAATCAGTGTCAATGCCTACGATAATCTACGCGCGATTTTGGAGGTCGATGTACGTATTCGCGGTGAAGTATTGACGATTTTCGTCAACCACTGGAAAGCCAAAAGTGGCCCTGAGAGCCAACGCATCCCCTACGCCAAAGCTCTTGCACAACGTCTCAAAACCCTACCCAAAGAGCGTGCCTATCTCATCGTGGGCGACCTCAATAGCGATGTAGAAGAGTATGTGCGATTTGTCAAAAAACATAAACACAACGACACCAATGGCATTACAGGTATCAACCACATCCTGCGTACCATCGATGCGCAAGGGCTCATCGATACAGCACGTTTTGGGCATCTCGACCCTAGCTATCACCTCAATCTCTGGAGCACACTCGCCCCAAAAGAGCGTTACAGCCACATCTACAAAGGCACCAAAGAGGCACTGGACCACATCATTATCAATCGTACACTCTGGAAGGGCAAACACTTCTCCTATGTCGAGGGGAGTTTCGCGCGTTTTGCCCCCGACTACCTCTACAAAGGCAAAGACCCCTATCGATGGCAAATGACACAGACCATTCCTGCGCACTTCACAGGGCAAGGCTACTCTGACCATCTGCCACTCTTTGCCGATTTCGTGCGTGACTAGCGATACTAAGAGACTTTTTTGCACTGTCCATCGTGCAAAAACCTATTTGAGCTATTAATCGAATTTTACTTTATCGATAATGCTAGGATTTTTGCCCTCTTTGGGGGTGAAATTTTCACGTACCATCGACTCAAATTTTCGGTGGTACTCCTCAAGCTGTATCGTCTGATAAAGCAACGTCGTGATGTCATTGAAGGTGTACAACACCAACGCATCCGCCTCCATATAGGTACGGTGGAGTGCAAAAGCGCGCTTGCCCTCTTTGGTGCGCAGTGCCACGCTAGGGTGTTCGTCGTGTGCGAAATCGATAGTGGTGGAAAGCCCTTTTGCCTTGGAAAGTGTCTCATCGGTGACGATTAGACTCTCGATAAAACGTATCAACTCCTCGCACCGCTTAATGACACCCGTATCACTCTCCAAAAAGAGTATTGCAAAACGGCGATTGAAAAATTCGAGTCGATTATCGCGATAGAGCACCATAGGATTGGGTGAGTTATTGCTCATCGTCTCTAGTAAGTTCATCTTTTCGATTTCGATTTTGTGCAATAGCTCTTGGGCTTGGAAGAGTGCCGCATTTTGACGCTCTTGGATTTGGATGCAGGCGCGATAGAGTGTCTCGATGAGCTTGTTGGTATTGATAGGTTTGAGGACATAGTAGTCGATGCCATACTCTATCGCATCGAGAAAATAGTCTGCATCGGTATAGGCACTCACTACTACGATAGGAATTTGCGTCGTGCGCTCTTTGATTTTATGGCTCAGTTGCAATCCACTCATCACAGGCATCTCGATATCGGTGATGACCATGTCGTAATTGTGCGCTACGAAGCGCTCCCACGCCTCTTTGCCGTTGAAGACGCTATCGACCCGCCCGAAAATTTTGTCCAATATTTTTTTGGTCTCGGCATTGAGTCTGGTATCATCCTCGACGTACAAGACGCGTAGATTTGCACCCAGCTCTTTGAGGCTGTTTATCATTTCACTCTCCTTTTAGAGGGTCACAATTTTGGCACCGTATCCACCCATCGCTGGGGGCGCATCGGTGAAGCCCTTGACACTGGGGTGTGAACGCAAAAAGCCATTAACCGCATGCGCCAATTTACCCGTGCCGATGCCATGATAGACAAGCACTTCATCCCACCCTTGCAGTAAGGCGTCAGAGATAAATTGGTCGAGCTTCTCTAATGCCTCATCGCTACGCAATCCATGCAAATCGAGCTTCAATGCGGCACGCGAAACAGTAGGCTTTTGCAGTGTCGTCTTGGGTGGTTTGCTCTTTTGTTGCGCCGCCAACGATAGCTCCACAAGTGGCGCACGCATACGCATCCCACTCTCAAACGCTACAAACGCCTCTTTGGACTCTAAGGCTAGGACAGTGCCGTAGTTGGTGAGGTACTTGACACGGTCACCAACCTTGATAGGCTCTACCTTTTTGACGGGTGGCGGAGGAGCTTTGGGGAGTTTGGCATGCGCTTTGTTCATACCGCGATGAATCTCTTCGCGCTGTATCGCTTTGGCGGCACTTTTGGCTTCATCGATAGCATCGACATAGGCGCGGCTCAGGGTCACTTTGGCACCTTGCACCTCTTGGTGAAGGGCATGGCGCTCCTCCTCGATGGTGTTAAGGAGTCGGCTCATTTGTGCATTTTTTTCGTCTAGCTCTTTGTGTTTTTGGCGCAATCCTCGCTCTAGCTCACTGCTTCGTTCGATGAGTTCAGAGAGCTTCTCTTGGTCTTGACCGTATTGGGCTTTGGCAAGTGTGACGAGATTGGAGGGTATGCCATAACGTTGTGCCGTCTCAAAAGCGTAACTCTTACCGATACTGCCTTGCAAAAATTCATACGTGGGCAGGCGATTCGCCTCATCATAGAGTGCCGCCATCAAGGTCACATCGTCACGGTTTGCCATGAGCGCGGCGAGGCGTTTGTGGTGCGTCGTGACGATGATTTTCGCCCCTTTCTCGACCAACGCTTCTAGCATCACCTTGAAAAGCGAAGCCGCCTCGTCGCTGTCGGTACCTAGCTCTATCTCATCGACACCGATGATGGCATCGCGCGACTGCAAAATAGTACTAAACTCCACCATACGCCCTGCGAAGGTCGAGATATCGTTGCCCACGTTTTGGGGGTCATCGATGATGGCATGCAGATGTTTGAAGTGCGGAATAGAGGAAGCGTGCGCATCGATGCGCATCGGCAAGAGATATTTGGCTAGCCACGTAGCCGCCAAAATCGCTTTGAGGAGCATCGTTTTTCCGCCTGCATTGACCCCTGTAATCATGATGATATTAGCACTCGCATCGATAGTGATAGGTTTGGGGTGCGCCAATGCAGGATGGGCGAAGTTGACCAGTCGTAGCGTAGGAGTTTTGGTCGCGCCCAAAAAGCTGTACCCCTTTGCCTTGGCAAAAAAGATTCGCGCTTGGTAGTGGTCGATTTGGTCAAATCGACGATTGAGAAACTCCAAAAATTTGACCCATTTTTGCATCCCTGCTGAAAAGGTTTTCGCCCATTCGTAGAGCAGTGCTTCACGCTCTTGGACGAAGTGCTCCTTTTGGGCACGCAAGGTTTCGATACTTTGGGGCACGACGTAGAAAAATCCCCCTTGGCTACGTGCGACGATAGAGCCTTTGAGGACGTGATTGAATCCCGCCTTGAGTAGCAGTGTCTCATGCTCCTGCTGAAGATGCACCTGCTTATCGACGAGGTAGGGTTGGAGTTTTTCGGTGTGCAGAAGTTTGCTCATTTGTTGAGCGATATCGATTTTGGCACGCTCCAAAAAGCGCGTCACCTCTCCTAGACGCTCATCCATAGCGACATTGACACTTCCGTCGTCCAGAAAAAAGCCCTCGATACTCTCGAAAAAGGGGTCGATTTTGATCTCATCGAGCCAATCGAGCACCTTTTGAGGGAATTTTTGGCGTGACAAATAGCGCACATAGCGCAAAATCTTGACCCACTCAAAGAGCACGCTAAGTGTCAAAACCCCCTGCTTTTTGAGGCGTGCAATAGCATCATCCAGCGGCACGACCGCCTTAGGAGGGGTGAAATCGATGCTCTCCATGAGGCGTATCATCGTGCCATGCAGCTGTTGGTCACCCTCTAGGAAAAGAGGTTTGGGACGCGCCAAAAAGTGCTCAAACTCTCTGACGTACCCGCTCAAATCGAGCTTATCGATGATGCCCTTCACGGTTTAGGTTGGCATCGATAGAGGGAGATAATTTTGCCTGCATGAGGGGTATTGGGCTTGCCTAGCAGGGAGTGCGCACCGATGCTGTAGTTGAACGACGTTGCATTGGCTTCGATGTCGCCCTCGCACACGATGGTTTGATTTTGCTCAAACGCCAATATCGTCTCTCGCAGACGATCGGTCTTGGCATCGTCCATCAAAATATAAAGTGTAATCACAAACGCCACCGACGCTATCCCAACGGCTACGCCGATTTTTTGGGCGCGGTTAAGCTCCATGACCTTGGTGACAAAAACAAAAAGTATCAGTGCAACAAGTGCGGTAATAATATAGCCCATGATTATCCTCTCAATTGGTAGGTGATGTCGCCCGCGCCAAATCCGATAATAATACCCTTATCGAGACGTGAGACGATTTGGTCGTTTTTGTAGAGTGCCAATGCCTCACCCTCACGCACCATTCTATCGACGAAGAGCGGTGCATAGGAGGCGAAAATTGTCTCGAAATCAATAGCGACATGCTCTTCCCCTGCACTGTAAACAGGCAAAATAATGAGCCGTTGCGTCCCATCAAAACAGCGACTAAACGCCTCGATATTATCGATGGTACGGCTGTATTTGTGTGGTTGCCAAATGGTCGTAATCGTATCGATACCTTTGAGGCGCGCATAAGTCATTATCGATTTGAAGGTCGCGGCAATTTCGGTGGGGTGGTGCGCGTAGTCATCGATGAGAATCGTGCGGTTTTTGTGGATAATATCGAACCGTTTTTTGATACCGTGATAGTTTTTGAGTGAGGCTCTGATGGACTCTAGCGCCATACCGCCCTCGAGTGCCGCCAATATCGCCAATGCCGCATCGGTGACGATATGCTCACCCAATCCCCACACCTCAAAATAGCCCAAATCGCGCAACGCGAAACGTGTGTAGGGTTCATCGTCGATGAGTACATTGCTCATATCACGGATGTCACGGCTAGGATAGAGTCGCACCGCCTCACCCTCGTAGGTCGCCAAGAAGGGGTCTTCAGCATTGATAATACGCAACGGCGCATTGTCCAAGAAGGCGCGATATGCACCATAAAATTTCGCCTCATCGTGACCGTAATACTCCATGTGTTCAGGCTCTGCATTGGTCACGATGGCGACTGCGGCATTGGCTTCGAGGAAGCTACCATCGCTCTCATCTGCCTCAAAAATCATGCGTCGATTGGTCGCATCGAAGCGCATATTGGAGTCCATCGCCTTGCTTTGTGCACCGATGATGGCGCTACCTGACATGATGGAGGCGAGAATGGCGGTCGTCGTACTTTTGCCATGTGCGCCACACACTGCATAGACCTCACGGTCGCTCAATACATAGGGCAAAAAGGCTTTACGGCTCAAGGTTTTTATCCCTTTTGCCTCTGCGGTGACTCGCTCAACATTCGTGGGTTTGACCACGGCAGAGTAGACCACCATATCGGGCTCTTTTATCGCCTCGGCACGGTGTCCGATATTGATAGCGCATCCAAGTGAGACAAGCTCATCGGTGATAGTAGTCTGACGCATATCAGAGCCTGATACAGTGTGCCCCAACGCCAACATATATTTGGCCAATCCTGAGATACCAATACCGCCAATACCTATAAAATGTATTTTCAATTATCCCCTCCAAAGAGACGCACCATCGGTGCCATAAACGTTTCGATACGCTTTTCCTGCGTTTTGCATCGTTGCGCACATATCGACGAAAAGCCATCGATATAAAAATTTTCTTCCTCTTCTATCACCGCGCACTCACCCACAAACGCCTCGTACTCCATCTCCATCAAAAGCGCACACAGATGGTGACGCATCGCAAGCGAAAATTTTGCATCGTCACTTGCCGCGCCTAGAAGCGCGAACTGCTCTTGCGCCTCGACACTGTTGGAGGCCTCATAGCTTGCCATAGCAATCTCATAGAGGGTGCGTAGGACATAGTGCGCTTGACGGTCACGCATCATAAAAGGGGTTTGGGTCACTATCTTTTCATGCAGTGCTTCTTGCGCGGATTCGATGAGCATCGCCATAAGTTGCTCTTGACCTTTGGCATCGAGAGTACGTGCATGATACGCCTCGTAGAGTGTCGCTACATCGCCTTGGGCGTAGGCTATTTCGAGGGCTTTGGTCATGCTTGAGGTTCTTGCGCGAAGGCTTCCAGCACGGTTTTGAGACGTACAAGCGCACGCTCTGTTATGCTAGGCTCCTCGACCAACGCGATACGAATATACCCCTCGCCTAGACCGTTGCGTCCTAGATAGCGCCCTGGGAGCACCTTGACATTTTGGGTGCGATAGAGGAAACGCGCAAACGCCTCATCATCTCCCACCGCTATCCATAGATAAAAAGTCGCTTGTGCAGGTGCCACACCCAATATCTCTTGGGCAAGCGCAAAATTTTGGCGGTAGTACTCACGCGCTTTTTGGACATGACGCTCATTGGACCACGCATCTGCGGCGGCGTGTTGTAGTGGCAGAGGTGAAGCACATCCGACGTAGGTGCGATACTGTGCGTAGCTTTTGAGTATCGTAGCATCCCCCGCGATAAATCCACTGCGAAGCCCTGGAGCGGAGCTACGCTTGGAGATAGAATTTATCACCACGACATTTTTGAAGCTAGGATTGCCCACCGCTATCGAGGCTTCTAGGAGTGAGGGTGGAGGCGTATCGAGGTAGATTTCACTGTAGCACTCATCGTTCATGAGGACAAAATCGTATTTGAGCGCCCACTCGACCCATCGTCCTAGCTCCTCCAACGCCATCGTAGCGGCGGTGGGATTGTTGGGGAAATTGAGGATGACCAAATCGGTATCGACCAATTTCGCCTCATCGATACGTGGACGAAAGTCATTTTCAGGGAGTAGATCAATATGCCACACCTTGGCACGACTGGCTATGGCGGCACCTTCGTAGATTTGGTAAAAGGGATTGGTGTACGCCATGACGGGATGAGGACGGTCAAAGAGCAAAAATTGCGGGAAGTTAAAGAGCACCTCGCGCGTCCCAAAAGTGGGGATAATTTGCGTCGCATCGAGCGTCACGCCAAAGCGACGACGCACAAATCCTAGCTGTGCATCGACCAAAAAATCCTCTCCACGCGAAGCTGGATAGCGACGCAAAAGTGCGCTGTGCTCTTTGAGAGAGTTTTGAATGAAATCGGGGGTTTCGAACTGTGGCTCACCGATGGTAAGCGAAATGGGGTTGAGACCTTTATCGACGATGACATCCGCCAAAAGGCGATTGAGCTTCTCAAAAGGGTAGGCTTCAAACTGCATCAAAAGCATCCATATTTTTGGCGCAGTATAACTTTATGATGTATAATTTTTGCTAAACGACCCAAGGGAACCCCATGAGAAGAGTACTCATCACCACCATGCTTATAGCCGCTGTAGCGATTTTCGCCCAAGGCTGCACCAACAACAAAACCCTCCCTCGCAAATGTGGTGACAAAGAGTGGGAAAACAGTAATTATTAGGCATTTGAAGTTTTTAAAGCACCTCCTCCTCTCAAAGACACTTTTGAAATTGGTGGTGAAAACTCATCGGACCATCGCATGGTCTGGTGCGATTTGCACATAGACGAACTGAGTTCGCGGATAGGTATCCGTAATGACCAAAAACCCTTCGTGAAAATGTACGACCCCCTCCCAATTGTACGAAACGCCCCCCTCATTGAGCAGTATGCTCCTGCCTGTGGGGTATATCCCCTCCTCTTTGAGGCTTAGCTGGAGAAGTTGCCCCATATTCGTTTGGCGCTCACTTCGCAGTTTGCCTGCATCGCCACTCCAATAGGCATTGCTCACCCAAAAAGTACCATCGCGCATAGCCGTTGCATCGGTAATGCGATATGCAATAGGTGCAATCGCCATAGCTTTGATTGATTGAAGAGTTTTGGAAAGCATATAGGCTTTTGCAACCTCACTTTGTATATTCGATTCAAACATAACTAGCACACCTTCGGGAGTCAGCGTCATTGCCTCAAAAGCGTAGTTATCTATATGTTGTGGCATAGGAAGCTTTTGTGACGCGTGAAGCATTATGCCTCCTTCTCGCACCACCCCTTTGCAAAGATACCCTGCCATTCCTTGGGCGTCACGCGCCTCGATAAGGGCATAGACATCCTCTCCATCGAAGAGAATTGCCTCATATCCCTCATACCCCTCGATATTTTTGCGCACCTCACTGTCATCAAAAGGGAGCACATCGAGCGTCAGTGGTCGCTGGGCTTGCAATGCATGCAAAAGCGTACTTCGATGCACTGCCAAGAGTGCACCTTTGGGGTATTGTGGCAAGAGTACGAGCGTATCGCCATACCACGACAATCCCGAATACTCCAAAGAGGCTCTATCAAAAGGGGGTGCGAGTGTGAGTAGATTCTCTTGGGCATATGTGAGAATCATCGACAAAAATAGGGCAAAAAAATGGTTCATCCTAGACCTCAAATAGCTAATGGTGATGCTTTAAGGCTATGATTGTTGCGTAGCCATTGTATCGATATTTGGTGTGGTGACGATTACGAACGAGTGCACTGAGCCTCGATGCGACACTCGTGACCAACAATACCAGAGAGTTTACGAGAGTCGATGGACTCAAAATAGAGGATTGGGTGACAAACCGCAATAATTAATTTTTTCACACACTTTTGGCTAGAATAGCAACTATTCACATCGATATGTAAAGAAAATGGCAAAATCTTTACACGTAGTAGATGACATGTCAAAAAAAGAGAGAGATTTTAGATGAATAACCCCATACAAAACGACACTCTCTATCTAAAAATCAAAAACATACTCCAAAGCGCGCGGGACAATGCCTACCGCCATATTAACTTCGTCATGGTCGAGGCATATTGGAACATCGGTAAGCAAATCGTAGAGGATGAGCAAAACGGCAAAGACAGAGCCGAATACGGTACATACCTAATCAAAGAGCTTTCATCGAGACTCACAAAAGAGTTTGGCAAAGGCTTTTCAGCGCAAAGTTTATGGAATATGCGGCAGTTTTATACAACTTTTCCGATTCTCTCTACACTGTGGAGAGAATTGAGTTGGAGTCACTATAAACTCATTATTAGACTCGATAATGAAAAAGCTAGACTTTGGTATATGGAAGAATCCGCCAAGGCGAACTGGAGCGTACGAGCACTAGAGAGGCAAATAGGTACATTCTATTATGAGCGAATCATCTCTAGCAAGGACAAACAACCCGTCGTAGCAGAAGCGACAAACAACACCAAAGATTTACTCCTCACCCCCAAAGACATCATCAAAGACCCTTATGTTTTAGAATTTTTAGACCTCAAACAAAACAATGCATTTTATGAAAGCGATTTGGAATCCGCCCTCATCGAAAAAATCCAAGATTTTTTACTCGAATTGGGACGCGGATTTGCGTTCGTGGCACGACAGAAGAGAATCCAAACAGAGACGAGCGATTTTTATATCGACTTGTTTTTTTACAACTATATCCTCAAATGCTTTGTCATCATAGACCTAAAAAGCGGGAAATTGACCCATCAGGACGTTGGGCAGATGGATATGTATGTGCGAATGTACGATGATTTGGAAAAAGCCGAAAATGACAATCCAACCATCGGAATCATACTCTGCACGGACAAGGACAACACCGTCGTGAAATACTCCGTTTTGAACGACAATGAAAATCTCTTTGTGTCGAAATATCAGCTCTATTTACCCACAGAAGAAGAGTTGATGGCGGAGATAGAGAGGAATATTATGGAATTGAAAAGGGAGATATTTAAATGAGGAGTATAGATGTGGGCTGATAATGAAACAACACAAGATTTTTTGAATTATGAAGTGCATGCCAATTTAATCAAAGAGTATGTAACTAATTCAAAACTTTTACCACTAACAATTGGCATATTTGGTGATTGGGGAAGTGGAAAATCAAGTATTATGAAAATACTAGAAGACAAACTAAAAGATGATAAAAAAGTTTTAAGCATATATTTCAATAGTTGGCTTTTTGAGAGTTACGAGGATGCAAAAGTTTCATTACTTGAAAACATCTTATTGGAACTCTCAAAAAATAAAACTTTGGATGAAAAAGCAAAAAAGAAACTTTTGAGTTTAATGTCAAAAGTTGATTATATTAAATTAGCCAAAGATGGCATAAAGAAATATGGAAAGAATGTGGTTGATATAATCGCTACAGGTGGTGTTGTGACGGCAGTAGAAGCTGGATTTAGTATGTTAAATACTGAAAAAATAAAAAAATTAAGTACTGCCGATGTCGAAACACTTGATAGCTATATAAAAGACGAACAAGAAAATACTGCAAAAAGTACAATTAAAACATTTAGAAAAGATTTTGAAGAATTAATTAATGATACAAAATTTGACAGTGTTGTCATTTTTGTAGATGATCTAGATAGATGTATGCCTGAAAGGGTAATCGATACTCTTGAAGCCATCAAATTATTTTTAAATGTTCCCAATGTAGCTTTTGTAATTGCAGCTGATGAAAGAATCATAAAGCACTCAATATCGATGCGCTTACAACTTCACACGCTTAATAATAATTCAGAATACCTACAAAATACGCAACAGATTGTGAATGATTATATTGAAAAGCTCATCCAAATTCCATACAGAATACCAAAACTTTCGCCATCAGAAATTGAGAGCTACAATAATTTATTATTTAGTTATAGTTTTTTAAATAAAGAAGATTTTAAAAAAGTTTATGAAGATTATTTAGCTTTTAGAAAAAGTGATTTTTATTCAGCTTATTCTTATGGACATATAAAAGAAAAGATAGATTTTGATAGCGAAGTTGTTTTAAGTAATTTAATAAATTTATCTCATAGTATGAGTCAAATGATTACATCTGTTTTAAACGGAAATCCAAGACAAACTAAAAGATTTCTGAATACATTTATCTTAAGAAGAAAATTAGCAGAAGTAGCACAGCTTGAGATAAATATCTTTGTGTTAATAAAATTAATGTTATTAGAATATTTTGATACAAAGCTATTTAAAAAATTAAATGAATTCCAATCACAGAACAATGGTTTTTTTCAGGAATTAGCTATATTAGAATCAATATTTATAGATAACCAAGAAGATTTGCTTGGTAATCATTTTAAAGAATGGAAAACATCGCAAATACAAAATTGGATAAAAATTGAGCCTAGGCTTTCAGATGTTGATTTGAGAAATTATTTTTGGTTGGCTAGAGATAGAATAGATTTAACATTATCTAATGTTCATATGGTTAGTCCTATTTTACAAAAAATATATAAAGGCTTAAATTCTAGTAAAGAAAGTGAAATAAGAGTTAATCTTGAAAATGCAAAAGAACTTAAAATTGAAGAATTAACAGAAATTATTAAATTATTTGATAACGAAATAAAAGTGTCCTCAGATATAAAAGAGCTTCTCAATAGTTTACATAAACTAATTATACAAATCAATAATTCTGATTTGTACTTTTTTTATATAAATATTATAAAGAATACTCCGTATACAAAAATAAGTAAATATATTTATATGGTTGATAGATTAGAAGAAGTGAAACAAAAAAAAGCTTCTTTAAGTACTGATATAATAGAGATTATTACTAGTTACAGCCAAAAAGAAAAAGGATTATTGAAAAATGCAGCAGTTAAATATTTAAAGAAAGGAAAATAGCATGGGTACATCAAAAGGGTACGAGACTCCATCTGGTGGCGATTGGAATTCATTAAAAAGACAAATTGGAGGCTTATTAGACCAACCTGAAGAAAAAAAGAAGAAAGTAGTAAGTAAATTCATTAAAGCCATAGGTGGCTCAGAAGCTTTTTCTTCTTATTCTAAGCCAAGAAGTATTGCAGCTGGAGGTGGAAGAAGTACATCTTTCAAATCTTCAACAGCAAGAAATACAGCTCAAAATATTGGTTCATTTTTTAGTGATATAAATAGACAAGGACTACAAGAAGCTACACAATCAAGAGGCATTGATTTAAACAATAAGACATTAGACGAAGTTAAAGAAACACTAATAGATTTTTTCATAACTCCTGCTGTGGATTCAGATACGGCTTGTGCTTCACTGGCAATAACGACAGTTATTGAAGAATTATTTGAAGGTATATTAAACGAAAATGAGATTGAAAGTTACTTGTCTAATGTCATCACTACTGATAAGGCAGAAATATTAATATGTGGTTTTTATAAAAATTATATATATGAACTTTTTTCAAGAATATTTTTTGAAGATAGAACTATTCATACAAATCAAGATGATGCAATTGAAGTATTAGATATTGTAAAAGAGACAATAAATACAAAAGTATCTACTTATCAATGTTCAAATAATCTTGCAAGTATAGATTTTAGTGGTCAAGCTGGTGCAGATTTTGTACAAGGAATATTAAAAGAAATACTTGAAGTATTAGAGGAAGAATAAAATGTTTAAAGTTGAAATAGAAGAAGTCAATAGAAGAGATTGTTTATCAGTACTAAGATTAAATGTTAATGGTGAATATGAAAGTGATTTAATAATTAATCCTTATGATTGCTTTGATAGTTTTATTTCAAGACCAACTGCACTCAGTTTAGATGTTTTATATTTTACATCTATTGTTTACACAATAGATAAAATCATTCAAAGAACTCAGACCTACGATCATTGGAGTAGAGATATTGATGTAAACATTCCTGTAAGCAATACAGATTTATGGGATAGTGCAAAAGAAACTTTGAAAGAAGCAGTTGATTTCTTAACAAGTGATAATTGGATATTTAATTTTAGAGAATTGGAAAATATTTCTTATTTTGAAAGAGAAGAAACTTTGCCAGTAAATGCAAATTTTGAAAATATATGTTTATTCTCTGGAGGATTAGATTCGTTAGCGGGTGCAATAAACTTAATTGATGAAAAAAATAATGTACTTTTGATTTCTCATATAGATGGTCACGGTTCATCAAGTACACTACATTCACAATTATTATCAGAAATAAAAGACTCATATAAGTTGAAAAATATTAGACAATCATCTTTTCATGTGTATACAGAAGACAAGTTAAATCATGAAGCTACAACAAGAGGTCGTTCAATATTATTTCATGGGATAGCATTGTTTCATGCAATAAATTTAGGAATAAATGAAATTATAACTCCTGAAAATGGTGTAATTAGTATTAATTTACCTTTAACTCCTTCTAGAACTTGTTCAAATAGCACAAAAACAATGCATCCATATTTTATAAAAAAATTTGAAGATGCATTAAATACATTAGGACTTCAAATTAAAATTAATAATCCATATTTGCTAAAAACAAAAGGTGAAATGTTAGTTGAGAATAGGAATACGGGATTAATTCAAAATCTAGCAACTAAAACTTTATCTTGCTCACATGGTGGTGGTCATACACCTGGTTGGTATAGACAAAGTTTAAATTGTGGTTATTGTATACCCTGTGCAATTAGAAGAGCATCTATTCATAAATTTAATAATAATTTAGATAGATGTTCAGACTATGGACATAAGCTAAACTCTCAAGAAATAAATTTATTTATACATGAAAAAAGATTGGATTTACTGGCATTAGCTCACTTCCTAAATCAAGAATTGACAAAAGATGAAATAAAAAAAGAAATAAAATTAATGGCAAAAATAGATAATGTTGATGATATTGCTGATATGCTTTTAAGAGGTTATGCCGAAATAAAACAGTATATTCACGATAAAGCGGATTCAAATATAAAAGGATTATTTACATGTCGGTTAATTTAGTAGATACCCATTGTCATATAAATTTTTTTAAAAATGCTGGAGAAATTGCATTAGAATGTGAAAAAAGAAAAGTACATACAATTTATGTGACAACTTTACCATCTCAATTTGATGAAACATTTGAATATATAAAATCATTAAAATTTATTCATCCATCACTTGGATTTCATTGTTTAGAGAGTGATTATAACTTTGAAAAAGAGAAAAGGCTATTCTTAAAGCATGTTAACAATACAAAATTTATTGGTGAAGTAGGACTTGATTTTTCAAAAAGAGCTATAAAATCAAAAGATGAGCAAATAGAGCTTTTTGAGTTTGTTTTAAAGAACATAGATACAGAAAAGAGTGTTTTAAATATTCACAGCTCAAGTGCAGAAGATGAAGTACTTAAAATGCTAGTACAGCACGATGTAAAAAGAGCAATTTTTCATTGGTACAGTGGAAAAATCGGAACTTTGAATAAAATTTTAGATTATGGCTATTATCTGTCAATCAATGAAGCTATGTGTAAAAGCAACAAAGGGCAAAGTATCATTGCCAAGTTGCCAAAAAATAAAATATTAGTGGAAACAGATGCACCTTTTATAAAAGATGTTCTTCCCCATAAAAATTATTTTGTATACTCTTATCTTGCCAATTTATGGAATTCGGAAATTGAAAGTGTAAAAAAATTAGTTCTTCTTAATTTTAATAAACTACTCAATGACAACCATAACAATCTATTTACTTAGAAAAAGCAAATAATCAACAATAAACCGTACACTGACATACTCCGCATAGATAATGATACTAGCATCATGATTTATATTGATACAGCTTTACGAGGCTGAAGCCTCACTTCCAAGAGGATACTTTCCCCCTTGCAATTTTACGACCGTTTCTCTCTAGGCTTAGGTGTCAAATCGCGTCCCGCAATAGCCTCTAGGAAGACCGTCGCATAGACGCTTTTGGGTAGCTCGAAGGAGAGCTGCATCGTCTCTTTGTCCGCGTCGTAGTGCGTGCGTACCTTTTTGGGGTAGACCCATGCGATACGTCTGTCGCCCTTTGCCATGACCACATCGTCATCGAACTGCGCCTCGATAGCGCCTGCCGCGCCCTTGGCACGCCACGCTTTTGCCCCTGCCAAGAGTCCCGTGATAGCAACCTTTTGCTCTTTGAGGGCTTTGCGCATGGTGGTGACATCGGTGACGTTTTCCCATTTTTGGGTGGTGTAATTGTAGAGGACATCGCCCTCTAGGAGTGTCAGGGGCGCATTGGTCATGCTCTCTGCGGCACCACGAGAGAGTATCACACGCTTGGCAAGCCATCGATTGAAGAGTTCACTTTGGTACGCCGAGACGAGTAATCGATGCAGTTTGGTATCCTCGACATGCTCTTCGTCGTGCGCGGCGGCTTTTGCCTGCTCGAAATTGCCCCCCTGCACCCCAAAACGCTGATACCCAAAATAGTTGGCGAACCCTTGTTGGCGCAGTATCTGCACCATGCTCTCGATACGCGGTGCATCGATAGGTTTGACATAGTGCAGGGTCAAATCGAAGCTGTTTGCCGCGATATCGCCCAACGAGAGCTTCTCATTGTGGCGCGCGGTAGAGAGGATACGCATGTGAGGATGGGTGAATTTCTCGACCGCTTTTGCCACACGTAGCGGCACTGCGAAATATTGCGTCGAGGTGGCTTGCTTGTCCTTGAGTCCTGCGTAGGAGACTTGACTCGCGCTCAACCCAAGCGCATCTTGTAGCTCTTGGGCGACCTCCCACGTCGAGAGATTGGTGCGCTCGAGTTCGAGGATGAGATAGCTACCGCTTTGGCTCCATGTATGAGAGCTGATTTCGCGCACGATGAAGTCTTCGCGTGAGGCATTGAAGGCAAAATGTATAGGGGGATTTTCATAAAAAGGGAGTCGTTGCATCGAGGATATTCCATAGTAAATGCGCCATTTTAGCGTCATCGTTCTAAAGCCTCGCCCTTTTGCTATTTTTTCATCGAGTGTGTGTTACCATCGACGCAATTTTTCACTCTCTCTCCTAGGGTTTTTCATGCGTTTTTTGCTCTCTCTTTTTCTCTTTTTTGGGCTGGTTTGGGCAGATGAGATACGCTATCTCATCGATGAAGGCAATACCTCTATCGAGGAGATGATGCAAAAACCTGCCGATGCCTTTTTGCCCTACGCCCAAGGCAAAATGGGGTTCGGGTTTACCGCGCAAGCCTATTGGCTACGTATCGTTGTCACCAACGAGAGTGCGCAAAACCAAGAGAAGGTCATCGCTTTTGACTATCCCACGCTCGATACTATCTCGATGTACGAAACGCAAGCAGGTACCGTCATAGCACAAGAGCGCTACGGCGATATCGTCCCCAACACACGTACACAAACATTACAGATATTTTTTCACACTACGACGATAGCCCCCCAAGAGACCAAAATTTACTACGCGCGCGTCACCACCCAAGGGTCGATGATTTTGGAACTCTCTATCGATGAGCTGCAAAATTTCTATCCCAAGATGCTCACCGAACATATAGGGCACTTCCTCTATTACGGCATTACGTTGGGGCTTTTGATTTACAACCTTTTTCTCTTCATCGGACTCAAAGAGCGCACCTTTTTCTACTACGTGATGTTTCACTTTTGGTTTGTGGTGGTGCAAATTTCGATTAATGGGTTTGGCACATGGCTATTGTGGGGCGAATGGCTCTGGCTCAACACCTTTTTGACCCCCTTTGGGATGGTTTTGGCATCGCTCTTTGGGGCGCTTTTCGCACACCACTTTTTGAGTCTCACACACCGCTTTTTGCGCGTCGTCGTTCTGGTCAATGCCGTCGCGCTTTTGGCACCTTTTGTGGCGAGCTTTGGGCAGGCGACTATCTTGGCGATTTTCGTCTCTTCGCTCACGGTGATACTGATGCTAGGCGTAGCAATGTATGAGCTGGTACGTGGAGGCAATCAACAAGCCAAATATTTTTTGATAGCATGGGGCGGATTGCTCGTGGGTATATTGCTCTTGAATTTCAAAAACAGCGGACTTTTGCCTATCAATTTCGTCACCTCTTACGGGTCACAATTGGGTGCCGTCTTTGAGATGTTGCTCATTTCGGTGGCGCTCATTCGCAAATACAATGCCCTGCAAGAGTCGCTGACCAAACAAGCCGTACTGCTCGACCAACAAGAGGCCTACAGCGCCAAACTCCTCCACCAATCACGTACAGACCCTCTCACGGGTGTCTACAATCGACGCTACTTTTTTGAGAAGCTCACCCAAACACCCCCAACGCACGGACTCTTTTTGATGATGGATTTGGACTATTTCAAAGCGATTAATGACACACATGGACACGATGCAGGCGATGCCGCGCTTATCGCTTTTGCGCACCATGTAGCCGCGCAACTGCCCAAAGAGGCGATATTTTGTCGATTCGGTGGAGAGGAGTTCGTCGCTTTTGTGCCCTACGATACGCACGATACACCCCTGAAACTCGCGCAACACCTCGTCGATACGACACCTGAGATACGACTCGAAAAATTCCCTTCGGTACATCTGCATGTGACCATCGGTGTGGCACTCTGCCAAGCCCCTATCGACATCGACAGCGCGCTCAAAAATGCCGATACCGCGCTCTATCGCGCCAAAGTGGCTGGGCGTAATCGCGTCGTGATTTTTGAAGCTTAAGCACCTCACTACCTCGATGTGGCAAAGTCTCAAGACCATTCGCAGTGCCCATCTCTGGACGACACTGCTCATTTTGGGATTTACGGTGCTCTTTTCGCTGCTGCTCATCAATGACAACTACCACGACTACGAGAAGGGTCTACACACCCATATCCAAGAGAGTGAGAGCCTACGCAAATCGGTACTCATCAAAAATACTCTCACTATCGCCACACTTGCCTTTATCCTCTTCGCGGTGGTGTTGGGTATCTACAAAGTGGTCAATACCCTCATCGCGCGGGACATCGAGCGGTTCCAACGCTTCTTTGCCGATGCGGCGCACCAACACACCCCTATCGATGCCAAAGAGATATTTTTCAAAGATTTCGCCGCGATGGTAGAGGATGCCAATCACATGATAGCCACCATCGCTACCCAAAAAGCCTCACTGCATGAGCTCAACACTCAGCTAGAAGCCAGAGTCGCCAAAAAGACGCAGTATCTCATCGAAGCCAATGCGACGTTGCAGGAGGAGAAGCGTTTTAGCGAAGAGCTACTACGCGCCCAAAAGGAGTTCTTGCGCTACACCGTCCATGAGACCAATACCCCTGTGGCGGTAATGTTGGCAAGTATCGAGCTCTTTCGTATGCGCCACCCCCATGAGCGCCATTTGGCAAAAATCGAAGCCGCCGCCAAGCACATCTACAGCCTCTACGATGATTTGAGCTATCTCATCAAAAAAGAGCAGTTGCCCTACCCCAAAAGTGTCGTCGATTTGGATGCTTTTTTGCGAAGTCGCATCGCGTTTTTCGACGAGGTGGCGCAACTGGCTTCGATTACTTTCGCCTATGAGATGCCTACCCAAGGGCTCTACATACACTTCAACGAGTCCAAACTCCAACGCATCATCGACAACACCCTCACCAACGCTATCAAATACACCCTGCCCCGTCATACGGTCACTATCACGACGACGCTGGTGGGTACACACGTCGATGTGACGGTGGCAAGCCACTCCAAGAAAATCGAAGACCCCGCCAAGATTTTCGACCCCTTTTACCGTGAAGCACGACTGCTCGATGGGTTTGGATTGGGACTGAGTCTGGTGCGTACGATTTGTGATGAAGAGGGGGTGGCGATTCATATCGATTCGCACGAAACCCGAACCGCCTTTAGCTATCGATTCAAAATAATGGGAGAGTAGATGCACATATTGTTACTCGAAGATGAGCTGATGCTCAATGAATCTATTTGCGAATATTTCACCGCCCAAGGGCACACCATCGTGGGCTATTTGGATGGCAAGGAGGCACTCACGGCGCTGGGGCGCAAAAATTTCGAGCTGCTTATCCTCGATATCAATGTCCCCACCATCGATGGACTCACCCTACTCGAACAGCTACACGCCAAGGGCATCACCACGCCCACTATCTACATCAGCGCGTTGGTCGATATCGAGGATATTTCACGTGCCTATGCGCTTGGGTGCAATGACTACCTCAAAAAACCGTTTCACCTCAAAGAGCTATCGCTTCGCGTAGCGCGTATCCTCGATAGTGCGCAACACACGCCAACGCTGTGGCTCAAACTCTCTGCGCACTACAGCTACGACCAAGAGCACAGCACCCTACTCTATGAGAATGAGCCGCAAATCTTGACCAAGCGCCAATCTCAAATCGTCGATTTATTGGCACGCAATCGCGGTCGTGTCGTCGATTTCGAACAGTTCCGTATCTATGTGTGGGAGCATGAGCCTATCGATGATGCCTCTATCCGCGCGGAGGTCAACCGTCTCAAAAAGAGCCTGCACGAAGCCATCATTCACAACGTACGCGGCATGGGGTATATGATAGATAAAGCGTGAGGTGTTTATGCGTCAGGGCTACATAATCGAGAAGTGATTAGCGCCCTTATCGAGAGAGTATTTCATCGCATCTTGCGCACGGTCGATGATGTGACTCACTTGGTCGTCGTGCTGGATTTGGGTGATGCCGTAGCTAAATTTCGCCGTATATTTGGTGATGATGGCGTCGTTGCTGATGGTTTGGTGCATCTTCTTGACCAGATTTACTGCCACTTCACTCTCGGTCTTGGGCATGATGATGACGAAATCGCCCCCTATCCAGCGCCCAATAATATCCGTCTCACGCAGTGCACTTTTGAGGAGCTTGGTGTAGTAGACCAAAAATTTATCCCCTTTGGCAAAACCCATAATCTCATTGATACGTGTGAGATTGAGAATACGCAAATAGACCACCGAAATATGTTCATTGTGACGAGAGAGGGTTGCCGCGTATTGTGCTAGGAGCGTTTGTATGTGCAGTTTGCTAGAGACCTTGGTCAAGGGGTCAAAGGTGGCAAGGTTCGCCAATTTTTCACTGCGAGCTAGCGAATCTTTGATATGGATGTAGTGCCCTAGGTGGTAGCGCATACGTGCCACCAACTCCTCGACGATAATAGGGCGCTTGATATAGTCCGCCCCGCACGTATCGAAACAGTGCCCCACTTCATTGACATCACCATCGCCACGAGAGATATAGATAACAGGGCGCATCATAAAGCCGCTGTTCTTTTTGAGTAGCGCGCAAAAGGCATCGACGGAGAGAAAATCGGTCTTGGTATTGACCAAAAACATATCGCACTCCTCATCGGCGATAGCCGCTTTTGCCTCTTGCTCGGTGACGACTTCGCGCGGGACAAAGCCATTTTGGGTGAGGACTTCGACCAACTCTTGGCGTTGGCGCTCTCTGCTGTCGATAATAGCAACGGTTTGGGACATTTTTTTCCTAGTTCTTAAAATTTAAAAGCATTACCCAAGTCTTGGGGAATCGCTTTTTTGGCGGCATCGAGTGCTTTTTGTTCCGCCTCTTTGGCTTTGGCTTCTGCCTCTTTTTTCTTGGCATCTGCCGCCTCTTGCGCTTTGCGTTTCTCGGCATCTAGCGCATCTTGGAGCTTTTTCTTTTCGGCATTTATCGCGTCATCGATATGTTTTTGCGTCTCTTTGAGCTTGGCATCTGCCTCTTTTTGGATACCATCCAAAGCGCCTGCTTCGCCTTTGAGGAGTTTATTCACATCGATAAGTTTGGCATTTTCACTGCCCAATCCACCCAAGGCATTGGTGACAATTTTGGTCAGCTCTTTGTTGAGTTCGGCTTCGAAACGTTTGATCTCCTGCGCCATGACACTCTCGAACGCTTTTTTGAAAATCGTTTCAAGTGACGTGGCAAGTGTCAACTGCGGTGCATTTAATGTTCCTGTGGCGCTCACATCGATAGTAAAGGAGCGCGTCTTTGCCAATTCACCCTGCATCGCCTCGGCGAAGCGTCCCTCTAGACCTTGGAGTGTCAACGTCGTCTCGTCGTAGAGCAATTGCGCTTTGGCATCGAGAGCTTGCCCATCGACGATGGCAATCGTAGAGGCTATGCGTAGCGTGCTAGTAGGGGCTTTGACCAGTGCCAAATCGAGCGTAATCTCTGGAATAGCGTGCACGTTGAAGACGAAGCTATCCATCGAGGGACGCGTGCGATGCTCCAACGTCCCCAAAAACTCTACACCTTGTACCGCAGGCGTGTGGCTCTTGATGGCAAAGGTGGTCGGTTTATTGATGCGCTTTTGGTCGTCGGTGATGTCATGTATCACACCGCTAAAAGATTGTGCGCCCCATGCCCCTGAAATTTCGCTCTTTTTGACCCACATTTTAACTTGGGGTGTCTCCTCGTGGAAAGTGACCCATCGACCCTCATGGCGAACAATCTCCTCTTCCTCCTCGTCGTCGCTAGCGAGATAGGGTGCCGCCATCGTGTAATATTCGTCTGCTTTGGTCACGTAGCCTTGAATATCCTTGCCAAAGACGCCGCCTATGACATTGAAGGCACCCTCTTTGTCGAAGCTGTATTGGCTTTTGAGCGCGGCGAAATCGCTATCTTTGGCTTTTTCGACATTTTTGATAGCGCTCTCGATGCTCTTTTTGTCCGCGTCAAACGCTTTTTGGAGTTCATCGATACGCGCTTTGTCGCGCTCGATTTTGGTTTTGAGGCTATCGACCTTTTGTTGTAGGGCAGGCAGTTGCGCAATATCTTTGACATTTGCCGCCTCTTTTATCGAGGCTAATTGTGCATCGTAGTCTGCCTTGTACGAAGGACCAAACTCCTCATCGATCACCTTTTTCCATTGGGTGCCAACGGTTTCGATTTGCACTTTGGCACTCTCGTACGCTTTGGTGGTGTTCAAATCGGCTTTGGCAATGACGCTAGAGACATCGGGGAGTGCCATCGATTGCGTCTCTTCTTGGGGTGCAGGTGCAGTGGCGGCAGATGCACTCTCTTGTGCGGCTTT
>JQIT01000007.1 GCA_000830255.1 Sulfuricurvum sp. PC08-66 | reverse complement strand
TGGGTACAGCCGTAGAGCGCTTCGCCTCACGTGTAGAACAAGCCAGTGGCGGGTCACTTCAAATCAAACTCTACCCCAAAGATACGCTCGTACCTGCTCTTGCCGTTTTTGACGCGACTAGCGCGGGACAAATCGATATGTTCCACTCAGGACCCTACTATTGGAAGGGCAAAAACAGTGCCTTTGCTCTCTTTTCAGGTACCCCTTTTGGCTTTACCGCTGAAGAGATAAATACGTGGATGCTCTATGGCGACGGGTATAGTTTGTGGAGAGAAATGTATGCACGACACAATCTCTACCCTTTTATGGGGGGCAATACCAATGTCCAAATGGGTGGCTGGTTTCGCAAGCCCATCGAGAAGCTTTCAGACCTCAAAGGACTCAAGATGCGTATCCCTGGATTGGGCGGCGATGTCATGGCAAAACTTGGGGTCAATCCTATCTTGCTTGCGGCAGGTGATATCTATACGGCATTAGAGCGCTCTACTATCGATGCTACAGAGTGGGTGGGACCCGCGTTGGATTTGCGTATGGGCTTTTACAAAGTCGCGCCCTACTACTACAGCGGATGGCATGAACCAGGCTCTATTTTGGAGCTTACGCTCAACAAACGCAAATGGGAGCGTCTAGGCAGTGAGCACCAAGCCATTATCGAGCTAGCCTCTACCGAACTCAACAATCATATGGCATTTGATTTTGCAAACGAGAATGGAAAAGCATTGGTAGAACTCAAAGCCAAAGGCATCGAGGTACGCAATTTCCCTCAGGACGTGATGGAAGCCGCCAAAAAAGCTTTCGAAGAGGTGATTGTGGAGCAAAGCGCGTTGAGTGAGGATTTTGCTCGTGTGTGGCAAAACACACTTAGCTTTTTAAATCAGAGCAAAGCGTGGAGCCAAGTTGGTCTAGGACACTACCTCAACCTACGCTAGGATTTGGGACGAAACGCCTTCATATTGGCTTCGTTGCACTCCAAATAGGGTCCACCAATGAGGTCGATACAGTACGGCACCGCAGGAAAGACCGCATCGAGACACTCTCGTATCGATTTGGGTTTACCCGGAAGATTGATGATGAGCGACTGGTCGCAAATACCTGCTGTTTGACGTGACAAAATCGCCGTCGGAACATACTGCAAGCTCACCTGACGCATCAGCTCTCCAAACCCTGGAAGCATCTTTTGACACACCTTTTCGGTAGCTTCTGGAGTCACATCGCGGGGTGCTGGACCTGTGCCCCCTGTCGTGACAATAAGCGCACACTTCATCGTGGCTAATTCACGCATGGTCGCTTCCAAGGTCGATTGATCATCGGGCAAGACGCGATAAACTGCCTCATAGGGCGTGACCAGATACTCATCGAGCGCCGCAATAATCGCCTTGCCTGATATATCCTCATAAATGCCTGCACTGGCACGGTCAGATGCGGTGATAATGCCTATTTTAATCATGATGTTCCTTGGGTGATGAGATCAAAAAATGCCCTGCATGAGCAAAAGTGTGTACTGTAGCGAAGGGGCAAAAAAAGCTCTCTATTGCTTTGGCATCGACGATTTTGTCTTGCGCGCCTACATAGACATCGATATGCACCCCTGCCGCTACGACACGCTCCAATTGAGTGCTCGACCATCGATAGGTGAGTAATTCTTCAAGCATCGCCAACGTATGTGCACCTGTCTCGATACGTAGGTCATTGATTGCAGGGGCGTAGCAATTGTCCAAAAAGTGTTTGATATAGCTAGCACTGTTTTGGGTGTAAGCCTCATATTGCAAGATGCGATAACGCTCCTTTTTTTGCTCAAAAAAGAGGGGCGAGAAGAGCTGAAGTCTATCGATACGCACCTTGGCGTTCAGAGCCTCTATGACTGCCTCAAAAGCCGCCTTGGCACCGTAGCTAAACCCTGCAATGGTATATTCACCCCTATCGAGCCACGCCTCGAAAAGCTTGGCATCGCCTACAAGTGCAAATCCACTATAAAAGCGCATCAAGACTCTCTTGAAATGCCTTTTTGGAGAGGGTTTCATTGGTCAAAAGGGCTTTGGCGATTGCCTCAATACGTGCTTGATTACTTTGCACGGTTTGTGTAGCGTGTTGAAGCGCATCCGCCAAGAGGCTCTTCTCATCTTCGGGTGTACCTACGAGGTCACTCCCCATGCCAAAGCGTTTGACCATATCACTTGCGATGCGTTTGGCATAGCTCAAATCGTGCTCACCACTGCTACTATGCCCCTCAAAAAAGTGCCCCATTGCGGCAATACCTGCAAGTGCAAATGCCATCTCCGCCAAAAGCGCCTCACGTGAAGCCAAAAGAGGACGTGTCACACTAATATCGTCGTGCATGAGCATGATTTTTTCAAATCCGTATCCCAATTGATGCGCCATAAAAGCACGTGCCGCTTGGTAGTGCGCTTGATAATTTTTCTCTGTTTCGTTGAGGAGTTGAATGCGTCGTTTGCCATCGATGACATTGGTTTTGACCGCTTCGATGTCACCCATGTGAAGCATGATTTTGTCGTCCCGTAGTGCTTTGAGCGCCGCTTCGTTGATAAGCGTAGCCAACGTCGCACCGCTAAAACCTATAGTCATTTTGGCTACTTCGAGAGGGTCGATAGCGTTGGGAATTTTTTCGAGGTATTTTGCCACGATAGCTTGACGCTCTTGCAAATTAGGCATCTCTACGAAAACACGTCTATCGAAGCGCCCTGAACGTAACAATGCCTCATCGAGCACTTCGATTTTGTTGGTGGCGGCAATGACGACGACACCCTGCCCTGAATCAAATCCATCCATCTCTGTCAAGAGCTGATTGAGCGTAGCATCGCGCTCATCGTTGCGTCCTGCCGCACCGCGCATCTTGCCCACGGCATCGATTTCATCGATGAAGATTATCGAGGGCGCATTACGCTTAGCCTCCATGAATAGCTCTCGCACGCGCTTGGCACCCATACCTACATAGATTTGGACAAATGACGAGGCACTTTGGTAGAAAAAGGGGACGCCTGCTTCACCCGCGACCGCTTTGGCTATCATCGTCTTGCCCACGCCGGGGGGTCCTACGAGCAGAAGTCCGCGCGGCATTCGCACCCCAAAACGGGCAAATTTGAGTGGCTCTTTGAGAAAGGCGATAATCTCCATGAGTTCGACCTTGACGTCTTCGATACCCGCCACATCTGCGAAGGTCACGTCGCTACTAATAGCTACGACTTCATTAGAGAAATTTTCATCCTCTTTTGAAATGTTTTTGATAGGCATAGAAGCTTGACGAGTGGCGCGTAATTTCAGAAACCCATATGCCAAAACACTCATGAAGGTAAGCGCACCAATGGCAATCATCACCCATGTCAAAATCGAGCCACTGCTACTACTCTCGACAACCAAGTCATCGATCATGACGCTCTCAGCTAGTTTAGCTGGCATACGCCAACGTTGACCTGTTTTGGTGTCTTGCAAATAGAGCGTATCACTGGTGATGATAGCCTTATCGACGGCACCTTTGTTGGTGAGCTCTTTGGCTTGATTGGTACTTATGGGCGCTGAATCGTCGCGCATCCATGCAAAGATGAGCAACCCTATAAGCACCACTGCTGAAATGAGTACGATTTTTTTGTTCGATTTAGAAACTGCCATAGTTTGCCTCCTTTTGTACGTCAGGTGTTAGCGTAAGCCAATCGCCTTGAATATCGTGACCGCTTTGGATATAGATAGGATTGAAAAATTGGTCAAGCCCATAATAGTACTCACCCTTTTGACTCTCGATAAGCACCTCATGCGGTAGATGCGCTTGGGCTTTGCGAAAAGCATAATTGTTCGCATCGATAGACTCTAGCAGTGCCGCCATGCGCTCTTTGGCCATAGCTCCATCGACACTGTTGGGCATCGAAGCACTGGGCGTATTGTCGCGTTTGGAGTAGGTAAAGGCGTGCAGATGGGTCAAAGGCAATGTGCGAAAGCGTACCAACGCCTCTTGCCACATAGCAGGTGTCTCACCTGGGTGCCCCACGATGAAGTCCGTCCCTAATGCATACCCAGCTTGCGTCAAAAATTCCAACAGCGGTGCATGGGTCGCGTGTCGATTACGTCGATTCATGATGCGAAGCATATCGTCGTGGGTGTGTTGAATAGCCACATGCAGATGACGCGCCATCCACGGCTCTCCCAAAAGCTCCTTGAACGCATCGTCTATTTGAATCGGCTCTAGGCTACCCAATCGCACACGACGCACCCCACGAATGAGCGAAATTTTTTGTAGCAGTTTAGCCAGCGAAGTGCCTGCCGCTTTGTTGCCGTAGCTTCCCATATTGGTACCTGTGAGGATAAACTCGCCATAACCGTGCGCGGCAAGCGTACTAATCTGCGCCAAAATTCCCGCCTCTACCATATCACGTGCATCGCCACGGACATAGGGAATGATGCAGTAGCTACAACGGAAATTACACCCCTCTTGGATTTTGACAAAGGCGCGGCTCTTGCCCACAAATTCGGTGACGATGGTCTCATCGACGAAGTTCAAATCCCCCAAATCATAAAAGGGTTGCTCTTGCGCCAAGAGCGTATCGATAGAGGCTTTTTGCGACTGTCCGAAAACCCCAAAAACCTTTTGTTGGCTCCATAGCGTCTCGCCTTTGGTGTGCGCGCCACACCCTGTCAAAAAGAGCTTGGTGTGGGGCTGATGCTTTTGCATATGGTGCACATAGCCTCGCACACTACTGTCAGCGCCGTTGGTGACAGTACAGGAGTTGACTACGACGACGTCGGCTTGACTCTCCTCTTCGGTGACGGTGTAGTTTTGCAGGCGACTCATCATCACTTGGGTATCGAAGGTGTTGGTGCGACACCCAAAGGTTTTGAAAAAGACTTTTTTCATAGCGTAGGCATAGGTGCCATAGGTATCGATGTATGCGGTGTCGTGTGTAGCGTCGTGACGGTTTGGGTCGGATAGGCGATATGAATATCACTCTCTTTGTTAAAAGCATCGACAATCTCTGCACTGATACTAGAGCGTAGGGTCAACGTCGCAAAAGCATTGGTCAAATACCACGTACTGATGCGCATACCGTTTGGCTCCACCATCGTAAAGACGCGCGGCTCGACATTGGTATTTTTGAGACTGTATTTGTCGCGCAGTTTGTTGAGCTGTTTGCGCGTGATATCGGTGTACCCTTTGGAGAATTTACGTGCAATCTCTTTGGCGAGATACGCCGCTTTTTTGTGATTGGAATCGAAGGTAATCGTGATATCGATACCATCCCATACGGTCTTGAGCGAGTTGTGCGAATAGTTGGCAATCATCGAGGTAAAGATATAGTTGTTGGGCACGAAGATGATGCGACCCGCTCGTCGATTGGTCGTGTAGGTCGTATAGGTGACATCTTCCATGAGGGTAATACGAAAGAGCGAAATATCCAGTACATCGCCCACATACTCCATGCCATCTTTTTGGAATTTGACGCGGTCACCTACGTGAATAGAGCCACCCATGACGATGAGAATCCACCCCAAAATCGACATAAACCAATCGCGCATAGCAATGGCGATACCTGCAGAAGCAAAGCCTAATACAGTCGCAAAGTACTCGATATTGTCGATAAAGCGCACCGTAAGCACCAGTGCAATGATGATGAAGTTACCAAAATTGACAATTTTGTTTGCCATGTAGAAGCGTTCATGGTCTTTGATGTAGCGTCGAATAATGACCTTGATCGCAAAAGCGATGGCGAACAAAACTCCAATAATTATCGCTAACTGTAGGAGGTTTTTACCTTGGTCTTGGATTTGATACTCGGTCTTGAAAAGTAGGTCATCGATACGCTTGCCATAGACCAATGCAGTAGAGTTGAGAATTGCTAACGTACTTTTGAAACTCTCTAGACGTAGTTGCGCCTCTGCATAACGCTCTTGATACTGCTCTTGCCCTGCGTAGACCAGCTCTTCGAGCAAATCGTGCTCTTGATTAATAAGCGTAATGACTTTTTGGAGTTGTCCTATTTTGTCCAAATAGGCACTTTTGAATTGTGAAAGGGTCTTGATAAAGGAGAGTCCCGTGAAAATCGCAATGGGGTTGGTCACTGTAGGCGCTTTAGGTAACTCCTCTAGCGCCAAAAGTGCATCGAAAGGACGCTCACCTACATCAGGGATGAGCGAAAGTTGGCTCTGTACAATTTGCGCTTTTTTCTCCAACGCCACCATCTCTTCGTCACGTTTTTTGCTACGACGCTCTTTTTTGAGCTGCTTAATGGAGCTCTCTATTTGGCTCAATTGACGGGTGAGTTTTTGATACGCGTCATAGTTAGCGTAGGCGTAGAGCCACACATTTTTGGTCTCTCGAATAGTCTTGACCACATTGGTATAGCGCTCTTGTAACTGTGCCACCTCTAGCGCCAAGGCCGCACTCTCTTGCGAAGCCTCCGTAGTATTATTAGCATATACGAGCGTATGTGCCATCACCAAAACAAGTGCGATTTTCCAGAGTACGCGCAACACTTCTAGGCTCCCTGCGCCGCTAAGACAGCGACGACATCGACTTTGGGAATATCGTTGCGTAGCGCCACATCCCCGATGCCCTTGGGCAAAATGAAAGTAATAGCATCATTGGCACTCTTTTTGTCCATGAAAAAAAGATCATAAAAGTGCTCTACATCCGCAATCGCAAAGTGCGTAGGCAAATCGTAATGTTTCAATAACTTCTCTACGCGTGCGGCTTCCTGCGCTTGCATCAGTCCTAGACGTACCGCCAAAGCGTTTGCCATCACCATACCAATAGCCACCGCCTCGCCGTGCAAATAGTGCCCGTATCCCGCCTCGTGCTCGATGACATGCCCGAAAGTGTGTCCATAATTGAGCGCCGCACGAATCCCCTGCTCTTTTTCGTCCATCGCTACCACGCGCGCCTTGATACGCACCGATTGCTCGATAGCGTAGGCGATGTCGCTTTTGTCGCGTAGATTTGCCTTTTCAAGCCAAGCGAAAAAGGCGCTATCGAAGGTGACCGCCATTTTGATAATCTCAGCAATACCTGCTTGGTACTCTCGTGCAGGCAGTGTCGTCAAAAAAGAGGGGTCGATATAGACCGCTTTAGGTTGGTGAAAAGCACCGATAAGGTTTTTGCCGAAGCGGTTATTGATGCCTGTTTTGCCCCCTACACTTGCATCGACCTGCGCTAAAAGCGTCGTAGGAATCTGCACAAAATCGATACCGCGTTGGAAAAGCGACGCGGCAAATCCTGTCATATCTCCAATGACACCGCCCCCCAGCCCAATCAAAAGCGATTTTCTATCGAGTCGATGCTCAAAACAATTTTCCAAAATCGTCTCGATGGTCGAGAGCGTTTTGTAGGACTCTCCGTCTGGCACCGTAATGACATAGAGCTCTTTGGCTTGGATACGTGCCATCACATACGCCAAATGCAATCCTGCCACTTTGGGATTGGTGACGATGGCGACTTTGCGCCCGAATGAGAGAGTAGGAAGTGCATCGATAGTGACCGTGTAGTCCATCGAAGCAGTAGGAGAAAATTGAATGGGAATTATCATAATTAGGCTGAACTTTTGGGGAAATTTTGTGCCTCGATAATAGCCAAAAAGGGCTTAACCTAAAGCTAAACTTTGTACAATTTGCGCTCACATTTTTGGCACCACCGATGCCGCACTCTAGGATGATTTATGGGATTAGCAATAGGACTTGTGGGATTGCCCAACGTAGGCAAATCGACCACTTTTAACGCCCTCACCAAAACACAAAATGCCGAAGCGGCCAACTACCCTTTTTGTACTATCGAACCCAACAAAGCTATCGTACCCGTACCTGATGCTCGCATGGAGGCGCTTGCCGCCATCGTCAAGCCTGAGCGTATGCAGTACTCCACAATCGAGTTCGTCGATATCGCGGGTCTCGTTAAGGGCGCTAGCCGTGGCGAGGGACTGGGCAATAAATTCCTAGGCAATATCAAAGAGACCGAGGTGATTTTGCAAATCGTACGATGCTTCGAAGATGGCAACATCGTCCACACCGAGGGAAGTGTCAATCCCCTACGCGATGTCGAAATCATCGAGACTGAGCTTATCCTCGCCGATATGGAGTCCCTCTCCAACCGTATGACGCGTATGGAGCGTATGGCAAAAGCAGACAAAAAAGCCAAAGAGGTTTACGACTTCGCCGCTACGATGCTAGCGCACCTCAATGAGGGCAAGATGCTCAGCACTTTTGGCGATAAAAGTCACGAAGCTTTTGTTCAACTCAATCAAGAGTTACGATTTTTGACCAATAAGGTCATGATGTACGGTGCCAACGTCGATGAGGCGGGACTACTAGAGGACAATGAGCACGTCCAAGCACTCCAAAACCACGCCCAAAATATCGGCGCTGATGTCATCAAACTCTGCGCCAAAATCGAAGAGGAGCTAGGCGGCATGGAGGAGGAGGAGCGTCAAGAGTTCCTCACCGATATGGGTGTACTTGAATCGGGACTCGACCAAATCATCCGCAAAGGGTTTGACAAATTGGGTCTCATGAGCTACTTCACCGCTGGAGTCAAAGAGGTTCGTGCATGGACGATTCACAAAGGAACCACCGCACCCAAAGCCGCTGCTGTCATCCACAACGATTTTGAGCGTGGTTTTATCCGTGCTGAGGTCATCGCCTATGACGATTACGTCAAGTACAAAGGTGAAGCGGGCGCAAAAGAGGCGGGTAAACTTCGCCTAGAAGGTAAGGAGTACATCGTCCAAGATGGCGATGTGATGCACTTTAGATTCAATGTCTAAGTGTCGATAGAGAGAACAGAAAATGCAATTTTAGTTTTTAGATGCTTTAAGCTCAAAAACATATAATAACAGCACTAAAATTAACAACTGGCTTCTCGTGGACGCTTTACGACAATTTGGAAAAACTTATCACATGCTCTTGTGTCACGCTAATGCGACACAACTTTCCAAGCATTTTTTGATATTACAACGCTATTTTCCTCAACTCTCACATACCACCATCGACAAGCTTGAAGCCTCTGTCGATGCCTATCGCTACGATATGCTCATCATCGATAGCCAAGTCCCTCTAGAGGGTGAATCAGCGGCGATATTAGAGCGTGTATTAGAGACGCACGATGCCCTGCACTGCGCTATCGAGAGCGACACTTCACGCACCCAACAGCTCCAAGAGGCACTAGCAATTGGGTTTGATACCTTTTTGCCGTCGCATTTAAATACCCAAGATTATTATCGTCGCTTGGCGCGGCTGTTGCACCGCAAACACTTCTATGCACTGCACAGCCTCTCTCAAATCGAGGTCGAGCCCTTCGCACCTGTGGGCACCAATGCACTACTAGACACCCTCACAGGTCTGCCCAACAGCGAAGGACTCAAACGTGCCTGTGCCAACAAAAGCCATCGCGGATTGCTCTTCATCGATGTCGATAAATTTGACTCTATCAACACCCTCTACGGTATGCAAATCGGTGACAAAGTTTTGCAATACCTTGGCAAACGTCTACAACGCTTTTTGCCTGACAATGCCAAACTCTTTCACATTTCCGCCGATGAGTTTGTCGTCCTTGTCAACTATCCTCGCCCCGACCAAGTAGCGCAATTGGGTGAGCAAATATTGGCACTTTTTGCCCATGCGCCTATCGTCATTGGGAATGTGAGCTTCGATATTTCCCTGTGCGCAGGGTATGACGAGGGTGACAACTACGACATCTACTACAATGCCAAGCTCGCCAATCGTGAAGCCAAATCGATAGGTGGTCGTCGATGCGTCAAATACCACGCCGCCTCCTACTACCTACGTCAACAGCAGGAGAACCATTTTTGGGTCAATGAACTCAAAGATGCCATCATGCACGAGCGTATCCACGTCTATTTCCAGCCCATCATCGATATGCGCACCAATGTCATAGGCAAATATGAGGTGCTAGCACGTATGGAAAACCGCAAGGGAGAGATTATCGCGCCGCAATTCTTTCTCAAGCCTGCCATCCAAGCCAAACTTATCACCGATATTTCGCGTATGGTCATCGATAAGGCATTCAAATTTTTCAGCTCTCGACACTATGAGTTTGCCCTCAATATCTCCGAGCAAGATTTCAAAGAGGGGTATTTGGAGGAGTTTTTACTCCACAAATGCGACTACTACGATATCGCACCCTCTCGTGTCTATCTCGAAATTCTCGAGGATATGAGCATGCTCCAAGCGGATCTCTTCACGCAACAGATGCAATCGCTCCAACGTCACGGCTTTAATTTCTCTATCGATGATTTCGGAGTCGAAAAGTCCAACTACAGCCGCGTCCTAGAGACCAAGGCGCAACTCATCAAAATCGATGGCAGTTTCGTACGCACTCTACGTGAAAATGAAAACAGTCGCATTATTGTCGAAAGTATTGTCTCTTTTGCCCAAAAAATGGGTGCCAAAACGGTAGCAGAGTTTGTAGAGACGCAAGAGGCATTGGAACTGGTAGAAAAATTGGGAGTCGATTACGCCCAAGGCTACCTCATAGGCAAGCCTCAAGCCTTTTTGCTTTAGGAGACGAGCGCGATAAGGTCGCGAAATTGCGAAACGATGCGTTCGCTTTGTTGCTTTTGGATATAAAACTCGATAGCTTTTTTGGCTAGACGCGGTAGCTCATCGCGCACTGCCCAGCTGCTCACGGTACCTTCGGGCACCTCTAAAATCTCTGCGAGACGTTTTTGGGTGATGTTGAGCTCTGCGCAAGCACGCTTGACGACATTGATAGAAGAGTTGGCGGGCTGTGGCATATAGAGGTCACTCTCTTCAGACTGCATTTCGCCTTTGGCATTGGCGACCCATTTTTTGACCGCTTTACTGCTTAGCTCCCAGCTGCGCTCAAAATGTGACACTATCTCACGTGAAAACTGCGTACGGAAAGTCTTGGCATCGATTTCACCTACGATTTTGACCAAAATCGCAAAACTCAATTGCAAAGCTCCTGAACCGCTGTACCCCCAATCGATACCTACACGAGAGTAGTTAAAAAGGTCAAATCGCGGGTCGAGCGCCTCATCATTAAAGGTGACAATTTTTTCACCGTTTTCATCGATGTAACCTTTGAAAGTTCCGATATTACGTCTTGGCATGGGCAAATCCTACTAAAGAGAGAGATAATATGACCCTATATCGACCGAACTGCTATTTTTTGCAATGTACTACTTGAAAAATCAAACAAGTTGCACCTATCTCTACAAAAAGAGCCCTCCTCCTGCGCACTTAGGTATAATTGCCTAGATTTTCACAAAGGGCAACTACCTTGGAACTTTTTCAATCCTCTATTCCCCAAAGCACACTACAAAACATTATAAAGATTATGGAGGGGATTAATGGATGATGATTTCTTTGACAGTCTATTAAAATATGCTCAAAAAAAATTAGGAAAAGATGGTAAAAAGAATGACTTCAAAAAAGCCTTGGAATACGCCTCGAAACAGTTCATTGATGTAATAAAATCTAATGAAGAAAATTTTGTACATAAATTAAATCATGAATATGATGGCTTTAATAAAAGAAACTACTTACGCTGGAAAACTGCCTTTCAAAAGCTTCAAATGTTACATCAAATTTCTATTGATGCAGGTATGGAATTTCAAAAACAGTTTTTAAAATATCCTGAGTACGAAACCGATACTTTACTTGGCGTATTAATGCAACAACATGCTAATGCTTGTCGAATAACAGGTGAAATAATACATTTACTCAAAGGAGGTTATGCGGATGCTGCACTTGCAAGATGGCGAACTCTTTTTGAAATTGCTGTAACTTGTTTAATATTGAATAAGCATGGAAAAGAGGCAGCAGAAGATTATGTTAAATATGGTCATTTGAAGTCAATTGAGGAGATTGAAGAATATCAAAAAACCGCTCAAAAAATGCGATTAGAGCCTTACGGCGATGATGAAATAAAACATGCCCTTGCAATCAAAAAATTTTTAACTGCAAATGATAAATCTTATCATTGGGCACAAAAACATACTAAATATGGAAAATTTGAAAAACTGAGAGATTATGTCGGACTAGGAAAATGGTCACACAAATATATGCTTGCAAGTAAAAATATTCACGCTAATTATTATGAGATGTTTTCCTTTTTAGCTATGTCGGAAGCAAAGACGGATATGTTACTTATTGGACAATCAAATTCTGGAATGACTATGCCTGCTCATATGACAGCTATATCATTAAGCCAAATTACCTCGGCATTTTTGACAGCATACATCAATGATGAGAATACAAAATTAAACTACATTAGCTCAATATTTTCTCTATCTTTGATAAAACAATATTCTGATGAAGTAGGTGAAGAATTTTTAAAGTGTGCAAATATCAAAGAAAACGAGCACGTGGACGAGTGCAAATAAAAATATAAAACCAACGATTCTAGGTAATGTTGTATTATTTAATTCATTAAATGGCTCGTACGAAAACCCCTCTGAAAGTGGGACTTTAGTCCCGCCAAAACAGAGAGTGAATTTGGCTAAAATGTCCCAAAAAAGGTCATCTCCTATGAACATCACTCAGCTCGTCGCCATCGTCAAAAGTGCCAAAAATCTCTTCCTCGAGGGATACACCTCTCAAAAAAATGTCGCCTACAAAGGCACCGTCGATTTGGTGACACAGTACGATGTCGCTATCGAGGCGTATCTGACCCAAGCACTCAACGAAGCCTTCCCACACTATACCGTCGTGGGTGAGGAGAGTACCCAGACGATGCACCACCCTGCCAAAGCCATCTACATCGACCCTATCGATGGCACCACCAATTTCGTACATGGATTGCCTTTTTGCGCTATCTCTGTAGGGGTTTGGGAGGATGGCGCGCCCCTCATGGGCGTGGTCTACAATCCAGTGCTCGATGAGTGCTTCACCGCGGTGCGTGGCGGTGGCGCCATGCTCAACGGCGCACCTATTGCCGTATCGACACAGACGCTTTTTCAGCAGTCACTTTTGGCGACAGGCTTCCCCTATACCAAGACCCAAAAGGGCGAGGACTACGCATGGGTGCTTCGCACGATGGCGGCGATGCTACCCGATACGCGCGATATTCGCAGATATGGCAGTGCCGCTATCGATTTGTGCTATGTGGCATGTGGTAAATTCGAAGGGTACTATGAGTGCAATCTCAAACCGTGGGATGTCGCGGCAGGTATGCTCATCCTCCTAGAGTCAGGCGGACGTGTCACCAATGAAAAGGGGGAGTTTTTCGACCTCGATGACCATATCCTCGTAGCGAGCAACACCCATATTCACGATGCGCTGCTAGCAAGAGTTATTTGATTTGTTTATCATTCATTAATCATAAGTTAAAAGGGAGTGCGTTACCCTTGCGCCAAATTTGATTTGGAGAAGTTTCATGCGTAGACTTTTTAGCCTTACAGTGCTCCTTTCGTTGAGTTGGGCTGATGATTTAGCCTCGATGCTTAGCTCCAAACCCAAGCTCTCTGACAGCGACATCGCCAACAAACAAGAGGGCGTTTACTTCACAGGCTTGCCACTGGCCAATTACAATCCCGACAGAGGATTCGGCTACGGTGCGCGTCTCTATATGTATGACAATGGCGCCAAAAGCGACACCATCTTCGCCTACACCCCCTACAAAAGTCAGCTTTTTGCACAATTTTTCCAAACCACCAACGGTTGGCAGTACCATTGGCTCTATTGGGACAGCAACTATGTCGCCGATTTACCTCTGCGCTTGACCCTGTCGGCTATCTATGAGAGCAACTCTCAAGCCCCCTATTTCGGGCATACTGCCGCTGTCTCGATGGGTGCACTGCGTGATACACTAGGCAATGAATACGCCACTTCAAAAGCACAAATCGAAGCACTCGGCACACAAGGTAGCCCCTACTACAACCGCTTCGGCTTTTACAATCCACGTCTAGAGATCAATGCACAATATGACCTCCTAGGGGGCATCGTGCGTGTAGCCACAGGACTCAAACTCTCCCATGTCACTGTCAAACGCTACGAGAGCGTCACCACCACTACCAATCCTGAACTGGTCAAGGACAACAACGCCTCACTTTTGAGTGCCTCTACACGTGGTGTCGCAGGTGGTTTCAACAACGCACTCAAAATCGGTATCATCTACGACAGTCGCGATTTCGCGCCCAATGCCAAAAGTGGAAGTGCGCATGATCTGACCGCTGAACTCTTCACGCCGTTGTTAGGCTCGACCTACAGCTATGAGCGCTACACCTTCTCGACCAAGAATTTTTATACCCTTCCTTTTTATGAGCGCTTAACACTAGGGGGACAATTCGTCTACTCTGCGATGCGAGGAGAGGCACCTTTTTATGATTACCAAAGCTTGGGTTACACCGACGACACCAAAAGCGGTCTAGGTGGACTACGCACCATGCGTGGCTACATGCAGAACCGTTTCATGGGTCCTGTCAAAAGTGTCGTGAATCTCGAAGCGCGTTGGCGATTTTTGCAATTGGGCGCCAATGAGTTTGTTTTCGTCCCCTTCATCGACAGTGGTGCCGCCTACGATAGCCTCATGCTCGATGTGACACAATTTCGTTCCACTTATGGCGCGGGCGTGCGATTTGTATGGAACCAATCGACAACAATTATCGTAGATTATGGTACCAACAGCGAAGACAGCGGACTTTACATCGATTTTAATCACATTTTCTAAACTATTCAACTATAATGACCCACAACACTAAGGAGCTTAAGATGGAAGACTTCGAACCAAGCCTTAAACAAATTGACGACTACCAAAAGCCAATGCCCAATGCAAAAAAGGCGTTGTTGACGAAAATAGCTGTCGTTTTGGTAGCAGTCACCGCACTCTATTTGACGCTCGTATCACTCTTCTCCTAAGGCCTGCACATGTTAGATTTAGCTTCGATTTTGCCTACGACCAAACCTCTCAAGATTTTGGTCGTAGAAGATTTTGATGAGTTGCGTTTGAGCATCCAAGAGATGCTTGGCAAGATTTTTGGTAAGGTCGTCACCGCCTCCAACGGTCAAGAGGCGTTGGAACTCTACAAAAAAGAGCACCAAATCACCCAAAATTACTTCGATATAGTGCTTTCTGATATTCAGATGCCCAAAATGAACGGCATCGCGCTTACCGAAGCCATCTATGCTATCAATCCCAAACAAAGCATCGTCATCCTTTCGGCTTACCAAGACGTGGAGTATCTCATGGCATTTGTCAATCTAGGAATTGAGCGCTTCTTGACCAAGCCTATCAAGCACGACAACTTCATCGATGTCCTCTACAGCATCGCCAAAAAAATCACCCACTACGACCAAACCCCTACAGGTCAATCGATGACCTATTTCGGCAACGGTGGTGCATACGATGCGCAACATGGACACTTTTACAACGGAAAAACCCGCGTTCATTTGACCAAAAACGAATCCATCTTCATGCAACTTTTGCTAGAACAACCTGGCAAAATTTATAACAATGAAGACATTGAAGTCACTTTTGGTAAAGAGGATATCGAAATCTCCAACGACAGCGTGCGCAGTTTGCTCTCAAAATTACGCAAAAAATTGGCAGAAAACAGCATCGAATCTATCTACTCTTTTGGGTATCGACTCAACGTTACCTATTAAATGCCTCATATGTCTTTTGTAGATAATATTCTCAACTCAGGCGCGCACTTCAAGGTCGATAACCGCGACAAATACCGTATCAATTTTATCAATGTCATTTTACTCGCAGCCGTGCCGCTTTTTGCGGTCTATGGCATCGTCAATGCTATCAAGGGGCTCTATTTTGTAGCCCTTATCGATAGTGCTATTTTGGTCGCATTGGGTGGGACATTTTTCTATCTGCGTCATACCCAAAACGCCTCCAAAGCTGCCTATACCATTTTGATTTTCCCTCTGCCTATCTACTATACGATGCTTTTTAATGGCGGAGGACTCTATCAAAGTGCCTTTTTTTGGTACTTTTTCTATCCACTTTTCGCCCTATTACTCAAGGGCAACCGCAAAGGGCTTTTTTGGCTTGCACCCTTTATCACTTCGATTTTTGGCTACTACTTTTACATGAGTGCTTACGCCATACAACAGCCCTATGACAAAGCACTCCTGCTTGTCCTAGGATTTGCCCTGATTTTAGAGACGCTTGTAGTGATGTACTATGAGCGTGTACGCAAAATTTTTGATGCTATCATCATCCAAAAAAACCGCGAACTTAGCTACCTCAAACGCCAACTCGAAACCAAAGTCGCTATCGAGAGTCGCAAAAACAATCTGCTCAACAGCGAACTGGTCGAAATCCAAAAAGATATTATTTTCACTATGGGAACCATCGGAGAGAGCCGCTCGCACGAGACAGGCAATCACGTCAAACGTGTCTCTGCCTACGCCAAACTTTTGGCACGCAAGCTCAAACTCCCCGAAGATGTCATCGATATGATTGCCCAAGCCGCACCGATGCACGACATCGGCAAGGTAGCAATCCCCGATTCTATCCTCAACAAACCTGACCGCCTCACACCCCAAGAGTGGGAGATAATGCGTCAACACTCCAAACTGGGGTATCAGATGCTCCAAGGCTCCAATCGAAGCCTCCTTAAACTCGCCGCAACTGTCGCACATGAGCACCATGAGCGTTATGATGGTCTAGGCTATCCCAATGGACTCAAAAAAGAGGAGATTCATATTGCCGCGCGTATCACGGCATTGGCAGATGTTTTTGATGCCTTGGGCAGTGATAGAGTCTATAAAAAAGCGTGGGATAATGCTACAATCTTTGACTATCTCAAAAGTGAGCGCGGGTATCAGTTCGACCCTAAGCTTGTGGATATATTTTTCGAAAACGTTGAGCCTATTTTGACTATCCAAGAATCGCTCAAAGACGCTGCCTAACATCTCAAATAGAAGGATTTTTATGCGTATTATTACACTCTTGGCTCTCATGGGGCTGACTGCTTGGGGCATGGATGCCGCAACCATCATCGAAAAGATGCAAGCCAACCTCGAAGGCGTAGACACCTACCAACGCATCACCATGACGACCCAAACCGATCGAAGCGAACGCACCATGAAGATGGAGAGCTACGCTCAAGGCAATGACAAAAGCTTCATCCGTATCACCTACCCCAAAAAAGACCAAGGCATCACCTTTTTGAAGCGTGAAGGTCAAATGTGGCAATACATCCCAAAAATCGAAAAAATCATCAAAATCCCTGCATCGATGATGATGCAGTCGTGGATGGGAAGCGATTTTTCCAATGATGATATGGTCAGAGAGTCCTCGATGATGGACGACTATGACGCGACGCTACTAGAGAGCAATGCCACACACTACACCCTACAGCTCATCCCCAAAGAGGACGCACCTGTCGTATGGGGCAAAATCGTTCTGAGCGTAGAGAACAAAACGTTTGTACCGATGCACGAAGCGTTTTATGACGAAGATGGCGTTTTGGAGCGCGTTTTGCAGTTTGAAGGGGTCAAGCTCATCGATGGGCACCACTTCCCACACCGCATGATTATGTTGCCACAATCGGACGACAAAAAGGGCAATATCACCACCATCGAGTTTGAACATGTCGATTTCAATCCCAAAATCGACCCTACCATGTTCACCCAAAACGCGCTCAAACGCCTCTCTCGCTAGGCTATGATGCTTTTGGCCATGGCGTGGCGCCATATTCTTCGCCAACGACGTCATTCGCTTATCACCCTTATCCTCTCGATGCTCACCACTACGCTTTTCATCTTCTATGTCGGAATGATGGAGGGTAGCTACGCCAAGATTTTCAAAGACTCTGCACATATCTATCCAGGCTTTATCCAAGCTACCGCACCCAAATTTCGTGATACACCAACCTACGACTATTTTCTCGAGAATCGCGATGCACTTATCGAACGTATCGAATCTGTCCAAGGTGTCGCACGTGTCACGCCTCGCGTAGAGACCTTTGTATTGGCGGCTTCGGACGAAAACGCTATTGGAGCACTTTGTGTAGGCATCGACCCCCTCAAAGAGCCCAAGGTCTCTACGCTTTTTGACACACTCAAAGAGGGGCGACTTTTGGAACCCACCGATACGCACGCTGTCCTCATCGGAGCCACGTTAGCAAAGCGCCTTGGTATTACGCTAGGTGGTAGTTTTTCGATTTTGGGTACCGCTATGGATGAGAGTTTTGCCGCTGAGACGCTCACCGTCGTAGGTATTTTTCAGAGTGGTTTGCGCGATTTTGATGAGGCTGTTTTTTTGAATCTCACTGCCTTTGATGCCCTCTTTTTGAGTCACGATAGAGCCTCGACCTTGGTCATAGACCCCGATAATTACACGCAAAGTGCATCTGTAGCCCAAATGCTCTCTAGCCAAATCGACGAGGTGGTCATCGAGGATTGGCGCGTCTACCTCTCGACACTTGTCGATGCGATGCGCATGGACCGTATTTCAGGCATGATGATGTTGTGGCTTTTTATCGTTCTCATCTTTTTTGTGGTGGCAATATACAGCTATCTAAGCATCACTGCACGTACACGTGAAGCGGGTGTGATGCGTGCATTGGGAACCAAGCCTAGCCAAATTATGACGCTCTTTTTTCTCGAGGCGCTTATCCTTGGAGGCATTAGTGCCCTTTTGGGTGGTATGATGGGAGGTCTCATCATCTATTACCTAGAACTCTATCCCATTACACTAGAGAGCATGGAAGAGGCGTATAAAGCGTACGGCTTCATAGAGGCGACACTTCCTACACACTTTTCGTGGGCTATCGTGCTTGAGGGCGTTGGCTATATTGCACTGCTTAATATCGCGTGTGCACTCTATCCTGCATGGCTCGTGGTGCGTCCACGCCCCATCGATGCGATGCATCATCTGTAAAAAAGGAGCTTATATGATTCTACGTTTTGCACTGCACAATATCACGGGCAATCGACGACGCACCCTTATCACGGTACTTTTGGGTGCCTTTTCTGCGGCACTTTTTATTTTTTACCTCTCTATCATGGAGGGGAGCTTCACCAAGATGTTTCATGACTCGCTCAAACTCTACCCTGCTTCGATTCAAGTGACGCACACCGCCTACAACGAAGAGCCAAGCTATGAGCATCTGCTGGAAAACGAGTCAGCCCTCCTAGCCAAAATCCGCGCTACGCCCCATGTCGCGTATGCCGCTTCGCGCCTAGAGAGTTTCGCTCTTTTTGCTAGCGATTCACACGCTCTTGCAGGACGCTTTACCGCTATCGACCCTACCCATGAGCCACATATCACCTCGATATTGGGCATGATACGCGAGGGTCGTGCGCTACAAAGCAACGATGGTGCGGCACTGCTGATGGGTGCTGGACTCGCCCAAAAGCTCGCGATAAAAGTAGGAGATTCCGTAGCCATTATCGCTACAGGGTTGGACTACAGTATGGCGGCGGATTATGCTACGGTGGTGGGTATCATCGAGACGCATCTGCCAGAGATGGATGGTGCTACGGTTTTTGCCAACAAAGCCTATTTCGATACGCTCATGCAGACCACCAATCTGGCTAGTCACATCGTCGTAGAGCCAGAACCACATTACGACAGCCAAGCGCTCGTAGCTTCCCTCCAAAAAAGCATCGATGACCCACAGGTACGTATCGAAGATTGGCGTACTTTCTTGGTGGGGCTACAACAAACCAAAGAGATGAAATTGATGTCTGGCACCATTACGTTGAGCGTTTTTGTGGCGCTTATCTTTTTTGTCGTGATGATTTATACCTTTTTGGCTATCCAAGCACGTATCAAAGAGATTGGCGTTATGCGTGCTATTGGCACCTCGCCGTGGACGGTGACACGCATACTGCTCATGGAGTCTGTGCTCTTGGGTGGCATCGGCGCACTTTTGGGTGGTCTCATGGGTGGGGCATTGGCACTCTATTTTCAAGCGCACCCTATCAACATGAATATGTTCGAGGAGATGTACCAACAATACGGTATCCTAGAGGCACTTTTACCTGCGCAATTTAAATGGAGTTTTGTCCTTGGAGGCATGGCGTATGTCTTCGTGCTCACACTTATCAGTGCGCTCTATCCTATCTGGTCGGTGCTTCGCATCAAACCTATTCGCGCTATCAATCACCTCTAAAAGGAGCAACACATGGCACTACTCTTTCGTATCGCATTTCTGAATCTCTGGCGGCGTGTTTCGCGCTCGGTATTGGTCATCATGATGGTGACCATGAGCATCACAGGACTCATCCTCATCCAAGGCATCTTCCAAGGCATGCTCAACCAAATGATAGACAACTCCCTACGCAGTGATACAGGGCATGTGAGTATCTATCACCCTGATTATCGCACCAACAAAGCGCTCGCAGAGCAAATCGACGCGCCTCAAACGCTCATCGATATTATCAAAGCACAACCGCACGTGACCAGCGTCATCGACCGTGTACGCGGTGAAGGACTTGTCGCTACTGCCAAACACTCGCAAGGTACCGTCCTCTTGGGCACATCGCTCGAAGAGGAGAACCGACACGCCAATTTGCAAAACTATCTCATCGAGGGTGAGTATAGCTTCGGCACCAAGGCGCGTGGAGCCATCATCGGTGCTGATTTAGCCGAAAAGCTCAAGGTCACCGTGGGCAAAAAAATCATCATCACCGCTCAAGATATGCACAAAGAGATAAACGGTCTCAACCTCAAAGTGATGGGAATTGTGCGCACCAACAACATCGAAATAGACAAAAGCGGTGTCATCATGGACAAGGGTGCGTTGCGCACGCTTCTAGGACTAGGCGACCAAAGCACCCAAATCGCTATCATGGTCGATACACGTGCCAACCAAGAACCCCTCGTAGCCACCCTGCAAGAGAAGCTCTCTTCGCACAATGTAATGGTGGGGCACTGGACGAAACTCTTTATTATGTTCGACCAAATCGAACAGATGCAAGTCGCCTTTTCCGCTATCAGCTACGGTCTGGTCTTCATCATCGCGGCACTGGGAATTTTTGGGGTGATATTGGTCTCGGTACTAGAGCGCGTGCGTGAGTTTGGCATTATGCTTGCCATCGGTAGCACTTTCAATCGTGTACGCTGGCAAATCATCGCAGAGTCCGTTTTCTTGGGACTTATCGGTCTCTTTTTTGGTTCGCTTTTGGGTGGAGCACTGCTTTATTATTTCACCACCGTGGGTATCGACCTCTCGAACTTCTCTGACGCGATGGCGATGTTTGGCATGGATGCCATCATACGCAGTGAATTTCACATAAGCTACTTCATCTATGCAGGGGTCGCGGTGGTTTTGGCTACCTTCTTTGCGGCACTCTGGCCTATTCGTGTACTACAAAAACTCAACCCCATTCAAGCAGTCAATGCATAAGGAGCAAACATGGCATTTTTAGAGATAACTAACGTCGACAAAATTTACGGTGCGAAAACCGCTATCGAGACCTATGGTCTCAAAAACATATCGCTCTCTATCGATGAGGGAGAGTTCGTGGTGCTTTCAGGTCCTTCGGGTTCGGGCAAAACGACACTCCTTAACATGATAGGCGGTCTGGATAATGTCACGCAAGGTACTATTACGCTCGATAGCGTTGAGCTAACGAGTCTCAGCGAAGCGCAACTCTCCAAAGCGCGTCTGCACGATATTGGGTTTGTCTTCCAAGCCTATAACCTCATCTCGGTACTCACCGCTTTTGAGAATATCGAGTATGTCATGGCACTCCAAGGCATCGACAAAGCCGCTCGTCATGCACGTGTACTTGAAGTGGCGCAAACCTTGGGTATCGATGCCCTCCTAGACAAGCGCCCTGACCAAATGAGTGGCGGTCAACAACAGCGTGTCGCCGTCGCACGTGCGGTAGCTAGCAAACCCAAGCTTATTTTGGCAGATGAGCCTACGGCTAATCTCGACTCCAAAACCGCCGAAGATTTGATGAACATGATGGCGCGCCTCAACGAAGAGGAGAAGATTACCATTATCTTCTCTTCACACGACCCTATGGTCATTGGCAAAGCCAAACGCTCCGTCAAACTCAAAGATGGCGCCATCGCCTCCAACGAGCGACATAGCTAATGCTCTTTATCATGGCGTGGCGAAATGTCTGGCGCACCCGTGGACGCACCAAAATCACTATGGCACTCACCGTATGGAGTATGGTGATTTTGAGCCTCTTTATTTCACTCATCACAGGTACCTTTGACAAGCAGTACCACGACACGGTCAATCTCATGCCAGGCTATATCCAAATCAAAGAGCCTCGCTACGCGGAGAATCCTTCGCTAGAGTACCGTATCGACCATGTCAGTGCACTCATCGATGCACTCCCCAAGGAGAATTTAGCGCTCATTACCACGCGTATCGAGGCACCCTTTCTCTTCTCAGGTCCTGCCAATGCATTGGGTGCCATTCTCATAGGCGTAGAGCCTGACCGTGAACGCGCCATGACCACCCTGCACCGTCAAATTCGAGAGGGTCGATGGCTAGAGGAGAGTGACCAAGACGCGCTTGTATTGGGCGCGACCATGGCACAAAAATTGGGTGTGAAGCTAGGTGAGCGTGTCGATATCGTGGGTGCAGATATCGACGGTGGCTTTGCGGCACACACACTGCATATCGTTGGGATTTTTGCTACAGGTGTAGTGGGATACGACAGCTATATGGCACTCACCTCCAAAACAACCCTCGATGGCGTCCTTTTGGCACACGACCAAGCGACCCATATCATCGCTAAACCCCTCGATATCTATCGAAGTGCCAAGGTCGCAGAGTCGCTCTCCACGCATGCCAAACCCTACGAAACGCTCTCGTGGGAGGTACACCAAAAAAGCATGGTCGATGCAATGCTGCTTATCAAGGTCTCTCGAGAGCTTCTCATCGCGTTTATCATCGCGGTCATCTTTTCGGTCATTACTATTTTCGTCTTCTTGACACTCTATACACGTCACCGTGAACTTGGGATGATGCGTGCGCTGGGTACTACACCGTTACAAATCGTAGGGATGGTCTTCATCGAGCGCTTCATCGTCGTGGGATTGAGTATCCTCATTGGGGGCGTCATTGCCATAGGATTGATACTACTCATTCGTGCCTATCCTATCTCCTTTGGGTTTGCGACCGATTATGCCAATTCGATTGGGTTTATGGATTTGGTTTTCGTGACGCACTTTTCGTGGGCGATTTTGGGTCAAGCCGCCTTTTTTGTGGTGCTCTTTTCACTTGTGAGTGTCGCATGGCCGTTGTGGCAAATTGCACGACTCAAACCACTAGCCGCGATGAGCAGTACCTAAGGAGCATCGATGCGTACTTTACTTTTTTGGATTTTGACTTTTGGCACACTATGGGCGTGGGAGCAAGAACTCGTCGTGGACAACACCCACTTCGCCCTATCGACTACCATCGACGATACAGGGTATGTCTACAATTTCAACCGTCTGCGCTTCACCCACAACAGCTCTCACGAAGGCTTTTCGACCCAAATCATGGTCGATAATGACACCATCCTCGCGCCCAAACTTTTTGCGGCGACGACACCTTCGACAATCTATTTCTCCAATTCGTTGCGTACCTATACCCCTGATATTCCTTTTGAGACCTCGATAAAACTCGGCGACGATGCCTACGACAGACTCAAACTCTACCGCGCACAGCTACGCTACGAGGATACGCTACATGCGCTAGATGCAGGACTCATCCGTGTACCTTTTGGGGTGGGACGGGTATGGACACCTACCGATATGTTCAATCCCCTCAACTCCCTCTCACTTGAAAGTGGCATTCGCGCACCCGTCCTTGGCGCGCACTACACCTACGCACTCTCACCTACGGCTTTTATCGAAGGTGTCGTATCGATACAAGAGAGCAACACCACCAAATATGCCCTTCGTCTCAAAGGCAATATTGGTATCGGTGATATCGCACTCTTGGGTGTAGCTGAAGCCAACCGCACGCTCATAGGCTATGAAGCAGAGGGTGAACTCTTTTCCACAGGCATCGAGATGCGAAGCGAAGGGGGATTTTTCACCTATATCCCTACGAACACCACCTATTTCAAGGGGATTTTGGGAGCGGATTACACCTTCGAGAGTGGGCTTAGCCTCATAGGAGAGTACCTCTACAACCAAACTGACAGCAGTATAAAAGCTTATACCACCGCGATACAACGTCAATATTTTCGTGATGTCATTGGACACGCCAACCGTCACTACGCTAGCGCTATGGCGATGTATGCCCCCACGACGCTTTTGACCACGATGGTGATGGTGATGACACATTTGGGTGATGGTAGCGGTATGGTCGTACCCTCGATAAGCTACTCACTCAGCGACGAATCGACGCTAAACGTAGGCGGTTTTATCGCTTTTGGAGAGGATGGCAGTGAGTTTGGAGAGAGTGCCATGGTGCTTTTTGCTAGCTATGCCATTACCTTTTAGGCACACCCTCGATACGAAAAAATTTTTTGATTTTTGGGGAAGTGAGGCTTTAGCCTCGCAATGCATATACGAGCGGGGTTGAAACCCCACTTCCATTTATATCATTTTCAATGGGGACGTTGGGAATGAGGGAATTATGATACAGGGGTATATGCAATCAAATTACCATTACCAGACTTCAGTTTAAAGGCAAAATGATGAAATTTTTTTTAAGTTTATTGATGATTTATAATCTAATGCATGCAGAGGAATGTCTCAATGATTATCTTACAGAACTTAGTGAAACAAAACCTTTTCCATACATTGAAGGAAAGCAGAGCGAAATCGTTGATGGCTTCGACTATTGTGAGTCATTTGATACTTATATGATCTCATGGATCAATGATAATGATGAAAATATCAAAAACAATCTTCAGCTATTGGACGATGGCATATCTGGGTATGAAGTCCTTATTTTTGGTTTTAGTAAGAGTAAAGTGTTAAGGGACTATTTATTAACACATAAGATAAAGGTCAAAAGAGAAAACGAAAAAGCTTATTTAGCATTTATAAAAGCAAATCAACATATCGAATATGAAGAAAATGTTCAAATCTTGTTACAAATTTTGAATGCTCAAAAAGGAATCGATCCCAACAAGGGGTACAGCAGTTTTGATGCAACAATTCCACTGTATACAGCCTATCTAAATGACAAAAGATTTATCAAAGTTTATTATAAAATGCGTGAGTATACTGATGGATTTCGTTCTGAATATTTAGCACGAGCGATTGAAAAGTTAACAGGAAAAAGACCTGAGCGCAAACGTTAGAGCCACCACAGGCAATACCCATTTAGCAGGTGCCGTACTAGCCGCCATCGATGAAGAGGGACAAACGACCTCCAACATGACCTTCTCTACAGCTATATATATCGTCGATGAAAAGAGTAGCTACGCTATTACCTTTTAGGCAGTCGTAGCGCGAATCCTTTTTGACCCTCGATGAGCACCTCGATAGCGCCCTCGTGTGCGGCGATGATGTCACGTGAGAGAACAAGTCCTAGACCATTACCGCGCTCTTTAGTGCTTTTGAACGCCTCAAAAAGCATCGATATATCTTCGAACATGACACCATCATCGATGATATGAAAGCGATGAAAAAGCTCCTCATCTGTATAGCCAATCGTCACACACCCCTCTTCCCTCTCACACGCTTCGATAGCATCGATAGCGTTGAAGACGAAATTGCTAAAGACCATGAGCAACAGCTCAAAATCGCCCTGCAACGCTATGGCAGGGAAGGCAAAATCGAACCGCACCTCTTTGGAGTAGCTGTAGTAGCCCACGGCGCGCTCTAGCTCTTGTTGGAGTTGCGCTAGTTCAAAGGTGCTTTTTTTGGCTTCGATACCTTTGGAAAACATCAAGGTCGCTTGGATGATGCGCTCGATACGAAAAATCGCCTTTTGAATCTCAAAAACGGTAGGTTTGTTAACCGCATCGATACGTTTGAGCAGTGAAGAGGTCAAAAGCGCAATAGAGCCTATGGGATTGCGTATCTCGTGTGAAAGGTGCGCCGCCATCTGTCCCATCGTCGCCAAAGACTCTTTGCGTTTTTGCTCGGTGATGTCGGTGGCACTGACGATGATTTTGTCCGCTTTGTGGCTGATGGCTATCCAAAAACTGCGCTTTTCAAAGAGTACTTCATACTCCTGCGCCTTATCGAGTCGCACCTTGGTCAAAAGCCCCACCAAATTTTTCGCCTTGGAGTTTTCCAAATAGAGCGCTCCTTGGTCATCGAATATCCATAAGGCGTTGGATTGGGACTCTAGTACGTCATTGAAGGTTTGGCGTAGACCATCGTACTGCGCTTCGATGATGTGCGTCTGGTCAATTAGCAGTTGCAAATTTTCCAACAACGACTTGGCATCCATATCGTGTACCAACTGCTCTAATTCCACACTATCCTCCTCTATTTGCTAAACTTTTGTACTGTAAGTGTCGATGTAGGGCGTAGAGAAAACGCTACAAGGAACAAGGATGTTCGAAACACTTCTGGGTGCAGACCTATTTACTACTATTGGCTTTGGCATTATTGCCAATTTTCTATTTTCCTTCCTTTTTGGGCTATACCTAAGTGAAAATATCGGTATCGATGAGATGATTCGACTCACAGGCAATACCAAACCTCCACTGTGGCAAAACTTCATTATCTTCATCCCTTTTGCCAAGATGGTTATGACCTTGTGGCGCGTCACGGTGCTACAGTTTTGGTTTCTCAACCAAGGCAAAAGCCACCGCGATTACTGGATATACCTCACCTCTCGCACTAGCTACTAAGGCAACCACCTAAAACACTCTGCAAGCGTTTCGTCACTCCAAACACCTCGATGCTCATATTTGGCACGCTCTTGGGCGCGTTGCAGTTTGGCGTAGAGTGTCGTCTTGATAAACGCCTCAGAGTGACTGTTTTTCAAAAGCGCATACCCCTTTTCTAGCAGATACTCACTCCACGTCCGCCCACCATCGAGCCACATAAAACAGCTATTACCCTCATATGCCTCGAGAGTGTAGGCAATCTCTTCATGCAATGCATAGGCATAGGCGTAACGCATAATAGGGTCGCGACGCAGCTGTAGGTGCATTTGGGTTTTACACGCTTGTGAGGTGGCATTGGAATCGAGAAAGGTTTCATGGGTGTTGATAGCGGCAGTGTAACAATAAAAGGGTTGGCTCTTATCCAAAAAACGCATGACGTTATTGGCACCCACACTTTTGAGCAAGACCACCTTGGGCAGTGCCCAAAGGGGTAGAGCTATCAATAGAAGCGCGAAAAAGGTTTTGAGCATCACGCTAAGAGATTGAGATTTTGTCCCATGCCTGTAATTTTGGCGGCTTCACGGCTTTTGTCGTCATTTTGGACTAGCTCTTTGAGGGTCGCTTCGGTTTGCTTTTGAAGTGCTTCACGTTCTTGGCTGCGTTGTTGCGCCAAGAGTTCCGCTTTTTTCGACTCCTCTTTGTTGCCCTCCTCTTTGCGTACCTCTCTGGGTTCTTGGTAATTGAGTGGGCTACTTTTGGTTCTTTCGATGGTCATAGTGGACTCCTTTCATAAGGTATAGGGTCGATAGCATTTGCCATCGCGAAACCACGTAATCGCAATCGACAGCTGTCGCACACCCCGCACGCTACATCGCTCTTTTGGTAACAGCTCCATGTAAGCTCTAACGGTACCTGCATGATGAGTGCTTGGGCGACGATTTGCGCCTTGGATAGATGCACCAACGGACGCAAAATCTCTAGGTGCGTACTCTCTTTGGTACCTAAGTTTATCGCCTTTTGCATCGCATCGATGTAGTTTTCACGACAATCGGGATAACCACTGCTATCCTCCTCGACCACACCAATCACCAGTGCCGAGGCGCCCTCTTTTTCGGCTATGGCTGTAGCAATCGAGAGGAAAATTCCATTGCGAAAGGGCACATAGGTAATAGGCACACCCTCACCTATGCCATCGACAGGCACCTCGATAGTAGCGTCTGTGAGTGCAGAAGCACCAATGGTTTTGAAAAAATCGGTATCTATCTCATAGCGATTGACCACGCCAAGAGCATCGCATACCGCGCGAAATGCCTCTAGTTCTCTCTTTTGCGTGCGTTGACCGTAATTGAAATGCAAAGCAATGATCTCATACCCCTGCGCCTTTGTCATATAGGCAGCAAGCGCTGAGTCCATGCCACCACTGATAATACAGACCGCCTTTTGTGCTTGGCTCATTGTGACTCTTTGGTGCGCTTGGTCAGCATACGTATTTTTGCACTCATTTTGAGCCACTCTCGATGGGGCATGTGTGGGAAACCTGCCCACGACTCTTTAGGGATAGTAATATCATTGGTAACACCTGTGCGTGCATAGAGCGTCGAAAAGGGTGCGATACTCAAATGCCCAGCCGTACCCGTCTGACCTCCCATCACCGTATGATGCCCCACATGCGTAGAGCCAGCCAATGCCGAATGCGCCACAATGATGACATGCTCATCGATACGACAGTTGTGTCCGATTTGAATGAGATTGTCTATTTTGGTACCGCGTCCTATGCGCGTAGAGCCAAAAACAGCACGGTCGATAGAGACATTGCTCCCTATTTCGACATCCTCTTCGATGATGACATTGCCGTTTTGGTAGATTTTGATATGTTCCCCCTCGGCTGTATGGGCAAAGCCAAAACCGTCACTGCCTATGACGCTAGAGGCGTGAATGATAGTACGCGCACCCACATGGCAATCGCGGTAAACGACGACATTGGGGTAGAGAATCGCACCCTCTCCTATGGTGACATTGTCTCCGATAAAGACACCTGCCATGAGCGTAGCACCTGCTCCAATCGTGACATTTTTGCCTAGATGGACATGCGGCATGAGTGTAGCACCTTCGCCTATGACGGCTTCGTGTCCTTGGGTCTCGATGAGAGGAGGTGCGAAAAGCTTGGTCGCATACGCTAAATGTAAATAGGGGGTGGGAGTCAGAAGGGCTATGCATCCATCAGGCACGAGATGGGCATTTTTGGGGTGGACGAATACTGCCGCGGCTTTGGTGGAGGCGAGTGCTTTGGCGTATTTGGCATTTTCCAAAAACGAAAGCTCACTGTCAGTTGCCTCCCCAAGCGCGTTCAAGCCGCTAATCTCAACCTCTTTGCCGCTGTATTCAAGCTCCAAGGCTACGACAAGGTGAGAGAGTCGCATCGCTTTTAGCGCTCCATTGCCACAACGCCTGAGCGTACAATCTCTTTGGGATTGAAAATTTTGACCGCTTCGAGGAAGTAGTTGATACGTTGCGGCTCATCAGCGACCATCGTGATGATGACACCTTGTCCTACATTGACGATTTTGCCATTGTATGCCGCGCACAATGCCGCAATATCAGCAATCGATTCACCCACAGGGAACTTCACCAATGCCATCTCTTTTTCGACTTGTTGGGCGTGCTCGATAACTTTGAGTACGGGGATGAGTTTGTAGAGCTGTTTGATAATCTGCTCGATAACGCGCTTGCTTCCTGAAGTAGCGATAGTAATACGTGAATATTTACTCTCTGGAATAGGTGCTACGGTCAACGACTCGATGTTGTAACCGCGTCCTGCAAAAAGCCCTGCGATACGCGCCAATACAGAGGCTTCATTGACAACGACGACAGAAATGACACGCTTTTCGTCTGGGATAATTTCTGTCATCTTACTTCTCCTTTTTGGCTAACATCATATTGAAGAGCGAACCACCTGCTGGAACCATCGGCAATACTATCTCTTCACGGTCGATGACGACATCTATCATCGCCACTACATTTTTGGCTATGGCATCTTGGAGTGCCGCCTCGAACTCCGCCTTGGTCGATACGCGGTACCCAATACCGCCGAAGCTTTGCGCCAACATCACAAAATCGGGTTGCATACTCAAATCAGTCTCGGAGCGTCTATCTTCGTAGAAAAGGGTCTGCCATTGGCGCACCATCCCTAGGTAATTGTTGTTCAAAATGACATTGATAACAGGCAATTTGTACTCAACTGCGGTCATCAACTCTTGGATATTCATGAGAATCGAGCCATCGCCTGTGATATTGATACTGATACGTTCTGGATCCGCACGTTTGACCCCAATCGCCGCAGGGAAGCCAAAGCCCATCGTCCCCAATCCCCCTGAAGAGATAAATTGTCGAGAGCGGCTAAAGGGATAAAACTGCGCCGTCCACATCTGGTGCTGACCTACGTCCGTAGAAATATTTGCCTTGTCACCCAAAAGCGCACCGATACGTTGGATAACCCATTGCGGTTTCAATCGACCCGCTGGGTCATCGTGATAGCTCAATGGGTGCAAATCGTTGAAACGTTTGATAGTCTCTCTCCACGATGCGTACATCGAGGGTGCGATAGTACTCGCAAAAAGAGGCTCCATATCTTCAAGGACGCTTTTCAAATCCCCAACGATAGGGAAATCGACATCGACCAATTTGCCAATCGAGCTTGGGTCGATATCGATGTGAATAATTTTGGCGTATTTTGCAAACTCCGAAAGTTTACCTGTCACACGGTCATCGAAGCGTGGACCAAAGGCAATCATACAATCGCACTCTGACATCGCCATATTCGCCGCATACGAGCCGTGCATACCGACCATCGAGATGAGCATCGGGTCTTCATGCGAGAGCGTACCACGCGCATTGAAGGTCTCTACGGCTGGGATTTGGCTTTGGGCTACGATACGACGCACCAATGCATCTGCCCCTGAAGCCTTGATACCACCGCCCAAATAAAAGAGCGGTTTTTTAGCGGCGGCTATAGCTTCGATAGCCTTTTTGATTTGGCGCATATTGCCTTTAAGGGTAGGCTTGTAGGTCTCTAATTGCACCTCTTGAGAGTAGTCAAAATAGGCCAATTGCGCCGTGACATCTTTGGGGATATCGACATGCACAGGACCAGGGCGACCACTAGCGGCAATGTAAAACGCCTCTTTGAGGATGCGTGGGAGTTGTGATGCGTGCGTCACCAGATAATTGTGCTTGGTACATGAGCGGCTAATACCTACGGCATCTATCTCTTGGAAGGCATCCGTACCGATAAGAGACATTGCCACCTGTCCAGAGATGACGACCATGGGCACGGAGTCCATGTAGGCATCTGCCAACCCCGTCACTGCATTGGTAAACCCAGGCCCAGAGGTAATCATCGCCACCCCTACTTTGCCTGTCGTTTTGGAGTAGCCTTCGGCGGCATGAATAGCCGCTTGTTCGTGACGTGTCAAAATGTGTTGAAAACTTTTTTGTTTGTAGATTTCATCGTACACGTTCATTATGGCTCCACCAGGATAGCCAAAGACGACATCGACGTTCTCGGCGATAAGCGCTTCGATGACCATTCGTGCACCGCTAATTTCCATGATAGAACTCCTTGAAAAATTGTCGGATATTATAGTGGATTTGTTATTTGTCAAGCCTTACAATAATCCAATGCAATACCCTCACGCAATCCATCGTCGATAATGAGACCCACCTCAAATCCCAAAAGCCCATAGAGATACTTCAACATCGCCACACCTGTGCGAATCAGCGCCTCTCGACCTACCCCCACATAGCGCTCGCGCTCCTCGATTTCCATCGCCAAAAGACGCGCCAATTGCGTCTCCAAATCTGCTTGGGACAAGAGCGTACCGTTGACACGTGATGCCTCATAAGTTTGTGTCGTCATGCCTAGCTTCATACTGGCAATCGTCGTAGGCGTACCAGCGGTCAAGACCAACGTCTCCAAAGCATGTGAGAGTTCTCCTACGACTTGAGCAAAAGGAGCGAACACCTCCCTAAATCGTGCCTGCAAGGCATCAGGTGAGGCATACGCTTCACTCAGCGTCACGATACCTGCATCGACGCTGTAAGCGTGCATCGAGCCATTTTGGGTGACAATCAACTCCGTCGAACCACCCCCAATATCGATAAGCGCATAGGAGTGCTGTGCTAAGCCCAACATCTCCATGCGTTTGGAGACTGCTAGATGGGTCAATCGCGCCTCCTCTTGGGCATCGATAATCTCGAACTTCACACCCGTAGCCTCATAAATCGCCTCTATTACTTCAGAAGCATTTTGGGCTTGGCGCATCGCGGCTGTGGTCTTAGCTATGATGGTCTCATGGGGTGAGAATTTTTGGCGCATAGCACCAAGCGCATCGATGATGCGCGCTTGCGCTTCGGGGGAGATACGGCGTGTGCGGTGTAAATCTTGGGCGGTTTTGACCATACGCTCAAAATCAGCTCCAAATTTTTGTGTCCGACACTCATACTGCACTGCACGCAGTGTATTGGAACCTAAATCAATTGCAATCACGCCAATACCGAAGGGGGCAATATCGCAAAATCGAGTGTCGCACTGCTACCTTTGTAGAGCATCTCTAGCTCCAAATGTTCACTGTAATTTTTGTTGTACGCATCGAGCATCGCATCAAACATCGCATCCTCACCGAACCATCCATAGAGACGTGTAATAGCCTGTGCGACCGCCTCTTTGGGGTGCGCTTTTTTGATGAGATGTTGCACTTGTCGTGTATAGGCGACTTTGAGAAGATTGAGGATGACGTTGCGACGAAAAAAGATTTTGAAATACTCACGCAAGAGTGTCAAAACACCTCGCGCATCGCCCTTGGATGCCATGGCTTGCGCCTCGTCAATTTTGCTTGCCCACTCTCTATCGATGGTATCGAGCTGTGGCAAATCGCTCAAAAAGGCGTAACGCTCCAACAAAAAGTAGATTTGTTTGAGGTCGTTTTGTAAAATCGCTTGTTCGAAATCGATATAGACTTGGCTGTGGCGCATAAGAGAGCTTAGCTCCTCTTTGAAACCAGGGAAATCTTTGATTTGCTCTGCTGCTTTGATAGCTGACATATATTCGTGATTGGCGTAGTAGTGGTTGATCGTGATGAAAATCGCATCGGCTACACGCATAAGATCTTTGTACTCTTGCATCTCACGCAAAAAGGGGTGCGCTTTGGTGATTTGAAAGAGCGAGACGTAATCTTTTTGTGCCAATTTTTTGCGGAAAAAGAGGTAGGCTTTGCGTTGATTGAAGAGTTCTGTAATAAGCTTGGCTTTGTGCGAAACCCCACGAAAAAGCGCCAAATGTTCGCGCGCCTTCTCATCACCCGCTTTTTCCAAAATATCTTTTTTGGCTTTGGAGAGTTGGCGCTCCCACACCTCTTCGAGCGCTTTGAACTCTTGGGTCTCTTTGAAGACAGGGCGTTGCCCCACGAGTGAGTAGGCTAAATTGAATTTGGAATTTTTGACCAGCTCTTTGAATTTGCTGAAATCGACAAAATCATTGAGCAGCGCTTTGATAATCGACTGCTTGCCGCTGACATATTCAAAAGGTGCCAAAATCGCTTTAGCTTGGGCGGGCTGCTCTTGGGTCAAAAAGGTTTTGGCTTTTTCGACACTCTCCTCCCAAATATGCTCTAACTGTGCATAGTGCGGTGAAAAGCGCAACATCGCATTTTCAAAGACCAATTTATACGCCTTGGTGTAGCTACCTTGAGAGACTAACGCTTGAAGCTCCTCATCGCCATTGGTGAGTGAGTAGTTGTGTACAAAACCATCCTCTGTGCCATAACACAATACGCCCGTAGCCTTATCGATAGCCAAGGAGGTGACGGCACTGTTGGTTTTGATGTAGCTTTTGTTGAGTTGCTCAAAACTCTCCAAATCATAGAGTCCAATATTGCCCAATCGCGTCCCCACAAACAAAAAGCGCCCATCATGCGTAAGCGCCATATCGCTTGCCTCTTCGAGCATTTTGGGGAGGCGCTTTTTGACACGTCGATTGAAGAGGTCCCACAAAAGGACATTGCCCTCTTTGTCGATGGAGAGCATCAATTCGGAATTGACAAACTCCAATTGCGTAATCGGCGCCGTATGCCCTGCAAGGGCGAAGTGCTCACTCATGGTAGCAATATTTTTGATGTGAATCGTGCGGTCAAAACTCCCTGTAGCTACCCATCGATTGTTGGCACTAAAAGCTATAGCAGAGACATAGTCACGATGCGGAGCCAGCGCGACCAAAAGTGCAGCGGTTTTGGTCGCGTAGACGAAGGTGCGCCCATCTGTCCCGCCCGTAGCCATATAGTGCTCATCGGGACTAAAGGCGACGGACTCTATCTCGCCATTGTGCATACCCACTTGCGCCAAGAGTCTACGGTCTTTGTTGGCAAAAAAGGCAGCTTTGTCTTGCATAGGCTGACCGATGAGACTGAAACGCCCACTTTTGGAGAGTTGAGCGATATTGTAGGTGCGGTGTTTGTGGGTAAGTTTGGTCTTGAATCCATCGACGGTTTGGAGTGTCTTGGCATCGATAATACGTACCGTAGAGTTTTTATCAACGACCCCAAATTTGCCACCCTCTATGGCTGTGATGCTATAGATAGGGGCTTTGAAATTGGCGGTCTCTTGAATCATTGCTGTTGGGTGAATTTATAGCCGTGAGATGTCAGACTCTGCGCGATAGCGGTTTGGTGCTCATCGCCTTTGGTCTCTACTTCGATATTGACATTGGCATCGCCATACGCCAGTGACGTGGAGGTACGGTCATAGCCGATATGGACGATGTTGGCGCTATTTTGTGCCAATATTTGGGTCAAGTGCATCAATGAACCTGGCTTATCGATGAGGGTTACGACGAGTTTCATTTTGCGGCTCGATTTGACCAAGCCCTTCTCGATAATGACTGATAGCATTGTCACGTCAATATTGCCACCGCTAAGTACCACGCCTATATTTTGGTGAGGTAATAGCGCAATTTTATTGTGCATCACCGCCGCTACACCTACCGCTCCTGCACCCTCGACCAAGAGTTTTTGACGCTCTAGCAAAAAGAGTATCGCACTTGCAATTTCATTGTCATCGACACTCACCACCGCATCGACACACTCTAGCATATGCCCTAGTGTCACATCGGAGGTATCACGTACGGCAATACCGTCTGCGATGGTGCGTACGGGTTTGGGACCTTGATTGGTCCCTGCCTCAAACGATTGGCGCAATCCTGAAGCACCATAGGCACTCACGCCTATGACACGTAGAGAGGGTTTGAGCTGTTTGGCGGCACTTGCCATACCAGAGATGAGTCCGCCACCGCCCATAGGCACGACCAACACATCCAAATCTGGCATGCTCTCAAGCATCTCTAACGCGATAGTCCCCTGCCCTGCCATCACTTCGGCATCCTCAAAGGGGTGCACAAAGGTGTAGTGATATTTCGCCTCAAGTTCACGTGCATGAGCATACGCCTCGTCATAATTACTCCCATGCAGTACCACCGTCGCACCAAACTCTGTAACGCCATTGATTTTGGTCAGCGGGGTCGATTGGGGCATGACGATGGTGGCATTGACCTCAAAATGTTTGGCACTAAAGGCAACACCTTGAGCATGATTGCCTGCGCTTGCGGCTACGACGCCACGCGCCTTTTGCTCTTGAGTGAGTGTGGCTAGTTTGTTAAAAGCGCCGCGTAGTTTAAAAGCGCCTGTGCGTTGCAGGTTCTCTTTTTTGAGATAGATATTAGCTCCCACCATAGTGCTCAATACGGGAGCATACGCCATAGGAGTATTGACTACGACCCCTTTGATACGTTGGGCGGCGTTTTGGATAGCTTCGAGGTGTATCACTTGCTCAACATCGCTTTATGTTCAATCATGATGCATTTGCTTTGCACCACTTTGACGCCTGCATCGACAGCCAACTGTGCGGCATCGTTGTTGACAATACCCTCTTGCATCCAAATCACCTTGGCATCGCCGCGTTTGAGTGCCTCTTGCGTGATAGGCAAACATGCGTCAGGTTTGCGAAAAATATTGACACAATCGATGGCGAAAGGGATTTCTGCGAGTGTGCGATAGACCTTTTGACCCAAAATCGTCTCCTCTTTGGGGTAGACAGGCACGATGGTATAACCCTGCTCTTGCATATATTTGGCGACGCGATGGCTAGGCTTATCTTCGTCAGGAGAGAGTCCCATCACAGCGATGGTTTTGATGGTGTGCAAAATTTCTCTTATGTGGGGGGTAGTGCTATTGATAGTAGGGAGTTGGCATTCCATTTGAATTGTTCCTAAATTGTGTTTGTTTTGGGTTGCAAGTATATCGAACCAACTCTATATCGACTATTTAAGGCGAATAAAAAACTACAGCGTTACAATGGTGCCCCAAAAAAAGGAGAGTAGATGCGATTATTATTAATATTACTAATGGTAATAACTATGAGTTTTGCGTACGAAGATGATATCGATGCGGCAGAGGCGTTTGAGATGCAAAAATCGGGCAAAGCCATCATCGTCGATGTGCGCACCACTATCGAGCATATCTATACAGGACACGGTCTAGGGTTTATCAATATTCCCTTGACAAACTGGATATACATCCCAAAATCGATAGAGGCACGTGTCAAGAGTGCCCAATTTGAGATCGAAAACGAAAAAGTAAAAGAGCACAAAATGGTGCAAAAGCTCTACGACACCAAAGAGGTGCTCAATGAAAAGTTTGTCGAAGAGGTAATGAGTGCTATGAAACTTAGCGGTGTAGAGTCGGTCGTGTTGGTGTGCCGAAGTGGTCCACGCAGTGCTGAAGCGGCTGAGAAGCTTGCCAAAGCGGGTATCACCGCCTACAATCTCACCGACGGCTTTATGTTCGGATGGAAAGAGAACGCGCAACCGTGGGGCGGATTCTAATCCTTCAGGGCTAGGGCTTGCCCTGCCACCATCCCACTCGCCCATGCAAAGGCGAGATTAAACCCTCCTCTATCCCCTGCAACATCCAGCGCCTCTCCTGCAAAAAAGAGTCCCTTTTTCAGCCGTGACTCCATCGATGCCACCTCGATAGAAGCCGTATCGATACCGCCAGCCATTGCTTCAGCGTGTTTGGCTCCATGTGTCGCCGTAATCTCAAACTTCCACCCTTTTATCCCCTCTACGAGTCGTTTGAGTGTGCGCGCATCTTCTTTACCACACGGCAATGCACCATCGATAGAGAGTGTTTTGAGTAGCTCTTTGGCTACTTTTTGGGGCAGGAGTAGAGAGAGCACTGCAAGCCAATCACGTTTGGGAAACTCTTTTTGAGCACTTTCGAAGTGTTGTGTCAAACCATTTTTGCTCCATGAGGGCAAAAGGTCGAGAGTGACCTTGACGCGTTTCGATTGCGCCAATGCCGCTGAGGCATAACGGCTCAAATCTAATATCGCCAATCCTGACAAACCATACGCGGTGAAGAGTACATCATCGATATAGGAGGTTATCTTTTGATTATCGATAAAAAGAGTCGCTTCCATACGCATACGCACGCCTTGCATGGTGGCAGTATGCGCACACTCTAGGGGCACGAGGATAGGATAGGTAGGCACTACGCTGTGTCCCAACGCTTTTGCCCATGCCAATGCCTCTTGCGTCGCACCCAATTGCGGTGCCGCATCCAATCCTGTAGCGATAAGCACCCTCGTATAGGTGGCACTACTCCCATCGACAGTACGCACACTGTACCCTTTGGGTGTATCGACGATAGTTTGTACCGCTTGCCCCAATTGCACAGTGACACCCACCTCTTGAAGCGCCAAGCTAAGCGCTTTGACAACAGATTTTGCCTCATAGGTGATAGGAAAGGCTTTGCCCTCTTCATGCCACACCCAAAGCAATCCTATCGACGCGAAAAAAGCCTCGATAGAGGCACTATCGATACGCACAAAGAGGCTCTCGACAAAGGCGCTATTGTCTGTGACAAAACGACTAGGCGCTACGGTGCGATGGGCGATATTACATCTGCCATTGCCCGTTGCCAAGAGCTTTTTGCCCAACGCCTCTTGTGCTTCATAGAGTGTGACCTTGGCACCTGCACGTGCGGCTACAATAGCCGCGACCATGCCTGATGCGCCACCCCCTATTATCGCCACATTCACGTTTGTACGCTACTTGACGTGGCTTTGGTGAATCCACATGCTCTTTTCGACCATCTCCCACCCGCGCGAAGTGATGCGTCCTGTGACCAATATCCACTCACCCTTGCGTCGATTGCTGGTAAAGGCACGCTCTTTTTCCCACTCTTCGATACGACTCTGCCCCAAATCACTAAAAATAGTCGCTTTTTCTATGAGGTGATATTTGGTAGGTTTGGTATAGATAATACCTGCAATGGTAGAGGGAGCGTGAGACTCTTTGCGTGAGGCAATCGTGTCTGTCGTAGCCTCTTGTTGCACAGCTTCTGACTCCTCTGGGCTCTCTTCTGGGGTAGTAGCTTGTGTTGCTTCAGGGGCAACAACATCCGTATTTTGCGTAGGTGCACTTGCCATGAGTGTATCAGTATCGGTTTGATTCTCTCTATCGATGGCACTTATTGCCTCTTCGCTAAGCATGCTTGGTTTGAGGATGACCTTGGTAGGAGCGGGGGTATCGACACTTTGGAAGCTCAAACTAGGCGCATTGCTCTTTTGAATCGACTCTTGCTTTTGGTTTTTTATCGCAATAAGCAAAATTTGAATCTCCTGCTTTTTGATAGCCAATTCTCTCTCAAGCGCTTTGATTTGGTCATCTTTGGCATCTGCCCACAACATCGCCAACATGGCGACCATCAATCCTATGTGCTTCATACGTGCTCCTTTGGGTGTTTGGCATAGAGAATAAGACCCATCTCCATATGGTGTGTATAGGCAAATTGGTCAAAAAACGCCATATGCCCAACACGATGCGTCCTACTTAATAGCGCTAAATCGTCCAATAATGTCTTTGGATTACACGAAATGTAGATAATCGTATCAAATTGTGCCGCCAAGGCACGTGTCGTCTCGTCCAATCCACTGCGCGGAGGGTCTACGAAAATCGCTTCAAAGTCATAGTTGTCTAGCTCGATACCTTCCAATCTTCGAAAGGCACGCACCTTTTGATAAGCTTGGACGAACTCCTCACTGCTTAAGCGCACGAAATCGATAGTATCAACACCGTTGAGCGCACAATTGGTTTGCGCCGCTTTGATAGAGCTTTTGGATATTTCGGTGGCTACTACACGCCCAAAATGTCTGCTCAAAGGCAGTGTAAAATTCCCTGCCCCACAATAAAGCTCCAATAGGTCACGCTTAGAGTGTGGCAGATGTGACAACACCCACCCTATCATCCCTTGATTGACCTGCGCATTGGGCTGTGTGAAGCTATTTTCGGTGTGCATGTAGCGCCACTCTTTGCCCTCGATGGTGAGCTTTTCGATAACACTGTCGCCACCTATGACCACTTTTTGTTTGCGACTTCGACCGATGAGATGAATGTTTAGCGTGGATGCTAATTGCGTCGCGCTCTCTTGCCAAGCGCTATCGAGCACTTTGTGATAGAGGAGCGTCACGACCATCTCACCGCTCAACGTACTCAAAAAATCGACCCCAAAAAGTTTGCGTTTAAGTTGCGGAGCATCGACGCTCATACCTTCTATTGCCTCCAAAAGCGTAGGCATCAATGCGGCAATTGCAGGCGAGACAATGGCACATGCATCGATGGTCACGACGCTTTTCTTGTCGATGTGTGTCATCGCATAGTGCATCTCACCCTCATGCCAGATACGAAACTCTGCGCGATAGCGAAAATGCTCCTGCGGTGAGGCAATACGTGTCGCCTCACCACTGTAATAGGGGGCAAAATCTTGCATGAGTGTGTCACATTTGTGCGCCAAACCCTCTTCGTAGGGCATGGTGTAGAGCGTACAACTCGCACACACGCCAAAATAGTTACACTCCATTTTCCACCCTCTCTTTTGGCTTTTTCAAAGCGTGAAGTCTAGCATGAGAGGGCTTAATCTCGTAGCCATTTCGTAACCATCCCGAGAGTAAAATGCCCGCATGAAAATAGGCACACTATCCAAATACCTTTTCGCCCTTTTGCTTCTCCTCTTCATCGCAAGTACCTTCTATCTTATACGTGTGACCCAACATCTCAAAGAGCTAGACCGACTCCAACGCTTCAGTGAACACATCAGCTCCAGCCACGAAAAACTCAACGCTATCGAGTTTGGATTTTTATTCGAAAAATCTCTGCACTACCGCGAAGCACTCCAACAAGCAATGGAGCATTTCAAATCGCAAAACGAATCGCTCTACTACGCCCAGTGCCAATATGTCGTCAAAGAGCGCAACAGTGATGACCCGCTCTACAAAGATATTCAGATGCTTCACCAAACCATCGGTAGCTATTTCGATGAGATATCTTCCATTATCACGCTCCAAACGCAAATGGGACTCGACCATGAGCAAGGTCTCTACGGAGATTTGCGCCGTGATGCCCATCTGCTCGAAGAGCGTATCGGGCAGTTGGGTGCACATAAAATTTTGGTGACCCTACTGCAGATACGCCGTCATGAAAAAGATTTTATGCTTCGAGGGCTAGAGGGGTATATCACCGCGTATGAGAAAAAAATTGTACGTATCAAGCAAGAGCTTCGCGCCTCCTACCCTCAATACTATGACGATTTAGGTCGCTACATCGATACCTATCGAGAGAAATTTATCCAATTCACTACCATCTACAAAGCCATCGGATATGGCGCAAATATCGGTGCATTAGGGCGTACTGCACAGTATCGCGCCACCTACAAAAGCCTCAAAGAGCGTATCATCGATACTATCCAAGAGCGCAAAGCACCCCTAGAGGAGCAGCAAAATATTTTGCTTTTTGTTTTGTCTGTACTTTTTATGGCGCTTACACTCATCATTTTGCGCTTTCGCCGCGAACTAGAGCACGCCAAAGAGCGTAATCCTCTGACTGATTTGAATGGCAACAAACGTATCAAACACTACCTCAATGCGCTCAAAACCAATCCCAATACACGCATCATCGTCTACTTCGATTTCGACTATTTCAAACCCTTCAATGACCACTTCGGCTTCAAAAAAGGAGACGAAGCCATCATCGCCTTTGCAGATTTACTACGTATCGAATTTGGCTTCAAAAACCACTTCATTGGACATATCGGAGGCGATGATTTCATCGTAGCGATGCACAAAGTCGATTTCGAGAGCGTCCACAAACGGGTCAAATCGATACAAAAAAGCTTCCGACGTATCACCAAAAAGTATTACTCTACCGAAGAGATAAAACAGGGTTGGATGCGCGAAAAAGATCGCTTTGGCGAAGTACGAGAGCTTCCACTTTTAAGCGTAAGTGCCTCTATCATCGAGATACGCGAAAACCGCGTCATCGCAGATATCGAAGAGATATCGACACTCTTCTCTCTCATCAAAGAGAACGCGAAACTCTCTAGCATTAGCGCTGCGTCTATTATTTGATTGATGCTCAAAAATCTGGCAAAGCCAGATTTTAGCTCGTCAACCGAGGGTTCATATCGCTAGCGATATTGGGCATAGCCCCGTTAACTATTTATTTGATAATTATTTAAATGAAGCTACGAGATTACCAATCAGTAAATTCCATCCGTCTACGAGTACGAAAATGAGGATTTTAAAAGGGAGCGAAATCATAACAGGTGGCAACATCATCATACCCATCGACATCAAGACCGATGAGACCACCATATCGATAACGAGGAAAGGCAAGAAGAGCAAAAAGCCTATCTCAAAGGCGGTTTTGAGTTCGCTAATCATAAAGGCAGGTACAGCAATAGTCAAAGGCACCTCTTCAACACTTTGAGGATTGGGCATATTGCGTATACGAAAGAAAAGCGCCAAATCCTTCTCGCGCGTGTTGCGAATCATGAAAGCTTTGAAGGGTGCGGTTGTCTTTTCAAACGCCTCTTCGTAGCCAATCTTTTTCTCGATATAGGGAGTAATACCGTTGGCGTATCCCTCTTTGAAAACAGGCTCCATAATGAAAAAGGTCAATACCAACGCCAATGTCACCAAGAGTTGAGTCGGAGGCATTTGTTGCGTCCCCATCGCCTGACGCAAAAATCCAAAGACAATGATAAGCCGCGTGAAGCTCGTCATCACCAGCACCATACTTGGTGCTAGCACCAATAGCGTCAAAACGATAAGGATATTGAGCGAGGTGACTAAATCTTCGGGTTCATTGGGTGCGGTGAGCGATACATTGACCGCAGGAATTTGTACGGTTTCAGCTAGAAGCGTAGCAGAAGCTACGAGCAACGCCACGAAGAGGCGAAATAACACTATTTGGCTCCAGACGCGTCAAGAAGGCTTTTGATTTTACTCTCGTCACTCTGTTTCATACTCATGAAGTGTATATCGACACGACGATTTTTCTCGCGTCCTTCCTCTGTAGCATTGGAGGCGATAGGTTTAAACTCACCAAATCCTGCCGCGTGAATACGTGTAGTATCGACACCGTTATCGACCAAGAGTTTCAACACAGAGATACCTCGTGCACTCGACAACTCCCAATTATCACGGAATATCGAGGCGGCAGAGGGTGGTACATTGTCGGTATGACCACGTACACTCACCTCAATCGTATTTGGAAACTCTTGAATTATCATAGCGATACGTTTGAGAAACAAAATGGAATCGTCGTTTTCGATGACAGCCGAGCCTTGTTTGAAGAGCATATTGGCAGGTAGACGGATAATAAATCCATCTTCAGACTCTTCGAGTGAGACCGCAGGCCCCCCCGATTGTTTGACCATTTCACTCGCCTCGATGATAGAAGCCGCAACACGGTTGACCGCCTCACTGCTCTCATCACGATTTTCTAGCGGTGTTGACTCTTGGATACGTTTGCGCGAAATTTCGGTCTTGATACCACCCTCGAGGACGCTCATCGCACCAGAGAGTGAGCCTATCGCCTCTGAGACCTTTTTGGCATCCATACTCGACATCGATAGGAGCAAAACGAAGAAGCACAATAGTAGCGACATCAAATCCCCAAAAGCTGCAAGCCATCCAGGTAGACAGCGGGGACATAAACAGGGAGGAGCTTTTTTCTTTGCCATAGGTGCGCTTAGTTAAATTGACTTTTGCGCTGACTAGGCGGCAAAAAGGAGTTGAGTTTGTCTTCGAGTGTACGTGGGTTGTCACCCGCTTGAATAGACATAATACCCTCTAGGATGAGCGATTTGACCAAGGTCTCCTCATCGTTACGAATACCCAAAATATTCGCTGTAGGTGCACCCATAGTATTTCCCAAGAGCGACCCATAGAAAGTCGTAAGCAACGCAACCGCCATCGATGGACCAATTGCTGAAGGGTCAGCCATATTCAAAAGCATCGCAACGAGTCCGATAAGTGTACCAATCATCCCCATTGCACCTGCGAAGCTACCCAATTGGTCAAACATTGCGATATTGCCCTTGTGGCGTATACTGGTCTGCTCCATCTCGATTTCGAGAAGCTCACGAATGGTATCAGGCTCATGTCCATCGACTGCCATTTGCAGACCTCCTTTGAGAAAAAGGTTTGCCTCATTTGCCACAGCACCCTCTAGTGCCAAAATCCCATCACGACGTGCATTGGTCGCATACTCCACGAGCTTCTCGATAAGAGCATTGAGGTCTTCGTGAGGAGGTTTGATAGCTATCATGAAAACCGTGAAGAATTTCTTCATCTGCTCCATTTTGAAGCCAATCATCAAAGCACCAATACTACCCCCAAAGACGATAAGAACAGAGGGAATGTCGATATAGGGACCGATTCCCACCCCCATAGCCATCGCGCCCGCCAAAAGACCTAGAATTAATACAAACCCTATTACCGTTCCTAAATCCATGCGAACCCTTGCTTTTTTGCCTAAATATTGTCGCTGATACTATCCCATATCGACTTAAATAGTGATAATTAGCTCTATGCAAGCCTACGATACAATAGCGCACATTTTTAGGGAGTCCCAATGGCCGCAGGCAGTACCGTATGCAAAGCACAACTCAATATCGCGAACATGGACACGCACTACTACGAGACGCATGACCTCACCCTCGCCCAACACCCTAGCGAGACTGATGAACGTCTCATGATGCGATTGGTCGCCTTTGCGCTGCATGCCAGCGACCGTCTCGCCCTCACCAAAGGCGTAGGAGGTGAAGAGGAGCCGCAACTGTGGCAAAAAAACTACGCAGGTGAAATAGAGCTCTGGATAGAACTAGGTCAAATCGAGGAGAAACGCCTACGTAAAGCGTGTGGCAAAAGCGAACAGGTCATCCTCTACACCTACAACCATCACGCCGCTACTGCATGGTGGCGCCAAAACAGCGCTACGCTTGCACGCTTTGGCAATTTGCGTGTTATTCATATCGATGCACCCGACATCACCCACCTCTATGAGCGCTCGATGCGCCTGCAATGCAACATCAGCGATGGTATACTCACCCTTCACAGCGACCGTGGCGATATCACCGTCACCCAAGAAATTTGGCAGTGAAACTCCTCTCGATTGGACTCCTTTCTGCCCTCTTTTCTCCTCTCTTTGCAAAGACGATTCCTGATGCTATTCTCTACGCTCCTTCTTCACTAGAAGACTCCCCTGCGCCAAAGCATCCTCTTTTTGAACCTCAACACAACGACACAAATAGCACACCAGCTTTTGTCAAAACTCATTGGCTCTCCTACTCCCAAAAAATAGGTGTAGGTATCGATGAAAATCGTCGAGAGTCACTGCTATCGACGGTGGAAACGGAAAGAAGATTCTCTTTTTTGCAACACTCCCTCGCCTACGCTTTTCATGATGAGGCATTGGGCAATGGCGCGTTAATGGCACGTCTGAACTATGCCGCCGATGTAGATTTAGGAGTGGCAATTGGATGGCATCAGCGCTATACCTTTTTCTTTCTAAAACCCTATATGGATGCTTTGTTTGGCATTGGCAAGACATACGAAAACTACCACTTTACCGCTAGTTTTGAATCAGGAATAGTGATGGGATGGGAAAATATCAGTACATTTGTAGGCATCGGTATCGATGCGAAAGGTCTCTACTACGAAGAAAACAGAGACTCTTCTCTTTTGCATACTATGCAAACTTATGGTGCGCTTACAATTGGTGCACGCTACGGAATAGGAATAAATTTTTAACTCCTTGTGTTATCATTTTTGCATTCGCAACTTCGAGGAACCTCATGCATCTCACCTGTAATATGAACACCGCAGATCGCACCATACGTTTTTTGATTGCCCTACTTTTGGGCGTGGGCGCCATCACTTTTCAAAACTATTGGCTTTTCCTAGGTGGTGTTATAGTGCTAGCCACGGCGGTTTCACGCTTTTGTGGACTCTATAGTTTGCTAGGTATCAATGCGCGCCTCTCGCAACAAAACTACTACCTCTCTCAACTCCCACGCTACAACCCCAGCGAAGTCTTCGTCTTTGATACGGTGGGGCAAATCGTCTACAAAAACGAAGCCGCCAAAACACGGCTAGACCATATCAGCTCGATTCGTGATTTCGCCCATGAGCACTACCGTGAAGTGCTCGAATCAAGCTCCCAAGACACCTTCATGTACGCCTACGACGACAAAAGCTACCAAGTCACCCTCCAAGGTGTCAAAGCTGACGGTCTCATCTACTGCTATCTCATCGACGTGAGCGAAGTGGTCGCGCTCAACGACGAAATCGAATACACCCAACGCGAAATCATCTACACGATGGGCGAAATCGGTGAGAGCCGTAGCCAAGAGACAGGCTACCACGTCAAGCGCGTGGCGGAGTACTCCAAACTCTTGGCAGTTTATGCAGGTTTGGGCGATATCGAAGCCGAAAACCTTAAGATGGCTAGCCCCATGCACGACATTGGCAAGGTCGCTATCCCTGATGCTATCCTCAAAAAGCCTGATCGTCTCACTCCCCAAGAGTTTGAGGTGATGAAAACCCACGCGACATTGGGCTACGAAATGCTCAAACACTCCAACAAACCCATCCTCCAAATGGCAGCCATCGTCGCACGCGACCACCACGAAAAGTACGATGGCACGGGCTACCCCAGAGGTCTAGCAGGCGAAGCTATTCATATCTATGGACGTATCACCGCTGTGGCAGATGTTTTCGATGCGCTTGGGAGTCGCCGCGTCTACAAAGAGGCGTGGGAACTGCCCAAGATTTTGGAACTCTTCCAAGCTCAAAGTGGCAAACATTTCGACCCTAAACTAGTAGAAATTTTGTTCGCACATCTCGATGCGTTTGTCGCCATTCGAGATAAATTCGTCGATAAGGAACCCCAATGAAAAAAATCCACCGTGCCACCCAACGAGGCAGTGCCGAACACGGCTGGCTCCACGCCAAATTTTATTTCAGTTTCGACCGCTATGTCGATAGGAGTCGCATGGGATTTGGCACATTGCGTGTCATCAATGACGACATTATCGAACCCTCTGGCGGCTTTGGGATGCACCCGCACTCCAATATGGAGATCGTCACTATCGCCCTTGAAGGTGCGCTAGAACACCGCGACTCGATGGGCAATCACGGCACTATCGAACGCGGGGAAATCCAATACATGCGTGCAGGCACAGGTGTCGTGCATTCGGAGTTCAACGCCTCCGCCACCCAACGCGCCAACCTCTTCCAGATATGGATACTCCCCAAACTCAAAGACCTCCCGCCCGCCTACGCCCAAATGCGCTTCGATGGCTTCGAATCGACCAATACACTTCTGACCCTCGTCTCTCCCGATGGACGTGCAGGCTCGATGGCTATCAATCAAGATGCCTTCATTCACTCCCTCAAGCTCCAAGCCGACCACACCTACACACTCCCAGAGGTGATGCCATCCGTAGGTCGACTCCTTCTCATCGTCGAAGGGAGCTGTACGATTTTGGGCGAGACACTAGAGCGACGCGACGAGATGCAAATCGTCGATGAACACGAGGTCATCATCCATGCCATAGGCGAAGTGCATCTGCTCATTTTTGAAGTAGTGGTATGACCACTGCCCTAGCACTCATGCGCTCTCGATTTGATGCCTTCGTGCGTCATGACATCGACTATCTCGTCGCCACCCACCACCCTGACACACGCCCACACGACCTTGTCTCGCAACTGCGAGAGAGCCTGCCCCATATCACCTACACTTCTTTGGAGATTGTACGCACCTCGATGGGTGAAGAGTACGACAAGATTGGCAAGGTCGAATTCAAAGCGCACTACCTCCATGACGGCGAAGCAGGCGTCCACCATGAACTTTCACGTTTCAAACGCTACAAGGGCGCATGGTGCTACCTCGATGGAGAGGTCTACTAAGCACGCTCAATATGCTACAATCCCCAAGATCAACAAAGGAGAGAACAAATGTCGGCACATGATATTTTGTATGGTGCACTCGAACTTCCCATCGATGAGCGTATCATTCTCGCAGATGCTATCAACCAAAGCCTCAATCCCATCGATAAAGAGATTGAAAAAGCATGGCTAGTAGAGGTAGAAAATCGACTCAAACTCCTTGATGACGGAAAGCTAGAAACGATAAGCTACCAAGATTTTTTCGCGTGAACATTCAACCTATAAAAAACTTTCCAACACTAGGTAGATTTTCTTAATGTGTCTGGTCATTGGGCTTTTTCTCGTTGCTTTTGGCTGGGTCATCTATCCTGACAGTGCGATGATGGGTATGGGAAGTCTCCTCTTGGGAGGCGTGATGTTTACGGTTTTCGTGGTGCGGTTTTGGCGGTATCAAAGGAAAAAAGATTGAATCCCATCTTGTACACCAAAGCAAGAAATAAGTACAATGCCCTTTCAATAGACATAGTAAAATATGACAAATTGCCAATAAAATAAGCATACATTAAAAGAAACGTTAGCATAGACAAAAAAGGAATGAGTTATGAAGCCAGCAAGTTACATCTCTTCAGATTTTGATTCTTTAGAAAAAAAGCGCATAAAAACTATTGAATTATTTGCAGGTGTTGGCGGTTTTCGCATTGGACTTGAAAAAATTGAGCACAACAACAAAAAGTATGAAATTGTTTGGAGCAATCAATGGGAACCCGCCACAAAAGCTCAGCATGCAAGTGATATCTACTGTATGCGATTCGGTAAACTAAATCACTCTAATCAAGATATATCTACTGTCCACATTGATGAAATTCCAAACCACGATTTATTAGTAGGTGGCTTTCCCTGTCAAGACTATTCAGTTGCAACTTCACTTAAAAATTCTGCTGGTATTGTAGGAAAAAAAGGGGTACTTTGGTGGCAAATACATAGAATTCTCGAACAAAAAAAAGAAAATGCACCAAGCTATTTAATGCTTGAGAATGTTGATAGACTTTTAAAATCACCTGCAAAGCAACGGGGTAGAGATTTTGCACTTATGCTCTCTTCATTAAACTCCTTAGGTTATGCCGTAGAGTGGCGAGTGATAGATGCAAGCGAATATGGTATGCCGCAGAGACGAAAACGAGTATACATTTTGGCTTATAAAATCGGAACAGAACTTCATTCTGAAATTTTGCAAGCAAAACCTGTTGATATATTAAATGCCAATGGTCTATTCGCTCAAGCATTTCCCATTAGAACCCTACAAGAAAATGAAATATTGCAAGATACTATAGGTAACGATTTAGTTAAAATAACAAACTCATTCAATAAAGAATTTTCTAAAAACACACCTTTTCTTGAAGCTGGATTTATGATTGATGGCAAATACTACACCTCAAAAGTAAGAGCAGACTACAAAGGAGATTTTATGTATTTAAAAAATGTATTAGTAGCTGAAGAAAATGTTCCAAATGAGTTTTATATAAATGAGTCTGAATTACAAAAATGGACTTTTCTAAAAGGGTCGAAAACACTCGAAAGAGTAAGTAAATCGACGGGTCATATGTACAAATACAGTGAAGGGAGCATGAGCTTTCCTGATAGCATTGACAAACCAGCTAGAACAATCATTACTGGCGAGGGAGGAGCAAGTCCATCTCGATTCAAACACGTCATCCATATAAATGGAAAGTATAGACGCTTAATGCCCGTAGAGCTTGAAAAACTAAATATGTTTCCAGAAAATCATACATTAGGTGTGACAGACACAAAGAGAGCATTTTTAATGGGAAATGCATTGGTTGTTGGAGTTATTGAGAAGCTTGGTGAAAAATTAATACAAAAAATAGGAGATGGGTTGTGAAATATGAAATGCATTCATTTAGGCATGGGGAAATTATTTTAGCTAATGAAGCAAAATACGTAAACATTTGGCTTGAGCTACTTAATGCTATTGAATCAATTACAGAGGAAGAAATCATAAAGGAGTTTGAAAGTGCTCCCAGAAAAGCAAAAAGCTTATCTGAAGCAATTAATAAGTTGCTAAAAGAAAAATTTACATCCTTTGGATGGACAAAAGAAAGTAGTATTTTTCAAGGTGAAAATTACAATGACAACAGATGGAGACTAGATTTTGCAAAAGAATCAATTTCTATTGAAGTTGCATTCAATCATGGGGAAGCAATTGCTTGGAATCTCATCAAACCTGTTTTGGCAAGCGAGCTGAATCATGTCAAAAAACAAATTGAATCAGAAATTGGAGTAATAATTTGTGCAACAAAAGACCTAAAAGAAAAAGGTGGATTTGACGGTGCAGTTGGAGAATATGAAAAATTTTTAACATATCTAAACCCTTTACGTGATTTACTATCAGTTCCAATGGTAATTATTGGACTAAAAGCACCTGAAACTTTTAAAATAGAAATTATCAAAGAAAATGAGAAAAAAATTGGTAAAGTAACCAAAGTATAACCGTCATATACCACCACTAGCGAAACGTTTTGCTTTCATGGTAAAAATGACAACTATCCGATTTTGTAAGAGCTTGAAACATATCAATGGTAACTTTGCTATAATCCCCACAAAAAAACAAGGCCGAATCCGATGCTATCCGACCGCATTAACATCCTCTCTGAATCCATCACCATCGCCATTGCGACCCTAGCCCAACAGCTCAAAGCGCAAGGTCGTGACATCTTGAGTTTCTCCGCTGGTGAGCCAGATTTTGACACGCCACAAGTCATCAAAGATAGCGCTATCAAAGCCCTCCAAGCAGGCTACACCAAATACACCGCCGTCGATGGTATCCTAGCCCTCAAACAAGCCATCGCCAACAAACTCAAACGCGACAATGGTCTAGAGTACACCCCCAATCAAATCATCACCAACAACGGTGCGAAACACTCGCTTTTCAATCTTTTTGAGGTGACTATCAATAATGGCGACGAAGTCATCATCCCTGCGCCCTATTGGGTCACCTACCCTGAATTGGTCGCCTATTGTGGTGGTGTACCTGTAGCCATTCATACGACAGAAGAGACAGGATTCAAAATCACGGCAGAGATGCTTCGTGATGCTATCACACCAAAAACCAAGATGCTCATCCTCACCTCACCCTCTAATCCCACTGGTAGCGTCTACTCCAAAGCGGAGCTAGAGAGCCTTGCAGAGGTACTCAAAGGGACTTCTATATTGGTCGCGAGTGACGAGATGTACGAAAAGCTCACCTATGAAGGTACCTTCACCTCGACGGCATCGATAAGCGAAGATATGTTCAATCGCACTATCACCATCAATGGGTTGAGCAAATCAGTAGCGATGACAGGTTGGCGTTTCGGCTATGCGGCGGCAAAAAATATCGAGATTATCAAGGCGATGACAAAACTCCAAAGCCAAAGCACCTCCAACATCAACTCTATCACGCAATACGCTGCTATCACAGGTCTAGATGGAAGTGCAGATGCAGATATTGCATCGATGAAAGAGGCTTTTGTAGCGCGACGAGACCGTGCTGTAGCACTCTTCAATGCCATCGATGGACTCTCCGTACTCAAACCTGACGGAGCGTTTTATCTTTTTGTCAACATTTCTGCGGTTGAGATGGATTCGATGAAGTTTTGCCAACGCCTACTTGAAGAACAAGGCGTGGCAGTGGTACCAGGTATAGGATTTGGAAGCGATGGATACTTCCGCTTTAGCTTTGCTACGGATATTGGTAGTATCGAGAAGGGTATCGAACGTATCCGTACGTTTGTCGCCAACTACAAAAAATAGTCTCTAGCGTGACGTGTCGATGGTGTAGCTGTTGCTCGCATTGACACGAAACCACCCTGCAATACTGTAGCGTCTTGCGAAACTAGGACGCACTTCATGCCAAAACTCTTCGCTAAGAAAAATCACCAATCGACCCATCAGAGGCTCAACGATAATAGGCTCTGCGCTTTCATCGAGATAGAGCGCCATCTCGCCACCGTTTGAGCTTTGCCAATCACTGTTGAGGTAAAGTACTGCGGTCAATCGACGATTGCTTCGTCCCTGCAATGCATCGAGATGCTTGGCATAGAACTCTCCCTCATCATAACGCGCATAGTGCGCCTCAAAATCAAAGAGTCCCAGAAAAAGAGCGCGATTCATCGACTGACGCAAAACCTCCATCGTTTCCAAATAGCGCTTGTCGATGGGACTTTGCCCCTCTAGCCATGCGGTATGGTCACTGCGAATGGCACTGTTACGATGTTGCAGTGCCCCACGCCCAATTTGGGCTTGTTTATAGGGGACGCTCATTGCACGCGATGCCAACTGCTCGACCAGCTCTCTAGGAAGCGCATCATCGAGGATGATATACCCCTTTTGTGCGATAGCCTCTGCAATGGTCTCTAGCGTTTGAGTATTCATACCGCGTTAGTCGTTGACGCTTCGCATCTCTTTTATCTCTTCGATAATCTCCAAACACTCCTCTTCATCGATTTCATCCGCTTCCAAATCGACAAGCATCTGTTTGAACTCTTGGTGAAGCTCTTGAATCTCGACTAGCTCAGCTTTGTCCTCTTGCGTGACCTCTTTGGAGGCTACTATTTCAAAAAGCTCGTCCATATACTCTTCAATTTCGGGAAGCACCTCTTTTTGGATAAGTTTGACGAGTGTGAGTTTGGCTGACATTGTGAGACCTTTTTTGGGTGAGATTGTAATACACTTTGACCATGAAAAGACTTGTATCGGTTATAACACTCTTTTTCTTCTATGGATGCTCGATACAGCCTGCGTGGACGACCGCGCTATTGCCGCCGCATGAAGCAGTGAGTATCACACCTGCAGGTCCACACCAAGCTACCGTAGCACTACTCAAAGCCAAAGCGCAACTCTCCCACAATGTACAAACACATATCTATTCTCAACTCTTGCGCTCCCAAACATGCCAAGAGAGCGATTGTCAAAACGACCTGCAAACGCGTTCACTCCAAACCACCCAAGCGCTGATGCAACACGTACGCATCCTCGATGAGTGGCGTGACACTAATGGCACCCTCTATTTACATATAGAAATCCCCTCTTTTTAACTTTTTTGAAATTGCGCTAAACTTTTTTACGACTATGTCGATAGTATGGATATCCATAAAGTTGCAAGGAGGCACACATGGCAATTTCAACCATTTCTGGCACTACCGTAACAGATGCTCCTATCGAAGCACCTAAACGCGGCTACGCAAATCGTCACTCACGACAAGCGCAAGAGGTAAAGCCAGAGCTCTTCACTCCCACAGAGGCTCCCAAACCTGCACCTACACCTGCGCAACCAGACCCCGTCAAGCTCTACAAAGCGGAAGTTGCCAAAGAGGCAAGCATCACCCAAGAGCTCACCCGAAGGGAAAAAGAGCAGCTTATCTCCAATCTCAATGAGAAGATGAGCATGCTCACCAACGATTTGCGTTTTGGGTTCAATGACCAAGTTGACCTACTCGAAGTAGCCGTCATCAATGTCAAAACCGACCGTGTTATTCGACGCTTTCCTACTGAAGATGCAGTCAAACTTATGACATCGATGAAAGAGTTCGTGGGACTACTTTTCGATGCCAAAGGATAGAAAATGCCCTCTCCAATAGCTTCATTAGGCATGGGTAGTGGCGCAGGACTCACGGGTGATACCATCTCCAAACTGCGCAGTGCCGATGAAAAACTGCTCATTGCACCCATCGACAAACAACTAGGCGAATATGAGCAAAAAAAGGCTTCTATCGAACAGCTTCTCAAATTTGTCAATCAAACCAAAGATTTTTCTACGGATTTGAAAGAGGAGACGCTCTATTTGCAACGAGCCGTCAATGTGACAGGCGAAGGCATCTCTGCCACCGTCGAAGATGGGGTAGAGCCTCAATCTATCAATCTCACTATCCAACAAATCGCAAAAGAGCACATCGTACAATCAGATGCATTTAACAGCAAAACAGCCTCAGTAGCGGATGAAGACAGCGAACTCACCATCAAAATCGGTGACAAAAACTATGTCATCGAAATCAAAGCGGGTACGCAACTGCGTGATTTGGTTTTTGAGATTAATTCACGTGCATCCCAAGATGTCAAAGCGTCGATTTTACAAACAGGTAAAGATGAGTTTCGCTTGGTGTTGGCTACAGCAAATACAGGCTTAGAGAACAAAATCGAGCTAGTCCAAGGGACAGAAGCCTATATCAAAGAAGAAAAAAGAACACTCCAAATTCCTCTCCCACCCAAACGAGACCCCGAAACAGGCGAGCTTTTGGTAGACCCCGTGACGGGTGAGCCACTCCCCTTGGAGTATGAAACAGAGGAGTACATCGAAGAGATTCCTGTCTCTGCCACCAAACTGCTCAAAAATTTCTACAATGTCATCCAAGAGCCAGAAGATGCCAAATTCACCTACAACGGTGCAGAGATTACGCGTGCTAGCAACAAAGTCGATGACATGGTCGTAGGACTCTCCTTCACTCTAGAGCAAGTGACCGATGAAAATAAGCGTGTCGGTATCAATATCACCCAAGACAGTTCAGAAATTTCACTCAAAATGGATGGCTTTGTCAAAGCCTACAATGAGTTAATGGCAAATATCGATAGCATGACCAAATATGACCCTGAAAATGAGGAGATTGGTCTCTTTTTGGGCGAAAACACTATCAACTCTATTCGCACCAATCTCAATCGTCTCATCACGCAACCCAACCGTGACGGTATCTCTTTGGCACAAATGGGAGTGGGATTTGCCCAAGATGGCAAAATGGAGTTTGACCAATTTGCTTTCGAAGGTGCGCTTTTGGACAATCCCAAAAAAATCGAGAATTTCTTCAGAGGTAAAAACGAAACACTTAACGGAAAAGATTTACAAGAAGAGGGATTATTTTTTAAAATAAGTCTCTACTTTGACGATTTGGTAAATAGCGTAAACGGCTCCATCTCGAACTTCGCAAACTCGCTTGATAGACAAATCAAACGAACCAAGCAAGAAAAAGAGAGTGCCGTCAAACGTTTGGATAATCGCTATGAAACGATGGCAAATCAATTTGCAGCGGCCGATTCAGCCATAGGGAAATTTCAGAAATCCTTCGGTGCGGTCGATATGCAAATCAAGCAATCGCAGGCAAGCAGATAAAAACACCACGCAAAGAAAAGGACAAACCTATGCGAAACAACCTAGCTATTAATGCTTATACCCAAAACAACGCGCAAGTCGAATCAGCTCACCGTCTCATTGAGATGCTCTATGAGGGAATTTTGCGCTTCAACACACAAGCAAAAAAAGCATTACGCGAGGGTGATATCGAAAAACGTGTCTACTGGCTCAACCGTTCAGCGGCTATCTTCGGTGAATTGATGAATTCACTCGATATGAAAGCCGAAGGTAGCACCTCTGAGTATTTGCAAGGGCTTTATGCTTATCAATTAGAGCGCATTAACCAAGCCAACATTGACCAAAAAGAGTCAATCATCGATGAAATCAATGTAGTAGTACGTGGTTTGCTAGATGCGTGGAGAGAAGTACACAAATAATGCAATGGCTTGACGCCTTCAAAATAGCACTCATAACACAAAACTGGCAACGCATCGAAGAGCTCAACGATGCCTTGCCCTCCTTCGAAACCCTCGACGAAATGTATCAAGCCCAAGCCCTTCTCAACGAAGCCATCACGCTCTATCAAGAGCGCAAACTTCAACTCAAAAGCGAAATGCAAAAAAACCGTAAAACCAAAAAATATTTAGCGTGATATTTTCGTGACGTTGTGTTGTTATACTTTTGACAGAAGTTAAGCACCTTTGTAGTTATCACATGCGCTTTCTGTCATCACTGCGCTTGCGATTCATCTAGACAACCCATACCTACATCTCCTTCTTGATGCTTCTATCTTTGGGCTTAACTTTGGTTGATACATTTTGTTTTCAAACCGCTATACTTCCCCTCTCTATTTCACTACCCAAAGAGCTTTCATGACCAAAACCGCCCTTCTGCTTTTAACCATGCTTACCATGATGTCAGGCACTGCTATTGTCGCTTCCTTGCCACTTATGAGTGCGCATTTTGCCACTATCGATAATATCGAGCTCCTTTCCAAACTGCTTTTGACGCTACCTGCCTTGATGGTGGCTATTTTTTCACCCCTTTCAGGCTACATCATCGACACCACGGGTCGATTGCGAAGCGTCTATATTGGCCTATTGCTCTTTGTCGTAGGGGGCGCATTAGGCTTTTTCGTCGAAAATTTTTGGTTTATTTTGGCGGGGCGTGCGATTATGGGTGTGGGAGTTGCTTTTTTGATGACTGCTAGTACAGCACTCATTGGGGACTATTTTCAGGGTGAGAGCCGTCACAAATTTATGGGACTCCAAAGCGCGTTCAATGGTATCGGAGGCATTATTTTTATCAGCGGTGGCGGATTTTTGGCGGCTATTAGTTGGAAACACCCTTTTCTCATCTATCTTTTGCCCCTTCTCTTTTTGCCTATTTTGTTCAAAGGGCTTTATGAGCCTGCAAAAGTAAAACACCACAGCGACGAAATAGATGCACGTCTCTTTGAAAAACGTTTTATTTTTATCTATCTGGCTGCTTTTGGTATGATGAATCTCTTTTATATTTTGCCTACTCAAGTGCCCTTTTTGCTCTCCAATCACTATGACCAATCCCCTGCGCAAGTAGGTACGATGATCGCCTTTGCCATGTTCATGAGTGCCCTTGCCGCGATGCAGTACAAACGTCTTCGCTCTCTCATCAATGTCAAGGCAATTTTTGGTCTACTCTTTGTCCTCTTTGGTATTGGTGTGACTATCATGTCCCAAGCGCATTCGATGACTGTTTTTTACGTGGGAGCGATGTTCAATGGTCTGGGCATGGGAATGATGATGGTCAATCTCAACGCATGGATGCTTGAAAGTGCGCCTGAAAAATTACGCGGTCGCATTACGGGCATGACCGTTTCGTTTATCTTTTTGGGGCAATTCACCTCTCCCATCTTTTCACAAACCATCATCGCGCTTTGGGATTTGCCTACACTCTTCCTCTTTTTGGGTGTCGCTAGTATCTTTTTGGGACTCTTTTTGGGGCTGTTTCGCCGTGGACACCACGCCAAAAAGTTGTAAGCTCTTTTGGTTATAATGCCAAAAATTTCTACCTAATCAAGAGGGTCTCGATGAAAAAAGCGGTCAAAAAAGTTGTTTTAGCCTATTCAGGCGGTTTGGATACGAGTGTAATTCTCAAATGGCTCCAAGATGAGTACAAATGTGAAGTAGTAACCTTCACAGCTGATTTGGGTCAAGGCGAAGAGGTAGAACCTGCTCGTCAAAAAGCAATCGCTTTGGGTATCAAACCCGAAAATATTTACATCGAAGATTTGCGTGAAGAGTTTGTACGTGACTACGTTTTCCCTATGTTTCGTGCCAATACAATTTATGAGGGTGAATATCTTTTGGGTACTTCGATTGCGCGCCCTTTGATTGCCAAACGTCAAGCCGAAATTGCGGCACTCACAAATGCAGATGCAGTGAGCCACGGTGCCACAGGCAAAGGCAACGACCAAGTGCGTTTCGAAGTGGGCTACTTGGCGTTCAATTCTGATTTGACCATTATTGCACCTTGGAGAGAGTGGGATTTGAACTCACGCGAAAAATTGTTACGCTATGCAGAACAACACGGTATTCACATCGAGAAAAAAGGAAAAAAATCTCCCTACTCTACCGATGCAAACCTTTTGCACATCTCCTACGAAGGTGGTATTCTCGAAGACCCCAATGCAGAGCCAGAGGAGTCAATGTGGCAATGGAGCAACAGCCCAGAGTCTGCCCCCAATGAGCCTGAATATATCGAGATAGGGTATGCCAATGGTGACCCAGTATCACTCGATGGCAAAGCACTTTCACCTGCTACCATGCTCAAAACACTCAATGAAATCGGTGGCAAACACGGTATCGGACGTGTCGATATCGTCGAAAACCGCTTCGTAGGTATGAAAAGCCGTGGATGTTATGAGACCCCTGGTGGTACCATCATGCTCAAAGCACACCGTGCTATCGAGTCTATCTGCCTAGACCGTGAAGAGGCGCACCTCAAAGACGAAATGATGCCACGCTACGCCAAGCTCATCTACAATGGTTTTTGGTTCTCACCTGAGCGCCAAATGCTCCAAGCCGCTATCGATAAGAGCCAAGAAAAAGTAAGCGGAACCGTACGTATCAAACTCTACAAAGGCAATGTTGTCGTCGTAGGACGTGCCTCTGCAAACTCTCTTTTCGATGCAAATTACAGCACTTTTGAAGAGGATGAAGTCTACAACCAAAAAGATGCAGCAGGGTTTATTCGTCTCAATGCATTGCGTTTTATCATCGCGGGCAAGGCAAAAAAACGTACACAAAAATAATTAGGTGTTATGTTTAATATAAGTATAAAACTGGCTTTGTATAATGCCGAAAATTTGAAATTGAGGCTTATACATGTCAGAAACAATCAAAAAAATCGACCCTGAATCCGAAGAATTTAAAACTGAACTTGAAAAAACAAAACGCTTCACCGACAAGGTAATCAACCAATTCAATTGGTCCTACAATCCAGACAACGAAATCAATATCAATATTCAGTTTGGATTGACTCGCAATAAACTCATCTACGGTAAACGCTACTGCCCCTGTTTCTTCGTCCAAAACGATGAAACAGACCGCGTCTGCCCCTGTGCACCTGCTATCGAACATGAAATCCCTGAAGAGGGTGTATGTCACTGCCAAATCTTCTGTACACCTGAATATGCATCACGCAAATCAGTAGAAGAAACCGCAGACGAAGTAGCACACCAACACTCACGCGGCTTGACCAAAGCAGAAGTGGAAGCTATCTTGGCACGTCCACAACTCGATACGGATGAGCTACAAGCACTTATCGAAGCACGTGACCTAGGCATGGTCAAGTTCAAAATCCTCGATGTACGCGAATGGATGGAGAACAAAGGCGCTCGTATCGTAGGTACCGACCACCTTATCCCTACTACAAGCTTCTACGATGCACTTGCAGCAGCCAACCTTGACAAAGAGATTCCTGTCATCGTCTACTGTCACGTAGGAAGCCGAAGTGCACACTGCCAACGCATCCTCAAAGCGATGGAGTTCAAACACGTCGGTAACCTCACACACGGTATCGTCTCTTATCGCGGACCTTTGGCTCGCGGTTAATCTCCCCCTTTTTAGGCATTGGACGCAAAGCCGTCACAATGCTTAAAACACCCTTCTAATCCCTTTTTCATCTAACTATCGATACAATCAGCCAATTTTTTTCTTATTAAGGTACTACAATGAAAGTTCTCCTCATCAAAGATGTCAAAGCCCTAGGAAAAGCGGGCGAAATCAAAGAGGTCAAAGATGGCTACGGCAAAAACTTTCTCATCGGCAAAGGCTTTGCAAAAGCCGCTACATCTGAAGTCATAGCAACATGGGAAGCGCAAAAGGCGCAGCATGAAGCCGAAGAAAAAGCACTCGTTGCGCGTCTAACGCAAGAGAGCAAACAACTCGCAACGCTTACCACCACCATCACCAAAAAAGCGGGTGAAAATGGTCACCTTTTTGGGGCTGTAACCAAAGATGAGATAGCACACGCTATTGCAACGCAACACGGTATCGACATCGACAAAAAAGATATCGAGCACAAAGTCGCTCTCAAAATGATTGGACGTTTTGAAATCGACATCAAAATGGGTCACGCAATCCACGCCAAAACTGCTATCGAAATCGTTGCGGAATAGGCGATGTTCGAAGCTACAACGATATTAGCCTATCGCGCCGATGGGCATGCCGTCATTGGTGGAGATGGACAGGTTACCTTTGGCAACACGGTACTCAAAAACAATGCCACCAAAATTCGTCAACTCTATAACGGCAAAATCTTGGCAGGCTTTGCGGGTGCGACGGCAGATGCTTTTACCCTTTTTGATATGTTTGAAGGCTTTTTGTCGCAACACAAAGGGGATTTGTACAAAGCGGTTATCGAATTTGCCAAAGCGTGGCGCAAAGACAAAAGTCTACGTCGATTAGAAGCGATGATGTTGGTGCTCAACACCCAACATATTTTTATTTTGAGTGGTACAGGCGATGTGGTAGAGCCTGAAGATGGTGCAATTGCGGCGATTGGCAGTGGTGGCAATTATGCACTTTCGGCGGCGCGAGCACTCGCCAAACACGCCTCTCTCGACCCCCTCACACTGGTCAAAGAGTCGCTCTTGGTGGCTGCAAATCTTTGTATCTACACCAACGACAGTATCAAAACCCTAGAATTACGAGACTAATCGATGAACATGACCCCCGCGCAAATTGTCTCCTATCTCGATGAGTATATCATCGGACAAAAACAAGCCAAAAAAATGATAGCCATGGCACTACGCAATCGCTATCGACGCATGCAACTTCCTGCAGAGCTTCAAGAGGAGATTACACCCAAAAATATTCTCATGATAGGCTCTACAGGGGTAGGCAAGACCGAAATCGCACGTCGATTGGCAAAGCTTATGCGTGTCCCTTTTATCAAAGTAGAGGCGAGCAAATATACCGAAGTAGGTTATGTAGGTCGTGATGTTGAGTCGATGATTCGTGATTTGGTACTCAATGCTCTATCGCTCGTCAAGGAAGAGTACCAAGAGGCAAACCAAGAGGCTATCGATGAGTACGTCTTGAATGCGATTCTTGACCAACTTTTGCCTCCACTCAAACATTTCGCCTCTCCTGAAAAAGAGAGCCAATACCACGACGAGCGTGCCAAAATGAAAACCAAAATTCATAATGGTCTCGTCGATGAGCAAAAAGTGACCGTAACATTACCTCGTATGAATATTGAGTTTAACGATACCAATATGCCCCCTGAAATGGCGCAAGTCCAAGAATCATTCGGACAAATTTTTGGGACTATCTCCAAAGGCGAAAACAAAAAGGTCGTCAGCGTCAAAGAGGCGAAAAAAATCTTACGAACCCAAGCGAGTGAAAAACTCCTCGATAACGATGCGATTCGCTCTACTGCTATCGAACGCGCTCAAGAGGGTGGAATAATTTTTCTCGATGAGATAGACAAAATCGCTATTGGTGCTGAGAGCCACCGCAAAAGCGACCCTGGTAAAGAGGGCGTACAACGCGACCTGCTTCCTATCGTCGAGGGAAGCACCGTCAACACCAAATACGGTCAAATCAAAACCGACCATATACTCTTCATCGCAGCAGGTGCCTTTCATGTGAGCCGCCCAAGCGACCTCATACCAGAGCTGCAAGGTCGATTTCCATTGCGTGTGGAGCTAGAGTCCCTTACGCAAGAGGCACTCTATAAGATTCTCACCCAAACCAAAAACTCCCTCTTGTCACACTATCAAGCACTTTTGAGTGTCGAAGGTATCGAGCTAGGGTTTGAGGATGAGGCTATCCGTGCGATGGCGCATCTGTGTTTTGTCGCCAATGAAAAGACCGAAGATATTGGTGCTCGACGCTTGCACACAATTGTCGAGAAGGTACTTGAAGATATTAGCTTCCATGCAGACACGCTCGAAAACAAAAAGGTCACCATCACTGCTACCATGGTACATGAGGCGCTCGATATGATTATCGAGAGCGAAGAGAACACGCGTTATATTTTATAAATCAGAGGCACGATGCAAGAGACAAAAGCGGGCTTTGTAGCCCTAGTAGGACGACCCAACGCAGGAAAAAGTACCCTCATGAACTGGCTCTTGGGCGAGAGCATCACGATGGTCTCTCACAAGGCTAACGCCACACGCAAACGTATCAATGCCATAGTGATGCACCATGATGACCAAATCATCTTCGTCGATACCCCTGGATTGCACAAGCAAGAGAAATTGCTCAATCAATTTATGCTCCAAGAGGCACTCAAAGCTATCGGGGATGCAGATTTGGTGCTTTTCCTCTCACCTGTCAATGATGGTGTGAAATTTTACAAAGAGTTTTTGGCGCTCAACACCAAAAATCGACCCCATATGGTACTACTGACCAAAATGGACCAATACTCCCAAGAGAAACTCTTCAAAACGATGCAAGAGTTCACTACCTTCCAAGACAAATTCTTGGCACTGATTCCTATATCAAGCACCAAAAATATCGGTGCACAAGCACTCTTGGACGAGATTGTCAAACATCTGCCCACTTCGCCCCATCTCTACGACCCCGAAGATTTGACGACCGAACACCTACGCGATATCTACCGTGAATTCATTCGTGAAGCGATTTTTGAAAATATCTCCGATGAGATTCCCTACGAGTGTGACGTCCTCATCCAAAAGGTTGAGGAGTTATCCAATTTAGAGCGTATCACAGCGACTATTATTGTCGAAAAAGATAGCCAAAAAGGGATGATTATTGGTCAAGGCGGTGCCGCAATTAAGCGCATTGGCAAAGGCTCTCGTGAAAAAATCGAACGCCTCATCCAAAAGAAAGTCTATTTGGATTTGATGGTCAGCGTCAAAAAAGGGTGGACTCGCGATAAAAAAGCATTGCAGGAGTTGGGGTATGATCTTTAGGAGTTTATGGCTCTTTTTGTTTGCCATTACGACGCTTTTTGCCAACGATTTGGCGCAAAATTATCAACGACACGGTATCGCATGGGTCGAAAGCGCTCTGGACAAAAAACTCACCACCGTAGAGTATTGGCAAACCTTTTTGGCACCTATGGATGGGCTAGAGTATGGATGGTTAAACACCTACTCGACGCTGCTTTTGAGTAACAAAGAGACAAAGACGCTACGCCTCATGAAACGCCAACAAACACACAAATTTGAGGAGCAAAAACGCTTCTCCTCTTTCGTAGGCGAAATAGAGGGTGAAAAATTCAAAGAGGGCGACCTCAGAACCCCTGTAGGTGTCTACGCTTTGACGCAACGTCTTGATAACGTAGACCCCTTTTATGGACCCCTCGCCTTGGTGACCAGCTACCCCAACAGTTTTGACAAATCGCGCCGCAAAACAGGTCATGGTATTTGGATTCATGGATTGCCCTTTTCAGGGGAGCGTGACACCTTTACAAAAGGGTGCATCGCTATCGAAAACAACGATATAACCGCACTCAATCATGAGGTCGATATCAACAATACCCTTCTTTTTATCGCTCCACGTGAACACCCCACGACCAACGCCCAAGAGCTTGCACACGTGCTAGCGCAACTTTTTGTGTGGCGCAAGGCGTGGAAAGAGAGTGATTTTGAGACCTATGCTGCCTTTTATGATGAAGAGTTTCGCCGTCATGATGGCATGGGAGTACGCCCCTTTTTGTGGTACAAAAAAGAGCTTTTTGCCCAAAAAGAGCCCAAAGCGATTGATTTTTACAATATCAACGTAATGCCCTACCCCGCACAAAATGGCGAAAAACTCTTCTATGTCACCATGCAAGAGCGTTATGAAGCCAAATCGCTCCAATACTACGGTAAAAAAGAGCTCTATCTACGCTACGAAAACGACTCTATTCGTATTATCTCGGAGCATTAATGCGTTTTCTACTCACACTTATTGGCGTGACGCTGATGCTATTGGCGTATCCTAGAGAGCTTGATTTGTACAAAATGGGAGATGCCAAAGGTCATACCCTCATGGTCTTTGGTGGAATTCATGGCAATGAACCAGGGGGATTTTTCGCCCCTGCAATGCTTGCCAGTCACTACCAAATTACCAAAGGCTCCTTGTGGGTCATTCCCAATATCAATCACAAAAGCATTACCAAATTTCATCGAGGTATCGATGGAGATATGAACCGCAAATTTTCTACCGTTGACCCCAAAGACAGAGATTATGCAACGGTACAGGTACTCAAATCCCTCATCGACAATCCCAATGTAGATTTGATTCTCAACCTACACGACGGACACGGCTTTTACCGTGATACCTATCTGGACACCTCTTTCAATCCTGGTGCATGGGGTCAATCGTGTGTTATCGACCAGATGACGATGGAGGATACCAACAGCACCTTTGGGAGTTTGAGTGATATAGCTCAACAAGTCAGCACTATTCTCAACAATGGACTACTCAAAGAGCACCACTATTTTCACGTCAAAAACACCAAAACACGCTACAAAAACGAGGCGATGCAACAATCTCTCACCTACTATGCCGTACGCAAAAACAAGCCCGCTTTTGCTATCGAGACGAGCAAAAATATCACCGTCTTGGCGGACAAAGTGCTCTACCAACTACGTGCCATCGAAGCCTTTATGCAGATTATGGGCATTGAGTTCACACGTGATTTCGAGATGGATATCACCTCCATAGAACGCATACTTTCAGAGTATGGCACAGTACGTATCAATGAAAATATCACCTTGGATTTGCGTGATATTAGTCCCATTTTGCGTTATGTCCCTATGAAAGAGAGTGAAAATTTATTTAAGTTCACTCACCCATTGGCCGATTATGTCAACCAAGGTAGCCATTACGAAATTTATATCGGGCATATTCGCGTAACCTCCCTTTTTGCACAGCGCTTTGAGATGGATGATTCACTCCAAGCGATTGACGTCACTGTCGATGGTACAAAAAGTCAAGCTCCTCTACCTGTGACACTTACCATCGCAAGAGAGGTTGCCATCAATGCCCCCCAAGGATACAGGGTGAACATCATTGGTTATACAAGCAAAGAGCACGTCGATGAGAACAATTTGAACGTCAAACTCGATGAGATGGACAAGCGCTACGCCATCGATAAGAGCCGCACACAGTACCGTGCCGAAATCTACAACGGTGAGAAATTTTGCGGCATGATGGTGCTCGATTTTTCTCCAAGTAGTCGCTGATGAAACCCTCACAAGCGCTCTCTACTCTACTTTCGGTAGATACCTACAACAACAGCTACTATACGACGCACACGCACCTCCTCCAAGCCGTAGAGCGTCCAAAATACCAAAAAAATAGCTATGTCATTGGCTATTTACAAACCAAAGCCTATCTCACCACTACCATCAAACTCAATCGCTCTATCCAAGACGAGGATATCACCGATGTCATCGAGAACAAAACCTACGAAGAGCTCAATCTCGATGTAGCCAGTGAATACCTGATTGAATACTATGAGATGAAACATCTCATCGATGACAAAAGCCGCTCTTTTATGGTCTTTGTGGTCGACCCAGAGGTGGTACGTAGCCATTTTCAACCTACCGTTGAGCGTTTGCGCTATATCGATTATATTACACCTGTGGCACTGCTTTTCAAATCCCTCTACTCCAAGGAGATTTTGCGCCAAAACAGCGTCGACCTTTTTTTGTATGCCACACCCACTGAGGCCTTTTTTACCCTCTACAAAGAGGGAGAGTTTCTCTACACCAAAGAGTTGAGCTTTTCGTATGCCCAAATGCACGAGCAGTTTTGTGCGCTCTATGGCGAACAGGTACCCTACGAAAATTTCATGACGCTTCTCATCGACGAGGGGCTACGCACAACCAATGAGCACAACCGTCGCCACTTTTTCAAGCTTCTCAATGAGATGCTCAACCAAGTACGCGAAGTCATCAATTTCGTCAAACGCGCCTATGATCTAGAGAGTATCGATAAAATCTACATCGGTACGAGTCAAGGCGTCATCATCGGTCTCGATGAGTACACCAAAACCTATTTGGGTATCGAGACCTTTGCGTTGGATTTTGAGTATGGGTTCCAAACGACCCAATTTTATGTCGATCAGCTCCATCAGCTGATGCACCTTGCGGCACATGCGGGCTCAACTGAGCGTTACGATGTCAATTTCACCCTCTTCAATCGCCCTCCCGCTTTTGCAAAGCGCCAAAGCGGCAAGCTGCTCTTAATTGCGGCGGCATCACTGCTCCTCTCGATTGCCTATCCACTCTACAATATTGGTTTTGCCAAGTATGCACAAATCGAAAACGACTCACTCGTCAAAGAGTCTCAAAGCATCCATCAAACACGCACCAACCGTCAAGCCCTTATCGACCAGCAGTTAGCCCAACGCAGTGCCCTGCAAGCCAAACAAGATGAGGCACTGCGTATCCAAACAGCACAAAAAAATGTCCTCACCAAGATACACGAACAAAAAATCAACTACGCTATGAAGAGCGTGCATCTTGTGGCATTGACACAAGCACTCAACGCGCACGGTGTTTGGCTAGAAAAATTTAGCTATGCCAAATCGTCCAACACCAAAGAGCATGTTTTCCAGTTGCAACTGCTCGCCCCCAAAGAGCGCAACATTACCCAACTTATCCATGCATTGACAACCCAAGACCCTCAACGCTATCTCATCTCTACGGATGCCATACGCTATGAGAGTACCAAAGGGTTGTACACTAGCTTTCTCAAGGTGGTACTACAATGAGAGCGTTTGAAGATGTTTTGAGTCGTATCGATGCCTACTACGAGGGCAAAACTACCAAGGATAAAATTTATAGCTATATTTTGGCAGGGGCGGTTTTCCTCTTTTTGTCCTACACCTTTTTGTTTGACTACAGTTACAAGCTCTACGAAAAAGCGCAAGAGAAGCGCTCCGTCATCATCGAAGATATAGAGAACGACCAAGAGTACCTCCAAAGCTACACCCAAGAGCAAGTCGAAGCCCTCATCCACGAGACCGAAGCACTCAAAAAGAGTTTCGCCACTATCAAAGAGGAGAGCGACTACATTGACTATCGATTGCGTACGCTCTCGCTCTTGATGTACGACACCCAAGCGTGGAGTACGTTTTTGGATACGGTGGCTTCTATCGCACGCACACACAATGTCCATGTAAGCTCACTCCAAAACAGTTTTATGAATGCCTCTTCGGAGTTTGGTCATGTGCTCAATCTCGATATTGTCCTCGAGGGCGATTTCAAAAATTTGGTACGTTTTATCGATGATTTGGAGCGTACACATCTGGTCGTCGATATTACACAGCTCTCCATCGAAGGGAGTGCTCCACTCCTCAAAAGTACACTACAACTTGCCGTATGGGGGATAAGCTATTGAAACTGTTACTCCTTTTCCTCACCCTCTCGTGGACCCTTTTCGCACAAACCAACCGTGAATGGATTGACACTATGGTCGATAGCATCGCGCAGAGTCGCCAAGGTGTCGATACCACCCTTTTGAGCTCGCTCAAAGACCCTTTCGTCACCCAAGAACAACTCGAAGAAGCACCCCTCTCAAAACCTTCTAATGCACGCACCTATAGTGCATCCAAACCAAAAAGTTCCAATCAAGCACTGGTTTTAAGTGCAATTTTCAACAATAGAGCAAAAATCAATAACAATTGGTATACAATTGGCGATTCAATTGGTAACTACACACTAAAAAAAATAGAAAATGGGCAAGTACACTTAAAGAAAAAAGATAATACGTCGATACTTTTGACACTCGCTAGACCCAACAAAAAAATAAAACTCGAAGCCAAGTAGAAGGAACTTCATGTATACATTTTTCAAAAACTTTTCTTCTTTTCGTTTTGTGCTTGCGTGGATAATGGTAGGGAGTTTGGCACAGGCAAATTGTAATTTCAAACTCTTTACCATTGCCTCTAGCCAAGGCACCAAAATCTCCGAATACGTCAACCAAATCGCTGATGAGTGTGGCTATACGGTCATCGTCAAAGATAGCCAAGCGACACAAATCATGACCCAAGCTCTCCACAAAACCAATCTCAAAAATCTCATCATCACCGAAGTTTTTGACCTCATATTGCGCGAGAACAATCTCCATTATCAGCTCAAAGATAACGTACTCAAAATCTCCTATCTCATCACCAAAACCTACAACCTCGACTACATTATCTCAGAGCGCAAAGGTACAAGCTCGACCAATATCACCCTCTCAAGCAAATCAGGTTCAGGAGCACAAGCACAACAAGCCTCTACTTCACAAGCTAGCCAAGGCGAATCACTCTCAGGATTACAAATCAACTCCACGGACTCCTTTTCACTCTGGGAGAGTATCCAAGAGGAGATTCAGCTCATCCTCAATCGACCCGAGGATAACTACGAAGCCTCTATCCCTACGCTCAACAAAGAGGCGGGTTTTATCACCGTTACAGCTACCTACAACCAAATCAGACGCCTAGACACCTATATTGAAGAGTTGCAACGCAAGCTCAAATCGCAAGTACTCATCGATGTACATCTCTACAGCGTCACACTTAGCGATGGCATGGCGACAGGTATCGACTGGTCACAACTCTTTTCACTCCAAAATGTCAAAATGACCCAAGACCACCTCTTTACTAACAATGTCTCTAGCATGGCAGGTGGGGTGATTACCACCTTTGCGGGGGGCTTGGGACAGACCAATGCAAGTGCCACAGAACTCAAAGGGACATTGACCATCAATGACATCGTCAAATACCTCAAAGAGCAAGGCGATGTGCGCTCCGTCTCCAATCCCAAAATTTTGACCCTCAACAATCAGCCTGCACTTATTAGCGTAGGTAATCAATTTTTCTACAAAATTACCCAATCGACCTCACAAAACAGCGCGGGTGGCAATACCATCACCCAAAACGATATTGTCGATTCGGTCTTCGCTGGAATTTTGCTGGACATCACGCCTGAAATTTCCAAAAAAAATCAGGTCACACTCAAAATCAATCCTAGCATCAGTGAAATCATAGGCACTATCGATACTGATGCAACTACACGTACGCTTCCACCTGATCTCAGCCGTAAACAGCTCTCTTCAGTCGTGACGGCTAACAACGGTGAGCAGATTATTTTGGGTGGATTGATAGGCACGACCCAATCCAACAAAGTAAGCAAAGTACCTCTCCTAGGCGATATTCCTCTGATTGGGACGCTTTTCAACTCCACGCGCCTCTCCTACCAAACCACAGAGCTTGTCGCTGTGATTCGTCCCTACATCATCGAAAAAAGCGATGATGCGACACTCGAAAAGCTAGGATTCAAAGGCATCCTCGACAACGATGTAAGCAAGGGAACTTTCATCAAACTCCCCAATGGCACCGATGCAAACTGACCACTATGCGTTGGCCAAAGAGGCCTTTTTGGATGTGGTCGACCCAGCCAACTACATCCAAATCGACCGTGTAAGCACCCTCTACGAAGGGCTCAAAAAGAGCCTCGAAAAACCTCTCAAATTGGTACTGCTCTATGGCAAGCCTGGAACGGGTAAAAGCATGATGTTGGGACGGCTTTATGAAGAGCTGCGTCTCACGATGCCTGTGCATCTCGTACCCACTCCCCTCATCGAAGAGGAGGAGTTTTTGCGTCATGTGTATACCTTCTTGTTGGGCAAAGCCGCGCCAGACTCCTTCGGTTTTGCTACGCTTATCGATGCCCTTGAAGCAGTAGAGTTTCCTGTCACTCCCATCATACTTTTGGATGAGGCACAGCTCTATGAGGCTCCTCTGATGGAAAAAATTCGCCTTATTGCTGATACGCGTAAAGCCAAATTTCTCATCACACTGCACAAAACCGAAAAAGAGGACATCATCGCCAAAGAGCACTTCCAAACACGCATTTGGGAGAGCATCCAGCTACACAACGCCTCCAAGCAAGAGTTGCAAATATACATCCAAAAAAAGCTTCTCAAACACTCCCTCTTTGTGCTAGCCAACCAATTCACCAAAAAACATACGCACACTATTCATCGATTCACCCAAGGAAACTACCGCGATACCAACAAACTACTCTATACCCTTTTCGATATCTACAGCCACTATTTAGCCCAAGCCCCTACCAAAATCAGCACCCAAAAGCTCTCTACCAAGCTTATCGAGATGGCGGGACTGGCTACAGGATTGATTCATGATTAATCTACACGAACTCGAAGCACGTCATCGACGCTACAAAGTCAAACAGCGTAAACCCTATTACATTGCTTTTCTTGCTCTTATTCTCATTTTGGCTTTGGGTGCCTTTCTTTGGTCGATAGCACTTCATAACAAAGCCAAAACACCCGCACAACCTCTCGTCGAAGCGCCTACCGTTGCACCTATCGAAACGCTCACAGTGGAACCAAATGTCACCGCCCAAGCACCTCTTCAAGAGAGTGCTGTCCAAGCATCTGCTATTCAAGAAATTTTGGTCGAAGAAAAACCTCTCTCCACCCTACCCCAAAGCGTCGCAGAGCTTACGCCCGATTTTAGCTTCATGCGCTCTATCGATACTTCTGCACGGGATACCTCGACGCATCCAAGCGCTACACCCACGCCCCCACCTGCCCAAAAGCCCAAAGAGAGTACACCTGTAGCACCCACGGCTCCCAAAAGTGCCAATCTTTCACTCTCTTCGACTTCCAACTCTTCCCAAACAATTACCCAACTTATCGCACGCTTCGACTCTAGCAAAAATGCACAATTGGGTGTCGTCATCGCGCACTATTACTATGACAAAAAAGCCTACGCAAAAGCCTACAACTACGCCTTTCAAGCCAACGCTATCGACCAAAACGACCCGCAAAGCTGGATGATTGCCGCGCAAAGTCTCTACATGCTCAACAAAAAAGAGGAGGCAATCAAATTGCTACGCCTCTTTACACGCGACCACGACGCGCCCCAAGCCAAAACACTTTTGACATCGATGGAAAAAGGAACCTTCAAATGAGACCTCTACTCCTCTTGGCACTTTTGGGAGTGCTGCTCTACGGTAGCGATACCGCACGCCTTTACAATCTCTATAACAAAGGCGAATATGAGCGTGTATGCGACGAAGGGTTTCATCTCTTTAGCAAAAATCGCAAAGAGGAGGCTTTTGTCGCGCTCTATGGCTATGCGTGTCTCAACAGCGATTTGCTCGATAGATTGGCAACGCCTATCGTGATGCTCAAACGCACCCCCGATGCACGCAAAAATGCCGCCTACTTTTCAGCCATATTGATGAAAAAAAAGCTCCTCTACCATGCTCTCGTCGATGGATACGACATCTCTCATGTTGTCTTGCCAGCCTCGACGCATATACTCTCCAAGGTTTTTGATATTTTTGCCCAAACCTCCCCCACTCCTATCGAGGGTATCTACACCCTCCAAGACCCGCAAGAACCAAAACAAAACTACAAACTCTATTTGGATACCCAAGAGGAGTTGCCCAAAATCATTATCGAGTCGTATCGCGATGCGATGCTCATCAAGCGTCATATTTACTGGTAAAAAAGGAAGCTAAGATGGACCAAATCACCCAAGATTTACTGCAACAAGGTCACATCAACGAGCGCCAAATCGAGCGTATCAAACAGCGCGGAGTCAAAGAGGAGAATATTTTAGAGACGCTGGTCAAGGTGAGCGTCATCTCTGCAAATTTTCTCATCCGTTTTATCCTCACCCAACTCAAAAACGGCGCCTACTCCATCGATATACTCAACGATTATCCCTTTGTCGATAAGCCCAAACTCCTCACTGCGCTTGCACAATCGTTGCAACTAAGCTACGTCGATTTGGATGCTTTGGCGGTGGACTATCGCATCGCCGAGCGTGTCTCACTAGGGCAATTGCAAAAAGCACAAGCGATGCCTGTCGCCGAAGATGATTTGCATGTCACTATTGCCGTAGCCGACCCTCTCAACATCGCTACGCAAGATACCCTGCAACGCCTCTTTCCTCGCAAACCGCTTCAATTTGTCGTCTCTACCCAAAATCAAATCATCGCCTTTTTGAACAAAATCGAGATAAAAAGCAGTGTCAAAGACCTCGTAGCCGATATTCGCAAAGAGCTCACCCACGCCAACGGAAAAGAGGAGAGTGAGCTATCCGCCATTGTCAAACTCATCGATGTTGTGTTGCGCCAAGCCATCCTCCTACGCGCAAGCGACATCCATATTGAACCAACCCAAACCAGCTGTGTCGTACGCGCACGTATCGATGGACACCTGCAAGAGATTTTTATCTTCGATAATGACATCTATCCCCCTTTGGTCTCACGTATCAAACTCTTGGCAAATCTCGATATCGCAGAGCGACGCAAACCCCAAGATGGACGCTTTTCGACGATGATAGGCGAGCGCGAGTTCGATTTTCGTCTCTCCACCTTGCCTATTTTGACAGGCGAATCTATCGTCATGCGTATCTTGGACAAATCCAAGGTGATGATAAAACTCGAAAATTCAGGCATGAACAGCTTCAACTACAAGCGTCTCGTCCAAGCGCTCCACACCCCCTACGGCATCGTGCTCGTCACAGGACCCACAGGCTCAGGAAAAACGACGACGCTCTATGGCGCGCTCAATGAGCTACGCAACGTAGCAGAAAAAATTATCACCGTCGAAGACCCCGTCGAGTACCGTATGAATCTCGTCCAACAAGTCCAAGTCAACCCAAAAGTAGGACTCGATTTCGCCACCGCTTTGCGCTCAATATTGCGTCAAGACCCTGACAAAATTATGATTGGGGAGATTCGTGACAAAGAGACGCTGCGTATCGCTATCCAAGCGGCACTCACAGGGCACCTCGTCCTCTCGACCCTGCACACCAATGACGCGGTAAGCGCCATCCAACGTATGCTCGATATGGGTATCGAGTCCTACCTCATTTCGGGTGCGGTCGTAGCTATCCAAGCCCAACGCTTGGTACGCAAAATCTGCCCCGTTTGCAAAGAAAAGGTCTCTCCTTTGCAATCGATACTCGAAGATATCGATACCCTTTTGCCCGACAATCCCACCTTTTTCAAGGGCAAAGGGTGCAGGGAGTGCGGTTTTTCTGGCTACATGGGACGTGAGATGCTCAGTGAAGTCTTACCTGTGAGTGAACCTATTGCTTCGCTCATTGCCAGTGGCGCTTCCAAAGAGGCAATTTTAACCCAAGCCGTCCAAGAGGGCTTCCAATCGATGCTACAAAACGGTATCGAAAAGGTAATGGACGGAACGACCACTATCGATGAAGTGTTAAGGGTCGCCAAACTATGAGCTATTTCATCGTCACATTGCAAAGTCGAGGCAAGAAGGTGACACACGCCCTTCATGCCGACTCAAAAGCGCATGCACAACAATTGGCACGCTTGAAGTTCAAAGGTACCATCATCAAAATTCATGAGAGCCATCTGCCTATCGATGAGCAACTCAAAAATTTCTGGTTTACCTTGCGTCAAAATTTTTCGCGCCGCAAAATCCGTCCAGACCAACTCATCGCAGCGATCAATCAACTCGCCGTCATGACCAATGCAGGACTCTCTATCAACGATTCACTTATGGATATTGCCAAAGCGACTACCGATAGCTCTCTCAAACATATTTTGACCTCACTAAGTGCTAGCATCGATGCAGGAAACTCCCTCACCACTGCCGTCAAAGAGTTTCGCTATGAGTTGGGCAATCTCACGCTTGCCATGATAGAGCTAGGAGAGCAGACGGGGAATCTCTCTGATGCGCTTTTGGCACTCTCTGGAATGCTCGAAGAGATACGAGAGAATGTCAAAAAATTCAAAAAATCGATGGCATACCCGCGCAATATTTTTCTGGCAATGGGATTTGCTTTTTATCTTTTGCTCACCCAAGTCGTCCCGAAATTCGAAAAAATGTTCGCCAAAATGGGCTCTGAATTGCCCTTGCCTACGCAAATATTATTGACGCTTTCAGATGCCTTGGTGCACTATGGATTGTGGGTCTTGGGTGCTTTGGTAGTGTTGTATGGTGCCACTACTTTTGCGATACGCCACTACGACACGGTGCGCTACATGACACATCAATTGGTTCTGCACATCAAAATCCTCAACGGCATCGTTCGCTATGCCACCTTGAGCCGTTTTACGCTGGTATTTACTCAGCTCATTCACGCGGGTATTCCTATCGCTGAGGCACTCGATACCTCCATCGGTATGATTGACAATATGGTGCTCAAGCGCAAACTCATGACCCTGCGTCTCGATGTCGAAAAGGGGTTGAGCCTGCATGAGGCGTTTGCCAACACCAAACTTTTTGAAAATATGATTGTGCAGATGATAGGCGCAGGGGAAGCAGGTGGACAGCTTGACAACATGATGCAAAAGGTTTCTGACTACTACAAAATGAAGTTCGATGCCATTATAGACAACCTCCAAAGCGCTGTCGAACCGCTCATACTCGTGGTCATTGGTGGATTTGTTGTACTTATCGCATTGGGGATATTTATGCCGATGTGGGGCTTGGCAGAGGCTGCCAAACACTAAAATATTAGAGTTGCTCTTCAAATTTCTCTAGGCGTGCATCGGTGACGAAGGTTCCAAAAGGTACCAGCGAAGCGGCAAAAAAGAATCCGCTCTCAAAAACACCAAAACGGTGCTTGAATGCTGCCACTGCTAATATCACCATGAAGAGCACGAAAAGCACGCCGTGCGCCATGCCCACTATCGAGACCGCCAGTGCATATCCCGCCCAATATTTGAGTGGCATTGCAATAAAAAGTAGTACCAAATAGGAGATTCCCTCGATAAAACCTATAAGACGAAAATAACCAATCCAATCTTTTTTCACGTTTTGTGTAAAAGCATAATTTTTTCCTTTTTTTGAGCGTATGGTAGCACGCAAAAATAGCATCACGCTTAATGAAAAAATCATGCGATTATGCAAACGGAACAAAAATTTTCAAGCTTTTTTATTTTTCTCAAAAAAAAGAGAGTCAAAAAAAACCTATTGGGAATTTGTGTAGGGGCGTTTTTGCGATTGATACTCAAAAATGCCAAAAGTGGAGTAAACTTCCGCCGTCAAATTAATCAAGGTAGGTTCCAAAATGAACGTTATGAAGTTATTCGCAGTTGCACTCGTTGCTGGTATGGTTATGGTTGGTTGTGAAACCAAAAAAGAAGAAGTAGCACAAACTCCTGCTACTGAAGTTCAAGCTGAAGTAGTTACAGAAGCTAACTCAACTGAAGCAAACGTTACTACAGAAGCTAACGCTTCTATGTAATACCCCTCTCGCAAAGGCTCACCCCTTTGTGAGAATTTTTTCCCCTTCGTTAGACATTTTTTCTCTCTCCAAATAGACTTCCAACCACACAATCGCACTCTCTTCATCGACAATTTCACCCTCTAGCTGTGCCTCATAAGCTTGGGCAAGAATAGGCGCGAAATGTGCCCCCGCTTGCATACCGTGCGCCAAGAGATGTCGACCTTTGAGATAGGGTGCTACGCCTTCATGACGCACGCCAAGATGCGAAGCTCTCTCCAAGAGCCACTCCCCTGCTTCGTAGCGTCCTGACAATGCCGCAGGTGTGGTACGCCCAAAAAAATCTGCCTTTGCCACCGTGACCAAATCCTCGATGACTACCTGTGTCGCCAATCGACGCACGGCACCATCGCTAGCGTGTTGCGCATAGAGTTGACTGGGTCGTCCATGCAATCGCACGAGAGTAAGTACCTCCTCAATGAGCGCCTTATCATGGGTCAATCGCGCCAAAAAAGCGATAGCAAATTGCACCTCATTCTCATGTCCCTTGGCGCGCAGTACACCGTCGATGAGGCGTGTCGTCGTCGCCTTGCCCATGTCGTGGCACAGCACTGCAAGGGCTAAGGCAAAATCCTTGCGTGCATCACCGCATCGAAGCGGCACAAAGGCATCGATAGCCATCATAGTATGCACATAAACATCCCCTTCAGGATGATAGAGAGGGTGTTGTGGCGTATTTTTGAGTTGCGCTAGCTCGATAGGCAGTGCCGACATCGCATCGAGATACCCAAAGGCTATCGAGGGCTTGGGCGATAAAAGCAAAATCTTTTTATACTCCCCTTCGATACGCTCTATGGGCAACTCCTCTAGCATCCCCTGCGCTACCATCGAGCGACACAGCATGAGTGTCGCTGGGGCTATCGTATACCCAAAACGCGCGGCAAATCCCACAGCACGCAGCACTCGCAAAGGGTCTTCGACAAATGTCACATCGTCGATATGGGCAATTTCGCCTCTCGCGATTGCATCGATACCACCAAAAGGATCCAAAAATTGTTGAGCCTTCGGGTCGTAGCCTATTGCATTCATCCCAAAATCGCGTCGTCGCGCTGCCGTGGCAAAATCGAGCGAAGCATCTACGGTGACGGCAAACCCTTTGTGTCCTTGCGCGGTCTTGGTCTCAACTCTAGGCAATGCGATATCTAGCTCCCACGCTTCGAGGCGCATCTTGAGCACGCCGTAGCTTTTGCCCACCGCATTTACCGCACCATAAGCACTCAACACGCGCTCCAAAGCATCCATCGATGCGATGCCGTAAACCTCGATATCGATATCTTTGCTTTCGTATACACCGCGAATCGCATCACGCACATAACCTCCCACGAGAAGGGGTCTCAAAGCGCTCTCATGCAGATAATCGATGAGCTTTTGGAGGGGTGATGGCAAGAAAAGAGGTGATGGTTTCATGGGCGCAGTATAGCAAACGTTTAAGGAATGAAACCATTATCGGTGATATAGGCAATGAGGTCGCTTTTTGTGAGTGGCTTGGAAAAATAGTAGCCTTGAAAAATATCGCATTTTTGCTCTTTGAGCAATGCTACTTGCATTTGTGTTTCTACGCCTTCAGCAACTGTTTTCATAGACAAATCGTGCCCGATAGTGATGATGGATTTTGAAAAAATGTGCGTGTCGTTGTTGACAAGCAATTCATCAATAAAACTTTTGTCGATTTTCAATTCATTGATAGGTAAATTTTTCAAAATACTAAAAGAGGAGTATCCCGTACCAAAATCATCCAACGAAATTTGAAACCCTTTCTCTTTGAGAAAATTTAATTTTGGAAGCACATGGTCAATATCTTCTATAAAAAGTCTCTCGGTAATTTCAAACGTTATAGTGTTGTAGTTATTGCGTAGTGGCGCACTGTCTTGGAGTAAATTCTCTATAAACGAAGAGGACAAAAGTTGTTTAATGGAGAGATTGATAGAGAGTTGTAATGGAATATTGAGCTTCTCTTTTACCTCGAGTATCTCATGAATAGCACGCTGTATGACAAAACGCCCCAATCCAACAATGAGATTGCTCTCTTCGGCAATGGGAATAAAAACATCAGGCGTAACATTGCCCAATTTCGAACTCTTCCATCGTATCAATGCCTCTACACCATAAAGCGTCCCATCTGCATTTATCTGAGGTTGGTAGACCACAAAAACCTCTTCACGTGAGAGTGCATAGCGCAACTCTTGGTCTATTTGTACATTTTTATGCTGAATCTCTTTGAGCTTACTGTTATAAAGCGTGTAGGTGTTTTTGAGTTTTTTCGCTTCGTACATTGCCATATCGGACATGCTAAGTAGCTCTGTCAAATCGCTAGAATCTTTTGGGTAGAGCGCGATTCCTATGCTAGAACCGAGTTTAAACTCCATATTATCGACGACATAAGTCTCTTCTAGAAGTTTATTAATATCGTTGTACAGATGTGTACTCTTTTCATCTTCGATGCCATGTAAAAGAATAAGTTCATCGCCTCCTTCACGAATAAGCATTGCATCTTTTTGAATAAAATTTTGCACTCTTGCTGCGATTTCGCGAAGAAGTTTATCGCCTACGGGATGACCAAAATTATCATTGATATTTTTAAAATTATCAATATCGATATAGATAAGCGCAAAGAGTCTGTTTTTTTGCACAAAAGATCCAAAATTTTCATAAAGGAATTTCTTGTTTGGAAGTTTTGTCAAACTGTCATGCAAAGATTCATAAGCTAAAGCAACCTCTTTTTCATGATTGAGTTTTGAGACGTAGCGAAAAAAAAGATAGAGCATAAGTTGACTCAACAAATAGCCCAAAATATATATTTTTATACTATGAAAAAAATAGTTTTGTCGATAGCTATTGTAATAACCTGTCAACGTATAATAGTTGTATCTTTGATTATACGAAAGTGCGCCGTATATCGATTTTCCCCATGCACCCTTTGCCTTAAAACTATAGGGGAGTGAGACAATCGAATCACCGTTATAGAGCACATCAGCGCTGATGTGATTCATCTTCATCACCGATTCCATATAATTATTATGTATTTTAGTCTCGACAGGGGTGTTGTAGAGCTTCTCTTTTGCTACATTCTCATCGCCATGATAGTAGATACGATATATGCTATCTTCACCCTGCGCATAGTTGACTAATGCCAACAGATGACTATGGTTTAGATTGAAATTGTTAAAAAAGCTGTTCATCGAGTGCAGCTTAAGACCCACGGTCATCAACGCGATGACGTGACCCTCTTTGTCATGAATCGCTTTTCGCAAAGGCACCACCCACTCATCTACATTGGCGAGATAGTAAGTTCGTCCTATGACCATCTTGTCTGAAGCTATCGCCTCAAGAAAAGTCTCTTTGGTCTCTTTTTTTTGAAGCAAATTTGGCATCGTTTTTGGGTCAAGATTTGAGCTGAGCGCCAGATAGTTTCCTTGGGTATCTATCAAACCAAAACCCAATACCTCTTTGTTCAAGGCAAATATTGATTCAAAGAGTTGTTGACTCAAAACTTTATTTTTGTAAATAGCATTACTTAATAGATGATTGCCCAGCAGTGATAATAGCTCTTCATAATGGACAAATTGAACATGCGCAGTGTTGGCTACGAGAGACGTTTTGTATTTTTGCTCTTCAAAAAGTGTCGTTTTTATATCCTCATAGCGAAAAAACAAAAACAATACAAACAAGAGTGTACTTATGAAAGTGACAAAATAAAAGAGTCTCATAGAGGTATTTTTCATGCAAAAATTGTAGCAAAACTAATCCTACGATTAGATAACATTTGGGGAAGAGTTGAGAAAAATAAAGCTGTTTTGAAGTGTAGAAGAGTCTCCTCCCAAAAGAGGAGAGATAAAGCGGTAGAACTATTTTTTCATTGCAGCCGTTGCGTATTTGATACCCAAATCCCATGCTTTGTTGTTTGCTTCGTGTACTTTTTTGGGTACTTTTGAGAGCATGACATCTTGCAACACTTTGGGCTCAAGGACGCTCATAAAGGCGTTGGTAATCGAAAGTGCAATAACCGATTGTGTAATCACGTTACCCACTTCCTCTTTTGCGATGGTAATGATAGGAATCTCTACCACATTCCATTTTTTGCGGTCTTCATCCGTAGGGTGTACCAAATTTGGGTCTACCACAATGGTACCGCCTGGTTTGACACCGCTTTTGAATTGGCGATAGCTCACATCTGCCACAGAGAGCATGAAGTCAATCTCACCCTCATTGGCGTAAGGGTAGCGAATCTCATCGTCATCGAGAGTAATATCGACGACGGTTGGACCACCACGTACTTGTGAAGTATAGGTAGCAGTTTTAAGACCGTAACCACCCAATGCAATTTTGGCAGCAGCCATAATCTCACCCGCCAACAAAACACCCTGACCGCCTACACCTGTAAATCGAATTGTATGTCTCATGTAGGCTCCTTAGATTTTTTTCGCAAAATCGTTTTGCGTCAATACGGCTCGTTTTCCTTGAGCAGCTGCTTGAATTTGTGCATACATATCACAATATTCTGGCTGTACTACTTCACGCAACACACCTGTAGGGAACTTGTTCATCTTCTCTTCTGCTGGAAGCTCTTCCCATTTTTTCAACGGTAGTGTAATAGAGTCAATCCACTCAAGGTTCTCCATTGCACTTTGCATTTTGTTTTTGCGACCCAAGTTGATATGGCAGTTTGACATGATGTCAAAAAAACTAAACCCTTTGTGTGCAAACCCTTTGACAAGGATTTTTTCTAACTTTTTGGGGTCTAGCATCGTCTCACGCGCTACAAATGAAGCACCTGCTCCGATAGCCAATTGGCACGCATCGAAGGTTGGGTCGATGTTGCCATTTTTTTGGCTTACTGTCCACATACCTTGTGGAGTTGTCGGTGAAGTTTGAGAGTTGGTCAAACCATAGATGAAGTTATTGATAAGAATAAAATTCAAATCGATATTACGTCGACAACCGTGAATCGTATGGTTACCTCCGATAGCAAGACCGTCACCATCCCCTGCGACAACAATGACGTTGGCTTTGGGATTGGCAAGTTTGATACCTGTAGCATACGCTACGGTACGACCGTGTGTTGTGTGTACTGTATTACAGTTGATATAGGAGCTAAAACGTCCTGAACAACCGATACCTGAAACAACACAGACATTGTCCATATCCCAGCCGCTCTTTTCGATAGCACGAATAACGGCTTTGAGAATAACACCGTCACCACATCCCCAACACCAAAGTGTGGGCATTTTGTTTACACGTAGATATTGATCATAATTGAAAGCCATTACATCATCTCCTTAACTTTTGCTACCATCTCGGCAGGTGCGATTGGACGACCGTTTGCTTTGAATAGGGTGGTAAAATCGTCGCGCTTGATGATACGCTCGATCTCTTTGGCATATTGCCCCATGTTAAGCTCCGTAACAAAGATTTTGTCTTTGAAACGTGCACCAATTTCTGCGATTTTTTTCGCAGGACTTGGCCACAATAGAATAGGACGGAACATTCCCGCTTTGATACCTTGGGCACGAAGTTTTTGCACCGCTTCATAAGCGCCTAGACCAATCGAACCGTATGCAATGAGACACACTTCTGCGTCATCGAGCATAAACTCTTCATAATCTGGCTCATTGTCCAAACCATCGTTTTGTGCCGCTACGGTATTGATTTTACCTACCAAGCGCTCGATGTTGTATTCGCATTGGAATGCATCTTCAGTAGGGAAACCTTCGTCACCGTGGTGCAAACCTGTCACGTGGAAACGGTACCCTTTGAACATTGGGTTGAGCACCGCTGGTTTGTTCATTTCAGCTTTGTAGGGTTTGTAATCCGCTGGGCTTCCTGTAAAGGTAGCACGATTGACGATACTCGCCTCTACCTCTGCCAAATCTGGCAACATCGCTTTTCCGTGCATGTGACCAATAGTCTCATCCAAGAGGATAAAAACAGGCGTCATATATTTTTCTGCAAGGTTGAAAGCGCGTACCGTTTGGGTATAGCACTCTGTCAAGCTACCTGCACAAAGTGTAATCGACGCATAGTCACCGTGTGTAGGGTATTGTGCTTGACCAATGTCCGCTTGTGAAACACGTGTAGGAAGACCTGTAGAGGGACCACCACGCATAACGTTGACAATAACCAAAGGAATTTCAGCGATAAACCCAAGACCAATTTGCTCTGCTTTGAGTGAAATCCCTGGACCTGATGTCGCTGTGAAAGATTTCACGCCTGACATAGAGGCACCCAATGCAGCAGAGATACCACCGATTTCATCTTCCATTTGGATAGCTACACCACCCACTTCTGGAAGCAAATCAGAGGCTTCATGCATGACTTCAGAAGAAGGCGTAATTGGATAGCCTCCAAAGAAACGTGCACCCGCCTCGATAGCGGCTTTTGCGGCAAGTTCATTACCTGTTGATACAACTTCTCGTGCCATTATTTTGCTCCTTTTTGTTCAAGTGACATATAGCCGTTCGCTTTGACAGCAGCTTGACGTGCTTTTGCATCGTCGGTTAGTTTGGCGAACTTATAGTCAGACTTCTCTGCTACATAAATTGCAAAGTCAGGACAAGAGAGTTCGCAATCCATACAGCCAATACAACTCTCTGGGTGGTCAATCGAAATCATCGCACCCAATGTCGAAGTGTTGTCATAACGCATACCTAATACGCCAGACGGACAGACTGAAACGCATATATCACACGCTTTACAGTTACTTGTATTGACCCACACAGGCACGTTGCCAGGGTTTGTAGTTTTAAACATCTATTCTCCTCAAATAAAGTTAATCTTCGCACATAACTAAAGCTCTGTAAGTGCTACATGCGCCTTGGTTAAAAGGCTCGCACGAGAGCTTTGGGCTACTTTTTGAGCGCCTTGGTTACTGCCTTGCCAATCTCAGCAGGACTTACGACGACAGTGACACCAGCATCCTCAAGTGCAGCCATTTTTTCAGCCGCTGTACCTGCAGAGCCAGAGATGATAGCTCCTGCATGACCCATACGTTTACCTTTGGGTGCTGTTTGACCTGCGATGAAGGCTACAACAGGTTTTTTGATATGCTCTTTGATGAAGCGTGCCGCTTGAATCTCCAAATCTCCACCAATCTCACCCACCATGACTATCGCATCTGTCTCTGGATCTGCTTCAAACATAGGCAAGAGTTGTTTGTAGCTCAAACCAATAATCGGGTCTCCACCAATACCTACCGCAGTAGAGATACCGAAGCCCTCTTTGACGATTTGGTTGGCGCTTTCGTAGGTCAATGTACCCGATTTAGAGATGAGACCTACGCGACCTTTTTTGAAAATCATGCCTGGCATAATGCCGATTTTGCACTCATCAGCGGTGATGATACCAGGGCAGTTTGGTCCAATGGTAAGCATGCCGTGTTTGACCGCATGTGCTTTGGCTTTTTGCATATCACGTACAGGTGCACCCTCTGTGATAATAACAGCTAGCTCGATACCTGCTTCAGCCGCTTCCATCACAGCATCAGCAACAAAGGCAGGTGGAACGAATATCATCGATACCGTTGCGCCTGTTTGGCGTACTGCATCAGCCACTGTATCAAATACAGGCTGACCCAAGTGTGTCGTACCCCCTTTGTTGGGTGTGACACCTCCTACGATTTTGGTGCCGTAAGCTAGACACTGCTCAGCGTGAAAAGAGCCCTCTTTTCCTGTGAACCCTTGGACAATTACTTTGGTATTTTTGTTGACTAAAATTGACATTATTTTGCTCCTTTTGCTGCTGCTACGGCTTTTGCGGCACCATCTGCAAGGTCAGTAGCGGCGATAACATTGGCGATATTGGCATTGCGTAAAATTTCTGCGGCTTCAGGGGCATTGGTGCCATCTAAGCGAACGATAACAGGGACATGGACATCAACCATTTTGGTCGCCTCCAAGATACCGTTGGCAATACGGTCACAACGTACGATTCCACCGAAGATATTGACGAAAATCGCTTTGACTTTGGGATTTTTGAGAATTATTTCAAACCCTTTTGCTACCGTCTCAGCATTGGCTTTTCCACCCACATCGAGGAAGTTTGCAGGCGTACCACCCATGTGATTGATAGTATCCATTGTACCCATTGCAAGCCCTGCGCCGTTGACCATACAACCAATCTCACCATCGAGGGAGATATAGCTCAAGCCATATTGACCCGCTTCTCGCTCATCAGCATCCTCTTCATCGATATCACGCATCGCTTCAAGCTCTGGATGACGATAAAGTGCAGAGTCATCGAACCCTACTTTGCCATCCAACGCCAAGAAGTCGCCGCTGCCTGTACGAATAAGAGGATTGATTTCAATCATCTCTGCATCTTTTTCGATATAGACGTTGTAAAGGGCTGAGGCAAAAGCGATAAATTTGGATTGCTCCTCTTTAGCTAGACCAAGCCCAAATGCCAATTCACGTCCGTGGAAAGGTTGGAAACCTATGGCTGGATCGACTGCTACTTTGATAATTTTTTCAGGACTATCATGCGCAACATTCTCTATCTCCATACCACCTTCCGTCGATGCCATAATGACAGGCATCTCTTTGGCACGGTCAAGTACGATACCAAGGTAGTACTCTTTTTTGATATCTGCACCCTCTTCGATGTAGACTTTTTTGACCAATTTGCCCTCTGGACCTGTTTGGTGTGTCACAAGTGTCATGCCCAAAATTTGGCTAGCCAACGTGCGTACTTCGTCCAATGAACGAGCCAATTTGACGCCTCCACCTAGACCGCGACCGCCCGCATGAATTTGTGCTTTGACAACCCAAATCGAACCACCAAGCTCTTTGGCGTTGGCTACAGCCTCATCGGGTGTATTGGCTACGATGCCACGTGGTGTTGGTACACCGTATTGGGCGAAAATTTGTTTTGCTTGATACTCGTGAATGTTCATCTAAAATCCTCCTTATAGATTTTCTGTTTAGGCTTTGGGGGCAATCATATCTTCGGGTTTGACATACGCATCAAACTGCTCTGCGGTCAAAAGTCCCAATTCGATAGCCGTTGCTTTGAGCGTGCTACCTTTTTTGTGTGCTGTTTTGGCGATTTTGGCAGCGTTTTCATATCCGATATAGGGATTGAGCGCTGTGACCAACATCAAAGAGTTGTGCAAATAGGCATCGATTTGCTCTACGACAGGCTCGATGCCAATAGCCGCATTGTCATTGAATGAGACTATCGAGTCTGCCAAGAGACGGACTGATTGCAAAAAGTTATAAGCAATGACAGGTTTGAAGACGTTCAATTGGAAATTGCCTTGGCTTGCGGCAAAACCAATCGTCGCATCGTTACCCATCACTTGACATGCTACCATTGTGACCGCTTCGCTTTGGGTAGGATTGACCTTGCCTGGCATGATAGAGGAGCCTGGTTCATTCTCTGGAATGGTAATCTCACCAATGCCACAGCGTGGACCTGATGCCAACCAGCGTACGTCGTTGGCAATTTTCATCATATCTGCCGCCAATGCTTTGAGTGCGCCATGCGCATAGACAAGGGCATCATGGCTGGTAAGTGCATGAAATTTATTGGGTGCAGTGACAAAACTATGCCCTGTAAGTTCGCTAAGCTTTTTAGCTACGCGCTCACCTAGCTCAGGGTGGGCATTGAGTCCTGTACCTACAGCTGTACCACCTAGTGCCAATTCACGTACCGCATGAAGAGAATCTTTTGCCATTTTTTCACACTTGGCAAGCATCTCTACCCACCCTGAAATCTCTTGACCCAAGGTCAAAGGAGTAGCATCTTGCAAATGCGTACGACCTATTTTGACAATGTGATTAAATTTGTTTTGTTTATCCACCAAAGTCGCTTTGAGTTTGGCTATAGCAGGCATTAGCTGCTCTTCGACAGCAATAACACACGCTACATGCAGTGCTGTAGGATAGGTATCGTTGGAGCTTTGTGATTTGTTGACATCGTCGTTGGGATGTACAAGCTTCTCACGGCGAAAATCTCCACCCAAAATTTCAGTGGCACGGTTGGCTAGGACTTCATTGTTGTTCATGTTCGATTGTGTGCCTGAACCTGTTTGCCATACAACCAAAGGATATTGGTCATCAAGCTTACCTGCTAGCATCTCATCAGCGGCTTGCGCAATAGCATGCGCTTTTTTGGCATCGAGTTTACCTAGGTCGAGATTGACCAGTGCGACCGCTTTTTTAAGGTAGGAAAATGCGCGTGTAATCTCATACGGCATCTTCTCTTGACCAATACGGAAATTCTCAATAGAACGTTGTGTTTGCGCTCCCCAATAGGCATCCAAAGGGACGTTTATCTCCCCCATCGTATCTTTTTCTACACGAAACTGCATTTTTTTAGGCTCCAAAGAAATTGTTTTTATTGAGTCCATCGATAAGGGCTTGTACCGATGCAACCGACTTGTCGAACATCTTTTTCTCTTTATCATTGAGAGTGATTTCGATCACCTTCTCCGCACCGTTGGCACCAATCATAATAGGTACGCCCGATACGATATCGTTATATCCATACTCACCCTCTAGCATGATGGCGCAAGGGTGAATTTGTTTGGTATCTTTGAGTATCGCATCGACCATAATACCTGTCGCTTTGGCGGGTGCATAATAGGCAGAACCTGTTTGCAAATAGCCCACAATCTCTGCCCCACCGTGACGTGTACGATTGACAATCTCATCGATTTCATCATCGGTAAGCAAATCTGACAAAGGCACACCCGCCACTGTAGAGTAACGCGCCAACGGCACCATATCATCACCATGACCACCCATGACCGATGCACGGATTTGTCCACCGCCATAACCTAGCTTCTCTTGGATGAAGCTCGCCATACGCGCACCATCCAAAATCCCCGCCATACCCAATACACGCTCACGTGGGAAACCGCTCTCTTTGAGTGCTACATAGACCATCGCATCGAGTGGATTGGTGACCAAAATCACAATCGCATTTGGTGAATATTGCTTGATACCTTGCATCACTTCGCGCGTGATTTTGGCATTTATCATGAGCAAATCATCACGGCTCATCCCTGGTAGTCGCGGACTTCCAGCGGTCACTACCACTACGTCACAATCTACAAGCTGCGACATATCCTCTGCAACACTCACTACCGTGTGGCTACGAATCGCAGCTGCTGCTTGCGACATATCGAGTGCTTTTCCTTTGGCAATGTCGATTTTGTTGTCACGCAAAATTATCTCATGACAAGCACCCGTCATCGCCAACGAATATGCTACCGTTGAGCCTACATTTCCAGCGCCCACAATTCCTACGCGTTTACCTTTTGGCATCTCAATCCTTTTGAACAGAAAATTTAACGCCGATAGAGCAAAGTCCAATTATTCCGTAAACCACACCATTGTGGTTTAGCTAAATAATCACGCTTTGCTTTTCCATTATCGTACGTTAGAGGTGTCGAGTTTTCACTCATGGATTTCTAGTGCACTACAAATCCATGAGTGAAAAAGAGGAAACATCCTCTTTTTCAAACACCTAACTAAATTGAATCGATGATTGCGTTAAGTGTAGCACTTGGACGCATAGCTTTTGCAGCTTTTACATCATCTGGTTTGAAGTATCCGCCGATATCTTGGGCTTTACCCTCAACCGCCATCAACTCAGCCATAATTTTGGCTTCGTTATCTACCAATGCTTTTGCAATAGGTGCAAATTTAGCTGACAACTCTTTGTTGCTTGATTTGGCAAGTGCTTGCGCCCAATATTGTGCGACAAAGAAGTGTGATGCTTTGTTGTCTGGCTCACCTGCGGCGCGGCCTGGTGCTTTGTTGTTATCCAAATAACCTGCATTCGCTACGTCCAACGCCTCAGTCAAAGCTGCGAGCTTTTCACTGCCATGTTTTTGAGCGATAAAGCGAAGTGACTCTGCCAATGCCAAGAATTCACCCAATGAATCCCAGCGAAGGTGTCCCTCTTTCATAAATTGGTCTACGTGTTTGGGTGCTGAACCGCCCGCACCTGTCTCGAACAATCCTCCACCTGCAAGTTGTGGAACGATAGAGAGCATTTTTGCTGAAGTTCCAAGCTCCAAAATAGGATACATATCGGTCAAGTAGTCACGAAGAACGTTACCTGTCACAGAGATAGTATCTTTGCCTTGGCGTACACGCGCATTGGTATACGCTGTAGCAGAAGCGACATCCATGATTGGAAGCTCAAGCCCTTTGGTATCGTATGCTTTGAGGTACTCATTCACTTTTGTGATGAGATTTGCATCGTGTGCACGGTTTTTGTCTAGCCAAAATACCGCAGGTGCACCTGTCAAACGTGCGCGCTCTACTGCCAAGCGAACCCAGTCGCGAATCGCCGCATCTTTAGCACGAGACATACGCCAAATATCACCTTTTTCTACTTTGTGTGACATAAGAACAGTGCCTTTTTCGTCTTTGACTTCGACAACACCATTCTCTTCAATTTCAAACGTAGTAGGGTGTGAGCCGTACTCTTCTGCTTTTTGTGCCATCAAACCGACATTTGCCACATTACCCATCGTGGTAACATCGTATTGTCCATGTGCTACACAATCATCGACCATACCTTTGAAAAAGAAAGCGTATGAGCTATCGGGGATGACCGATACACACTCTTGGACTTTGCCAGCGCGGTTCCACATTTTGCCACCGTCACGTACCACTACAGGCATAGAAGCATCGATGATGATATCGTTGTTGGCGTGTAGGTTTGTGATACCTTTGTCTGAATCGACCATCGCCATTGGTGGTTGTTTGTCATAGACAGCCATAATAGCCGCTTCAATCTCCGCTTTTTTGTTCGATTTTTCGAGTTTTTTGTACAAATCACCTAGACCCATATTTGGGTTGTATCCGATTTTTTGTAGCTCATCACCGTATTTTGCAAAAACATCTTTGTAGAATACTTTGACTGCGTGACCGAACATAATAGGGTCAGAGACTTTCATCATGGTCGCTTTAAGGTGCAATGACCACAAAACACCATTTTTCTTCGCATCGTCCAATGTTTTTTGGTAGAAAGCTTGAAGTGCTTTGGCTGACATAAAAGTAGCATCGAGAACTTCACCGTCTACGGCTTTGATCTCTTTGAGCACTTTGCCGTTCAATTCAATAGTAACTTTACCGTTGCCTTTTTGAACGACCGATTTTTCATTGTGGTAAAAGTCGCCAGAATTCATGTGTTGTACATACGCTTTAGAGGGTTTCTCAAAAGCGCGAAGTTTGTGTGGGTTTTTCTTGGCGAAATTTTTGACCGCTACAGCTGCACGTCTATCAGAGTTACCTTCGCGTAGAACTGGATTGACCGCAGAACCTAAACACACTGAATAGCGCTCTTTAATCACTTTTTCCGCTTCTGTTTGAGGGTTTTCTGGATATTCAGGAAGTTTATACCCTTTGGATTGAAGCTCTGCAATACACGCTTTGAGCTGTGTCACTGAAGCTGAAATGTTAGGAAGTTTAATGATATTACACTCAGGGTCTTGCACAATCACGCCCAATTGAGCAAGATTGTCTTCCATTTTTTGTTCTGTTGTCAAATATTCTGGAAAGGTTGCGATAACACGACCAGAAAGTGAAATGTCGCTGGTTACGACATCAACATTAGCTTGCTTACAAAAAGCTTTTACGATGGGAAGTAGCGAATACGTTGCCAGTGCTGGTGCTTCGTCGATGATAGACCAAATGATTTTTGACATTCAGAATCTCCTGTTTTATTTTTATGAAGGCATCATAACACTTACTTTTTTTATTTTTGTAGCTTGCCCCCCCTATTGGGTCAAAAAGTTACCTTTATGTTTCATTTCTTCACATTCTCTATGTTTTTTATGTGTGTAGAAAAGTAACGTGTAAAATCATGCGTGCCATTTTTGTTGCGCATAAAATAGAGAAAATCGCTCTTTGCAGGGGTCACAGCGGCTTTTATAGCCATGTGGCTCACAACACACACAGGCTCCAATGGCAGACCCTTTTGCTTGTAGGTGTTGTAGTGTGTCGTATCGCTACGAATACGTTGCGGTGTCACTTTTTCGTGAGAGTATGGACCGTAGTTGAGTGTCCCATCCATCTGCAATCTCATACCGATACGCAGTCGATTGTAGATGACCGAAGCCACGAGCGGCATTTCGGCACTGTTAGCTGCCTCTTTTTCGACTATCGAGGCAATAATCAGGATAGTTTTCCAACGCGTAGGCGTGTAATTACCGTACAATTTCATCGATAAGCGCTCATGCTCTTTTGCTGCAAAATGTACCAATAATTCGATAAGCCCTTTTGCATCGATACCTTTGGGGATAGCATAGGTTTGGGGAATCAAAAACCCTTCAGAAAGGGGTGCTATTTGACGATATTGCGCCTGTAGCACATCAAAATCTAATCCCAAAGCGCTCGAAAGCGTTTGTAAAAATAGATAGGTTGTCTCACCTGGTAAAAGAATGATGGACTCCATAGCAGCTTTGGAGTGACACAGGTGATAATAGAAATCTGCTTTGGTTTGGAGGGTGTATTGCACATCTATCCATCCTCGTTGCGGTTGCCCCAAGAGTCGCACCAGATGACGGTCTAGCGTGCTGATGCCCTCGACCTCCTCTTTGAGCGTATGAATAATTTTGACAATAGAACCTTGAGGGACATAGATGACACGACTTGACGAAACAGGCTGGACGAGATAAAAGATGGCGACAAACAGTAATACCAAAAACGTCTCTATCGTTCCCGTAATAATTTTTACATTTTTGGCATCTGTCGTCATTGGGTTTTTCGCACTTTTATTGTGGCTCAAAGAGGGTGTACATGTCGATGAGCTATCGATATGGGATCTAAAAATCGAAAGATTATACATGAAATGGGATAAAAGAGTTCGCATCGATGTGGGCTCGATTACCAAACTTTCGCCTCCCTCAAACAGTTTTGAACTCAAAGTTCCCAACCTCTACTACATCCTACGCATCTTGTACAACACTACAGAATCGATACATATTGAGCACTTCAAAATCGACTCTATCGTGGGTACTCTCGATTACAAAGATAAAAATCTCATCGTCAACAGCTCACTCTTTGACCTCAAAGCCATCTACCAAATCACCCCAAAAGAGGTTTTCAGCAAAGAGCTTTATCTACGTTTTCACGATTACGATTTGGAGTTTATAGGCAGTGGCACCATCGAGAGTCATGCTGATACTATCAAGCTCGATACGCTCTTTAGCTACGCAGATGTGCTCAATGGCGGTGTCACGCTCACCTATTTGAACAACCAAGTCACCTTGGATGCCAAGTGTGAACCTATCACCGATTTGGGAAGACTTGAAGCCAAACTGGGCATCGACCCCTACATCAATGAGTGGGTTTTTAAGCGACTCCAAGCCAAATCACTCCACCTCGATACCGTGCGCTCTGTTTTTGCGCCCAACAAACTAGAGGAGTTTTTGGCTCATCTCTATGTCGATGCACACTACGAAGATGTGAGCTATGTTTTTGACAAAGATTTAGCCCCCGTCGTCGCCCAATCGACACATCTGACGATACAAAACAGCGTTGCATCTTTTACCCTAGAGTCTCCTAGCTATCGTGGGCATGCTATCGATGCCATCACTGCCTCTATCGACAAATTGGCTATCAAACGCCCGCAACTCATCTCCTACCCTCCTATGCTTCGCATCGATATCGATTACAAAGGGCTCTTGACGCAACAACTGATGGATATTTTGCGTATGTACGATGTCAATTTGCCCTTAGCTCAACGCAGTGGTACGACAAAACTGCTCTTCAAATACCACAAAAATCTCATCTCAAAAGTCAAAGGGTGGTATGCGACACTCTCACTCAACAGTGCTAATTTTCTCTTCAATCGTCTCCCTTTTCATGTCCAAGAGGCAAATCTACGTATTCACGATAAACACATCTTTTTTGAGAGTTTGAAATTTGCCAAAAAAGATGAGTACCGCCTCTCTCTCAAAGGGGATTACGATATTACGCAACAAAAAGGGGAGATTACAGGGATTGCCAACTATTTCAATTTTTATGGCATTACCAACACCAAACCTATCCCTTTTGTAAGTCACTTCTCTCCACAAGCCTTTACTCTCGAAGCCAACGGTACGACACTCAATGCTATGGAGCTTTTCGATTTTTCTATCTCACCCAATATCTTTGTGCTCGATGCCAACAATACACTCCACACGCAACCTATCAAGCTCTATCGCAAAGGTGTTTTCGATGCGACCATCGATGGAACCCTCAATATCAAAACCCTCGAAAACTCGCTCACTATCGCCTTGCAAACGCTCAATGTCCCGTTGGAAAACAATACCTCTTTGAAGCTTATCCAACCGCTCAAACTTCATACAAACCCCCAAGATATTCGTCATATTCACACCACCCAAAACCTCCACCTCGCCTACAACAACCACACTTTGTCGCTTGAAAAATTCTATATTCGCTTGATGGAAAATCTTCAAGCACACATTCAAACCCTCACGCTCGATGGCAACTACACTGCACAAGCGCGACTCGAGTACGACTACACCCAACAACACCTAGAGGGGCACCTCTACGATGCGCAAGGCACCCTAACCTACCAAGACAAAACGCTCTTACTGCTCAAAAAAGACCCTCTCGATTTCAATATCACCTTCAATCATGATGATACACTCGTACGTATTGCGCCTTGGGATTTGGAATACCACTATATGCATGGATTGCACCGCTTCATCCTCCCCAAGCTTGCACCGTTGCGTCTCTATGCACCTGTTTTGGCGACCTATCCAGAGCTTGAATCCAACACCGATATTCGTACACGAAACTTCGTCGATTTTGACTTCAATGCGACACTGCAAAACACTCAAATCCCTGGTTATATCAACCCCAACAGCGATGGAAGTTTAGGCTTTTACGGTAGCTACAGCCTCCCTCAAAATGCCCTTTTCGTACGTCTCAACGATGATGTAGATTTGATTATGGATGACAATCTTGCCCTCTCACTCTCAGGTGCACGCATCGATTTGGACGCATTGAGCAGTGCCAAACTTCCTATAAATAGCAGTAGTAGCGATCTCTCGTTCAAACAAATCGATATCGATGCACAAATGGGAGAGTTTTTTTTCAACGGTGGTCACGCTTTTCTCTACGATACGCTCCAAGCCGCCTATATTCAAGGTGAGCTTTATGCCACGGTGATGCACAAATTGGGACGCGCTATTTTGTTTTATACCCAAGAGAGTATTGAACTCTTTGGAGAGAAGTTTGGGGATGAATTTATTCGCAGATTACTTAACTTCAACGGTCTATCGGGGGGTGAGTACAGTATCTATCTACAAGGTACTCCGATGCAGTTCAAAGGGGGCATCACCCTCCAAAACGCCACAGCACGGGGCTTTACCACCTATAACAATATCTTGGCGCTTATCAACTCTGTCCCTGCACTCTTGACGCTCAAATCCCCTGGTTTTAATGACCAAGGCTACACCATCAACAACGGTGAGATACTCTTCTCACGCACCCAAAACCGCTTTACTTTCGAGACTATCAAACTCTATGGCAAAAGCACCAATGTGTTTGGCAATGGTGCTATCGATTTAACCAAAAAAGAGATCGATTTGACACTGCGTATCATGCTACTCAAAGATGCTGGTACCATCCTCTCCAATATCCCTATTGCAGGGCATCTCCTCTTGGGCGACGATGGTTCGCTCTCTACGACGCTCACCGTATCGGGTAGCGTCGATGACCCCAAAGTCAGCGTCAATTTGGGCAAGGATCTCATAATGGCACCTGTCAATATTATCAAACGTACCGTAGACCTACCCGTCAAGCTCTTACAATGGCTCAACGGCACAAGCCAAAAGAGCGAATAAATAGCGCTCTATTCGTTGCGTAGTACCTGCAACGCGTCGACACTGCTCGCTTTTTTGGCAGGGTAAAACGACGAAATAAGGACAATCACAAAAGCCCCTACGATAATGCCCACAAGGTCAAAAGTGTCCAAATCGAGGGGGAGTTTGGTCGTACCGTAGACATCTTTGGGCAGAGAGATAATATCAAACGAACCCAAGACCCACATCGATGCCCCGCCCAATAGTAGACCCACAATAATTCCGCTCGTTCCGATGATAAGCCCCAAGGCAATGAAAAGTTTTTTGACCTCTTGAGGCGTAGCACCTAGTGAAAGCAAGAGTGCAATTTCACTGCGTCGATTCATCACGGTCATCAAAAGCGAAGAGATGATATTGATAGCGGCGATGAGGATGATGAGCATCAGCACGATAAAAAGCGCCTTTTTCTCTAGCTCCAGCGCCGAAAAGAAATTGCCGTTTTGTTCCCACCACCCCATCACAGAGGCTGTAGGAGGCAAAAGTGCCGCGATAGCTTCGATGTCACGCATCGGTTGGGGTGAAGAGACGTGAATACCGCTGTACTCCCCTTCCTCCCAGCCCTTGATAGCGCGTGTACTCTCCAAAAGGGTGTAGTGGAAGGCTTTGTCGTAGTTGGAGAGTCCTGACTCAAAGGCGCCTACCACGCTCAAACGCTTCATCTTGGGGATGACGGTAAAGCCACTCGCCGCCAAATCGGTGAAAATATAGGTGAGCTTCTCATCGAAATTCATGTACATCTCTTCGAAAAGCGTCTGACCGACTATGACCTCGAATTTTTCGAGCGTATTGTTGCCAATCGCCGTGGCGAAGACGGGATTGATAGCTTTTTCACGCGCTACATCGATGCCGAAAAGCACCCCGCCCTCCATTTGACTCCCCTTCTTGGCAATCGTTTCGGTACGAATATAGGGAGAGAAAGTGTAGGAGGGAAAAGCTGTTTGGAGTTTTTGCAAGAGTGCTTCATCGACGGTAGAGCCGTATCGAGGCAAAATCGTGAGGGGGTAGTTCATCACAAAGAGGCGTTGTTCAAACTCTTTGCTCATGCCATTCATCAATGCCATAGCAATCATCAGCACCGTCACACCTAGCATGATGCCCAAAAATGCCAAGAGTGCAGAGAGAAAAATAAAGGGTTGCTCTTTGTCGAAGCGCAAATAGCGTCGTACGAGATAGCCAACCAAAGAGGGCTTAGAGGCCCCTATCATTAGGCGAATGCCCCTTTTTTGGGACCGCTTTTACCGTGGCAATTTTTGTATTTGAGACCGCTACCACACGGGCATGGGTCGTTGCGTGAGATTTTTTTGTCGCCATGCTCTTGGGCGAAAGCATTAGCTTCTAGGAGGTTCGATTGAGCCGCTTTCTCCTCCTCAAAGGGGTCGCGCTCTTTGACCGCATCGAGGTTAAACTGAATTATTTGTAGCGTTGCAATCGTCTCAAATTTGAGCGTTTGAATAAGCTCATTGAAGAGGCTAAAGCTCTCTTTTTTGTACTCAACCAAAGGGTCTTTTTGGTTGTAGCCACGCAAATCAATACCCGCTTTCATATTGTCCATTTGATACAGATGCGCTCTCCACGCTTGGTCGAGGGTCTTGAGGTAAATCTCTTTTTCTAGACTGTGGCGAATGTCAGGTGTGAGGGGTGCCATTTTTTGCGTATAGAGTGAAGTCAATCCCTCAATGATGAAGGCTTCGAGTGCCTCATAATCGCGATTTTCCAAATCTTTTTTCTCAAAACGTGTGCGCACTTCCTCTTCGAGTACCGCAATAACTCTCTCCAAATCCATCTCATCTTCTGGCATACCTGCGTAGATACCTGCCGTTGTAAGCAAATGCGCTACATACTCAGCGCGAATCTCGACAATTTTGGCATCGATATCGTATGCCGCATCCAAGAGCTGATTGCGGAAACGGTAGATGATTTTGCGTTGCGCATTTGCCACGTCATCGTATTCGACGACATGTTTACGCGATTCGAAGTGCAAGTTTTCGACCTTTTTCTGCGCCTTTTCGACCGCATTGGTCACCATGCGCGACTCGATGAATTCACCCTCTTTGATACCTAGGCGTTCCATAATATTTTTGATACGTTCAGAACCAAAAATACGCAACAATCCATCCTCGAGGCTCAAATAAAATTGACTCACCCCTGGATCGCCTTGACGTCCTGCACGACCCCGTAGCTGATTGTCGATACGACGGTTTTCATGACGCTCTGTACCGATGATATAGAGTCCGCCAAGTGCACGTACATCGTCATCGATTTTGATATCGACACCACGTCCAGCCATATTCGTAGCGACGGTGACGGCACCTTTGACCCCCGCACGTTTGATGATTTCACCCTCTTGCTCATGCTGTTTGGCGTTGAGTACAGTGTGAGGAATTTTGGCTTTTTTCAGCAACGCATGAAGCGTTTCACTCTTCTCTATCGATGCCGTACCAATCAATATTGGCTGACCTTTGGTGTGAAGCTCTTGGATTTTTTCGATGACGGCGTTGAATTTTTCGCGCTCTGTTTTGTAGATTAGGTCATTGTGGTCTTTGCGCGCGATGGGGACATTGGTAGGAATAGAGATAACTTCGAGGTTGTAAATTTGCCCAAACTCTGTAGCCTCTGTCTGTGCCGTACCTGTCATACCTGCGATTTTGTTGTAGAGACGGAAGTAGTTTTGGAAGGTAATATCCGCAAGCGTTTGCGTCTCCTCCTTGATAGCTACACCCTCTTTGGCTTCGAGGGCTTGGTGCAATCCTTCGGAGTAGCGTCGCCCTTCGCTCAGTCGTCCTGTAAACTCATCGACGATGATAATCTCACCGTTTTGAAGCACATAGTCCACATCTTTGGTGAAGAGATTGTTGGCTTTGAGGGCTTGGTCGAGGTGGTGCGCCAAGATAGCATTGTCTACGTCGTACATGTTTTCGACACCGAACAATTTTTCGGCTTGGGCGATGCCCTCTTCGTTGATTAGAATCGTGCGGTTTTTCTCATCGACAGCGAAGTGTGTATCACGTACCAATGTTTTGGCGACCTCGTTGGCTTTGACGTAGTGTTGGAGTTGGCGATTGCTAGGGCCTGAGATGATGAGAGGAGTACGCGCCTCATCGATGAGGATAGAGTCCACTTCATCGACGATGACGAAATTGTGTCCGCGTTGCACCATCTCTTCGAGAGAGTATTTCATGTTGTCACGTAGGTAGTCAAAACCGTATTCGTTGTTGGTGCCGTAGGTGATGTCTGCAGCGTATTGCGCCTTTTTGACACGGTCGTCGTACTGCGTATCGACCAAAATCCCTACGCTGTAGCCCAAAAATTCATACAAAGGGCGCATCTCGTTGCCATCACGTTTTGCCAAATAGTCATTGACGGTGACGACATGCACGCCCTTGAGTGTCATCGCATTGAGCGCCACTGCTAGGGTCGCTACGAGGGTTTTGCCCTCCCCTGTTTTCATCTCTGCGATACGCCCTTCGTGCAGTACCATACCCCCCAAGAGCTGTACATCGAAGTGGCGCATGCCCAATATCCGACGACTCGCCTCTCGTGTGATAGCAAACGCCTCCACAAGTACGCTATCGAGCGTCGATTGACCTGACTGCACCTCTGCTTTGAGTGCGGCAAAACGTCCTTGCAAAGCGGTGTCATCCATGCTTTTGCATTGCTCTTCCATCGCGTTGATTGCCGCAACTCTTTTGGTGTAGCGTTTGAGCTCTTTGTCGTTTCGCGTACCCAAAACTTTGGCGAATATTTTCCCGATGGCTGACTGCAACATGACTCTCACTTTGTTTGAAAATAGGGGGGATTCTAGCACACAAAAGATAAACCAAAGCAAAAAAAGGACAAACTAGCGCCACCCCAAACAGGAGCCTTCCGTGCCCAAATTTACCCTCTTTTTTGCCCTACTTTTACTACCACTTTGGGGAGAGTTTGACCATATCGAGAGCTACTACGCCACCTTCACCCAAAAGGTCGTCGATACCCAAAACAACACCCTCCTCTATCGCGGTACCTTCAGCGCCAAACGTCCCCATTTCGCACGCTGGGTCTACACCTACCCCACCGAAAAAAGCGTCTATATTATCAATAGACACATCACCATTGTAGAGCCAGAGCTCGAACAAGCCATCGTCCAAGAGGCACACGAGAGCTTTACCCTCTTCAATATTCTCAAAGAAGCCAAAAAACGCGACGCTACCACCTACGAACACACCATCGAAGGGACACTCTATACCCTCACCGTCGAGGGAGAGACGCTACGCCGTCTGGTCTACACCGATGGGTATGACAACCGCATCACCATCGATTTTGAAAATGCCAAACCCAACCAAGCCTTTACCCTCCAAGATTTCAAAGCCGCTATCCCTGAGAGCTACGACGTAGTAACACACTAAGCCCTATTTTAGGGCATTTTCTTTCCTTTACTAAAAAATGTGATATTTTTTTTGGTGATATTTGTTACTATTGCGGACTTGATTTTTATTTTTAAAGTTCTCTATGAAAATTGCTCACCTTTCTCTTCTACTTCTCTTGCTCCTTTTCGTGGGAGTGGGTGGGTACTATCTGCAATCACGCTCAACTCCTTCTACTCCTAGCGCATCGATTGTGCCACCCTCTACGACGACACTTATCTTTGCACACCACATGCCCAAAGAGAGTGTGCTACACGAAACAGCACTCCATTTTGCTGCTGAAGTAGCACGCAAAACCCAAGGCGCTATTACGGTGAGCGTCCACCCCAATCAAGAGCTGGGCAACTCCCACGAGATGCTAGAGCTTTCACGTTTGGGCAAAATCGATATTGTGTTGACCGCTTCTGCGAAGGTGAGCACCGCTTCGCCCTCTATGCAGTTCGCCGATTTACCCTTTTTGTTTCCGACGCGTGAAGATGCCTATGCGATGCTCGATGGCAAAGTGGGTCAAATGCTCCTCAAAGAGCTCAACGCTATCGACCTCATGGGCGTAGCCTTTTGGGACGGCGGCTACAAAAACATCACCGCCAATCGTCCCATCACAACGCTAGAGGATTTTACCAACCTCGATGTACGTGTGATGAAGAGCCGCATCATTATGGAGCAGTACACCGCGCTGGGTGCCAAGCCTCTGCCTATCGATTTTCATGAGACCAAACAAGCACTCATAGACGGTATCGTCGATGCCCAAGAAAATCCCTTGAGTGAAATCGTCACGATGGGGTTTCACCATGTCCAAAGCGATGTGACACTCTCACACCACTCCTATTTGCCCTATGTTCTTACCTTCAGCCACAAAAGTATCAGCAAACTCCCCTTGGCTCAGCAACAAATTTTGATCGAGTGCGCACAGGATGCGACCCACTGGGGGCGCAAAACCACGCACGCCAAAGACCCTCAACTGCTAGAGACGATACAAGCCGCTGGGGTGCATATTCACACCCTCTCTGCGCACGAAAAAACGCGCCTACAAAAGGCTACGGCACATATCATGTCGCAGTTTGAAGAGGTGATGGGTGCGCATATCGTCTCCAAAGCCCAAGAGTATTTTTATGACCAAAAAAGTAGCGATGATGCACACATCGTCATTGGTATCGATGCAGACCTCTCGATGGGCGGCAAAGAGGCGGGACTGGCTATCAAGCGTGGCGCGCAATTGGCTATCGATAGACTCAATGCCCAAGGCGGATTGCTCGGCAAAAAGGTGATACTGCTCGCCAAAGACCACCAAGGCATCTCCACCCAAGCTCAAGAAAATATCGATGCCTTTATCAAGAACCCCCATACCCTTGCTATCCTCGGTGGCAAGCACAGCGCCATCATCTCCTCCTATGTCGATACGCTCCAAAAGAGTCAAATGCTCTTTTTTTCGCCTTGGGGAGCGGCACCCTCCATCATCGAGAATGGCTACAGTGACAACTACCTCTTTCGCGTCTCGCTCAACGATAAAGAGGCGGCGAAATTCTTGACCCACGAAGCACTCAAAAAAGGGAAAAATCCTCTCATCATTGTCGAAAACTCACTCTGGGGCAAAGAGGCACTTGAGGGTATCCAACGCACCTTGAACGCGCAAGGCATTGGCACCTTCCAAAGCATCATTCTCAATCGAGGAGAGACCGATTTTGGTGCGATTCGTGAGGCACTAGCGCGACACGAAAACGATGTCATTCTCATGGTACTCAACTCCCAAGAGGCGCAAAAAAGTATCGAAGTACTCCATGAGAGCGCACCCTACCTACCGATAGTTTCGCACTGGGGTATGGTAGGCAATGCTTTTTATAAAGCCAACAAAACCTTGCTTCAGAAAATCGATTTGCGTTTTATTCAGACCTTCTCTTTTCTCAAAAACCCCAACAAAGAGTCCAAACAATTGGCGCAAAACTATATGCACGACTACGCCAAAACTGCCCAAGAGCATATCAACGTCGCCACGGGAGTAGCGCAAGCCTACGATACCGTGATGCTTTTGGCACACGCTGTCCAAAAAGCGCAGAGTCTTGAACGCCCCAAAGTAAAAGCCGCCCTCGAAGCTATCGAGCGTCATGAAGGTGTCATCAAAACCTACCGAACCCCCTTCACCGCTACGATGCATGATGCCCTACGCCAAGAGGATTTTTTTATGGCGAAATTTGACAACAATGGGAATATTGTTCCCTTGCGCAAGTAATCGATGAACTACGCTTTTCAAGCCAATGAGAGCATCAAACGCAAAGTCGTCATACGTGTCGCAGGTATGGTGCTGGCACTTTTGAGCGCTGCCTTGGGCTATATTATTTTCCTCGAACTTTCGCACCTCAACAAACAAGCCACCTTCAATCTCCAAGAGCAAGCCCAAGATTTACGCAACAACATCGACCAACGTATCGAGTATCTACGAGAAAACACCCTACGCTTGGCACAAAACAAGCTCCTTATTAATGCCTTTATCGATGACAAAGAGCGCTCTAAATACCTCTTGCCGCTTATCGAGAATTTCAAAAGTGACAAAAATATCAACCATTTCAGCCTCGTAGACTTTGACGGCAGAGTCCTCTTCCAAACCGATGCCAATACCCCTACCTTTGAGGATTCGCAAGAGCTTCGCCTCTCGCTCAATCTCCTCCAAACCGTCCTCTATTTCGACAAAATGCACAATGAAGTGGTGATGATAATTCCCATCAAATATTACGCAACGACCCAAGGTGCTATCGTCGTAGCCTATGACATCGCACCTATCATCGCGCAGTACGACACACCCCAAGCGATGAGCTATACCAAGGTTTTTTACAAAGGGAGTGAAATTTACGGGCGCAATTTCAACCCCAACCAAAAATATTTTGTGCTCCCTTATGTCGATACGCATCCTGCTTTGGTGAGCTTTGAATTGGAAATGGGTATCCCCAATGACCACTATCTACAGCCGCTTTATACGCAAGCTACGTGGCTGGGACTCCTTACACTTCTCATTTTGGGAATGGTCTACTACTTTGCCTATTTCTTGGGTACTTCTATCACACGTCCTATCACAATGCTCTACAACAGGGTCAATAAAAGCGCTCTGGATGGCGTGGAGTCGCACTATGTCTCGTTGGGTACGCACGATGAGCTAGAGGTGTTGGGATACGCCTACTACACCAAAGAGAAAGCCCTCGATGAGCTCAACAAAACGCTCCAACTCAAAATCCAAGAGGCGACCGCGCAGCTAGAGAGTGAAAAAAATCGCTTTATGCTTGCTATCGAAGGGACGCAAGATGGTATGTGGGATTGGAATCTCAAAACCAACGCACTTTTTTTCAGTGAGCGTTTCGAGACGATGCTAGGCTACGACGCAGGTGAGCTACCCCAAAATATTACCGCGTGGTTTGGATTGCTCCACCCTGAGGACAAAATACGCACCGAAGCCGTGGTTCAAGAGTATCTCGCCTCCAAAGGCACCCAACACTACGAAGCTATCTTTCGATTACGCGCCAAAGATGGCACATGGAAATGGATTTTGGGACGTGGCAAAGCGCAGTTTGACCCAGAGGGCAATCCTGAACGTTTCGTAGGGTTCAACACCGATTTCACCCAACAAAAAGAGTACCAAGAGAAGCTCGACCACACCGCAAAACACGATGCATTGACCCATCTGCCCAATCGCTTTTTGCTCTCAGAGCTTCTCGAGCACGAGATGCACGTGGTCAAGCGCAACCACACGCACCTTGCGCTACTCTTCATCGATTTGGACGGGTTTAAGGAGATTAACGACACCTACGGTCACGGCGCAGGAGATGTGGTACTCTCGACAGTGGCTACACGTATGCAACAGCTCATACGTGAGAGCGACATCATCGCACGATTGGGCGGAGATGAGTTTGTCATTGTCTTTAGCGATCTCTCCAACAACAGCGAAGTCGTTCCTCTGCTGCAACGCCTACTCAACGATATCGCTACGAGCATCCTCCACGACGGCAAACTCCTCCATGTATCGGCGAGTATCGGGGTGAGTTTTTATCCGCAAGAGGAGAATATCGGCAACGAAGCACTGCTACGCCAAGCGGACCAAGCGATGTACTACGCCAAGTTGGCAGGCAAAAATCAGTACCAATTTTTCAATCTCGATGCATCGATGGAGCTCAAAGAGAACCAACACTACATTTCCGAACTGCGTCATGCTATTGCTCACAATGAGTTCCTCCTCTACTATCAACCCAAAGTCCATATGAAGAGCAACCGCGTCATCGGATTAGAAGCGCTTTTGCGATGGCAACACCCCACAAGAGGGATTTTGACACCTGAAAGCTTCCTGCCCTACATCGAGCACGATGCCGCCTTTATGATTGCGTTGGGACGTTGGGTTTTTGAGACCGCCTTTGTGCAGCTAGAGGCGTGGCAAGAGGCAGGATTGACCATCTCGCTCAATATCAATGTCAGTGCACACGAGGTGCAACAACACGATTTTGTAGAGGGCTTGCAAGCGCTCTTTGCACGTCACGCGACTATCAAGCCCGCGTCGATTGAAATAGAGCTACTAGAGACCTCTGCGCTAGAAAATTTCGAGCTCACTCTCTCGATATTGCAACAGTGCCAAGCGCTGGGTATCTCAATCGCTATCGATGATTTTGGGACAGGGTATGCATCGTTGCACTACCTCAAAAACCTCCCGATGAATACCATCAAAATCGACAAAAGCTTCGTCATCGACCTTCTCTATGCGAGCAACTCACTCTCGATTATCGAGGCGAGCGTGGGATTGGCACACGCTTTTGATGCCACTATCGTCGCGGAAGGGGTAGAGTCCCAAGAGCACGGCAAAATGCTCTTGCAATTGGGCTGTGAAATTGCCCAAGGATACGCCATCGCCAAACCGATGCCCGCCCAGCAAATAGCGCCTTGGATAGCTTCATGGCAGGGCTATGCCTCGTGGAGCCACGTCAAGCTCATCACGCAAGAGGGGCGCACAGCACTCTACGCCTCTATCGAACACCGCAATTGGATCAATCAAATCGAGCGCTATTTACGCAAAGAGAGCGCACAATTGCCGCAAATGACCCATGCCAATTGTCATTTGGGACGCTGGATAGCACATGCCGCTACGCCCAAACAGCGCAAACACCCCGCGTTTGAGAGACTCACTAGCGACCACGAAGCACTGCATGCCTTTGCCAACACGCTTTTGCTCCAAGAGGAGCTAAATCCCGATGAAACTGTCGCGCAGTTGCATGCACTGCGTGAAAAAATCTTGACCGCTATCGAAGAGATTGTTTTTACCTCTTAAAGCGCCCTATCAAGCCTAGGGTTCTATACTCTCTAAAAATCTAGGAGCTTCTATGCGTACCCTTTTCTCTCTTCTTTTGTTACTGCAAACCACCCTACTGGCTATGAGCGACGCGGATGCACAAGCCACTTCCGATATGCTCGAAGCCCAAGAGCGCGAATCACTCCAGACCATTCGCCAACAACGTGCGACGACCACCTCTGCACCACTCCCAAACGCGCCTGCACCCATCGTGCGTGAGGTGCCCTCGTGGTATTTCCATTTTGGGCTAGGCGCTACACAATTGGCACTCGATAGCGCTACCCAATCGTCCCTCGATGCGCTCTACACTTCAGATACACGCAGCTACGGCATCGCGCTTGATTTTGGGGTCTATATGACCATCGAGTGCTTCCTCTTTGGGTATGCCATCATGGGCAATGTCCAAATGTATGACACCCCACGCCAAAGCTACTCACTTGCCACGGGGGGCTTTAGCACGCTCTTCTTTCCCTTCAGTGATGAGCATCAGGGAGTCTATCTGCGCGCAGATTTGTCCGCGGGTACCTACAGCCCTATCAACGACACACAAGAGCACAACCAAACAGGCTTGGGACTTGTGGGAGGGGTAGGCTACCGCATGGGCATTTGGAACTTCGCACTCAATGCTATGGCTGTCGATAGCCCCTCGATGCCCCGCCACCTCGCCTACAACGCTATCGTAAGCGTGATGTGGTAAACAGCTTAGGACACAAAAACAAATATAAACATCTTAATGATAGTTAGTAACCTTTAAGTAACAATTCTTCTTTACCATTCGCTATCAATAAAAAGGATAGCAAATGAAAGTAGCTTTATACAGCTCTATCGCCTTAGCCGCCTTACTCACAGTCGGATGTCAAGTACAACAAAACGGTGCTCTTCCCAACGCCTATACCATTGCTACATCAGGCTATGAACTTCCCTATAGCGTCATGCGTGCAGACCTCAAAGACGAACGCAACGTCTCTTTTGAGATTCGCAACGGTGGATACGGTTCTGCCGCATCAGCTCACCCTACGAACGTCAACCAATTCTACGCCATCACAGACCGTGGTCCTAATGCCGCATACACTGTTGTCACCAAAGGTATGCGATTCCCTGTATCGTATTACACACCACGTATTGGATTGTTCGAGGTCAATAGCGATGGCACTATCGATAAAGTCAAAGATATTTTACTTAGAGATAGAAATGGAAGTGCCATTTCAGGTCTACCCAACAAAACCTACGGCGGAACCAGTGAAACTCCATGTGATGCACAAGGTAATCTCCTCTTGGATGAGAACAACGCGACACTCTTGGATGAGTATGGCTTGGACAGTGAAGGTCTCGTAGCTATGGATGATGGCACCTTTTGGGTCAGTGACGAGTATGGTCCACATATCGTTCACTACTCTGCCACAGGGGTAGAGATTGACCGTATCAATGCTTTTGCTGATGACAATCGCACCTCTCGCAATCTCCCTGCTGAATTTTCCAAACGCTGGACCAATCGCGGAATGGAGGGTCTCACCGTCACACCAGATCAAAAAACCCTCGTAGGTATTATGCAATCGACACTCGATAATCCTAGCAATGTGCGTAGCGATTTGACACGTATCGTCGCTATCAATTTGGAGACTAATGTCACACGCCAATACCTCTACAAACAAGATATTGAGCAAAACTCCAACTCTGAAATCGTTGCTCTAAGTGCTACGAAATTCTTGGTCATCGAGCGTGACGGTAAATTCTATCGTGATGACCAAAATGCACAAAAATATATCTACAAAATTGACCTCTCCACAGGTACAGAGCTAGAGTCGATGACACTTGGAAGTGGCATGGAACAAAATGCGACTAATGGTCTGACTATCGATGGACAAACGCTCGAGCAAGTCGTACATGTCGATGGCAATTGGAGTCGATTGACGACAAAAGGTATCAATCCTGTTGAAAAAACTTTAGTGGTTGACATGGTCAAAGAGGTCAAATACCCTCATGACAAAATGGAGGGTATTTGGCTCATCGACGATACTACTATCGGTATCATCAATGACAATGACTTCGCCCTATGGACGACCTCTAATAAACTTCACCAAAAATTCTTGGACGAAGCTAACACCACTATCGATGGCAATACAATGTACATCATCAAAAACCTCAACCTCAACTAATGCTCTACTTCGCCCTACTTGGGGCGATGTCCACCACCCATACGTGGCACTAGCATCTGCATATCCTCTCCACCTACCGTATACGCCTCACCAAACCCAAACGTCGCCTCACCTCGATAGATACGAAAGGCATAAAGCCGAAAATCCTGCATCGAGACAAGTCGTGCAACAGTAGAGGCATCGAACCGTGTACCAAACACTCCCATGATTGTCTCAAAGCGCGCATCTTCACGCGCCACGATTTCGACATCACACTGAAGCGATAGACGTTTGCGCGCAAAAATCTCAGAGGTTTGCGACTCATCTTCGATGAAAAGCAATCCTGCTTTGGGGTGGCGTTGGAGATTTTGGGCGTGCGTAGCAATATCAGAGAGATAGCAGTAAAAAGTGGCACCTTCATAGACGAAAGGGGCATAAGAGCCAAAAGGATTACCCTCGCTATCGAGAGTCGAGAGGAGCACAGAGCGAAATGGGGCGATAAAAGGGGCTATGGTTTTCATGACGGGCATTGTAACATGTAGAGCTTTAGGCACTATGCTATGTTATACTTGTATGACACGTCATACAAGGAGCTACCATGCTTTCTATTCGCCTCGACCAAAGTGTCGAAGAAAAACTCGACAACCTCTCCAAAATCACGCAACGCCCCAAAAGCTTTTTCGTCAAAGAGGCACTCAATAACTACTTGGACGATATGCAAGAGTACTACGAAGCACTCAAACGCTCCAAAAGTGAGGATAGAAATCTCATCACTCTCGATGAGCTGGAAAAAGCCCTTGGCTTATAATCTTCTCTTCGATGACAAGGTTCTCAAAGACCTCAAAAAAATCGATGCAGTGTGGCAAAAGAAAATCCTCCAAGCTATCAAAGAAAAATTACCTTCCCATCCCTATGAGGGCAAAAAACTCGTAGGAAACCTCTCTGCTTTTTATCGTCTACGCGTGGGAGATTATCGTGTTATTTATGAGATTATCGATGAAGAAGTTACCGTAGTCGTCATCAAAATCAAACACCGCAAAGAGGTCTATAAATAAATTTTTCGCTTTACAGATGCACCAACGGTCTCAAACATTTGCATATATCGAGGGATTACATATCAAAACGGTGTAGTTCACCACTTTAATATTTCCCCCTAGCTCTAAATTGAGAGATATCTTTATTTTGGGGCTGATTTCTGATTTGAGACCAATACTCCTCTCTAATATCTTCGTCAATTGTTACATCGGTATTATAAAGAGCATCCATCCCATCTTTTCGGCATCCTGAAATCCAATAACGTTCGCCTGTTTCTACATCAAAATAGTTAGCTTTGTAGCCATTACCATTGAGCGTTTCAAATGTTTTTCCATCGTAGTGAATCGATTTTCCAGATTTAGAAAAGTGAACTCTACCTATGCGAGCAGCTCCTGCAAGCTCTCCACCTTTACATTCGATATACATAATTCGATTTTTTGGTTTCATTTTAACTCTTCTACCTGACTAAGGATTGGACAACTTTCTTCTTTATTGAAAAATTCAAATGCTTTCATTGAATTATTAGGCACAGTTTCCCAATCTTCATTATTATAATCTACTGCTAAAAAAGTCTCTTTTTCTTTTGGTGGATTTGCACATGATATTGACATTAATATTCCTCTATTTTAACTACTTTTCAACGAACATTATAGAGTATTTGTCAGATTTATGAGAGGTGGATTAAAGAGTAACGAACACCGCAAAGAGGTCTATAAATAGATTTTTCGCCCTACAGACGCACCATCACGCGAAAGGCACGCACGCCATAGTAAGACTCTGCACCGTTGTGATAAACGAAAACCCTTCCGTATCGATAGTCCCCAAAGAGCGCACCACCCAATGCACGCACATCATCGGGCGTAGAGAGCCAGCTAGAGGTTTTGGTATCGACAGGAGAGAGCGCTTGCAGTGCACGGTACGCCTCCTCGTCCAAAAGCGTCACACCCATTTGCTCTGCCATCTCTACGACATTGCCTTGAGGTTTGTTCTCTTTGCGTCCATCGAGTGCCGCACGATCATAACAAAGACTTCTACGTCCTTGTGGGGTTTGTGCCACACAATCGATATAGATATATTCGCCTTTATACACCATCACATCGGGTTCACCACCTGTCGATTCCATCTGTGAGATACTCCAAAGTTTTTGCGGTTGCCCTAGAAGCCGCTCCTCAACAACACTCCACTGGATACTCGCATGTCGATACATGTTTTTGGCAAAACGCTCACGTAATAGCGCTAGCAGTGCATCTCGCGCCTCTGGCGTCAAACTATTATTCATTTTGGCTCCTTTTTGCTTTTGGGATATTGTAGTATGAGTTACGTGAAACAGATGCATAAACTCAATAATGCTTAAGAAGCTTTTGTATAGTATCTTCATATACAAAAGGGCTCTAATGAATTATGTGTGTTTAGATATTGAAGATGCTGAGGGTTTTGATTGGGACGATGGAAACAGTCTCAAAAATGAACGCAAGCACAATCTAAGCTGGCAAACCATCGAAGAGCTCTTTTTTAATGAGCCTCTGATACTGCTCAAAGATGAAAAGCACTCTAGCGCTACAGAATGCAGATGTGCCGCTTTGGGAAGTACCGACGATGGAGTGCTCATCACGGCAATTTTCACCAAAAGAGAGACAAAAATCAGAGTTATCTCTGCAAGACCTATGAGCAAAAAGGAGAGAGTGTTCTATGAAAAAACTACCAGAATTTAAAACGCAAGAGGAAGAGAGAGCATTTTGGGAAGAGAATGATGTTGTCGATTATTTCGATACTGCTACAGCAAAAGTCGTCAAATTTTCAAAACTCAAAAAAAGTACGAAAACCATTTCGCTTCGACTCCCCGAAGATATGCTCGAAAGACTCAAAATCAGAGCCAATGCGTTGGATGTGCCCTATCAATCGCTCATCAAAATACTACTCGAAAAAGAGTTGCGCCTTGGTGCTTAGAAACTAATCGAGAGATTACGTATCAAACTATAACATGAGTATAATTTTCACTGTAATGAGCAACCATCATTGCTATTTACTATGTTTTATTTTCAAAATGGTCTCGACAACTTTGTGCTACCACAACTCGTACATCTCCAACCACCAATCTTGATTGTTAATAAAATCCAAACAACAATCCAAATGATAGAACCTATCCCATATGTAAATATTCCAAAGACAACTGTTATCAGGAAATGTAAAAGATGATTTGTTCCTTTTCTCTCCGCTAATACATTTTTATTACATGATTGACAAAATTTTTGTGTTTTTTCAGATGCCATAAACCTTCCTTTTTCCTTTAGCTGCAAAAATATATCTTTTTACTAATAAAGAGTTTCTTGAGAATATCACGATAAATCTAAATAAAATCGTGAAGAGATTACAGAGTAGCGAACACCCCCAAGGGTGTCGCAGGAAGAGCAGAAGAATTAGACAGGTTTGACAGTGACGCCGTATTTAGACTCTGCCACATCACGACTTTCGAGGTGGTAGTTGGCGATTTCGTTGAAATTGAGATATCGATAGACTTGCGCTTGTTTGCCTGCCAATTTTTGCGGCACGATACTCATGTATTCAGCGACTGTAGGGATACGTCCCAATTTCGCACACACCGCCGCAAGCTCTGCAGAGCCGAGGTAGACTTGTGTGTTTTTGCCTAGACGGTTGTCAAAATTTCGCGTCGAGGTAGAGAATACCGTCGCATTTTCACGTGAGCTAGCTTGGTTACCCATACAGAGTGAACAGCCAGGGACTTCGGTTTGGGCTTGGATAGTTTTGAATACGTCGTAGTACCCTTCGTTGATGAGCTGTTGCTCGTCCATACGTGTAGGTGGAACGATCCAGAATTTCTCGACCGATACCTTGCCCTCGCCACGCATCACTTCGCCTGCCGCACGGTAGTGACCGATGTTGGTCATACAGCTTCCCAAGAAGACTTCGTCGATTTTGTCGCCTGCGATTTCGCTGAGCAATTTGACATTGTCAGGGTCATTAGGACACGCCACAATTGGCTCTTTGATAGTATTGAGGTCGATTTCGATGATAGCCGCGTACTCTGCATTGGCATCTGGTTGCATCAATTTGGGTGCTTTGAGCCACTCACGCATTTTGTCTGCACGACGTTGAAGTGTACGCGCGTCTTGGTAGCCGTCTGCAATCATCGCCTCGATGAGGGTGATATTGGATTTGAGGTACTCTACCACTGGCGCTTCGTTCAAGAGCACCGTACATGCCGCCGCTGAACGCTCAGCAGATGCATCGCTAAGCTCAAACGCTTGCTCTGCTTTGAGATTGGGTAGACCCTCGATTTCGAGGATACGACCGTTGAAGATATTTTTCTTGCCCTTTTTCTCTACGGTCAAGAGTCCTTGTTTGATAGCGAAATAGGGAATCGCGTTGACAAGGTCACGTAGTGTGATACCTGCTTGGAGTTCGCCTTTGAAGCGTACGAGTACAGACTCTGGCATCGTGAGTGGCATAGAGCCTGTGACACCTGCGAATGCTACGATACCTGAACCCCCTGGGAACGAAATACCGATAGGGAAACGTGTATGTGAATCTGCACCTGTACCTACTGTATCTGGCAAGGTCAAGCGGTTGAGCCATGAGTGGATGACGCCATCCCCTGGACGAAGTGCAACACCTGAACGGTTGGAGATAAAGGCTGGTAGAGTGTGGTGCATTTTGACGTCAGAAGGCTTGGGGTATGCCGCAGTATGACAAAACGATTGCATCACCATATCTGCTGAAAAGCCCAACGCCGCAAGCTCGATAATCTCGTCACGTGTCATAGGACCTGTGGTGTCTTGGCTACCTACCGTCGTCGTAATAGGCTCTACGTACATACCAGGGCGTACACCTGTCGTGCCACACGCTTTACCCACCATTTTTTGTGCCAATGTGTAACCTTTGCCTGAATCGGCAGGTTGCTCTGGTGTGAGGAATACATCACTTGTACCAAGACCCAATACTGCACGTGCTTTGGCTGTCAAACCACGTCCGATGATGAGAGGGATACGTCCACCTGCACGTACTTCGTCAGTAATCGTGTTGGGGTTGAGTTTGAAAGTGGCGATAATTTTGCCATCCTTGTGCGCTTCACCTTTGTAAGGATAAACAGTAATGACATCGCCTGTCTCCATCGATGAGACATCCATCTCTAGGGGAAGTGCACCTGAATCCTCACACGTAGCGAAGAAAATAGGAGCGATGATACCGCCGATGACGACACCGCCCGTGCGTTTGTTGGGCACGCCCTCGATATCTTCACCCATGTGCCATTGGACAGAGTTGACACCCGATTTGCGGCTAGAGCCTGTTCCTACGACATCACCTACGTAGGCAATAGGGTTGCCTTTGGCTTTGAGGTTTTGAATGGTTTCGAGTGGTTTTTCCATTTTGGCACGTAGCATAGAGTTGGCGTGCAATGGAATGTCTGAACGTGTGAAGGCTTCGCTAGCTGGGCTAAGGTCGTCCGTGTTGGTCTCGCCAGGGACTTTGTAGACAGTGAGGGTCATTTTTTCTGCCAAGGCAAGTTTGGCTGTAAACCACTGTGCATTTGCCCATGAGGTCATAACTTCAGTGGCGGCTTTGTTGCCTGCTTTGTGAAGTGACTCTACATCATTGAACGCATCGTAGACGAGCAAGGTGTGTTTGAGTGCCTCTTTTGCAGCATCGACAACCTTGGCGTTTTTAGAGGTAAGTCCATCGATGATAGGTTTGACATTGTAGCCACCTAGCATCATACCCATCATCGCAATCGCTTTTTCGGCAGGGATAGCTGGGATGGTCACTTTTTCGAGTGCTACATCATTCAAGAATGCCGCTTTGACATACGCCGCATCGTCAACACCAGGAGAGACACGATTGGTCAATAGCTCTACAGCGAAGGCGGTATCAGCACCGTTGGCTTTGATAAGTTCGATGACACCTTCAGTTTGCTTAGCAGAGAGTGGAAGGGGAGGAACGCCAAGTTTTGCACGCTCTGCAACGTGGGCATTGTACTCTTGGATAAAAGACATAATGACTCCTAAAATGATTTGCCGTCATTATAGCCAAGCACTTTACGTCTGAATCCAAAGTGTTACATATAGTAACTAAGTAGCGAAAGAAAGTTAAATTATGTAACTATTTTACTCAATATTTTTAAAAAGTGCAGAAACCTCTGCACTTTTAGCCACCTCAAGGGGGGTGCGCCCTCTCGCATCGACACATGTAGCATCTGCACCTTTGGTAAGCAGGAGTGTCACTATTTCACCCCATCCACGCTCTGCTGCAACATGCAAAGGTGTAGTTTTTGCCCAATCGATACCTGAGTAATTGGCTGTAGCTTCTATATTGGGGTCGATACCCAACTCTAGCAGTACCGACGCTGTCATTTTGAACCCCCAATAGACGGGGTAGTGCAGTGCTGAAATGCCATTTTTGGATACGACATTGACCGAGAGGCCTTTGGCGACCAATTGTCGCACCAAACCCTCATGCCCCTTGGCACTTGCCTCGTGTAAAAGCGTAAAACCCTCTGCATCACGCGCATCATAGGGGATGAAATTGTGCTCGATTGCTAACATCGCCAATCGATAATAGCGCGTACGAATGAGCTCTTTGACTTGTGCATAATCGAGTGAGGTGGTGTAGCCATACTTGATAAGTGACTCTGTAGCATTGGCTTGCCCCGTCAACACAAAGTAGCGCAAAAGTTGCTCTTTTTCTACGGCACTCCAAAAATCATCGACATACGCCAATCCATAGAGCAAAACACTGTTTTTGCTTTCAATACTATCTGCCATAAGCTCAGCACGTTCGGTGGGAGAGATGTCCGCTTTGTTGGCTTTGAGATGGGCGATAAAGGCATCATTGCCCATTTTTTGTGCTTGGCTAATGAGTGGAATGCTCTCTTTGGGAGGTTCTACGACCACAGCAGGAGTGACAGCTACGCTTTGGACGGGTTCATTCACAACTGGCTGGCTTTTGGGAGGGGTCGATGCTACTACGGATGGAGTGCGAAGAGGTTCGGTAACAGGTTCTACTGCTGCTTTTGGTGTCTCTAGAGCCTCTTGGGCTACAAAAACAGGAGACTCATCCAAGGCAGGAGTAGCGCTAAACCAAATACTTTTGAATTCCAAAAAACCCAAACTTGAAAATATCAATATCAGAACCAAAAGCTGCATGTAGTCCAAAAAACTTTTTTGTTCTTTGGTGTAGAGAGAGTTACTCTTTTTTGTCATGGAGAGTTTTCCTTAACTGTTTTGTCACATTTTTCTTCGTGTAGCAAAACGCATTCCTATTCAAAAAACCGCCCTGCCTGCGCTAACAATCGACCATGAAGTGCCTCAAAATCGGTCGAATAGACCCGTGTGTGTGCGATAGAGGTCATGAAATTGGTATCACGTTCCCATCGAGGCACCACATGAATATGCAGATGCTCGGCTATACCTGCGCCACCTGCTTGACCAATATTGATACCGATATTGGCACCATGAATATGCATCACCTCTTTGAGCAGTGCCACTCCCTGACGTGCTTGGTGCATCATCTGCTGCCACAATTGGGCATCGAGCTGTGCAATGTTGTCCGTGTGTAGATGCGGAATAATCATAAAGTGCCCAGGGGTATAGGGGTAGCGATTCATCACAATAAAATAGTCACTGCTTCGAAAGAGCACATGGTGTTTGGCATCCATCGAAGGGTTTTGCACGATATGACAAAAGGGACACCCCTTTTGGCTCTCCTCTCCTGTCACGTAGGCATCACGCCAAGGTGCATTGAGCGTATCGAACATTTTTTCTCCTTAGTAGACCAAATAGAGTGCCAAAATAGGCATCGCCATAACCGCCAAGAGCACAGCGAGTTGCAAAAGAATGTAGGGCATGACACCCTTGTAAATCTCCCACGTCGATACAAGCTCTCGGGCGGAGCCTTTGAGAAAGAAGAGCGCAAACCCAAAGGGTGGGGTGAGAAAGGAGGCTTGGAGATTGAGCGCTACAAGTACCGCGAACCAAATGGGGTCGATACCATACAGATGCACAATAGGCACCATAATAGGGATAAAAATAAAAACAATCTCCATAAAATCGATGAAAAAGCCTAGTATAAAAATAAGCAACATCGCGATACCCAAAAAGAGATAGGGCGAATCGACATAGAGAGCGAAAAACTCCACCACCCCCTCTGAACCCCCAAGTTCATTGAATACGAGTGAAAAAGCGGTCGCACCAAACAAAATCATAAAAATCATGCCAGACAAAATCGCACTCTCTTTTGCCGCATCGAAAAGCTGTCGCACGTTCAATGCTCGTTGGAGTATGCCCAAAAGTATCGCGCCCACCACCCCAATCGCACCCGACTCTGTCGGAGAGGCAAACCCTGCAAAAATAGAACCCAAGACCATCACCATCAACAATAGAGGTGCTGTAATAGCCTTGAGCGATTGCCACACTACCGTTCGATAGGCGTGCGTCATAGGAATGGCAGGTGCTTTTGCGGGAGCTATCCACGCACAGAGAAGTACATAGAGCAGATATGCGCCCACTAATAGAAGTGAGGGAATCAGTGCCGCGCGAAAAAGGTCACCTACGCTTAGTGCCATTTGGTCTGCAAGTACAATGAGCACTACCGATGGAGGAATAATCTGCCCTAGCGTCCCACCCGCAGCGACGGTGCCTGCGCTGAGTGCCTTGTCATAGCCATGCTTGACCATGAGAGGCAAAGCTATGACACTCATCATCACGACGCTTGCGCCCACGATGCCCGTACTCGCCGCCAACATAGCACTCACGAGGATAACCGAAACCGCCAAACCGCCCCGTATCGACCCAAAAAGTTGCCCCATCGCCACCAAAAGCTGTTTTGCCATTTCGCTTTTTTCTAGAATCAACCCCATCAAAATAAAGAGCGGTACTGACATAAGCGTGAAATTTTGCATGATGCCATAGAGCCGAAACGCCAAAAGCTCAAAAATATCAAACCCTACCTCAGGCACGAAAAAAGAGAAAAGAATCGCCACACCCGCAAAAACAAAGGCGACAGGAAACCCAATCATCAAAAGTGTCAACGCCAAACCAAACATCAAGAGTGCCATTTAGTGCACCTCGCCAGAGAGTAGCTCATTGAGAAGGGCTATCGTATGTGCAATAGCCTGCATGATGAGCAAGCCAAATCCAATAATCATGGTCGCTTTGATGACAAATCGATAGGGCAATCCGCCTGGGTCTGCTGAACCCTCCATCTGCACATAGCTCATCATCACAAAATCGAATCCTACATAGATGACCACAGCACTAAAGGGCACCACCAAGAGTACATACCCTATCAAATCGATGATTTTGCGTATCCGCATCGACATACGGTGGTAAAAAATATCGACGCGTACGTGTCGATGGTGTTTGAGTGTGAAGGCGATGGAGAGCAAGATGATGAGATCAAAAAGGTGCCACTCCAGCTCTTGAAGCATGATAGAACCGCTAGCAAAGCCATAACGCATCGAAGCGTCAAAAAGTATCAAGAAGCTCAAAAAATAGAGCAAAATTGCGGCAATTCGTCCCGATTGCTCCACGGTAGCCAAAAAGAGACGAATGAAACTCATATGAAATTGGGTGCGTCGTTGGCGAAAAGAATCAAATCACCCTCTTGGGTGCTGTTTTGGAGAATTTGCTCTAGATGACTTTTGTCACCCAACAAAATTTTGAAAGGCTTTTCGATAATCGTATCGTAGAGTGCCGCATTGAGTTTGCCCGTGATAATGACCACATCGAAGACTTCGTTGATACGCATAGCCACTTCATGGTTGAGCTCTGTCGTACTCTCGACCAACCCTGGAGTGACAATGACTTTACGTCCTTGGAACTCTGCGGCAAGCGCAATGGCCTCCATCATCCCCTCGAAATTGCTGTTGTAGCTATCATCGAGAATCGTTTTGAGTCCTGTATCGATACGCTCCAATCGATGAGGCACGGGATGCAATGTCTCCACCGCTTGGGTGATTTTATCCATATCGACGCGTAAAAAGCGTGCCACCATAATTGCGGCGGTGATATTGATAGCTTGAAAAGAGCCCAATACTTTGGAATGAAAAGAGAAACGCTCTTTGTCCAGCGTCACATCGAAGGAGATACCGCCCAAATGGGTCGTCACATTGGAGATATTCTCCCCGAAAAAGGTGACAAGCTCATGCGGTTCATTGGTGACGCTTGCGTGGACAAATGCCTTCTCCAATCGACGCGATTGAATCAACTCTAACTTGGTGCGAATGATATTGTCGAGTGTTTTGAAATACTCAATATGTTGAGGACCCACTTTGCCCACGACGGCTATGTGCGGTTCGACCAATTGTGCAATCTCCAATATATCACCACGCTCTCGCGCACCCGCCTCGACGATGTAGATTTGGGTATCGTTGGGCAGTGAGGTGTTGATATCGCGCACGATGCCCGCATAGGTATTAACATTGCCAGGGGTAGCGTAGACTTTGTAGCGTTTGGAGAGTAGCTGTACGATGAAATTTTTCATACTTGTCTTGCCATAACTGCCTGTAATAGCTACGACCTTCATGTTTTTCATACGCTCTAGCTTGGCAATCGCCTCTTTTTGGAACCCAACAAACAAAAAGCGCTCAATCGCATGCGAAACACCCAAGGCAAATACCAAAGGAAAAAAGAGCGGATACTGCGCACACCCTTGTGTAGCGTAGCAGATAAACTCACCCATCGCCGTAAAGAGTGCCAACACCATAAAAAAGCGTCGCACACGCCACGTAAACTGCAACGGCTTATCGAGCTTGCGGTACCACACTACAAAAAGCGGCAGTGCCACGACATACAAATAGACCCAAAAATAGAGTGCCGCTACGAGATGATAGGCGGCAAAGGGTAGGACAAAATAGAGGAGATGCCAACTCACCTTATGATGGTGCAAAATGACGCGATTGATTTTGTAGCTGTACCACTGCATGTTGGTCATCACATAGAGCCCCAACATGCCCACGACTACCCAATGCGAGAGGAGGATAAAGAGCGTATTATTCAACATCTTGTCCCTTTTGTTCTATATAAATGGCTTCAATTTTTTGGGCAATTTCATGTGCATGGTGCATGAAAAAGTAGTGGTCACCCTCCAAAAGCATGAAGGTGCTGTAGGAGATAAGTCGCGCAATCGTACGTGAAGCCTCTACTGAAACAGCAGTATCTTCCGTGCCTGCTACGATGAGTGCTTTTTTGAAAAAATTGGCAAAATGGGGACGAAAATCCTCATTGACCACCTGCTTGAAACTCTCATACATATGCGGTGGCAACCCTTTGGCATCAGCTGCCACAAAAAGATGACGCAATTTTGATAACCCTAAATATTTGAAGAGTTTAAAGGTATAGATTTTCATCCACACCCAAAGAGATTTCGATTGGGGCACGCCAGAGCTTCCCAAAAGCACCAACAAATCTGGATTGAGCAAGGTAGCAATCTTGCCCCCAAAAGAGTGCCCAATAATAACATCACGTCTGATACTCATCGTCTCCAAAAATACCGCCACGATTTCACGGTAATGATGAGTGTTGAGCACCGTTGGATTGGTCGAGTTACCAAAACCTGGTAAATCGATATAGATATGACGAAATGCACCTAGCTCATCTTTAAAAACAGTGCGCATCAGCTCTTTGTTGCTTCCCCATCCGTGCAGTATCACACAGTCGCGCGATGCGGTGGGGTTGAGAATCTCATAGCTAATGTTGAAGGTGAATTGTTTCCAATGAATCTGCTTTTGTGCCACGTCTATTTCCCTTTGGCTGCATGAATTTGATGAATATAGTTGTAAGAGACACGAATATCTCTAGGGTGTGGTAGCGCTGTGGAGAGCTTTTGCATGACAGCGACGAAATCTTCGAAAAGATAGTTTGCCATGCTCCCTGGGATGGGATTGATTTCGTTGAGATAAACTTCACCCTCGATGACAAAAAAGTCGCATCGAATCAATGCACCTCTGAAGTAGTGTCCATAAATTTTTTTGAATTGCTCTTGGATACGTGCTTGAACAGCGTTATCGAGAGAGGCGCTGTTGACACTGCCAGAGCGTGAAAAATCGAGGTATTTTTTCTCAAAATCGAGAAATTCGCCCTTTTGTGGCTCCTCGATAATAGAGAGATGCCACCCTTCGTGCGACCATGTGCCCGCTTGGTTGTACTCTTTGACACCTTCGATGAAGGGCTCGATGATCACCTTTTCATCGTACTCAAACGCCACATCCAAGGCATACTCTAATTCACTCATCGCACGCACTATTGAGATACCTATTGAACTGCCCAAGGTGAGAGGCTTGACAATCACAGGCAAACCAAAAGGAAGCTCCACCTTTTCACCACGCCCTACGACATAATAGTCCAGCGTCTTGACTCCACATGCGTGTGCGTACATTTTGGTGAGGTATTTATCATAGCTCATAACAGAGGCGGCAGTGCGAGGTCCTATATAGCGTATCTCATAAAAATCGAGCATCGAGGCAAGCGTACCATCTTCGCCATCGGCACCGTGCACCATATTGACAAAGGTTTTATCGAGAATGGCTGTCGAACCAAAAAGCTTTTTTTGTACAAAACCACGATGCGCCAAGGTTACTTTGGGCATTTTGCGGTACGCCTTGGAGGCGAAAAATTTAGCCTGCATCTTCTCGAGTGGAATCGCATAAAAGGTGTGGTCGGTATCGACGAAGATTGCCGTATCGATAGAAGAGAGTTTTTTCAAAACCGTAATAGCACTGACGATGCTAATCTCATGCTCGTAGCTTTTACCGCCAAAAATTATTCCGTTTATCACCCAATTATCCTTTTTGTAAAAGCTTAAGCGCTTGTTTGACCATATCAGAGGTATTTGAAGCGGTAATTGTACGCAAAACGCCTTGAATATGCTCTTTTTTGAAGCCCAAACTCTCCAATGCCATCGATGCTTCGTATGCCATAGGATTGCCCTCCTCTGGGCTGCTCTCGACCCCCAAACTCACCCCACCTAGCTCGACCAAAATACGACTGGCACTTTTGGGACCAATACCAGGGACACGTTTGAGTCCGCTGGCATCATTGGCTAGTACCATTTGAGCGAAGGTTTTGGGTGTAAAGGTAGAGCAAATTGCCATAGCCACCTTGGGGCCTACACCGTTGATTTTGATGAGCGTATCGAAGAGTATCTTCTCTGCCTTCTCAAAAAATCCAAACAAAAGTTGCGCATCTTCACGCACGATATGCGTCGTATGAAGCTTCACCGTCTCACCGCTCACCAGCGCCATCGAGGTGTGCAAAGAGACAAAAACCTCATAATAAATACCCTGCACGTTGACATGGACAACAGTAGGTTCTTTGTGGGCGAGTTTACCCTCAATAGCGATTATCATCTTATAGTTTTCCTATCAAATTGGCTCATTGGCTATCGAATAGCTGTTGTCTTCTTCGTGAAATTTCAAATAGTAATAAGAAGCCTCTTGACCCTCTTTGGGGACAATTTGCAACGTTTTTTCAGGGTACGTGAGCTTGAATTTGACCTCATTGTGTCCATGCCAAGGCTCTCTGGAGATGATTTTGGCATCCAAAATATCTTGTTGAAACTCGACTTTGCGCGATACAAGCGTCTGATGCTCTTCGGTGCGCAAATGAAGCTCTTTTTTGAGCAAATTAATGAGGTTTTGCAAATCTTGGAATTTTTTGTACTGCTCGACAAAGGCTTGTGGCATTTGCGCATTCGCCTCTTTGTATTTGAGCAGACGATTTTTTATCTCTACGATGAGCTCTTTATTTTCCATAAAAATAGCCACATGCTCATCGACCTTTTTTTGTGCCACATTGATAGCAATACGTGCAGTATCGATAGCTTTATCAAGTTTTTTCATCGCTTCATCATCACCCTCTTGACGCGTTTGGTCGATGCTGAGGCTATTTTCAGTGCCACGTATCTTTTCGATTTCGATGGTTTTGCCTGCGAAAATTTTGCAGTGCGATTGAAGGGTGCCAATTTTGATATGTTTACCATAAATTTCGCCCCCCATCGCCTGCTCGACGTAGACCGTTTCCCCAACAATTTTGCCCTGCTCTAGACGTTTGACTTGCACATCAGTGCCCTTGGCATAGCCACGGTGCAAATTGACCTTGATAGTTGGCGCATAGAGAGAGGAGGTTTGGTGTGTTTGCCCCCCGATTTCGATATTTTGGGCGCGTACGGTGGAGTTGGGACCTACATTGCCCTCGACGATAACCTCTTTGGCTTCGACCTCTACACCCATACCGATGGCATCTTTCATCGCATCGGTTTCGCGTACACGAATGGCAATATCCCCTTGGGTGCCTGCATTGACGTTACCTGTCGCCTTGAAGCTAATCTCTTTGACTTCAAGCTCCTCTTTTATCGTATACTTGCCCCCCTCGATAGCTATATAGCCATTCTTTTTGGAGCGATATTCGATTTTCTCCTCATCTTCGCGTATCTCGATGGTCTCAACATCGACATCGAACTTAGGCACATTAGCAGCAACTGCCTCAGGTGCTTGGACAAATCTACCACGACAATCGCGTCCATTAGTACCAGCTTGTGGTTTGGTGTAGGTGATGAGAAGCTCATCGACAAGAACCGATGTGACATAGCTACGGCTTTTGTGATCGACTTTGCCATGCTCATCTTCATGCTGTTTTTTGGCTTCGAAATGCAACTCTAGCTTGTCGTTGACGGTGGATTTGCTGTTGAGACTTTGGGAGACCAAAATTTTGGTGTCATGCTCGAAGGTATAGGAGCCGTTAATTTCGACCTTGGCTGCGATGGTGTTGAGCTGTGCCACCATCTCTTTGTCCCAAATATCGATGAGAATACGCGCACGAAGTTTGCGTCGATTGAAAAAGTGCAGAATCTCTTGGCTGATGTTTTCGCAACGCTGAATGGTAGAGCCAGCCTCGATAAGAGCGTAGACCGAGGTGAGGCTTTTGTTACCCGAAATATTCAGATGCATACCGTCAAAAGCAGTCGATACCGAAGAGGGAAAAATCTCGATGTCATACATCTGCTTGATGTGAAAATCGGGATTGAGAAGCATCTCTTGGCTCTCTAAGATACTCTTGTCGTGAGGTGGAACCTCTTCAAACTCCCCCTCTTTGCCATCTGCTTTGGGTTTACTGATGAAAAGTTCACTCTTGATAATACGAAAATCGAGCTTGTGCACATCCAGATTGTAATCGTGGGCTACGTCGATAAGCTCTTTGGGAACATTGGAGGTACGTACAAGCTTGGACGTGAAGGGTGCTTCGCTATCGTTAGGCATACGACTCCTTTGCTATAATGCGTTTGCGCATTGTACCAAAGCAATTGTAAGACTTATATGATAGTACTAATTTGCGCATTTAATCAAAGGCATTTTTGCATGTTCAAACACATTTTTACCAACGCTTTTGGTATCCTCGTCTCCCGTATTTTGGGCTTCGTACGCGATATGCTCACTGCTTCGGTGTTGGGAGCTAATCTTTATAGTGATATATTCTTCGTCGCTTTTAAAATCCCCAATCTTTTCCGCCGCATCTTTGGCGAGGGGGCATTTACCCAAACCTTTTTGCCCGCCTTTACACGCTCCAAAAGCAAAGCACTCTTTGCGACACGCCTTTTGCTAGGATTTTCTGTCGTTATTTTCGCTCTGACGCTTTTAGTACAGCTCTTTCCCTTGACAGCGACGCACCTCATCGCATGGGGATTTTCCGATGAGGCAAAAAGCATTACCGCACCCTACGTAGCTATCAATTTTTGGTATTTGATTTTAATTTTTTGGGTCACCTTTTTGAGTGCGCTGTTGCACTATCGACACCACTTTGCTACGACGGCGTTTGGGACGGCACTGTTGAATATCGCGCTCATTGTAGCGCTACTTTTGGCACGTGAAAAATCACAAGCTCTCATAGTCACCTATCTGAGCTGGGGTGTGGTCGCAGGAGGCGCACTGCAACTCTTGGCGCATATTGCCGCGGTGCGAGGAGTGCGTATGCATCGATTGCTTATCGGAGGAGTGCGCTATTTTCGCTCCAAAAGCGCACGTGTCTCCGTGGAGATGCGCGCTTTTAATCGACGCTTTTTACCCGCCATGTGGGGTAATGCTACACCCCAAATCTCTGCCTTTCTCGATACGATTTTGGCCTCCTTTTTGGCGACAGGTGCGATATCGTACCTCTACTACGCCAACCGTGTTTTCCAACTTCCGCTGGCGCTTTTTGCGATAGCCACCTCTGTCGCACTCTTCCCTGCCATCTCACGCGCTATCAAAAACGGCAACAACGCACACACCCATATCCAAAAAGCTTTTTGGTTTTTGATGTTTACGCTAAGTGCCTCGGTGCTAGGGGGCGTACTCTTGGCACAAGAAATCGTCTCGCTGCTCTTTGAGCGCGGTGCTTTTGATGCCACTGCACGCCATGAGACGGCATGGGTGCTTATCATGTACCTCATTGGACTTTTGCCTTTTGGTCTTAGCAAGCTCTTCTTGCTCACGCTCTATGCTCAACAAGCTCAACACACCGCCGCCAAAATCGCTACGGTGACACTAAGTGCTAATATGCTTTTTTCAGTTGCGTTGATGATTCCCTACGGTGCGGCTGGATTAGCATTGGCAAGTACAATTGGGGGATTTGTGCAGTTTGTATTGGTGGTGCGCTTTTATACGTGGGCGAAGTTCAAAGCCCTTTTTGACCCCAAAATGGTACTGCTTTTGGTAGGTGCACTTGGAGTCTTAGCCCTTATGCTATGGGCGTTTAAGGCGTTTGTACTACCGCACTAAGCAATACGTTGATAAATATCGCGTGCTACTTGTTTGAGGTTACTTTTGGCGTCGATGTAGCTTTGAAAATTGGTCGTGAGTAACATATAACCGCCCACTTTGGTGCTGGCTACGACATTGTCAATCATCGTTTTGTAATCTTGACTAGGCCAATTAATCACCGCATTGCAGACCACCACATCGAAGCTCTGTTCGGGGAAAGGGGCTTGAGCGATATCGTGGATGCGCGTCGAGATGGGATAGCGCCCTGCATTTTTGGCTTGGATACCGTTGAGCGTGCGGTCGTGAATATCTACGACCGTGAGATGTGGCTGACTCGCTTTGAGGGATTCTAATATCTCAAAAGGCTCGAACGACTCTAGGGGCAAAAACGCGATACGGCGCAACGGCTTCTCTATAGCTTTGAGGAGACGCCCAAAGATATTTCTCCTCATATAAGGAGCAAACATACGCAACACCCCACCTGGTCCAATCTCCAAAACCGTTTTGGCATCCTCCTTGACAAAAGAGGCCAACGTGCTGAGATTTTGTGTGTGACGTGATTGGTAGGTGGTGGTGTTGAGTCGTGCCATGATTATCCTTTTTGTAAAGCGCCATTATACCCAAGACCCAAAGCCAACACCACTTGAGTGCGATTGGCTATAATACGCTTTTGCATCCCTAAAAAATGGCTCCTCATGTATCTTTTTGACTCTGTCACCAAAACCAAACGCCCCTTTATCCCTCTGCACGAAGGCAAAGTCTCGATGTATGTGTGTGGTCCTACCGTCTATGACGATGCACACTTGGGACATGCGCGTAGTTCGGTGGTCTTTGACCTTCTACGTCGCGTACTTATGGGCAGTGGCTACGAGGTGACCTACGTCAAAAATATCACCGATATCGATGACAAAATTTTGAATAAACTCTCCCAAACAGGTCAAACGCTCCTCGAACTCACCTCCTACTATATCGAGCGCTACAACACTGAAATGGAAGCGCTTAACTGCCTCACACCCACCCAAATGCCTAAAGCGACCGACCATATCGATGCGATGGTACATATGATACATACACTTATCGAAAAAGGTTTTGCCTATCAATCATTCGACGGTACAGTCTATTTTGATACCACGCAAGATGAGCGCTATTTTAGTCTCTCACACCGTGCTATCGATGAGTCCCAAACCCAATCGCGCCTCGAGGAGGAGCATACCAAACGTCACCCTAACGATTTTGCCCTCTGGAAACCTGCCAAAAACAGTCATGAAATAGCCTTCGATTCAGCCCTTGGCAGAGGTCGCCCAGGGTGGCATATCGAATGCTCTGCCATGATAGAGTCTACCTTTGGGTCGCAAGGTGAATATGCTATCGATATTCATGGCGGTGGAGCAGATTTATTGTTCCCCCATCATGAAAACGAGGCGGCACAATCGCGCTGTGCTACAGGCGTAGAGCTGGCCAATTTTTGGGTGCACAATGGCTTTGTCACTATCGGTGGAGAGAAGATGAGCAAATCTCTAGGCAATAGCTTTTTCCTCAAAGACGCGCTTGAGCACTATCACGGTGAAGTGTTGCGCTTTTATCTGTTGAGCACACACTATCGAAGCGATTTGCACTTTTTCGAAGAGGATTTGTTGGCAAGCAAAAAACGTCTCGATAGACTCTACCGCCTCAAAAAGCGCCTCTACGGTATGGCATCGACCGCACTCGAGACACCTTTCCAAGTAGAGCTATTGGAAGCCCTACACGATGACATGAACACCTCCAAGGTGTTTGCCCTCATCGATGCGATGCTCTCACACGCCAATGATGTGCTTGATAATGACCCCAAAAACAAAGCCATAAAAACCCAAGCCCTTGCCAATCTTGCCTATATCGAGCGTGTCATGGGGCTAGGCAGTCTCGATGCGTATGCCTATTTTCAGTTTGGTTTCTCATCCCAAGAGATAGAGGCTATCGAAGCCCTCCTCGCCCAACGCCACGAAGCCAAAAAAGCCAAAGATTTCGCCACCGCGGATGCATTGCGTCAACAGCTCATCGAGAGAGGTATCGCCATCATGGATACCGTCGATGGCACCAAATGGGAGCGTGCGTAGCATGTATATGATTCGCTATTTTTTGCCCTATTTCAAAGAGTATAAATTCACCTTTTTCTTGGTCTTTTTGGGTGTCATCGGCTCTGCCATTGGCACCGTAGGTGTGGCTGAGATTCTCAAACGCACTATCGATGAGATCCTTGTCGCCAAAAATGTCACGATGCTCTACATCGTACCGATGGGACTCGTCGCACTCTACATCATCAAGGGCGTTGGTCGCTACGTCCAAGCCTACTTCACCAACTACATCGGTCAGGACATCGTACGGCAACTGCGCGAACGCCTACTTGCACATATGATGCATCTCGATATGCTCTTTTTTACCAATTCACGCTCAGGCGAACTCATCTCACGCCTCTCAAACGACATCGCACGTATCCAATACGTCGTGGCACGTATCATCCCAGAACTACTGCGTGACGCTATCGTCGTGATAGGTTTGACCGTCTACGCCATCTCGCTCAATCCCACTCTCGCTTTTTATGCTCTGGTGGTACTGCCTACGACGGTGATACCTTTGGCGTGGCTGGCACGTCGTATGAAGCGCATCTCGCACCTCTCCCAAGAGAAAAACGCCGATGTCACTTCGCGTCTCACTGAGGTCTTTAACAACATCGAAATTATCAAAGCCAACACCACCGAAACCATCGAACTAGAGCGCTTCGCCAAAGAGAACAACGCCTTTTTCAAAATCAACATGAAAGGGGTGCGCACCTTCGAGTTCGTCAGCCCTATGATGGAGATTTTTGGGGCGTTTGGAATTGCCACGATTCTCATCGTAGGGGGCATGGCAGTCATCGATGGCACCATGACCCAAGGGGAGCTTTTCGCCTTTTTGACCGCGGTGGGGATGCTTTATGACCCTATTCGCAAAAGTGCAGAGCTTTTGAACCAGATGCAAGACGGTGTCGCCGCGACGCAACGTGTGAGCAAAGTTTTTGACGAGCAATCGACCATGCACGACGGGTCACATACGCTCGATGCACCGATTCAGACTATCACGTTTGAGGGCGTAGGACTCTCCTATGGCGACAAAGTAGCCCTGCACGACATCAACCTCACCATGCAAAAGGGGCAAATCATCGCCCTCGTAGGTGACAGTGGCGGTGGCAAAAGCTCCTTGGTGAATCTCATCTTGCGCTTCTATGACCCTACCCAAGGCACCATCACTTTCAACGGTATCGATATCAAGACACTCGATATCAAGAGTCTACGCCAACACACCGCCATCGTCTCGCAACGTGTCTACATCTTCCAAGACTCTTTGGGTGCCAATGTTGCCTACGGCAACAGCTACGACGAAGCGCAAATCTACTCTGCTCTGGCTGCCGCAGATGCGACCAAATTCGTCGAGGCACTCCCCCAAGGCATCGATACTACGCTGGATGAGTTTGGTGCCAACCTCTCAGGCGGACAGCGTCAACGCATCGCCATCGCACGCGCTCTCTACAAAAATGCAGATATTCTCATCCTCGATGAGGCGACTTCGGCACTCGATAACCAAAGTGAAAAACGTATCCAAGAGGCACTAGAGAGCCTCACACGTGACAAATTCACCTTCATCATCGCCCATCGCCTCTCCACCATCGAGCATGCACACACGATTTTGCTCTTCAAAGAGGGGCGTATCATCGACCGAGGAACGCACCAAGAGCTACTCTCAAAGAGTGACGAATACCGTCGATTGGCAGGCAGTTTTGAGTAGCAACAAATTCTCTTTTGTGGCTAGTATTACCCTCTATCTTTTGGGCACCGTCGCTTTGGCTTTTACCTATTTTCTCTTCGCGCTGGCTACGCTCTCCATCGATGATGCCCTTCTCGCGCAAATTCTCATGATACTCTTTGGTCTGCTTGGCATTGGGGCATACGGCTACTCTTTTAGAGCTATGCGACCCTACTTTCATCCTACTACCTACACCAAAGCTTTTTGGATAGGAAATGCCTATCTTTGGGGATTGGTCATGGTGCTCTCGCTAGGGTGTGTTAGTGCGATTTCGTGACGATTCATCTCCTCTTTGACCTATTAGCCTATCTGAGTGCACTTTTGGTGGCACGCTTTGTAGTGCGTCGCCCTACCCCAATTGTCCTCGATGAGAGCCTACGCTATGGCTACTATGCGATACTTTTGGTGGGTGTGACAGTGGGCGCTTTTGGGCTTGGCACACTCAATACCTACCTCTCCCTAGAGAGTTTTGCGATTGGTAAATCGGTCTTAGGTGCGGTGGCAGGCGGTGTGATTGCCGTAGAACTCTACAAAAAACTCACGCGCATGAGTGGCTCCACAGGCGCCTACTTCGTCCCCTCGTTGGCTATCGGGATCGCTGTAGGACGCATCGGCTGTTTTTTGTCAGGTATCGAGGACTACACCTATGGCATCGCCACGACACTGCCTTGGGGCGTTGATTTTGGGGATGGCATAGCGCGTCACCCTGTACAGCTCTATGAGAGTATCGCGATGGCGCTCTTTTTTGGCTATTCGCTTTGGCTCTATCGCTATCGACGCACAGATTTTAACCAAATAGTTTTCTATCAATTTATTGGCTATTATGCTCTCCAGCGTTTCGTATGGGAATTTCTCAAGCCCTATGCCACCCTCGCGTGGGGACTCAATGTTTTTCAATGGGTCACCTTGGGACTCCTCCTCTATGCGCTTAGCTACTATCTCAATGCTAGGAGAAAAAGATGAAAAAAGGTTTTTGGATTTTATTGCTTATGGGTGTGGTGGGCTTTGCCTCGATGGGATGTGTCATTCGCATGGGAAATGTTCCTTCACAACACAGTGAAAATTTCTAATGGCGCACTACAGCCAAAGCTACGACCTCTTTTGGCACGCTACGCAGAGTTTTTGTCACCTCTGTGGCAATCTACACCGACTCGTCGATGCCCATATCGTCGTCAAAGATTCCAATGTCTACCTGCGCAAATTTTGCCCCACATGTGGTGAATCGATGGCGCTCATCTCCACCGATGCCGCCTACTATCAGCAGTGCAACGAATACCTCAAAGCCCCTGACCTACCCGAAGCCCACAACACCCAAGTCCTTCGCGGTTGCCCCTACGATTGCGGCGTCTGCCCCCAACACCAAAACCACCCCTGCTTGGCGCTTTTTAATATCACCAATGAGTGCAACATGGCGTGTAATATCTGCTACTTCTCCTCACATCCAGGCAAGGGCAATCACCGCTCGATGGAGGATATTCGTGCGATGCTTGCCACGCTTTTGCGCGTCGAGAGCCAGCCTGACCTCATACAAGTCACAGGTGGCGAACCCACCACACATCCACAAATCCTAGAGATTTTGCGCTACCTCAAAGCCTCGCCCGTGCGCCATTTGATGCTCAACACCAACGGCATTCGCATCGCGCAAGAGGAGTCCTTCGTCAAAGAGCTAAAGGCATTGGGTGGAGGATTTGAGATCTATTTGCAGTTCGATTCCTTGCGTAGCGATGTACTACGCGATATTCGCGGTCGCGATACGCACGATATTCATCTAGCGGCACTCGAAATCCTCGAGCGCTACAACCTCTCGACCACCCTCGTATGCGTCATCAAAAAGGGACAAAACGACGACGAAATTGGCGACATCATCGAGTTCTCACGTCGCTATCGATGTGTACGCGGTGTCGTATTCCAGCCCGTCCAAGAGGCAGGTCGCATCGAAGCCCAAGGCGATTTTCGTATCACCCTCTCCGAGATTCGCCAACGCGTCATCGACGATGTACGCAACCCTTTCACAGCAGAGGATATGATTCCCCTACCCTGCGACCCGCACAAAATCGGTGTGGGCTACGCCGCCAAACAAATGGTAGGCGACTATGCGCAACTCTTCCCCGTGACGGGTCAAATCCCCAAAGAGATGGTCACCACCCATACAGGCACTATCGCTTTTGAGCAAGACCGCGCCTTTATCAAGACCATCATCGAGACCGTCAGCCTCGATACGGCGATGGGCGAGGCTATCGTGAGCGACAAAATCAAGCAAAAACTCTTTTGCTGTTGGCCCTCGTTCTTGGCACCTTCGGATATGGGGTATGAGCATGTCTATCGCATCGTCATTATGGAGTTTAGCGACAGCTACAATTTCGACACGACCAATATCAAACGCGAGTGCAATTTCATGATAGAACCCAATCGCGCTATTCCCTTTTCGACCTACAACATGGGGATAAAATTTTCTCAATAAATTTGCTGAAGGAAGTGGGACTCTAGCCCCGCAAAAAGCTTAATAAATATTGGGGTAAATCTGCGAGGCTAGAGCCTCACTTCCGAATAACTTCTTGACAAATACGTCTATGTTGTCGGTGATAGGAGGCATAGGAGAGTCTTACTTTCCATACTGCATTTGCTGATATACTAATCCATTATAATTTTGTATTTCACCTATTTCTTGGAATCCAAATGATTTGTAGACATTAACTGCAAAAATTGATGAATTTACACTAAACTGGCTATATGAACTTTGGGATTTAGTATGTTGCCATAAAGCTTTAGCTATTCCTCGTCCTTGATATGCCTTATCTACAAAAAGATGATAAATATGTTCATCATTTTTAATGGCCACAAACCCAACAATATTATTATTTATTTCGTAAATGAAATGTTTAAAATCATCGCTACTGATTCTTGTAAAAAAACTTTTTTCACTTAAAGTATCCGCAAACCAATCTGGCATAGTTTCATCACATACAAGATGTACTAAACTTAAAACCAAGTTTTTCATTTTTTCAATATCATCATGAGTTGCGTTTCTTATAAGAGGTGAATTTGCCAGATTATTCATTGATAAATTCTTCATAAACTACGAAACTTTTAGCGGCGTAATTTGAAAGCAAAGTCTACTATTCAAGCATTTTCTTTATTTTTTCAGCTTTTTCAAAATGGTCTAATTTGTTTGTTAAAATCCACCATTCTGCGACTTCCATCAATAACTCAGGATTGTCATTTTTATTTGCAAAAAAAGCATAAAATGACAATCCAACATTTGCACCTTTTACTTCAATTTTTTTATTGCATATATCGATGATTTTACTTTTAAAAGATTCTCTCATCAATGTTTTCCCTTTATCTAAAATTGTGAAAAATTACACTTTTTGTGAAGCTTTTGGCGAGGCTAAAGCCTCACTTCCCAATTACCCCCTCACACCAATTTCGCGCGGTTATCCTCGATGCGAACCTCGACTCTGTCGCCATCGTGATACCCCTTGAGGTCGTCGTCACACTGCCAATAGGTGCCATCGAGCTTGATACGACCATGTTCGACAATGCCCATGCCACCCGTGTGCGCGTGCTCTTCGGGGGTGGTCTGGCTCTTTTGAGTCAGCGCGACCATCTTGGCGCGTAGGAGCACCACGAATACCACACCGATGGTCATAGCAAGGGCGATTTGCACCACCCCACTCTCAAAAGCGACTGCCATCGATACGAGACCGATAAGCAAAAAGCCCAATCCCATCCAAAAAAAGTAAAACGAAAAGAGAAAAATCTCCACCGCCATCAGCCCCACGCCAATGGCTAAAAGCACATAGGCATCGATGGCACTCATGCTTTTGTCGCCTTGGTGGTCAAAAACTCTTTGAAAACGCTCAGGCTTCCTATAAGCTCCATCGTCTCATAAGGGACAATCATTTTGTCTTTGGAGTCGCTAGAAGCTAGCTTCTCAAATGCCGCCACACGGTCTTTGGCGAGCATGAACTCTGCCGCGCGTGCATTGGTGCTCATCTGTTCGTTGATGAGTTTCATCGCGGTCATTTGCCCCTGCGCCATCTGCTCTTGTTCGTAGCGTTTGGCATCCGCCATACGTTCAATCGCTTCAGCTTCGAGGACGGTTTTTTGTTTGAGACCTTCAGCATCGCGTATCATCGCCTCTTTGTTGGCGATTGCTTTTAGCTCGATGGCGCGTTTTTCACGTTCGGCTTTCATCTGCATATTCATCGCCTCTTCGATTTCGCGTGGGACGGAGATATCGCTGATTTCGACACGCATCGTCTTGACACCCCATTTGCCTGAAGCCTCGTCCAAGACACCCAATATTTTGACATTGAGTCCATCGCGAGAGGAAAGCGTCTCATCGAGATTCATCTGCCCTATTTCCGCACGCAACGTCGTCATGGCGAGATTGGCGATGGCACTTTTGAAATTCATGATGCCATAGGTCGCTTTGCGCGCATCTTCGACTTGGATGAAGACGATACCGTCTACTTGGATATTGACGTTGTCCTTGGTAATGACAGGTTGCTTAGCGATATCGATGAGCTGCTCTTGTTTGGCATAGGTCATACGCACCGTATCGATGACAGGAATAATGAGGTGAAATCCCCCCTCGAGCGTCATGTGATAGCGTCCCAACCGCTCCACGACCCACGCTTCGGCTTGCGGGACGATTTTGACCCCTTTGACAATAAGCACAAACGCCACCACCACAATAGCCACCATAAAAATCTCAAACGCTTCCATGCAGACTCCTCATTTTTGATAGATTTAGTGTAGCCCTATCCAAATGAAACGCGCGTAAAAGAGGGCATGAAAATTGCTAACTTTTACAAATTTCGCAGGAGTATGCAGTGGCAAAAAAAGTTCTCTCTATTTTTTTGCTCACCGTATCGCTGTGGGGGAGTGTCGATATCGAGGCACTTCGTACGACTTTCGCCCGTACGCTCTATCTCGATATGCTCTATGAAGCACGCTACGGTGAGGCAATCACCCAAGTGTGCAAAGGGCGCTCACGTCACTGCCGCGATATACAACTCGACTTCATTATGCGTGAAATTCCTCTCTACGCCGATACGTGGATACGTGACGAATACAACCGCTACACCCAAGGGCTTACCTTCACCCCAAGCTATTGGAAACGCGCGCTCAAAAAATTACGCCCCTATCGACGCTATTTTCACTCCAATCAATTCTTACTATTAGCTGATTTACGTCGCCATGTGATGATGGTGCTTTTTTGGGACGATGCGCACCAAAAGTTTGAGTATATAGGCATGGAGCGTATCTCTGCAGGTGCCATAGAGCGTGAGCGCGAAACCAAGCCGCTCGAAGACCACTACCTCAAAACTCCAACGGGAATATTCAGACTCAAAAGTGCGTGGCGCTCTACGGGCGAAGTGCTCGATGACGGCGTGACGATGCCCTACGGACAAAAAAATCGTTTCGTCTACTATTTTGGGAAGCAAAAGAGCATTCGCTACAACACCTTCGACCGTGAGGGCAACAAAATCAGAGATTCAAAAAAGTGGAATATTATCGGGGATTATTTGCAGTTTGCTATCCATGCACACCAAAGCGCCACCCCTTTGGGTAGAGCGGCATCACATGGGTGTATTCGTATCACAGATGGATTCAATCGCTATATCGAGAGGGAGTGGGTGCTTTTCGCGCCGCTCTTTGCGCAAGGCAAATGGATACAGCGCCACGCCACGCCGCCACCGCCCAATGACCACCCTGAGTGGGCGGGCAAGTACCTCATCGTGGTCGATGCGATTTAAAGATCGCGGTTGATGACGCTTGCGAAGGTGGTGTAGTAGACTTTTTTAAGTTGCGCTAGGCTCATCGAGATATCGTTGAGGCGTAGGGTGTCGCCGCCTACGGTTCCTATCTTTTCACATCCTAGTTTGGCAGCCATCGCTTCAAAAGCGGCTGCATTTTTGGGCTCTACCTCGATGATGGCACGGTGGAACGACTCTGCGAAAATTTCGCGTGGTTTGGCTACCTTCATTGTAGCCTCTACACCTAGACCACTCACTGCCGCCATTTTGGCTAGCACTATGGCTACACCGCCAGCACTCACATCCTTGGCACTTGCCAAGAGTCCTTTAGCGTTAGCCTCGATGACCATATTCCACAGTGCCAATTCTGCCTCATAATCGATAGCGGGCAACGTCCCTGCGACTGTATCGAAAAGCTCTTTCATATAGAGAGAGCCACCAAAATCATCGCCTGTTTTGCCTACGAGATACAGCGTGTTGCCCGCTTTTTGGAAGCTACTTTTGAGTGTTTTGGTAGCATCAGGATTGACCCCTACCATGGCGATAGCAGGTGTGGGGAATATCGATACACCGTTGGTCTCATTGTAGAGCGATACGTTTCCGCCTGTGACAGGGGTGTTGAGTTTGGCGCACGCCTCTTTGATACCGTAGGTACTTTGAGCGAATTGCCACATCACCTCAGGGTTTTGAGGATTGCCGAAGTTGAGACAATCGGTGATAGCTTTGGGCGTGGCACCTGTCATAGCGACATTGCGTCCTGATTCCATGACGGCAGCGGCGGCACCCTTGAAGGGGTCGATGTAGCAGTAGCGCACATTACAATCCGCGCTCATCGCGAGTGCTCCACCCGTCTCTTTGACACGAATGACTGAAGCGTCCAGACTTCCGCCACCCTTGATAGTGTTGGTCTGTACCATCGAGTCGTATTGCGTATATATCCACCCCTTATCGACTACCTCTAATGAGCTAGCCAATTTTTCAAAGGCAGTTTGATTGTCCACCGCAGGGAAGCTATCGATGGAAGTAGTGCGCACTTTGGCGATGTAGGCAGGCTCTTGGGTAGGTCTATCGAGAATGGGTGCCTCTTCGCTCACAGGTTGTACAGGTACATCTGCTACCTTTTGGCCGTGCCAGAATAGCTCCATATGCCCTGTATTGGTCACCTCTCCGATGATTGCCGCATCCAAATCCCATTTTTGGAAGATTTTCAAAATCGCCTCTTCAGAGCCTTTTTTGGCACAGATGAGCATTCGTTCTTGCGATTCAGAGAGCATAAATTCATAGGGTTGCATCCCCTCTTCGCGTGCTGGGACTTGGTCGAGGTGCATTTTCATACCACTGCCTGAACGTCCTGCCATCTCAAAACTACTCGAGGTGAGTCCTGCCGCACCCATGTCTTGGATACCTACGACGTAGTCCGTCTTGAAAAGCTCTAGGCACGCCTCTAGCAAGAGTTTTTCAGTGAAAGGGTCGCCCACTTGCACCGTAGGACGCAGACTCTTGGAGGCATCGGTGAAGCTATCGCTACTCATGACCGCGCCACCAAGCCCATCTCGACCTGTTTTGGCACCTACGTAGATGACAGGATTGCCAATACCCTCAGCACGTCCGTAGAAAATTTCATCTGCTTTAGCTAGACCTAGTGTAAAAGCATTGACCAAAATATTGCCGTTATAGCAACTATCGAAGCTCGTCTCTCCACCGATAGTGGGTACGCCCATGCAGTTGCCGTAACCGCCAATCCCCTCGACGACACCGCGCACGAGGTAGCGTTGGTGTGCACCTATAGCATCGTCACGTTTGACATCGCCAAAACGTAGCGCATTGAGACTCGCTACTGGACGCGCACCCATCGTAAAAACGTCGCGCATGATACCGCCTACGCCTGTTGCGGCACCCTGATAAGGCTCGATAAAGCTAGGGTGATTATGGCTCTCCATCTTGAATACTGCCGCCATGCCGCCACCAATATCGATGACACCCGCATTTTCACCTGGACCTTGGATGACCCACGGTGCTTTGGTGGGGAAGCCGCTGAGGTATTTTTTGCTCGATTTATAGGAGCAGTGCTCTGACCACATTGCAGAGAAGATACCTATCTCTACGAGGTTGGCGTCGCGTCCCAAAATAATCTTGATGCTATCGTATTCAAGGGGTGAGAGTTTGTGTTTGGCGAGGATTTCGGGGAGGTTGGGCAGGGGCTGTTGCACGGGGCTTCCTTGTCATGAAAATAAGCGCGATTATAGTCGCACCCCCCTAAGGTTTTGCTAAAAACGTATAGTTTATCTCGACCTTAAAGATGATTGACTATTTTTTCATCACACGCATGTATCTTTTATCGACAAAAACTTTTATACTTTTGACGTTACATGCGAAGTGTAATGGCTCTCTCGCTACTTGCCTATTCCCTCCTAAAGAAACCGACAAAACGTTTGTCCAAAACGTAGCGCGAGAGGGTCTCTTATCCCAAAACTTGAGATTCTCATGCACCCTCTGATTCATGTTTACGACGAAAATGCCACTTTTATTGAACAATTCATTGTCAATACTCTCAAACAAATCAACTTCAATGCACCTATCAACACTGCGCGTCTTTTTGAGCTTTTCCCCAGTTTGGAGCTTTACTATGCGTGTGATGTAGAGCTCAACCAAGTCTCTGAAAACATCTACCGTGACCGTGTCGATGCCCGTCCTATGGGTGAAAATCGCGCCTATTTGGCACCCAATATCGATGCCCCACACACCTTTACCGCGCCCTATATCTCTACGGCGACCTCACGCTTTTGTATTACGATGATGATTCGCACCGATGCGGGTTTTATCTTCCTCGATTTTGGTCTGCGCAAACTCCTAGAGCGCTTCAATCTCATCGTCGAGCGCAACGGTTTTAACCGCCTCAACCGCTACGCCTATATGCTTTTGGGGGGCGGGCTTATCTTCTTTGGGCTTTTTGTGACGCTCTATGGATTTTTCACCTTTGGGCAGTACCTCTTCGATAGCGTGCCGCTCTCTCTGGATACGATATTCAAACCTGTCATCGCCTTGACCTTGGGTATGGCGGTCTATGATTTGGGCAAGACGCTCGTCGAGCAAGAGGTACTCCCCAAAACCGAGCATGTCTCCAAAAGCTTCAAAGCCAAAACGCTTATCAATTTCCTCGTCTCGATAATCATCGCGATGATGATAGAGGCGCTCTTGGTCATTTTCAAAATCTCTTTGGATGACTACACCAAGCTCCCTTATGGCGCTTCGCTCATCGTGGCATTGGCGCTGTTGCTCTATGTCTTTGGCAAATTCACCAAAAACGTCCAGTCTCAAAATTGAAAAAAGTTCTCATTCTTCACGGCTGGCACGGTAGCGATATGCCGCATTGGCAGGCGTGGCTGGCGCAAGAGCTAGTGCTACGCGATACCATCGTCGCCTTCCCACAACTGCGCGATGCGCACGCACCCCAAAAAGAGGTGTGGGTACGCCAAGCGCTCGATGCCTTTAAGGCACTCTCTCCCGATGTCGTCGTCTGCCACTCGCTAGGCTCGATTCTCTGGCTACATCTGTGTGCACACCTAGAGACGCACGTCCCCAAGCTCCTCTTGGTCGCACCGCCACGCGACCACAGCGACACCCCTGAAGTTGCCACCTTTTTCCCTACGCCCCTACCCCTCGACCTGCACGCCCACGAAGCGCTCATGGTCGTATCAAACAGCGACCCCTATATGAGTATCGAGGAGTCTCACACCCTCGCCAAGGCGCTGGATATCCCCCTAGAGATACTTCACGAGGCAGGACATATCAATACTGCGGCGGGTTTTGGAGCGTGGGAGTGGGCACTCGAATGGGTGTTAGCGAAGTAATCTACACACTCCTATCGTTATGCTAAAATGCAACAAAAGGATGACCAATGACCCTACATTTGAATCTCTCTGAGAGTGTCTCACAAAAAGTTTTCGCCTTTTTGGAGAGCTTGGCACAAAAAGGTGAAAAGGTCGAGATTATTGACGATGCGCTTTTTCAGTATGAAAAAAAAGGCATCCTCCAAGGACTCTCTCAAATCGACCAAGGTAAACTTCACACTTCCCAAGAGCTTTTGGCTGAACTTGCCTAATGATTGTCAAGTTTACCGCTGATGCAAAAGCTTTTCTCTTTAAAAATCGTGATTTTATTGCCAAAGACAATCTCACGCAAGCCAATGCCTACACCGCCAGCCTTATCAAACGCGTCGTATCGATGCTTCAATTCCCCAACATAGGCAAAATCAACGCTGTTTTTGACGACGAATCGATACGAGAAATTGCGCTAGACGGCATGAAAATCATCTACAAAATCTACCCAAATAGCATTGTCGTTTTGATGGTCTACCGCTACATAAATTTCGACGAGTCACAGCTAGAGAGTTAGCGTTCACCTGCTACAATCCGCGAAAAAATTAGGAGTTTTCCATGCTTTCAGTCAAATATTTACAATACGTACTCTCGTTCATGCTCTCGATGCTGATGAGTTTCATCATGTCGGGTGTCATTACCCTCATCAATGTCGGTCTACCCGATGACTTTTTCACATTATGGATGCGAGCATGGGCATCTGCCTTTGTCATTGCCTACCCTACGATACTCCTCGTCTTCCCACTTGCACGCAAAGCTGCGATGATGGTCTGCTCCAAACCATGAGGCTGTAGAAAAATCCACAGTCCCACTTCCGAGAAATAAAATTGAGCGATTTTACTCATACCATCTATCGATACTTCACAAACCTTACGTTTATTTTTTTAACGCTGTTATCATATCTGCTACAGTAACACTTGATTCATCTTTTATAATCCCAATATTAGATGGTCGAAATAGCGAAGACAAAATTAAATTTTTGTCATTTTCGTCAATTTTCCCCTCTTTAACAAAAGATAAATATGTTTGAATCATTACAACCCTTTCGCGAGCATCTTCAGATAAGTGAAGATTACTAAGTGCAATTTTTACCATTATACGTATTATCCAAAAAGCACTCGATGATGCAAAAATCATTAAAATATACCAAGCAATCTTAGAATAATCAAATACTATCGCTTTTTCTTGTAACGTTGTACTATTCACTTCTATTTCTTTTACAATTGTAGAATTAAAATCATTTTTATTACTTCCTACAATTTCTTCATCGTGATACTGAAGAGTAAAAAATAAAGCTGCAAGAAGAATAAAAATTAATAAGATAGAAAAGCCACCAAAACGATAAAACTTTTTATTATGTTCACTCTGTTTTGTGCTCCAATGCTTTACAGAAGCATCTAATTGTGCATATTTTATCGCCGCATCTTTAGCATCTTCGAATTTATTCTTGGCAATCTCTGATTCTTGCTTAATTCGCGATAGTTCTTCTCTTGTGAATGATACCTCTTGACTATTTTTTTCTATTTCAGATAATTTTTTACTTAATTTTAATAACTCATTTTCATTATTTGAAAGTTTATTTTTTACTGCTTCCATTAAATCATTTTTTTCAACTTGTAGAAAAAAATCAAAGATAGAGTTATCTAACAATTTTTCAATTATCACTCTATCATATGAACGTTTTTCATCACTTTTATTTCGATACGCTATACCTATTAATTTATCTTTTGTTCTTGTACTTTTTGTACCACCTTTTGTTTCTACAACTATAGAGTTATAATTATTTTTGTAGACTTTGAAAGGAACTTTATCACTTTGTGTTTCAAGTATAAGATTGCAAACTTCACTTTCTAGATTCAGTTTTTCTATTAACTTTTCATATCTATTCGAAAACTCTTCTTCTGATATTTTTGGCTTATTATCACCTGTAAATTTCACACTTTTTGAATTTTCTTCTTCCATTATTAATATTAAAAAATTAGCTGTATTTATAAATAGCTCCGCATACAAAGTAAATGATGAGCTATTACTATATTCTATAAGACTATTTATTTTTGATTCTATTTTTATTAACAAATCATCATCAATTTCATCTATGTGCTTTTTAAAAGAATCAAGAAAATTACTTAATCTTCCTAAATCGAATTGTTTATATTGTAGTACATTCTGAACAGTCTTATTCTCAAGGATACTTTTGAGTTCTGTTATTTTCGCATTGAGTTGATGCTTATCCATCTTCACCCTTTATTTTTATTTTCATATTACTCACCATCATCCCCATCGATACGCCACACTCATAAAAGCCCATATTCTATAACAACCTCTCCAAAATCATCACATCGATACGCCAAGAAGCCCTCACTGTTACTTTTTTTCTCACTATAATAAAAATTTATACTGTTTGTCATCGATTTACCCTTTTGCTACGTTGGTGCTACGTTTGGTTTTTATAGTGACCCTGTTACATCACTTTAGGAGCATTAATGAAACATTTGACATTTCGTGCCTCTGCGCTACTGGCGTTGGGGGCGATGGAGCTTATGGCGGGTGATACCACTTGGCGTGAGAGTTTCACCCAAGGCAAGGTCTCAGGGCAGATTCGCGAGTTTAGTGTCGCGCGTAGCGTTCTCTTATCTGCGGGTAATAACTACACACGTACCGCAAATGCCATCGGTGGGCATCTCAAATATGAGACCGCACCTTTTTATGGATTGCAGATGGGTGTGGCGTTTCACACCTCCAATGGTTTTGGGCTAGATAGCAATCTCTCTGACCCCAAAAAGGTCGACATGACGCTTTTGGGTGTCAATAATGCCAACGTAGCGATGGTCAGCGAAGCCTATATCGCTTACAAACGCGGCAATACCGCCTTCAAAGGGGGACGACAAGCGCTCAATACCCCTATGGCAGGTGGTGATGATGCGCGTATGATTGCCAACTTTTTTGAGGCGTATACGCTTTCTAACACCGACATCGATAAGACGACTCTATCGATAGGGCACATTACACGCTTCGCACAAGGTACCTTCGGACGTGTCTATGATGCGAGCGCCAACGCTGCCAATGCAATTCTCTCTGCAACATCGGGCTACTCACTCGTCGATTCACGTAACCAAGCGACACAGTTCGTCGATGCAGGCAAATATGCCACAGGCACCATGAGTGCAGGTATCACGATGGCAAGCGCGACCTATAACGGCATCGAGAACACCACGCTTCAGCTATGGGACTATCTCGCGTATGACATCATGAATACCGTCTATGCGCAAGCCGATTACAAACTCCCTATCGGGTCGCATACGCTCTTTGCTAGTGCCCAAGCTATCAAACAAAACAGCATCGGTGCGCAAAACATGCGTGTCATCGGCGGTGACGGCACACAAGACAGTATCTATGTTGCCGCACTTGCAGGGGGAAGTGTCGCAGGGTTTACCCTCACAGGTGCCTATTCGCAAACCACTGCCAATGCCGCAAGTGAGAGTAGCTACACCAATGCCATCATCACACCGTGGGGTGGTATGCCTGCTTTCACCCAAGGGATGGTGACACGTCATATGTTCCTAGCAGGTACCAAGGCGTACAAAGCGGCACTCGCACACAATGCCAAACCGCTGGGTCTGGATATCGCTAGTACACTCTACTACACCTATTTCGATATGGCAGACAACAACGGCTATACGTACGGTGATGCAAGCGAATTTGGATTCGATTTCATCTACAATACGGCATGGGCGCAAGGGTTGCAAATCCGCGTGCGTGGCAATTTCCCACGTAGTTTCAATGTCACCAGTGGCAGTGCTACCACAGGCTGGGATGAGTACCGTCTCATTCTCAACTACACATTCTAAAAGGAGCTACACGTGAATCTCGACACTATCGAACGTATCAAAAACGACCCTGACTACCAAGCCTTGGTCAAAACACGCACTTCGTTTGCCATTTGGCTCTCGATTTCGATGTTGGTGGTCTATTTCGCCTTCATCTTGGTCATCGCCTTTGACCCTACCTTTTTGGGTACACGCATCTCCTCGGATTCTGTCACCTCGATAGGTATCCCCATAGGAATGTTCGTCATCTTTTTTGCCATCGTCATTACAGGCATCTATACCCGTAGAGCCAACGGTGAATTTGACGCGCTCAACAACAAAATCAAAGCCAAATTCAAGGACGCACTATGAATCTACGCATACTCTTTTTGCTATTGACTGCTGGCGTGGCACTGCTCTTTGGGGCGGATGCTATCTCAGGTGAGGTAGACAAACAACCGCTCAACATCTCCGCTATCGTAATGTTTTTGGTCTTCGTAGGGGCTACCTTGGGTATCACCTATTGGGCGGCCAAACGTACCAAAAGTGCCAAAGATTTCTACACCGCAGGTGGTGGTATCACAGGTTTCCAAAACGGTATGGCTATCGCAGGTGATTATATGTCTGCGGCTTCGTTTTTGGGGATTTCTGGGCTTGTCTATATGAAAGGCTTCGATGGACTCATCTACTCGATTGGTTTCTTGGTGGGGTGGCCTCTGATATTGTTCCTCATTGCAGAGCCGTTGCGAAACCTTGGTAAATATACCTTCGCCGATGTCGCATCGTATCGATTGAGTCAAACGCCTATTCGCTCTTTTGCGGCGGCAGGTTCTATCGCGACGGTGGTACTCTATCTCATCGCACAAATGGTGGGTGCTGGTAAGCTTATCGAGCTACTTTTTGGGCTTTCGTATGAAATTGCTGTCATCTTGGTCGGTGTATTGATGATTTTGTACGTCACCTTCGGGGGAATGTTGGCTACCACATGGGTACAAATTATCAAAGCCTTTTTGTTGCTCTCAGGTGCGACGTTCATGGCGATTGCGGTCATGGCGCACTACGACTTTAGCTTCGGCTCACTCTTCACCCATGCGGTAGAGCTTAAAGGCGAAGCTATTATGAGCCCTGGTGGATTGGTCTCTGACCCTATTTCGGCGATTTCGTTGGCGATTGCGCTGATGTTTGGTACAGCAGGTTTGCCTCATATCCTTATGCGCTTTTTTACCGTCAGCGATGCTAAGGAAGCGCGCAAATCGGTCTTTTATGCGACAGGATTTATTGGGTATTTTTATATATTGACCTTTATCATCGGATTTGGGGCTATTGTCATGGTATTCCAAAACCCTGCGTATCTTGATATGGCAAAACACGCTATTAGCGGTGGTTCACCTATCTTGGGTGGTAGCAATATGGCGGCAGTACACCTCAGCCACGCGGTAGGCGGCGACTTCTTCCTAGGCTTCATCTCAGCCGTAGCATTTGCGACGATTTTGGCGGTCGTATCGGGTCTGACCCTCGCAGGTGCTTCAGCCATCAGCCACGACCTCTATGCTAGCGTCTTCAAAAAAGGCAAAGTAGACTCCATGAAAGAGATGAAAGTCTCCAAAATGGCTACCGTAGGACTAGGCATTATTGCTATTATCGTGGGAATCCTATTTGAAAAACAAAATATCGCGTTTGTCGTAGGTTTGGCTTTTGCTATTGCGGCATCGGCGAACTTCCCTATCCTTTTCCTCTCGATGTATTGGAGAAAACTCACTACTCGTGGTGCCGTCGTAGGTGGTTCACTAGGGCTTGCTACAGCGGTCATTCTCGTGATTTTGAGTCCAGTTATTTGGGTAGATATCATGGGTAATGCTGAGGCGATTTTCCCCTACAAATACCCTGCTCTCTTCTCTGTCACCGTAGCGTTTGTCGCGACATGGTTCTTCTCTATTACGGACAAAAGTGCGAGTGCACAAGAGGAGCAAGCCAAATTTGACGCGCAATATATCCGTGCCCAAACAGGCATCGGGGCTGATGGCGCCATTAGTCACTAAACCATGAGCATCTTGGATCAGCGTAAGCTCATCGAGTCGATTCACCCTTTTGCAGCGATGCAAAAGGAGGCGCTCGATAGCCTCATGCCCAAAATCGACATCGCTTATTACCCCAAAGATACCCTCCTCATCTCTCCTACACTCCCCTCTATTGCCTTTTATATCATTATCAAGGGCATGGTGAGTGAGTATGTCGATGAGGAGTTGCTCAATATCTACGGCGCTAGCGATAGCTTCGATGCCAATGCGCTCATCTATGGCAAGACGACGGGGCGATTTGTGGTGAGCGAGGAGCTTATCTGCTACGAAATTACCAAAGAGGATTTCCTCGAACTGCTGCAAGACAAGGCGTTTCAGAGCTACTTTTTGCAGGATTTTGTCTCGCGCCACCAACAGCTCAAAGCCTACGCCACCCAAAGCGAACTTACTCCTTTTGTGATGGCACGTATCAGCGATATTTTCTTGCACCCTCTCTGCATCGTGCCACATGGAGTTTCGATACGCCAAGCGTTGGAGCGTATGGAGAGTATGGGTGCGAGCGTCATCCTGACCCAGCATGAACAGCACTACGGCATCATCACCGATACCAATCTACGCCGCCATCTGCTCTTGGGTGAGCACAGTGTCGATGAAGCAGTAGAAAAGATTCACACGCCGACGTTGGTGACGCTTGAGAGCCACGACTTTTTATTCAATGCGCTCTTGACGATGACCCACCACAACATCAAGCGTATCGTCATCACCCAAGAGGAGCGCATCATCGGGGTATTGGAGCAGATCGATTTGCTTAGCTACTTCGCCAATCACTCCCATCTGGTCGCCGTACAAATCAACCAAGCGCGCACTATCGAAGATGTCGTAGCACTCCAAGGCGATCTACACCACCTCATCGTGGCACTCCAAGCCAAAGGGGTCAAGGTACGCTACATCAGCAAAATGGTCACCACGCTCAATGCCAAACTCTACGCCAAAATCTTCGAAATCGTCGTCCCCCAAGCGTTGCGTGCGCACTGTGCACTCATCGTCATGGGCAGCGAAGGCAGAGGGGAGCAAATCGCCAAAACCGACCAAGACAATGCACTCATTATCGAAGAGGGGCAAGATACCGCACCTTTTCTCGAAGCGATGCAAGCCTTCACCGAGGCGATGGTCAAGGTCGGTTTTCCGCTGTGTGCAGGCGAAGTCATGGCATCCAATCCTGCGTGGTGTATGCCGCTAAGTCACTACAAAAGTGCCGTGCAAACATGGGTGAGCAGTATGCGCGAAGAGGATTTGCAACGTTTAAGCATCCTAACCGATGCGCACCACGTGGCGGGAGAAGCGACGCTGACAAAAGAGTTAGGCATGCATCTAGCGCACACTTTCGAGGCGCGGGATGATGTACTAGCCCACATGGCAAAAGCGGTGCTCTACTTCGATACGCCGCTCTCGACACTGTGGGGATTGGTCGCTTCCAAGGAGAGTAACCACCGTATCGATATCAAAAAAGGGGGCATCTTCGCCCTCGTGCATGGCGTGCGCACCTTGGCACTGCAACACCACATCGAGCCTACCAACACCATCGAGCGTATCAAAGCGCTCAACAACATGGGAGTTTTTGACAAAATGTTCGCCTCGGAGCTTATCGAGGCATTCGATACGCTCTCTTCGTTTCGCCTACACGATGCGCACCCCGATGTACGCACGCTTTCGAAAATCGAGCGTGATCTACTCAAGGATGCCTTCAAAGTGGTCAATACCTTCAAGGCGTTCATGCGCTATCACTTCCATCTCAATATGGTGGGCTAAATGTGGCGCAAATGGTATAGAGCGTGGCAGTGTGCGCGTCAAAAACGTCGTCTCAACGATGCACGCTTTAGCTTTTTGTTTAATGCGCCTATCGAGGAGGAGATGGTCGTCTTCGATACCGAAACCACAGGACTCGATACCAAAAGAGATAGCATTCTCTCCATCGGAGCGGTCAAAATCAAGGGCAACAAAATTTTGACCTCTCAGACTTTCGAAGTGCTCATCGACACCCCAAACACTATGGATACCAAGGCGGTCACCCTACACGGCATTCGCCCTATGGATACACGCGATGGTGTCGATGCCCATACGGCGCTCGAGGCGTTTTTGCGTTTCATCGGCTCTCGACCACTCGTGGGCTACTATCTGGAGTTTGATGTAGCGATGATAAATGCGCTCATGCTCCCCTATTTGGGCGCCAAACTCTGCAATCCCATGATAGAGGTCTCTGAAATTTACTACGACAAACAGCAGCAATTCATCCCGCAAGGGCATATCGATTTGCGTTTTGAAACCTTGCTTAAAACCTGCGGAATCCCCAATATGGGGCAACACAATGCAGTCAATGATGCTATCATGACTGCTATGATTTATCTCAAACTTACAAAGGAAAACTCATGACTACACCCGCACAATCCAAACCTATCTTCCAACCCAATCGCGCCTTTGCCAAAGAGGCACGTATCAAAAATATGTGTGAATACAACGACCTGCAACAGTGGGCACACGAAGATTACGAAGGCTTTTGGGGACACTTCGCACGCGAGAAGCTAACATGGTCCAAACCCTTTACCAAAGTCCTAGACGAATCCAAAGCCCCTTTCTATCGATGGTTCGACGGCGGAGAACTCAACGTCTCTGTCCAATGTATCGATAGACACCTCGATAGCCGCAAAAACAAAGCCGCTATCATCTTCGAGGGTGACCGTGGCGACAAACAAATCATCACTTATCTCGAACTCTATTACAACGTTAATCGCTTCGCCAACCTCCTCAAAAACGAGTTCAATGTCCAAAAAGGTGACCGTGTCGTCATCTATATGCCGATGATTCCTGAAGCCGCCTATGCGATGTTGGCGTGCGCGCGTATCGGTGCGATTCACTCTATCGTTTTTGGTGGATTCTCTGCTGAAGCACTCAAAGACCGTATCGAAGATGCACAAGCTAAATTGGTCATCACCGCCGATGGTGCCTACCGCAAATCCAAACCCTACATGCTCAAAAACGTCGTCGATGAGGCACTCTCTGTGGGTGCTGCCAGTGTCCAAAAAGTGCTCGTCGTCCAACGCAACTTCGAAGATGTCACATGGGTAGGCGGACGCGACTACTCCTACAATGAGCTGGTCGTCTCTCAAAGCCCTGTGTGTGAGCCTACACCGATGCAAAGCGAAGAGCCACTCTTCTTGCTCTACACTTCAGGCTCTACAGGCAAACCCAAAGGCGTCCAACACAACAGCGCTGGCTACATCCTCTGGGCGCAAATGACGATGGAGTGGGTATTTGACGTCAAAGAGAACGACACCTATTGGTGTACAGCGGACGTAGGCTGGATTACAGGGCATACCTATATCGTCTATGGACCGTTGGCGATGGGAGCTACGACGATTATGTTCGAGGGCGTGCCTACCTATCCTGATGCGGGTCGCCCATGGAAGATGGTCGAAGAGTACAAAATCAACCAATTTTATACCGCACCTACAGCGATTCGTGTACTGCACAAAACAGGCGAAAATGAGCCTGCCAAATATGACCTCTCAAGCCTCAAAGTCCTTGGTACCGTAGGCGAGCCTATCGACCCACCTGCATGGAAATGGTACTACGAAGCAGTCGGTGGCAGTAAATGCGCGATTGTCGATACCTATTGGCAAACCGAAACAGGCGGACACGTCGTATCACCACTGCCTGGTGCTACGCCTATCAAACCTGCCTGCGCGACCTTGCCACTACCAGGTATCATCGGTGAGATTCTTGACCCCATGACGGGTGAAAAAGTGGGCGCGGGTGAGAGCGGCTATATGTGTATCACACGTCCGTGGCCATCGATGATTCGCGGTATTTGGGGCGATCCAGAGCGCTTTGTCAAATCCTATTTTGGCGATGTCAAACAAAATGGCAAAGGGGTTTACTTCACAGGTGACGGCGCCAACTACGACGAAGATGGCTACATCACCATCACAGGTCGCGTCGATGATGTCATCAACGTCTCAGGTCACCGCATGGGCACGGCTGAAGTAGAAGCCGCCTGCAAAAAACACCCCAACGTCGCAGAGGTCGCCGTCGTAGGTCGCCCACACGATATCAAGGGTGAATCTATCTTCGCCTATATCGTGCTCAAAGGTGAAGATACGATGGGCGAAGAGGTCGAAATGGTCAAGGAGATTAACAAAGTCATCCAAAAAGAGATAGGCAATATCGCACTGTGTGATGACATCGTCTTCGTCCCTGGATTGCCCAAAACCCGCTCTGGCAAAATCATGCGCCGCATCCTACGCTCTATCGCCAAAGGTGAAGCGATCACCCAAGATATCTCTACGCTTGAAGACCCAAGCATCGTAGCGACCATCGAGAAAAAGGTGAAGGGGTAACAAAAGCAGATGTACAAAACTCTCTACCTTCTCATCGATGAGCAAACGTCGCGCCTTGAGATAGTAGAGAAACTCTCTACTGAGATTGCCTCGCGCACCTCCCTCGCGGTGGTGCCACATCTCTCTACGCTGCCTCTACCAAGCGCAGAGGATGCACTCTTTTTGCTCTACCTCGACGATAATGCAACCAAAGCCTTTTTTGCTACGCACTACATGACCTCGCTCGATGTGGCGCTCTTGCCCCATCCGCAAGCACCCATCATGCAAAAACGTTACGGTATTCAAAAAAACATTGCGGATGCCCTCACCGATGCACTCGATGAGACACTTCGCACACAAGACGAAAAACTACTTTGCAACGGCACCCCCGTCTACAAGCGTCTCTCACTGGGCAATGTCCAAAATCTCCACCGTACCTCGACGCTTACCTTGTGGCAAGCGCTCAACAATTTCATCGCCAACCTGCACGATTTGCACTATCAGGTCTTCACCCTCCAAACCGCAAAAGAGAGAGTCATCCAGACAGCCGCTAGTGGGATGCTTATCCTAGAGGATTACACTTTTCATGCGACCCTCAAGCTCAACCCCAACAACACCTATCATGATGGCAAACTCAACGCTTTTGTCATTGCCCCTTTGAGCTTGGTCTCCTATCTCTATCACCTTATCGTTATCTTTTTGTATCACCATTTCGGGATAGGGAGTCTGCCCCAAAACATTGGCTTTTTATCGACCTCTAGCTTGCGTATCGAGAGCCCCAAGCCCATAGAGTTTCTGCTCGATGATGTGAAGCTTTGCGCTGACGTCTTGGAGCTAAACATCGTATCGACACCCTTACGTGTCCATTTTGGCACCTCCTATCGAGAACAAATAGCCCAAAAGAACGATACTGCCAACGCCAACGAAACCGAAACCATCAAAATTGTCCATCTGCCCAAGGGCGAAATCCAAAATCTCCTCATCGAAGGCAACATACCGCTTTTCAAACGCGCTAGCGATGAGGATATGAAAGATACCCTTATCGCTATCAAGGAGGCTTCCAAGCCCACTGCCATCTTTATCACGTTGATGGTTTTGAGTACGATGCTAGCGACCACGGGCATTTTCCAAAACTCTATTGCTACGGTGATTGGGGCGATGATTTTGGCACCTTTGATGTCGCCAATTATTGCGCTCTCGATGGGGATAGTGCGAAATGAAGGCACCATTATAAATAGCAGTATTACCACCCTCGCAGTAGGCATAGGCAGTGCCCTGCTCTTTTCGAGCTTCATGGCTTTGACCATGCCCTTGGAAATTCACACCGACCAAATCACCTCACGCCTCAATCCCAACCTCCTCGACCTTATCGTCGCCATCCTTTCAGGCATGGCAGGTGCATACGCCCACGCCAAGGAGGAGGTCGCCAAATCGTTGGCAGGTGTCGCTATTGCAGTGGCACTCGTACCGCCATTGGCTGTGACGGGAGTTGGTATTGGTTGGATGGATTGGGAGGTGATCTACGGCTCCTTTTTGCTCTTCTTGACCAACCTTTTTGGAGTGACACTTGCCGCCTCGATTACCTTCATCGTCTTGGGATTTGCTCCCATTCACAAAGCCAAAAAGGGTATCGCCTACTCTGGAGTGCTACTTTTACTTATCTCCATTCCGCTTGTGATTTCGTTTTATTCGCTGGTACTCCAAAGCAATGACTACGTCAAGCTCTCGCACCTCCCACCGCTACACATCGATGGCAAAGAGATAACGCTCAACAACATCATCGTCAAATCCTCCTCCTCTGATGCGGTTACCTTGGAGCTAGAGGTGATTAGTGCTTCGCAACTCCTCAACGGAGAGTTTCAACACATCAAAACGCTACTCGAACGTGAATTGGGCAAACGTGTCACGATGCATGTCGTGCCCAAGCTTGTTGTACGATAAAAGGCGCCACGAGAGAGGTTTGCACTGCATTTGAGATACAATAATGCAAAAAAGGAGAGCCAATGCGAACAAGTACGAGCGTACGCATCGATGAAGAGACCAAAGCCATCGCCTCTGAAGTGCTCAAACAATATGGCATGAGTCTGAGCGAGGGAATAAACCTCTTTTGCAAACAGGTCGCTATGACCTACTCTATTCCTTTTGAGCTCAAAGTCCCCTCCAAACGAATGGAAAAAGCGCTCAAAGAGTTGTCAAAACGCAAAGGAAAATCTTTCGATTCTCCAGAAGCACTCAAAGCTGACTTAGAATCATGAGCTACACAATTTTTCGCACCTCTGCATTCAAAAAAGCGTACAAGAAACTCTCCGTTTTAGACAAAGAACACCTCTTTGAAATTGTCAACAAACTTGCACTTGGTGAAGTATTGGACAAGAAGTACAAAGACCGCCTCTTGGCAGGAGATTTCAAAGGGTGTCGAGAGTGCCACATACGGCAAGAACTGCTCTTGATATACCGCATAAAAGCCCAAGAGATTGAGCTGGTACTTGTAGAAGAATAAGAGAAAATTGATGCAACCCTATACATGCTATAATGCCCCACTTTCGCAAGGAGCAATCTATGCAATCTGTTACGCTACATTTCAAAAATGACAAAATCATCGATAAGGTACTTTGGCTATTAGAACACTTCAAAAAAGATGGTGTTGAAATCGTACCAGCACAGGAAAACTCCAAAGAGATGAGCCAACTCTCTCAAAAAAGCTTCCAAAAAATTTGGGACAATGACGCGGACAGTGACTATGATACATTTCTCAAAATATGATGTTGTTGTCGTTCAATTCCCTTTTGCAAGTAGCTCAAAATACAAGGCTCGTCCTGCGGTCGTCATCTCATCTCATGCCTATAACAATAACAGACACCAAACTTTACTCATCATGGCAATCTCTAGCCAAATCACTACAAAAGAGTCACTCGAATACGTAATCACTGATTGGGAAGTAGCAGGGTTACTCAAACCCTCTCTTCTAAAAGCTTCCGTTGCAACCATCGAGCGTGAAGTCATTTTGCAACGCTTGGGCACGCTGAGTGCTTCGGACGCAAAGGCATTAGATGCGATGCTATTAGCTATGTGTTTGGAAAAATAATCATGCAACCCCAACCCATGACTCTACAAGCTTATGACGCAATTAGTGACGAGTTCAACACATTGCGTACCGTCATCAAGCCTGCGGTCAACCGCGAAAAAGAGATAGCCGCCGCGCACGGTGACCGAAGCGAAAATGCCGAGTACCACGCCGCCAAAGAGAAATTGCGTCACATCGATAAGCGTCTCAAATACCTCTCCTCGATGCTCCAAAACGCCAAAATCATCGACCCCGCGCAACACACCCACGAGCGTGTCGCATTTGGCTCCACTGTGGAATTAGAGGATATCGACACCGATGAGAGCCTAACACTCTCAATATTTGGGGTGTTAGAGAGCGAACCCCAAAGCGGCGTCATCTCCTACGAAGCACCCATGGCACGCGCCCTCATGGGCAAAGCGGTAGGCGATAGCGTTACTGTGACGCTACCCAGCGGCAAAAAAGAGTATGAAATCCTCGCCATACGCTACATCCCTATCCTAGAGTGCAAAAAAGAACCCTTCGCCCGCGCGGCATTTGCCTAGGCTACGCGTAGCCCCATCGCAATAGCCTTTTCGACTATCGCCGTATCGACACGTACGGTGGAATTGATGATGACATTTTGGTGGGCAGAAATGAGGTGCAGTTGCAGAGGTCGCGCGCCTTTGTGTGCCATCGCCAAATGAAAAAGCTCCTCGATAATCGCCTCACGCGCATCGATATCGAGATAAAAATGCAACGGTCGTGTATCGACAGGGGTCTCGATGATAGGCGTTTCGATTTTGGGGGCTTGGGGTTTGGGTGGGGTGGTTTTGGTCTTTTGACTGTTGACTTGCGAAAGCGCCAACACCTTTTGGCACGAGAGGCGAATATTTTCGTCGTTTTTTTGGATACGCACTTTCATAGCGATGGGACCATTCGTATCGAAGCTTTTTAGCTCCTCGAGGCGGTCGCTAAAGAGCATTATCTCCACCGTACCGTGATAATCCATCAGCTGTAAAAGCCCAAATTTGTTGCCGTTTTTGGAAACCTTTTCGGTCAGCTCTTCGACCTTGCCGATGATGATAGCTGTCGAGCCATCCTCCATATCAGGCAGTTGTGAGGAGAGCGCATAGGTGAGTTTTTCTAGCTCCTCTTTGTATTCGTCCAGCGGATGCCCTGAGACATAAAAGCCCAAGGTATCTTTTTCGAGTTCCAAAAGCGTCTTGAGCGGATACTCCGCCATCGGCACAATATCCAGTCGTACCGTCGTCATCGAGTCATCGTCCCCAAAGAGCGAACCCACTGAGAGTTTTTTGGCGTGGGAAGCTTTGGACGCCGTATCGACCAATATCTCCACCTGCTCCAAAAGCGCATGACGCGAATAGCCAAAAGCATCGAACGCCCCTGCTTTGGTGAGCGACTCTAGGACACGTTTGTTGACCTTGGAGGTGTCGATACGGTTGACGAAATCATCGATACTTGTGAAATTGCCCTCTTTTCGCGTCTCTAGTATCGCGCTGACGGCACTGTTGCCCATCCCTTTTATCGCGCCCATCCCAAAGAGTATCGCCTCTTTGCCCTCGATGGTCGTCGCCGAAAACTCCAACATCGAGAGATTGACATCGGGAGCCATCAGCTCGATATGCAGGCGTTTGACCTCATCAATATATTTGACAATCTTATCGGTGTTGTCCTTCTCGCTTGTGAGTAGCGCCGCCATGAACTCTTGGGGGTAGTAGGTCTTGAGCCACGCGGTTTGGAAGGTGACCATCGCGTAGGCGGCTGAGTGTGATTTGTTGAATCCATACCCTGCGAACTTCTCGATAAGGTCGAAAAGCTTGCTCGCTTTGTCATAATCTAGCCCTTGCTTGCGCGCCCCTTCGCTGAACTCGGCATTGTATTTTTTCATCTCATCGAGTTTTTTCTTACCCATCGCACGACGAATGATGTCCGAATAGCCTAGGCTAAATCCACCTATGGTTTGGACTATTTGCATGACCTGCTCTTGGTAGACGATGACACCGTAGGTGGGTTTGAGGATAGGTTCTAGCGCGGGGAAGGTGTAGACAATGGCTTGGCGACCGTGTTTGCGCTCGATAAAGTCATCGAGCATGCCTGACTCCATCGGACCTGGTCGATAGAGCGCCAAAACCGCAATCAAATCCTCGAAATTGGAGGGTTTGAGACGTCGATTGAGGTCTTGCATACCGCTGGACTCGATTTGAAACATACCTGAAGTTTCGCCCGTTTGGATGGTCTTGTAGACTTTGGCGTCGTTGACATCGATGGTGTGCCAGTTGATAGCGCGTCCGTATCGATGGTCGATGAGCTTGATAGCATTATCGATAACATCGAGGGTTTTGAGTCCCAAAAAGTCGAATTTGATAAGGTCAACATCCTCGAGAAAGTTGAGCGAATATTGGGTGACAAAGGTCTCCTCACCTGCGGGCTTGTAGATGGGAGTTTTGTGCCAAAGCGCCTCATTGGAGATGACGACTCCTGCGGCATGCATACCCGCATTGCGTTTGAGTCCTTCGAGTGCTAGCGAAAACTCCCAGACACGTTTGGCGGCAGGATTGTTGTCGATAAGCTCTTGGATTTTGGGCTCTTTTTGCAATGCCCCTTCGTGAAATTCTCCATCCTTAGTCTTGCCCGCTAGGGTGATACCTAGCTCATCGGGGATGAGTTTGGCCATCGCGTCGGCTTGGGCGTAGGGCATCCCCAAGACACGCGCGACATCACGTATGACCCCTTTTGCCAGCAACGACCCAAAGGTAATAATCTGCGCCACCTGCTCTCGACCATATTTGGAGACGACATAATCGATAATTTCGCCACGACGCGCCTGCATAAAGTCCATATCGATATCGGGCATGCTTACACGTTCAGGATTCAAGAATCGCTCGAAAAGCAGGTCATATTTCATCGGGTCGATATCGGTAATCTCGAGGCTAAAGGCGACCAAACTTCCTGCTGCACTCCCGCGCCCAGGTCCCACGGCGATACCCATCTCTTTGGCGACTTTGACGAAGTCCCAAACGATGAGCATGTAGCCAGGGAATTTCATGGAGTTGATCACCTCTATCTCAAAAGCCAAGCGCGCTCGATACTCCTCGTGACGCTCTTGCGGGACATGTTCTAGGCGCTTTTCCAGACCCAATTGACACACATGGATGAAAAATTGTGCATCGTTTTTGTCTGCGGCACTGCGCCATTTTCTGCGCTCTTCTTTGGGCGCATCACTGTTCAAAGGCGCATCGTCGCTGTGGTCGATAGAGAGTCCCATCGACGAGGCGTACTCACGTGTAAATTTGAAATTGGGTGGGGTTGGGTCGCCTAGTTTGAGTTCCAAATTACACTTGTCTGCAATCTCTTGGGTGTTAGAGAGTGCCTCTGGAATATCTGCAAAAAGTTCTGCCATCTCTTGGGGCGTTTTGACATAAAACTCATGGACGCTGTGACGCATACGGTTGGGGTCGTCGTAGAGTTTATTCATCCCAATACACATAAAAGCTTCGTGCGCATCGGCATCGCGCTGATTGGTGTAGTGGGTGTCATTGGTGGCGATAATTTTGATATTGGTTTCGCGCGAGAGGCGTATCACCTGCTCATCGATGAAGAGCTGATCGCCAATCCCATGACGCATCATCTCCAGATAAAAATCTTCTCCGAAAACCTCTCGATACTCCAATGCGACCGCTTTTGCCGCCTCGTATCCTTTGGCACCGTTGTTGACATTACGCGCATTGACAGTGTTGAGGTGCCAATTAACCTCGCCTTGGAGACACGCACTGCTACAAATGAGCCCTTCGCTGTGCTCAAAAAGCATCTTTTTGTTGATACGAGGAAAGTAGTACATGCCGTCGATGTAGGCTTGACTGCTCAGATACATGAGGTTTTTGTAGCCTCTCATATCCTTGGCGTAGAGGCACACATGGAAGCGTTGACGACTGCTTTTGTCATCGATAGTAGGGGCGTTGTGAATATAGGCTTCGATACCGATGATGGGCTTAATCCCAGCCGAACGCATCTGCTTGTAAAAGTCAATTGCCCCAAACATATTGCCGTGGTCTGTCATGGCTACGGCTGTCATGCCACGCGCTTTTATCTCTTTGGCAAGGGCAGAAATTTTGTTGGCACCGTCTAGGAGCGAGTATTCAGTATGCAGATGCAGATGTACAAAAGGAGGCGTTTCTTGGGAAGGAGAGAGTGGGGAAGTTTGCATCTATATCGCCTCGTTAAAACTAGAGGCGATTATAGCTAGTCGATGCTTTTATGTTATTTGACTTTTTCGATATATTCGCCATCGATGGTATTGATTTTGATGACATCACCTTCGAGAATGTGGTACGGAACTTGAACCACAGCACCTGTTTCAAGCGTAGCAGGTTTGCGGCTACCGCTAGAGGTGTCACCTTTGAAGTTGGGTGGGGTATCGACGATTTTGAGCTCGACGGTGGCTTTGGCATCGACGGTCAAGGGTACACCATTGTGGAAGAGTACATCGACACTCATACCGTCCAAAATCCATTTGGCTGCTTCGTCTGTTTGGTCGTAGCTAAGGGCGATTTGCTCATAATTTTCGACATCCATAAATTGACGCGCTTCACCATCATCGTAGAGAAATTGCATCTCTTTGGTGACGATTTCAGGTTGTTGGCATTTGTCACCTGCGTGGAAGGTTTTGTCTATGACACGTCCATCTGCAAATTTTTTGATTTTGGTGCGTACAAAAGCGGCACCTTTACCTGGTTTGACGTGTTGAAAGTCGACGATACGGTATGCGATGCCGTCGATTTCGATTTTGAGTCCCTTTTTGAGGTCCGACATCGAATAGGTTAAAGCCATAAAAGCTCCTTGGGAAATTTTGCGCCATTATAGACGCAATTCTCAAAAAGCAATCTTTAAAGCCGTCCTTCCAAATAGTCCAAGGTGACTGCTATAGCCTCTTGTGCGCCGTAACAGACCGCACAATAGTTACCCGCTTGTTGGAGTTTGGCTATCATCGCATCTTGCGCAGCTGAGGTGCGGTTCTTCCCTGCTTTCATCTCGATAAAGAGGCTGTGATACGCCCCTCTTGAGACAGGCAGATGCAAATCGGGAATACCTGCCTTGACCCCTTCAGCTTTGAGTTTGCCTGCGGTTGCCACACTGCGATGTCCACCATTAGCGATAGCAAAAAAGAGCTCCAATTCAGGGTACTTTCTGCGTTGTAAATCGCACCACGCCATAAAAGCGACCTGCTCTAAGTGCTCTGCCTCATTACGCTTGGAAGCAAGACTACCCTTTGGCAACATCAGCGAGATTGACCTTCAAGGGGTGATAGTCGGTAATGACCACAGTAATATGTGCCATAAAAACCTTGATAGAGCTAATGCGCCCTACTACGTCGATGTCGCGTTTGCGATACTCGTTGTGTTTGACTTTGGCTTCGAACTTTATCTCATCACCCACACGTACGGGGGAGAGATGTTTGGATTGAGAGAAGAGCATCATGGCGTTGGGCTCATTGATAGCGGCCATTGCGGCATACTCCGCGGCGGCGGCGATGAAGCCTGAGAAGACCATCTTGTCATTGTCTGCTTGCATAAAAGAGCGCGTCATAAAACTGGTCTGACACAGCCCTGCAGAGAGGTGCTCGATAGTGCCTACATAATTCTCTTCCAAAAGCGTGTGGCTTTTGAGAATCTCTTCCGCCTCTTGCGCCAAAATCATGGCGCGAAGCTCTTCATCGCTAGGGCCACGCTCAGGAGTAAAACCTTGACTCGCCTCTCTCTTGTCAGCTAATACGATTTCATCATCATCGAATAACATCTTCACGCTCTCCTAGCTTTGATATAGATGCGCTGTGGCGCAGGGTAGCCCTCGACAGTTTTGGTCTTATCAAGAGGGTCTAGAAAAGTTTCCAAACTCTCCCCGATAATCCAATCGGTCTTGCGTTGCTCCTCTAGCGTCGTGGTCGTACGCCCAATCTCCTCGATGTCGACAAATCCCGCCCGCTCGCACCAGTTGATAAGTGCACTTGGAGTTGGGACAAAATAGATATTGGGAATCTTGGCATAGCGCATTTTGGGTGTCAGGGCTATATCGGCATCTGAGTCGATAAAAAAAGTATCGAGAATGAGCGTACCGCCCGCGTTGAGTCCATTTCGGATGCTTTTGAGCATGGCGATGGGGTCGCTACGATGGTAAATCACCCCCAAACAAAACGCCACATCAAATTTGTGCTCGTAATGTTCAAAATGCTCCACCCCCAAAAGCTCATAGACGATATTGGAGCGCACAAAATGGTTGATAAAATCGAACTGCACTTTGGTGTGTGCACTTGGGTCAAAGCCTACAAGTTTTCTAGGGGATTGAGAGAGCATGCGGAACATATAGTAGCCGTTGTTGCACCCAATATCTGCGACGACTTTGTCGCGCAAATCGACATGATTTTTAATGAGGTCATATTTGAGATTGCTTCGCCACTCAGCATCGATATAGAGTCCAAAAAGGTCAAAAGGACCCTTGCGCCACGGTCGAAGTGCCCATGCACTTTGGCGTATTTGCGCCACTGTAGCCTCATCCAACGTCGCGTCGCTCACCAGTGTCACTGCATCGCCCTCGACCAATTTCGCTTCGATTGAGGGAAGTGCAGCAACCTTTTCTACCATAGGCGCGATATTTTTCCACTCTTTGCTAGCGGCTCTCTCTTTGCGTAGTGCATCTAAATTCATCGCTTTTTACCCTGCCTATTCACATTTGGCTATAATGCCAAAAAATTCAAGGAACCTCTCATGCTCAAAAAAGTTTCCAGCCTCATTCTATCGACGCTTTTGGCAACCTCTTTATCAGCGGGTGAGTATTTCACCGATTTTTATGTGGGATGGCGCGGTGTACAACAAAATTTCTCTGCCAACACCAATCTCACCACGCTTCAAACGGGTATCGGACTAGGTGGACGCTTTTGGGTGGCGATGTCTGATGAGATACTCATCGGGGGAGAAGCGGGCTTTTCACATATCGAGACCCATTGGGATATTAGCGGCAATATTACGCATCTGCAATTTGCCCTCAAAATCAAACCTGCCCAACAAATCGATATTTTTGGCGGAATCGGTATTGGGCTACGCGGTGCGCCAGAGATGAACAATACCTCTCCTGTTTTGGCAGGTACGATGGGAGATTTGGGGGTTGCCTTTATCTTCGGTGAGGAGAATTGGCGCGTAGAAGCGGTAGGCTACTATTTTAACTTCTCAGGCAACGTCAACAATCTGCGTGAAGAGGTCACCTCATGGGGTGCAGGTGTACATCTTGGCAAAACCTTTTTACTCTACTAACGGTGCGTTGTTAATCTATGCGTATTGAAAAAAAGGCTTCGATTGTTGCGACATTAGTTGCAACCTTTTTGATGATTGTCAAGCTCTCTGTAGGTATTATGAGCGGTTCTGCGGCTATTTTAGCCTCCGCCATCGACTCCCTCATGGATATGGCAATTTCACTTTTCAACTATTTCGCCCTTCGCCAATCCGACAAAGAGGCGGATGCCAAATTCAACTACGGACGTGGCAAAATCGAAGCGATTGCCGCTGTCATCGAAGGAACCGTCATCACCCTCTCGGGACTCTATATCCTCTATCTCTCCTCCACCAAACTCTATAACAACGACCACCCTACGATGCTCGATGCCGCTATGGGAGTGATGCTCTTTTCGACGCTTGTCACAGGGGCATTGGTGCTCTATCTGCGCTATGTCGCACGTAACAGTCGCTCGATTGTCACCCAAGCAGATGTTCTGCACTACCAAGTCGACCTCTACAGCAACGGCGGTATTTTTATCGCTATGGGCATCATCGCTCTGACCGATTGGTACATTATCGATGCGTTGGTGGGGTTGACAATTGCCTTTTATATCATTTACAGTGCCTATGGACTTATCAAAGAGGGAATTCTTATCCTTCTGGATGCCGCATTGGAGCCACATCTGGTAGAGCAAATTGTGCATATTTTCAAAACCCAAGAGGGGCTTACCGATTATCACTGGCTCAAAACCCGTCGTGCAGGACGTGATATTTTTGTCTCGGTACATTTGGTCTTCAATGAGGAGATTACACTTCTCAAAGCGCACCAAATCTCCGACAAAGTAGAGCAACGTATTCGCGCATTGGACAAAGATTTTCAGTGGAATCTCTCGATTCATCTCGACCCACATGATGATTCACATTAGATTTATGCTCAAAAATCTAGCAAGCTAGATTTTAGGTCGTCAGCCGACGGCTCGATTTGATTTAGTATTTATCAAAATATTTATCAGTATAATCCCCCTCATACAAAAAGGATGCCTTTGCTAGATTACGCCACATTTCGACCATTGCTTTTTAGACTCGACCCAGAGGTCGCGCATACAGTTGTAGAAAAAAGCTTGGCATTCACACAATACCTCCCAGACCTACTCAATCCCCTCAAAGTCCCAAGCTACACCCATGATGCGTTGCGTCAAGAGTTTTTTGGGTGCACCTTCCTCAATCCCGTGGGGCTTGCCGCAGGTCTGGATAAAAATGCCTCGATGATTGAGGCGATGGCAGGGCTAGGCTTTGGCTTTACCGAGATAGGTACCGTCACTCCACGCCCCCAATCAGGCAATCCAAAACCACGTCTCTTTCGCCATGTAGCACAAAAAACACTCCAAAATGCAATGGGTTTCAACAACGACGGCATGGAAATTGTAGCCTCACGTCTCTCTCGAGGTACGCCCTACTCTCTGCCTGTGGGTGTCAACATCGGTAAAAACAAACTCACCCCCCAAGAGAATGCCATCGATGACTACACCACCTTGGTCGCACGTCTGCACACCTTTGCAGACTATTTGGTCATCAATATCTCCTCACCCAACACCCCAAACCTACGCGATTTACAAAATGAGGCCTTTATCCAAGCCCTTTTTGCCCAAGCAAAAAAACTCACCACCAAACCTATCCTGCTCAAAATCGCACCTGACATGAGCCATGCAGATGCCATTGCACTGTGTACATTTGCTGTAGAGGCAGGTGCAGATGGGATTATCGCCACCAATACCACCATCGACCACGCACTTGTACCCAATCCCTACGACGTAGGTGGACTCAGTGGTGCAGTATTGTGCGAAAAAAGTTTTGCCCTTTTTGATACTGTTGCCAGTGCGCTTTTTGGCAAAACATTACTCATTAGCGTAGGCGGTATTAGCAGTGGCGCTGAAGCGTATCGACGTATCCGCGCAGGGGCAAGTTTGGTGCAGCTCTATTCGTCGCTCATTTTCGAAGGACCCATGCTAGTCAATCGTATCAACCAAGAGCTTGTAGCGCTTTTGGCACGCGATGGGTTTGAACACATTAGCCAAGCTATCGGTATCGATAGAGAGGTTCGCTAACCGTGTTGCGTACCCTTATCGTTTCGACCATTTTTGTAGGAGTTCTTATGTCAGCCCCCTCTAGTTCTATTCCCAAATACGCTACGCAAACCCTCGACAATGGTCTGCAAGTCGTCGTCGTGCCCATGCCCAATGGCACCTCTGTGGTGAGTTGTGATGTACTTTATAAAGTAGGCAGTGGCAATGAAGTGATGGGCAAAAGTGGTATCGCACATATGCTAGAGCACCTCAATTTCAAATCGACCAAAAATTTAGCCGCTGGGGATTTCGATGTCGAGGTCAAAAAATATGGTGGGGTTAACAACGCCTCGACCAGTTTCGACCAGACACACTACTTCATCCGCTCCTCCAAAGCCAATTTAGGTCGCTCCCTCGAACTCTTTGCAGAGCTGATGCAAAATCTCTCTCTCAAAGAGGAGGAGTTTTTGCCAGAGCGCGATGTCGTAGCCGAGGAGCGTCGATGGCGCACCGACAACAATCCTATGGGTTATCTCTATTTCAAACTTTTCAATCTTGCCTTTGAGTATCACCCCTACCACTGGACGCCGATTGGGTTTATGAACGACATTCAAACATGGGATATCGAGGATATTCGCGCCTTTCATGCCATGTATTATCAGCCCCAAAATGCGGTCATCGTCCTATCAGGCGACATTAGCACCGATGAGGCGTTTGCCTTGGCACGCAAACATTTCGGTGCCGTGGCCAACCGCACATCGATGGTACGTGACAACATCATCGATACCCTACGCACCGATATGAGCAAACCTCACTTCGTAGAGCCACCGCAAGAGGGAGCCAAACGCGCCATCATCGAAAAAGAGAGCGAAGTGGAGATGCTTGCCATCGCCTTCAAAACGCCCAACTACGCGCACGAAGACCAATTCGCACTCTCGACCATTAGTGAACTACTTAGCGCGGGCAAAACAGGACGACTTTACCAACGTATCGTCGATGAGAAGCAACTAGCCAACCAAATCTACGGCTACAACATGGAGCTACTCGATCCAGGGCTTTTTATCATTATCGCGGTGTGCAATGCAGGTGTCGATGCTACTATTGTAGAAGCAGAGATTTGGAAAGAGCTTGAAAAACTGAAGAAGAAAGCTCTCAAAGAGGCGGAACTTGCCAAAGTCAAACGCAACATTCACTCCGATTTTGTCTTCGCTTTTGAGAGTGCTAGCAATGTCTCCGATTTTATCGGTAGCTATTTCGTCAAGGGCAATCCTGCCATCATCGACACCATTGAAGCCAAGATGCAAGCTGTAAGCGCCCAAGATATCCAACGCGTCGCACAAACCTATTTTGTCGAAAAAATTTCGACCACTTTAATCTTGAAAAACCCCAAGGAGCCTAAATGAGTATGCTTGTAGGTGCCATGACGGCACTTATTACCCCTGTGCGTGATGGCAAAGTAGACCACGAAACCTACGCACGATTGATTCGCCGCCAAATCGCACACGGTATCGATGTCGTAGTACCTGTAGGTACGACAGGTGAGAGCGCTACGCTTTCACACGAAGAGCACCGTGCCTGCATCGAGACCGCTGTAGCAGTGTGCAAAGGTACCAACACCAAGGTGCTAGCTGGTGCTGGCAGTAACTCCACGGCTGAAGCAATAAGCTTGGCACAGTTTGCCCAAGATGCAGGGGCAGACGCTGTTTTGGCCGTGACACCCTACTACAACAAACCCAGCCAAGAGGGTCTGTACCAACACTACAAAGCCATCGCAAGTGCTATTAGTATCCCCGTCATGCTCTACAATGTCCCAGGGCGTACAGCTGTCGATATGAGCGCGGATACGGTCATTCGACTCTTTGACGATGTGGCTAATATCGTCGCTATCAAAGAGGCAACAGGTTCGATGGAGCGTACAGTAGAGCTTTTGGCACGCCGTCCAGAGCTCATCGTCATCTGTGGAGACGATGCTATCAACTACCCACTCATGGCAAATGGCGCCAAAGGGACTATCTCTGTCACGGGTAATTTATTGCCGGACCAAATTAGTCAACTGGTTCACAAAGCCCTCACAGGCGATTTCGCAGGGGCAAAAGCGATTAACGATGCGCTCTTTTCTATCAACAAAGCACTCTTTTGTGAAAGCAACCCTGTGCCTATCAAAGCGGCAATGCATCATGCAGGATTGATTCCTAGCCTAGAGTACCGTCTACCCCTCGTGCTACCCTCAAAAGAGTCTTTTGAGACGCTCACCCAAGCAATGCAACACTACACAATCAAGGAGTAATCATGAGTAATAAAGTATTAGTCATTTCAGGAGGCACACGCGGAATTGGTAAAGCCATCGCGTACGAATATGCCCAAAACGGTATCAATGTAGCCCTCACCTACAACTCCAACGAAGAGGAAGCCAAAAATATTTGTGCCGATTTAGAGAGTCGATACGGCATCAAAGCACGCGCCTATAAGCTCAATATTTTGGAACCTGAAGAGTACAAAGAGGTATTTACCCTTATCGATGCCGATTTTGACCGCGTCGACTATTTTGTCTCCAATGCCATCATCTCTGGTCGCTCTGTTGTAGGAGGGTTTGCTCCCTTTATGCGTCTCAAACCCAAGGGGCTGACCAACATCTGGACAGCAACGGTTGTAGCTTTCGTCATTGGTGCGCAAGAAGCCGCCAAACGTATGGAAAAAGTGGGCGGTGGCTCTATCATTTCTCTGTCATCGACAGGGAATTTGGTCTTTACTGAAAATTATGCAGGTCACGGTAGTAACAAAGCCGCGGTAGAGACGATGGTCAAATACGCCGCTGCTGATTTGGGACCCAAAGGTATTCGTGTCAATGCCGTAAGTGGCGGTCCAATCGATACCGATGCACTCAAAGCCTTCCCCAATTACGAAGAGATAAAAGCGGGCGTTATCGAGCTCTCTCCTCTTGACCGCATGGGCGAAGCGCAAGACCTTGCAGGTATTTGCTACTTTTTGAGCACCGACAAAGCGAGCTGGATTACAGGTCAAACCTTCATCGTAGATGGCGGAACGACGTTTGCGTAAAAAGCAACTTATCCTCAATTGGCCCAATGCATTGGCTTTTAGCCGTGTGTTGATGTCGCCGCTAATGCTCTATGTGATGCTCACACCTGAGCTTTTTACCGATGCAGGATTTCATGTAAGTTGGGTGAGTTTCACCGCCGCTTTTATCTTCACGGTTGCTAGTATCACCGATTTTTTCGATGGCTATATCGCACGTGAGCTTGACCAAATCACGCCTGTGGGCAAAATATTGGATCCATTAGCCGACAAGATGCTGACGTTTGCAGCCTTTTTTGGGTTAATGATGACCGACCAAGCCAGTGTCTGGGCTATCTATATCATCGTCGTGCGCGAGCTTTTCATCTCAGGATTGCGCACGGTTGCAGTGCAACAGGGTCTGGATGTCGCCTCCTCATGGAGTGGCAAGGTCAAAACCGTCATTCAGATGTTTGCCATAGGCTTTTTGCTCATGGGATGGTGGGGTGGTGAGATACTCTTGTGGTTAGCCGTAGCTGCTACGCTCTATTCAGGGCTAGAATATACCGCTGGCTACGCCAAAAATGCGCTCAAGGCTACTGCGTGAGTATTTTATTTGCCCTTTTTATTCTCTCGGTACTTATTTTTGTCCATGAATTGGGGCATTTTTTGGCAGCACGCTTCTTTGGGGTGCATGTCGAGGTCTTCTCGATTGGCTTTGGCAAACGTATCTTGACCCGTAAATGGGGTGCCACAGAGTTTAGCCTCGCGATTATTCCCTTGGGTGGCTATGTGCGTATGAAGGGGCAAGATGATATCGACCCTACCAAACGCGTCTATGCACCCGATAGCTACAACAGCCTCTCTCCCTACCGACGTATCGCTATTTTGTTGGCGGGACCCTTGTTCAATTTTCTCATGGCGTTTGCGCTTTTTGTGATGCTCAATTTCATAGGGCATGAGACCTTGGGTACAAAAATCAAAAGTGTCACCCCCGACTCTCCTGCGATGCTAGCCCAACTGCAAGAGGGCGATATTATCGTCACGGTCGATGGCATTGCAGTTCGCGATTTTGCGACAATGCGTGAAGCTATTATCTCCTCTGCTAGCAGTGTCACCCTCGATGTACTTCGTGAGGGGAGCGTACAGATATTTACGCTCACACCGCGCCTCACCGATACCACCTCGATGTACAACGAGCCTATTCAACAGCCGATGATTGGGATTCATATGGATGGCAATTACACTGTTTTTGTCGACCATAGCGTCATCGACAGTATCATACTAGCGGGAGTGCAGACCTACAATGCCGCCTTTATGATATTGGAGGGGTTGCAAAAACTTATCGAAGGCATCGTGCCCGCCAAAGAGCTAGGCGGTGTCATCTCGATTGTCGATATCACCAGTCAGGCAAGTAGTCAAGGCAATTTTCTATTCGTCTTTTTCATCACGGCGATGATTTCGGTCAATTTGGGTGTGCTCAATCTCCTGCCCATCCCCGCACTCGACGGTGGACATATCATGTTCAATCTCTATGAACTCATCGCACGTCGTGCACCCAGTCCCAACGTGATGCTCAATATCACTATCGCAGGGTGGGTATTGCTACTTTCGCTCATGGCATTGGGACTCTACAATGACATCAATCGTCTCCTCGATAGACTAGGCACACCATGGTAAATTTCGGTGCGAACCTCGATGCCCTCATCGCGCGTGTAGAGGCGGCACGTCTAGGGGTGAGCGGTCACCACATCGTCAAAATCGTAGGAGCGAGCAAATACAGTGACGCGAGTGCTATCGAAGCACTCTACCGCGCAGGGCAACGCGCCTTTGGTGAGAACCGCGTCCAAGACCTCCTCGATAAAGTCCACACATTAGCGGATTTGCCCATCGAGTGGCACTTCATCGGACGACTCCAAACCAACAAAATCAACCACCTCATCGAAGCCGAACCCTTTTTGGTGCACGGCATCGAGAGCCTAGAACACGCCCAAGCCATCGACAAACGTCTAGCTACCAAGGGCAAAAAATGGCGAGCACTTTTGCAAGTCAATGCCGCCAATGAAGAGAGCAAAGCAGGTGTAACTGTCGATGCGACGCTAGAGACCTACGCTCACATCCAAGCTACCTGCCCCCATCTCACACTCGATGGACTTATGACCATTGGTGCGCACAGCGACGATAGAGCCATTGTCCAACAGAGTTTCGAAACGACTAAAAAGCTCTTCGATGCCTTACCCAAAGGTGCATCGATACTCTCGATGGGGATGAGCGGCGATTTTGAATTGGCTATTGCGTGCGGCAGTACGATGGTTCGCGTAGGTAGCGCACTTTTCAAATAATCACTCGTCGTTTTTGAGTGCTTGCGCATAATCCAAAAAGCTTTTGCGCATATTCTCCTTGGCTTCCCATTTGCCGTACGGCAAATAGCCCCACTCCCATCGATACGACGCCTCTTGCGCTTGTGTTTTACTCTCATGCATTTGGGTATAACGCCACAGAGCATCTGCCAAGGCGCTACGATCCGCACCCCCTTCACAGTGTATGAGAAGCGGTTTGGGCGCATTTCGCATAAGCTCCAAAAGCTTCATCGAAGCATTGACATCATAATAGGCGTAGGCACTTAGGGGCATATCGATATGGGTGATATTGTGTTCTTGTGCCAACGCCACCTCATCGACATAGCGTGGGTCGTGTGACATCGGACCTCGTAGATTGATAATCGAGGCGATGTGATGCTCTTCGATACGTTTTTTCAGCTGATAATCGCGTAGTTGCGCACTTCGATAGAGCACCCCCTCTTCGACCACATGAAAATTGCCTTGGGTGCGCACATAGAGCTCCACACCCCCTGCAAGAATAAGTACCAACATCAACGGCACTCCTACTATCCAGCCTAACGCTTTTAAAAATTTTTTCATTTGCGTGCCACCTGTGTGAGTGAGAGTTGTGTACCACAATAGAGTGAAGTCGTATCTTGTAGTCGCATCGGCTCCCACGCAAAGAGCACCATATCGTCAGGGCTTTTTATCACAGGAAGTTCGCGGTGCAAAAGGGTCGCCATATTGCCCACAAGCAATCCCATGAGCTGCTCCATACCCACCAAGCCGCTCTCTACAAGCGTCGTATAGTAGAGTCCAAAAAGATTTTCAAGGTTTGCCGTACCATTGCTGGCTACTGCAAAAGCGGTCGCTTTGTTTTGGGGAGAGAGCGGCTGATGTTGCGCGGTCAAAAAGTCAATTTTGCCCATTTTGAGTGCCACTTGCATCGCAATCATACTCATCTCATCGCGCAAAGGCGGCTCGATTTTGGCGTAGGTGTTGTATCCCAAACAAGCACGGTCGTCACGAATGAGATGATGTATCGCCACCTCTGCATAGACCGATACGCCCTCCTCCTTTGCCTTGGCAATACGGTGAAGTGTATCGACGACGCTAATACCTCGTATGACGGTTGTGACCCCAAAATGGCGCGTCATCTCGATAATTTTTGCCACTTGCACCACCTCTGCCAAAGGGGTATTGCCCACCAATCCCAACTGTGCACTGATGGCGCCGTCGTGCATAGCCGTTTGAGCATTGAGCATATTGTCACGAAGCGTACAAAAGAGCGGGACATTTTTGAGCTTGGCGTACTGCATGACACGGCGCAAAATATTGGAGTCTGCATCTGAATAGAGTGCCACTCCCACCGCGCCTTGGTCGATAAGCGTGGCGATATTGCTCAACGTTCCGTCGGCTTTGGTCGCACTCACAATGGGCAAAAATGTGATAGTGGAGAGGCTTTGCATGTAGGATTTGATACTCTCTAATGCTTGAGGCGTATCGATAGGACTCTCTCCCAAAGGCCAAAGTGCCATAGCAACGATACCGTTTTGGGTTGCTTGCACCCCAAGCGCTTCTAAAGCTTGCTTGCTCAACCTTCCATTGACAGGCGAGAGATGCATATCTATCCAACGCGGTACACCGATATAGCGTCGATGGGGCGCTATCTCAAAAGCACTGCGCACATCAAATCCCAATCGCTCGATGCGATTACCTTGGGCATCATAGAGTGTGATGGTATCTGTGTGCATGAAGTATCCTTGTGAGGGGTTTTGAGAAGATGAATTTGGTTATGATTATAACGCAAAGACGCCCTATTCTAGGGGACAAGGAGTATTGATGAAGCCTCTTAAAACACTCTTTTTTACCCTGCTTTTGGGCAGTGTGGCGTATGCAGACCGTTACAGTGCGGGAGAGAGCATCTATTTCGAGAAGGGGTGTCAATCGTGTCATGGTCTACAAGCACAAGGGCTTCATGAATTCCCAAAATTGGCAAACCAAAAGGTCAAGGTGCTACGTAGCAAACTTTTGGATTACCAAAATGACCGTATCAAAACCCCTCAAGCCTCGATAATGACCCCCTTCGCCAAAGCACTCTCGAGCCAAGAGGTGGAGCTGGTAATAGAGTTTTTGAGCCATTTCAAAGTGCGTGAATCCCAAGAGCGCTATGAGACAGAGTTCTCCACGTGGGGAGACGGGGGTAGCTAAATCACCACCCTTTGAGACGCTCCAAAAAGGCGTCTGGAGGGGTAAAGCCGTTGATACGCAGGGCTGTAGCTTCTTGACCGTTGGCATCGATGAAGCGCATGGCAGGTGGACCTACGACGCGCATTTTTTTGGCAAGTGCGCTGTTTTGGGGTGTGGTGGAGGTGACATCGACCTTGACCAACATCGTCCCCTCGAGTGCCGCAATAACGTTTGAATCCCTGAAGGTAATTTCCTCGAACTCTTTGCACGAGATACACCATTTGGCGGTGAAATCGAGCATCATTTTCTTGCCCTTATTCGCCGCTATCAAGGCATCGAGCGCTTCGATGCTATCGACCGTATGCGTGAAAACCAATCCCCCTTTAGGTGTAGCTTGAGCACTCGAAAGAGCCACTTGTGGTTTGAGACTGCGCAACGGGTCAAAGAGTGAGCCTCCTGTCAATGCCCCCACAAAATAGGTAATCCCAAGCGCCAAGATAATAATACCTGCGCCCTTGGTGAAGTGTCCCCAACCTGACAATGCACTGATGCCATTGAATGCACCGATGTAAACCGAAGAGATGATGAGCAAAAAGGCGTAGAGCATCAGCGTCACTGACTCATCGACGATACGGTCCAAAAGCCAAATCGCCACACCTAACATAACGACACCAAACGCCGCTGTCACCTTCTCCATCCAGCCACCTGGTTTGGGCATAAATTTACCTGCGCCCACGCCCACTGCCAAGAGGGGCAGCCCCATACCCAAGCTCATCGCGAAAAGCGCCGCACCGCCCAAAAAGGCATCACCTGTATTGCCAATAAATATTAGCGCACCTGCCATAGGAGCCGCGACACAAGGTCCCACAATAAGTGCAGACAAAAAGCCCATCACAGCGACACCCACGATGCCTTTTCCTTCGGAATTTTGGCTCGTTTGGGTGACACGGTTTTGGATGAATTGTGGCATGCGTAGCTCGAAAAATCCGAACATCGAGAAAGCCAACGCCACAAAGATCAAGCTAAAGGTGATAATGACCCACGGTGCTTGAAGTGCCGCTTGAAGATTAGCCCCAAAAAGTCCTGCCAACACCCCTGCAATCGTATAGGCAACCGCCATGGCAAGTACATAAACCAAGGACAAAATAAAGGCGCGTTTGGTGGTGATATTTTCACCCTGTTTGACAATGATGCTTGACAAAATAGGAATCATAGGAAAGACACAAGGGGTCAATGCCAAAAGGACACCGAAACCAAAAAAGAGGGCAATGACACTCAAAAAACCTTGGTCAAAAATCGCTTGATACTCATCGACAGCCTCTACAGGTTCTGCTGTCGTCGTAGCGGTTTTGACCATAGGAGCATCACCTACTGCGAGCGTAAATTTCTGCTCGACTGGGGGATAGCACAGTCCCGCTTCTGAACACCCCTGATAGGCCAATACGACATCGATAGAGGAGAGTGGAGCACTACTCTCTACGACCGCCTCGATGCGCAACGCATCGAAATAGACCAACTCCATACCATCGATACCCTCATGCTCTTGTGCTTTGGGGAGTGTATAGTTGAGTTTGACACCTTTGGTCGTAGTCGTCAAAGCAATTTTATCTGCATAGAGATAGATCTCTTTTGCCAACGTAATGGTGGCTACAACGCTACCCTTTTCATAGACGACCGAAGGGACAAACGCCTCTTCCACCTCCAAAAAATCTCCCCCGCGTGCGAACAGTGCTCCCATAAGCAGGAGTAACGCAACAATATAGTTAGCTATTTTCATCCCTCATTTGCCTTGTGAAAAAATTGTTGCATTATACAAAGCTATCAAATAATCAATCTTAATCCTCCATGTCACTTTTTTGACCCCTATTTCGTGTTACAATATTCACCTTTTCGGGGGAATAGCATGACCATCACACCACAAGAACTCCAATCCATCACCAAAGCCTATTCGATTCTCTATGTCGAAGATGAACCCAATCTACGCACAGAAACAACCAAGCTTTTTACCCACCTCTTCAAAAATGTCGTCACTGCGGCTGACGGGCAAGAGGGACTCGATAAATACCAAGCAGGAAATTTTGATATTGTCATTACTGATTTGAGCATGCCGCGCATGAACGGCGTCGCAATGGTACAAGCGATAAAAACCATCCGCCCCCAACAAGCTGTCATCATTATCTCTGCGCACGATGAGGCGAATCATCTTCTGCCTCTTATCGATGCGGGCGTGGACAAATATATCCTCAAACCTGTCAATGCCAAAAATCTCATGGATGCACTCTACACTGTGGCAATGGCGCTACACAATGAAGAGCTTGTGAAGCAGTACCGCAACGAGTTAGAGCGTCAAAACGAAGAGCTCATCCGCAACAACGACGCACTCAAACGTTTGGTACGGATTCTCGATACCAAACTACGTCAAAATCGCCCCAAAACCTCCCAAGAAAACAGTACGTTAGCTCCAATATCACTCGAATCTATCAAAAGCAGCGAAGAGATGCTTGGCGTCTTTTCGACACAACTCACACAGCATCCAGATGCTTTTTTCGCCCGTATCGATAGCGTAGGTATGGCACTCAAAAATTACGGTACTTTTTTTGATAGCAATAGCAGTTTCGATGCCTTGGGTGGCTATTTTATTCAATTAGGTGGTGCACTTTTGCGTCATGCGCCTCTGGCACGTACCATGGAGTTGCAGACCCTCTTTGAGAGCTTTTTTTATGTGTGGGAGCGTTGGAGTGCGAGCTACCATGAAGAGGGCATCGATGCTTCACGCACCTACGACTCATCGCTTATCAACGACATCGAGACGTTGCTTATCGCGCTAGAAAAAAGCTCTCAACATGGCTAATCGCCTCGCTCACGAAGACTCCCCCTACCTTCAACAACATGCGCACAACCCCGTCGATTGGTACCCTTGGAGCCAAGAGGCACTCACCAAAGCCAAGCAAGAACACAAAGCTATCTTCCTCTCGATAGGCTACAGCTCTTGCCATTGGTGTCATGTCATGGAGCGTGAAGTTTTTGAGAATGAATCCCTTGGCCAACTGCTCAACACTCATTTCATCGCTATCAAGGTAGACAAAGAGGAGCGTCCCGACATCGACCAGCACTTCCAAGAGGTGCATATGTTGCTCAATCGACGCGCAGGAGGCTGGCCTCTCTCGATTTTTCTCACACCACAAAGCGACCCCTTTTATGCCGCTACCTATATTCCTCCTACGCGCCAAAATGGGATGATGGGGTTCGATGAACTGCTCACGATTATTGCCGAAAAAGTGAGCCAAAACGACCCAGAGCTTTTCAGTAATGCCCAAGAGATTCAATCCTACGTCCAACAAAAAGAGCCACCCAAAGCCCCAGTACCGCTGGACAAAAACCTCGTAGAGCGATTGGTCAATCAAGCCGCCTTTCACTTCGATGAGACGTGGGGAGGGTTCGCAACCCAGCCCAAATTTCCGCAAGTTTCACTGCTGGATGCATTGCTAGATTGTTATGCACTCACACGAACACCCTCAACACTTGCTATGGTGACACGTACGCTCGATGCTATGCAACGAGGAGGTTTTTACGACATCGTCGATGGTGGATTTTGTCGCTACAGCACCGATACGATGTGGCTGGTACCCCATTTTGAAAAAATGTGCTACGACAATGGGCTTTTGATTAGCCTCTATTGGCGTGCCTATGCCCTCACAAACGATGCCTCGTATGCCCATACAGCACGCCAATCGACGCGCTTCATGCTAGAAAAAATGTCCGAAAAGGGGCTTTTTTACAGCGCTAGCGATGCCGATGGCGTAGAGGGTGAAGGGGATTATTTTCTCTACGATTATGATGCAATAGAGAGACTCTTCACTTCGCATTTTGGGGCTTTAGAAGCCCAAGCACTTATGGAGTATTGGGGCATCACACCCCAAGGCAATTTTGAGGGGCACACCATCGTGCATCACGCCCATCCACAAGCACCCCAACCGCCACACTACCATGAAGCCTTGAAGCTCTTGCAGGAGTTACGTACTCAACGCCCCTACCCTTTTATCGATACCAAAGCAATTGCCGCATGGAACGCCATGATGGTAAAAGCGCTCTTCGATGCAGCTCTACACGACGAAAGCTTCATCGATGTGGCATACGAGAGTATCGAAGCATTACTTGCGCTTTTTTGGCGCGACAATAAACTCTACCACTCTACACTCATAGGCAAAACTCCCACTATCGAAGCCTTTTTGGAGGATTACGCCTATGTGATTGTGGCACTTATAAGCGCCTATGAACATCGATGCCAAGAGCACTATTTGCTCATCGCTCAACAAGTAGCCAATCGAGCCATCGCACACTTTTTTGACAAAGGGGCGTGGAATTTTTCACATACCACCTTTGTCACACAAGCACCTATCCAAGACACAAGCTACCCAAGTCCTGTCGCAGTGATGGTCGATGGATTGTTGAAATTAGGTCTTTTGGTCGATGGCAAATACCGTACCTTTGCACAACAAACCCTCTATTTCTACTCTGCCAAAATTACCAAAAGTCCCTACGCCACACCCAAGCTCACCGCTACTACCATCGCCTTTTTGCACCCAAGCTATATTCTCAAAATTCCTCAAGCAAGCTCTACGCAATTGCTTCAAAAAATGCGCCACCACTATCCCTACTGCACCGTGGCACAGCACACCTTCGAGGAGTATCTCTTGTGTGATGCGACACAGTGCTATCTCAATGCCAAAAGTAGTGAAACATTTCTCGAAAAATACATTTCGTTTACCCAAAGTGCCGATACTAGACCATCTTAATTTTTCAAGGAGATAGCATGAAAAAAAATTTGGTCTTACTTTTTTTGCTCTTTAGCACTGTACTTATTTCCACAGGGTGTGAACGCGCAGACTATAAACATCCCCTTCAGAGATAATGTTTTTTTTTAACATCATTCTCACTTAAGTTTTTCTGACCTATAATTGACAACCTCAATAATAGGTCTCCCCCATGAATCCTAAAGAACTTCGCCAACACACTCTAGGCTACAATATCCTCTATGTCGAAGACGATGCTAATCTTCGTGCTGCTACTGCTAAACTTTTTGGACAATTTTTTTCAACTGTTGATGTTGCTGACGATGGTCTGATGGGATTGACGCTCTTTGAAAAAAATCGCTACGATTTGGTCATTACGGATGTCAACATGCCCCACATGAACGGTGTCGAAATGATTCGACGTATTCGCGCCCTCAAACCTGACCAAACAATCTTGGTTACTTCAGCGCACAGCGATGCAGACAATCTCATGGCACTTTTGGATTTGGGGATAGATAAATTCATTGTCAAGCCTCTCAATCTGCACAAACTTGTCGATGCACTCATCCATCTGACACTCTACATCGAACACAAAAGTACTACCACGCAAGCCATCATTCGACCACTGCAAGAGCGTATCGAGAGTCTCGAACAAGAGTTAAGTTTTTTACGTAATCAGCCTATCGTTAGCACCCCCAAGTCAGACTACATGCAGTCACGTGTTCATGCACTGACTACCATTCACGAGACACTTTTTTCACTGCTTATATCGATTCAGATGGAAAATGAGCTTAGCACCGCCAACAAAGAGCACCTAAGCGATTTAATCGCAGCCTTGATTGGGGAGCTAGCCGCGTTTGGGGAAGCAAAAATGATTGTGAAGCTTTTGGGAGAGTTGGGGCAAAAAATTCAGCTCCAAAGCAGTGCGCTTTCACAACACGCAGAAGCCGCTACCACTGCGATGGAGGAGATATTTGTATTGCTGTTGGCATGGTACTCCAACACGCAAACGCAAGAGCAGATTATGACGCACCTACAAAGCAAGCTCGATACTATCGAGAAGCTGACGAAGTAACATCCAAAAATTTTAAAATAGTTGCTTCTATCTCGCTCTTTTCGATGACATTGCTTTGGCACACCTCTTTGTCAAAGAGTTGCGCAATCATCGACGGAATAGAGATACCCGCTTTTTGGGCGATAAGTTGTAACGCCTCTTTGTCACTCAATCCCTTTTGACCCGTCAATGCGTAGGCAATATTGGGCGCGAATTTAGTCCATTCCGCCGTAGAGTAGGCAATCGTTACACTTTTGGGATTGGCTTGTGTAGCGTGCGATTTGAAACAGGTCGCTGTATGTGGATCCATCAAATAGCCCGCTTCAAACGCCTCTTTCATATAGGCATTGCCCTCTTCATTGGTACAATAATCCGCCGCAAAAATCGTACGCAAAACTTTTAGCTCCTCTTGTGTGAGCTCATAGAAGTGCTCTTTTTCGAGATTTTGCATCAGCTCTTTGGTACGTTGGGCACCAAAAAGGTCGAACAAAATACGCTCTACGTTAGATGATTTCAAAATATCCATCGCGGGAGAGGTAGTCATAACGACCTCTTTGGTACGCAAATCGTAACGCCCCTCATTGATAAGCTCAGTCAAAATATTGTTTTGGTTCGATGCAATAAGTATTTTTTGGACGGGCAATCCCATGCGCATCGCATAATATCCCCCCAACGCATTACCGAAATTTCCGCTGGGAACATCTAGCTCAATAGGCTCTCCCATTGCGATAGCATTGGCACGCACCAATGCTAAATAGCTGTAGACATGGTAGATGATTTGGAAAATAATACGCCCGAAATTGACTGAATTAGCCGCTGAGAGCGAAATATGGTGCTCTTTGAGTGCAGCATTGAACGCAGGTGAATCGAGCAAGAATTTGAGTGCATTTTGCGCATCGTCAAAAACGCCCTTAATACCAATGACTTTGAGATTTTTTGCCTCTTCTGTCACCATTTGCAGGCGTTGCACATCGCTAGTACCGCCGTCTGGATAGAGACACGCTACTTGGACATTGGCACGATTGCGAAAAGTATCAAGAGCTGCAGGTCCCGTATCTCCACTCGTAGCCGCCAAAATGAGATAATTTTCATTTTTACTTTGCGCAATATGCGACAAAATCACCCCAAAAGGTTGCAATGCCATATCTTTGAACGCTCGTGTGGGACCGTGATAAAGCTCTGATACATACAAATTGGGCTTGACTTTGACCACAGGGACAGGATTGGTCGCATCGTCAAAGTTATCATATAACGAGAGTGCCTCTTGAAGGACTTCTTTGGGTATATCGATAGCGCAAGCCTCTAGCAATGCCATCGCCAACGTTTTGTAGTCACTGTTGAGGTGCGCTCTAAAAAACTCTCCTGAAAGTTGTGGGAGAGATTGCGGGACATACAGCCCACCGAAACTTGCTATGGGGCGTAAAATTGCCTCGGAAAAGGGAACTGTAAAGGGCTTTTTCCCATCGTTACCACGTGTCTCAATAAACTGCATCGACGTACCTAAATCAAAAATTTTCGCCATTATAACGAAATAGACTTTGCCTTTTTTTGAGCCTACGTCAAATATAATACTAATATACTTATATTTTAAATATATTGCCATTTAGTACTATTTGAGACTATTCAATTAAAAGTAAATTAGTTTTAATTATTGACATTATCGCGTCATAGCGACTACAATGCCTCCATAAATCAAGGAGCACTTCATGCAAGCACATTGTCCTTTACTCTTTCGCCAAGTCGATGCCACTGTAGTACGTATCAACGCACTGTGGGTGACTCTCATTGCACTACTTTTTATGGTGACGCAATGTGTAGCCCTGCCACTCTTTTTGGTAGGCGATTTTATAGTGCGTCTCTATGTAGACAAAAAATATAGCCCACTCTTTTGGCTCTCAACCAAAGTGAAACATGTTTTACACCTGACAACAAAAATGGAAGACGCAGGAGCCAAAAGAGTTGCCGCACAGTTTGGATTGACCTTTTCACTTCTCTTGGTCGTCGGAGGGCTATTGCAAAGTCTTCCTATGATATTTATCGTAGGGAGCGTGCTGATAAGCTGTACTCTTTTAGAGCTGGTGTGGGGGTTTTGTGTGGGGTGTTATGTCTACTATACATTCCAAAAAATCAAACAAACCTTCCGCGCCTAATCAATGGCTGCACTCTCCGCAAAAACCATTTATGCCCTTGGTGCGCTCTATGAGCTCACTTTTGCACGTCCACAAAGCTACACAGCGGTCAAAACGCTCGCCGCTACGCTCTCTACCTCTCCCGCTTTTTTGGAGCAGATTCTCAACATACTCAAACAGCAAGGCATTGTAGAGAGTCTACGCGGTGCACAAGGGGGCTACAAATTGGCCAAAGCCCCTTCGGAAATTTTTATTGCAGATGTGATTGTTGCGGTGCAGGGTGAGCTTTTTGAAGCGAGCATCAAGCCTACGAGTTTAGTGTTGCAACACTTTTTGCATGAGTCCAAACGTCATATCGAGAGTTATCTCTCTATCTCATTGGCACAATTAGATGCCAACTTTCACGCGCTACATTTCGAAATATAACTATTGCGTGATTTGTGTGCCCACGCCCTCTTGGGTGAAAAGCTCCAACAAAATCGAGTGCTCGATACGTCCATCGATGATGTGCGCTTTTTGCACGCCTCCCTCGATAGCCTCCAAACAAGCATCGACTTTGGGAAGCATCCCACCGTGAATCACACCGCTGGCTTTGAGTGCTTCGATTTGTGCGCCATTGAGCGTCGATAGGAGCTTTTTATCACCATCGAGCACGCCTGCTGTATCGGTGAGGAAAATAATTTTGGCGGCACCTATCGATTTGGCGATAAAAGAAGCGGCTAAATCGGCATTGATGTTATAGCCTGGATGTCCAAGTGCATCATCGCTGGCTATTGGCGCAATGACGGGGATAAAACCCTCTTTGATGAGATTGTGTACGACGCTCGCATTCACACTCGTAATGGTTCCCGTCAAGCCCCATTTGGCGTGCTCTTTGGGCATTGCCTTGATAAAATGGGCATCTTTTCCGCTGATACCTATCGCTTTGGCGCCGTGCGCATTGAGCATTGAAGCTATCTCTTTGTTGATTTCACCGCTGAGCACCATCTCGACAATACGCATCACGTCAGGCGAAGTGACACGCTGACCATCGATAAAATGGGTATCGATTTTGAGCGCCTCGAGCAAATCGTTGATACGTTTGCCACCCCCATGCACGATAACAGGCTTGATACCTACCAAATAGAGCATCACAATAGCCTCTGCAAACTTCTCTTTGAGTTGCGGGCTGGTTTGTGCAGAGCCACCATATTTGATGACGACAATCTCTTTATTAAATTTTTTGATAAAAGGTAGCGCCTCTACCAACGTTTTGACGGTATCAATTTTTTGTTGCATCATAACTCCTTATATAGTTATCGATAGCCTCGATAACGGGGGGTTGAATCTCTAGCGAAAGTTCCATAATCGAGAGTGGTATCCCAAACGTTGCCATTTTTACCGCATCTTTTTGTGTCACGAGCAGTGAAGTCGCCGCTTCATCGATGAAGAGTGCGTGCAACTCCTCATAGGTAAAAGCATGGTGATCCAAAAAATAGTGCTTCGCCACTACATCATCGGGCAAATATTCGTCCAACCGCCACGGTTTGGCAATAGCCGTCACAAGCACCATACGTTGCGTAGGGTTTGCAATAGCCACACTACGTCTAAAATCGCGATTTTCTTCTACTATGAGTGCTTTTTTGCCCCACCATAACGGCTCTCGATAGGGTCCTGAAGGTAGACACAAAGGTAAATAGGCTCTTTTGGATTCGCGCAGAATAATATCCAATTTTTTGATGGAATGCTTGGAGTAGCCATCGTCCAAAAAGAGCACTTTTGCCCCCATCTCGAGAACTTTTGCAATACCCTCTTGACGATTGTGCGCCACGATAACAGTCGCATGGGGGAGTTGTTGCGCCAAGAGCATCGCCTCGTCACCGCTTTGTGCTACCTCGCAGGCAATCTCTCCCCACGCCGAAACGACCAATGTACCGCTACTTGTGCGTCCATAGCCACGCAATACGACTGCTACACCCTCTCGATGGGACGCTATGGCAATGGTAAAAGGGGTTTTACCACTGCCTCCCATCGTCAAATTTCCCACACTGATAATAGGCATACCCATCTTGCGAGGGCGCATCGAGACAAAACGTATCAACATGATAAGGCAATACAAAAGCATCAAAGGCAAAAGTAAAAGTGCTATAACGCGGTCGATACTGTTAGGTTTGAAAAAATAACGCTCTATGCGTTGCTTGACCAACGCTCTACCTCACACACGATGCTTGGCAAGCTCGATAATCGTATCGCAAATATAATCAACCTCTTTATCAGTCATCTCTTCAAAAATAGGCAGTGAGAGCACTTGTTGATAGGTTTGCAGTGCGACAGGATAGGAGTTGACACGCAGTTCATATTTGTTTTTATAATAGGTCAAAAGATGCAATGGAATGTAATGCAATCCCGTCGATACACCTTTGGCTTTCAAATCACGTGCAAAAGAGTCGCGATTTTTATCGATTTTGACAATGTAATTGAAATAGATGTGCTCGTCGCTGTGTGCCATTGGAAGTGCAATGTGTTTGACACCTTCGAGACGTTTTTTGTAACGATTTGCAATTTCTTGATGACGCTCGATAGAGCTTTGGATATTTTCCAAAGCCCCCAAGCAAAATGCCGCATCGAGTTCGCTCATCGTATATTTGCAACCAATATCGACTACATCGTAGATATATTCCAAACGTTCATCGTCCATCGTGTTGGGCGCTGGGATTGCATGGTCGCGCAATAGCAGTGCTCTTTCGTAAATCTCTTCACTGTGACACACCATTACGCCACCATTGGCATGGGTATCTTTGAGATGCGGAGAAAAGGAGAAAATCACCACATCTGCACCCGTGGAGCCAATAGGCTGACCGTGATAGGTAGCACCCATCGCTTCACTGGCGTCTTCGATGATTTTGATGTCGTATATTTGCGCTATTTTGTAGAGACGCTCCAAGTGAGTCGTCTGACCTGCTATGTGTGAGACGATGACGGCTTTGAGTTTTTTGGAGTTGTGCTCCTCCAAATAACGTTCTAATGCATTGAGGTCGATATTGAAATCATCTCTATCGATATCGATAAAAACAGGCTCCGCATCAAAATGACGCACCACTTCTGGGACTGAAGGAAACGCATTGACAGAGCACAGAACCTTATCCCCACGTTTGATTTGCAGTGCACAAAGCGCCAAATGCATGGCAGATGTTGCGTTATTGGTCGCCACAGCATAGGGCGCTTGGGTCATATCGACGAACGCCTCTTCGAGAATGGTGACGCGCTTCTCATCGTCAATCTCTGCTTCTAAAACCTCATTGACCAATTTACGTTGTGTGCTATTGACCGTAGGGCGAAAAAATGGTATTTGCATCTGCTTTACTCCTTATAAATTAACATCTCGAGCATAATTGAAATCGATATTGACGGTGCGATGCGTCACCTTGGCGATAAGTGGCATGCGACGTTTGAATTGATTTGCGTAGATACGCTTCATGAGCATATCGATAAGTGGCTCTTCAATGCCCATCGCAAGCATCTCCTCTTTGGAGGCACGCTCATCGACGTAGTAGTGCAAGGCTTGGTCTATTTGCGCATAGCTGTATCCCAAATCTGCCTCATCACTTTGCCCTTCGTATAGATCCGCTGAAGGAGCTTTGTTGATGATGGCATCCGTTACGCCAAGCTCTTTTGCAAGCGCGAAAATTTTGGTTTTGTAAATATCACCGATGGGATTAAGCGCACTTGCCAAATCGCCACATAAAGTGCCATAGCCCAACATAAGTTCGCTTTTGTTACTCGTACCCAATACCAATGCACCTTCACGTGCAGAGATATCATAGAGTGTTGCCATGCGCATACGGGCTGAAAAATTACCCATTCGATGATTGTCTAAATTTTTTGCATTGTAGGCGTGCAACAGAGGTGCAATCGAGACAATTTCATAGCGCAGTGCGTGTTTTTCACACAGTGCAATGGCATCCTCCATGCTCGATGGTGAGGAGTATTGTGAAGGTAGCATGACACACAAAAGATCATCGCCCAAGGCACGCTTGGCCAAGAGTGCTACTACGGCTGAATCGACACCCCCGCTCAATCCCAAAACAGCCTTTTTCAAACCTGTTTTGTAAATCTCTTCACGAATGAAACGAACCAAAAAATCGCTTAGGAAAGCAAGCTGATTCACACATTTATCCTCAATCAAAATCCAAATAGTATACTCATTTTATACTTTAAAGTGATTGGAGATGCACGAAAAAAAGTGATGGAAAATTTCAGTGAGAAA
>JQIT01000006.1 GCA_000830255.1 Sulfuricurvum sp. PC08-66 | reverse complement strand
CCCCGCCATATTTGCGTGTGATAGAGGTATCGGCTTGTGAAAAGGCTTCAAAAATTTTGCTTTGTTGTTCGATAGAGACCCCAATACCGCTGTCTGTCACCTCAAAAAAGAGGGTCGCGCATCCATCGACTGAATCGAGTTTTTTGATGCTGACGCTGATTTGACCGTTGGGCTGGGTGAATTTGACGGCGTTACTAAGGAGATTGAGAATGACCTCTTTGATTTTGGTCGGGTCGCCTTTGAGGGGATACTCTAAACTTGGGTCGATGAAGGAGGCGAGATTGATACGTTTTTCACTTGCACGCACAGAGTAGACCTCTACGGCACTCTCAAACTCGGCTAACGGCGTGAAAGGAATCGATTCAATCTCAATTTTGTTGCTCTCGATTTTGGAGACATCGAGAATATTGTTGATAATTTCCAGAAGGTTTTCACTGCTTTTTTGGATGATATCTATGAACTCTTGCTGCTCTTGGTCTAGATGGGTATCGCGCAACAAATCGGTGAAGCCCACGATACCGTTGAGCGGTGTGCGTATCTCGTGTGACATATTGGCGAGGAACATCGATTTGGCTTCACTAGCTTGCAAGGCGTTGTGACGCGCTTCATTGGACTCCTCGATGATACGCTCTAGCATCGCATAGGCTTGGTTGACCCCTTTTGCCGTATCGAGATTGATGGGTTCTTTTTCGAGTGCGACGCTGTTGGCGACACGTTTGAGGAGCGATTCGAGGTTTTTGATATTGACCAAAAGCTGATTGGAGAGCACGCGCCCCAATATCGCTACCAAAATCGCCGCTACCCAAATCACCAACGCAATTATCAAAATACGAAGCTGCTCTTTTTGGGTCTCTTTGGCATTGGTGTTGATTTGCTCTAGCAAAATAGCTTCGGCTTCATCCAAGAGGCGAATTTTTTCGCCAATCATCTCGAACCACTCGCTCGCTTCGATTTCGTACTCTCCCGAGGATGCCATTTGTGAGATGTGCGTACGTGCGGTGGTGATATCCTCAAAAAGCTCTTGCGCATCGGCGGTCATGAAGAGCGTATAGAGCCCTTTGAGTGACTCAACATCTGCAATTTGTTCGAGTCCAATCGCATCGGCTCTGCCCAAGAGTGAGACCCAGTGGTTGAGCTGTACATCGGTGATGGGGGCATTTTGCGAGAGCAAAAAGCCAATAAAATCGCGCTCCGCACTGGTGAACTCTTTGGCGTGTGCCAAATTGAGATAGAGCGTCGCCAAGGTTTTGACCTCACGGTCTAGCTCAAATTGCGTGATGCGAGAGAGGTTTTTGAGAATGGTGTGCTCGATATTGGAGTAGTAATCGCTAAAAATGGCATTGAACTCTACGGTTTGTGCATCGACTTTGGCGCGTACGCCGTTGATATCTTCAAGCATCGATAGCAACGTCTTGGCGTGTTGCATCTGGGTATCGTTTTTGTGCGATTCGAGAGAGGCTTTGAAGTGCGCGAGCGATTCATCGACCTTGGTACGCTGACCCTTGAGCGAGGTGGCGATGTTCTCGCTGTGGCTACCCAAAAATATCGAAGTCATACCCCGTTCGCGTGCGATTTTGGTGATGAGGTCGTTGAGTAGCTCGTTTTGGGTCACTTTGGCTTGGAGCGCTTGGGAGGCTTGGAAAGTGACATAAGAGCTGTAGACGTAATAGCTGGCGATAAAAACAATCACCATAATGGGCAAAAAGCTTATGAGATTGAGTTTTGCGCGTAGACCGAAATTCATTGCCTACTCCTTTAAAGCTTGCGTACAAAATCGTAGAGCGATTTCGCCGCTGCAATAGCTGTGGTGATATCTTTGGTCGTTTGAAGGGTGCGCAAATAGCCGCTTGCCTCATCCAAGAGCAGTGTCTCGCTCATCCCTTTAAGCGTCGATGCGATGACGCCGATGGTGGCGAAATTTTTGGTTTTGAGGGCCAATTCTAACTCCTCTTTGACGATGGAGGTTTGGTCGACAAACTCGGCGATGTAGTTTTTGAGCTGCTCTTTGGAGAGGGAGAGTTTTTGGGCTTGAAGGGCGTAATCGATGGGCGATTGTGTATGGTCAACCAGCTCCAAGGAGAGCTCCTCCTCTTCAGATGACTCGAGCGGAAAGTCGGCTTCATCGGAGGGGTGGTTTTTTTCTACGAAATCAAAAGCGTACAAATCCTCCTCTTCATGCGCTTGCGTTGCGCTCATAGGTTGCGTGTTTGCGCTTGGTGCGGCTACTGGAGTGTCGTGTGAAGAGAGGCGCTCTATGATGGTAATCAAGTGTGCCAAATAGCGCGCAATGGCTTGCGTATCTTTGGAGCTATTAATGGTCGCCAACACCTCCAAGGCATCTTCGATACGCAAATTTGCCGCTACCCCTTTGAGCTTGTGTGAGAGAATTTGAATCGTATCGAAGTCATTGCGACCTAGCGCCTCTTGGATTTCGGGGATAAATTTATTGGCTTGTTGGATGAAATCTTCGACGAACTCTTCGATAAGGTCACGCGGCAAGCCTAGCTCATCGGCGGCAACTTGCGGGTTGAATTGGTAAGTGGCAGGTGTGGCTAATTTGAGCTCATGGGTCGAGGGCACGACAAAAGATTTGGGTGCACTTTCTGGCGCAGGCTTCGGTGGTGTAGGTTTGGGTGTTACGCTAGGAGGGGGCGTAGGTGTGGGTGGTGGCGTAGTTATCGAGGGTGTTTTGGGTGCAGCTACCGCAGGTGTCGATGCGTGCGCAATAGGCATCAAATCGACCAGCTCTATCGCCCACCCTTGGGCGGCGTGTGCAAAGTAGTAGGGCTCGATACGAAAGCTACACGAGAAGCTTTTGTTGGGGGTGCGAATGTGCGCCTTGTGCGGCTCATCGCTGTGCAGAATAAAATCGATCCACGAAAAGTGGCTGAAGTTATAAACCAGACCTGCTTGATTGACAAACAAATCAGCAAAATCGACCGCTTCGTGTTGCATGGCTTGCAATGAGGAGAAGCCAATACGGTTGAGGGTGGTTTGGTCTACCCCCATGAACTCTTTTGTGTCACTGTAGAGAAGCACGCTCACTCCTTGAAAATATAAAGCTGTTACTGTTCATTGGCGCGCATCGAAGCATAAAGCGTGATGGCGTGTTCTATATCTTTGCGCTTGGGTACTGTGCGTGCTGCAATGTAGCCTGCGATGTTTTGATTGTCGTCGTAAATAGGTGAAACGTAGCTCTCGACCCAATAGTAGCGTCCATCTTTGCGCATGTTTTTGACGAAACCGTGCCACGATTTGCCCATTTGGATAGCATCCCACATCTCTTTGAATGCTGCTTTGGGCATATCTGGATGGCGGATAATGTTGTGAGGGGAGCCTACTAGCTCCTCTTTGGAGTAGCCTGAAATGTCACAAAACGTTCGATTGGCGTAGGTGATGATGCCCTTGGTGTCGGTCTCACTAATAATAGTGCGCCCTTCAAAGAGAAACTCTTCATCGATAGGTGCGGGACGTTGCATTAAAACCCTTTGTAGAAGTGTTTGAGGTGACAAATCGACCAAAAGGTCTCGCCTCTAAAGTGACTCAAGCGCCACTATTGTAACGTGTGAAAACTAAAAGCGCATCATCGACGTTAAGATGAAGCTGTAGCTCCTCCAACGTCGCTTTGCGAATAGCCTCAAAACTCCCAAAAGCGTTGAGCAATTTTTTGATTTTGGCAGGACCGATGCCTTTGATTTGCAAGAGTTGGCTCTCTTGGTCGAGTTTAAGTTTGCTCTTTTTGTGAAAGGTAATGGCAAAACGGTGCGCTTCGTCACGCAGTTTTTGCAAAAACTGTAGCCTCGTATCGCTGGTGGCTAGTTTGAACGCTTCGTCACTGCCCCAAAGTATATCGTGTGCTTTGCCTTTGGCGCGGTGTGCTTTGGCATCGACTTTGGCTTTGGCGATGGCGATGACGTCGAGTGTCACGCCATGCATCTCCAAAAGATTGCGTGCCAAAAGCAACAGTGTCTCTCCTCCATCGATGAGCCACGCGTCAGGAGGTGGCTCTTTGGCGAAGCTCTCGATACGGCGTGTGAGGAGTTCGCGCATCTGTCCATACTCATCAAACGCCTCGAGATGGTAGTGTCGATAGGACTTTTTGTCGAAATTCTCCCCCTCCCAAACGACCATTGCGCCTACTTTGGCGACACCTTGCAGGTGCGAATTGTCAAAAATCTCGATGCGATGAGGGAGTTTGGAGAGGTTGAAAAGCGATTGAACTGCTTGGAGTAGACTCTCTTGGGAGCTACTGCTTTTGCGCTGTTGTCCCAAAAGGGTGTAGGCGTTGGACATGGCAAGCTCGATGATACGCATCTTGTCCCCTTTTTGGGGTGTCACAATTGCCACGGTATGACCCGATTGGCTCTGTAGATGTTGCGCGATGAGGGGCGCATCCTCGAAGCTTTCGCTGACCAAAATCGTGTGGGGCACAATGGTGTCGTGTGAGAGATAAAAATCGATGAGCGTACGCGCATAAAGCTCTTGGGCATCGAACCCTTCACTGTTTCGTAAAAGCGTATGGGTCGCATCGACGATTTTGCCCTCCCTCATAAACATCCGCACAGCACACGCCACACTTCCCTCGATAGCGATGGCGAAAATATCGTAGTCATCGTGTGAAGCCATATCCAAGACCGTAGCAATTTGGCTCTTTTGGATAGTGGCGATTTGGTTTTTGCACACATTTGCCTCTTCGAAGCGCAAATCTTGGGCGTAGCTGTGCATCTTGGTTTTGACAATATCGATGAGCTTCTTTTTGTCAAAAAGAAGTCGCTTGGCCTCTTCGATATGCACGGCGTAGGCTTGTGGCGTGATGCGGTTTTCGCAAGGGGCTGGGCACTTTTGGATTTGGTAAAAGAGACACGCCTTTTTACCTTTGAGGCAGTTGGCTTTTTGTACCAGTGGCACCACCTCATAAATAGCATCGAGAATATCGCGTGCGCCTGAAGAGAAGGGACCAAAATAGTGCAGATGTTTTGCCTTGTCGATACGGCGCGTAATCTCCAATCGAGGGAAATCTTGGGAGGTATCGATGACGATGTAGGGGTAGGTTTTGTCATCGCGCATGAGAATATTGTATTTGGGTGCGAGCTGCTTAATGAGGCTGTTTTCGAGGATGAGTGCGTCGTGTTCACTCGCTACGACGATGGTCTCGATACGCACGCTTTGGCTAATCATGCGGTATATGCGTGGAGAGAGTCGCTCGTTGGGGCGCAGGGTGGGGGTGAAGCTAAAATAACTTCGCACACGGTTGTAAAGATTTTTGGCTTTTCCTACGTAGAGGAGTCGATGGTTGGCGTCGAAATATTGGTAAACGCCTGCTTGTTTGGGTAGATGAGTGAGCGTCTCTAGCATGTTAGGCTTTTGCTTGTTGAATCAAAGCGCGTATGGCTTCGAGTGTGGCGTGAAGCTTGGGATTGGTGTAGGGGTTTTCAAACTCTCCCGTGGCACGTTCATACATGCGGTATTCGGTAGGGCGAGTGGGGAGCGGTTTTTCGAGCGGTTGGTTGGTGACGAAGCTACGTATTTGGGTAAAGGTTAGTGTCTCATCGCACATCGCCAAAGCCTTGGTTAAAGGGCTTTTTATACTTGTTGCTATATTATCAATCTCCATTTTTGCACCCGGATGTGCCACGATAAAAAAGAGCGTATCGTTCTTGATGTAGGTGGCACGTATTTGGCGCCCTAGAGGTGCGGGTAAAAGGCTAACCAATCGCGCCAAACACCGAATGGTTGCCAATTTTTTGAACTGGGGATGCACCATTAGATGCGACACAATCATTTTCGCGTTTTTCATGCGATTATCATAACATTTTTAGTTTTAAGCCTCACCGCATGCGGGTACAAAGGCGACCCTGTCTATGCCACTTTTACACCGCACGTTGTAGATTAGATTTTTGATGCAATACGACTATCTTATTATTGGCGCTGGGGTGGCAGGACTCTATGCGGCACTCAATATTCCCACCTCCAAGCGTGTACTCATTGTCTCCAAAAACAATCCATGGGAGTGCAACACTTTTTATGCACAAGGGGGCGTCGCTACGGCGGTGGATGCGCAAGATATCGATGCCCATATTGCCGATACGATGTTGGCAGGGTGCGGTGTCAACAACCGCGAAAATGTGCGATTGCTCGTCGAGCAAAGCATCACCGTCATCGATGACCTCATTGCACGCGGCTTTGTCTTCGATACCGATGTGAACGGACGATTGCTCTATACCAAAGAGGCGGCGCACAGTGCGAGTCGTATTTTGCACGCAGGTGGCGATGCGACGGGGCGTTATATTCACCACTTTTTGTTGGAGCAAAACGCTCATCCAATGGTGAGTGCGCAGGTCATTGACCTGCTAATCGAGGGCGAATATTGTTACGGTGCGACGCTTTTGCACAACGATGGAAATATCGAAAATATTTATGCAAACGCTACCATCATCGCTAGCGGTGGTGTGGGTGCGCTTTTTGAGTATCACACCAATGCGCGACGTATCTCGGGGGATATTCAAGGTATCGCCGTCGAAAAGGGATTGCCTCTAGAAGATATGGAGATGATGCAGTTTCACCCTACGGTCTATGTAGGCTCCAAGCTAGCACGCAAACAGCTCTTGACTGAAGCGCTTCGAGGGGAGGGCGCTACCATTGTCAATGAAGAGGGTCGTCGATTCGTCTTTGATGTGCATGAGTTGGGGGAATTGGCGCCGCGTGATGTGGTGAGTCGAGCGATATTTTATGAAGCCAAAAAGGGCAATGGTAAAATTTATCTCGATTTCTCTTCGTTTGAGCCGCACGCTTTTCATGAGCGATTTCCCAATATCACCAAGAGCTTGGCTGCTTTTGGCTACACACTGCCCCAAGACCGAGTGCCTATTTCGCCCGCGTTTCACTATGCGCTAGGGGGTATCAAAACTGACCGTGATGCACTCGTAGTAGGGATGAAAAATCTCTACGCTGTAGGCGAGGTCGCCTGCACAGGGGTGCATGGTGCCAATCGATTGGCGAGCAATTCGCTCATCGAAGGGCTTGTTTTTGCCAAGCAAGCGACCCATCATGCTAGCCAACATCTGCACGTACTTGCCCCAAAAAGCTTTGCGTTAAATGCTACAATGCTGTTTCTAGATGGGGATGAGGCAATCAAGCAGGAGTTGCGTCAAATCATGTGGGACGATGTGGGCATAGTGCGCACGCGAGAGGGGCTTTTGAGAGCAAAAACCTTTATCGATGGCGCACTTTCGCAAAGCATCGGTCGACTGGTGAGACTGCGTTTGTTGACGGCTAAAGCCATTGTCGAAGCGGCATTAAAAAGAGAGACCTCATTAGGTGTTCATTACATTACATAGGAGAGAGCGATGCACGAAGCAATCGATTTGGTTACACACCCGATAGGGTGGTTTTTATTGGCAGTATTCATAGTGGGGTACTATTTTATCGCTGCTGAGGAGCATTATCACATCAACAAATCTAAACCCGCCCTCTTTACGGGGACCTTTATGTTTGTGGTTATTGGTGTCTTTTATGCCCTTATGGGGTATGAGATGCACCCTTTGGAGAGTGAGGTCGAACATCTTATTCTCGAAATTGCTGAGATTTTCTTCTTCTTGTATGTGGCGATGACCTTCATCGAAGCGCTTATCGAACGCGGTGTCTTCAATGCGCTCAAAGGCAACCTTGTCTCCAAAGAGATGAGTTACCGCAAACTCTTTTGGATCACGGGATTGATAGCCTTTTTTATCTCTCCTGTTGCAGACAACCTTACAACGGCACTCATTCTCTCGACAGTTTTGGTGACCATTGATGGCAAAAAAACCGATTTCTTGATTCCTGGTGCAGTTAACATCGTCGTAGCGGCGAATGCAGGGGGTGCATGGAGTCCCTTTGGAGATATCACGACCTTGATGGCGTGGAGCGCTGGCAAAGGGCACTTCATCGATTTCATCTTTCTCTTCCCTGCGTCGTTTGTAGGTTGGGTAGTCACTGCATGGTTGCTAAGCCGTTTTGTACCCTACGGTGCGCCAGACAAAATGCCCGAAGATACCCCTCGTGAGACGATTGGCAAAGGGGGCAAAACCATTATTGCGTTGGGTGTTTTTACCATCTTTATTGCCGTTATAGGTAAGCAGGTGATGCATTTGCCACCAATGTGGGGGATGCTCTTTGGTCTTTCACTCCTCAAGCTCTACACCTATCGATTGAAAAAACGTCATGACATCAATGTTAATATCTATCACACAATCAGCAAAATTGAAAACGATACGTTGCTCTTCTTCTTTGGTATTTTGGCTGCTGTGGGTGCCTTGCACTTCGCAGGATTTTTGTCGTATGCGGTTCAGCTCTACGAAATGTTCGACCATACGACGGTCAATATTGGTATTGGTTTCCTCTCTGCTATTGTGGACAACGTCCCTGTAATGAGTGCAGTACTTAAAGCAAACCCCGAAATGGAGCTTTCACAATGGATGCTTGTCACCATGACAGCAGGTATCGGTGGGTCACTTATTAGCTTTGGTTCTGCCGCGGGTGTGGGTGTCATGGGCAAACTCAAAGGCATCTATACTTTTGGTTCACATATTCGTCTAGCATGGACGGTTTTGGCAGGTTTTGTTGTTTCAATAGCTATTTGGTATGTGCAGTTTGAGGTGCTTGAGTGGTATGTGCACTACGATGAACCTACTACACAGATAGTCGATACGCATACAGCGGCTCATTAAAAGAAAATTTTTTAGCGTTACGTAGTTTATTAGAGGGAGTTATTTTGAAAAATGTAAGCATTGTAGTTTTGGATTTTGGGTCGCAATATACGCAGTTGATTGCGCGAAGGTTGCGTGAGGATAGGGTCTATTGTGAAATCGTCCCCTATCACACCGCACTAGAGACCATCAAAGCCAAAAATCCCCAAGGTATTATTTTGAGCGGTGGGCCTTCATCGGTCTATGCCAAAGATGCCTACACCGTCGATAAGGGTATCTACGCCTTGGGTGTGCCAGTGCTAGGTATTTGCTACGGTATGCAACGTATTGCTGTCGATTTTGGGGGTTCGGTCGTACGCGCTGACCATCACGAATATGGCAAAGCGGAGCTTACTATCACGGTAGGGGGCAAAACATCGGTGCTTTTTGACCAGTGCGACAACGAGCGTGTCGTATGGATGAGCCACGCTGACCGTGTCGATGTGCTTCCTAGTGGTTTTGAGGTGATTGCAACCTCGGCAAACTCTCCTTTTGCAGCTATAGCCAATGCGTCCAAAAAAGTCTATGCGATGCAGTTCCACCCTGAGGTACAGCACTCCGAAGAGGGCTATTTGATGCTTCGCAACTTTGCGCGCAAAATCTGTGGGATCACCGAAAAATGGGAGATGGGACACTTTCTCAAAGAGCAAATTGTCAAAATCCGCGAAATGGTTGGCTCTGACAAAGTGCTATGCGGGCTTAGCGGTGGCGTAGACTCTTCGGTCACGGCGGCACTTTTGTATGAGGCAATCGGAGACCAACTTATCCCTGTCTTTGTCGACAATGGATTGCTACGCAAAGGTGAGCGTGAGCAGGTCGAGGAGGTTTTCAAAATCAACCTCAAAGTGCCACTCATTACCGTCGATGCAGTCGATACCTTTTTGGACAAACTCGAAGGTGTCACAGACCCTGAGAAAAAGCGCAAAATTATTGGACACACCTTCATCGAGGTCTTTGAGGCAGAAGCCAAAAAACATGACGGTATCAAATACCTTGCCCAAGGCACCCTCTATCCCGATGTCATCGAGTCAGTTTCGGTGAATGGTCCCTCTGAGGTGATTAAATCGCACCACAATGTAGGCGGCTTGCCCGATTGGATGGATTTCAAACTTATCGAGCCGTTGCGCGAACTCTTCAAAGACGAAGTGCGTAAATTAGGCCTAGAGTTGGGACTACCAGAGGGGATGATAAACCGTCACCCTTTCCCAGGTCCGGGGCTAGGTATTCGTATCATGGGTGCGGTGAATCGTGCTGATTTGGATTTGTTGCGCGAGGCAGATGTGATACTCTTGGATGAGCTAAAAGCAAGCGGCTACTACGCCAAAACGTGGCAAGCTTTTGCGGTACTGCTTAATGTTAAATCGGTAGGGGTTATGGGTGATAATCGCACCTACGATAACACCGTAGCTGTACGTGTGGTAGAGGCAGTCGATGGAATGACAGCGACTTTTGCGCACTTGCCACACGACCTTTTGGAGCGTATCAGCCGTCGTATCATCAATGAGGTCAAGGGCATCAACCGTGTCGTTTATGACATCTCCTCCAAGCCTCCTGCTACTATCGAGTGGGAATAAAAAGCGTCAAAAAAGGGCGAAAAAAATAGCTTCTTCGCGTTATACTTTCGCTTGACACTGGGTGATTCGACAACCGTTTACTTTAGGGGTTCGATACATTGATTCGCGAAATTAGGTAGCGCATTTCGTGTGACGTGGCATTGTTTGAGTATCGAGAGATATGAGATGTTGCGACCTAAGAGATGCCTCCCTTTCGCACACATTAGCTTTGCGAACCAAGGCTATGATGCGGAACGGTCACTTGGGTCAAAATGAGCTTTTTGTTGAAAAATGCCCAAGCCATTTTGAACAAAAAGCTTGACAAAAAGTATAAAAATAAGCGTCAAGGAAAAAGATGAAAGTTTTAGTCGTAGGCAGTGGTGGCAGAGAGTTTTCTATAGGATTGGCACTCTCCAAGGATAGAGCGGTATCACACCTTTATTTTGCCCCTGGTAATGGTGCTACAAGTATGCTGGGTGCGAATGTGGCGTATGAGAGCTACGAGGCACTTTTGGCATATGTCCAACAAAACGGTATCGATTTGACCATCGTAGGACCTGAACAGCCGCTGGTCGAGGGAATCGTCGATATTTTTCGTGCCGCCAATGCGACGATTTTTGGACCCACTGCCGCTGCTGCACGTTTGGAAGGCTCCAAAGTCTATATGAAAAACTTCCTTGCCAAATATGCCATCCCTACAGCCGCCTACATCGAGACCGACAGCATCGAAAAAGCGTACAAATTTATCGATGCGATGAAGAGCACGCCTATTGTGGTCAAAGCGGATGGTTTGTGCGGGGGCAAAGGGGTCATCATTGCACAGAGTAAGGATGAGGCCAAGCGTAGCGTAGGCGAAATGCTTAGCGGTGTAGCCTTTGGCGAGGCGGGCAAAAAAGTCATCGTCGAAGAGTATCTAGACGGCTATGAGCTATCGATGTTTGCTATTTGCGATGGCAAAGATTATATTCTCTTACCAGCCGCTCAAGACCACAAACGTATCGGTGATGGTGACACAGGTCCCAATACAGGCGGTATGGGAGCCTATGCACCTACGCCATTGGTCGATGAGACGCTCTATACCAAGGTCAAAAAACGCGTCATCGAGCCTACCCTCATTGGGATGCAAAAAGAGGGGGCACCTTTTGAGGGTGTCCTTTTTATCGGTGTGATGGTCGTAGCGGGTGAGCCTATTGTATTGGAATACAATGTCCGTTTTGGGGATCCAGAGTGTGAAATTCTCATGCCTTTGATGACGACACCTGCCAGTGAGCTTTTTTACAAAGCGGCGACCAAATCGCTCGATGCCTTACAGGTGACTTTTAGTTCTCAATACGCCGTGGGTGTAGTCATGGCAAGTGCCAATTACCCCTATGGAAATTCTCAAAGTGCACAAATCATCGTCGATGAGGTGCATCATGAAGAGCTAGCACACAATGCCCATATCTCTTATGCAGGTGTGAGCGAGGTTGATGGCATGCTCATGGCGACAGGTGGGCGTGTTTTGGTGTGCGTGGGATTGGGTGATACGATTCAACAAGCGCGTGACAGAGCCTATTTGATGGCGGGACAGGTCCATTTTGCAGGCAAAAAAATGCGTACCGATATTGCTTACCAAGCGTTACGGATTCAATAGTGTATATTGATGATTTTTTGGCGCGTGAAGAGCTAACACTTGCCTCGATACAAAAGCGTGCAGTTGCGATGTTTATAGACATCGTAGTGTTAGCGGTGCTTATGATGATTATCGAGTGGGAGCGTATGAGCGTAATCTCACCCAGCGACATGATGGCGTGGCAAGAGGAGTTGGTGATGCTCTATTTGCCTTTGGCATTTGTGTATCAGCTCTTTTTTGTGAAGCTTTATGGCGCTACCTTGGGCAAGATGGTGATGAAAATTCGCATCATTTCGCTCTCCACGGGAGATACTCCCACTTTCCCTGAGGCGCTTAATCGTTCTCTGATTCGCTTGGTGAGTGAACTAGCGCTCAATTTGGGCTTTTTGTGGGGCGTTTTGGATCCCTATCGCCAAGCGTGGCACGACAAAAGTGCCAAAACCGTGGTGATTGATGCGTAGAAGCATTGCGCTTTTGACGCTTTTTTTCACCTCTTTTTTATGGGCAAACGTTGAAATTTTAAGCGGCACCATCGAGGCGAATGCCACTACGATAATTGCGCGAGACGATGTGCTGGTATTAATGGACAATACCCTGATGTCGGCATCCTATGTGATGTACGACAAAGCCAATAATACACTGCGCCTTGAAGGTAACGTCACGATGTTACAAGGCGCATTTATGTACATCTTGGGCGAAGAGATTGTGCTTGACACTGTAAACCAAATCAACACCTTTGCCCCCTTCTTTTTGCAAGACCGCACAACCTTCACATGGCTAGCCTCAAGTAAGGCGCAATGGAGTAGCCAAAGCTATCAACTCCAAGAGGCGGTTATCTCTACGTGCAGCGCTTCAGATCCCGATTGGCGAATGGCGTTTAGTTCAGGTACTTACTATCCACAACTGCAATGGGTTAATATCTGGAACATGCGTCTTTACGCAGGAGATATTCCTGTTTTTTATCTCCCTTGGATTGGGTTTCCTACCGATTTTTCGCGCCACTCTGGACTCTTGGCGCCTAGCATGGGGTTCTCTGAAATTGATGGTATGTACCTCGAAGAGAGCTATTTTTGGGCCATCAATAAGCGAAGCGACCTAGAGGTGAAGTATCAGCTTCGTACCGAGCGCGGAAATGGTGCCTTTGCACAGTATCGATTTGTCGATTCACCCACGTCGGTAGGGAGTGTGGCGGTGGGCATTTTCAACGATTTTGATGCCTATATCGCCAAACTCAATCTCAAAAACGCGCTTCATTATGGCGTAGAGCTAGATTATAGTCGCAAACACGTATGGGATGACTCCATGCAAGAGGGTGAAGATTCGCTCTTTGCGGATATAAATTTGGTCAACGATATCGATTACGTCGCACTCAAAGCCAACCAAGCACTGCAAACCAGTACCATTAGCACTTCACGTCTCAATTATGCGTGGAGTAGCGACGCGCACTATGCGGGTGCGTACGGTAAATTCTTTATGGATACCTCCAAAACAGATAACAGCGACACCCTCCAAGAGCTTCCCAAGAGCCAATACCATAAATTTATCGATTCAATTTTATGGGAAAATATCATCTACTCTGTCGATGTCAAAAATACGTTGCGCCTACGTAGCAAATACGCCAACGCTATCCAAACAGCCGTAGAGGCACCTGTGCTTTTGACGGTGCCGCTTTTCAATGATTATCTCTATTTCCAAGCCAAAGAGGGGATCTCGATAGCCAATACCAGTTTCACAGGGCTTGGGGATTACAACGCCACGCAAAAAGCGACCTTTGACGATGGCAATCTCGTGCAAATGGCATCGACCTTTACGCTTGGGACTGATTTGGTCAAGCCGCTTGATAATCATTGGCTTCACTCTTTGCAGCTTAACGGCAGTATCACCCTGCCCACGGTCGATTTGCGCACAGGCTTTTATACCAACAGCAACAACGAGTTTACTACTAGTGGTTGTAGTGTAGGGGAGCCGTGTGAGTTTGTGCAGGGAGATATTGCAGATACCGTCGATACCTATCGATTTGGTCTTACGCAGTACCTCTTTGATGCCCAAGGGGAGGAGCGCTTTTACCAATCGTTGGCACAGACCATTACCAAGACAGATAGCTTTAATTTCACCACCACCGAAAACGAAATGCGATGGCGCCCGATGACGCAATTGGCGCTTCAAAATTTGCTCTACTACTCAGTACCCAATGCGCGTTTGGAGAAGATGGTAAGTTCATTGGCGTTTAGTGGCGAAACGTTGAGCGCAAACATCACACACTACTACCAAAACCAACCCTCGATAGAGAAAATCAGTAATGCTATCACCTTTGCAGGTAGCTGGAATTTTTTGCCACTTTATAGTCTCAAAAGCAATTATGCTTTCGATTTCATCACCCAAACGTCGCAAAATTGGAGTCTAGGTATTGCGATGCGTAAACGGTGCTGGGGCTATGAGCTCTCCTACTCTGAACGCGTCACGCCAATCTCGACAGATGCGGGTGCCTCTTCATATACAGATAGGTATATTTATGTTAAAATCGAGCTTATTCCTTTGGGTGGCTTTGACTTTCGCCAATCCCTAGAACAATCAATAGGATCATGATGCGTTTAGAAGCCAAAGTAGGCCTGTTTGTAGCGTTTGGATTTGTGCTTTTGTTGGCACTCTCGACGCAGCTCAACTCCATTCGTACCGTAGGGCATGAGGTCTATACCTTGCGTGTCATGGTCGAAGATGCGACAGGTCTCAAAGAGCAAGCGCGCGTACAGATGAACGGCGTAGAAGTAGGGCGTGTAGAGAATATCATGCTCTCCAAAGGGCGTGTAGTTTTGGTGCTCGCCCTTTATACCTCCGTCGAAGTACCTGTCGATTCACAGCTTTCGCTGGTGCAAGAGAGCATGTTGGGCAATAAAATTGTGAGCATCAAAGCTGGGTCGCAAACCCTCTATTTCAAGCCCGATGAGACTATCACCAACACCTCCAAGCTCTCTAGCTTCGATGAGACGAGTGAGGCTATTGCGCAAGCCGCCAAAAAATTTGATACCTTGATGGATTCAGCCAACAATGTGCTGGACCAACGTCGTCAAGATGAGCTCAAAGCGACCATCGATGATTTGGCGGTGACGATGCGTGACATTCGAGAGCTTATCCAAGAGAACAAGGAGCTGGTCAATTCGACGTTACGTCACTACGATGAGTTGGCGCTAGAGTTTCGCAAAACAGGCAAAGAGCTCAATTCGTGGGTGCCTACCTTTGAGCAAAAAGCTAACGATTTGGTCGATACCTACTCTCAAGCAGGTGACGACCTCAAGCAGCTCATCACCACCAACTCCAAACCCCTTAATGACACCATTGTCAGTACGGGCGATTTTTTTGACGACAGCCGCAAGGTCATCAAACGCCTCGACCAATTTATCTCCTCTTTGACCGATTCACAGTTGGAGTTGGGGGTTTACGACCGCTATCTCATCAATGACAATTCGCACAAAATCATCGCTGGGCTTACCTATCGACCTGAACCCTCTACTTCGTATATGGTAGAGGTTGTTTCGGATGATGATTTCACCAAAGACCGTGACGGTAATATCTCTGTAGGTAGTTACGTCTATGTACCACCTATTCGCCATGAGCTAGGTAACTATTGGTTCACCATCATGTACGGCAAACGCTTTTCGGATATGCAGTTTCGTATAGGACTCCAAGAGAATCGTGGTTCAGTAGGGATGGATTATTACGCTTTTAATGACCGATGGCGTTTCTCTGTCGATGCCTATGATTTTGGCTCCAAAAACGATTGGCGTTCGCAAACAATGCGTATTAATTTAACAGCACGCTACACCTATTTGGACCATATGGATTTCTATTTTGGTATGGATAATATTCTCAATTTTAGTAACAGCTATTTGGCAGATGTCGATGGGGATGCATCGACTACGACTGACACAGTGACCAAAGTAGGTAACTACAACTTTATGCTAGGTATTGGTATTCACTTCATCGATGAGCATCTCAAAACGCTTCTTAGCTTTACAGGATTACCCAGCGCACAATGACACAAAAAAATTGTAAAAATATCCTCTTTGAAAACCGCGCAGAGGTAGCACGCCAACTGTTGGAGTTGTTGCCCACGCAACAGATGAAAAAGAACAATTGGATAGTCATAGCCGTCTCTTCAGGAGGATTTGAAATCGCTCTTGCTTTGGCCAAAAAACTCAAACTCGATGTCGATTTGCTCTTCAACGAAGCAATTATGTCACCTGTCAACAGCGAGTGCGAAATTGCCCGCGTGAGCGAAACCGAAGAGATTGTCATTCATGAGCTTTTGGTGCACTCCTTTGAGATTCAAAACGATTATATTTTCGGTCAAGCCAAGCGTATGTATGAGGACAAAATCCTGCCTGATATCTACAAATTTCGCAAAGACAGCGCCTTTTGTTCGCTCTATAACCGAAATGTATTGTTGCTCGATGAGGGTTCAGAGACGGGTATGAAGCTGATGGTGGGTATCAAAAGCGCGTTGGAGATGAAAGCCAAAGCTATCTATGTCGTAGCCCCCGTCATGCCCGATGATATTGTCGATAACGTCAATCAGCTCGTCGATGATGTCTTTTGTCTCTATGAGGTCAAAGATTACCTGCTTACCGCAAGCTACTACAACGATTTCCCACTCATAGAAGATGAAGAGTTAGCCAAATTATTTGAAGAAAAGGATAAATATGAACAACGTGATAAAGTTTAACCATGCCAACATTGAAGAGTCGTATCGATTTGATTTTGTAGCCAAACAAGCCAATGGAGCCGTGTGGCTCACCGAGGGTAAAAGTGTCATGCTTGCTACGGTATCGATGGATGATGCGCTAGCAACCGAAGAGGATTTCGTCCCTTTGACCGTGCAGTATATCGAGAAGAGCTACGCCGCAGGACGTATCCCTGGTGGCTTTGTCAAGCGCGAAAGCAAACCTAGCGATTTTGAGACATTGACATCGCGTATCATCGACCGCTCTTTGCGACCTCTCTTCCCCAAAGGTTTTGGGTATGCCGTACAAATCACCGTCATGGTGCTCAGCGCCGACAAAAGCGTCGATTTGCAACGCATGGCGCTCAATGCGGCTTCGGCGGCACTTTTCGCCTCTGATTTACCGATTCGTCGTAGTGTCACAGGGCAACGCCTCGCTCTTATTGACGGCGAATTTGTCATCAATCCTACCCTCCAACAGCTCCAAAACAGTGCACTTGACCTATTCCTCGCAGGTACGCGCAATGAGCTACTCATGATAGAGATGCGTACGATGGGGACGCAAAAAGAGGAGTTTATAGAGTTGCCTCTTATCGACCCGATGTTGGACCCAAGCTTGGCGATGCAAACCATCACACGTCAAGTGGACAATGTCCTTAGCGAAGAGCGTCTTATCGAGGCGATTGCATTGTTGCAAGCCTCGATTTTTGGTGCCAATGAAGCCTACGAAAATGGCTTTGCCGCCATCACCAAAAGAGCGTTGCCGTTGGTGCTCAACACCTCTAGCGAGGATAGCTCTTTGGCGCAGTTCATCCAAAATGGCTATGCGCCCACTATCGAGAGCGCGCTTATGGGTCTTGCCAAAAGCGAACGCGGAACGGTGTTGAGTAATTTGGTCAAAGAGATTGTCCAAACGCCCTTCGTCATCGAAGGGGGCTTCTCCAAAAGCCAAGTCTCCAAAATCGTCGAGCGTCTCAAACGCGAAGCAGTACGCCGTCAAATCATCGTGCAACACCGTCGTGCAGATGGCAGAGCACTCGATGAGGTGCGTCCTATTAGCATAGAGACCAATGTGTTGCCGTTGGCACACTCGAGCGTCCTATTCACACGTGGTCAGACGCAAGCCTTGGCTGTTTTGACCTTGGGCGGCAATCAAGATGCGCAAATGTACCAAAACATCACTGACAGCGAGACCAAACACGAACACCTTATGATTCACTACAACTTCCCTGGCTTTTCGGTGGGTGAGGCGTCACGTATTGGACCTGCAGGGCGTAGAGAGCTAGGACACGGCAATTTAGCCAAACGTGCTATCGAGCCTACGATGATGGACAATGGCAAAACGGTACGTATCGTTTCAGAGGTATTGGAGTCCAATGGTTCATCGTCGATGGCTACGGTGTGTGCGAGTTCGTTGGCACTGGTAGCGGCACAATTGGAGGTCTCTAATCTTGTCGCGGGTGTTGCGATGGGCTTGGTGCAAGAGGGTGACACGTACGCTATTTTGACTGACATTATGGGGCTAGAGGACCATGATGGGGATATGGATTTCAAAATTGCAGGTACCAACGAGGGTATCAGTGCAATGCAGATGGATATCAAATTGGGTGGTATTTCGCTGGATATTCTCTCAGAGGCTCTTGCACAAGCCAAAAAAGCGCGCTTGCATATCTTGGGAATTATGGACGATGCCGCCAAACAAATCGTACCTAATGAAGGCGTGTTGCCCTCGACTGATATGTTTGTCGTAGATCCCAGCAAAATCGTCGATATCATCGGACAAGCGGGCAAAACGATTCGTGAAATTATCGAGCGATTTGGTGTATCGATAGATTTGGACAAAACCAAAGGACACGTAAAAGTTTCAGGTACCTCCAAAGAGCAAATCGAGCAGGCAAAAGCGCATATTCGTGGCATCACAAGCAAGCAAAAAGTCGAGTACAAAGAGGGCGATATCCTCATGGGCAAGGTGAAAAAATTGGTCGATTTTGGTGCCTTTATCGAGCTTCCTGATGGACAAGATGGGTTGCTTCACATCTCCAAAATCAGCGCTGAACGTATCAGTCACCCCAATGAAGTGCTCCAAGAGGGGCAAGAGATGAAGGTCAAAATTTCGGGCTTCAAGGGCAAAAAAATCGAACTCGACCGCGCCTGATTTTTCGTGCAGTGGTTTTACTCTTTTTTTAGCTTGGAGTCGATAATATTCGCCCTACAAAGCCACAAGTAGGGATACGCAAGCCGAACGGACTTTGAAACAAAAGAGGAGAATTAACATGAAAAAAATCGCAATGCTTATCGTTGCTTTGACTGCAACTGTTTTCGGTGCTGATGCTGAAACTGCTGTTCGTGTTGCAAACGCTGATGTAACAATCGCTGCTGCTTCTATTATCGCTGCTGTAATCGGTGTTGGTATCGCTGCACTTGGTGGTGCTATCGGTATGGGTAACACTGCTGCTGCAACAATCGCGGGTACTGCTCGCAACCCTGGCCTTGGTGGCAAACTTATGACTACTATGTTCATCGCTATGGCGTTGATCGAAGCACAAGTTATCTACGCAATGGTTCTTGGTTTTATCGCTCTTTTTGCCAACCCATTTTTGGGCTAAGCAAAGCTCTTTCGCAGCTCCTGCGGGAGTTGCACTTTTTTATGCGGTCGTGGTGGAACGGTAGACACGCTACTTTGAGGTGGTAGTGCTTTCGGGTGTGGGGGTTCAAATCCCCCCGACCGCACCATTTTTTCTCCAAAATCCTCAAAACTCTCGAAAAATTTCCAAATCAAAAGATACAAACAGCACGATGATAGGCTTCAAACGCAAATATTTTTCACTTCGCGCCATCCAAGCATCGACCACAAGCGTTACTCTGCACGCCAAAAATACGCATATCGCACACTACAATTTTTACCATTTTCAAGGTGACGAACCGTGTGACAGTAGTGCACCTCCTGATGAACTCCTAGAAGCCTCATCGACTCTGACCAAGGAGCCAGACCAGAGTCGCCCCTGTCACTGTCACGCCCTTTTGGTACGTCGCACACGTACCCTTTTTCACGCACTCATTCCCTATTTTCTTCGCCTTATCGAGCATGCCCATGTAGCTTCAGGCATTGCGCCACCTTTTCCTCTCTTTTTTCACCCCAACTATCAAACTATCAAGGAAAAAAGATGAAAACGTATCAATTATTACTTCCCCTACTATTAGGTGCCTCACTAGAGGCTACAACTTTTGAGCCTATCGAGGTTCACTCTGCCAACGATGCTACGCAAAAGGTGGCAAACATCACCGAAAATGTCAAAATCATCACCTCAAAAGCTATCCAAGAGAGTCGATTGACGACACTTGCGCAGGTTCTTGGGCAGTTGGGCAATGTTGCCTTTACGAGTAACGGTGCAGTGGGACAAGCTAGCTCCTTTTATCTACGAGGTATGGACTCCAAGCATACGCTAGTGTTACTCGATGGTGTGCGCATCAACGATGTGACAGGGTTGAACGGTGCACAATTTGAGCATTTGCCAATGCACGACATCGAGCGCATCGAAATTATCAAAGGCGCACAGTCGGGTATTTGGGGTGCAGATGCCGCCGCTGGGGTCATCAATATCATCACCAAAAGCGCCTCCAAAGGCACCCATGCTAGCTTTTCACAAAGTTATGGCAGTTTCGATACACACGAGAGCAAAGCAATGGCAAGCTACAACGAAGGCATTGTGTCGCTCAAAGGTAGCGCTAGTAGTTACAGCACGAATGGCATCTCTGTTGCTGAAGCAAAATATGGTGATGTTCTCTACGGCACACGTGGCTATGAATCCAACTATACCAACGACCGCTATCTCAATAGTGCCTTTGGGCTAGATGCTACGCTTGCCTTTACCCCCAATGACCGTCTGCACGCTAGCCTCAAAAAGGTACGTGCCTACAGTGAATATGACAGTGGTGCAGGCAGTGACGGCACCAATTACGCCAATCTCGACAATACGTTTTATGCGGTCGATGCGCGTCATACCGATGCGATAAACGATGCAAAACTCTCTGTGAACTACAGCGATTTCGCGCGTGACTTGGGCATTGGCAATGACTACACAGGCAGTGTATTGCAACTACGTGGAAGCGAACAGCTCAACTATCTGCCAGAGAGTTTTCTCATCGTAGGCGGGGATTATCAGCGTCACACGCATTTGGAATCCTATGGCAGTGATTTGAACAAAACCTTCACTACCAAAGCGCTCTATATCGCCAACGCTAACCGCATCGGCGATACGATTGCCAGCCAAAATCTACGCTATGACCTCTTTTCTAATGCTCAAGGCGTATGGACGGGCAAAGTAGGGCTCAAACAGTATGTGGGTGATTGGTATGCGAGTGCCAATTGGGGGACAGGCTATACCGTGCCTACACTCTATCAGCTCTATACGACATGGGGCGGCAATGCTAATTTGGTGCCCGAAGAGAGTGTAGGATACGATGTTTCGATAGGTTCGCCTTGGATAGAGGTGACCTACTACGAAAACCAAATTCGTAATCTTATTGTTTATACGAGTGCATACGAAAACAGCGCAGGTATTTCGACCTTCAAAGGTATCGAAATAGCGGCACACTACGCACTCGAAAAGCTTTTGCGTATCGATGCGGATTACGCTCTCATCGATGCACGCAATGCCTCTGGGCTATTTTTGGCTCGTCGACCCAAACAGCTAGGGCATATCAATGTCACGAACACTTTTGGGGATGCCTTTTCGACCATGACACAGCTCGAATATGTAGGTGAGCGTTACGAAAAGGTGGATGAAACAGGTGCTATGACAGGTAACTACGCTTTGGTCAATCTCACAGCGAACTATCACGCAGAGACGTACGGTGCTTTTGTACAGCTCAATAACCTCTTCAACACCTTCTATCAAACCGTCGATGGTTATGGCACAATGGGCATAAATTTCAAAGTTGGAATCGATGCCGCGTTTTAACCTCCGCTATTTTCTCCTCTACAAAGCCCTCAACTCCGCCTTCACGGGGTTGAGCGTGGGGATATTTTTCGTCCTTTATACACCCTTGCAACCTATCGTCTATTCGGTGGGTGGCATTGTGTTGGCGTTGGGAGTGCTACTTTTGGCGAGGTTTTACGGTGCTATTCTCAACGCCACCTATTTTTACCGCTTTTCGCTTCTCGTCGAGGGGGTGATGTTGGTGCTTATTGCGGTGGTATTGGTGAGAGGCTTTTCGCTTTTTACCGCTATGGCAGTCTATGCAGGCTATCAGTTGAGCTTTATGTTTGGTAGTTATCTTTTGCGCGTGGAGAGTTTGGTGTTGCCTAGACCCAAATTGCTCAGTGCTATCGACAGCGCGAAGCAGATAGGCTATATGGTGGGATTGGCGCTCTCGTATGGATTTTATCGATGGGTCGAGGGGGATGCCCAAGCGCAAGTCTATGCGATACATCTACCGATGTTGCTACTTGAAATAACTATAATTTATACACTGCTTGTAGGATTTGGGCGTTTGGGACGCAGAGCACATTAAGGGGCTTTTGGGCGCTACAAAACTATAGTATCGCTATGAAATGGCTAGCATCTACAGTTTTGGTTTTGGTGTTGATGGGGTGCAGTGAGACATCGACGCACGAGCACTACGCCCCTACAGCCGCGCCCTACACCCAATCGACCTACGTAGTCGCCATTCACCCCTATCTCAATGCCCAAAAAACCTACAGCGCCTATCGACCCATCCTCGACTATTTGGAGTCGAACCTCAACGGTGTGCGCTTCATACTAGAGACTTCACACGACTATGCACACTATGAATCCAAACTCTATGCAGGTACCTTTGATTTTTCACTCCCCAATCCCTATCAGACGCACAAGGCGTTGGCGCAGGGCTACCGTGTCATCGCCAAGATGAAGCCTGATAGCGTCTTTCGAGGCATTTTTGTGGCACGCAAAGAGCATAACATCACCGATGTTCAACAGCTCAAAGACAAAGCGATTAGCTTCCCAGCACCCACCGCACTCGCTGCTACGATGATGCCACTGCTTTATCTGCACGAGCGTGGTATCGATGTGGCACGTGATATTACGCCGCACTATGTAGGCTCTCAATACTCCTCGATACTCAATGCCTACAGCGGTGACACCTATGTCGGAGCGACATGGCCACCGCCGTGGGAGGCGTGGGTGCGTGAAAACCCCGAAAAAGCCAAAGAGATGCAGGTGATTTGGGAGACAGCGCCACTGGTTAACAACGGCTTTGTCGTACGTGATACGGTGCCCAAAAGCGTAGTCGATGAGGTAGTCAGACTCTTGGTGGCGCTTGACAGTGACCCTAAAGGGCATACGCTACTCATCGATGCTGGGTTTGCAGGCTTTGAAGCGGCGCAGAACAGTACCTATGAGGTAGTGGAGAGATTTATAAAAACGTATGACCGTGCTATTGGAGCACCCCAATGAGCCTCAAAGCGCGTCTCATTGCTAGCGTAGTACTTATTCATACGCTCTTGATGGGGTATGTGCTCTTTGATTTGTTCACCCAAGAGTACCAAAACATGCGTTCACAGCTTGTCGATCAGGGGTATGAGATGGTCTCGATATTGGCTTCTCAAAGCCGCCATGCACTCTTGCGCAACGACCTTGTGGCACTCCAAGAGCTTATCGATATGATCAAGCAAAGTTCTGATGTCAGGATGGTTTTTATTCTTGACCGTTACGGCAAGGTAAAGGCGAGTGAACCTATCGACTACTTTGGCAAACAGCTCGTCGATAGCCACAGCGTCCAAGCGCTAGACCCCGTTCATACGCCCCAAACGCAGGTTTGGCACGACGGTGTGGTCGATACGATGGGCTTGGTGGTCATCGATGGCAATATAGCAGGGAGTGTGCGGGTGATTTTGGAGTCTGCGCACTTCGAAGCCGCACACGCTCAAGCACGCCAAGAGGCACTCTGGTATATGGTGCTTGCTGTGGCGCTAGGCGGTGTCGTGGCGTGGATTGCAATGTCGCGTATTACCCTCTCGTTTGGGAGCGTGGTGCAAGCCCAAAAGCATTTGCAAAACGTCATCGATGGGATAGAGATTCCCATCATGGTCATTCAGAGGGACTACACCGTGAGCCTGCTGAACGCCAAGGCGCAGGAGTATCGTGATAACCGCTTTATTGCTGACCCCAATGCGCCCAAATGTTATGAGCTATCGCACCAACGCACCACACCGTGCGATGGGCAAGAGCACCCCTGTCCCCTGCGTGAGGCACTCCAAAGTCACACGATTGCCAAGGCATTGCATGTCCATGTCGATGGTCGAGGCGTTGAGCACACCATAGAGCTATCGATGCATCCGATATTTGACAAGTCGCAAGAGGTCGTAGCGGTCATCGAGACGGCGTACGATGTCACTTCGCTTATCGAAGCGCAAGAGAATTTGCGCTTCCAAGCCAATCACGATGTCCTTACAGGATTGCCCAATCGATTGCTCTTTATGGATCGATTGCACCAAGCGATTAAGCGTGCCAAACGTGAAAACCACAAAATTGCAGTGCTCTTTTTGGATTTGGATCACTTCAAAGAGATTAATGACTCCTTGGGGCACCATGCAGGAGATTTGCTCCTCAAAGAGGTCGCCAAGATGTTGGAGAGCGCTATTCGTGGTAGCGATACGGTGGCACGATTGGGCGGGGATGAGTTTACGATATTGGTCGACAATCTACACACTATCGATGCTGTGGGTGACATCATCCAAAAAATCATGTCCAATGTCAAAAAGGCGTATCTCATCGCGGACAGAGAGCTTTATATGTCGTTTAGTATTGGTACGGCCATCTTCCCTGAGGATGCTAACAATGCCAATATCTTGCTCAAAAACGCCGATGCCGCCATGTACCAAGCCAAAGCGGAGGGGCGAAATACCTATCGATTTTATACGCACGATATGACCACTAGAGCCTTAGAGCGCGTGACGCTAGAGTCTGCGATGCGCCAAGCACTCGAACGCCAAGAGTTCGAGGTCTATTATCAGCCACAAATATGCACCTCAAAAGCGTGTATCGATGGGGCTGAAGCGTTGGTGCGGTGGAATCACCCCACACGCGGAGTGCTCTTGCCCAATCTCTTTATCGCGCTTGCCGAGGAGACCGGTCTCATCAAAGAGCTAGATAGATGGGTGATGAAAAGCGCGATGCAACAAATCGTCGAGTGGAAAAAAGCATCTCTTCCTATCGAGCGCGTCGCCATCAATCTCAGCGCACTTGAGTTTAACAGTACCGATTTCGTGGAGTACATTCGCGACACACTCCACGCGACCCAATGTCAGCCGCAGTGGATAGAGTTTGAGATGACAGAGTCCCAAATCATGCGTGACCCCCAAAAGGGTGTAGAGCAGCTACGCCGTATTGGAGAGCTAGGTATCGAGATAGCAATCGATGATTTTGGGACGGGCTATTCGAGCTTAGCCTACCTCAAAAAACTCCCTATCAATACCCTCAAAATCGACAAATGTTTTATCGATGATGTTGTACACAATGAGAGCGACCAAGAGATTACGCGCACCATCATCGCAATGGCGAAAAACCTCAAGCTCAATGTCATCGCCGAAGGGGTCGAGACTCATGAACAGCGCGACTTTTTGCACCGTGAAGGGTGCGATATGATTCAAGGCTATGTCTATTACCGTCCGATGGATGCCTCTAGCTTCACCCACATTTTGCACACCAAAGGGCAGGCATGAGAAATATCCAAAACATCGAACTCAAACCGTGTGACAACCCCAAATATGTCAAAGTCAACCGTATGCACTACACCCAAGAGGGCATCGACAAGACATGGGAGATAGCACACGTACACGACAGTGTCGCCATACTGCTCTATCACCAAGAGCACCACACCTTTGTCTTGGTAAAGCAGTTTCGTCCAGCGGTCTACCTCTCCAACGGCGACGGTTTCACCTACGAATTGTGTGCGGGCATTTGCGACAAAGAGGGGGCTTCATTGACGCAAGTAGCACGCGAAGAGATTCATGAAGAGTGTGGCTTCGATGTGCCACTCGACGCTATCGAGCATGTGACCTCGTTCTATACTGCGGTGGGGTTTGCAGGGGCTAAGCAGACCCTCTTTTTTGCCACCGTCGATGAGTCGATGCGCGTGAGTGCAGGGGGCGGTGTCGATATCGAGGCTATCGAGGTGGTGGAGCTTTTCGTCGATGATGCACACGATTTTATCTTCGATGAGACCAAGGTCAAAACCCCTGGGCTGATGTTCGCCTTTGAGTGGTTTTTGGGTAGAGATAAGTACTAGACCTTTTTGCTCAGTGCCTCGACATGGGCATTGTTGCCAATCACGACGATAATGTCGCCTGTTTCGAGAATGGTATCCTCCTCAAAAGAGGTGTGCCAGATGCCTTGGTGTTTGTAGGCGATGGGTTTGACTTCATACGTTTCGCTAAAAAGTGGAGAGAGTATCGAGGTGCCTACCCATATCGTGGGCACCGTCATCTTGGCGATTTTCATCGTGATAGAGAGATCGATGGTCTCGTAGTGGATGTTTTGCACTAATTTTTTGACCACACGTTTGGCGGTCTCTTTTTCGGGGTAGATGACTTTGGAGGCGCCGAGTTTGGAGAGGATTTGACCGTGGATGTGGGTGATAGCTTTGGCTACGACGGTAGCTACGCCTAGCTCTTTGAGTGCCATGACGGTGAGGATACTCGCCTCGATATTTTCACCGATGCTCACTACTGCCACATCGACTTGCCCTATGCCCGCCTCTTGGAGCGCCTTGATATCAGTGGCATCCATGATAATCGCTTCGGCGACAAACTCATTGATTTCGCGTAGTGCCTCTTCGCTACGGTCGATAGCTACGACGTGCAGTCCTTGTTGCGCCAACCCTTTGGCGACGTGATACCCAAATTTACCTTGACCGATGACGGCAAAACTCTCTTTTTTCATAATACGACCTTTCCTTCTGTGTAGGTAATACGGCTCTCGATAGCCGCACGAACGATGACGACCGTAAAGGCAAAAACGCCAATACGCCCCAAAAACATCAACAAAATAATTGCTCCTTTGCCCATGTCGCTAAAAAGCGCACTAAAACTCAACACCCCTCCATTGCCCGTAGAGAGTCCCACCGTCCCAAACGCGGAGCAGACCTCAAAGAGCGTGGGCAAAAAGGTTTGACGCTCGATTTCGCTGAGCCATATTGTCGAGAGGACGACATAGAGCGTCGCGATGAATACAACCGTGTAGGCTTTGTTGATAAGCTCGGAGGAGATGGAGCGTTTGAAAATATGGGCATGGGTTTGACCGCGTAGGTTGTACCATACGCCCAAGACGACCAGTGCCAAGGCGGTCACCTTGATACCGCCTGCGGTGCCCCCAGGTCCGCCTCCCACCATCATAAAAAAGGTGGAGAAGAAGAGATTGGCATCGGTGAGTGTCGATAAATCGATGGAGTTGAAGCCTGAAGTGCGGTAATTGACCGAGGCGAACCACGCCGCCATGACCTTCTCATGCCACGGCAAGCCTGCCAAGGCGTGCTCCCACTCCAAACTCAAAAGCAAAAACATCCCCAAGAGTATCAGCACCGCACTCATGGTGAGGACGATTTTGGTGTGTGTCGATAGGCGCAAAATCTCTCCACGTGTATAGTGATAGCCATCGATGAGCACCAAATAGCCTAACCCTCCCAAGATGACCAACATAGGCACTACCACATTGACCAAGAGGTCGCCTCGATACCCCATCATATTGTCGCTAAAGAGCGAAAAGCCTGCATTGTTAAAAGCAGAAATCGCATGAAACAGCCCAAACCAAAGCGCTTGCGGGGCGGGCATATCGACCCAAAAGCGTAGCGACAAAAGTGCAAAACCGATAAGCTCGATGAGAAATATCGAAGCAAAAACAATTTTGAGAAAGCGCACCAATCCCGTCATACCAGGGTAGTTGAGCGACTCTTTGAGGATGAGGCGGTCGCGGTGACCAATTTTTTGTCTACGCATGACTGCCACGAAGGTCACAGCGGTCATATACCCAAGACCTCCTAGCTGAATGAGCACCATAATGACTCCCTGCCCAAAAAGAGTAAAATCGGCACTCGTATCTTTGACGATGAGACCTGTCACGCATACCGCGGAGGTAGAGGTGAAAAGCGCATCGACGAAACCCAGCGTCCCATAGTGCGAAATGGGCAGAAGCAGTAGTAGCGTCCCCAATACGATAAGCCCCAAAAAGCTTACAACGATAAGTCTTATCTCTTGTGTGTGCATCTTCTCTCTTTCCTATTTTTCAAAATGGCAATAAAAACGGTATCCAATACCCATTTCGGTACGAATGTAGTGGGGCTGGGTAGGGTTGGGTTCGATTTTTTTGCGCAGGATATTGATATAGGTGCGTAGATATTGCATCTCCTGTTGGTACCCTATGCCCCACACTTCGCGTAGCAGTTGGGCGTGGGTGAGGACGCGGTTGGGGTGTAGCATCAGATAGGCTAAGAGCGAAAATTCTGTAGGGGTGAGTTTGAGCGGTTCACTGTGCAAAAAGGCGGTGTGACTTTCGTGGTCGAGTGAGAGCGCATTGCAATAGGAGAGCTTCTCGATAGCCACAGGTGCGACCAGTCGACGCTGTACCGAGCGAACACGCGCCATGAGTTCGTGTATTGAAAAGGGTTTGGTCACATAGTCGTCCGCACCCCAATCGAGCGAGGTGACAATCTCTTTTTCGTCACTACGTGCTGAGATGACGATGATGGGCGTGGTGTTGGTGGGGCGTAGCATTTTGATAAGCTCCTTGCCATCGCCGTCAGGCAGTCCCAAATCGAGCAGGATAAGTCCGATGGCGTGTTGGGAGAGGAGTGTGAGTGCTTCGCTTTTGCTTTTGGCGATGGCCGTGGAGCCTCCCATCGATGCGATGGTGCGTCCAATGAGTAGCGCAATAGATTCATCATCCTCGATGATAAGGGTCGTGGGCATCATGAGAGTGCCTTGATAGCATCGATAGGGTGACGCAAAAGGGGCAGTGTCACATCGATACAGATACCGTCATGTCGATTGTAGGCTTGGATAGTGCCTGTGTGTGCTTGGACAATCTCCTTGCAAATAGCCAATCCTATGCCATTGCCACTGATGTCTGCGGTATTATCGAGTCGATAAAAGTGCCCGAACATCGCGTCTAGCTCCTTTTGAGCAAGGGGCGCACAACTGTTGCACAAGCTCAACTCTATCGTTTGGGGTGTCGAGGAGAGGCGCAACAAAATAGGGCGTGATGCATAGGAGTATTTAAAAGCGTTGTCCATGAGATTGACCAGTAGGCGCGTCAAGAGTGCGCCATCCCCCCAAAAAAGGGTCATCGGTGTATCGACATGGACATGCAGACGTTTGCGCTTCTCGATAGAGTGAAACTCCGCGATAGCCACTCCCACCAAATCCTCGATATCGCACCACTCTTTGGGCAGGGCAGTTTGCTGATGTTGCAAGCGTGCATTATCAAGGAGTGTAGCGATGAGCCTGTCCATGCGTTGAGCCGATTCGTAGAGATTGGAGAGGCTTTCGTGTTGGGTGGTGGCATCGAGCTTGGGTTGTGAGAGCAACAGCGAGGCGTTGCCCAATATCGAGGAGAGCGGGGTTTTGAGGTCGTGCGAGAGGGTGTTGAGGAGCATCGTTTTGATTTCGTGCGCGTGGATACGTTGGGCTTGGAGGGTGATGATGTAGCCCACCACGTAGAAGAGTATAAAACTCCAGATATAGATGAGGTCATGGACATTGAAGCTGTATTGCGGCGGCACATACAAAAGGTCAAAAAGCACCACCGAAAGGGTAGTGATAAGCATCGTAGCGCGCATATTGCCACGAAGGGCGATGGTGATGATAGGCACCATGTGTATGAGAGCGATGTTGATAAGCTCCAATTGCGTGCGAAAAAGTTGGCTTACCAAGGTAATGCCAAGCAGAAGTAGCAGCGCTAAAAAATAGGAGCGTTGAATCACTTTTACTCTTTGTAATTGACGTAAGCCATACGAACGAAGAGAATGACTACTAACACAACTATAGTCGCACTCTCTAGGAATAAAACCCAACCATCACTCATTGCAGACTCCTCGAAGGTGAAGTGCCGCATGGTATACAAAAGGGTATCAAGATGGTATCAAAAAGTTTCTCTTAGGAGAGCTTCTTGACCAAATCCTTGATGCTGTTATAGCCCGACATGATTGCAGGAGAGAAGCCTCCGCCAAAACTCCATGCCCCTACAAAGCGTAGGTTTTTGACCGTTTTGGAGTGGAAAGAGAAGCGCCGTGCCACTTGCATAGGAGTAGGGGCAAAACCGTAGACCTCACCGTGAGGGGTGTGTAGATAGCGGCGCATTGTGCGGGGTGTCCCCACATCGGCGAAGGCGACATAGCGCGCTATATCTGGATAGTATGCGTCAAGTTTTTCGAGGGTGTGTGCAAGCACCTTTTGCTTGGTCGCTTCGTAGGTAGCTTCGTCTAGATGCTCCCACTCTTGGATATATCCCACCATCGAAATGGTGCCTACGCTGTGGTGTTCGCCACACAAACCGCTCTCGATTTGCGCATAATCGGTGAAGCCAAAATCGCGGCTCAAAAGGGCATCGTCGCATTTGGGTACGGCGATACCGATGGTGTAGGGGCGTGTGCCGTAGTGAGTTTTGAGGTTGACGGTGAAGCCTAGGTAGATGGTCAGCAGTGAGATGGAGTTTTGGAGCTTATCGATAGAGGTGTCGTAGTAGTCGCGTGGCAGTAGGGTGCCATAAACATCGTGTGGTGAGGCATTAGAGAGTACCCAATCGGCTTGGAAAGAGAGCGTATTACCCTTGTGTTTGGCGCGTACCAAGGTCGCTTTGGTGTTTTGGACATCGATGGCAGTGACGAGGGTTTTGGTGCGCACCTCTCCACCGTGCGCTTCGATGATGCTTGCTAGATAGTTGCTCAATACTTGCGAGCCACCTTTGATGAAGTAGCCACCATATTTGATGAAACTGTATTGCGCCATGACGAAGTAGAGTAGGCTTAGTTCTTGGGGTTTGTCATGGTAATAAGCGACATTAGCGAAGAGCATTTTTTTGAGCATAGGGTCGTCAAAAAGGTCATCGATGTAGCTTTGCGCGTCGCGTTTGTAGTGGCGCAGGATGGTACGGATGTAGCCGAAGGCTTTGAAAATGTCCTGCCAACTAAGCTTACCCAAACCGTTGAGTGCCTCCTCGATAGTGGCAAAATCGGCGAACATTTGAGCTATCGCATCGCGCTCTTGGGGAAAAGCCTCTTGCATCGCCTCGATAGCCTCATCGACACCAAAGGGCATGGTGAAACTGCCCCCTTCATAGTGCAGAGAAAAAAACTCAGGCACCTCGACAAACTCTATAACCTCAAAGACCCCCAAAGAGGCGAGCACATCGTGTAGGGTATCCTCTTCAAAAGGGGAGTTCATCATGTGCAGTCCCACTTCAGCGCGAAAATGGGGCGCACGAGGATAGGTCGTCGCACATCCACCTACTTGCGTATGCTGCTCCAAAACCGTCACGTGATAGCCCGCTTTTGCCAAGAGTGCACCGCTAGTAAGCCCACCCAATCCTGCACCAATAATGACAACACTCTTCATAGTAACCGCCTTGTTGAGGATATGTGTAATAATTGTAGCCTCGAATCGTTACAAAAAGGTTGCGTATGCGTTGGAAGCTTTTGGGTTATTTTATTTTTGTTTCGTTGGTGACCAATGGCGCAAGTCTCTTTGCGGTGACACTGCTCTACTTTTTTGGTGCTATTTTTGTCAATCAGGGCATCGATGTGAGCAACGAACTGATGATAGTCAATGAGGGTTTTTTGGTCTATACCCCCTTTTTGTTTGCTATTGCATTGACGCTACTTCTCTTTTGGGATGCGTACCGCGTGCTTTTTATGGCAAACCCTCGTATCACCAAGCGTGTCAAGATGATTATCGTGCATGTGCCCTCTATCTCAGCCATGATTGCAATGGCGGCGTGGCTCTTCTCTGTTGCACAGTTAATAGGTTATTTTTGGTACTACGATTTGCCCTACAACACCTTCGTCTATTTGAGTATTTTTGAGCAGCTTATTACCGCTTTGGCGGCGTATGCCATTACCTATTTCGTGCTCGATTTTGCCAACAAGGACTATTTTATTGCGCGACTCTTGCCCCAAAATCGACTCGAATATCTCAAACGTGGCGCTGAGCTATCGCTAGGGCGTAAAATGGTCATCTATTATAGTGCTGTGGGGCTTTTCCCGTTAGCAACCTTTGGCGGGATGGTCTACTACTTGTACGCTACACAAAGTACACAGTTTTCGACCCAGCAGTACACCATGCTAGCCCTTTTTATTGGAATGCTTGTGGTCATAGGTATTGTGCTTACGCGGTTGGTGACGATGGGCTTTTCTACCTCTCTTGCTAAGCTTCAAAAGGCAACAGAGGCTATCAAACATGGAGATTTTGCTATTTCATTGCGCGTGACCAGTATCGATGAGCTAGGCAATCTCATGGAGCGTATCAATCGTATGGCACGTCATATTGCGCTACTCAACAGCGAAATTGTCGATACCCAAAAAGAGGTCGTGCTTACCATGGGTGCCATTGGGGAGAGTCGTAGTCAAGAGACAGGCAACCATGTACGACGTGTGGCGCGCTACAGTTACCTCCTAGCCAAAGCGTATGGACTCGATGAAGAGGCGGCACTACGCCTGCAAGAGGCTAGCCCTATGCACGATATAGGCAAAGTAGCCATCCCAGATACGATTCTCAACAAACCTGCCAAACTCACCCCCGAAGAGTTTGAGGTGATGAAACGCCACGCATCATTAGGGTACGAGATGCTTGCCTATTCGCATCGACCACTGCTACAAACCGCCGCGATAGTGGCACACACGCACCACGAAAAGTGGGATGGTTCAGGCTACCCTCAAGGTCTCATAGGGGAGGCGATTCCTATTGAGGGGCGTATCACTGCGGTGGTAGATGTTTTCGATGCCTTGGGCAGTGACCGCGTCTACAAAAAAGCGTGGAGTGATGCAGAGATTTTTGCTTTTTTTAGAGAGCAAAGTGGTCGCCATTTTGACCCCAAACTGATCGAGCTCTTTTTTGTGCAGTGGGAGGAGATTGCGACCATTAGAGCGCAGTTGGCAGACACCTTTTAAAAGGGGTGCGTCATCGCACAGTAGAAGGTGCTCTCTTTGGCTTCGAAGGTGGTGACGACCGCTTTTTGGGTGCGTGAAGGGTCGATAGTGTCGGTCAAGAGCGCATAGGAGTTGGGGAGGCTAAACTCAATACACATTTGTTGGTCGCTTAGGGTGGTTTTGAGCTTTCCTGCGACGGTGTTGACAAACTCGTTCATCGCATCCAAGAAATCCTCCCCCTCGAAATTGTCGATACCGCCCAAAACATGGTGCAAAATCATCTCGACGCTCTTTTGGGCGAAGAGAAAATAGAGGTGCCCCTCATAGTCCGCCTCAAAACTGATGTGTGTGATGATGAGGGGTTTGAGACGCTCTAGCTCATCGAGCCCGTAGGTTTTGGCACCCATTTTTTGACTGTTTTGGATGCCATAAGCACCCAGTGTCGCTAACAGCGTCTTTTCGAGTGAACCCATCAATCCCAAAAGCTCTTTGGAGAGCCCCTCGGTCGTGCGGGGTCGATAGCTGTTGCGAAGCTCCTCTACATCGGGGTCTTCAAGGACATGCGCCAAATCTTCGTAGAGCCAAATATGGCTGTTGTTGAGGCGCGTGAGTGCATTGGAATCGATACGGTTTTTGTCCAGATTGATGAGTCCGATGTGCGCTTTGGCTTTGGTGGCGTACTCATCGAGGGTGGCGATGAGTTGAGCGACATGGATAGAGAGGTGAAAGACCCTGCCTACGTCAAAGACGAAAAATTTATGCCCCATTTTGAGACGGTGTGCATAGTGGGTGAGGTCGATGTACTGTTTGACCGTCTCTGTCAGAGAGCCTTTGAAGGTGTAGTAGTAGATGCCCTCTTTGTAGGTGATATTGACCTCGTCGTGGACATTGCTCATGTAGCTTTCGGTGACGATGGCATCGAAGTAGTCGCGCTTTTCGAGCCGTTTTTTAAAAGCGCCTGCACCTGTCACTTGGATAACAAAAAAGTTTTTGTTGATGAGGTAGGAGGCGAAACTTTGACGCTCTTTGGGGTTTTTCATGTAGAGCAGTACAGGAGAGTAGGGGCGCACTTTGCTCGTACCTATGGCAAGCGCCATAATATCGATGGTTTTGAAAAGCGCCACGGGAGAGTTTTCGATGTGGGGGATGAACTGCATATATTGCGCACTGCTGTACTCGATGAGACTCACATAGGCGCGTACTTTGGTGTGAAAAGTGCTCAAATGCTCCACAATTGCTTTGATACCCTTTTCGTTGAGTTCGGGTACCTCTCGAAACGAAAGCGCCACACCGCGCACTTGCATACTGCGCAAAATCATCATGTGATGGTCTAGACGGGTTAGTAGGCCATCGAGGTTGCGCTCATGCAGGGTCGAGGGGAGGGTGTAGGTCGCTATTTCATAGGAGAGCTGCGGTTTGAGAGTACTGCTCACTGCGAGACCTCTTTGTTGAGGGTTTTGATAAATTGTTGGCGCACGCTAGAGCCCGTAGGGTCATGGATGAGGCTATCGACAAAGGAGCGTGTCACGACCGTACGGCAGGTGCGATCCATCGTAGGGTAGAGCATGGAGTGCTTGATAAGGTAGGGTTTGTAGGAGAGCGAGACAAAAGAGAGTTGTGTACTCATGAAGGATAAAAAGGTGAGCAAAAAGAGCGCCAAACCACCATTGGCAAAGGCACCAAAAAGGCGATAGGGTGTGCTTTGCGACCATCGAAGCGCAGTTTTGGTACCTGTGAAAAGCGTCACACTCGTCCAAAGTAAGCCAAAAATGAGCAAGAATCCGCTCAAGGTCAAAACCGCCCAATCGTTGGCACGTAGCAATCCAATATGCGTCATCATCTGCCCTGCATCTACCGCATACATAGCGCTGATAGTCACAATGGCAAAAATTTTGAAAAGTTGCAAAAGCTCTTTGGAGGTACCCCATCGATAGCCACTGTAGAGCGCTAGCGCGAGCGCCAACACAATGAGAATATCAAAAACCATCAGCGCTCAATTTTGCGATGGGCGAGATTGGCAACCATCACCTCTTTGATTTTTGCCAACTGCTCATCGAAGATGAAAATGGGATCCTCTTTGAGCGTTTGGTACTGTTGGAGCATCTCTTTGTAGCGCTGTTTGCGATGCGGGAGCTTTTGGACAATCTCATCACGGCGCATTTTGAGGTCTGTGGGGGTGTTGTTCATCTTGGCTTTGGTGAAGAAAGTCTGAATTTGTTTGAACTCTTCGCGTGCCACGGGGGTCTTGGCATTGATGGCGGCACGTTCACACAGTGTCTCCATCTGGTACGCCAAATCTCCCGACGGAATGTACCCAAGGACACGTCTATCGAGTGCAAACTCCGCTTTCTCTTCGGTAAAAATCTCTCGAACACGCTCAGCAGAGTAGTGTGTGAGCATCTCAGGAGTGAGGGTTTGGGCTATCTCAAAGGCTTTGAGACGCACTTGCATATCTTCCAAATCGGCTTTGTATTTTTTGAGGTCATTGGCGAGTGTGTAGAGTTGGCGTTTTTTGATTTTGTGCGCTTGGTCGACACGTATCCACACTTGGTCGGCGCGTCGCACGATTTGGGAGCCGTTGTCCAGTAAAAAGAGGGAGCGGTTTTTGGCATTGCCTGTGATGGCATCTTGGGCGATTTTGGAGACATGACGAAACGACTCTGCCTCGTGAATGAGGTCAAAAAAGCTCTCTGCAATAGCATCGAAGAAGAGCCCTTGAAACTCATCGAAATAGCGCATCCCCAAGGTGTGAAGCATATACATTTTGAGGCGATCCTCTTGGATTGCGGCGGCGATACCCTTCTCTTTGGGGAAGTGCTCTTGCGCCCAATCGACCACCTCGTCAAAGAGGACACGCACAATGGCAAACGCCATATCGCTCACATCCAACGCGTTGTAACTTTTGATGAGTTTGAAGTTGAGCTTGGTTTTGAGGTCGCTTTGGTTGACGACGTAGCTTGCCAAATCGACCATGACAGCGCGACGATCTTCGTTGGTCTCTATTTCGAAAATGATGCGTTCGAATTCATCATCAGAGCTGAAAATTTTTTCTAAATAGAGTGCAAGCTTCTCGTTCACTGCGGTCCTTTGATGCTGTTATTTCGTAATAACATAGGGGGAGGATTATACCAAGATAAAGCCCTTTTTTGGGTATAATTTGCGCCAAAATCTTCACCCCCAAAGAAAGCAATCATGGTTCAAACTATCAACCTAACCAAGCGTTTTGGTTCTCGCATTTTATTCGAAAAAATCAATCTCAAACTCGACAGACATAAGCGTTATGGACTTATTGGTGCCAATGGCGCAGGCAAAACCACCTTTTTGAAAATATTGAGTGGCGAAATCAAAGAGTACGAGGGCGATATCATTATCGAAAACGGCCTCAAAGTAGGCGTATTGGGACAAAACCAATACGCCTTTGAAAACTACACCATCACCGATGCGGTTTTGTACGGCAACAAACGTCTCTTTGACGCTATCAAAGAGAAAGAAAAACTCTACGAAACAGGCGATTTTTCCGACGACAAAGTCAACAATCGTTTGGCAGAACTAGAGGTCATCTGTGTCGAAGAGGACCCTACCTATGAGTACGATGTCAACATCGCCAAAGTGTTGGAAAACCTCTCTATCCCTAGTACGCGACACGGTGATTTGATGTCGAGCCTCGATACTTCGGATAAATTCAAAGTCCTTTTGGCGCAAGTGCTCTACCCCAAACCTGACGTACTCTTCCTCGATGAGCCTACCAACAACCTCGATATCGATACGATTGGATGGCTAGAGCAGGAGCTACAACGCCACGAGGGTACGATGGTCGTCATCTCGCACGATAGACACTTCCTCAATGCCGTATGTACCAATATCCTCGATGTCGATTTCCAAAAAATTCGCGAATTTACGGGCAATTACGATGATTGGTATTTGGCATCGACGGTACTGGTCAAACAACTCGAAGCCGACCGCGCCAAACAGCTCAAAGAAAAAGAGCAACTCGAAGCTTTCGTACGCCGATTCTCCGCCAATGCAAGTAAGGCAAAACAAGCCACCAGCCGTGCCAAGCAACTCGAAAAACTCAACATCGAAGATATCAAGCCAAGCTCACGACGAGATCCCAGCATCGTCTTCAAAGCCAAACGTCAAATGGGTGGCGAAGCGCTTGAAATCCATGGAATTTCACACCAATACGGTGAGAACAAAGTGCTCCACAATATCTCTATGCGTATCGAGCCAGGGGAGAAAATCGCCCTTATCGGACACAACGGTGCGGGTAAATCGACGCTGTGCAAAATTATCATGGAAGAGGTCAAACCCACCAAGGGAAGTGTCAAATGGGGCGCTACTATCGAGCCTAGCTACTTCCCGCAAGACACCACTGACCGTATCACAGGTACAGGCACGCTTTATGATTGGCTACGAGGCTTCGACCCCAAACGCGAAATGGCAGAGATTCGCAACTGTCTAGGACGTATGCTCTTCAACGGTGAACAGCAAGAAAAGTCGGTCTCAAGCATCTCAGGGGGTGAAAAACACCGCATGATGCTCTCCAAAATGATGCTTGAAAGTGGCAACTTTTTGGTGCTCGATGAGCCCAGCAACCACCTCGACCTAGAGGCGATTATCGCATTGGGTGAGGCGCTACGAGAGTTCGATGGCAATGTCATTTGTGTCTCTCACGACCGTGAGCTACTCGATGCTTTTGCTACACGCGTGGTCGAGCTTCATTACGATGGCACCTACACCGATTTCCATGGCACTTACGAAGAGTATGTCGATCAAAAAGGGTCCAAGTGACCTTTGAGTGGCACACCGTCGCGGGCTTCGGGGTAGCAGGCAATTTTGCTGAACACCTCGCCCAAGCGGGAGAGAGTGTCGATTTTGTCGATGTCGCTGTCGATGAAGCCCACGCTCCCAAAGGACTCTTTCCCTTCTATCTGCCCCATCACTCCTCCTTTTTGGGTACCTTTCCTCTGCACTCTCATCTTCTCGTAGCCCCCAAGGGTGAATCACTCCAAATGGAACCAGAAGTCGCCATCGTGTGCGATGTCTATTACGAAAACGGAAAGCTTATCGATATCGAGCCTATCGCTTTTGGTCCCTATAACGATGCCTCGATTCGCCGTGCAGGTGCGCCCAAAATTTCACACAAAAAAAATTGGGGAGCCGCTACCAAGGGCGTAGGTGAGCACTTTTTGGCTATCGATAGATTTGCGGCGGGTGGCGTAATGGATGGCTATCGCATTGCGAGTTTCGTGCGTCGTGAGGGCAAGCTCATCGCTTACGGTGAGGACAGCGCGCTTTTAGGGTACAGCTATTTTTACCAAAAGCTCCTCGATTGGATGGTGGGCAAATTCCAAACCCAAACCGATAACGGTCCTTTGGAAGCTATCGGAGAGTATCTCAAAACGTGCGGCTTGCCCAAACGTCTTTTGATCAGTATCGGTGCGACGCGCTATACCGAGTTTGGAGAGCACCATTATCTGGAAGTAGGGGACAAAATTTACGTCGTACTCTACCGCGCGAGCAGTTGTTCGCACGAGATGATTGTCGATGCGATTTTGCACGACAAGCCGTTGCACGAGAGCACGCTTATCTTGGCTCAGGAGGTGGTCGATGCGCTTTAGTTTAGGGTTGGTGGTGTTGATGCTCTTTTGGAGTGGGTGCGAGAGTATCACCCAAAAAGTCGAAAAAGCGCACCACTTCTATGTGATGGTCTCAGCCTCACCGCAAGCGCAACACAAAGAGACCCTGCGCACCCATCTAGAGCGACTTGTGCACGATATGAGTCTCAACGATGTCCTGCTCATCGATGGTCTAGCCGCCGAGCCAATTAGACTACAGCTCTCAGGCGACTATGCTCAAACGTATGCGCAAAAAATCGCCTTCAAACAGCTCCTCGAGGAGCATCTAGAGGCGTATGAGGCTTGCCACCCTTGCACACTTGACCCTGCGAATATCGAGGGGGAGATTCGTACGATTTTGGTGATGAGCGATGCGTTAGATCCTAGTGAAATGGCACGCTTGCAAAGCTCCAAACTCCCTATTGTTGTGGTCAACGCCATAGAGGATATCGACACTGCGTGGAAAATCGACTGATGGGCGGCAAAACCAATCTCTTTGAGATAGGGGCACAATGGGGTGAGGGGTGGAGCCTCGAAGAGGAGCCAAAAGCCACAGCCGCGACACACTTAGCTCCCAATGCACATGCGCTGACCCTGCAACGCCAAAAGCGCAACGGCAAGGTGGTCACTATCATCGGTACCTTTGCTGTAGAGGCAGGGGTGTTGGCAAGCACACTCAAAGCGTTGAAAAACACCCTAGCATGCGGCGGTACTATCGAGGGCGATACCCTGCTACTCCAAGGCGAGCACGCCACCAAAGCCAAAGCCTTTTTGCAAGCGCAAGGCTGGCGATTCAAACACTAAAAGGAAACAACATGGCACACCAAATCGAAATCGACGCACGCGATATTTTTATCGGGATGAGCGTCATCCTACACAACATGCGCAAAAACATTGCCGAGGGCAAAACCACCTATGCACAAATGGAAGCGGTCATCGTAGAGATTTTGCCTGAAGTGGCACAGATGGTATTGGAGCATGAATCTCCAGAGGTTATCGAGGCATCGACCAAACGTTTTTCAGGGCTATTGGGGCAAATAGCCATGGACAAAGGTATCGAGATAGCATAATGGCAAAACGACTTTTCAAAACCGAACGCCTCCAAACCATCATCGCCAATATCGCGGCAGATTTTCGCTACTCCAATGAGGTGAGCGACTATGCATTGCTCTTTTACAAAGCTCAAACCGAAGGTGCCGTGCACGGTGCTGACATCGACAAGATGATAGAGTATGTCACTACGGGACTCGAAGAGCTACACAAAGATTTGGAGTGGCGCAAAAGCTTCTTGACCGAAAACAGCCACATCAACGAGACCAAACTTCTGGAAAATATGTACATCATCGAGCAAGAGTACACTGACCTTCTCGCCTTTTTGACCAAATAACCCCCCTCTTCTCTTTACTCTCTTTTTTTCTTTCGCCCCGATATGGGGCTTTTTTTGTCCCAAAAGCATACGATATATCGTATACTATACACAGATAATATATGCTAATAGGAATAATATAAGCTATTTATACGTTAAAGCGTATGAAGTAACCTTATTTTTGTATTATTTATACGGTTTTATGTATAATTTAAGCGAAAAAAAGTCATAATCTCCGCCATGGAAATCAGCGATATCTTCAACATTTTGCACAATGCGGTTGAGTCGCAACAAAACGGCAAGAAGATTTCACACAAAGAGATGGCGACGCGCCTTGGAGTATCGATGCGAACCTATCAAGATTGGCGAATCGGAAATAGCAAGCCCCAAGTTGTGACTGCCATCTTTGCCATGCTAGGGGCATTGGAGGAGGACGATTTGGTACGTGTGGTGAAAAAAATTACGAAAAAGGCGGGAAAATGATGATGGGGCATATCACAAAGCAGGAACGACTAGGGTTGGAGGAGCTTTTTGCTTCGATTGAGGAGTACCGCTATACGCCACACTATCGACGTACGCTTGTGATGTTCACGCGTTTGGCTCGCCACTATCCAGCGGCAATTTTGAAACTGCTCAAAACACTACGCCGCTAATTGCGCACATAGCTCCATCCGCTCAATCCCTCTGCTATCTCCTCATACCCCTCACGCGCTAAGGCATAAAAATCGAGTACAAAACAGGGCACGCTCTGCGCCCCATCGTACGAAGCAGTTGCGGCCTCATCGAGTAGGTGTGGCATAGGTGTCTCTTGCGACGTTTGCGCGAAGGCGACCTCTGCCATGAAGTGCGACATCTCGATCACATCATAGAGTCCCAATTCATCGAAAAATTTCTCTGTCACAGGCTCGATGACTACAGGCGGAAGTGCTTCGCGCGTGTTGAGGAAGAGGGTGAAGTGCAGACGCTTGCTTTTGTTGTCGCGTAAATCAGGCTCGACCATAATGATGTGCGAGACCCCTTCCAAAAACATCTCTATTTCTGCTTGAGTATACCATTTGTAGGTTTTGAGTATTTTTTCAGGGGCAAAACCTAGGCTGTTCACTCCTCTTCCTCCATCATATTGTCTTTGGTCTTTTCGATGGCGGTTTTGAGCTTGCCTAGGGGCAATCCCACCTCTTCGAGGAGTTCGATAATGTCAGGCGTGATTTCGCCTATTTGTGCGCGGTGTTGTGGGACGAGTTTGAAGACGACGTAGTTAGCCACCGCGAAGGGCTTGATATCGTTGACCGCTTCACGAGGTGAATCGGCAAATGCCAAGCTATCGATGATGACCGAATTGAGCTTCCAATAGTAGGCAATATCTGCCGACACCGATGTGGTAGTCGTGCGCAAAAACTCCTCTTCACACTCGGCGATGGTATGGGTCGCTAACATCGCTTTGAACGGTGCCGCTTTGCCCTGCGCCAAAAGCTCTTTGGCTAAAAGCATCTGCCCGATGTTGCCCAAAAGCGAGGTGATGCTTAGCGTCGAGAGCCAATCCGCGTGCCCTTTGACAAACCAGTTGTTCATGAGCGTCATACGCATGTTCGCCACATCCGAAAATTGGCTCTCCGTCATGCCGTACATCGAGAGGTCTGTTTTGCCTATGTCCTTTTTGAGACCGCCAAGGGTGAGGGCTTTGACCATGCGCTTGCCAAAAATCGCCACCGCTTGATCGACACTGTTGATTTTTTTGAGGGCAAACATCGGTGATTGCGTCGCATTGAGCAAAATCCCCGAGGTGACTGGGTCGTTTTGTACCACACGCGCTAATTCACGTATCGAGGTGTTGGGGTCGTCACAGATATTTTGAATCTGAATGACGGTGGCATTGAGGGGTTGGAGTTGGTCGATAAAGTGTTGGATTTTTTTGTTGGTGATGATAGCTTTTTGCTTGGAGAAGTGCGTCTTGACCATGCTGTAGAGAATTTTTTTCAAATTCGCAGAGGTGAGCGGACGCTCTAGCTGATACTGTACGCCACGTTTGGAGAGTTCGAGGACTCTTTTGTGGACGGGTTTGCCTTGGCACAGCGCCACGATGGGCATAAAAATTTTGCGCGACTCTAGAATCTTTTGAAGCGCGCCCAACTCCTCCAAATAGCTCTGGTCGATGAAGAGCAGGTGGGGCTCTTTTGCCAAATAGGCTTCGAAATTTTTGGTGGTGTCGCTGGTCATAACACGGTTGAAAATTGTCCCGAACGATTTGGCGAGTTTGACACCGTCGTCGCTTTTATCGATGAGCAGAACATTGAGTCGTTTGAGCACTTGGGCGACGGTCTCACCGCTGTCGTGTGTGCGGATTTGGCGCAGTAGCGCAGGTTTGAGTGGGGAGAGTGGCTGATTGAGTTCAGTTTGGTCAGCCCATGTGGCAAAGAGGTCGCTAATATCAAAGAGCCAATCGATAAGTGATTTGTCGATGATACGACCCTCTTGGCGCACGGTGTTGAGGATGGTTTCGGCTTTGGCGGAAATCTCAAAAATATCGTTTAGTTTGAGATACCCCGCAGAGGCTTTGAAGTTGTGAAAGATGCGAAAAAGCGCATTGACCGAGGCGAAAAAGCTCTCACTCTTCTCCAGTCCGATGATGAGCGACTCCATACGTGCGCTGTCGCTGATGAGCTGGTCGTTGAAGGTGTCGAGGATTTCGCTGCTCATGGGGTTCCTAAAAAAGTGCTGTTATTTTTCGGGATTATACCATTTTGAGCTAAATTTTTTTTGTACTTGGTTACAATGCGCCAAATTTCCCAAGGGAGCCACATGCGCCTCATCTACGCACTTTTGACACCGTTACTTTTGCCTCTGGTGGGCGTGGCGTGGGTGGTGCGAGCGGTGGTGATGCCATTGAAACGCGGCGGCGACAATGGGATGGTCTATCTGCGCGACGGTTGGGTGTGGCGGCTTTACAGCCCCTTTTTTATGGGTGAAGTCGTGACGCTTGAGGGCAAACTACGCCTGCAACTCGTCGTCAAAATGGGCAATGACGGTATCGATACGCCCCCTCTCGAAGTCGAGGTACTTCCTAATGTCTCTCATCCATTGCTACGCGAAAGTACGCTCTTTTGGTTCAATCTCGACTCACGCGCCCTGACACTCACCCCGCAATACCTCGAAATTGCACATGAGAGTGTTGTGCCCCTCATCCAACAGCCGCAAACCCTCGAAGCGCATCACTACTATGAGAGCGAGCCTATCTTGGCGCTAGACAGCCGCAATCGACGCACCCTAGAGACGGTCGTGGTTTTTGCCTACGAGGGCACCACTTATGCGCTACCTCTCGTTGCCACACGTATGACGCACGAAGAATTTATCGCCTACAACACCTCCAAGGAGTCCTAATGCAGTTCAACAAAAGTTATCTCACCAACGCTATCGCCGCGACGCTGGTCGCAGTGGGAGCCACAGAGAGTTTTGCAGGTGCGCATTCGCTGCTTTTGATTGGGCTTTTTGCCCTTTCGGGGTCGCTGACCAATACGATTGCTATTCATATGCTTTTTCATCGTGTGCCGCTTTTCTATGGTTCGGGCGTGATTCTCATCAAATTTGCCGCGCTCAAAAGTGCCATCGCCGATTTGGTGATGCGACAGTTTTTTAGCGTCGAGCATTTGGAGCGCTTTTTGCCCCAAGCACAAAAAGGCATCGATATTGCACCGCTTATTGAGCAGATGGATTTATCGATAGCCTTTGCCAAACTGGTCGAGGTGATTATGGGTTCTACCTTCGGGGGGATGCTTGGGATGTTTGGGGGTGAAAAAGTGTTGCACTCCTTCAAAGAGCCCTTCGAGACCAAAATGCGTCAAGCCCTTCTGGAGATGGCAGCTGACCCAGCACTGCAAGCAAAACTGCAAGCACATCTTTTTTCCCCGCACGCTCTGGAAGAGGCTATCGAGAAGATAGAGCATCTCGTGTTAGCACGTCTGGATGAGCTAACCCCTGAAATGGTCAGAGAGATGATAGAGTCCATCATTCACGAGCATTTGGGTTGGTTGGTCGTGTGGGGTGGTGTGTTTGGTGGGATTATCGGAGCGGTATCGGTACTATGGCTGTGAGGCAGCGCGTCGTTGTCATCGGAGCAGGGTATGGAGGGTTGCGTGCGGTAGAGCACTTGAGTGTAGAGCGCGATTTGGAGATACTTCTCATCGATGCCAATGCCTACCACTATTTGCAAACCGAAGTCTATGGCTATATCGCGGGGCGTTTTGACCTGCACGATGTGGCGTTGGATATTCGCCACTGGAGCTACGGATTCAAGCACCGCAATGTCACCTTCATCCTCGATAGGGTCACCTCTATGGATAGCCGCACCAAACGTATCCATACGCTAGAGGGTGAGTATAGTTATGACTATGCCATTGTCGCCACAGGTGCACGCACCAATTTTTTTAGCTTTATCGAGGGGCTACGCGCGCACAGCTTCGGGGTCAAGAAACTCCCCCAAGCCTACAATTTTCGCGCTACCTTTGAGAAGCTCCTCTACGAAAAACTCGACACCACCCATGAGCGCTGTGACATCGCCCAAAACATCGTCATCGGGGGTGCAGGTCTTAGTGGTGTAGAGATTGCCGCAGAGATGGGTGACGTCATCCTCAAACACACCAAGAGTATAGGTGCAGGCGCCCAAAACATTCGCATCGTGCTCATCGATGCCGCGCCTACGATACTACCAGGAATGAGTCGCTATGTTATAGAGCGCACCCAAGAGCGCCTAGAGGCATTGGGTATCGAGGTGATGCGCGAGACCTTCATCGAGCGTGTCGATGCGACGCACATCTATTGCAAAGGCAAAGCGCCACTGCCCTATGTATTTATGATTTTCACAGGGGGCATTACCGCCTCGACGGTGGAGCTGTCGCAGGCGTGTGAGCACAACCGTATCGGGCAATACAGTGCCGATGAGACGCTACGTATCGCGCCCGATGTTTTTGCTATTGGCGATTGTGTCGAGCTTCACGATACGAAGGGCACACTATTGGCACCTACGGCTCAAATCGCTGAAAAGAGCGCACACTATGTGGCGCAATCGATAGAGCGATTGCGTAAGGGCAAAACACTTGTGCCTTTTGATGCCTCTATCGATGGGGTTTTTGTGGCATTGGGGGGCAACTATGCGGTGGGAGAGTTGTGGGGTGCTATACGGGTCAAGGGTGTCGTAGCCTACATGCTCAAAAAATTTATCACCAAAAGCTACTATTGGGGACTCAAACTACGGCTCAATACGGGATACAAAAAACGTTCAAAATAGGGAAAGAAAGAGGAAAAATCGACGCTACGCAAAGGTAGCATCGAGGGGATTAGGGGAGAACTGTTGCAGCGCTTGTAATAGTCCATTCATAAACACTACCACACGTTAGACTTTGGTCGTATTTGTAAGTATGACCACCGCTAGAAAAGTGAACAAGTAAATCAACTTTTCCTGTAGCACACGTGATATTTGTCACAGAGTAGGATTTTGAACCACCACTAATGGCAATCGTACCTGATTCGCGGTCACTTCCCCAACTTGCATTGCTTGTGTCGGCAATATAGACCATGTCAATAGTATCAGAAGCTCTATTGACAACATTAATTTGAAGTGTATTTACAGACGAAGCGGACGCAGATGATTGCGTTACCGTGGAATCCCCCCATTTCTCAGGGTCGAAATTACACCCTGTAAAACCTACGAGTGCTACGCCTAGAGTTAAGGCTAAAAGAGCTTTTTTCATACAAAATCCTTTGTATTTGAGATGCAAAACTATACCACAATATCGACAAAAGCCCAATTATCTGTTACCATGCCCCAAATTTTTGAGGAGTTTTTTTATGTACGAAATAGTCAAAGCGTTTCATGTGATGTCGGTCATAGCGTGGTTTGCGGTGCTTTTTTATCTGCCACGTCTTTTTGTCTACCATGTCGAGCAATATGCCAAGGGGGAGTTTGTCGAGGTGGTGCGTATCATGGAGCACAAGCTTTTCAGTTATATCGGGGTGCCTGCATTTTGGGCGACGTTGATTTCGGGGCTCTATATGATTTGGGCGATGCCTGAGCTTTTTACAACGGGTGGATGGCTACACGCCAAGCTTACAGTGGCGGCAGTGCTCATAGGCTATTTTTTCTATCTAGGTAAAGAGGTGCGATTTTTGGCGCGTTATGCACCCCAAAAGAGCGGTAAATTTTACCGCATACTCAATGAAGCACCCACGCTCATGATGATAATCATCGTAGCGTTGGTGGTCGTGCGTCCTTTTTAGGACTCGTTGCCACCGCGTGTTTTGGCTTTGAAGAGTACAGGGGTACCTTCGAAATCAAACGCCTCACGCAGTTTGTTGGTGAGGTAGCGTCGATAGGAGAAGTGTAGCAGTTGGGGTTTGTTCATCACCAAGGCGATTTGTGGTGGGCGAATCTCATACTGCGTCGCATAAAAAATCTTGATACGCTGACCGTTGGGTGAGGGTAGATTGTGACGACGAATCGCCTCGATGAGCACTTCGTTGAGGCGTGAAGTGGGGATACGTTGTGAATAGGCGGTATTGATACGTAGCAACATATCGAGGATTTTGTGGACACGTTGGTGTGTCTGGGCAGATATGGTGATGATGGGCGCGTAGTGCAAAAATTTGAATCGGTCGCGTACTCGCGCTTTTGCCGCTTCGTAGTTTTTGTCGGTCATGTCCCATTTGTTGAGTACGATGAGACACGCCATGCGGTTCTTGTCCACAAGTCCTGCGATTTTTTCGTCCAAATCCTTGAACGGCTCGCTAGCATCGAGTACCAAAAGCGCGATGTCTGCTTGGAGTAGCATCTCTTCGGTACGCATCAAAGCGTAGCGTTCTATCCCTACGATTTTGCCACGACGACGAATCCCTGCGGTATCCACAAAGGTGATTTTTTTGTCGCCATGCTCGATAGTCTCATCGATAGGGTCGATAGTGGTACCTGCGGTGGCGCTTACCACAGAGCGCTCTTCGCCTACGAGAGCATTGAGCAGACTACTTTTGCCTACATTGACACGTCCGATGATGGCGACCTTGATAGCGCGGATGCGCTCTTCGTCCTCTGCCATTTTTAGCTCATGTACGGTAGGTTCTCTTAGCTCTTCATCTTCACCGAAGACCTCGAAATGGTCATCGTCTTCATCGATAGGGGCATCGAATTCATCCTCTTCTTCATCAGCAATGGCTTGCATCATCTGTGCGGCAGGAGAGTTTTCGTACGCCTCTTCATCGATACCGTCGTTCTCTTCATCCTCTCGAGGTTCGATGATGCGATCCTCTTCGGGCAGGTGGGCATGTATCCATTGCAAGAGGGCGGTGACACGTCGATTGTGGGTGACAGAGATGGCGAACATCGTATGCGTGCCGAAGCTTTGGTACTCCCATAAATTCTCTTCGAGTTTGGTATTGTCAAGTTTATTGACGACGAGTGCGATATCTTTGCCCATTCCTTGGAGGGTGTAAAAGAGTTTTTTATCTTCGTCATCAGGGAGGGTGCGTCCATCGACCATATAGAGGATGATGTCAGCGTCGTAGGCGGCTTTGAGTGACATTGCTTTGATTTTGTCGAAGAGCTCATTGCCTTCGTCAAGTCCACCTGTATCTACGATGATGGCGCGTTTGTCGATGATGATTGCATCGCGGCGTTTTGCATCGCGGGTGGTACCTGCTACGTCAGAGGTGATGGCATCGCGTGTTTTGAGGATGCGGTTAAAGAAGGAGCTTTTGCCGACATTGGGTCGGCCAATTATGGCGATTTTTTTCATGGGCGCATTTTAGCTAAATTTGCGCAGAAAAGAAACGCACCGCCAAGGGGCGTCTATTGGGCGCCGTAGAGCTTTTGGTAGAGTGCGACGCGTCCAGAGACCTTGTCCAAATAGTGACGTGTTTCGTCATAAGGGAGCTTGGCGAGCATGGTGTCGTAAACCTTTTGGGGTGACATGCTGTTGATGATGGGGGCGGCTTTGGCAGGGTTATAGGTGCCTGAGAAGGTTTTGGCGACGTTGCCTGCACCTGTGTTATAGGCAGCGATAGTGGCATAGAGGCGGCTTTGTTCGTTCTCGATACCCTTGAGGTATTTGTAGTAGAGGATGCTTAGATACGCGGTGCCGATTTTGATATTGTTATTGGAATCGTAGAGGTAGGAAGCGGATAAAAGGCGCTTTTCATTGTAGAGGTGTTGGTAGGTGTCGACACCTGCGGTTTTGGGGACGATTTGCATGAGACCAAAAGCGGGAATGTGTGAACGTGCCATAGGATTGAAGGCGCTCTCAGAGTGCATAATAGCCATGACAAGGGGTAAGGGCATTTTGTGCGCTTGTGCCTCTTGGCGTGCTTGGGCGAGGTAGAGTTCGGAGCGTTTGTTGGTGGCGTTGGCAGGCATTTTGACCTGCATCGAGAAGAGTTTGGTGTCAGGAACTTTGGAAGCTTTTGAGAGAATTTGGCTCTTTTTGACGGTTTGAGCGGCGTATCCTGCTATCTCTTTGGAGGTGGGAGGTGTGGCGAAAATCGCAGGGGCCAATATCGGTGCGACAGGTACAGGGGCTTTGATACTAGTGGTGATGCGCTTGTCGATGTTTTGAGAGAGGGTGTCGCGTGCATACGCCTCTTGGGTGTCAGCGGTGACCGCATCAGAGAGCTTTTTTGCCATCATGAGCTTGGCTTCGTTGGCATCTTTGGCATTGACCTCGATGGTGATGGTTTCGTTTTCGAAATCGACGATATGACGTGTCTTCATATCCGCAGAGTATTCGACCCATGTTTTGTTGGTCGAGAGGGTCGGCTCACTCCAAAACTTGCCCAAACTCTTTTTGTAGTTATTGAACTCCTCATCGATGACGGCTTGGTAGGAGGCGAACTCCTTTTCGATTTGCGCTTTTGCCGCATCGAAGGCTTTTTTCTCCTCTACGACACCTTGGTTTTGGCTCTTGACGTAATCCTCAAAACTCTCTGCCGCTAGTAGTGATAGAGCTACTAACCACGCAAGCCCTAAGCGCATTATTGTTGCACCATGAGGACGTAGATACGGCTAGAGTAGGGGTCTTGCCACATCTCCACGATGTGTGCTTTGACCGTTTGACCGTTGACGCTTTGGACAGAGTAGTCGCGGCTTGCGGTGGAGGCTTGAGCTCCATTGACCATAGTGATACGCTCTAGGGTGTTGTTGACTACGACACCGTTTTGGCGGGCAATCTCATCGATAGCCATCGAGATAGCCAAGGCGCGTTGGTGGTTGAGTCCTTTGACATGGATAGGGCTAGAGCCTACGCCGTAGATTTTGCCGTCCATAGGAGGATTGAGTGTCCAAGAGGGTTTGGCATTGGGGTCTACGACGGGTTTTGGGGCAGCACAACCAAGAAAGAGCACGAGCGAGAGGAGAACGAGAAGAGCATTTTTCATGAGAAATCCTAAAAGTGAGAGTGGAGATACGATGCAATACTACAAAAAGCACTGCATCCTATCCCCAGCGAGGGGAGAGGAGGAGTCTCTAGCGAGCGGGTTGACCCATCTCTTTGGCAATTTCTGCATCCAAAGAGTCTTCTGCTTTTTTGGCTTGGAATTGTTGCCAAAGAGCCTCATCGTTTTTGAGTGAAGTTTTGACAGTAGCTTTTGTAGCCTCTACCATTGCAGTAGGGTCAAGTACGACCAGAACGTACATAGTGCCATCTTTTGCAATCCAGCGACCTTTTTGTTGTGAACCGTTCAAAGTTTGGTTAGCAATTTGTTTGGATACGTTTGATGAGAGTTTCTCTACCGTAGCCGCGTCGCCTACACCTGTTACTTGTGTGAAGTTTTTGAACATGTTTTGGACTTTGACGCTAATAGCACGTGCCAATGCATCACGACCGTTTGCCATAGCCTCTTGACGTTGGAAGCTAGAACCTGCAGGTGAAACCTCTGCACTACCAATAGCCGCAACACCGCCAGCTACTTCAGGGATACATACCCATGATGGAGCCTCTTCGCCTTTTTCCATACATTTGTCGAAGTTTTGCGCCGCAGGAGCTGGAGTGGCAGCTGCACCACCACATCCTGCAAAGCCAAGTGCCATAACTGATGCCAATGCTACGCCTGTAATACTCTTTTTCATTTACTATCCTTTTGCTGAAGTGGCGGCATTATGGCATTGCCAAACTTAAGCGTATCTTTGCGTAACCCTCTTGTAATATAACAGAAATTGTTACATACGAAGAGTGCCACCGTGCGCCTCGCCCTTTTTTTGACTATAATCGCGCCCAACTTTCACCCCAAAGAGTCCGTATGCGTTCATCCATCGATAGAGGCGTCTTGTATATGTTGCTAGCATCGTTGCTCTTTGCCTTTATGGGGGCATTTGCCAAGCTATCGAGTATGCACATGAGCCCTTTGGAGGTGGTCTTTTTTCGCAATGTTTTTGGGGTGGCGCTGATTCTTGGGTCGTTTTGGCACCGACCGATGCGCCAAAAAGGGGGCAAGCTGTGGCTATTGCTCTTTCGCGGGACGATGGGATTTTTGGCGCTCTTAGCCTTTTTTTATAATATTGCGCACATTCCCCTAGGTGATGCGATTACCTTCTCCAAAACCTCTCCCTTTTTCACGGCACTTTTTGCGATGCTTTTACTAGGGGAGCGTCTATCGATGCGTGGTTGGGTGGCGTTGGGGATTGGCTTTGCAGGTATTGTGCTGGTGGCAAAACCGCAGGGCTTGGCGTTTGCCTACACCGACTATATAGGAATATTTTCAGGGCTTGGTGCCGCACTCGCCTATCTCTCGGTGAGAGAACTACGTCACTACTACGAGATACGCACCATTGTCCTCTCGTTTGTCACCATTGGGACGGTAGGACCACTACTCTTGATGCTCGTCTCACCCTATTTGACGCATGAGAGTTTGGCGTTTGCACGCGGGGAGTTTGTCCTACCTCATGGCATCGTGTGGCTCTACGTGGCAGGTATGGGAGTCGCCGCTACTGCCGCACAACTACTCATGACCAAGGCGTATGCGACGACCCAAGCGGGCATTGTAGGTGCGGCAAGCTACGCCAATATCCCCTTCGCGATTGGGGTGGGCTTTATCTTGGGCGATGCTTTTCCTGATATGATTACGCTTTCAGGCATAGCGCTCATCATTGCCGCAGGCAGTATGGTAGCCTTTGTCACCAAGGAGAAGCAGTGAAACTTTTGGCAGGACCGTGTGTCATCGAGGAACGCGATACGCTTATGCGCATTGCAGAGGGTTTGGCACCGTTGGCGCACGATAAACGTATCGATTTTTATTTCAAGGCGAGTTTCGACAAAGCCAACCGCACCAGTCTAGAGAGCTATCGAGGTCCAGGCATGGAGAAGGGACTTGCGATGCTCGAAGAGGTCAAACGCACCTTCGGGTACAAAATCATCACCGATTTTCATACCCCTGACCAAGCTGCACCCGTCGCAGAAGTAGCTGACATCATTCAAATCCCCGCCTTTTTGGCGCGTCAAACCGATATGGTAGTCGCCGCCGCACGCACCAAAGCAATTGTCAATATCAAAAAGGGGCAGTTTATGGCGCCCAACGATATGCAATATGGCGTAGTCAAAGCGCTCAAAACACGCGGTATCGATGCTACAGGCTACGATGCGGCACTCCAAAACGATATATGGATTACCGAACGGGGTGCGACCTTTGGGTATGGCAATCTCGTGGTTGATATGCGTAGTTTCCCCATCATGCGTGCTTTTGCGCCTGTGATATTTGACGCCACACATGCGGTGCAGATGCCCAGCGCCGCCGCAGGCAAGACGGGAGGCGACCGTACGATGGTGCCCTATCTGGCAAAAGCCGCAGCAGCAGTGGGCGTAGATGGATTTTTCTTCGAGACGCACATCGACCCAAGCTGTGCGCTGAGTGATGGACCCAATATGTTGCCCATCGAGGCACTTTTGGCGTTGGTGCCCAAGCTTTTTGCGATTGCAGAGGCTTCCAATTGAGCCAAATTTTGTCAAAGTATCGCTACAATCGAGCGCTTATTTTAGGTAGAGAGGATGTACGATGAAAAAAGTTTTTGCAATAGTGCTCATGGCGATGATGCCGTGGGCGTACGGTGCGAGCGTGAACTTGGGACCGCAAGAGGGCGCGATTCGCTCTTTTGTTTCGATTTTTGGTGCGAATCATCTCACGCAAGGTGCTAGCATCCAAGGCATGGGACTTGCCGCGCGCGTGACACTCCCTGCGGCGACATGGTTTTATATTGGCTTTACGACCGATGGCGCACTCTACAATTGGGGTGATGCAGGGGCAAATGCCTCTGTGGGGCTATCGACCGATCTCAAATTTATCGGCAATCTCTATATCTCTGCAGATTATGGCTACACATGGCTCATCGACCCCTTTCGCAATCCGTGGCGCGGTAACTACTACGCGGCTGGTATGCATTGGTGGGTGTCGCAATATATCGATATTAGCGTGATGTACCGCGAAAATATTGGTGCCATACCCTATCCAGAGATACGTTATGCACTCAACATTCCCTTGACGATGGAGATGTTTGAGGGTATTGCGATGATGATAGACGCATTTAATTAAGGGCGTATTGTTGGAGTTAGCCAAGGCCATCGAGAGCCAAAAAATAGTATTGAGTCCGCTCTTTTATGAGCGGGCAGATTTTTTCACACGTCAGTTGTTGCTGTGGAACAAAGTCCACAATCTCACAGGGGCTACCACCTACGAGGCGGTACAAGAGCATATCTTCGATGCCGTTTATCCCGTCTCGTTTTTGCCTGCGGTCAAAACGGTCTTGGATATTGGCACAGGGGCGGGATTCCCAGGGCTTATTATGGCGATGGCGTTGGAAAATAGCCATTTTACGTTGGTGGAGCCACTGCAAAAACGTAGCGCCTTTTTGACCTATATCGCGGCATCACTGCATTTGGAAAATGTCACCGTGTTGGGACGACGCATCCAAGAGGTCGAGGCAAAACCCTACGACCTTATCACCTCCAGAGCGGTGACCAATACCGAAGAGCTTTTGAGTCTCTCACAGCCCTTTATTGCCAAGGGGACGTTGCTACTCTATTTCAAAGGGGAGCAGGTCTACGACGAAATCAAAAATATTTTTGATTATCGCATCATCCAAGCGCCTCATCGAAATTATCTCATTATCCAAAGGTAAAAAGCGTGTTAAAAATTCTTCTCTTAGCGGCTGTTTTGTTTGCTGTCTACTACTTTTTCTTCCGTACCAAACCTATCAAAGAGGTCAAACGTCCTCACGTCACCCCTGAAACGATGGACGATATGGTGCCGTGTGCCAAGTGCGGTACCTACGTGACGCTCGATGATGCCTATATTAGCGGGGGGCGTTACTTTTGTAGTACCCACTGCATAGGAGCTTAGTGATGCTTTTGTTGGGTCATCCACTCTTCAAAAAGCCCCCCTTTTACGATGTGACAAGTATCGATGCGATATTGCAAACGCCCAGCAATTCGACGCTCTATATCGCCTATCGACCTGAACTGCACGATGTCATCGAGCACTGTGCACTCAATCGTATCGCCTTTGCCTTGGGGGTCAAAAACGTGCGTGAGGCAGTCTATGCGCACAATTACGGCGCCTCTTACATCATCACGACACGCATCATTGCGCCTTTGATTCAAAAAATTGCAGAGAACTATATGTTCGATGCCAAGGTCTTGGTCTGGATAGAGCGTGAAGAGGAGATAGAAGAGGTCGCTAATTTGGGTATCGATGGGGCGATTTTCCCCGAAGGTATCGTCAAGGTCATATAAACTTTTTTTTACAAACAGGAGTGCTATTTTGAAACGTATTTTGGCAGGGATTCAGCCCTCTGGGGATTTGCATATCGGTAACTATTTTGGGTCGATTCAGAAGATGATTGCGCTGCAAGAGAAGGGCGAAGTCTTTGCTTTTATCGCCAACTATCACGCCATGACGAGTGTCGATGAGGGTGGTCGATTGGCGCGTCTGACGATGCAAGCTGCGACCGATTTCTTGGCATTGGGCATCGACCCCAATCGCACCACCTTTTGGGTGCAGTCTGATGTCAAAGAGGTGCTAGAGCTTTATTGGATGCTCTCCTCCTTTACCCCTATGGGACTCCTAGAGCGTGCACACAGCTACAAGGACAAGGTCGCCAAAGGTATCGCCTCAAACCATTCGCTCTTTTCCTACCCTGTGCTCATGGCGGCAGATATTTTGCTCTATGACTCTGCCTCGATTCCAGTGGGCAAAGACCAAATCCAACACGTCGAAATCGCCCGTGATATTGCGGTGCGTTTCAACAACGCTTATGGCAATATCTTTACCCTGCCTGAGTTTGATGTCGATGAGAGCGTCGCTACCATCCCTGGTATCGATGGTGCCAAGATGAGCAAATCGTACGACAACACTATCAATATCTTCGGCGAACAAAAAGCGCAACTCGCCAAAATCAAAAAAATTGTCACCGATACCACGCCACTTGATGAGCCCAAAAACTTTGAGACGTGTAATATCTACGCTATCGCCAAGCTTTTCCTCAACACCCAAGAGCTAGAGGCGTTGCAAGAGCGCTACCGCACCCCTGGAGAGGGATATGGGCACTTCAAGCTTTATCTAGCTGAGGTGATTTGGGACTATTTCGCCCCTTATCGAGAGCGTCGTGCCTACTATGAAGCACACAGCGATGAGGTGCGAGAGATTTTGCACCACGGCGCACACAAAGCGCGTGAAATTGCGGGTGCCAAGATGGAAAAATTGCGCACACTTACGGGATTGAAGTACTAAAAAGGTCAAAATCTTTTAACACAATCGTAACATTGCATTTACAATTATGAAGTGATATTATGGTGTAACTCTTTTATAAGAGCTTCTAATACTGTAAAACAGGCAAGGAAGCGATAAATGTCATTTTTCATGAACAGTTTGCAACTTTTGTTTGGTTTATTGTTTTTAGATGTTGTTTATGATGGCAATGCGTTATGCGTACCACTACGCCCGTTTAGCGATTACTTTTTAGGATAAATCATGACACTCTTTCGCTCCATTCGAATAAAACTTGTTTATATCTTGACCCTCAGTGCTTTTGTTGCGATATTTATCTCCTCAGCGGTTCTTTTTTGGTACTCCAACACCCAAAGTGAGCACCGTGAAATAAAGAGCATTCAAGAGGTTGCTAGCATCGCAGGAGCAAACCTTATTGCCTCATTGGAGTTCGATGACAGTGCGAGTGCGACCGCTATCCTTGGGGCATTTCACGCCAACAGCGCGGTGGATGCGGTCTATCTTGTTAAGCCTGACGGGGTGTTGTTCGCCCATTTTGAACGCAAAGACGTTAAGGCAATAAGCTACAAACAACATCTCGACTCCCATGCCCTCTCAATCGACTCGTACGGCTTATACGACAACGGTGTGGTCGTCGTCAAGCCGATTTACCTCGACTTGGCGCATCTTGGCTCTTTGGTCATTATCTCAAACACCGACAAACTTCAACACGCCATACAATCGCAATTTATTATTCAGCTTATTGTTTTTGTTGTTGTACTTCTCCTCATGGTTTTTCTTGCGTTTCGACTCCAAAAAATTTTCACCACCCCAATTTTCAAACTTAAAAGTGCGATGGAGGCGGTAAGTGAGCGGGGTGATTACGAAACTCGTATTGACTACAAAAGTAGTGATGAATATCAATCGCTGATTGACGGTTTTCATGCGATGATTGCTACCATCAAAGAGCAAAAATCGCAACTCGAAAGCTACACAGATAGTCTGAGTCAAACTATCAAACTCAAAACCCAAGACATCGAAAGCCAACGCCACCAACTCGAACTCATGGTCAACGCTATGGATAAAAATGTCATCACCTCCGAGACCGACAATCACGGCATCATCACCTATGTGAGTGAGGCATTTTGCCAGATAAGCGGATACACCAAAGAGGAGTTGTTGGGCAAACCGCACAATATGGTTCGTCATGCAGATATGCCCAAAGAGGCATTTAAAGAGATGTGGGCGACGCTCAAAAGTGGGCATGTCTGGAAGGGTGAGGTCAAAAACCGCCGCAAAGATGGGTCGTTTTATTGGGTCGATGCAACCATCACCCCCAAATGCACCGCCGAGGGTGAGCCCTGTGGCTACACCGCAATTCGTCACGATATCACCGCCAAAAAAGAGTCGCAAGCTCAACTCGAACAAATTCAACGCTTCCAAAGTCTCACCTCAGGCAGAGAGGCGCGGATGGTGGAGCTCAAACGCGAACTCAACGAATACGCTATCAAAAATGCGCTACCTATTCCGTACCCTGTTGTCGAGGAGATTGAACAACTCCACGCCAATAGTACGATAACACTCAGTATCGAAGAGCCAAAACTTGAAGAGCTTTTGGATGTCGAGCGACTTCAACTGCTTATGGAGTATTTTTACAGTTTTATGCACATTCCGCTTGCTATCATCGACCTTGAAGGCAAAATCCTCGTCCAATCCAAATGGCAACGTGCTTGCACCGACTTTCACCGTGCCAACGAAGAGAGCTGCAAGCGATGTATCGAAAGCGATATCGATTTGGCAAGCAAACTCACCGACGGTGAAAAATTTTCGACCTATTTGTGCAAAAACGGGCTGACCGATTGTGCTTCACCCATTATCATCGAGGGCAAACATTTAGCCAACTTCTTTATCGGACAGTTCATGATAACCAAGCCCGACATGGACTATTTTTCCGAACAAGCCAAACGCTTCGGATACAACCTCGAGGAGTATATAGAAGCAATCAAAGATGTACCTATCATCGATGAATCGAAGCTTTCACACATCCTAGGCTTCTTGGTCGAGATTACCAATATGGTCACCTCGCTCACCGTCGAAAAACTCCACGCCAAATACAACAATCAGCTCTTACAGCTCAAAGCTCAAGAGATGGAGGTGGGGCAAATCGCCGCGCTCAACCTCGCCGAAGATGCCAATCTCGCCAAAACCGCGCTAGCGCAACATCAAGAGCATCTTGAAGAGCTCATCGTAGAGCGTACCAAAGATCTTGATGATGAGCGAACTTTTGTCAACTCCATCATGAACACCCAAAGCAACTTTGTCATCACCACCGATGGCAAAAGCCTCAAAAGCGCCAACAAATCGATGTTGGAATTTTACGGTGTCGATAGCGTCGAGACCTTTATGGACAAATATGGCATGTGCGTGTGCGACACCTTCAAGACCGACGCACCCGAAGGGTTTTTGCAAAAAATGGTCGAAGGGAAAAAATGGGTCGATTATGTCTACGACAACCCGACCAAAACCCACAAAGCCATCATCGTACGCGAGGGGCAAAGCCACACCTTTACCGTGACGGCGGATAAATTTAAATTTAAAAATGAGACGCTCAATGTCGCGGTACTCTCCGATGTGACCCAGATAGAGGAGCAAAAAGCATCGCTTCAAAACATCCTCGACAACGGTCCGTTAGGCATTGCCTTTACTGCGCATGGTCGCTTTGGGTATACCAATCCTGAGTTTCAAAAATCGTTTGACCTTAGAGAGGGAGACGAAGCGATTAAAATCTACGCCAACCCCGAAGATAGAGCCATATTGGTCAAAGAGGTGCAAGAGAAGGGCTTTGTCAAAAACAAAGAGTTCCAATTTGTCAGCCGTGGCAACGTGCTTCGCGATTATCTCACCACCTTTTTGCCCATCAATCATGGTGGGGATGTCGGCTTGATGGGCTTCTTGCTCGATATCACGGAGCAAAAAAATCTCGAACGCGAAAACAAAGAGAATCAAGAGAAGCTCTCCTTTGCCCTCAAAGCTGCCAATATGGGGACATGGAAATATGACATCCAAGCCAATGAACTCACCGCCGATGAGAACGGCAAGCGACTCTATGGACTCGAAAATGTCGAACTCGATGGCACAGTAGGGCAGTGGTTTACCTTTATCCATCCCGACGATATAGCCACGCTGGGTCAAGTGATGCAAGACACGATGGCAAACCACAGGGTCGATTATGTCACTACCTTTAGGGTGATTATGGCACAGACCAAAGAGGTGCGTCACATCATGTCGTTGGGCAAATTCTCGTATGGCGAAAACAACGAACCGTTGCACGCGTATGGTTTGGTGTGGGATATTACCGACATTCAAAGAGCCAAACAAGAGGTCGAGATATTGCACAAACACACCCGCGACTCTATTGAATACGCCTCTCTCATTCAGCACTCTCTCATTCCCTCCAATGATTTGTTCCGCAAATACTTTAGCGATTATCTCACCATCTGGCACCCCAAAGATATTGTCGGGGGTGATGTCTATCTCTTCGATGAATTGCGAACCAAAGATGAGTGTTTGCTCTTTGTCATCGACTGTACGGGGCATGGCGTCCCTGGGGCGTTTGTGACGATGCTGGTCAAAGCGATTGAGCGTGAAGTGGTCGCCAAAATCAACAATGACCCCTCTATCGAGGTAAGCCCTGCGTGGATACTCGCCTACTTTAATCGCACCATGAAAAAATTGCTCAAACAAGAGGATGAGTTTAGTATCTCCAATGCAGGGTTCGATGGGGCGATTTTGTATTACAACAAAACCAAAAAAATCCTCCGATACGCAGGGGCAGAGACACCGCTCTTTTACATCGAGAACGGTAACCTCACCATCGTCAAAGGCGACCACTACTCCATCGGATACAAAAAATCGGATGCGGCGTACCGTTTTAAGGATCATGAGATACCTACGCAAGAAGGGATGGAGTTTTTCCTCACGACCGATGGATTTATCGACCAAAACGGCGGCGAAAAAGGGTTCCCCTTCGGCAAAAAACGGTTCGGAGAGTTGCTATTAGCCAATCATTCAGAGCCTTTGGCAGAGCTTCAAGAGTCGCTGCTCTACACCATTCAAGCCTACCAAGGCAGTCAAGACAGAAACGACGACATGACCATCGTCGGCATCAAAATTTAAGGAGGGAAGATGAAATTTTTAGTGGTCGATGACTCAAAAACAGCGCGTACTAGGCTCAAGCAATATATCAGTTCTTGGGACATGAAGTGGTCGCAGAAGCCAGCGACGGCATTGAGGCGATAGCGAAGTACAAAAGCACTCCTATCGATGTGGTCGTCACCGATTTGGAGATGCCCAATATGAAAGGTATAGAGGCGGCGCAGGCGATGTTGGAGCATAATCGTGATGCGATTATCATTCTTGCCACCTCCATTATCGATAAAAAAGAGGTTATCACTGCGAAACGTATTGGTATAAAAGGGGTCATCAATAAGCCCTTCACTCAAGAGGAGTTTTCAACACTTCTTGAGCAAATCTCATAGGAGCATCTATGCAAATAAGTGAACTACAAAACTTGGTGGAAAAGCAGGGGATAGTTTTCCTCTCGTACGGTGGTTTTTTGTCCCAAGGACTCATCGCTGGAATGACGGAAGCGCTTGAAAAAGAGGCGGAATACAACAACCTCAACATGGGGGTTTCGAGTAATATTTTTACGATATTTATTGAACTTGCGCAGAATATGATGAACTACTCCAAAACCAAAAGTACGACGTTGGGTGAGTTCAAAGCAGAAGGGCTTATTCTTGTGGGCAAAGACAAGAGTGGGCACTATTACGTCGAGAGTCAAAATGTGGTCGATAGCTCAGACAGAGCCAAGCTAGAACCGAAACTGCAAGAGATTCTTACCATGAATAGAGAGGAGATAAAAACGCGCTACAAAGAGTTACGTCGCAGTGGGAAAGATACTCACGGCAAAGGGGGCGGAATAGGGTTCTATGAAATCGCAAAACGTTGCGATACCATCGAGTTCGAATTCACCCCGCTCAATGAATCCAAATGCCATTTTCATTTCAAAGCTACAATCAACACAATCAAGGAGTAAACCATGCAAAATATGAAAATCGAAGAGACCAAATATACACCTGCCATCGAGCTAGACGCCAGCGGAGCTATCACTATTGTGGGCAAATCCTACCCAGAAAATACCTTTGAGTTTTATGCACCTGTGATGAAATGGGTAGAGTCCTATTTCGAAAGTGGAGCAAAAAAATTGGCAGTGAACATGGAGATTGTCTATTTCAACTCCAGTAGCTCGAAGCTCTTTTTTGACCTTTTTGATCTGCTCGAAGAGAACAATAACCCAGAGCTTATTGTCAATTGGATTTACGATGCCGAAAACGAATCCGCTATGGAAGCTGGGGAAGATTTCAAAGAGGATTTCGAAAAACTCCAATTCAACCTAAAAGCAAAATAGTGGTTTATCAAAATACGAAGCGTTTTCTCAAAAACCGTCTGGACTCTCAAAAACAAGATGTCGCATGGGAAGAGTACAACAAGGAATTTTTTGCCTATTTAGCCTCCAAACACTCTGCAGAGGATATTGAGGAGAACAAATCAGAGATAAAAGTCGCATTTGCAGATTTTTACGCTGAACATTTCCGTACGATGGTTCTCTTTCGCGACAAAGAGCAATTGGTTTTGCGTCTCATGCCCTATCAGCTTGCCCCAAGCATGAGTAGACATCTGCCCAATCTCATTCGCTGGGTCGAAGAGCTCAAAGAGAGTATAGAAAAAGAGGGCGATACCCTAAAACTCTCAGGCAAACTCAGACGCAAAATCAATGAGGAAATAGCAGATAGCGATGAGCTGGTCAACAAATCCGAGGTGATTAAACTCGCCATAAAAACGGCACTGGGCTTGAGCGACGAAGATATTATCGTGCCGATGAAGCGAACGATTTTGATTCATTTGGCTTCAGGTGAAGAGGGAGAGGATGAAGCTGCACAGCTGGATGAAAAGCAATTAGAGGCACTGTGCAAAAAAACATTGACCTTTGAGGCAATAGAGCTCATTATCGAAGCGATGATAGAAGAGGCACTCAAAACGAAATTGAATTTCGCGACGCTTTCGCAAGGGCAATATGAGAAGAGTGTTTTGGCAGTTTTCAAATACGGTATTGCTGATGCACTCACAAAGAACTTCAAGCTTCCAGATGCCTATGTATTGGCACTCTCGACCTATTTGTTGCGTACGCACTTTTCCACTATCTATCTCAAATTTACTGAACAACTTTTGCGTCTTTTGACCCAAGGGGATCAAGCCGTCAAAGCCTTTTTGAGTCGCTACAACGGTGAATTGATTGTCGAAAACAATCTACGCTACAAGATGCCTATCATCGAAGGAAAAGAGGGGCGTCGATGGAACACTATGATGATGTCGGTCATTGCCAAGACGTGGTTCACCAACTATGATAAATTTCAAGAAGTCACTTCGCAATTGGAGAGATACTCCTATATTTATGACAACTTTTCTAGACTCAACGAAGAGGTCGCGCGTACATTGGAGAAGTGCAAAATCGATGCTTCTCAAATCAATTCAAAGCTCATCAAAATTTCCAATGAGATACAAAACTGCACAACGCAACTCAATGTCATGAAGCTAGAAAAAAAGGATATTGCGACACAAGCAGCAGTGGCGCAAAAAAAATCGCAATTCCAAAACATCTATCAATCTTTTTCCAAAAATCTTGCAGAGTTGGAGCAAGAGTATAAAACGCAAAATCAAGAGCGTATTAAACTCAAAGAACAGTACAAAAGCGCAGAGCAAAATATACGCGGGCTAGAGAAACAAAAAAGACAGCTCACCGCGCAACTCGAACAATATGAAGCAGGTTTCAGTGAAATGATAGAAGCTGTAGCCACCGCATTGGCAAAGCGAAAACAGCCGTACAAGGGGAGCTAATGGATATTGAAAATAAATTGGTCAATGAGATTGCACAACTCCAACACAATTTTGCAGAGACGACCAACAAACTCATCAAAGATATCAAGCGACAAAACAAAATTTTGGAGCAAAGCGACAAGCGCCAACGCAAAGAGTACGATGAACTTTTGGCGCTCAAACAGGAGATAGAGGAGACCCAACGAGAGGTTGTTTTTACGATGGGCGCTATTGGCGAGAGTAGAAGCAAAGAGACGGGTAACCACGTCAAGCGCGTGGCGGAGTACAGCAAACTTTTGGCGCTTTTCTATGGGCTCGATGAGCAGGAAGCGGAGATGCTCAAACAAGCCAGTCCGATGCACGATATCGGCAAAGTTGCCATTCCTGATGCGGTACTCAACAAACCAGCCCGATTTACCAACGAGGAGCGGGTGATTATGAATACCCACGCTGAATTGGGCTTCCAAATGTTGGGCACCTCCAAGCGACCCCTGCTCAAAATGGCATCGATAGTCGCCTATGAACACCATGAAAAATATGATGGTACAGGCTATCCACGAGGCATTGTAGGGGAAGATATTCATATTTATGGGCGCATTACGGCATTGGCAGATGTATTTGATGCGCTGGGTAGTGATAGGGTCTACAAAAAAGCGTGGGAAGATGAGAAGATTTTCACCCTCTTCAAAGAGGAGCGAGGACGCCATTTTGACCCTCGATTGATTGATATATTTTTCGACAATCTCGATGCGTTTTTGAGTATTCGTGATCGCTACAGAGACGTTGCAGGGCAGCATTAAATCGATAGCGAAATATTGTTATTTTTTAATTCATTCTGACTCAACTCTGATTTTTTTCTAATAGCCTTTCAAGTGTGAAATACATTTGAGGAGCATTTTATGAAAAAAAGTATTCGTATTGGTGTTGCAGTTTTTGCAACTGCATTGATGTACAGTGGATGTGGTGGTACAGGTACGGGAGGTGGCGGCACTGCGCCTGTATCACCTGCATGGGGCACAGCACAGCTTATCGAGAGTAACAACAGTGGCGATGCAGGGCAAGCGCAATTGGCTATCGATGCGGACAATAATGTCTTTGCAGTGTGGATACATGATGATGGCTCACGCACTTCACTTTTTGCCAACGGCTACAGTAAAACAAACAAGACGTGGGTAACACCCATATTGCTTGAGACCATGGATACAAACGTATCAAATCCCAAAATCGCTTTTGACAAAAACAAAAATGCCACCGTCGTATGGGAGCAAGGCGATTCAATCTATGCCAATCGCTATACAGAGAGTAATGACAGTTGGAGCGGTGCGACACTCATCGAGACACTCACCCCCGCAGCTACCCAGCCACAACTGGTCGTCGCTAGCAACAACAATGTCTACGTCGCATGGGAACAAAACAACTCTATCTACGCTGGAATGTACGATTACACGCTAAAACAATGGGGAAGCGAAGTAGGTAAAATCAGTACAGGCACGCAAGCTTCGGGTGTTCGATTGGCTATTGATGTCAACAACTCTCTCATAGCTGTATGGGAACAAGATAATCAAATTTTTGCTAGCCGCTATATGCAAAATAACGATACGTGGAGTACACCAGCCTCTATCTCCTCTGGAAGTTTGAGTAGCAATGTGCAAATCGCAATGGACACCAACAACAGTGCAATGGTGGTATGGGTACAAGACAGCTCCATTTTTGCCAATCGCTATTCTGGCAATACCAATTCATGGGGTACAGCTGCTGCGATTGAAAACAATGCTTCGTCTGCACGAAATCCTCACATCGCGTTTGGGAAAAACAACATTGCAGTTGCAGTATGGACGCAAAATGATGCTATCTATGTCAACGCTTACAGCATGGCAGATGATGCTTGGGCTTATACTGCAGGTGAACGTATCTCTTTGGGAACAGGTGCAGCAGACAATGCACGCATCGCTATCGATGGCAACAACAATGCGATAGTTGTATGGAAACAAAATGATGGTACAGCAGACTCTATTTATACCAATCGCTATACCGCTAGTACAGAAAAATGGAGTGGCGCTACGACTATCGAGAGCGGTAGCAATATCGCCAATTCAGTACAACTGGCTATCGACCACAATAACAGCGTAGCAACCGTATGGCAACAAAGCGATGGCACACGCTACAACATTATGAGCAATCGCTACGAATAAAAACGCGTGATGCTTTAGAGCAGATGCCCCATCTGCTCTTTTTTGACCCACAGGTAGTTTTTGTTGTGGGGAATCTTCTGCTTTTTACCCCTTTTTATACGCCTCTATTTTTTTGTCCAGTGCCTTATCGAGCCATTTGGGTGAGAGGATACGAATATGGGGCAAATACCACAACACCAAAGGCAATATCTCCATCTCGTGTGTGATACGCAATGCCACCTCGATAGAGCCGTCACCATCCTGCCCCATGAGGCGTTGGGTGCGTAGCGGTTTGCGCTGGAAATAGGGCGCGACTTCGGCATCTATCCACAATCGCACTTCGAAGGGCTCATCGAGCGAAAACCACACAGAGCTAGCCTCCTCGATACGCGCGATGACGCTAGGGTCGATTTCGTAATGTTCATCAGTCAATACAATGTGTGTCAGCGACTTGAGATGGTACTTTTTGAAGGTGTCGTCGTCATTGGCATCGAATGCCAACACATACCAAAAGCCTGCGAAAAACGCCAATCGAATCGGCTTGAGATGGACTTGCGTTTGTGCTTTACGCACCGATGTGTAGTGCGCATGTATCATCGTGCGGGATTTGATAGCACGCTCTAGGGTGACGAAGGTCTCGAGATGGCTTTTCGAGAGCGCTTCAGTATCCATATTGGCAAAGAGCGGATGCTCCAATTGCGAGCTGATTTGCTCCAAAAGCTGATGCGCTTTGTGATAAAAATCAAGCCCCGCTTGCTTGGCTAGAGAGTCCAACACCCCCAAAACAATGCGCTCTTGACTGCCCAATCCATCTGCACTGCTCTTGTGATTGAGCTTCCAGCGCCGCCCTTCACAATAAATACCACTGCTTGCCAATGTCTCGTGCAAATCGCGTTGAAGGGTCTTGCTACTCACCTCTAGTTCTTGGGTGAGCTCCTTGATAGTGACACCGTCGGGTGTACGCGCGATACGCTCATAGATGTAGCTCAGACGGTCATACTTGGGATTGTGAGAGGAGGAGAGCTTCAGTGCCATGAGAGATTCCTAGCGAAAATGGGATGCACAATAGTAGCATGTATGTACGCCAAAAGCGGACAAAAATTGTCCACAAAGACGCCTATACTTTCATGACTTACTCATGAAAGGTATTCCATGCAAACTACACTCACCTTCTCTCTTGCGCCCTCCTTTGAAGTAGAACCTCACAGTGCTGAGCTTATTGGGCATTGGATTTGTCTCTTTATTTTGGAATTGGGCGGTCAAAATGAGTTTTTTGGTCGAAATGGGTTTGATAGTGTCAAAGTAGCACGCTATTTAGGTATGAAGCAGAGCATCGAGACTTATGACTTTAACCACGTCAAACACTACATTGAGGCACTCAAAAGACTCGCCAATACGCTCAAAAACGGTGCACATTTTGGCAATGAAGTGTTGGAAAAAAATCTCCAAAAATTGTGTCACTTTATCGATTTGAAGCCTGTAGAGATAGATATTTTACGTTTTGCACTTTACGTACACAATTACAATGTACTCGATGATGCTGGTGAACTATTGAGTGAGACATCTACTATGGCTATGTACTATTACTTGTCTGTACTCTTGGGCTATCCCTCATCCGCTATCAAAGAAGCGCTCAAAAGCAGTGGTACGCTTGCTCAAAAATCGCTATTACGTGTCGAGCAAAAAGACCGAAGTAGATTACGCCATAAATTGGAGCTTGCATCGGATGGTTTTGCCCAGCGTATGATGCACAGCGATGAGGGCATCGAAACAATGCTCAGCGATGTGATTCGACCGTGTGATACGTCGCATCTCATGCTAGAGGATTTTGTACATATTACCTCTACGCTGGAGGTACTGTTAGCCTATTTGGGTGATGCAATGAGACACCAAAAACGAGGTGTCAATGTACTCCTCTACGGTCGCCCTGGCACTGGCAAGACCGAACTGGTCAAGGTCATTGCACATGCACTACAAGCAGAGCTTTTTGAAGTAGCGTATGAAAATGAAGAACATGAGCCTATCGGCGGTATCGAACGCTACAAAGCTTACCTAACAGCACAGAGTCTGTTGCAACACAAAAATGTCCTTGTCATGTTCGATGAGATAGAGGATATTTTTCGAGAGGAGAGTGAGCCATCGCATATGTCCAGACGCAATAGCGCTCGACAATACAAAGCGAGTTTCAATCGAACGCTAGAGACCAATGCCCTGCCTACAATATGGGTAAGCAACAGTGTTCATGCTATCGACGATGCCATTATTCGACGTTTTGACATAGTGCTTGAGATGCCAGTGCCACCACATTCCAGACGCAAAGCCATCATAGAAAGCCATGCACAAACCCTTCTGGCGCCAAGCACTGTAGAGAAAATCGCCCAAAATCCACACGCCACTCCTGCCATAGTGACACGTGCGACCAAGGTGATTCATGCGGTAAAAGCGAATATCTCTCAAATAGACCAAGCCTATGAAATGTTGGTGAGCGGTACACTCAAAGCGCAAGGCTTTGCTACTATCAAAACTCATAAGAGCACCCCACCTCTCTATGACCCTGCACTCATTAGCACTAGTATCGATACGGTGCAATTGGTGGAGGGTATTCGTACTTCAGGCAAAGCACGGCTCTGTCTTTATGGCGTGCCTGGTACGGGCAAAAGTGCTTTTGGGCACTACATCGCGCAAGCGCTAGATGCACCCTTTTTGCTCAAGAAAGGTTCAGAGCTTATCTCCAAGTGGGTGGGTGAGACAGAGCAAAATATTGCAGACGCTTTTGCAGAGGCGAAGTCTTCTAAGGCAGTATTGGTTTTCGATGAAATCGATAGCTTTTTACGTGACAGACGCGATGCACGTGCATCGTGGGAGGTGACCCAAGTCAATGAGATGCTTGTTCAGATGGAGGAGTTTGAGGGGATTTTTATCGCCACGACCAATCTCATCGATAACCTCGACCAAGCAAGCTTGCGACGCTTCAATCTCAAACTCGAATTTGGGTACCTCTCTAGCGACAATGTTTTGCTCCTTTTTGCACGCTATGCGCATTTTTTGGGACTCGATACGCCTACGCCTCAACTGCTCCAACAGCTACGCACCCTCACACATCTCACCCCAGGGGATTTCGATGCGGTGTATCGTCAGCACAGTTTTATGCCACTACACAATTGCGATACATTCTATGCGCGACTGCTCGAAGAGGTACGACTCAAAGAGCGAACACACCCTCGCAAAGTCGGCTTTGCGGTGTGAGAGGTGTAAAAGTAGACAAAAAATGTCCATAAATAGTCCTATTATTTGAAATAAAAATAAAGGAAACCTATGAAATGTGTCACAAAAAAAGAAATGGGTTTCTGTACAACTTTTTTAAGCGGCTTCAAGACGAACACTTCTAGATGTCCGCATTGTAATAATGATATTGTGGGTCTGACATCGCGTCATTTTTTTGAAAAAATAGAGCAAAAGAACCATGTCTATTCTACAACTACCTATCAAATGCAAATCGGTAACTCTTTTTTAAGTGGCACTAAAAGCTACACACTTTACTTTGACGTGAACAACTACACATTGGAGTACTACAACTATATACATTCTGAAAACAAAGTCATGAAAGTAAACCATGCGCTAAGTGATGAGTTGTCATATGACAAAAAAAGCATGCAAAAAGCAAAAAATGGTTATTTTGAATTAAATGAGTTGAGCGAACAAATAGCTTATAAATTTATTGCGTATGTCATCTATGAATTAAGAAAAAATACTCAAACTGAATTTGATTCCATCCTTCTAAAGAACACTTATCCTTATCTTATTGAAACAAAAGCAAAAATATTATTCAGAGAAGAGAATATTTTTTCAAAAGTTAATTCTATTACTGAATTGACAAATATGCTTTTTGGAAAGTCGAAAAAATCAGTTAAGAGAGCTTGGTATTGGCTTATCGAAAAAGATTATGCATTTCCAATAATTATCGAAGATATATTACATCTGAACCGTTTGTTTGAAGATTGTAATATATTGAAAGAAGCAATAGCAAACTACTTTCTGTTAGAAAAATCTGTTCTAACTAATGCATACTTTACTTTTCTAAAACAAATTATGAGTGTTAAATCAGAGCGTTGGCTTCTCGATAGACTTTATGAAGATGCGATAGATACAAGTACTTTTTTCGATATTCATTGGATGTGGAATATTTGCGTCAACATCAATGGCGCTGATTTTTCGAAATTAAAATTCAGATCCTTTTTGCAACTAGAAGATGTACTCATAGAGTGTATCAATAACGAGGAGATGGAAAAGGAGTATGAAAATTGTACTTTTGTTTATAAAACAGATGTATTGAAGCTAGAGGGGAGTTACAAAGGATTTGATTTTTCACTTCCACGTGATTCACAAGAGTTGCAAGAGTGGGGGAAGAGCCAAAAAAATTGTCTGTTGACACGTCATGATTCCATAGTCAGAGGGGATAGTATCATTTTGAAAGTTTTCAAAGAACGACGTGAGTATGGCTCTATCGAAATCAAAGCAGATGGCACGCTAATAGAGGCACGAAAAAAAAGTAACAGAGATTTTTCCGTGGATGAGATGGTGTTCATAAAGAATTACATAGAACAGAAACTATCTAGTATAGGTTCTAGTAGTGAACTTAGCAACATTTTTGATAAGATGTGAATAACAATAATAAGGAGAGCTAGTGAGTGATATTGATGAAGCTAAGTACAAAGATTTTTTTGAAAAAATGCGTAACTTTAAGCATAAGCAAGCAGAGCAAAAAAAACGAGGCTTCAATGATTTTAATCTTTTGACAACCGTTTTGAAATCAAATGATGAGGTTCGATTGCATTCACGTATGATTGCCGCATTGCTAAATCCTCAGGGATTACATTACCAAGGTGCATTGTTTTTAGAGTTATTTCTCCAAAAATTTGGTGGGGGCTTTCCATTTGATGCTCAACGAGCATCTGTAAAAAAAGAAAAAGATAATGTGGATATATATATCACTGATGGGATAAAGCATATAATAATTGAAAACAAAGTGGATGCAAAAGACCAGCCAGAACAAATAAAGCGATATATACAAACAATCAAAGAAAAAAATCTAGAAGCTACCTCTGAGGACATAGTAGTAGTCTATTTATCAAAAGACAGAGAAATGCCATCTAGCCTAAGCTTGGGTGATTATTTTATTAATGATAAGTATGTTTACGATGTGAATGGTCATGAGGTTGCAATCTATTTTAATATGCATTATGGAAGTGGTATACTTGAGTGGTTGTATGCATGTAAAAATGAGGTTCACAATATCACAAATCTCAATGAGTCGCTTGAACAATATATTCATGTTGTTAAAAAAATAATATATCAATACAAAGGAAAAGTAATGAGACTTAAAGAGCTTCTTGAAAATAATGACAACTACACAATGGCGAGAGAAATCGCAAAGAATTTTGAAGATAGTAGAACGGAAATGATAAAATAATATTTTAATTTGATAATTGATAGATTGAAAAATAATCTTAGTGAAGAGTTGGAATTTGAAATAAAAAGTGATTATGATAAAAAATGGAAAATTGCTTTGAAGATATACAAAAGCAATTGGAGTGAAGTAAAAATATATATTGGATTGTGGTTTATACAAAATGAGTACAAAGATGCTGAAATTGTATTAATAAAAAGTGATGCTTTGATAGAAAATAAAGATATTGCTACGCAACTTTATTCAGATGAAAAAGAAAAAAAAGATAAATACAGTAAACCAGAAAGATGGACGTTTGCAAATCAGTCATTAGTAGAGGGAGATTTTATTGAATTCATGCTTGAAAATAGTGTCGAAAAAGGTATCGAAAAAGTTACAGAAATAATTAAAAAATTTGTCGAGCTATATATAGATAGGTTGGACAAGATAAACAAGATGCAGAATAAATCTCTATGACTCTCTCAAAATCGCAATTTATTCGTGGCATGAAATGCCACAAATCACTGTGGCTCCTCAAACATCAGCCGCATCTACGCACGCCCTCAGACAGTGCACAAGAGGCACTTTTTGCTTCAGGATATACAGTAGGTGATGCCGCCAAATCGCTCTATCCCGATGGGGTGGAAATAGCCTTCGATAGGGGTAATTACGATGCGATGATTGCGCAAACCCAAGCGCTCATCTATACAGGTGCGCGTACGCTGTATGAGGCGACTTTCAAAAGCGAGGGGCTTTTCGCGATGGTCGATATACTACACCGTGGCGCCAATGGGTGGGAAATCTATGAGGTCAAGGCATCGACACACCCCAAGGATTATCATATTTGGGACGCTTCGCTACAGCTCAAAATATTGCGCGATTTGGGCTACGAAGTCTCAAAAGTCGCCATCGTCCATATCAACAATCAATTTACCAAAACCCAAGAGTCCATCGACCCTCGTAAACTGCTCACCATTACCGACATCACTGCGCAAGCCTATGCCAACACCGAAGCAATCGAGGAACACCACTACGATATGCGCATGATGCTAGAGGGCGAGATGCCTGCTATGGATATTGGGGCGTGGTGTGGGAAGTTTTATGCGTGTGATTTTGAGGTACACTGCTGGTCGCATATCCCAAGCCCATCGGTGTTTGACCTCTATCGACTCTCAAGTGAAAAAAAATTTGCTCTCTATGCCCAAAATATTCTCACTTTCGCAGATATTCGCAGTGCCAAAACCAAGCTCAATGTGACCCAAAAACTCCAAATCGACACCCATTTCGACCAAGAGAGGCATATCGATACCAAGGTCATCACAAAATTTTTGGACAAATTGGTCTATCCGCTAAGCTATTTTGATTTCGAGACGTTCAATGATGCAGTGCCGCGCTATTACAATCAAAAGCCCTATGCACAGGTGCCTTTTCAGTATTCGTTGCATATCGAGAGTGAAGAGGGAGAGGTCGTAGCAAAGGCGTTTTTGGGTGATGAGATGCATGACCCTAGACGCGCACTCGTCGAATCGATGTTGCGTGATTTGCCCTCTAGTGGCTCGATAGTCGCCTACAATATGTCGTTTGAAATTACGCAGATACAAGCATTGGCAAAGCTATTTGGGGAGTATGAGGAGGCGCTTTTGGCGCTTGTGCCGCGATTTGTAGATCTCATCGAACCCTTTCGCAATCGAGGCTATTACGTGAGTGCGATGGGTGGGAGCTTTTCTATCAAATCTGTTTTACCTGCACTTTTTGGCGACGATGAGAGACTAAGCTACAAAAAACTCACTATTCAAAACGGTGGCATGGCAAGTGAGACTTTTGCACGACTGCACCTAGAGAGCGATGAGACCAAACGTCGTGAAATTCGTGAGGCGCTTTTGGAGTATTGTCATTTGGATACATTGGCAATGGTCAAAATTGTTGAGAGACTTAGAAGTGTTGTTTGAGACGTTAAAGCAGATGCCCCATCTGCTCTTTTTTGACCCACAGGTAGTTTTTATTGTGGGGATTGTCGGCGATGATGATAGGTAGGCGTTCTTGGATTGTGATGCCTTGGAGTGCTTCGAGTTTGGCAGGATTGTTGGTGAGGAGTCGTATCGTATCGATGCCATAGTGCCCCAAAATAGTGGTGACAATTTCGTAGGTGCGTTCATCGGCGGCGAAGCCCAATTGGTGGTTCGCCTCGATGGTGTTGTACCCTTTGTCTTGCAGGGCGTAGGCGTTGACTTTGTTGAGTAGTCCGATATTGCGTCCCTCTTGGCGTAGGTAGATGACCATGCCGCCGTGTTCGTGTATGGTGCGTAGTGCGTAGGCGAGCTGGTCGCCGCAGTCGCATTTGAGACTCCCTAGTGCATCGCCTGTGAGGCATTCAGAGTGGATGCGTACGATGGGCACAGCGGGGATGTCGTGAGTGAAGATGACCAAGTGCTCTTTGTGTGCCTCTTTGAAAGATTGGATGCGAAAATCTCCATAGCGTGTGGGGAGATTGGCGACGTCAGAGATTTCAAGAGGCATGGGCAAACTTTCTGGGAAAATAGGAGCCTGATTCTAACACATAAGGCATTATTTAGCCAACATTTCGATACAATGCGCTTCTGCATTTTTTGTCGGGGCGTGGCGCAGTTTGGCTAGCGCGCTACCTTGGGGTGGTAGAGGTCGCCTGTTCGAGTCAGGTCGCTCCGACCATGTAGATTTCACCCCTTTTTTCTTCTCTTTGGCTATTTAATTCTCTCTTGTTGATACGCATGCTAAAATCCCATCAAAATTTTTTTATAAAGATTGCTTATGTTTGACCGTTTTAGACGACTTCGCCTCAATGCTCATATTCGCGACATGGTGCAGGAGCATCATCTACGTGTCGATGATTTCATCTATCCACTCTTCGTACGCGGTGGAGAGAAAATCAAAAACGAAATAGCCTCGATGCCAGGCGTTTTTCAGATGAGTATCGATGTCGCCGTACAAGAGTGCGAAGAGCTCAAGCGCTTGGGACTCTATACCATTATCCTTTTTGGGATTCCCGATACCAAGGATAGTATCGGTAGTGACGCTTTGCATGACCACGGTATCATCGCTACGGCAGTACGTGCTATCAAGGCGGCACACCCCGATATGGTCATCGTGACCGATTTATGCTTTTGCGAATATACCGACCACGGACACTGTGGAATATTAGATGCACATCACCACACAGTCGAAAATGACGCGACCTTGGAGATTTTGGCACAACAAGCGCTCGTGCATCTCAAGGCGGGTGCGGACATCATCGCGCCTAGTGGCATGATGGACGGTACTATCGAGACGCTACGCCGTGCGATGGATGGTGCAGGGTATGCCAATACGCCTATTATGGCCTACTCGACGAAGTTCGCTAGCGGTTATTATGGACCTTTCCGCGATGTGGCGGAGAGTACCCCAAGCTTTGGGGATCGACGCACCTACCAAATGAACCCTGCCAACGGTCGAGAGGCGCTACGAGAGAGCCTCGCCGATGAGGCGCAAGGTGCAGATATTTTGATGGTCAAGCCTGCGCTTGCCTATCTCGATGTGGTCAAGGATATTGCGACGCATTCACGTCTACCTCTGGCGGTCTATAATGTCAGCGGTGAATACGCGATGCTCAAATTCGCGGGTCAAGCGGGTCTCATCGATTATGAGCGCGTCATGATGGAGACAATGCTAGGATTTAAGCGTGCAGGTGCAACGATAATCATTTCGTACCATGCCAAAGAGGTCGCACAGATTTTGTTGCGAGCCTAAAAAGAGGGAAAAGAAGTGCCAAAATATACTATTAAAGATATTACCCAAGAGAGTAAAGCCAAAATTGCCCAGTATGAGGAGGTCACACCTACGCTCTATGCCGCGATTTTCAATGAGTTGGCCAAAGAACGTAACGTCCCTTTGGATTTGGAAGAGCAGATTACTTCGCTTTTCATCGACCAAAAATTAGCCGCACTCGAAGAGGTCGATACCAAGACGACCAACCATGTCACCACACTCGATAGAAGTGCACAAAGAGCAGTCACAGCTATCTATGAAAAAGATGATGTTACACTCAAAGAGGTTTTGCAAGAGACATTGGCACTACGCAAAGAGATAGATGCGCTCAAAGAGTGTCTCTTTACCGATACGCTCACTCAAGCCTACAATCGCAAATGGATGCAGTCGCACTACCTCGATCCCCAAGAGAAATTTACACGCCCTGTAGTTTTGGTCTGGATTGATATGAATGATTTTAAACATATCAATGATGAGTACGGCCATACGACAGGGGATAAGGTGTTGCAATTTTTGGTGGCACAGCTCAAACGCAGTGGTGCCGATGTGGTGCGCTACGGTGGGGATGAGTTTATGCTCCTTTTTGAGCGTGCCAAACTCACCGAAGTTAATCACGTCATCGAAAATTTCCGCACCCAAATCAAAGCCAAACAGTTCAAATTTCAAAACCAGACCTTCAAAATCAACTTCTCTTTTGGTGCGATGATGGTGCCACTCAATATGGCAATCAACACTGCTATCGATGAGCTAGACAAACTGATGTACAAAGACAAAAAAGCGACCAAAAACTAAACTACAATAGTTCTAACATTCGTTTTAGCTTCAAGAGAGTAGTATTTTCGCTCATTTTACCACGGGACCACAACGCTAATGAGACATTTTTTGACACTCAGAGATTACTCCAAAGCCGAAATTTTAGAGATTATAGAGCTGGGCCTTAGCATCAAAAAAGCGTTTAAAGCGGGTGAAAAAACTCCCTATTTGGCGGGACAAACGCTAGGGATGATTTTCGAGAAGAGCTCGACGCGTACACGTGTGAGTTTCGAGACGGGTATCTATCAATTGGGCGGCATCGGGCTTTTCCTCTCTGCCAACGACATTCAGCTAGGACGTGGTGAGCCGATGCGTGATACGGCGCGCGTTATTAGTCGCATGGTCGATATAGTGATGATTCGCACCTTTAGCCAAGCCAAAATCGAGGAGTTTGCACACTTCTCGCAAGTACCTGTCATCAATGGCTTGACCGACTCTTATCACCCTGTGCAACTTATCACCGATTATATGACCATGATAGAGCATGGCAAAGGGAATAATCCTATCGTAGCCTATGTAGGCGATGGTAATAACATGACCCATTCGTGGTTGATGTTGGCGGCAAAACTAGGCTTTGAGCTGCGTGTAGCAACGCCAAAAGGGTATGAAGTAGATAGCCAAATTTTGGAAGATGCTTACCGTTTTGCTCAAGAGAGTGGAGCCAAAATTATCATCACTAACGACCCCAAAATAGCCGTAGAGGGTGCCGATGTGGTGACTACAGATACATGGGTATCGATGGGTCAAGAGCAAGAAAAAGAGCGCCGTGTGAAGGATTTCGCAGGGTACATTGTCGATACTGCGATGATGGCGTTGGCGAAAAATGATGCGATATTTTTGCACTGTTTGCCTGCCTATCGAGGCTATGAGGTGAGTGAAGAGGTTTTTGAGGGTTCACAAAGTGTGGTCTTCGATGAGGCTGAGAACCGCCTCCACGCCCAAAAAGGGCTAATGGTTTGGCTAGACCGTAAGCGTAAAGCGTAGGAGTTTAGTTCAATTCTACTTTGATAAGTAGCTCTTGGTCTTGCTCGACGATGCTAAAATTGTGTTTTTGACAAAAAGTTTCATTCATATCTTCGACCATTTCATTGGCGACTTTCATTGCTTCGGCTTTGCTAGCAAACTCTTGTACTGCACTCATACCGCTTTTTTTGAAACATCCACACTCTTTTTCCATAACTACACGCATATAAGACTCCTTTGATTTTTTGGTGCGGGCATTATAGAACCAAGCCCTTTTTGCCTTATAAATATTAAAAGTAATAGTTATGTTTTAGCCAAAAAAAAGTTGTCGATTTTAGAGAATTTCGTGCAAGGTATTAGCGTGTTGCATACGTGCGTTGAGCGACTCCCATGAGCCTTTTTGGATATCTTCCACAAAAACGTCAAGCTCTTTTTGGAATTGTTGCAGGGTAGCTAGAAGGTTGCTCTGGTTTTGGCGAAAAATATCCTCCCACATGTTGGGACTGCTTTTTGCCAAGCGGCTCATATCTTTGAATCCACCCGCGGCAAGGTTGAGAATACTCAATCTATCTTCGTGCGCCAAGACGGTATTGGCAAGTGCGTAGCTAAGGACATGCGGCAAATGACTGATGTACGCCACATGGCTATCGTGTTCCACTGCACTCATGCGTACGATTTTCATCTCTAATGCCTCAAAAAGCTTCAATGCCAAAGTGCGTTGGGGCTCACCACTCGCTTCCAAATCGCACAGCACGACTACTTTGTGTGTATAGAGTCCCTCTAACGCGGCGCTAGGTCCAAAACGCTCTGTCCCTGTCATGGGGTGCGCCGCTACGAAATGGGTGCGAAGTTTGGCAGGCGTTTGGGAGATGATTTTGGCTTTGGTGCTACCCAAATCGAGGATGAGCGTGTGGGGTGCAACTGCATCGAAATTTTGCATCGTTGCGATGATGGCATCGACGGGAATCGCCAAAAATATAATGTCGCACTGTTGCAGGGTGGCAAAATCGACGATGGCATCCACAAGTCCCAAGCTCAACGCCTCTTTTTCGTTGTGTGGATTACCATCGAGACCTACGATATGGGAGATAAAAGGGACTTTTTTGAGTGCTAACCCCATCGAGCCTCCCATCAATCCTAGTCCGATAATTCCGACACTCTTTTGCATTGTTACCCTCGATTTTTGCGCCATTGTAACACAACCTAATTTAATCATCTTTCGCTAAAATAGCGCTCTTATTGTTTACCCATCGACGATAAAATGTTGCTTTAAAAAAAGGCTTTTTGTGCGCAAACTCCCCTCGTTTTTACTCCTTTTACTTCTTTTTCCTCTGCTAACATGGGGTGCGATTATCGAATCGATGAGCTTCAAAGGTTTGGTGCATCTCTCCAATGAGGTGGCTATCGAGACGATTGGGTTGGACGCGGGAGATTGGCTCGATGAGGAGCAGCTCGATGTGGGTATCAAAAAGCTTTTTGAGCAGGGTTATTTCAAAGATATTGCTGTTTACAACGAAGCAGGTAATATCACCATCGTCTGTATCGAAAAGCCCATCATTTCGCATATCAGTGTCAAGGGTTTTAAGGAGAGCGACTCTGATGAGCAGTTGACTGTTTTGGGACTCAAAAAAGGGCAGATTTTTGACCAACGCAGTGTCGATGAAGCCAAAAAACGCATCCTTCGAGAGCTAGAAAAAGAGGGTGCTATCGACTCTATCGTCGAGGTAGAGTCGGAGGTTTTGGAAAACGGCAGTATCTCATTGACTTTTTTGGTCAATAAGGGCAAAAAAATCACCATCACACAGCTCTTATTAGAGGGTGTCAACGGGCTTGACCGAGACAAAGTCTACGCGAGCATCGCCAACAAAGCCGAGGAGTTTTTGGGCTGGATTCCAGGACGAAGCAACGGTGAACTTAAACTCCCAGAGCTCAAAATTGACCCCATGCGACTGCGCGACACCTATATGCAAAATGGCTATTTGGATGCCAAGGTCGATACGCCACTCTTGCGGGTCAATTTCAACAGCTACACCGCAGAGCTTGCCTATCGCGTAGAAGAGGGGATGCAGTACAGTGTCGATAAGGTGAGCTTTTTGGGGCATGAGGGCATCGTCGATACCCAAGAGGTCAATAAGAGTATCAAGCTCAAAAGCGACGAGGTTTTCAACATTGGACTTTTGCGCGAAGATATGCAAGCCATTCAAACGCTTATAGCCAATGAGGGATACGCTTATGCCCAAGTGCGCCCCGATTTGCAAAAAGACCCCAACGGCACCGTCAATGTCGTCTACGATATCGTCGCAGGCGAAAAGGTCTATATTCGCGATGTCATTATCACGGGCAATACACGTACGCTTGACCGTGTTATTCGACGCGAAGTTTTTTTAGCCCCAGGGGATTTGTACAACATGACTGACCTCAAGGATAGCAAAAGCGCCTTGGGACGTACGGGCTATTTCAAAGAGTCCACCATCGAAGAGAAACGCGTCTCTGCCAACGAGATGGATTTGGTCGTGCATGTCCAAGAGGCGCCTACAGGCAATATCCAAGTGGGCGGTGGATACGGTACCTACGGTGGTTTGAGCTTCGATGCGAGTCTAAGCGACCGCAATATTTTTGGGAGTGGGCTCAATTTGGCGCTCAAACTTCAAGGCAGCCAATACCAAAGCGAGTACTCCATTGGATTGACCAATCCACGTATCTTTGACAGCACCTACAGCGGAAGTGTTAATCTCTATATTCGTCGCTTTCAACTGGTCGACAACTACAATACCGATACACCCGTAACGCAATATGTCTCCAACCAAGCGGGTGCGACCTTGAGCGTCGGCAAACGCTTCACGCGTACGATTTCAGGCAATGTCGCCTATCGCTATATCGATACTGCTTTCACTGACTACAACTCCTCACTCTATACTGCTGAACAGACTCAGCCCTATGAAAAAAGCTCTCTTTCGGCATCGATGACCTTCAACGATACTGATGATTACTATGTCCCAAGAGAGGGGTGGAACATCACCAATGCCATAGAGGTAGCAGGGATTGGTGGTAGCGCGAAGTTTGTCAAAGATTCACTCTCAGTAGCAACCTACGTGGGGCTAAATGATTGGCTCAAATACGATGCGGTACTTCGCTACAAGGGCAATTTCCGCGTCATAAAAGATTTGGGATTTGTCCCTTTGGATGAGCACTTTTTCATGGGTGGATTGGGGACTGTGCGGGGTTATTTGGCTTTCTCATTGCCAGCATACGACAGTTCGACAAGCGTGCGCACCTTCTATGCGACCAAGATGATAAGCAATACGTTGGAGTTGAGTTTGCCACTGTTAGAGTCTGCACGACTACGATGGGCGCTCTTTATCGATTACGGTTACATCGGGCGTGATAGCTTTACCCAAGAGGGGCGTGGTGGTTATGGTGCGCAACTGGAGTGGTTTTCACCTATGGGGCCTATCGCACTTATCTTTGCTCAAGCCTTTGATAACAAAGTGGGCGATAGCCTCAATGGCTTTGAGTTCTCTATCGGACGCGCCTTTTAGCCTCTAATCGATGATGATTTTGATAGGCGATTCGAGGCGTTTGAGCTTCTCGATAGCCAAATGATTTTTGGCAAGAGAGTGTAGATGCAGCTGTGTGCCTGTCCATGTCACCTCAAAGGGGAGGGTTTTGGGATTGGCTTTGAGCATGCTAGAAGCCAATGCTAGTAAGTAGATAAGTCCTTTTATCTCTTTGAGTTTGGGGAGCAATGTTTTGTATTTTTGGATAAAGGCTTCAGAGGGCTCTTTGGAGGTGTGATAGCGCACCAAAGTAGCCACCAAAAGTGTCTCTCGATGGCTCATGCCATAGATAGAGTGCAAAATGAGATAAAAACTGTGACGCTCAAAATCGTAGTAGTTTAGCTCTACACCGATATTGGAGAGCGTTGCGGCATGCCCTAGTAGCTCTCGATAGGCGACAGGGAGTTGCAATTTTTCGTGCAGTAGGTCAAAGAGCTCCAACGCAGTGCGTTTGAGGTTTTTTACATACTCCAAATCATCGATATAGCGGTCGATGAGGCTTTGCATCGTAGGATTGATAGGCGTAGGGAAGCGCATGTGTCGTTGATGGCGCAAGAGGTCTTGAATGAATCGACCTTCGCGTACGCCCACTTGGCTCACTGTCACCTCTGGTGCTTGGAGGTGTTCCAAGAGTGTGGTGTAGATAAGCGTACCTGCATCGATGACATCGAAGCGTTCTGATTTGATGCCAAGGAGCTTGAGCTCTTGGGGTGGGCGTTGGTAAATTTTTTTGCTAAAGAGCGTGATAGCTTTGGTGGTGTAGCTAAAGCCGTGCAGTACCTTGATAGGGTAGCCAATGTAGCGCATATACGCCATCGATACGGCACGAATGGTGCCACCGATACCAGCGATAGGTCGATTGAGATAGCTAGGAGGGATGGCAAGAGCGGCATTTTTGATATACGCCACCGCATCATCGAAACGCCCTTCGTCACAAAAGAGCTCTTTGAGACGCACCGTCCCCAAATCCAAGGAGAGCTGCTCCACAATCATGCCGTTTTGGATGCTAGCCAACTCCGTAGAGCCTCCCCCTATATCGATGGTGACGTAGTTATTGGGAGGGAGCATATTGGCAACGGCGATACCACCCAATTGTGCCTCTTGGGCGCCATCGATGACCTTGATATTGAGAGAGAGTCTGCTAGAGACGCGTTTGATAAAGACGTCACGATTGGGTGCATCGCGCAGAGCAGAGGTGGCGACACAGAGAATTTTGCGTACTTTGTAGCTTTTGGCGATGGTGACGAACTCTTCGATAGTCTCAAAAGCGCGTTGCATCGCCGCTTCTTGTAGCATACCACCCTGTTTGTAGGCGCCTTCACCGATGCGGACTTTACTCTTGTCTTCGCGCAGGAGGTGAAAAGCGTAGCGAGAGGTTTTTTCGTAGATGACGATGCGAACAGAGTTCGAACCGATGTCGATGACTGCTGTACGCTTAGCCACGGCTAGGATTCAATCCCAAGTTGTTTGTGTTTGAAGGTGAGCTCTTCGATAGACTCTTCATTATCGGGGTCGATGGTGAAACAATCTACAGGGCACACCTCGATACATGCAGGCTCGTCGTAAATCATGACGCACTCAGTACACAAATCGGGATCGACCACATAGATAGGATCCCCCTCACTAATAGCGTTTGTAGGGCACTCTTCGCGGCATGCATCGCATGCAATACACTCTTCATTGATTAATAACGCCATAAATTTTCTTTCTTATTTTTGTGAGTTTATAGCCTAGAGTAGCTTAAGTCCTCTACTCTTTTTTGCTCTTTTGGGGCTTTTTTTTGGGGAGTAAACAGACAAGGGAGCTGCACAGAATGAGGGTCGCTTTGGCGCCCTTCCCATCTTCACGGTTGCGTAGGTTAATAGTGGCATTTAGGGCATCTGCCGCACTTTTGGCCAAAAAGAGTCCCAGCCCTACGCCACTCTTGTTGCCTGAGCGTTTGAAGGGGGCAAAATGGTCCATATGCTCATCGATACCACACCCCTCATCCTCTACACATATCTCCAAGCCATAATCGGTTTCGCACGAAGTAATCGAGACCGATTTGCCCTCAGGGGTAAATTTGAGCGCATTTTGCAAGAAATTTTGGACGATTTGGTTGATGAGTGAGGGCTGGGTGAGCATGATGTAGGCGTTGGGTTTGAGGTCGATAATGAGTTGCTTGTTCTCATGCTCCGCCAAAAGCTTGAAATCGCTCGATTTTTGGTGCAAAAAGGCGATGACATCGATAGTCACAGGCTTCTCGAAATGCGCCCCCTCTTGTCGACCTACGTTGAGAATATCAGCCACAATTTTGTTCATTTGGTTGATGGAGTCGATGTTGGTTTTGAGTGCTTCGATATATTTGTCGCTCTCGCGTGTTTTGATGAGGGTCACTTCGTTTTTGAGCTTCATGACCGCTAGGGGCGTTTTGAGCTCGTGTGCGGCGCCAATGAAGAGCTCTTTTTGGTAACGCACGAAGGTCTGGATACGGTTGATGAGATTATTGACGCTCTCACCCAAGGGCATAAACTCGATAGGCAAGCGTGCGATATCGAGATTGTTCATAAAATTTTCATTCATCTTCGAGAGCTTGGTAGTCAGCGCGGTGATGGGCGCTATGAGCATATTGGCAAAGGCAAAAGCGTAGACCACGACGAACAAAAAGCTAATGGCATTGATGATGAAAATCGAGTTGAGGATGCGGTTGAGGAGTTTTTTGGTGCTTGTGAACTCTTTGGTGATACGAATGTAGCTCTTGTTGGTGCTGTCAAAAGGGTAATAAAGCACCAAAAAGTGCTCATTGTTGATAGTGCGTTCGCCCAAGAGCAGGGTGGTCACCTCCTCTTGGATAGTGACCAAATCGATGGTAACGCCCAGTGTCTCGTTGGGAAATTGTTGGGGTTGGTCGATGGCGGTGTGCATCACGACATTTTGGGCTAGGTGGATAAGTTCACGTCGCTTTTCATCGAAGATAGATTGTTGGATATAGACATAGAGGATAGAGGAGAAAATAATTAAAAGCCCCGCCGAAGCGACGAGGATTTGGAGTATGAAGCGGCTTCTTATACTTCTTTTGGAAAGCAAAAGCGGTAGCCTCTACGTCGTACAGTCTCAATCGTAGTGATATTGAGAGGTTTATCCATTTTTTGACGGATTTGGTTGATAGCCACCTCGATAACGTTGGGCGTGACCAATTCAGGCTCTTCCCAAATAGCATCCAAGAGTTGCTCTTTGGAGACAATTTGGTCACGGTGACGCGCCAAGTGTGTAAGCACCTCAAACGGTTTGCCTTTGAGCTCGATATCTTGCTCTTTGTAGGTGATTTTTTCCTCTTCAGGGTTGATGATGAGGTCTTCGATTTCGATGATGTTGCTACCGCCAAAACGCAAACGCGCTTCGATACGTGCTACGAGGACATCAAAGTCAAAAGGTTTGCGAATATAGTCATCGGCACCTGCACGCAACGCTTCGATTTCGCTCTCTTTGTCATCACGCGCAGAGAGTACTACGATGACGCTTTTGGGTGAGGTTTGTTTGATAGTGGGGATAATATCCACACCGTTGCCATCTGGAAGCATCCAGTCCATCAAAATGAGGTCGTAATTACGAATATCCAAATAATATTCGCCGTCTTTGAGGTTCTCTACCACGTCGCTTTGATAGCCAAACTCCTTGAGTCCTTCAGCCAACATTTTGTTGAGGGTTACTTCGTCTTCAATAATGAGAATACGCATCTATTTTTGTCCGTCTCTTAAATTTTTTTGAAAGTATAGCATACAATTTTATTTTTGTTTAAAAACTTTTTTATTATTTCTAAAGCATTGTGAGGGAGTCACTCACACTTGCGATGCCATTGTCGAGAATATCGGGTTTTGAGAGAGTTAGCTCTATTTTTTGGATGTTTGAAAAATGTTGCGGTATCGAGACAAAAAGTGCGGCAATTGCCTCTTCGAGGAGTCCAAACTGTCTATCGATGAGGAGTGTTTCGATACGGTGTGCCAAGAGCGCATAATCGACGAATAGACCCTCTCGATAATCATAATCGACGACGCATTTGACGGTGAGGCGTTGCGGTGTGGTGCGCTCATGGGGCAAAATCCCCACGATACACTCTACGTGTAACTCCTCTAGTGTGACTCTCACACGCGCTTCTCTTCGCCTTTGACCAGACGCACGATGTTGGGGATGTGTTTGTAGAAAATAATAAAGCCGATGATGACCATCGGTGCATGAGGCATATCAGGATGGATGAAAAAGCTACTGCCTACCCCTGTCAATACGCCCAAAAGCGAGGATATCGAGGAGATTTTGAGTGTTTTGGCCAGTAAGAGCCATACACCAAGCCCTAGCAGACCCTCGATAGGAATCATCGCGAGGGTGACGCCTACGCCTGTAGCTACGCCTTTGCCCCCTTCGAATTTCAAAAAGGGACTAAAACAGTGACCCAACACAGACAAAACGCCTACCATCCACAATGTCGCTTCGCTCATGCCTGCAAGGGCGGCGATACCTATCATCATGGCGCCTTTGATAGCGTCGAAGCCGAAGGTGGCGAACATCAATTTTTTGGCAAGTTTGGGGTCTTTTTCTTTGACGACACGCAGTACGTTGGTCGCACCGATGTTGCCACTGCCTGCATTACGGATATCGACACCCGCAAATTGTTTGGCCAAAATCACGCCAAATGGGATACCGCCAAGTAGGTAAGCGGCGAGGTAAAAAAGCAGATTGGGATTGGTCAAAAACTCGGGCATAAAGCTCCTTTGAATGGTGTGGCGGATTATAGTTGACTCATGTTTAATGTGCTATTATGCCCCCCTATTTTTCACTAGGAGCACCTCATTGCCCAGCGACATTTCGATGACCCCAGAGGCCTTAAAAGCCGCAATTTTGGACTACAAAGCGCGTCTGAGCGTGACCGTGGTGGCGCACTTTTACCAACGTGACGAAGTCTTCGAAATGGCAGATATTACGGGGGATAGTTTGGAGTTGGCGCGTCGATGCCAAGCCGATGAGAGCGAGTTCGTCCTCTTTTGTGGTGTGGGTTTCATGGGTGAAAGCGTCAAAGTCCTCTCCCCGCACAAGCGCGTCGTCATGCCCAAAATCGCCTGCTGTTCGATGGCACGCATGATAAGCAGTGAATATTTCGACTCTTCCGTCGCCTATTGCGAATCGTACGGCATCAAGAGCGACGACATCATGCCTATCACCTATATCAACTCCAGCGCCGCCGTCAAAGCCAAAGTAGGACAAATGGGTGGCATGGTGTGCACCTCTAGCAATGCCAAGACTATCATCACTCGCGCGCTACAGAGTGGCAAAAAGATTTTGTTCGTTCCTGACAAATGTTTGGGACAAAATATCGCACGGGATATGGGACTTGTGGCTAGCGTCATTGGCGATGGGACAGATGCCGCCAAAGCCCACATCATTTGCTATGATGGATTTTGCTCGGTGCATCAGCTCTTTGAGACCTCCGATATAGACTTTTACCGCGCCAAATATCCCGATATCAAGGTCTTCACGCACCCCGAATGCAAGCCTGAAGTGTGCGAGGCTAGCGACTTCGTAGGCTCCACGAGTCAAATCATCGCCGCGATAAAAGCGCTCGACCCCGAACAAAAAGTAGTCGTGGGCACAGAGTACAACCTCGTCAACCGCCTGCGCGACAAAAACACCTATGTCCTCTCCTCGACAAAACCAGAATGTCCCACGATGAACGAAACGACGCTCTACGACCTCTATGTGACGCTCAAAGCCATCGATGAAGGCAATCCTATCAATGAAATCTTCCTCGAAGATGAGGTCTCACACTACGCCAAAATCGCTCTCGAACGTATGCTGGCGTTGTAAGGTAGTAGAGTGATTCGATACAATAATTTTTTTAATGATGTGAGAGACAAAGGGGAGGTTTTGCATGAACAAAAGTGAAATTATTGAAATTCTTAAAACGCTAAAACCTCAGTACCAACAAGAGGGTATGAACATTGTCGGATTATTTGGCAGTTTTGCACGCGGTGAAGAGAAGAGCGATAGTGACGTCGATATTGTCTATGAGATTGAAAAAGGAAAAACCTTTTCGATGTTCAAATACCTCAAATACCTCGCAGATCTTGAAAAATCACTTCAGCACAAAGTCGATTTGGTCAGAGCTGAAACTATCAAAACTGATTTGAAACCCTATATCTACAAGGACATGATTTATGTCTAGGGATTGGAAATTTTATCTCAGAGATATTTTCGTCGAGTGTCAAAATATTCGAAAATTTACGGCAAATATCACGTTTGAAGAATTTACCGAAAATACTGAAAAAGTCTACGCAACGGCAAAAGCATTTGAAAATATTGGCGAAGCAGTCAAACAAATCCCGAAAGAGATACAAGAAGAGTATAGCAGTGTGCCGTGGAGCGAAATCGCCAAAATGAGGGACGTATTAACGCACCATTATTTTGGATTGGACGATAAAGTGCTTTGGGATACGCTAGGAGATGATTTTGTACTCTTTGAAAAGACAATAAAACAAATAGCGAAAAAGTATTTGGATATAAAAATTAGTAACTGACCTTATACCTTTCATCGGAAGTGGGGCTTTAGCCCCGCAAAAGCCTCGCCTCCAAAATTTCATTTCTTTAGAGTAGGTCGGGAATTTAGCCCTTTCCTCCGCTCCTTTTTCCAGCTATAATCCAAAAACAACAAAAATCAATGTATGCGTTTTGCTTATGAAGCGGTATAATGATTTTGTCTTGAAGAGAATATAAATACCGAATTTAGGAGAAAAGCTGTGGATGTTCAACCTGACAATCAAAATATAGATCGATTATTTTCAAACACAAATTATTTTATTGACTTTTATCAGAGGCAATATAAATGGACAAGTGAACCAGTAGAACGGCTTTTAGATGATGTTTTTTATCGCTTTAATGAGCAATATAAGATTTATAAAGATTTAGATATTCCACTTGAGCAGACAATTAATAAATATAGCTGGTATTATCTAAATACTTTTGTGACTAATAAGTCGGAAGTTAATGGAAAATTGTATATTGTTGATGGGCAGCAGAGATTGACAACAATAACACTTATTCTCATTAACTTATTGCAAAAAGCTAGAAAAGAAAATTCTGAATTACAGGACTGGGTTCAGGCTAAAATTGTTGGACAATCTGGATTTAAGAAAAACTTTTGGATGAACCACGAAATGCATCTTGAAACAATGAAGGGACTTTTGGATGGAAAGCCATTTGATAAAGTTGATGTTTCTAGTGGTATTACTGCAAAAAATATGCTTGAAAACTATAAAATTATTGAACGTTTTTTAAGTAAAGAGCTGGATAATAAACATAAACTAGAAAGCTTCATATTTTACTTCCTTCACCGTCTTGTATTAATCAAACTTCATGTAGAACAAACAGATGTGCCAATGGTCTTTGAGGTAATAAATGATAGAGGAGTGAAGCTTAAGCCTTACGAAATTTTGAAAGGTAAGCTGCTAGGTCAGGTAGATAAAGAAGAACTTGAAGTATTGAGTTTAAATGTAATTTGGGATAATGCTGTTGATATTATTAACGAGCATGGAGAAGATGAGATTGACGAATTTTTTATTTACTTCTTACGGGGTAAGCTTGCAAACACGATTGGTGAATCACGAAAATATGATAAAAATTATCACAAAGCAATATTTCAAGGTGAAACAAATGATTATTTAAATTTACTCCATAATTCAAAAAGAGTGAAAGAGTTTTTGACAAAAGAGTTTAAATATTATACAAATCTATATAAAAAATATTGCATTATTGCACAACATTTAAAGAAGAATATAGCAACGTATTTTTTAATAACTTAAATGAAATGGATACACAATTTTTGCTAATTTTGTCTAGTTGTGTGATTGATGATCCAGAGGAAGATGAGAAAATTAAGATTATTTCCAAGGAAATTGATCGTATGTTTTGTTTGCTTCAGTTGCAACGTAGCTGGAGCAGTAATGATTTTTCAATAAATATTTTTAAAATAAGTGCACAAATTAGAGAGCAGCCCGCAGAGTGTATTCGCCCAATATTCGATAGGTCTCTTAAAGAGCTATTAGGTGAAGCTAGAGGCATGGCTGTCGAAGATACATTTGTATATCCGTTTTTTAAAGACACTGGGATTGAGCTTGGTAAAAGATTTAAACGTTATTTCTTTGCACGCGTCGAGCGCTTTATCGCTCAAAATACTATTATGCAAATGCGGCATGATTTTTACGATTTAGTTCAGAATACAGGCAATGTGAATGGCTTTCATATTGAGCATATATTGGCAAATAATGATCAAAATATTCAAGAGTTTGGTGGTGATGAAGAATTGTTCGAGAGCGAGAGAAATAGGTTAGGTGGCCTTCTTCTGTTAAAAGGAAAAGACAACATTTCTAGTAATAAAGAAACTTATAAAAGTAAACTAGAAAGCTATGCAAATACACTTTATTGGAATGAAACATTGCGAGAAGATACGTATAAATCTAAGCTTGATTTTCGAAAAATGATGCAGGAATTCAAACTCACATTTAAGCCTATGAAAACTTTTGGCAGAAATGAACTTGAAGAACGACACAAATTGCTTTTTGATATAGCATCAATTATTTGGAGATAATTAAGACATATTTGTTGTTTTTGATGTGCTAACAAATTATTGTTGCTTTATAATTTTTACGTATATGATTAATTTTTAAAATATAGTGTTTACGTATTTTCGTGCAGTTAAAATAATGTTTTTGTTGCAGATTAATACATTTTATGGGTTCGAAATGTAAACAAGCCATACAGACGTTGTAGTACAATGGCGCATTAGATTATCCGAAGGAGGGCGACATGACAGTGACGATAGATGACAGCTTTGCCAATCAGGTCATTGCCTTTTTGAAAACGCTCCCTCGTGACGCGGTCAAAATAGAAGAGGTCACAACAGCGTGGTACAGCAAGAGGTGCAAAAGCGCATCGAGGCGTATCGTTCGGGCACCATGAAAACTGCACCACTTGACACAGCGTTTTGGGATGAGATGGACGACCTTATCGATAGTGCAGCGTAAAATCGCAGTAAGAAATTTGCTTACAGTGTACAAGCATTTATAGAACATGCATTAAATTGACAATAGTGTGTATGGTAAGTATAATCACTCCATGAAAAGTTCGGAACTAATCAAGATGATGTTAGCCGATGGTTGGGAGTTGGTCGCTGTGCGTGGAAGCCACCATCAGTTCAAGCATCCGACCAAAACAGGTCGCGTGACCGTCCCGCATCCCAAAAAAGATTTGGGCATCGGACTCGTACGAGCGATTATGAAACAATCTGGACTCAAGGAGGAGTAGATGCTACGCTATCCTATTGCAATTGAAATGGGTGATGAAACAACAGCGTTTGGGGTGATTGTCCCCGATTTGGAGGGGTGTTTTTCCGCAGGAGAGAGCCTCGATGAGGCGATTGACAATGCCAAAGAGGCGATTACCTTGCACATCGATGGACTGCTCGATGAGAATGCGACGATACCTGCACCATCGCCCGTGAGTCGATACAGTGCTTTGGCAGAGTATGCAGGCTATATCTGGGCGATTGTCGAAATCGATCCTACGATACTTGACGATAAAGCCGAAAGGGTCAATATCACACTTCCTCGTCGTGTCTTAGCGCGTCTGGATGCCAAAGCCAAAGAGGCGGGTGAGACGCGTAGTGGCTACATCGCACGTATGAGCATTGGGGCATAAGCATATGAGAGCACAAAAAGTAAAAAAGGGCGTGGCGTGATAGAAAAATTTGTACGTGAGAGTTTAGCCGAGGATGTGGGTCGAGGCGATTTGTATGCGCTGGTGGAGCCGTCTGTGGCAGTGCGTGGACACATCATCGCCAAGAGTGACGCGGTGCTCGCAGGTGTGGCGTATGTCGATATGCTGGCTCAAAAGGTAGACCCCTTTGAGATTGTGTGGCGTGTGGGAGAGGGCGAGGCGTACCGTGCAGGAGAGGTGATAGCCACCTTCGAGGGGGAGAGTCACACGATGTTGCGTGTAGAGCGCACGATGCTCAATATCTTGCACCATGCTAGCGGTATTGCGACACTCACACGCCGATTTGTCGAACTCTGTGCGCCTTATGGTGTACGCGTGCTCGATACGCGCAAAACCCGACCGATGTTGCGTGTGTTTGAGAAGTATGCCTCTCGTATCGGCGGTGCAGTCAATCACCGCATGGGTCTCGATGATGCGCTGATGCTCAAAGATACCCATCTCAAAACCATCCCCAATCTCAAAGCCTACATTGACAAGGCACGTACCCAAATCCCTTTCACCACTACCATCGAGGTCGAGGCGGAGACCGTCCAAGGTGCCATTGATGCGATGCAAGCAGGCGCGGACATCGTCATGTGTGACAATATGACCCCCGACATGGTGCGCGAAGTAGTGGCGTATCGCAATGCGCACTATGCACACATACGTTTGGAAGCCAGCGGCAATATTTCGCTCGCCACCGTCGAGGCGTACGCTCAAACAGGTATCGATGCGATTAGCACAGGTAGCACCATCCACCAAGCCGTCTGGCCCGATATGAGCATGAAAATAGATGGCTGACGACCAAGAGAAGACCGAAGAGGCCTCCGACAAGAAGATTGAGGATGCCCGCAAAGAGGGCAATGTCCCCAAGAGTCAAGATGTCTCAGGGTTGTTCGCGCTCTTTGTAGCGATTTTGGCTTTTTTGGCGCTCTTTCCCTTCATCGGACAGCACATGATGGCGACCTTTGTCTATCTCTTTGGGGTGATGAATGAGCCGTTCGGTCGAGAGATGCTTAGCGGTGTCGTCTACAATTTGGCGCGAGAATTTTTGCTCATGGTGATGCCACTAGCTCTTGCGGTGGCTATTGCAGGGGTGTTGGGCAATTTGGCGCAGTTTGGGTTTTTGTTCACCACCAAGCCACTCGTGCCTGATTTCAAAAAAATCGACCCTATCAAGGGACTAGCCAATCTCTTTAGCCTCAAAAAAGTGATCGAGGGGTTCAAAATCACCCTCAAAGCCTTCGTGACGATGGGGGTCGCTTTTATCTTTTTTTGGATGTTTATCAAGGAGCTACCTACCATCGCGCTCTTTGAGTACAAGGCGCAGTTGGAGTGGCTCGCCTCCAAAGCGCTCATTATCGCGTTGGTGATGTTGCTCATTACCTTCGTCTTTGCCTTGGCAGATTTGGTCATCGTGCGCCAGCAGTATTTCAAAAAATTGCGCATGTCCAAGCAAGAGGTCAAAGATGAGATGAAGCAGATGGAGGGAGATCCACTTATCAAGCAAAAAATTCGTCAAATCCAGATGCAGATGTCGCGCAAACGCATGATGAGTGCTGTGCCCAATGCCGATGTGGTCATCACCAATCCGACGCACTACGCCGTGGCGCTCGAATACAAACCCAAAAAGCACAAAGCTCCTATCGTGGTCGCTAAGGGGATGAACAATATCGCCTTGAAAATCAAGGAGATTGCGCGTGAAAATGGGGTGCATATTACGCAGAATCCCCCCTTGGCAAGGGCATTGTACAAAGGTGTCGATTTGGAGAGGGAGATTCCCGAAGAGTTGTATAATGCCGTGGCGGAAGTATTGGCTTTCGTACACAAAGTCGAAAATCGATAGCATTAAAAGGGAAGATGTGAAACTGCGCCAAAAGGGTAAATGGATATATGCAGTCGTAGCGGGTTTGATAGCCGTTGCATTGGCGCATATCACTATCATCTATTTGCACTGGCAATCGACGCGCGACCAGATATTGGTACACGAAAGCGCGATGGTCGCACAGATGCCGCAGATGCAAACCCAAATCGAGAGCTACAAATCGCCGCTCTTGACCTTTTTGCACGACTATTTTTGGCTCGTACTTATCACCGATGCGATTATGACATTGATGGTCGTTGGAGGGCTTTTTAGCATTCTCTTTTTGCTAGAGCGTACCAACGTGCGCTTGGCGCAAAAGGTGCGTGCACATACCGCCTCCTTGCGTCAAAATTTGGCAATTTTCAAGGGCTACAAAGAGGCGATGGACGAGAGCAGCATCGTCTCCAAAAGCGACCTCAAAGGTGTCATCACCTATGTCAATGACAAACTTTGTGACGTAACAGGCTTCACTAGAGCAGAGCTCATGGGCAAGCCCCACAACGTCATTCGCCATCCCGATACGCCCAATGAAGTTTTTCGTGAAATGTGGGAAGCTATCCAATCCAAGCGAAGCTGGAAAGGGCAAATCAAAAACCGCAAAAAAAACGGTGAACACTATTGGGTCGATACCGTCATCAAGCCTATTTTGGATGACAAGGGCGAGATTGTCGAGTACATCGCTATTCGCCATGAGATTACGCAGCTCATCCAAAAGAGCCAACACCTAGAGCATCTTATCAATTACGATACCTTGACCCATTTGGGCAATCGATACAAACTTATCCACGATATTCAAGCGCACGAAAAGCCCTCGTTGGCGCTTTTGTACATCGATAATTTCCGAGAGTTCAATGATTTCTTCGGGCACGCCTTTGGGGATAAACTCTTGGAGCTTTTGGGCAGAGTCATTGGCGCGATCGTCCCCAAAGAGCATCTGCTCTATCGTATCAACGGCAATGAGTTTGCGATTCTCAACACAACACTTTCGCGTTATGCCTTTGTCAAATTGATACGTACTCTTATCAAACAGCTCGAAAATCGCCCCTTTAGCATCGCCGATGAGGTCATTACGGTCTCGATTACGGGTGGTATCTCTTTTGAGTCGGTGCAGATGCTTTTCACTACGGCGGATATGGCGCTTTCAGAGGCGCGCAAAGGGCAAAAAGTCTTTGTCGTTTTCGATGAGTTGCCTTCATTGCAACAATCCTACGCGCACAATATCGAGTGGACCAAAAAGCTCAAAAACGCCCTCCAATCCAATCGCATCGTTCCCTATTTCCAGCCCATCGTGCATATTCAGACGGGTGAAATTCAAAAGTACGAATCGTTGGTGCGTATGGTCGATGAGGAGGGGAATGTCTTCACGCCGTTTCATTTCCTCGATGTGGCTAAAAAGAGCAAACAATATTTGGCACTTACGCATGCGATGTTGCGTCAAACCTTTGACTATTTTACGCACAAAGAGTTGCGATTTTCGGTCAATCTCTCTATCGAAGATATACTAGATACCAAAACCCAACTCTATATTTTTGCCCTTTTGGATCGTATCCCTCGACCCCAACGTGTGGTCTTTGAAATTGTCGAGTCTGAAGGCATAGAGAAGTTCGATACGGTGAGTGAGTTTATTCACAAAGTCCAAGCGTATGGCGCGCAAATTGCCATCGATGATTTTGGGACGGGGTACTCCAATTTCGACTACCTGCGCCGTCTCAAAGCCAACATTATCAAAATCGATGGTTCACTCATACGCAACATCGACAAGGATGAAGAGGCGTCGCATATCGTCAAAACGCTGGTCGATTTCGCGCGTTCTATGGGGATGCAAACGGTCGCAGAGTTTGTCGAGAGTGAGGCGATTTTGGCGCAAGCCAAAGCCATCGGTATCGACTATGCGCAAGGATACTATTTCGGAGCGCCTTCGCCCTCGACCGTATAATCTTCAAACAGCATGACAAAGGTGCTACCGCCGTTAGCGGTGCGTGCTGTGATAGTACCGTTCATCTTGTCGATAATCATTGCACTCAAATAGAGTCCAATTCCTGTACCCTCTCCTTCGCCTTTGGTGGTGACATTCGCCTCGAAAATATGGGGTAAAACAGCCGCTGAAATACCTCCTGCATTATCCTCGACCTCTACGACCGTGGCACCTTTTTCGTCAGATGCGCGCACCATGATACGTCGATGGGTGATTTTGTTCTCGATGAAGGCATCTTTGGCGTTGTTGAGGAGATTGATGAGGACGTGTTTGAACTCATTCTCGATACCGACCAACTCCAGATGGCTATCGATGGCGGTTTGCACGGTGATAGAGGCTTTTGCCAAATCCTCACCGATAAGTTCCAATACTTTGTGCGTAGCACGAGAGAGTTTGAAGGGTTTGGGCGCTTTGCTCGGACGAAAAAAGGAGCGAAACTCATTGAGCGTCGAGGTGAGGTGGTGGATTTGGCGTTCAAATTTTTTGGCGAAGCTCTCGATGACATTGGTGCTCATCTCATCGGGCGTAGAGAAGCGCAGTTGCATGGTGTAGGTACTCATGACCGAAAGGGGCTGTTTCCATTGGTGCGCCACCGCATCCATAATCTCTCCCATCGAAGCGTGTTTGGCTTGTTTGAAGAGGAGAAGCTCTTGGCGGCGATTGGCTTCGATTTGGGTGGCGACTTGCGCTTGGAGCGATTCGTTGAGGGTTTGGAGCTGATAGCTTTTGGCAAAAAGCTGCTCTTGGAGCGTTTTTTTGTGCTCGATAGAGGTGACCAAGACGCTCACCATCGTCGCGATGAGCTGTAGGGTTTGCATCTCTTCGGGGGTGTAATCGCTGGGCTTATTGAGTACCTGAATGACACCCAAGAGCGCGCCATCTTTGTCGATGATAGGCACTGCAATGGTGCGTAGTGTCGTGTATCCAGAGGTTTTATCGATTTCATGGTTGAAGATGGGATTGGATTGGACGTGGTTCTCGATGATGGGAGTGCGCGTCTTGGCACACATCCCTGCGATGCCTTCCCCAAGGCGTATGATGATGTCGCGTTGCATACCTTGGGCGACCTTGGTAATGAGGCTTTGACATCCATGTGTACACAAATAGAGCGAGGAGCGGTCGGAGTGCGTAATATCGCTGGCAATCGCCGAGACTCCTTTGAAGATTTCGAGATTATCGCTCTCTTGGAGTTGGAGTAGTTGCGTCAGCTCGACGATAACATTGCGCGTTTGGTGTGATTGCATGGCACGCCCTTGGTGAAGTTTTGGGAAGAAACATTTTAGACAAGCAACTATCTTTTTGCCCTTAAGTAGCTTAAGCTTTTACTGCATGTTTAAACTCTCTTGTGGCACAATGCCCCCAAAACTCCCCAAGGCAATTTGATGCTCGATTTTGATAAATTTACACGCTACTCCAAGCCTGGACCACGCTACACAAGCTACCCTACGGCGTTAGAGTTTAGCAATGCTTTTGAGTATGAGCACTATGTGGAGGCGTTGCGTACCCAAGAGCCTACGCGTCCTCTTTCGCTCTATTTTCATCTGCCTTTTTGTCGAAATGCCTGCTACTTTTGCGGGTGCAATGTCGTCTTTACCTCCAAAGAGGATAAGCTAGAGCGCTATATCGATTACCTTGCGCGCGAGATGGATATTATGGCAAGACATCTGGATACCTCACGAGAGGTGATACAGCTGCACTTTGGGGGTGGGACGCCTACCTTTTTTAGTGCGGCACAATTAGCGCGTATCATTGCCAAAATCCGCGCCACTTTTACCCGATTCGCTAGTGATGCTGAGATTAGCTGTGAGATAGACCCACGTCATATCGATGAGGCGCAGATGCGCGTATTGCGCGATGGGGGCTTTAACCGTGTGAGCTTTGGTGTCCAAGATTTCGACCCCAAAGTCCAAGAGGCAGTACATCGTATCCAGCCCTTTGACATCACCCAAAAAGCGATGGAGTTAGCGCGTGCGTACGGCATGGCATCGGTCAATATCGACCTCATTTATGGACTACCCTACCAAACCTTCGAGGGGTTCAAAAAGACCCTAGAGCTTGCCGTAGCACTCGACCCTGACAGATTTGCCGTCTTTAACTATGCGCATGTGCCGTGGCTCAAAAAGACGATGCGCAAAATCGATGAGACCACGTTGCCTCATCCTAGCCTCAAACTCGAAACGCTCAAATATACTATCGATTATATGACTGCCCAAGGGTACAAAATGGTCGGTATGGACCACTTCGCCAAGCCCAACGATGAGCTTTTTTTGGCTATCGAGAAGGGGCAACTGCACCGCAATTTCCAAGGCTACACCACCAAGGGAGGCGCGGATCTTATCGGTATCGGTCTGACCAGTATCGGTGAGGGACGCAACTACTATGCGCAAAACCACAAAGAGATGGCGCTCTACGAAGAGGCTATCGATGCGGGGCGCTTACCGTATGAGCGTGGGATTATTCTCAATGTCGATGACACCATTCGTCAAGCGGTCATTATGGAGCTTATGAGCAATTTCAAGCTCAATATTCCGCGTATCGAAGCGCAATTGGGTATCGATTTTGGTGCCTATTTTGCCGATGCGTTGGCAGAGTTGGCTCCCTTTGTCGAGGATGGATTGGTCACCATTACACCCACCTCTATCGAGGCGAGTCCTACGGGGGCGATGCTCATACGCAATATCGCGATGCCCTTCGATGCCTATATGATTCGCCATGCTCAAAACCAAAAAACCTTCTCCAAGACAGTCTAACGATGCGCCCTGAAGTAGAGGATATTTTCAATTTTTCTGCCACCAGCGATGCGTGCGTCAAATGTGGCAAATGTATCCCTGTCTGTACGATTCACTTGGTCAATCCCGATGAGGTCACCTCTCCACGCGGTTTTATCGATTTGTTGGGGGCGTACGAGCGGGGCGATTTGGAGCTAGACAAAAACGCCAAGGCGATTTTCGAGAGCTGTTTTTTGTGTACCAACTGCGTCGATGTCTGCCCCAAAGCGTTGCCTACCGATATGGTCATCGAGCAGGTGCGTTATGATCTAGGGAAAAAATTTGGCATCTCGTGGTATAAACGCGCCTTTTTCTTTTTGCTACGCCATCGATGGGTCAATGATCTGCTTTTCAAAATGGGATGGGTGGTGCAAACCTGCGCCTTCAAACTGCGCGAAGAGGCGCAATCGATGCAGGGGCGTTTTAGTCTGCCATTGTTGAAAAAAGAGCGTCTTTTGCCCGCCTTTTCACGTACAAGCTTCTTGCGCAAATACCCTGAAAACATCGACAATGGCGGCAAGCGTCGTGTGGCAATCTTCATCGGATGTCTAGCCAACTACAACTACACCACGATTGGCGATAGCCTCATCGAGGTGCTTGCCGCGTTGGGTATCGATGCCTATCTTGCCAAAGGGCAAAAGTGTTGCGGTGCACCCGCCTATTTCACGGGCGACTTCGATACCGTCGATGTACTTGCCAAAGCCAATATCGAATATTTTGAGTCCTTCATCGATGAGGTCGAGGCGATTATCATCCCTGAGGCTACCTGTAGCGCGATGCTCAAGGTCGATTATGCGCACTATTTTCACGACCAGCCCCAGTGGTTAGCGCGTGCCAAACATCTCGAATCGAAGCTCTTCATGGCGACGCAGTGGCTAGAGACACACACGCCTCTGCCGCAACTCTTGGCGACCAAAAAGCAGCAAATGCCTACCGTGACCTATCACGACCCTTGCCATGCACGCAAAATGCAGGGTGTTTACCAAGAGCCGCGTCGATTGATAGCCAAAAATTTTCGTGTGGTGGAGATGAGTGACCCTAATCGCTGTTGTGGGTTTGGAGGGGTGACGATGCAGACCCAAAATTATCACTACGCCCAAGCGGCAGGTGCGCCCAAAGCGGCGATGATTGCCCAAACGGGAGCCGATTATGTCGCGGCAGAGTGCAGTGCATGTCGTATGCAAATCAACGATGCGATGGAGCAGGCAAACGTCGATACGCTCTTTGCAAACCCTATCGAGCTTATCGCCAAGGCGCTTCGCGAAGGGTAAAGCGAAAAAATTTAGGGGCGGTTGGAAGCGGCGCTGACCTTGATAGTGCGACCCATAAATTGGGTTTCGTTGAGCTCTTTGATAGCCTCTTGGCACCCTTGTGGGTCCATTTTGACAAAGCCGTAGCCCTTTTTGCGACCTGACTCTCTATCGACAATGAGGGTTACTTTGGAGACCTCGCCGTAGGTGGAAAAAAGCTCCTTGATCTCGTTTTCGGACAAGGAGTAGGGTAAATTCCCAATATATATATCTTGCATGCGCTCATCCTTGAAAATGTGGAGCGCGATTATAAAAAACTAGCGTTACAATACCATTACAAAGGCAAATCATATGTGCAACAAACGCGTCGATAAAATCATCTTGGGTCGCTACAACTGTCTCGAAGTAGCTCGTCAAAAAGAGCATGGACTCTATCTCAAAAGCGGTGATGGAAGTGAGCTACTCATGCCCAAGCGCTATGTCACCCCCGAGATGCAAATAGGCTCTTTGGTAGAGGCGTTTGTCTACACCGACAGCGAAGATAGGATGGTGGCTACGACGGAGACACCGTTGGCGCAATTGGGCGAATTTGCCTATTTGGAGTGTGTCGATGTGAGCCGTTTTGGGGCTTTTATCTATTGGGGATTGGCAAAAGATTTGTTGGTGCCGCGCTCTGCCCAACTAGAGCCAATGCAAAAGGGGCAAAAATATTTGGTGCGTATCTCCTTTGACAATGAGACGCATCGATTGGTAGGGGTGACCAAGACCAAACCCTTTATCGTTACCGATACTTCGCGTCTGACTGTCTATGCCAAATACCCTGCCATTATCGAAGCCAAAACGCCTATGGGGTACAAAATCATCGTCAATCATCAGTACCAAGGGATACTCTTCAAAGAGGAGGTTTTTACACCTTTGTCTGTGGGGGATAGTGTCGAGGTCTATCTCAAAAATATTCGCGAAGATGGCAAGCTCGACTGTACATTGCAAGCCCTTGGCGATGCCGCGCACTCCTTCGCCCAAGAGAAAATCATGGCACTTTTAGAGGCTAAAAAAGCGCTACCTTATACTGCCGATAGCGACCCCAAACTTATCAGTGAGACCTTTGGCTTGAGCAAAAAAGTCTTCAAGCGCACCTTGCAAGAGTTGCTCGCACAAGGCAAAATTGTGCTCAAACCCCAAGGCATCTATCTGCCCTAACGCCTACTCTTTGGCGTACATATAAAGCGCCATAGGGTTGCGTGCCCCCAAATAGCAGACATTTTCGAGTGGCGGTGCGATAGTGGGTGCGATACCCTGCGCGATAATCGACTGTATAGCGTTGTCGTAGGAGGTTTTGATGGCTTGGAAACTCTCCATCTCTTTGCCTTTGAGCTGTTTGGTGGTGATACGTATGACCCCTAGAGGGTTGCGTGCTTGACCGTTTTTGTAGAGGCTAAAGTGCAGATGGGGACCTGTAGAGAGTCCTGTGGAGCCTACGTAGCCAATGAGTGCTCCCTTTTTGACGCTTTGTCCTTTGTGTAGACCCTTTTTGAAGCGACTCATGTGCGCATAGAGGGTCATGTAGCCATCGATATGGCTTATTTTGACCACATTGCCATACCCCTCATTGTAAGCCGCCATAGCGATACGCCCATCCGCCGCGGCATAGATAGGTGTGCCTGTCACCGCACCGTAATCGACGCCTAGATGGGCGCGGTAGCGTTTGAGAATAGGGTGAAAACGGCGTAGGGTAAAGTAGGAGGTGATGCGTACATTGGGCACGGGAGCACCTAGCATAAAGCCTGCAATCTCACTCCCTTTTGGGTTGTAGTAGCGTCCGTCACTGTTGAGGTAGATAGCATTTGGGCGCTTTTGCACCTCGATGTAGGCGGTTTGGATTTGGGGATAGCCAAACTTTTGACCCGAGCGATAGGCTTGGCGGTAGATGAGCGCGATGGTGTCACCTTTGCGCAGTGCCATTTTGAAATTGAGCGAGTTTTTGAACGCCCAGACGAACTCCTGCGCCAAAAATCTATCGCGCGTATGGTGCAAAATATCGTTATAAGGCGAGGTCTCAAGCGTGAAGGAAAAGGCGTGCTCTTGGTAATCCAATAGTATCGGTGTCACCGTAAAGCGGTAGTCGTCGCGGTCTGCATAGATATGTAGCTGAAGCTGGTCGCCTACGGGAATGAGTGCTTGCAAAAGCGTACCGTTCTCATCGATGAGCATCTCGTAGCGTGTGCCTGCATAGATCTCTTGGGTGAGGGTCTTGTCCTCTTTGTCCAAATCGTAGTAGGTTTTCAACGGGAGGTTGTGCTTCTCCAAGAAGGTCAAAAAGGTCTCACCGTTGCCCCATTTTTCGACACTCAACGATGCACCAAAGAGCGAAGCAAGTGTGAGAAAAACTAAAAAGAGTATACGCATCAAAAGCCCAATTTTTGGCGCAAGTATAATAAAGTTGCGCTCTTATTTGCCTTAGTTTCGTTATAATCGCACCCTCTTAGACCAAAGGATTTTGATGCGTTTTTTTCTCTTTAGTATGGTGATGATTTCTACCATTTTGGCAAGCAACGCCGCTTTGGTTGAGCGTGTGAGTGGCAAAACCTTTGAGGTCAAAGCACAAGGTGCCGTAGGGATGAGTGCCGTGGTGATGCGCACGATTGGCAACTACGAATCTATCATCGCCTCCGCGCAGGTCGTAGAGGCAAAAGAGGATACCTTGACGCTCAAAACGACCCCTTTTGAGGCGCTAGCCCAAGGCGCATTGCCCTCCTATGAAGCGCCTGTGGCAGAGGGTGACACCGTCTATTTAGGGTGGATGTATGAGCGCGTTTTGCTTATCGCACCTACGGTAAGCAGCTATACACAGTTGAGTAGCGATACCCAAAAACTCTTTACACATTCAGATATGTTCGCCGCCTTTTTGTCCAAAATCGGTCACCCCTCTCCACTCAAAGAGGATTTTCAAACCTTTTGCCGCACCTACGATTTGGGACTACTTCAGTTTGCTATCGCGCAGAAGCTCTATGAGGTCGATTGCAACACGTTTGCGGTGGTAGCATCGCACGATATCGAGGAGGCGAAGGGGGAGAAGATGCTCCCCTTTTACTCGCGCGTCCAATCCATCGATGCCAATTGGTGGGGTGAGGGAAGTGCACGCATAAAAGAGTTTGAACGCTATTATCTAGAACTTTTGGGAGTATCACAATGATAGAAGAACAGCATGCCCAAGCACTCACAGCCATAGTGGGCGCAGAGAATATTTACACTGACAAGGCACACCTCATAGCCTACAGTTACGATGCTACACGAGAGCGATTTGAAGCTGATGCTGTTGTTTTTCCGCGTCACGAGGCGGATGTGAGTGCGATTTTGCGCTACTGCGACGCACACCGCATCATTGTCGTACCGCGCGGTGCTGGGAGTGGGTTTACCGGTGGAGCGTTGCCTAGTCGTGGTGGTATTGTGCTTGCTATGGAAAAGCATATGAACAAAATCCTCGAAATCGATATGCAAAACATGGTCGCCGTAGTCCAACCTGGCGTCATCAACAAAGATTTGCAAAAAGCGGTCGAAGCAGTAGGACTTTTTTATCCGCCAGACCCTGCTAGCCAAGAGTACTCTACCATCGGTGGCAATGTGAATGAGAATGCGGGCGGTATGCGTGCCGCCAAATATGGCATCACCAAAGATTACGTCATGGCCATTCGCGCCGTACGCCCCAACGGTGACATCATCAAGGCAGGCAAACGCACCATCAAAGATGTCGCAGGCTACAACATCGCAGGGATTTTGATAGCCTCCGAAGGGACATTGGCAGTCACCACAGAGGTAACGCTCAAACTCCTCTCCAAGCCCAAACTTACCAAAACCGCCATGGGCGTTTTCGAGAGTGTCAATGCCGCCATGGAAGCCGTCTACAAAACCATGGCAAGCGGTGTCACGCCCGTAGCGATGGAGTTTTTGGACAATCTCACTATTCGTGCAGTTGAGGCTACTTTCCACAAAGGTTTACCTATCGAAGCAGGCGCTATTTTGGTCACCGATGTCGATGGCAATTTGGAAGAGGATTTGGCATTTCAGCTTGAGGTCATCGAGCGCGTTTTCCGTGAGAACGGCTGTCAAGAGTTCAAAATCGCCGCCAATGCCAAAGAGTCGGCTGACTTGTGGTTCGCACGTCGCAATGCCAGTCCTAGCCTCTCTATCTACGGTAGCAAAAAACTCAACGAAGATGTCACTGTCCCTAGAGCCAAACTCCCTGAAACCCTAGAGCGATTTTATGCCATTGGTGAAAAATATGGCGTCAAAATCCCCTGTTTTGGGCATACAGGCGATGGCAATGTTCACACCAATGTTATGGTCGATGGCAAAGACCCCCAACAGGTCAAAATCGCCTACCAAGCTATCGAGGAAATTTTCCAAGCGACCATCGATATGGGCGGGACATTGAGCGGTGAGCATGGTATAGGTATCGCAAAAGCGCCCTACATGCACATGGCGTTTACCCCCGAAGAGATGCAACTCTTCCAAGATATCAAACGCGCCTTCGACCCCAACAATATCCTCAACCCCTTCAAGATGGGGCTAGAGTAGCTTGTAGTAAAAGCTACAGGTCAAAAGTGTCCCTGCAACAAGCGCAAAAAGCATCAGCCATCGATGAAGCGCACTGGCTAAGAGCAGTGCCAAATAGAGGCTAATATAGTAGCCGTTGAGTGCGAGTGTGGCACTCTTCATGGGTATCTCAAAAAGCGCCAACACCACGCCATCGAGCCACTCTCCCCACCCTAGGGCATGCAGTCCCATTGCCAAGGGATAGAAAATCCCAAAGAGCATACTCAGCGGTATACTAGCCCACTGCCACAGCGAAATTTGCCCGAAATAGCCCACGCCCAACGGAGTCAAGAGAAAAAAGAGCGCGATATTTATCGCCAAGAAGAGTTGCCACGCCTTGGCATGAGGCATGAGATGTAGCAGCATGAAAATCCCCCACACCCCAAGTGCCGAGAGCCAAAAGGCTATCGAGAAAAGCAGCGAGGGAAAGAGTGCCAACAAGAGCAACACCGTCACGCTCAACATCGAAAAGCTTACAAGCTTTAGCCCTCTGTCATAGAGCACAAACCCCACGATGAGCATCCCAAAAGCCCGCACCAACGAGGGCGAATAGCCTAGCAGATGAATATAGCCCCACAGCACCACAATGATGAAAAACATTGCATCGCGGTGGTAGAGTCGATAGGGCCAAAAGCGTCGATGCAATGGCTTATATACAAGCCACAACACGCCCCACAAGAGCGTCGCCAAAAAGCCTAAATGATAGCCACTCAGTGCCGCGAGGTGATTGACGCCAAGGGTAGTGAGGATAGTGCGAAGATGGGGCGAAATGGGTTCCAAGAAAAAGAGCGCACCGTAGAGATTTTGCATCAAAGGGTGAGAGTGTTGGGCGTGTGTAGCATCGATGAGGTGCCACTGTAGGCTTCGATGGGGCAGAAGCGCTACGAGGTCGCTTTGGGCGAAGGTGTGGGTGAGATAGTCGATGAAGCTTGTCGTATCGGTATCGATGGTGATACGTACCTTTTGCCCCACCAAATCGCCTAACGGCAAAAAGGAGAGGGTAGTTACGCGCATCGACGGCGTATCGAGACTCAGCCGCCAAAAGGGCATCTGCTCTTTGGAGAGCAGTTGCGCCTGTTGAGTGACAATACCCTCGAGGGTATAGCTATCGAAGGTGCGAAAGTCGAGGTAGCGTTGGTAGGAAAAAAGGAGCGAAAAAGTAGCGACTAAAGAGGCAAAAAGCAAAAAATAGAGCCAATCTCGACCACTTTTGAGTAGCGAGAGGGACTCGATACGTTCCATGGGAAAACTATTTTGCCACTACAGCGCCAATTTTTCCCATATGGCGTAGGTGAGCGCACTGGTGATGCCTGCTACAAATCCAGCGGCAATATCATCGCCCATGACACCCCAACCACCCGCTACATCACGGTCGATACGCCCAATAAAAGAGGGTTTGAGAATATCAAAGAGGCGAAAATAGAGGATACTCAAAACCAGAGGTATGAAAATCGCCTCGTTGCCCACGCTGTAACTCTCCCATGGAATCATTACCCCTGGGGCAATAGCCATCGCTATCCAAACCCCTACCGCCTCGTCGATGACGATGTGGCTTGCGTCGTGCAGTTGAGTCTCGTTTTCATACGCGGTGATAGCTTTGGCGGCAAGTACGCTCACCAATATCGCCACGAGAAAGAGCGTCGAAGGTGGTGCATACGCCAAGACCAAAAGCCCAAAAGGCACCGCCGCAAAAGTCCCTACGGTACCAGGTGCTTTGGGGGAGAGACCTGTATAAAAAAAGGTCAAAAAAAGTTTGCGCATCGATACTCCTAGGTGAGAGAGGTGGTTTGGTAGAGGTTCATCAAGCCGATGTAAAAATCTTGTTCGTTGTGTGACTCCAAAATCCCGCTGTTGGGCAAGATGTCGTAGTAGAGTTTTCCAATATTTTTGAATCGATTGGGGAAGAGGTGGCTGAGAATCAGTGCCGAAATATCCTTGCGTATGAGCACCGCTGGAGGCAACAATCCCGCTTGCATCAGCTCCAAAATCGAGTCGGCATGATAGGAAATATGGTGGTGTTGACCGTGTGGACAGGTGCGTGTACTCACCAAGGTTTTGCAGCTGTTGCAGTAGACAAAATCGCTTACGGTCTCAATCTCGATATCGACCCCTTTGAGGGTGTTGAGGATAGAGTTGTCTTGGTTATGGTCATAGAAGAGTCCAATGCCAGCATGGTTTTTGCCGATGATGAGACGGTCGCACCCATAATTTTTGGCGACAATCGCATCGAGAATCACCTCGTTGTACCCTGCGAAGAGATAGTTGGTCTCAAAAGGGACAATCAAGACGCGGTTTTTGGGCAGGTAGTTGGTGACAAAATAGTGCAACGTTTTGTAGCGAATCTCATAATCCAAAATCCCCTCTTGGTAGGGTTTGAGCAGGAACAAAATCAACAAATCGCTCTTTTCGAGAGATTGGCGAATGAGACGCTCATGCCCACGGTGCAGAGGGTTGGCGGCAAGCATAATAGCGGAGACGTGTTGCGCATCGTGCTCGATTTTGGCACGCTCAATCATATCGATGTTGCCTTGTACCGTTGAGAGGTCGATTTCATACTCCCCTGCAATACAGTAGGGTCCGATGCGTTCCGCCGTAGCACTAATGCCAGGGTGTGAGAGGCTATCGGTGCCATAGATTTGGCGTAGACGCTCTTTTTTGTCGATGGGGAAAATCTCTTCGACCTTTATCCATCCCACATAATGACGCTTGACAAAGAGGTCGAGAATCTCCTCTTTTTGGGCGGTTTCGAGCACTTGGGTGTTGCGCTTGCCACTGGGTGAGAGCAAAAAGGGGAAGGGGAAGGTTTGAGAGCCGATGTGTTGCATCTCTTTGAAGGTCTTGACATCTTGTTGTGTCATGAGTCTATCTACGGGTGCCAGTAGCCCCGCTTTTGCCAATGCAAGTGCAGAGAGCGCCTGCTCATCGATGTATAAGGCTCTATTTTTTCTTGTTGATGCCATATTTTCTTCTCTTTTCCCACAAGCTTTTGCGCGACATGCCCAATTTTTTGGAGAGTTCGGTATCGGGGTATTTGGATTGGTAGTTGAGCACGACATACTTGACGTAGTCATCGACGGACATTATATCGCTTTGGTCGAAGATTTTATTGTCGCTTTTTAGCTCAATGAGGCGCATTCCCTCGGTGTCGTTGTTGTCCGTCGTAGAGAGGATGGCGTGGCGATTTTGAATATGTTCGAGGAGTGTTTTGCGCTCACTTTTTTTGAGGCTTTGGAACTCTGTGATGTAGAGCATTTCGTTCTTGGGTAGGGCATCTATCTCATCGAGCGCTTTGGGGTCAGCTAGACAAATATAGTGCAAAAACCGTCCCTTGTGTTGGGCGTAAGCAAAGGCAAAAGCATCGGCTTGTTTTTGGAAATTACTAAAAAGCAAAAAGGGCATCTGCTCATTCAAGAGTGACTCTTCAAATTTGTGTGATCGGAAGGTACGGCTCAAGTAGCGCTCATAGGTTTTGTTTTGGCGTTTGAGAAGCTCGAACGATTGGAAGTGGTCGATTTTGCGAATGAGCTCCTCTATCATAAAGGGCTTCATGATGTAATCTTTGGCACCTGCTTGCAAGGGTTTGGAGATGGTGTCGTTACTGATGTAGCTCACCATCATGATAATAATAGAGTTTTTATAGTGCTCGATGACGGGGAAAAAGTCCTGACCCGATACGTTGGTCGAGAGCAAAATAACATCGAAAAAATCCTCTCGCAAGGCATCGATGATAGTGGCGGCTTGTTCACAATGATGACCCTGTTCGCTGAGTTTGCTTGCGATACTTTGGGCGAGATAAATTTCATTTTCGACGATGAGAATATGCATTAGGCGTGGGTCCAATTGGTGTAGTATAGTGTAGCGGTCGCTATGACAGCGACTCCCTCTTTGCGTCCTGTGAAGCCTAGCCCTTCGGTGGTGGTGGCTTTGACATTGACACGCTCTAGGGGCAGTGACAAAAGGGCGCTCAATGAGGCACGCATATCGCGTTTGTGGGGGGCGATTTTGGGCTGTTGGGCGACGATAGTGATATCGACGTTGCCCAGCTCGAAGCCCACTTGGGTGATGCGTGTCATGACATGCGAGAGCAATTTTTTGGAGTCGATGTCGGCATACGCGGCATCGGTGTCAGGAAAAAGCGTCCCAATATCATCCATGCCTGCCGCACCCAAAATGGCATCGATGAGGGCATGAATAGCGACATCGCCATCGGAGTGTGCCTTGAATCCGTAGGGCAATAGGGGCATGCCTATGCCGCCCAAGACCATAGGTTTGCCCTCTTGGAATGCATGTACATCGTAACCATTACCCACCAAAACTTTGTTAGAGGGTGGCGTGATACAAGGAAGCTTGAGCAGATCTGCCGCACGGGTGATTTTGTGCGCCCCTTCCTCTCCCTCTACGAAGGCTCTCGTGCCACCAAACGCTACAATTGCGGAGCTATCATCGGTGAAAATTGTTTCAGATTGTAACGCTTTTTTGAGAATGTGAGTTTTTGATAGTTGTGGTGTTTGAATAATTTTGAGCTTTTCACGCGCTATTGTGGCATCGTCATAGACGACAGTATCCCAAATGGGTAGAAACGATACGATGCAATCAGCTTGCTCTTTGGCTGCGATAATGCGATGAATCAGCGCAGGGGTCACACAGGCACGTGCAACATCGCTCACCATGACATAGGGTGTATCGATGTGTGAGAGGGCGTTTTTGAGAGAGTCCTGACGCTCTTTGCCTGCGGCAACGACGGTGTGAGCAGTGTGGTTTTGAGCGTACAAAACATCGTCTGGATGCGCTGTAATGACGATTTTTTCAAAAATTCCCATAGATTCGAAGGTACGAGCAACATGGAGCCACAAAGGGGTCTGGTCGATACGAAGCCACTGCTTGCGTACACCCATCCCAAAACGACTAGAGTTGCCACCTGCCAAGAGTACGAGAGATAAATCGGACAAATTTTATCCTTTTATTTTCCAAAAGTGTTACGAAAGTATACATTATAAAAGCTGGATTTTATCTTGATTGTGTTAAATTCATTACCTATTCTAGGTACAAAATGGAGTGACTGCGATGCGAAAAGAGTGGCTGAAAAAACGTCAAAATGACCCTGTAAGAACACAGATGTTTTATGCGAAGCAGGGCATCATCACCGAAGAGATGCACTACGTGGCAAAGGTCGAAAATTTAGAGCCAGAGCTTATTCGCAGCGAAGTAGCACGCGGACGCATGATAATTCCTGCCAATGTGATGCATGAAAACCTCGAACCTATGGCAATTGGTATCGCCGCACGTTGCAAAATCAACGCCAATATTGGCTCTTCAGCACTGGCAAGTGAGATTGACCAAGAGGTCGAGAAGATACATATTTCGCAAAAGTACCAAGCCGATACTGCGATGGACTTATCGACAGGTGGAGATTTGGACGCGATTCGTCGTGCGGTTATTGCCAACTCGAAAATCCCTATCGGTACGGTGCCAATGTACCAAATCCTCCACGATGTCAACAACAAAATCGAAAACCTGACCATCGAAAAGATGCTCGAAGTATTAGAGCGACAAGCGCAACAAGGGGTGAGCTATTTCACCATTCATGCAGGCTTTTTGCTCTCTAGCATGCCCAAAGTCGCCAAACGTAAGATGGGGATTGTGAGTCGTGGCGGTTCATTGATGGCGGCGTGGATGATGCACTATCACCGCGAAAATCCCTTCTACACCGCGTACGATGAGATTCTCGATATTTGTGCACGCTACGATGTATCGCTCTCGCTAGGCGACAGTCTACGCCCTGGGTGTCTAGCCGATGCCAGCGATGATGCGCAGTTAGGCGAGCTAAAGGTGCTAGGCGAATTGACGCTTCGCGCGTGGGAGAAAAATGTCCAAGTCATGATAGAGGGTCCTGGACACGTCCCACTCAATCAAATCGAGCGCAACATGAAAATCCAACGTGAATATTGTCACGAAGCGCCGTTCTATATCTTAGGCCCCTTGGTGACCGATATTGCCGCAGGGTACGACCATATCTCCTCGGCGATGGGTGCCGCGGTGGGTGGATGGCATGGTGCATCGATGCTCTGCTATGTCACGCCCAAAGAGCACTTGGGTCTGCCCAATGCGGCAGATGTACGTGAGGGTATCATCGCCTACAAAATCGCCGCGCACGCCGCGGATATCGCACGTGGTCGCACAGGTGCACGTGATGTCGATGATGCGATGAGCGATGCGCGCTATAAATTCGACTGGGAGAAGCAGTTTAGTCTTGCGCTTGACCCAGAGCGCGCACGTGAATACCACGATGAGACACTGCCGCAGGATGTCTTCAAAGAGGCAGAGTTTTGTTCGATGTGCGGACCCAAATTCTGCTCCTACAAAATCACCCAAGAGATTATGGAAAACCCTGAAGCCATCGCCAATATCGCAAAAATGGCAAGCGAAAAGGCTAGTTAATTAAACGCTAATCGGGCAAAGCCCGCTTAGCTACGCTAGCGCTGAGCTTGCTTCGGCAGCAGGCCCACGCGACTAGTCGCTTTTTTAGAGCGATTATCTTTTCTCTCCCCAATTGCCCATAAGCGTTGGGCGTTGAAGCGTTTGTGCTAAAAGTGTCAAAAAATCTTCTCTAGGAAGCGTCACCGCTCCCATCGATAGGATGTGTTGCGTAGGGATTTGCGCATCGATGAACTCTAGTCCATGATGCTTGGCAAACGCCACCAACCCTACAAGTGCCACCTTGGAGCCATCATTGACACGACTAAACATCGACTCTCCGAAAAAGCCTCCACCCAAACTCACCCCGTACAATCCCCCTACCAATTCATCGTCGATATAGGTCTCGACCGAGTGCGCATAGCCCATGTGGTGCAGTGTCTCGTACGCTTCGATGATGCTTTGCGTGATCCACGTGCCTGCCTCGTCGCGTCCATCGACACTACGGCAGGCACGTATGACACTGGCAAAATCGGTATCGAAGCGTACCTCAAAACCGCCGTTGCGTAGGCGCTTTTCAAACGATTTGCGAATGATGAGGTCATCGGGAAAGAGCAGACATCGAGGATTGGGCGACCACCAGAGAATGGGGTCGTTTTCATTGAACCATGGGAAGATGCCTGCACGATAGGCATCGAGCAGTCGCGTAGGCGACAAATCACCGCCATAACAGACGATGCCCTCACGCGATGCTTGTGTGGCAGGGGGGAAGGGTTCGCCCACGCGCAAATAGGGGATGCGCGTCATGGGGCGAGCGTGAAGCCTTTGGCTGTATCGAAATCGACGGTGAGAGTGGCACCTTTTGCGAGATTGCCAAAGAGCACTCTGTCGGCTAAGGGGTCTTTGATTTTCTCTTGTATGACTCTGCCCAAGGGTCGTGCACCCATAGCGTGGTCGTAGCCTAGACGAGCAAGCTCGGTTTTGGCACTATCGGTGAGGGTGAGCGTGATTTTTTTCTTGGTCAAGTCAGCGTTGAGTTGCGCGATAAATTTATCCACAACCCCTTTGACGATATCGAGTGAAAGCGCTTTGAAAGGGACAATGGCATCGAGGCGGTTGCGAAACTCTGGGGTGAAAAACTGCTTCAAGGCTTCATCTTTGTGCAGCTGTTTACTCGAGGTGAAGCCCATGATAGGAGTATCTTGCGCACCGATATTGGAGGTCATGATGAGAATGACATGCTCGAAATTGGCTTTGTAGCCGTTGTTGTCAGTCAAGGTGGCGTTGTCCATCACCTGCAACAAAATATTGACCACATCGGGGTGCGCTTTTTCGATTTCATCGAGGAGCAACACCATATAAGGGTGTTTGCGTGCGGCATCGGTGAGAAGTCCCCCCTGCTCAAAGCCCACATACCCTGGAGGTGCACCGACCAATCGCGCCACGGCGTGTTTCTCCATATATTCACTCATATCGAAGCGCTCAAAATGTACGCCCAATAGGTGCGCCAAACTCTTGGCCAGTTCGGTTTTACCCACGCCTGTAGGCCCTGAAAAGAGGAAGCTTGCGATAGGTTTTTTGGCACTAGAGAGTCCTGCACGACCGCGTTTGACCGCTTGGACGACTTTGGATACGGCATCGTCTTGACCAATCACTTGGGTCAAGAGGCGCTCTTGGAGGGTAGAGAGTCCTTTGAGGTCATCTTGGGTGATTTGCGTGAGAGGAATTTGGGCGATTTTGGCAATCGTCTCTTCGATATCACGGATATTGACGGCGGTGCGTTTGGACTTTTTGAGGTGAAACGAAGCCCCTGTCTCATCGATAACATCGATAGCAATATCAGGCAAAAACCTGTCGGTGATGTGGCGTTTGGATAGCTCCACGGCAGAGGTAATGGCACCCTCGCTGTAGGTGATGCCGTGGTGCGCTTCGTATTTGCTTTTGAGTCCTTTGAGGATTTTGATACTGTCCTCGATGCTGGGTTCTTTGACGTCGATTTTGGCGAAGCGACGGCTGAGTGCCTTATCTTTTTCCATGACGTTGCGGTATTCGCCATAGGTCGTAGCCCCAATGACGGTCAATGTCCCAGAGGCGAGAGCAGGTTTGAGCTGATTGGAGGCATCCATACTGCCGCCGCTCACCGCACCTGCGCCCACGATAGTGTGAATCTCATCGATAAAGAGAATCGCGTGAGGCTGTTGAGCCAATTCGGTCATGACGCTTTTGAGGCGCTTTTCAAAATCGCCTCGGTATTTTGTCCCCGCCAAAAGCGAACCCAAATCCAGCGCATAGAGCGAAATATCACTCAAAATTTCGGGCAACTCCATCGCTACGGCTTTGAGGGCAAGTCCCTCTGCGATAGCAGTTTTGCCCACGCCTGGTTCACCCAAGAGCAGAGGATTGTTCTTTTTGCGTCGGCATAGCACCTGAATGAGTCGCTCTATCTCCATATCGCGTCCGATGATAGGGTCAATCTGCTCGGTTTTTGCCTTTTCGATGAGGTCGATACAGTAGTTTGCCAAAGCATTTTCGGTGTTGGGCGTGGCATCGATGGTGTCGTGCTCAAAAATATCTTGGTGCGAAATGGTATCGAGAATATCGATACGCTCGATGCCTTGCTCATGCAAAAGCATCACGCTGTAGCTGTGCTCTTCGTCGTACATCGCGATGATGAAATCACCGATGCGCGCTTCGTTTTGTTGTGCACTACGCAGGTGTCGCACCATCTTGTCGATGACGCGCGAAACTGCCATCGTCTCGATAGGCTCCTCATCGATGCCTTCAGGGAGGCGTTCGAGGGTTTGGAGGATGTAATTGCTCACCTTCTCCTGCATCGTGGCGATGTCACCACCACACGCGGCAAGTATTTCGATACCTTCATTACTCGTGAGCACCGATAAGAACAGGTGCTCCAAGGTCAAAAATTCGTGTCGCTCTTTCTTGGCAAATTTAATCGCTTTTTGGAATAAAAAATTGAGTTCACTGCTAATCATAATTAGGCCTCCTCTAAGATGGCTTTGAGCGGAAATCCGCTCTCTTTGGCTTTGGTACGTACTTGGACGACTTTGGTTTCGGCGATTTCGTAGCTGTAGGTGCCACAAAGTCCCTTGCCTTGTTCGTGCACGGCGAGCATGATTGCTTCGGCTTGGGCGTAGTTCTTGTGAAAAATGCCCATCAACACATCGATGACGAACTCCATGCTCGTATAGTGGTCATTGAGTAAAAAGACGTGAAAACGTTTGGGGATGGCGACTTCCCATGCGACATCGTGCTGGGTCTTAGTGGACATGGGTGTACGCCTCCAAAAAGTCATCGATGATAGCTTGGGGTGATTCAAGTCCTATCGAGATACGCACAAGCCCATCGGTGATACCCAAAAAGGCGCGGTCTTGCGCACTAAAATCGCGGTAAATCGTCGATGCCATATGCAAACCCAAAGTACGACTGTCGGCAATATTGGCGGTGATGGTGATGAGCTTGGAGGCATCCAAAAAGGCAAAAGCGCGCGCTTTTGTCCCAAAATCGAGTGTCAAAAGCGTCCCGCAGGAGCCATCGAAGAGTCCTAGAAATCGTGCATGGTCAGGGTGATGGGGAAGTGCAGGGTGATTGACTGCCAATCCTGCCGCGTGCAGTGCCAAAGCGACCGTGCGCACATTCTCGATGGAGCGAGGCATACGAAAGGGCAGGGTCTCTAGTCCTAGAAGCGTCAGATAGCTAGAAAACGCCGATGCGCTCATGCCCAAATCGCGAAGTGCACGTTTGCGTCCCATGCCTATGAGTGCATTTTCGCCCATTTTTTCGATGAATTTGGACAAAAAGGCGTATCGAGGAGAGCGAAATTTATCCCCCTCACCGCCTATGGCGCGGAAAATGGCGGCGCCCCCTAGCACAGAGGCGTTACCTGCGATGATTTTGGTGGTGGAGTAGACGACGATATCCGCACCTAGTTTCAAAGGCTGAAGCGTGATAGGCGTGACGGTGTTATCGACCATGAGTGCTATACCGTGCTCTTGGGCTATTGTGGCAATAGCAGTGATGTCAGGCAGGCGCATATTGGGATTGCCTACGCTCTCTAGGAAGAGGATTTTGGTCTTGGGGGTGATGACGCTGTGGAGTGTATCCATAGCATCGGCACTCAAAAAATGGGTGACAATGCCAAAGCGTGAAAGTGTCTCATGGAAAAATCCGTAGGTGCCTCCAAAAAGCCCACCGATACTGATAATTTCATCGCCTGCTTGGGTCATGCTTATGACGGCTAAGCTAATGGCACCCATGCCAGAAGCCGTGGCTATGGCACCCACACCACCCTCCATGTGAGCGAGCAATCGCTCTAGTTGTGCCGTAGTGGGATTGCCCATGCGTGCGTAGAGAGGCTTTTTGACAGAGCCATCGAAAATGCCCTCTGCTTCGGCACAGCTAGCGTATCCGAATGCGGCTGACTGTGTTATAATCGGGCTAATTGGGCCCGTTTTATTGCCATTCATTTGGATAAAATCGGTAGCAAACGCCTCGAATTTTTGCACGTCTTTTCCTTAAAAATTATTGACGAGATAGGGTGTAGATTATAGAAGCAATACTCTAAAAAAGAGATGAAGATAATGAAGCGAACGCTTTTTGTAAGTGCCACCAATACGGGAATTGGTAAGAGTTTTGCCGCGCTGGAGTTGGTGCGCTATTACGGTGAGATGGGGTACAAAGTAGGGGTGCTCAAACCCATCGAAACAGGAGTGGTCGATGTGCCTTGCGATGCGGCACTACTGCTTGAAACAGCACGCCAATACAACACCAAACTGCTCGATTTTGGTATCGAGGATGTCTGCCCTTATGCCTTTAAACTCCCTGCGGCGCCCTATGTGGCACGCGGTCACACGATGATTGAAATCGAGATACTCTTGATGGCGCTTCAAAAGATGCAAGAGGTGAGTGAAATTGTCATTATCGAAGGGGCGGGCGGTTTGCTTGTCCCTATCGATGAGAAGCTTTTCATGATAGATATTGCCCATCTTTTTGCAGACAAGGTGCTCTTGGTCGTGCCAAGCACGTTGGGCAGTATCAACGATACTTTGCTGAGTCGTACGCTTTTGGAGGCGCACGATTTGCCCTATGTGTGGGCGGTCAACTGCTACGCCTCATGTGAGGAGTTTGCCAAAATTACCGCACCCTATTATGAGGCGAATGGCGGCTATTTGACACTCCAAAAGGAGCTACCGACTATCGCGCAGAGGCTTTTAGAATCCTAGAAAGTGTGTGAAAAGGAGAGGCGATTACCATCGAAGCTTAGCGTCGATGCCGTTTTGCCGTAGTGGTATCGAAGGGCGTTTTGTTTGGCGTTGAGGGTATATTCACCTGCGATGTAGTCGAAGAGATAACTACCCACGGCAACCAAAAGTGCTACATCGAAAGCGACTTTGGTAGAACCACTCAATTGCGAGAGCTCATTGGAGGCTATAGCATACGATGCAATCATGGTCGTATAGCTAGCCAATCGCGTCCCCAAAAGCACGTACCCCACCGTCTCCTCTTGGGCGACGAAGTGCATATAGCCTGGTACCACGGCGGCATAGAGCATCTCTTTGAGACCACTGTCTTGGCTGAGCAGATCAAATTCGGCTTGGGTCATTTGGGCAGGAATAGGGGGGAAGTAAAAATTCTCATCTTTGAACTGATGTCCAAGCATAAAATCCTCCGCCCAAAGAGCAGAGAAAAAGAGTAGAACTAGTATCAATCGACGCATGCGATGCTCCACAAAAAAAGTGGAGCTATTATAGGGGGATTAGACTTTGGATTTGACAAAATCGGGGTAACTTTCGATACCGCACTCTTGAATATCCAGACCGTTGTATTCGCTCTCGGCATTGGGACGGATACCTACAAAACGCTTGATAAGTGCGAAAAGAACCCATGTGACGGGGAAGACAAATGCTCCCACGACCAAGACACCTTTGAGTTGCGCCCAAAAGGTGAAAGCGTCGCTGAAAAGGGCTACGGCTAATGTCCCCCAAATACCGTTGACCAAGTGTACGGAGATAGCTCCTACGGGGTCATCGATTTTGAATCTATCGAACATCGGGATAGCCAAAACTACTAATAATCCTCCAATAGCACCAATGACGATAGGCTCCCACAATCCCACTACATCGGCACCTGCCGTAATAGCGACAAGCCCTCCCAATGCACCGTTGAGTATCATGGTGACATCGAGCGTACGGTATCGCGCATACAGAAATAGCGTCGCGGCAATAGCACCCGCGATACCTGCGGTGTTGGTATTGAGGATGATGAGACTGACTGTATCGGCGAGTTCGGGAGTGGAGATTTTGAAATTAGAACCGCCATTGAATCCAAACCATCCAATCCAAAGCAGCAATGCGCCCAAGGTAACCAAGGGAATACTCGAAGCAGGCATAGGGCGAATAGCACCGTTTTTGTCATATTTGCCTTGGCGTGGTCCTAGTATCATAATCGCCGCCAAAACTGCCCAGCCTCCTACGGAGTGAATCACGGTAGAGCCAGCCAAATCGTGCATACCGCTCAAAAATCCACCGTTCCAAATCCAACCACCCACAAGCGGATAGATAAAGCCTGCCATGACGATGGCGAAAAGCATAAAAGGCACCAATCGAACGCGCTCACTCAATCCCCCGCTCATAATCGAGACGGTTTTGGAAACGAACGCCATTTGGAAAAAGGCAAAGGCGTAGATGCTGTAATCGGTCATGGTAATGCCATCGAGGAAGAAGCCGTTGCCGCCAAACATGAGATTGAATCCCCACAGCACAAAAACAAAAGAGGTGATAGCGTAGAGCAGTACGTTGCCCGTCAAAACGGTGACGACGTTTTTGGAGCGAACCAATCCCGCCTCCAACATCGCAAACCCTGGTGCCATGAGGATGATTAGCACAGCGGCGAAGAGCAAAAAGAAAGTATCGATAACGTAAGGAAATTGCATGTTTTGTTCCTAATGCATTTGAAATGAAGGAGAGATTATAACAAGGGGTTTGGAGGGGTTTTGGAAATGATTGTCTAAAAAATAGGCAGATGTAAAAAGAGGGTGATTAAAAAGTAGCACCCAAGCGATGGGTGCTAGTGTAGAGCAGACTAGATAGCGTCGTCGTTGGTTTCGCCCGTGCGAATACGTACGACTTTTGTAACTTCACTGACGAAGATTTTGCCATCGCCGATTTTGCCTGTTTTGGCAGCGTCGACAATCGTAGCAACGATTTCATCGACACGCTCAGAAGTGACGACCAACTCCAAACGAATTTTGGGAAGGAAATCGACCACATATTCAGCACCTCTGTAAAGCTCGGAGTGCCCTTTTTGAGCACCGTAGCCTTTGACTTCACTCACGGTCATTCCCGTGATACCTTTCTCGGTAAGCGCATCTTTGACATCTTCGAGTTTGAAAGGCTTGATGATAGCTTCGATTTTTTTCATAGTGTTCTCCAGCTTTTTTGTTTATTTAAGGTGTTTTGAAAAATCAGGGTAAGCCTCTAGGCCTGTCTCATGAAGATCCATACCGTCATACTCAACCTCTTCAGATACACGAATACCCATAGTGATTTTGAGTACGAACCAGATGGCGAATGATACCACAAATGTGAATGCGCCAATGAGTAGGATACCTTTGACTTGCGCCATAAAAGGAACACTCTCGTTGAAGATACCCACTGCAAGTGTTCCCCAAATACCGTTGACCAAGTGTACAGAAAGAGCACCGACTGGGTCGTCAAGTTTGAGTTTGTCAAACATAGGAACCGCAATCACAATCAAGATAGCCGCAACTACACCATCGATAAAGGAGACCATCATACCTAGATCTGGACCTGCAGTAACTGCTACTAGACCACCAAGTGCACCGTTGAGAACCATAGTAAGGTCCACTTTTTTGTAGATGATTTGTGTCAAGATAGCCGCTGTAATTGCACCAGCTGCTGCCGCCATATTGGTATCTGCGATAACCAAGCCTACTGCATTGATATCACTAAGTGTGCCCATTGCCAATTGTGAACCACCATTGAACCCGAACCATCCCATCCAGAGGATAAAGGTACCTAGTGTTGCCAAAGGAAGATTTGAACCTGCCATTGCACGTACTTGGCCATTTGCACCGTATTTGCCTTTGCGAGCACCTAGAAGCAATAGACCTGCCAACGCAGCCCAACCACCTACAGAGTGAACGATAGTAGAACCTGCAAAGTCACTAAAACCTTCGAGGAATTGTCCCTCGCCAGTAAGCGCACCGCCCCATGGTCCCCAGTGTCCTTGCAATGGATAGATAACTGCAGTCAAAATCGCAGTAAATATCAAGAAAGGCCATACTTTCATACGCTCAGCAATCGTTCCTGATACTACAGAAGCAGCTGTTGCTACGAAGACTACTTGGAAAAAGAAGTCAGCATAGAGAGAGTGACCCGCAGCTGTAACTGCGCCATCTTCACCTACTTCACGACCCAATGCCAAACCAGAATCACCTACAGCGCTTCCAAGGCTATCGACCATAAAGCCGCCACCCATGAAGCTACCTTCACCGTACATAATGTTGTAACCAACAAAGTAGAACGTGATACTTGCGATTGCAAAAATCGAAACGTTTTTGAGTAGAACCACTGAACTGTTCTTACTGCGTGTCAAACCTGTTTCAAGCATCGCAAAACCAGCGGCCATCCACATAACTAAAATACCAGCAAATACCATCAAGAAACTGTCAAGTATATAGCCTACATCACCAAAATTTTCCATTGGGTCTCCTTTTTTTGAATGCTAAAGTATAACTGCCCACCTCTTTTTAAGTAGGCAGTTTATTGATTAAAATTTAATCAATTTCTGACTAGAAATCTTTGCTGATTGTCAAAGCGAAGGCAGCTCCACCCATTTTTTGAGCGAAAACTGTGTTGGCAGCTGCATTGTTGTTGTACGCTACTGTGGCATTCATGTTGTAGCTGTTATCAAGCATACATGGCCAGTTGATACCTGCAGAACCAAAGAGTGCATTTGAAGTTGAAGTTGAAGGCACTAGGTAGTAACCTGCTTGTACATCGACGGGTCCAAAAGTAGCAGCTGCAATAGCAGTAGTACCATCAAAATCGTACTCTTCGTAGACAGAAAGAGAGTAATCTCCAAAAGTAGCTGTCACATAAACCTCACCGTAGCTTGTAGTTTTGTGTGGATCGCTTATGAAGTCAGTTGTATAGAAGTAGTAAATAGTACCTACATCGATGCTAAGTGCATCGCTAAGCGCTAGGCTATAACCACCGTAAAGGTCAACTTCTGAACCAGCAGTAATACCTGAACCCCATGTACCAGCATAGAGACCTTCGATGTTGAAAAGGTTGCTAAAATCAAGACCTGCTTGACCTGTTGGAGTTTCGTTTGTGTATGTCCAACCACGCCACAAGTAGTTCGTAGTCATTGCAGCATTTCCGCTCATGCTAAAGGCATTAGAAGGAGCTTCAGTAGCAGCTGCAGCTGCTTCTTCGGCCATTGCATGTGTAGAGAGAGCCATAGCGGCAACTAAACTGAGAGAGAGAAATTTTTTCATGGTAGATCCTTTGAGAAATTGTAAACGTGTTTGGCACGTTCTGAAAAGAAGTGTAACTTATTTGTAAACAGCGGCGCGCAATTAAGTGATTAAAATTTAATCATGAGTTTACCTTTGTTAATACTTTTTGTAAGCAGCCCTAACACAAGGGTTTGGATTAAAGATTAAGCGTCGTTTGGCTACACTTCAGCCACTTTGATTTAAGGATAATGTTGCATGGCTGATTCACACAACAGCGGAGAGATTCAAAACATTAATATAGAAGATAGTATCAAAACGAGCTATCTTGACTATTCGATGAGCGTCATTATTGGACGTGCGTTGCCTGATGTGCGCGATGGACTCAAACCCGTCCATCGACGAATTCTCTATTCGATGAGCGAACTCAATCTTTCAGCAGGTGCCAAATTCAAAAAATCGGCACGTATTATTGGAGAGGTACTAGGTAAATACCATCCGCACGGGGATAATGCCGTTTACGACGCATTGGTACGTATGGCGCAACCCTTCTCGATGCGTGCACCGCTTGTCGATGGACAAGGGAACTTCGGCTCTATCGATGGCGATAATGCAGCAGCGATGCGTTATACGGAAGCACGTATGACCAAATACGCGGAGTGGTTACTCAAGGACATCGACAAAGATACTATTGACTTTGCGCCTAACTACGATGGTTCTCAAGAGGAGCCTGTAGTACTTCCTACACGTGTGCCCAATCTCCTTATCAATGGGAGTAGCGGTATTGCCGTAGGTATGGCGACCAATATTCCTCCGCACAATCTCAATGAAATCATGGATGCGACACTCTATCTACTCAACAACCCCGACGCAATCGTCCAAGACCTTATGCAGTTTGTGCATGCTCCTGATTTTCCTACAGGTGGGACGATTTTCGGCAAAAAGGGGATTATGGATGCCTATCTCACAGGGCGCGGTCGTATCAAAGTACGTGCCAAAACACACATCGAACAGAAGAAAAACAAAGAGATTATCGTCATCGATGAGTTGCCCTACCAAGTCAACAAAGCGCGCTTGATAGAGACCATCGCGGCATTGGTACGTGAGAAGGTTATAGAGGGAATTTCAGATATTCGTGATGAGTCTGACCGTGAGGGTATTCGTGTCGTTATCGAACTCAAACGCGATGCGATGAGTGAAATTGTGCTCAACAATCTCTTCAAATCGACCAACATGCAAACCACCTTTGGGATTATTATGTTGGCGATTGTCAACCAAGAGCCCAAAGTCTTCACGCTTATCGAGATGTTGCGCCACTTTATCGCGCACCGCAAAACCGTCATTATCCGTCGAACCATTTTTGACCTTGAAAAGGCTAAAGCCAAAGCACATATTTTGGAAGGGTTGAAAAAAGCGCTTGACCATATCGATGAGGTGATCAAACTTATTCGTGCGAGTGCTAGCACCGAAGATGCGCGTAATAATTTGATGAGTCGTTTTGACTTTAGTGAGCGTCAAGCCCAAGCCATTCTCGATATGCGCTTGCAAAAATTGACAGGGTTAGAGCGTGAAAAAATCGAAAATGAGCTTGCAGAGTTGCAAAAATTCATCGCCTATTTGGACTCTATTCTCAAAAGCGAAGAGATGCTCAAAGGCATCATCGTCGAAGAGATTGAGGATGCCAAAAGCACTTTCGGTATGAAACGCTTGACCGATATCGTCGATGATTACGATGATATCGATATCGAAGATTTGATTCCCAACGAGCCAATGGTGGTGACCATCACGCACCGTGGTTATATCAAGCGTGTACCGCTTGCCAATTATGAAAAACAACGTCGTGGTGGCAAAGGCAAAACCGCTGTTACCACCTACGAAGATGACTTCATCGAGCGCTTTTTCACTGCAAATACGCACGATACGCTTCTCATCATCACCGACCGTGGACAGTTGCACTGGCTCAAAGTCTACCGTATACCAGAGGGTAGTCGTACAGCCAAAGGCAAAGCAGTGGTCAACTTGCTCAATCTCGTACCTGATGAAAAAATCCGCTCTATCTTGCCTACGACGGATTTTGACGAGACAAAATCGTTGGTATTCTTCACCGAGCAGGGTATTGTCAAACGTACCGCATTGAGCGAATTCTCCAATATCCGAAGCAACGGTGTAAAAGCTATTAGCCTCGATGACGACGATCAATTGGTCACCGCCAAAATCGCTACAAGCGAAATCAAATACCTCTTCATCGTCACACGCGACGCACAATGTATCAAATTTGATATCGAGAAAACGCGTGACCAAGGGCGCAATACCCGTGGTGTACGTGGTATCAAATTCAAACACGATGGCGATGTTGTCGTCGATGCTAATGTCATCAAAGATGATAACGAAGAGATTTTGACCGTCAGTGAAAAAGGTATCGGTAAACGCACCACCGCAGAAGAGTATCGATTGACCAATCGCGGCGGCACAGGTGTCATCGCAATGAAACTGAGCCCCAAAACAGGTAAAAGCATCGTGGGATGTCTCATGGTCGATGAGAGCATGGATATGATGGCATTGACCAAATCGGGCAAAATGATTCGTGTCGATATGCAAACTATCTCCAAATCCGCGCGTAATACCAGCGGTGTTTTCATCATCAAAGGTGATGATGTGGCAAGTGTCTCTCGCTGTCCCAAAGAGGAAGAGGTAGATGGAGAGTTTGACGAAGAGTAAAATTGGAACGTCTGTTGCTTTACAGCAGTACAAATACTGTTGTGAAGGACCACATATGACCAAATTGTTTACAACCGTTGTAGTTTCAACGATTGCTGCAGGGGTATTGATGGCTGCGCCTAAGCCCCTCTTGAACCCTTTTGCAGATACGCTTACGGCGACTACGCCTGCCGTATCATCACCCGCATCTACGGTATCTGCTACTACGCAAAGCAGTGCTATGTCTCCCCAAACGCTCCCCTCTGCTGAAGCTGTACGTGCATACCAAGAGCCGCTTATGACACAACAAAGCACTATTCGCTTGGTCGTCAAAGGTCAAGGTGTAGCACCAAGCTTCACACAATCGCCTGCACAAGCCTTTGCAATGGCCAAACGTGCCGCAATGGTCGATGCCTACAGACTCTTGGGCGAAAAAATCTCTGGCGTTCGTGTAGAAGGTCAAGATTTGATCAAAAATATGATGGTCAAACGTTCACAAGTACGTACAGAGGTCAATGCGATGATTCGTCAAGCCGCTGTAGTAGAGACAGAATTCAAAGATGGTCTATGTGAAGTCGAAGTGGAGCTCGTTATCGATGGCGCACAATGGTACGATACCTTAGCGCACTCCTTTACACACTAACACTGCTTGGGGCGGATGTCTACATCGTCAGCCTCAAATACCAAGTCAAAGAGTCGATGCTCATTCATACCTCTTTGATGGCTTCCCCTGTTATGACACCTCTCCCTCAAAACACTGCTATCGATGAAGAGATAATTTTTCTCACGCAAGAGTGTCCCAAAAGTGCATTTTTTAGCTGTTATGCACAGGAGATAAGCGACTATATTTTGGCGCATGAGGTGCATGTCCAAAGCTTCGATAAGACAACGCTCAAAGGGCATACAAACCTCACGCAGTTGATAGTGCCACCGCACTACCTGCAAGTAGAGTTTAATGACACCTTGGCTAGAATTGCCCTACTTAGAGTCGAGGAAAATCTGCCGTGAAAATAGCGATTGTTGAGGATGATATCAACATGCGAAAATCTTTGGAAATCGCCCTTGGGGATTATCCAGAGTTTGAAATTATCACTTTCAAAAATGCCAAAGATGCATTGAAAAAAATCGACAACACCTACAATGTTGTCGTGACAGATATCAATATGCCGGGTATGGATGGTCTAGCCTTTATCAAAGAGTTAGAGGCGACCTTCGCAGGGGTTTTTGAGATTATTATTATGACGGGCAATGCGACGTTGCAAAAAGCAATCGATTCGATTCGCATGGGTGTCAAAGATTTTTTGCTCAAACCTTTTGAGATAGATACTCTTGTCGATGCTATTAAACGAAGTGCCAAAATTCAGCAAATCACCAAAACCCAAGTATCACAGCAAAGTACCGCTACCTCGGGTGGTTTTGTGGGGCAAAGCGATGCTATTAGTCGCGCCAAAGCGATGGCGCTCAAAGCCGCCAAAACCGATGCAGCAGTGATGCTTTTGGGCGAGAGTGGCGTGGGCAAAGAGGTCTTCGCGCGCTATATTCACGAAAACTCTTTGCGCAGTGACAAACCTTTTGTCGCTATCAACATGGCGGCGATTCCAGAAAATCTCATCGAGAGTGAGTTGTTCGGCTTTATGCGCGGTGCTTTTACCGATGCACATGCGGACAAAATGGGCAAATTTGAGCAAGCACACGGCGGTACGCTCTTCCTCGATGAGATAGCAGAGATGCCCTACCATTTGCAAGCCAAGCTTTTGCGTGCGCTTCAAGAGCGCGAGATTGTACGCCTAGGGGCACAAAAACCCCTCAAAATCGATGTGCGTATTTTGTCCGCTACCAATGCAAATGTAGCAGAGCTTATTCGAGAGAATCACTTTCGTGAGGATTTGTACTATCGACTCAATACGATTCCTCTCTCGATTCCCCCTTTGCGCGAGCGTATCGATGAGATTGAAGCTATTGCGCAGTACGCGCTAGAAAAAACAGCACAACGCTACACTTTGGGTGAGAAGCGTTTTGGTGGCGATGCGATGCAAGCTCTTTTGCAGTATGAGTGGCCTGGCAATATTCGAGAGCTACTCTCGGTGGTGGAGCGTGCAGCGATATTGAGTGATGGGGCTTTGATAGAGGCGCACGAACTCTTTTTGGAGAGTCGAAGCAGTGATAAAAAAGATAAATACCAAGTAGGAGTTTGAATGAAAAAATACAGTGTTGCAGTCGTAGGGGCTACGGGTGCTGTGGGTGAAGAGATTTTACGTGTTTTGGAAGAGGTAGATTTTCCTGTGGGCAAGCTCATTCCGCTTGCGAGTGCTCGTAGTCTTGGCAAAACGGTCGAGTATCGTGGTCAAGAGTATGATGTGATGGAGCTTACGCATACTGTTTTTGCAGAGCAGGGCATCGAAATTGCCCTTTTTAGCGCAGGGGGAAGCGTCTCCAAAGAGTTCGCACCCAGTGCCGCAAAAGCGGGAGCTGTAGTCATCGACAATACTAGCCATTTCCGTATGTTCCCCGATGTACCCTTGGTCGTACCAGAGGTAAATCCTGAGGATATTGCACTCTGGAAAAACACAGGCATCATCGCCAACCCCAACTGCTCGACGATTCAAATGGTACAAGTGCTCAAGCCCCTCGATGAGGCGTTTGACCTTGTGCGTGTCGATGTATCGACCTATCAAGCCACATCTGGTGCGGGCAACTCTGCTATGGAGGAGTTGGTGCGCCAAATGCAAGATATGCTCAATTTCAAACTCGATGAGTGCGAACCCAAAGCCTTCCCACACCAAATCGTCAACAATGTTATCCCTCAAATCGACGTCTTTACGGAGAATGGTTTTACCAAAGAGGAGATGAAAATGGTCAACGAATCGGTCAAAATTCTCCACAAAGAGATCGAAGTAGCCGCGACGTGTGTACGTGTGCCTACGCTACGTGGTCACGCTGAGTCGATTAGGCTGACATTCGAGTGTGATGTCACAGCAAGTGAAGTACGTGAAATATTGGCAAAAGCGCCCAATGTCGTGGTGATGGATGAGCCATCGACTAAGACCTACCCAATGCCAGCTATGTGCGTAGACCGCAACGAGACCTTCGTAGGGCGTATTCGTGAGGATATTTTCCAACGAAACGTATTGCATTTGTGGATAGTCGCGGACAATCTACGTGTAGGTGCGGCAACCAATGCGGTGCGCATTGCGCAAAAATGGATTGAGACAAAGGAGTAAAAATGTTTGAAAAATTGTTTGAAAGAGGGTTGTGGAGCAGTCGTTTTTTTGTACTGCTTCCTGTGATTTTTGCACTTGTGGGTGCCTTGATTTTGTTTACCGTGGCAAGTATCGATGTCTTCCAAATTGCGGTCAAAACTATCGATGTCTATATCAATCATGAGCACCCTTCACACTTTCACGAAGAGGTGGTCTCGGCTATTATCGGTGCTATCGACCTCTATCTTATCGCGATTGTGATGCTTATCTTTTCGTTTGGGATTTATGAGCTTTTCATTTCGCAAATCGACCATGCCGACTCTGAGCAAAGCTCCAAAATTTTGGATATTCAATCGCTCGATGACCTCAAAGACAAACTTGCCAAAGTCATTGTGATGGTTTTGGTGGTGAGCTTTTTCCAAAAAGTGCTCTACACCAGTTATGCAACACCGCTAGAGATGCTCTATTTCGCAGGCTCGATTTTGCTCTTGTCTGTGGGGCTCTATTTCTTACACAAAGGTAATCACTAATGGTATTCATCGACGCTTGCTTGGGCAAACCTACACCTTACACCCCTATATGGATGATGCGCCAAGCGGGTCGATACCTACCAGAGTACATGGAGGTGCGCAAAGAGGCGGGTAATTTTCTCAATCTTTGCCACGCTCCCAAGCTTGCCGCAGAGGTGACACTGCAACCTGTACGTCGATTGGGTGTCGATGCGGCGATACTTTTCTCTGATATTTTGGTCGTACCCAATGAGATGGGCATGGAGCTTGATTTTATTAAGGGTGAAGGTCCACACTTCGCTCATCCTATTCGCACCCAAGCCAACTTGGATGCCCTCGATAGCGATGCCGCAGCCAAACTCACTTATGTCTATGAGACCATCAAAATTGTACGCCAAGAGCTTGCCAAAGATAAAGCGCTCATAGGTTTCACAGGTTCACCGTGGACGCTTGCGACCTACATGATAGAGGGCGAAGGCACCAAAACCTACAATATCTGCAAACGCGAAGTCTACAAAAATCCTGAATTTGTCCATGCGATGCTAGCCAAGCTTACGCATGTCATCAAGGGGTACTTGGAGCGTCAAATCGAAGCGGGTGTCGATGCCGTGATGATTTTCGATTCGTGGGCGGCGGCACTCGAAGAGGAGGTCTATTTTGAGTTTAGTTGGAACTACATGGTCGAAATAGCCGAGCATATCAAAGCCAAATACCCCAAAATCCCTGTGATGCTCTTCCCCAAAGGCATAGCGGGCTATTTGGACAATATTTATGGTAATTTCGATGTTTTTGGCGTCGATTGGTCTACGCCTATGGCACTTGCCAAAGAGAAATTGGGGGATAAATATGTCCTCCAAGGCAATATGGAACCTTCACGTCTCTACAGTCGCGAGGCTACTACACGTGGCGCCAAAGAGATTATCGATATTATGGGCAAAAAGGGTGGACATATCTTCAATCTAGGACACGGCATGTTGCCCGATTTTGACCCTGAAGATGCCAAATTCCTCGTCGATTTGGTGCATAACTACTCCAGTCGCTAGGGAAGTATCGCCTCCAAAAAGCGTGCCTCATCGATAAAGGTGAGTGCGCGAACCTCTCCACGGTCGAGTTGTAGCAGTGTTAAATGTCCCTCGAGATAGGGAAATTGTCTGCAGAGATTGGCATCGTGACACAGCAAAAGTGGCGCTTCGTAGCTTTGCAAATTGGGTAAAACAAAGAGTGAGAGAATAGAGGGCGGTACTTGGCTGGCATCGACCATGCTAAAAATTTTTTCACGTTCGAGGTAGCCACTGCCCCCTTTGCGGGCGATAGTACGGTTTTGTAGGTGCGTGGTGCGCTTATCGAAGCTAATAAGCACATAGCGCGTCTCCATATTAAGCGTATGAGAGCTTGCATGTTGCGATGCGAGCATGATGCTATCGATACGCTCTCCCACATCGTAGGCAAGCCCCCACGTAAAAAGTAAAATTCCCCAAAATATACGCATAGTGTCGGCTCTTTTTGGGCACAATGGTAGCAAACTTTTCCAAAGGCAAGTGCGCATGGATGCAATAATTTTTGGTCCCATTCTCTCTCGACGTTTTGGGGTGTCGCTGGGTATCGATGTGAGTCCTGCACTCAAGCGGTGCAATTTTGACTGCCTCTATTGCGAGCTAGACCCACGCGCTCCTGTGGCGCACAGCGATGTGACGCTAAGTGTCAGCGATATTATTGAGGCACTTCAAAAAGCATTGGTGATACATCCACACGTCGATGTCATTACGCTCACGGCAAACGGTGAGCCTACGCTCTATCCCCACTTCACACAATTGGCGCATGCACTTGTAGCGGCAAAAGGTACGCGAAAATTGCTCATCTTGACTAACAGCGCAGGTCTTATCGATGAGGAAATATTCGATGCGCTACAGCTTTTCGACCAAGTTAAATGTTCACTAGATGCCGTCACACCTGCTGTTTTTGCCAAAATCGATAGACCACACGCCACTATTACTATCGAGGCTATCAAGAGCGCATTGGTGCGTTTTGCCTCTCTTTACCGCGGTGAACTCATCATCGAAATCTTGGTGGTCAAAGGCATCAATGACACCATCGAAGAGATGCAGGCGTTGAGCGATTTCTTGCGCCCTCTACGTCTACATCGTATCGATATAGGCACTATCGATAGACCTCCAGCTTATAAGGTCGAAGCGGTGAGTAATGGAGTGCTTGAAGCGTTGGCGGGCTGTTTTGACCCTGCGCTTCCTGTGCATATCGCCAAGCGTCACACCCAACACGCCATCGCTTCACACTACAGCGACGAGGAGATTGTAGCGACGCTTGCCAACCGTGTGCTCTCACCTCAAGAGGTGCTAGAGCTCTTCGATAGTGCATCGCAAGAGGCGTTGGCACGCATGGTAGGGGAGGGTGTAGTGTGCACTCAAGCCATCAACGAACAGCTTTTTTATCTTCTGTGCAAAAACTTGGTCAAAAAGCGCCAAAAAGCTTGACAAAAAGGGCGTGTTTACCTATAATTTCGCCACTTGAAACGACAACCTCTTTCGTTGTTTCACTTCCCCCATTCCGGATTAGCTCAGCGGTAGAGTAGGTGACTGTTAATCACTTGGTCGCTGGTTCGAACCCAGCATCCGGAGCCATTTTTTTTCAAATCCTCTTCACCTTATCGATACTCAAAAAAGCGCAAAAGCCAAATAGCGTTACAATCAGGCCATCATTTTTTGGGAGTGTAACCACGTATGCCCATCCTCATTCAAACCACCGTCGATAACGATACAGCCGCTTCACGCATCATCGATGCTCTCTTGGAGGCAAAACTCAGCAGTTGTGTACACGTAGTACCTATCCAAAGTCACTATGTTTGGGAGGGAGAGCGTCAGCAAAGCAGTGAGCTTCTTTTGCAGATTAAGGCAAGCAAGCAGGATTACAACGCTATCGAAGCACTAATTGTCAAGCATCACGATTACGATTTACCAGAGATTTTGGCGATAGATATTGCCACAGGGTATGCACCCTATTTGGCGTGGCTAAATGCTAGCAACTCAACAGTGCGATAGTGTCAGGGGCTTTGGGTACTAGGCACAAAAAGCTGTAGGCTTCATCGCCTAGCGTCTCATAGCTGTGGGGTACGCCCGCAGGGATGAGGAGTACATCGCCGCTTTTGGCTTCGAAGCTCTCCTCTCCCACGACGACACGTGCACGTCCACTGATGACGTACTGTTCATGCTCGACAGTGTTGGTGTGCAGTGGCATATGTCCGCCCGCCTCGATGCGGAAATTGCGCATGGCGAAATGGGGCGATTCATCGGGGGAGAGAAGCATCTTCATCGAGACGCCTTTGCCCGCGGATTGAGGGTTTGCAGGGACGCTATCGAGGGTTTTGTGCAAAAACATAAGAGACCTTTGTAAAGAGCAAAAATAAAAAGGAGTCTATCGGTGAGTCGCTTAGAAGAGGTGTAAATCGCTTGAAACCTTCGTAATTTTTCTTGAGAGACTTTTCAGATTTTTTTGCCTCTAGCCGTGCTACAATCCCCGCGCATGCGACACTAAAAAACAGGCTATTTATGAGACTCAAACTCTTCATCGCACTCCTCTCTTCTTTAGCGTTGGCGGTGCTCTTTTGGGTCGGCAGCCGTAGCGATACGACTGCGGTACCTGCCCAAAATATTTCGCAAAAAAAAGAGCCTTTGGTTTTGCGACTAGGTCACAATACCCCACACGAGAGTGCACTGCATGCAGCAGCACAGCGCTTCGCCGCCCAAATATGGGAAGCGACACATGGCGCAGTACGTATCGATGTCTACCCCAATCAAGAGCTAGGCACCGACGATGAGATGATGGAGATGGCACGCAACGGGCAGCTCGATATCGTGCTGACGCCCACGGCAAAAATGAGTGTCCTTTCTCCCTCGATGCAGTATGTCGATTTGCCCTTCTATTTTCAAAACCGTCAAGAGCTCTACGCGATGCTCGATGGTGAAGTGGGGTATCTGCTCTTGGAGCGGTTGCGCGAGAGTGGGCTGATTGGCGTGACCTTTTGGGAGAATGGATTCAAGCAGTTCACCTCCAATTTCCCTATCGATGCTCCGCACGATTTCAAAAACAAAAAAGTGCGTGTGATGAAGAGCCGCCTTATTATGGAGCAGTTTAGAGTCCTTGGGGCACAGCCTGTATCGATAGATTTTCATGCCACTTATCAAGCCTTGGCTGACAAGGTGGTCGATGCCCAAGAGAACCCTCTCATTGCCATCTATTCGATGGGCTTTTACAAAGAGCAAAAACAGCTCACTTTGACCGACCACGCCTATTTGGGGTATGTCGTATCGATAAGTGCGAAGCGTTTTGAGGCACTAGGCGATGAGGTGCGCCAAATGCTCATCGAGAACCTGCGCGCTGTGACCCCGTGGGAGCGTGAAGAGACGCAACGACGTGAGGCGATACTCATCGAGGAGATGCGAGCTTCGGGTATCGAGATAGTGCGAATGCCCCAGAAGGTTGTACGAGAGTTCGAGAGGGCGTTTGCTCCTTTGGCGAAAAAATTTGAGCGTGAAATTGGCGCGCATATTCTCTCCAAAACAGAGGCGATACGATTGGCAAACGACACGCGCCATGAGGAGTGCTACTACGTGGGGCTCAGTGCCGACCTCTCCCAAAGCACCAAAGCCGCAGGATTGGCTATCAAACGCGGCATCGAGCTAGCACTCGCACGTATCAACAGTGCAGGCGGGATTTTGGGACATGAAGTGCATCTTGTGGCGATGGACCATCAAGGATTGGCGACGTTGGGTGAGCGTCATGTCGATGAGTTATTGAGTATTCCTAATATGTTGGCAATTTTTGGAGGAGTGCAAAGCGCCGCCGTCGTCGCCCAAAAGAGCCATTTTGCAGCGTTGCCTATCCCCTTTTTGTTGACGTGGTCCGCTTCGAGTATCAATGTCCAAAGCAGTTTGGGCAATATTTTTCGTGTCTCAGCCAACGATACATGGGTGAGCAAAAAATTGACAGATTTTGCGCTAGGGAAAGGGCAAAAGCCTCTGATTTTGTATGAAAAATCGATATGGGGTGAAGAGAATCAACGCAACATGATGCACTATGCAACATCGTTGGGTATCGACAGTGCTCATGCGGTGGGCTTTTCACGGGGTGATGCTTTTGAAGGTGAGCTGTTGTGGAAGATTATCGAGGATATCGACTACGATGTGGTGCTACTCATCGCCAATCCCACCGAAGCAGGGCACATTGTAGAGTATTTGGCATCGCAACCGCACAAAACCCCTATCGTCTCACACTGGGGTGTTTTAGGAAGTGATTTTTATTACCAACATATTGGTGCACTTCGCAACCTCGATTTGGCGATATTCACTACTTTTGCTTTCGATGAGGCGCATATGACACCGCAAGCGCGACACCTCTTTGCCTCCTACCAACACGCCTACCATTTGGACGAAACGACATCTATCGAGGCACCTCAAGGCGTAGCCCATGCCTACGATGCGATGGGAATGTTGGAGCGTGCAGTGGTGCTAGCCAAAAGCACACAGCCCAAGGCGATTGTGCGTGGGTTGCAACGCATCGAGCACTATGAGGGCGTAGTACAGCGCTACGAAAAGCCCTTTGGCGCAGAGGATTATGAAGCCATATCGGTGCAAAATTATCGTATGGTGCAGTACGCACCCAATGCCCATATGGTGCTCTATAAGGTCAAGCAGCCATGATGACGCGAAGCATCAAAACCCGTGTAGTGTGGCAGGTAAGCACACTCATTGCGTTGGCGATGCTAGCGGTGACGATTACGGTTTCGCTCATTACCTACTCTCATATGAATACCCAAATGCAACGCCTCTTGCACAGCAAAGCGCAAGCGACACAACTGCGCTTGGAGCAGAGACTGGATGTGTTAGTCGAGAGCAGTTTGCTCTTGGCAAAAAATGAGTTTGTGCTCAACGCTTTTGTCGATGGGAGTACCAAGAATCTCCCTGTGTTGGTGCGCAATTTCATCCAAGGCAAAGATGTCCTCTCGGTGAGTATCGTCGATTTCGATGGTCGACCACTCTACAAAAGCGTCGATACGCTGCCTAGCTATCACGACTCAGCACAACTGCGCTCTGCACTTGCGATGGGGAGGGTGGCGCTTGCTATTAGTAGCGACAATCACCTACGCCTCATGGTGCCCATAAGCTACTACGACACGATTCAAGGTGCCATTATCGTGATGTTTGACCTACGCGCTATCGCACAAAACATCATCCCCAAAGAGGATTGGATGCGTTTGAGTATTCGCACCCAAGAGCGAACACTGCACGATTTCAATCCTTTCAACGAAGTGGAATTCTCCTCCTACGCGATGCACCCTACCCAAAGCACACCCCTTTTGGAGCGATTGGGGATTATTGTAGATATTGGTCTGCCACGAGAGGAGACGATGCGTCCTGTGGTAGAGGTGATTGAGCGATTGGCGCTTTTGGGACTCTTTTTTATTGTGGTGGGGATTGGCTTGTCGATAGTGTTGGGACGCTCTATTACACACCCTATCGTGACACTCTTTGATAGGGTCAAGCACTGGAACAGCAGCCAAAACATTGTCTGTAGCCCCATCGGTACCGATGATGAGCTTGAAGAGCTAGCGCGTGCTTTTGATGAGCAGTCACTACAGCTCAAACACCAAGCTGAACACGACATGCTCACAGGGCTTCCCAATCGCTTTTTGTTCGATACCTTTATACAGTTGGCTATCCAAAAAGCCAGAGAAGAGAGCACCCAATTTGCGCTCTTTTTTATCGATTTGGACAATTTCAAAGAGGTCAATGATTCGTTTGGGCACGCCATCGGGGATGCACTTTTGCAGGAGGTGGGGCGACACCTAGGCGCCACCCTCAAAGCACAAGAGCAAATAGCCCGCATGGGGGGCGATGAGTTTGCCATCATTGTCCAAAACAATCTCTCTATCGATGCATTGGAGGAGCGTATCGAGGAGATTATGCGCTTTTTCAGACGTATCCAAACCATCGAGAGCTATCAGTTTTTGGTGACATGCAGTATCGGTATCGCCATCTATCCCCAAAGCGGCACCGATGCCCAAAGCCTCCTCAAAAACGCCGACGCCGCGATGTACCAGTCCAAAGAGGAGGGTAAAAACAGCTACCACTTCTACACGATGGATATGACCCAAAAGGCGTATGAGCGCGTCATGCTAGAGGCGAAACTGCACACCGCTATCAAATTGGCGCAATTTGTGGTCTACTACCAGCCGCAAGTCGATATGCGTACGCAAGAGATTGTAGGACTAGAGGCGTTGGTGCGGTGGCGTATGGAGGATGGGACGATGGTCTCCCCTGCGCAGTTTATACCTTTGGCAGAAAAGAGCGGGATGATTGTCGCTATCGATGATTTCGTGATGCGTCAAGGCATGATTGATTTTGCAGGGCTCTATGCGAGAGGGTTTCGAGGGACTTTGTCGCTCAATCTCTCGATACTGCAACTCAATCAGAAAAATTTTATGGAAAAACTCTCTGCCTTTATTGATGAGAGTGGTATGCCATTGGGGCATCTCAAACTCGAAGTGACTGAGACCCAAGTGATGAAAAACCCCGAAATGTCTATTGCGATATTGCGCAAAATACGCGATAGGGGCATCGGACTGGCTATCGATGATTTTGGGACGGGGCACTCATCGCTCTTCTATCTCAAGCAGCTTCCTATCGAAAAAATCAAAATCGACCAATCTTTCGTGCGTGATTTGCCCGATGACAGTGACGATGCGCAACTCTCCAAGACCATCATCGCGATGGGGCGCAATATGCATCTCGATATTATCGCTGAAGGGGTACAAACCCCAGCACAAGCAGCCTTCCTCATCGAGAATGGATGCTATGAAGCGCAAGGCTTCCTCTACTATCGACCCATGCCGTTGGAGGATGTGGCACTTACACTCTTTGGCGCGTGAGGTTTAATAAAAGAGAGTATCTGTCGATATGTGCTCTCGAATCGTATACTAAGGATGTTTCGTGAAAAGATTATTTTGGGCGGTTGGTCTGAGTGCTATGACGCTTTTTGCGGCAGATGCGGCACCTACGGCACCTGCAGAGCCTATTGGCGCATCGCAAGAGAGCGCATCACCGCATCTCGTATCAGTAGAGAGCCGCGATACCACGATGGAGCAGGCCGAAGAGCTTATCAAAAAGGCGCTTGCCGATTTGCGCAAATTTGACACCCGCAAAATCAAATCGACGGTGGTTATTCAAGGCAGTAGCCGTTCCTACAGTGAGCCTTTTTACAATATGGTCACCGAATCTATCATCGGTGAGCTCAACAAAATCGAAAATATCAAAATCAATTTCATCGCACATGTGCCTCGTGTCACCATCAAAGGCTCTCCAAGTAGCCTCAACATTGCCCGCACCAGCGAAAATGACATCGAAAAAATCGCACTCAAATCGGAAGCCAATACGATTTTCTTGTGGAATTTGTTCGAGTACAACAACCAAATGAACTTCATCGCACGCATCATCAACACCGAATCCAAAGCGATAGTATGGCACTACAAAGTCGACAAAGAGTTCATCAAAAACGACAAACTTTTGCAAGCGGAAATCATCAAATACTCTATCCCCAACGACTCCTATATCGCTGTGGGGTTGGGCACCTATTTTGGGTTTGTGCCCTATGAGCGCACAGGGGTTGCCGCTGCCGATACGCTGACTGCCAACTGGATGCTTGGCTACAGTGCACTCTACTCGACCCAATCGACCGTCTCACCCAAACTGCGCTTGGGTGCAGGTATCACCTACATCACCAGCGGTGCGCCCTCATTGGCATTTTCGCTTTTGAATCTCTATGTCGATGTGCGCTACCAAATCAATGAGTTTATTCCACCGCTTTATGACAGCTCTACAGGGGAGATTTTGCAACGGCGTAACGCGCAAGCCCTCATGGTCGGGGCGACCTTTGGGCGTACGGAGGCGTTTGCCGATAGTCAAAATGCAGGGGGGAACTACTCCCTCTACGCCAACTTGGGTATCTCACCGCTCATCGAGGTCAATATGGGAATCATTGGCTATTTGCAAGGCACCCTTAAATACAACACGAGTGCGACGTATACAAGCACCACCGTGGGGTTGGGACTCTTTAATATGTTCTTCAACGTCAACTACAAATTCAATCTCGAAGAGGAGGGGAAAAAATGAGACATCTCCTCATCCTAATGGCGCTTTTGTCGATGCAAGGGTGCGCCTATTTGGAAGAAAAAGCGGCACGACAAAGTGACCATAATGGCACCGACAAACCGCTCTCACCCCACGCGCAAAATGCACTCTCTGCCTATAAATCGCAAAGTGTCCACGCAGACAATGCCCAAAATATGGTGCATATCGTGCGCAAGGGCAACGGTACGACCATCGAGTTTTGGATAGACCTCTACAACGACGATGTCAAAATCGACTATGAGTTCGATGACAGCGAAGTGTTGGAGGAGAAGGTGGAGTTGCTTGAGACCAAATTCATCGACTCTATCGAATCGACCAAGGCAAAAGCGCAAGCCAAAGCCAACGAAGAGGCGTTGCACCAATTTTTGGGGCTTTATGAAAAATCGCAACAATTGGTCTACGCCAAAAAATTCACCGAAGCTCTCGATACGATTAACAATGCTCTTGCACTTTCGCCCAAAGCTGTCCAAGGGATGAAACTCAAAGGCTCGATTCTCTATAAAATGAACGACAAAGTAGGGGCACGCCGCATGTGGGAAGAGGTGCTTATCCTCGACCCCTACGCAGATGATGTGCGTGCATCGCTGAGAGAGCTTGAAAAAGGGAGTAAATAGTGCGTAGTTTTTGGGCATGGGTCGTTCTCATCGTAGCGCTGTGGGGCAATGAGGTCGATAATATGGCAAAAATCAAGAGCCTAGAGCACACCATCGAGGAGCGTATCCAAAATGAGCTCAACCGCTTCATCGCACTGCCTACTGCTACGAGTGTCACTATCGCTACTACCACCAAGCGCGTCGAACAGCAAGAGCTTTCGACGGTACAGCAGCCTACCTATCTGCCTGGACTCTATGACCTCAAACTCGAAAATATTGCCTTCGATGCCAAAACCAACAGCTACTACATCAACCAATCGACGATTAATCGCATCACTGTCGCAGTAGCCATCGATACCCAAGCGACTGCCGATGATATTGCCCAAGTCAAACGCATCGCTATGGAAAAAGGGGATTTGGAGAGCGCACGCGGTGACAGTGTGACCGTGACCAAAAAGGCGTTTGTCTCACGTACCAAAGAGAGCACAGCGACACCTACACCTGTGGTGGTCAAGCAAGAGCCTACCATCATCACCAACCCTTACGATGACAGTTGGATTGGCAAAACTTTCGCCGATGTGAACAAAACAATTGCGGCACTGAGCCTCTCTCTCGAAGAGGAGCGTCAAAAACGGCTCTCACTGCTGGACAAAAGCGACATCGCCAAACTCACCCAAATTGACAAAAAAGATATCGAGCGATTAGAGTCCTTGGCAAAAGAGGAGAAGGAACGCATCGCATCACTCCAAAAGACCCTCTATCAACAAATCGAAGCACTTCGCGAAGAGCTCAAAAAATCGGGCACTGCACTCAAAAAAGAGCTCAAAGCTTCGATGGAAGACCAAGCCATTCCTAGCAAGCTTCTCGATGAGCTCAAAGCGAGTCAAGCTTATACCGAGAAGGCGGTTGCGCAGCTCTCAAAACGTATCGATGGACAGATGTCGCAATGGGCAAAAGAGGTCAATGCTAATTTTGCCCTCTACAATGAGCGTATCACGCAACTCCAAAAAATGGCACGCAACGAAGCCAATGTTTCGCTGGAGCCCGTTGCCGCAACACCGATGGTGATTCAAGCCTCACTCAACGAAGAGCGTGTCGTAGAGAGTATCGAAAAAAATCGCCGAGCCATTGCGCAAATACAAGCCCAAGCCGATGCCAAAATCGCCCAAGTCGAGCGTGCATTTCGTATGTGGGTTGTGGTGCTTTTGGTAGCATTTTTGAGCATGGCATACATCATCTACTATTTCGCCTCCAATGCCAACGCGCGCCTACGAGATGAGCTTTACGATAGGCTGTAGAGCGTTTTTAAATTCAGACAAATTTTGTCCTAATTCTTAATCTTAATTAAATCATCTTATCTATAAAATAACGTCATAAAAATTATAGTTGTCATGACGTATAGTTCAAATACTTTTAAAATAAGGTGAGAAATATGACCCAAGAAGATGTCAAAAAAGCATTAAGTAGTGTCACCTATCCAGGGTTTACCAAGGATATTGTGACCTTTGGTTTTGTCAAAGATATTAGTGTGGAGGGCGACACCGTAAAAGCGACTGTCGATATCACCTCTAGTGCGCCTGAAGTGGCAAAGCAAATTGAGGATGAGGCGGTTGCGGCACTTTTGCGTGCGGGTGCTGAGGATGTTGTCATCACTATCAACACCCCTCAAATGCCTCGTGAGACCTCGTCTCGTGGCAAAAACATCGCGCCTCAAGTCAAAAATTTTGTGATGGTCAGCTCTGGCAAAGGGGGCGTAGGCAAATCAACAACGTCAGTGAACTTGGCAATCGCACTTGCGATGCAGGGCAAAAAAGTGGGACTGTTGGATGCTGATATTTATGGACCCAATATTCCACGTATGATGGGTCTTAACGACCAAAAACCTGAAGTGGTAGGCAACAAAGTGATGCCTCTCAAAGCCTACGGTATTGAGGTAATGTCGATGGGTTCACTCATGGAGCCAGGACAATCGCTCATTTGGCGCGGCTCGATGATCATGAAGGCTATCGAGCAATTTTTGCGCGATATTTTGTGGTCAGATTTGGATTGTTTGGTCATCGATATGCCTCCAGGCACAGGGGATGCACAATTGACCTTGGCGCAATCGGTACCTGTGACGTGTGGTGTGACAGTGACGACCCCGCAAATGGTCTCTCTCGATGATAGCCGCCGCAGTCTCGATATGTTCCAAAAATTGCATATTCCTATTGCAGGGATTATCGAGAATATGAGTGGATTTATCTGCCCTGAATCGGGCAAAGAGTATGACATTTTTGGCAAAGGCACGACGCAACCTATGGCAGATGAGTACAAAACCATCATCATGGCAGAGTTACCTATTGAGCCAGCGGTGCGTACAGGTGGCGATACAGGTGCACCAATCACCTACAGCACACCCAACAGTGAAGTGGCAAAACGCTATATGAAAGCGGCAGAGTCACTATGGGCCACTATCGAAAAGATCAACAAAGAGGGTGGCGTAAGTAATGCCGCTGTCCAACCCACCACACCTCCTGGTGTATCTGCGTGCAGTACAGCCGCACCCAAAGCCGCTCCTGCCTCAGGTGGTAGCTGTGGTACAGGCGGTGGCGGACACTCTGGATGTGGATGTCACTAAGCCGCGATGGCGATTTTGCTATTCTAGGCGCTAGCGCCGTGAGCTAGACGCTTGCGTGGGACGCAGAGTCATCGTAGCCATACGGGCTTTGCCCGTTGGATGTACCAAAAGGTAAAAGGCGCTAGCGCCGTGAGCTCCACGCTGAGTGGGACGCAGAGTCATCGTAGCCATACGGGCTTTGCCCGTTGGCGTATTAGTTCAAATAGGTATTTGTCATATAGTGATTGATTTCATCCGCTTTGAGAATACGCATGAAATTGGTCGTGCCAGGTACGCCAGCAGGGTAGCCTGCTACTGCAATATAGGTTTTGGCGTGGTTGAGCAGACCCACCGCCTCAAAATTACGCAACATCTCCCCCAACATATTATGCATAATATCTTTTTTGACGGGTTTGAAGGGGTAGAGTCCCCACACCATGGTCAATCGACGCATCACACGCTCATCATGCGCGGAGGTAATAATAGGTGTTTTGATACGGTAGCGTGACATTTTTACGGCACTGCGTCCACTGCCTGTGAGGGCGAAGACCGCCTCGACGTTTAGGCTTTGGGCGAGGCGAGTCATCGAGTGCATGATGATGTCGGTATCATCATGGTGATCGAGGGTTTGGTGTTTGCCGTAGGGATATTTTTGCTCCACTGCCATGATGGTTTGTGCCATGGTGTGTACGACGTGGGCTGGATTGAGTCCTACAGCCGTCTCTTCGGAGAGCATCACTGCATCAGTGCCATCGAGGACGGCGTTGGCGACATCAGAAATCTCTGCACGCGTAGCCATCTCATTTTCAGTCATTGAGATGAGCATTTGTGTCGCGGTGATGACAGGTTTTGCCATATCATTGGCTTTGGCAATAATCTCTTTTTGGATGAGTGGTACACCATAGTAGGGGGTCTCGATACCCAAATCCCCACGTGCAACCATGATGCCGTCGCTTACTAGAATAATCTCATCGATGTTCTCGACCGCGTCAAACTTTTCGATTTTGGCGTATATGTGCACATCGCCACCACTGCTCTTGACATACTCTCGTACCTGCTCAATATCGCGTGCCGTTTGGACAAACGAAATTGCCATAAAATCGACACCGTTGGCAATCCCCCACAAAATATCCGCCTTATCTTTTTCGGTGAGTACATCGATACCCAAACGTGTATTGGGGAAATTGACCCCTTTGTTGGACGAAAGCACGCCTCGATTTTCGATACGGGTAGTGACCGTGTGTGCATCGATGGCAGTGACACGTGTGCGGATTTTGCCATCATAGAGATAGATAGCATCTCCTACGGCAACTTTTGCCAAAACCTCAGGGCGATTGAGTCCGAGGGTGAGTTGTCCTTTGAGCGTAGTACATTCGGTAGAGGTTTTGGAAAAGAGTAGCGTCTCACCTGCCATAAGTTCCACCGCGTGAGAGAGTTTACCAATGCGAATTTTGGGACCGCTGATATCTTGGAGGATGCCTACGGTTTGACCCGATTGGGCAATAGCGGCGCGGATGTTGGCGAGACGTTTGGCGTGCTCTGCATGGTCGCCGTGCGAAAAATTCATCCGAAAGACATTGACCCCTGCTTGAATCATCGATACAAGAACAGAAACGCTCTCAGACGAAGGACCTACGGTGGCTAAAATTTTGGTTTTACGGGTAAGCATGCTGTTTCCTTGGGTAGTTTTATGCCGCTGGAAGGGCGAATTTTTGGGTGATTAGCTCACCTGCCTCATCGAAGTAGAGATAGTAAAGCCAATCTTTTTTGACGCTCAGTCCTGCCAAATAGCGTAGTGCCAAATTAGCTTGCAATGAGGCGATATGCATCACAATAGGCGCTGCGATGCCTGCTGGGGTGCGATTGGTGATTTTGAAAAGGTCGAAGCTCGCTTGGTCAAAAAAGGCAACTTGACCATTGAATGCCTCCACAGAGCCATAAATCCAAGGTGTTTTGTGCGCTTTTGCGTAGGCATCGATAGCGGCACGGGTAGGGAGATTGTCCGTGGCATCGATGATGAGGTCAGCTTCGATATTTTTGAGTGCAAAGGTATCAAAACGCTCTTGATGTGCAATGACTTGGACATAAGGAGAGCGTGTTTTGATGGTGTTAGCGACGATTTGTGCTTTGCTTTTGCCTTGGTCGTCTAGACGAAAAGCGATTTGGCGATGGATATTGTGGATAGAGACCTCGTCGAAATCGACCAGATGAATGGTGCCAATGCCTGAAGCGCCCAATGCATACGCCAAAGAGCTACCCAAACCACCGCACCCAATGATAATGATGCGTTTCTCTTGGAGTGAAAACTGCGTCTCTTCGCCCCATAATTGCACCTGACGGTGGAAAAAATTAAGCATTCTAGCCCCTCTTTGTGGTGTGGGGCAATTATAACGTGTAATGAGGTAATGAAAATCTATATTTGGATAACTCTTTGTATAATTACCGCCAAAGAGTCAAAAGGGTACAAAAAGTGCAATCTCTCTATGTGCAGTTGTCGACACTTATTGATACGTACGCGAGTTTTGAACTCAAACGCAAAGCTAATATGCGTGCCCTCAAAGAGGAGTTTTATGCGCTTGGACTTGACCAAAAAGTTCCCTATTTTGAGGCGATTTTTGAGTATAGCGCCATCAATATTTTGGGTATTTCACTCGATGAGAACAGTTTCGGTGAGGTAGCGCAAAACAAATATATCCAACTCCTCGCCATCCTCCCCAAAGCCAAAAGCGCCCCCAAAAAACACAATGTCAGTCTAGGTTACTATGGCAAAGGGGCACTTTTGGACGTAGAACTCAAAGCGCACATCGTTGCTTTTGTCCTTCGATGGCGCTTTGAGAAGGGCTTTTTGGCATTGCAAAAATATGACGAAACGGTAGAACGCTACCTCGATACGCATGACCAATAGAAAATTTTGGTGGCAATTACGCCTCTATTGGGCGGCGGCACTGCTTTTGTATGCTTTTGTCTTTGGGCTTTTTTTGAGTCTGATTGTCACAGGTGTAACTGTGGTGTTCTACATGCCCACTCAATGGGATAGCACTACTATCGAAGCAGTGTGGGAGATTGGCGCTTTTTGGTTTAAAGTAGCGTGGAGTTTGGCTTTTTCGGTGGCGATACTCTTGGCGTTTTGGCGACTTTTCAATCGAAAGCTTTTTGGATATCGACTTCTCTATTTGAATTGCCAACGCAAAGATGCACTGATTCCTCTCTATCCTTGGGATGTGATGACGTTGTGGCGAAAATTTTTGCTATGGCAGGCGTGGATTGGGTCGTTTGTGGCACTGGTTTTGCTATTGGGAGTGCAATTACCGCTAGCGGCGTTGGGTGGCTGGAAAATTTTCGCGTGGGTGTTGGGGCTTGGCATGGCTATCCTCAAACCTCTGCTGTCTTCGAGCGTCAAAGTGCGTATCACCAAGGAGTAAATCGATGCGAATAGCCGTGCAATGTTCCTCTGTGCTGTTGCAGAAGAGTTTGGAGACCTTTTTGGTAGGGCACTTGGTCTCGATGAACAAGTGCGATTTCATCATCAGTGACGAAAAATTAGTGGGGTACGAAAATGTCCTTCGCGTAGGCAGTGACAGCGAAGCGGATATTGTCAAACCCTTCTCCAAATCACAACTCTTTTTGGCGCTAGAGCGTCACTATGCGCTACGCCAAAAAGCCAACCAAGCCCAAGAGTTACTCGAAGAGATAGAGGAAGAGGAGGATGCTTTTGTAGCGCCTACCGAGAATGCTTCTGCATCTAGCGGCTCCTTGGAGACCAAGATAGAACGCCTCACCGCACACTATGTCAAAAGCGTGTTAGCCATTGTAAAAGAGCATTATGAACGAGCCTAAAAACCCAAAAATCATCACCAAAATCATCGCTGGCGCCTATCGAGGCAAACATCTAGAGCTTCCTAGTCTTGAAGTGACACGCAGTTCCAAGGCGATACTCAAAGAGTCCTATTTTAATACCTTGCAGTTTGATATTGTCGATGCGCTCTTTGTAGAGCTTTTTGCAGGGAGTGGTTCCATAGGGCTAGAGGCGCTAAGCCGTGGCGCCAAAGAGGTCTATTTTTTTGAAAAAGATAACAACTCTTTTGGCGTACTCAAACGCAATATTGCCAAACTCGAACCTGCCAAATGCCATGCGACGCACGGTGATGTCTTTCTCGAAGGACCTAAATTTTTTGCGACGCTGCCCATGGGTGCCTATATCTATGTGGACCCCCCTTTTGCAATACGTCCCGAAATGGATGATATTTATACGCGCACACTCGCACTCATCGCACGTATCCCCAATGCGGCACTTATCACCATAGAGCACATGACAGGCGTAGAGTTGCCACAGACCATTGGCGCGTACAAGCAAACCAAGCGCAAAAAATTTGGTAAAACGACCCTCTCGTACTACGCGCTGTAGGCGGTAAAGCACTTTTGCATGGCATCGTGGGTGGCTTCGTACCACCCCTCGGTGAGTGAGACAGGAGGGAGAAATTCGACCTCGATGATACCTGCTTGTGTGTGTTTGTTCTTTTCGTTGTAGACATTGAGTAGATTTTTGATGACGCAGGGTTGGGTTTTGAGCTCTAATTTTTCGGCTACGAGTTTGCTACCCGCTTCAAATGTTTCGATACGACCTGTGCGTTGGCGTGTTCCTTCGGGGAAGATGACGACAGGGAAGAGCCCCTTTTTGGCTTTGACCTCTTTGATGAGGTGAATGATAGAGCGTTTATCTTCCAAATCGATAGTGATGTGCCCTACGGTGTTGACCACTGTAGAGGTAGGCCATTTGTCCATGATGCCTTTGCGCCCTACGAAGCGTACATCGGGTCCGATAATATCTTCGAGGACAAAAATATCGAGATTGGATTGGTGATTGGCGATGATGAGGTGGGTGTCGCTCTCCAAGGTGCCTTTGACGACGACGGTGGCACCTGTGGCTTGGACGATTTTGTGGGTGAAAAAGGCGCGAATTTTATCGACGGTGGTGAGATTTTTGCGAAAGAGATAGACGAGGATGGACTCTGTTATGGCAAAGAGAGTCACTTGAAAGAGCGTGAAATGAAAAGAGCGCATACGGTGTCCTCGTAAAAAATCGCGCGTAGTATAAAAAAACATAACCAAATATTGGGTTAAGGTAGAAGCCATAGAGCCTCCCTAGAACCACTAATGATAGATTAATGGCCGTTGGGATAAGATGAGCGACTTTTTATTTGGCTATGAAGGAGTGGCATGTTTTTTGACTATATCGTAGTAGGTGCTGGAATTTCAGGCGCAGTTTTCGCGCACAAAATAGCAACACAACTCAACAAAAAGGTTCTCATTATCGAGAAGCGTAACCACATTGGTGGCAATTGCTACGATAAAAAAGATGAGAACAATATTCTTCGTCACATTTATGGACCGCATCTCTTTCATACCAACAACAAAACGGTGGTGGATTTTCTTTCACAGTTCACCTCATGGAGCATCTACAATCACGAAGTGCTCGCCTATATCGATGGGGCGATGGTACCTATTCCTTTCAATCTCAACACGCTTTATAAAGTTTTTTCACCAGAGTTAGCCTCTCGTATCGAGAAAAAACTCCTAGAGCAGTACGCCTACAATACCAAAATTCCTATATTGGAATTGAAAAAGAGCAACGATAAAGATTTGCAATTTTTGGCAGATTTTATCTATGAAAAAATCTTCGTAAATTACACCGCAAAACAGTGGGGTATGAAACCTGAGGAGCTTGACTCTGCGGTGACTGCACGTGTGCCTGTCTTCATAGGGCGCGACAATCGCTACTTCAATGACACCTATCAGATGCTACCCGAAGAGGGGTACACCGCACTTTTTAACAAAATGCTCGACCACCCCAATATCAAGCAGATGCTCAATACCGATTTTGGTGAAGTGATGCGCTTGGATGATGCAGGAAAACTCTTTTTCCTCGACCAACCTTTCGAGGGGCATTTGGTCTACACTGGGCAAATCGATGAGCTCTTTGGGTACAAATTCGGTGAATTACCCTATCGCAGTGTGCGCATGGCGTTTGAGAGTGTTGATGCAGAGTTTTACCAAACAGCCGCAACCGAAAACTATCCCAACAGCTACGACTTTACACGTATTACAGAGTTCAAACGTATTCACCCTGTGAACTCGTCCAAAACTACGATTCTCAAAGAGTACCCACAACCCTATGTACGCGGTCAAAATACTCCGTACTATCCTATCTTTACCCAAGCTATTCAAGAGCGCTACAACCAATACCAAGCGCATGCAAAAAATTTCAAAAATATTACACTCGTAGGTCGATTGGCAGAGTACAAATATTACGATATGGATGATATGGTCGAGAGTGCGTTAGAGAAGTTTGAGACACTACAAAAAAGCGTTGGGAAGTAAAAAATGAAAAAAATATTGATGCCAATGCAAGCAGCGGGTGCTGGACATAAAATGCCCGCAATGGCGGTAAAAGGGGCTATCGATGAGCTTTTCCCCAACCAATACCGCGTAGAAGTGGTCGATTTTTTGCAAGAGTTGGATTTTGAGACCGATAAGAAGATGAAAGAGACGTGGGATTTTGCCCTTGCACACCCCTTTTGGGCGCGTGTAGGGTACAACATCTTCAAATATGGCTTTCCTTTGTCGCGCTATATTTTTGACATGATGTATCCTATTTTGAACAAAAATGGGGTCGATTATCTCAAAAATTATGACCCCGATATTATTTTTTCTACCCATTTTTGGTCGGTGCGTGTCATCCTCAAGGCGAAAAAAAAGCTCAACCACAGAGCAAAGGTTATTACCTATGTGACCGACCCTTTTGACGGTCACTGTTTGTGGGCAGAGCCAGAGGTCGATTACATTTTGTGTGCCTCACAAGTGGCAAAAGATCAGCTCATTGGGTATGGCGTAGCCGCGGAAAAGGTCAAAATTTTTCAATTTCCCGTCGACAATAAATTTTTCGCCATCAAAAAAAGCAAAGAGGAGTTGCGCGAAGCCTATGGGCTCAATCCCAACTACAAAACTATTTTGGCTACAGCAGGTGGTCAGGGTATCAGCGATATTTCCAAATATGTACAGATGATGTACGAAAAGGGGTATGAGTTTAATATTTTGTACGTTACGGGCAAAAATGCGCAACTTTTTGAGGAGCTCTCACGTTTGGCGGCGACACCCTCCAAGACCAAGCTCGTGCCCCTTGGCTTTGTGAGCAATATGAATGAACTTCTCTATCTCTCCGATTTTACCATCGCAAAAGCGGGCGCTTCGACGACCTTCGAGGCGCTCTTTTTGGGTAACCCTGTCATCTTTACACACTGGGCGACCTACCCTGAAAAACCCAATATTGATTTTTGTGTCGATAACAACGTAGGGTGGTACGCTTCTAATGAAGCGCAATTTTTCTCGGTGATAGATGCGATTCAAACAAGCGATATTCTCCAAACTTATCAAGAGAATTTGAGTACGCTCAACCTCAAATCGGGTACCAACGATATTGCCAAGTTCGTTGTAGAGCAGCTAGAGGCAACAAAATAGCGTATGTTAATTGTGGGCGATAGTATGAAAAGCGTTTTTAAAACCGTAGCAGGATGCATGAGTAGATGACAAAAATAGAGCAGTTCGCAAACACCGTCGTAGAAAAAAGAGTTTGGATTATTGCACTAACCACACTCTTGGTGCTCTTCTTTGGCTATTTTCTCAAAGATTTGGCTATCGATGGCAGTAGCAAAATTTGGTTCGGCAAAGATTCTACGATTCTGGCAGATTATGAGGAGTTCACGCAACGCTACGGCTCGGATGAAGGTGTCATTATCGCCTTTCGCACGCCCGCAGGAGTCTTCAACCAAAAAGATATGAAAACCTTGCGTACGTTGCACGATGCACTAGAGGGCTCTATCTATTTTGCCAATGTCACTTCATTGCTCAATTTCCCACACATATTTTTGGACAAAGAGCAGGGCGATGAGATAATGATAGAGCCCTTTTTGCCTAGTGTCGAGGGGCTAACGCCTCAAGTGCTACACGAATTGGGCAAGAGCGCACTCTCGATGGAGGGGATGGTCGATGTGCTTGTCAGCCGCGATGGTACGACGACGTTGATTGCCGCCAAGACGCTGCCTCAATACAATTTCGATATCGAAGCGAGTATGGCGATTACCCACTTTGTGCGCGAAATATTGGCTCCCTTTGAGGCGCAAGGGTATGTTTTTCATGTGATGGGTGCGCCTATCATCAATGAGAGTTTTGTAGATATTGCTACACGTGATGGGGTGCTTTTCACCTCCCTTTCGATTACGACGGTGTTGCTACTTTTGTGGGTGATGTTTCGCTCGAAATTAGGCTCCTTTTTGCCCATGATTGCAGTGCTCATGACGGTCATTGTGGTGCTCTCGATTCAGACGCTGTTGGGGTACAAGCTCAACAGTTTTACGGCAAATCTGCCTGTCTTTGTTGTGGCGATTGGTATTGTGCATGCGGTGCATGTTTATTGGGTGTGGGCGGATTACAGCGCCCAAGGTCACACCTCCAAAGAGGCGGCAATTTTCACTATCGAGAAGAATTTCGTCCCTGTTTTTCTCACCTCCTTTACTACGGCTATCGGTTTTGCTTCCTTGGGTATCAGCGAGGTGATTCCTATTCGTACGCTAGGGTTTGCTACGGGAAGTGCCGCGATGTTGGCGTTTGTCATGTCCATAGCGTTTGTCCCTGCGGTGCTCACCTTTTTTACGCACAAGCGTGGAGAGATGGCGGGGTATAGCTTTATCAATCCCAAAACTTTTACCCACTTTATCGTGCGTCATGACATGAAAATTATCCTCTTTTCGATAGTCGTTTTTGTCGTATCGATTGTGGGATTGATGCGTGTTGAAGTCGATAACAACGGTCTCAAACAGTTCAAGAGTGACCACCCGATACGCACCTCTATCGATTTTATGGCGCAACATATGAGTGCGCCGATGCCTTTTGAGGTGGTGGTCGATAGTGGTAGCGATGACGGGGTCAAAGATGCCGCCTTTTTGGCAAAAGTGGATGCCTTTTCACACGCTTATCGTGAGGCATTTACGGAAGTAGCCAACGTCAACTCTCTCGTACCTATTCTCAAACGACTCAATCAAATGATGCACGCAGGGGATGAGACCTTTTACAGCTTGCCCCAAAAGAGTGATGAAATTGCGCAATACCTCCTGCTCTACTCCTTTTCGATGCCACTCTCCAACCATATCGATGCAACCTCGCGTCATCTGCGCCTCACCGCGGCGACGCACAATACCAACACCTCTCGACAGCTAGAGATGATTGCATGGGCAAAAGCGTGGTGGCAAAGCCAAGGGTATGAGGCCAATGTCTATGGACAGCCTGCGATGTTTGCCTATATGCAGCCTGAAATTACCCAGACGCTTATCTATTCGATAGGGACAGCCTTTTTGTTGATAGCCTTTATTATGGCGTTGATTTTGCGTGATATTCGCAATTTGGGCTTTTTTCTCCTGCCCAATATTTTCCCTATTATTACCTCGATAGGGGTGATGGGATGGCTGGATATCTATGTCGATATGGGAGTGGCGATTTCAGCGGCAATTGTATTGGGGATTGCGGTGGACGATGCAATTCACTTTATGATAAAGTACCTCGAACACCGCAAAAAAGGGCACACCTTCGAGGAGTCGATGGAGCATGTCATGCGCTACACAGGTGGGGCTATCGTACTTACGACCTTGATTTTGAGTGTCTCTTTTTTGGAGTTGGTAGGCAGTAGCTTTTTGCCCAATGTCTACTTCGCAGTTACTACAGTGAGCGCACTCTTGGTGGCGCTGTTGGCAGACCTCTTTTTGTTACCCGCGCTCTTTAGCCTCAAGGCAAAAAAAGATCGCAAATTAGGAGTACAAGCATGAAAAAAATAGTTTTTTTACTTTTGGCAATGACCCTAGGGCTTTGGTCGATGACCGCAAGCGAGCTGGTCAAAAAAATGGAAAAAGGCACTACGAGCAACAACAGCGTCGAAGCCCAGCTCAAAATGCTTCTCATAAACAGCAACGGCGATACGCTAGAGCGTACGATGCAGCTCAAAACACTCGATAAAGGGGGAGAATCAAAAGCGCTTATCGAGTTTCTCTCTCCCGCTGATGTCAAAGGAACCAAGCTTTTGACCTATGTACACGCAGACAAAGCCAACGAGCAGTGGCTCTATTTGCCTGCACTCAAAAGGGTTAAACGTATCGTTGGAAGTGGTCAAAGCGGCAGTTTTATGGGGAGTGAGTTTACCTACGAGGATTTTGGCAAGCAAGGTAGTGATGTCTATCGCTACGAAGAGCTATTGCAAGAGAGTACCATCGATGGTGTGGAGTATTATCTAGCGACACGCTACCCTAATTCGAGCGATTCTGCCTACAGCAAACAGATAATTTATGTCGATAAAGCGCAAAATTTAGTACGCCGTGTCGATTACTATGACACCAAAGAGCGACACCTCAAAACCGCCACCATGCACGACTACACAAGCCAAAACGGTAGCTACCGCGTAGGGCGTATCGAGATGAAAAACCTCCAAAGTGGTAAAGCTACGCACATTCTTTGGTTAGGGGAGCAGAGTAATGCCAAGCTCACCGATGCCGATTTTCATAAGCGCGTTTTAGAGCGTTGAGAAGCGTAGGCTTTTTCCTTCTGCTCTTTTCATGGGCGTGGGGAGAGTGGGAGGTGGATGCAAGCGTGGGGAGCTTTTACCAACGCATGCTTCTTGCCAATGCCCACGTAGCACCCTACAGCGCAGATGTGCGAGCACACCTGCAAGCCAAACATACTAACGAAGCGCAAGATTTTTTACTCCACCTCGATGCCGATGCGCTTTATGACGACCAAGATACCAATCGACGCTATGTTTACCTCAACGAAGCAAAAGCAGTGTGGCAAACCGACGATGCGACCATCAGCGTAGGTAATATAATTGGGGCATGGGGCAAGATGGATATCTACTCCCCCATCGATACACTCAATGCACGCAACCTTCTCAAAGACCCTCTGGCTAATGATAAATTGGGTGCAACGGCACTGCAATACCGTCACTATCTTGACAATGGCGAGTGGGAGGTGACGGTAAAATTTTTGGAGACGATGCAATCGCTTCCCTACACGGCATCCCCCTACTATTTTTTGGACCCCAAAGTATGTTTTGGCGATTTGGAGTCGCACCTCGTGTTGTGGCGACCTACGCTTTTTGCGCGCTACAGCACTACGGTGGAGATGGGAGAGAGCAGTTTTGACCACACCTTTATCCTAGCAAATGGCTTCGATGCGATACGTGGGGTCATCGATGGTGGACAAAACGACGACTTTTACGACCTTACACCTCTGCTGTTTTACAGTACCAAGGCGATGTATGCCATAGCTGTGCCGCTGGAGGCGTGGATTCTCAAAAGCGAAATGGCGCTTGCCTACAGCGAAGATAGCCGTGTCTCACACTACGGACAGCTAGCCCTTGCGGCTGAATATGCTACGCAAACGCCGTGGGGTCAGAGCCTCCTTTATTTGAGTGAATATCACCGCTTCGTTCGATGGGAGAGTACAAAACTCTCTGCGTTGCAACTGATGCAATTTTTTCAAAACGATTGGGTCATTGGCGTGCGCATGGGACTCAACGATGCCTACAACAGCGCACTTATGGCGGCAATCATTGTCGATATGGAGGGGCAAGGCAGTGCTACGCAGCTCTCTTTCAACAGCAAACTCATCGACAGTGTGAGCTACTCTCTTCGATGGCTTCATCTGGTGCCACGCGATGCCACGCATTCGACTGCTCTGCCTGCGAGTAGTTTCGATGCGATGGTGGGGTCGTTTTTGGATGCGATTGGTGCACATGACAGTATCACGGTGGGATTGACCTACCATTTTTAGTAGATTTGGAATGTCTATTGCTTTTGTAGGCTAACAACCTCAGGAGCAGTCGTGAAGCGCATTTTATTTCTTCTTTTTTCTACACTTTTTTTCCTTCACAGTGCCAAAATCAGCGAAATCTCCAAAATCGTAGGCGTACGTGACAATCAGCTCATCGGGTATGGACTTGTGATAGGTCTCAACGGTTCAGGCGATGGCGGTTCGCTCTTCACCCAACAATCGCTCTCCAATATGCTCAAAAGCATGAATGTCCAAATCGATGCCAACGACATCAAATCCAAAAACGTCGCCGCAGTCGTAGTGACGGCACAATTTGACTCCTTTGCACGTCAAGGGGATAAGCTCGATATTACTATCTCCTCAATAGGGGACGCTAAATCGTTGGAGGGTGGGACACTTTTGCTCACCTCACTCAAAGCGGTTGATGGCAAAATCTACGCTCTTGCACAAGGTGCGGTGACCATCGGGGGCAAAAACGGTCGTGGTCGAGGAGATCTCAATCACCCAACCGCAGCCAAAGTGCTCAGTGGTGCTACGGTAGAGCGCGAGATGAGCTATGACCTTTTCCATCAAGAGTATGCGACTATCTCACTCAATGAGACCAATTTCCAAAATGCCATTGGCGTACAAGAGTCTCTCAATACCCATTTCGGTACCCAAATCGCTGTAGCGCTCGACCCCAAAACCATCAAAATCAAGCGCCCTGAGGGAATGAGCATGGTGGAGTTTCTAGCAAAAGTGCAGATGCTAGAGCTTGAATATGACCGTCCGCAAAAGATAATTATCGATGAGCGAACTGGCACAATAGTTGCTGGAATAGGCGTAGAGGTGTTGCCAGTGGTGATAACACACGGTGACATCACGATTAAAATCGACGAACAAGAGAGTATCGCTCCCAATCAAGGTGATGTGGCGTTGGATGCACAAACCAGCTTGGCGTTGGGGAGTAATACTATCACTACCCAAAAAGGGACAAGTACGGTAGCGACCATAGCGCGAAGTTTGCAAAAATTGGGTGCAAAACCCAAAGATATCATTGCCATTCTTCAAGCTATCAAGAAAGCGGGTGCTATCAAAGCGAGTTTGGAAATCATCTAATTTCAAGGAGGAGTGGATGAATATAGATACAAGTGTGGCACTTTTTAGTGCACAAAGTACAATGCCTAAAATTGCAAAGGATAGCAATGATGTGGCGTTAAAAGCGCAAACCGACCAGTTTGAAGCGATGATGCTCAAAACCTTGTTGGATAACTCGATGAAGGATGAAGACCCCTTGTATGGCAAAGATGCAGGGGACAAAATCTACAAATCGATGTATCGCGATGAGATGAGTAAAGCTGCCAGTGGAAGTTTTGGGTTAAGTGAACTTCTTTTTAACTATCTCAAGCGAAATAGTTAAACTAATTGGGATTTTGGTCGATAGTGTCTATAATCAAAACCCGATTTCAAAAATAGAGGATTTTCATGATACGCAATGTTTCAAGCGCGCAAGCGGGCGCTATCTTTAACAACAGCGGTGGAGGCAAAGCCAAAGAGGCGACTACCTCCAAACAAGAGCCAAGCCAAACTTCTCGTGTAGAAGAACTAAAAGCGGCTATCCAAAAAGGCGAATACAAAATCGATTTGGATGCAACCGCAAAAAAAATGGCAGAGGCGCTTTTATAATCCAAGGGAGTTTGCCATGTTGGGCAACTATCTAACCAAAGCACTCGAAGACCTCAATTCTCTTATCAACTTTACCTACCAAGACATCGAAGATATCAAAATCGCCAATCATGAAGCTATCTTCTCGCGTGCTAGCCTCAAAGAGGAGCTTATCACCTCCTTCCAAAACAAAAAAACTCTCCTAGACAATGAAATCGCCAAACTCATGGCTGCCTACCCCAACGAGAGCCTAGAGCATCTCGTGGAGCCAGACCAAATGGCACTGCTCAAACAACTCAAAGAGCACCTCGAAACCCTCAAAGTCCAAAACAAACGCTACGCGCGCTTGGTCTTGAGCGTCACAGAGTTTTTCAACTCTCTACTAGAGCGTATGGTGCCTGTAGAGATGCACGGCTATCGCAAAATCACTCCTAAGCACCGTTCACTCCTCGAAGTTAGAGCCTAATAAATGCCTAGCATTTTTCACGCGCTCAACAACGGCTATACGGGATTAGCGACTACCCAAACCGCTATTAATACCGTAGGTCACAATATCGCCAATGCCGAGACAGAGGGGTATACACGTCAGCGTGTAGCCTTGTCTGCTAGCACACCTTTGGATACGCCCAATATGCAGTTGGGTTCGGGTGTGCGTATCGACGAGATAGCGCGTATACACGATGAGTTTGTCTTCAAACGTCTCAAAGGGAGTCAACAACAAAAAGAGTTTTCGCAATTTAGCCGCAAAACCCTCGAGGAGATTTCGACCCTTTTCCCTGAAATTGATGATGTCGGTATCAAGAACAACTTTCACAGCTATATGAATGCGTGGGCGGCTGTGGCGCAGGATTTTAATAATATCTCTCAAAAATCTATTCTTGCCCAAGAGACCAAAAATTTCACCGATTCTATTCAAGAGGTGCGCAAAAAATTGGTCTCGATGCAGGTCGATTTGAATGACCAATTGGCGGTCAACGTCGAAGAGATAAACCGTATGGCAAAAGAGATTGCCGATACCAACAGCAAAATCAATGTTGCTGAAGCAGTCACAGACAATGCTGCCAACGATTTGCGCGACAAACGTGATAGACTCGAATCGGCTATTTCCAAGCTTATCGATACGACGGTTACCAAGTACAATCTACGCTCTAATACCCCAATGGATACCAATATCAATGACCGAACCACCTCCTACAATTTGAGTATCGGAGGATTTTCAATCGTCGATGGCGCAACGTTTCATGAAATCAAGCTCGATACACTTAACAGTGCAAACGGCATGTATACCATGATGTATGAGCGTCAAGATGGGTATAAATTTGATATGACCAATGCGGTAAAAGCGGGAAAATTGGGTGCCATTGTCAATTTGCGTGGGGATAAAATAGATGCTGTGACGGCTTTGCCTGCCAATGGAAAAATTCAAGAGTATATCAATCGACTCGACTCTTTTGCGGCGACTTTGATTACTTCTACCAATAATGTCTATGCTACGTCGGCTATCGATGAGATGCACTCTCTCACGCTCGATTTGCCCGAAGATGCCTCTTTTGCAGAGAGTGAACTACCTATCAAAAAGGGTAGTTTTGACCTTATCATGTACGATGTCGATGGCAATGAAAAGGGGCGACGTACCGTCAAAGTAGACGGGGGTACCACTATGACCTACGGTGCCAAGTCTGTTTTGGCACAGCTTAATGCCAACGTCGATGATAATGCCAATCGCAATGAGCTAGACGATTTTGACGATAAATTTATCGCACACTACGTCGATGGACAGCTCAGTATCACCGCCAAAACGATGGGGCAACAAGAGGGCTACACAATAGCTATCGAAGACCGCGGTACCAATTTCGCTGGTGCCATAGGTTTGCACCGTTTCTTCGATGGTACGGATGCTACAAATATCACCCTCAAGCGTGAATTTCATGAGATGCCCGCACGTATCAAGGCGTATGGACGTGCGGATGAGGGCAACAACGAAGTAGCCAATCGTATCTTGCAACTGCAACACAATAAGGTTGAGTTCGATGCCAAAGGTGGCAAGGTGCTCGATACCTTTAGTAACTTTTTTGACGGTATTACCGCAGAGATTGCAGGAAATACGAGCATCGCTATTACCAAAGATGAGACCTACACTGCGCAACTCAATGCCATCGAGAAAGAGTATGACGCTATCTCCAAAGTGAGCGTCGATGAGGAGCTAACACAACTCATCAAATACCAAACTGCCTACGGTGCCAATGCCAAAGTTATTACGACGGTCGACCAGATGATAAACACACTCTTGGGCATCAAACAGTAGATGCGTAGGGCGCCTTGGGTATCGATAACGGTGTTATCGATAATCATCTTTGCCGCTTTTGTGGGACCGCTTTGGGTGCACCATTCACCCTATACGTTGGGTGCGCATGCGATTTTGGAGGCTCCCTCGTGGGAACACTGGATGGGTACCGATAGGCTGGGTCGAGACCTCTTTGTGCGTATGCTCTACGGTGGGCAAGTTTCGCTTATTATTGGCGTGGGTTCAGCGCTTTTGGCGACGCTTATTGGGCTTATATTTGGGGTGACGGCAGCCTTTTTGCGGGGCAAAATGGATCTCATTTTTGTCATTGTGGTAGACCTTTTTTTGACCTTCCCGACGCTCTTTTTGCTCTTGGCGCTTTTGAGCTACGTGCATGCCTCGATTGTGGTGCTTGTGGTAGTCATTGCGGTGACTGGTTGGATGACTACTGCACGGCTCATTCGCGCCCAAAGCTTCGAGATAGCCTCCAAGCCCTATATCAAAATTTTTAGTCTAGCCAAACTCTCTCAAACCAAGTTACTTTTTAAATATATCTTGCCGCTTTTAATGCCCATTGTCCTTATCGCTTTTACCTTTGGGGTGAGTGGCGCCATACTCTCGGAATCGGCACTCTCCTTTTTGGGGCTGGGCATCATGCCGCCTCAAATGAGCTGGGGATTGTTGCTCAGTGATGCGCAGGAGCTCTTGGATGTAGCGTGGTGGCTCTCGCTCTTTCCAGGGCTGGCGATTTTTGCGGTGACCTACGCACTTATCAATATCTCTGACTACCTGCAATATCGCGCCAACACAAAAGAACAAGCGGCATAATTTCAGCATTTTGTGGGTACCAAAAAGTTATAATCGGGCAGTTTATCATCGAGGAAATTGTGAAGTATAAGTCGATATTCATTTCAGACGTACACTTGGGTACGCGCTACTCCAAAGCGCAGTTGTTGTACGATTTTTTGGCACAAAACAGCTGTGAGAATATCTACTTGGTGGGTGATATTATCGATGGTTGGGTTATCAAGCGTAAATTTACATGGCACGAGCACCAAACCCAAGTGCTAGAGCGCCTTTTTGCACTAGCAAAAGGGGGCATGAATGTCTACTATTTTGCGGGTAATCACGACGACTTTTTGCGTCGATTTTTGCCTTTTCGTATCGATGACCGTATTCATATCGTCGAATCGATGACCTACGAAGCGCTCAACGGCAAGCGCTATTTGGTGATGCATGGTGACCAATTTGACAACGTTTCGGTCAATCGACAGTGGTTGGCAGAGCTTGGTGATTGGTGGTACAACCTCTTTTTATCCTTCAATACCCCGATAAATATTTTGCGCAAGATGTTGGGTCGCAAAGATTATTGGTCTTTTTCGCGCGCGGTCAAAAACGGTGTCAAGCGCTACGCTAGCAAAAAAACCAACTTCAAAGAGATGCTTTTTGAGTATGTCACGGCAAAAGGGTACGACGGTATCATCTTCGGGCACATTCACAAGGTCGAAATCAGTCGCTACAAAACCATCGACTATATCAATTGTGGCGATTGGGTCGAGTCCTGCACTGCCATTGTCGAAAATTACGATGGGTCATGGGAAGTTGTCCAGATACCTATGGGGCTGTAAAGCGCTCTTTTTTCTTCTCTTTGTCCCCTCATTTTTGGGTGCACAACAGCTTCGTACAGGCGATTTGATTTTTCGCCAAGGCGAGGGAATATTCTCCGAAATTGCACGCGATTTTTCGACCCATGACAAGCGCTTTTCACACGTGGGAATAGTGTGGGTCGATGCCAATGTCACATGGGTGGTGCATGCACTCCAAGAGCCAGACAAAGGGTTCGATGGTGTGGTCAAGGAGCCTATCGAAGGCTTTTTGCACGGGATAAAAAGCTACGCCTTTTACCGTATCGAGGGTATCGATGAGGCAAAACTTTTGGCACAGCTCAAGGCGCAACTCTCTCAACCACTCCCTTTTGATACGCGCTTTTCGCTAGAGAGTAGCGATGCACTCTACTGTACAGAGCTGGTCGATAGGATTTTTGCACCGTTGGGCATACGTGTGCCACGTACCCATCGATGGGAGAGGGATTTTATTGCTATCGAGGATGTGTTGCGCGTGGCAAAGCCGCTACCTTAGTGCAAAAATATCGCCTTTGCACGCTCTAAATCCTCTGCTGTATCGATACCAAAAGCGGTCGAGGTGACCTTGACCATCGCGATGGGCAGGGCGTGATAGATGGCGCGAAGCTGCTCTAACTTCTCGATATCCTCGATAGGCGCATCACTTAGTTGGCAAAACGCTCCCAACGAACGCACATCAAATCCATAGAGTCCCAAATGCCCAAAATAGGAGGCTGCTCCACTTCGATTGAAGGGAATAGGGGAGCGCGAAAAGTAGATAGCATTTTCGTGGTGGTCGAGGATGACTTTGACGCGATTGGGGTCTTGGGCTGTTTCGTCATTGATAGTGTTGTAGCACGATGCCATGATGAAAGGGGCGTGCGCTTTTTGAAGCGCCTCTAGGCGGTTTTTGAGTTGGGTGATAATGGCTGGCTCGATGAAGGGCTCATCGGCTTGGACATTGATGATGAGGGTGTCGGGGGCTAGTCCCAAGAGTGTAACTGCTTCGTGGATACGGTCGGTGCCGCTTTTGTGGGTGGAGCTGGTCAAGACGGAGGGAATATTGTAGCCGTGGCACACCTCCATGACGCGCACATCATCGGTGGCGACCATCACATCATCGACGGTGGCAACTTGCTGTGCGGTGCGTACGACCATCGGAACACCGCCAATATCAGCCAAAACTTTTTGAGGAAAGCGCGTCGAGCCCATGCGAGCAGGAATGAGTATCATTTAAACCCTTTTTGCTAAAATCATACCCAAACTTCAGGGTCAAAAAAGAGCAAACGCATGGATATTTATCAGCCCCAAGAGGGGTACTGTTTCAACAGCGATACGCTCTTTTTGTACAGCTTTATCGCGCGTTTTGCTCCCAAAGGAAGCGTGCTAGAGGTGGGCAGTGGCAGTGGGGTTTTAGGACTACTGTTGAAGCGCGATTTTCCCATTGAGCTACTGCAAATCGAAAAAGCCCCCGAGTTCATCCCCTATGCACGTCAAAATCTTCACGCCAACGGCATCGATGCGACCCTTATCGAGGGGGATTTTCTCACCCATGCTTTTGACAAAGCGTTCGATTTTATCGTCTCCAATCCCCCTTTTTATCACGAGGGCGTAGTCCAAAGCACCCATGCACTACGCAACAGTGCACGCTATGAGCACCATTTGCCATTGGGTAATTTTGTGGCGCGTGCTTCCAAGCTTTTGGCTCCGCGTGGACGGCTCCTCTTTTGCTACGATGCTGTGGATGCGCCGCGTGTAATGGGCTTACTTTGGGAGGCTACGCTCACAGTGGAGTATCTCCAATTCGTACATCCGACACCTGATAAAAACGCTTCGCTGGTGATGGTGTGCGCACGCAAATCCTCCAAGGCCAAGTGTCACACACTGCCCCCTATTATCGCCGTGCAAGGTGGCGCACATACGCCCCAAGCCCAAGCCATCTACACCCAAACCGCCACGAAGAGTATCAAATGCCAACTCCCCTCCTAACCCATCCCGACTATCCCTACGCCTTTGACCCAAGCGCATGTAACAGTTGCCAAGGGCGCTGTTGCACGGGGGAGAGTGGCTATATTTTTGCCTCGATAGGGGAGTTTGAAGCCATCGCACACCATTTGGGCATCGATATGACGAGTTTCATCGCTGATTATTTGGTCAAGGTCAAAAACCGCTTTTCGATACGTCAGTGCAAAGTGGGAGAGTCGCATGATTGCCTCTTTTTCGACCGTAATCGCAATGGGTGCAGCATCTATGAGGTGCGTCCCACGCAGTGTCGCACTTTTCCCTTTTGGGAGTACTTCCGAACGCATCTCGATGAGCTGTTGCAAGAGTGTCCTGGCATCAAAAAATTAAGTGACGCTGGGCTATAATTGAGACCATTTAGCCATAGAGGTCAAGGTTTGAGACTATTTGTAGCGCTGTTTTTGGCACTCATTGTTATCTCGGGGTGTGCGCCGCATTTCGGGCAAGAGAGCACACCTGCAGATAAAAAAGCTTATCTCTACGAAGACAGCGACATTTTTCTCTCGATATTACTCGATGAGGCGGGCGAATTTGCCCAAAGTGCCCAACTCTTTGCCCACATGTACACCAAAAGCAAGAAGAGCGAATATATGCTAGAGCGCTTTCGTAGGCTCTTTCGTATCGAGGCGTATGAGCAGTTGTTGAGTGAAGTAGAGGTGCTTTTGGCGCAATCGCCAAAGCACGTAGAGCTGTTGCGCTTTCACATCGCGGCATTGCATGCTCTGGGTCAAACCCAAAGCGCCCTCAAAAGTGCCCATACGCTTGTCGAGATTACGCAAGCACCCCAAGATTTCAAACGTGTAGCGGGGCTTTATGCCGTAGCCAATGAGTTTGCCAAAGCCGTGCACTATTTGCAAGAGGCGTATGCCCAAGAGAGCGACGAAGATATTTTGCTCGATTACACCTCTATCATGTACCTCAAACAAGGGGACAAAAAGGGCGCGGTCACTCAGCTAGAGAGCCACAGCCGCATTCATGGCTGTAGCGTCAAAGTGTGTGAACGATTGGCGGGATTTTATAGCGATATGGACGACCTTAACGGTCAAGTGGCAACCTACAAACGCCTCTACGCTCTCACGCAAGAGGCACAATATGCCCAAGCGGTCGTCAAAGCTTACAGCTACAACCGCAATATTTTGCAGTTGACGCTCTTTCTCGAGGAGAGCGCGTTTGACGACGATTTGCTCTTGCGTCTCTACATGGAGCAAAACGCCTACGAAAAGTCTATTGGTCTTTCTAAACGTCTCTATGACCAAACCAAATCGCCCCATTTTCAAGCCCAATACGCCATCGCACTCTATCTCAATGCCGCAAAAGCGACCAAAAAAGTGCTAGCAACGGTCGTAGAGAACCTCAAAGAGTCCGTGGCGCAAGAGCCAAGGGCGTTGTATCTCAATTACTTAGGCTATTTGCTCATCGACCATGAGATAGATGTACAAGGGGGAATTGCCTATGTCAATGCGGCATTGGCGCTCGAAGCCGATTCTGCTTTTTATCTCGATAGCCTAGCTTGGGGATATTACAAGCAAAAAGAGTGTAAAAAGGCGCTTGGCATTATCCAAAAAGCGCAAAAGCTTATCGATACCAAAGAGCCTGAAATAGAGGCACACTACCAAGCCATCCAAAACTGCATCAAAGGAACCAAGTGATACTCGATGAAATCATCAAACGCACCCGTGAGGATGTCCAAGAGCGAGAAAAAAAGCTCTCGATTGAGTGGCTAGAGCACTCTATCGCTTTTGCAGGCTCGATTCCGCGCGACCCTCGACCCTATTTGGCTTCTACGCCCGAAGATCCTTATAAAATCATCGCCGAAGTCAAAAAGGCGAGTCCCAGCAAGGGTGTCATTCGAGAGGATTTTGACCCGTTGCGTATTGGTCAAGCCTATGAGCGTGGCGGTGCCAATGCCATTTCGGTATTGACAGAGCCGCACTATTTTCAAGGCAATATCGAGTATCTCTCATGGTTGCGTCGCTACGTTTCATTGCCAATACTACGCAAAGATTTCATCGTCACCCAATACCAAATCATGGAAGCACTTGTCTATGGGGCTGATTTTTTGCTCCTCATTGCAACAGCTCTTTCGCTCAAAGAGCTCAAAAGCCTCTTGGAGTATTCGCGTATGTTGGGAATGGAGCCGCTAGTAGAGATTCATGATAAGAGCGATTTGACCAAGGCAATAGCCGCAGGCAGTGAAATTATCGGTATCAATCACCGAAATCTTGCTACGTTTGAGATGGATATGAGCTTGAGCGCCAAGCTCATTCCAATGATTCCCAATGGCAAAATCATCGTCGCCGAAAGCGGTATCACTACGCACGAGCAGGTGCGAGAGCTCAATGCTATTGGTGTCGATGCCTTTTTGGTAGGCGAACATTTCATGCGCCAAGATAATATCGAAGAGGCTGTACGTACCCTCAAAGGTCGCTAATCTCCCCATGGAAAAAATCACCACCTATATGCTCATCGATGCGGGGTATCTGCTAGAGGGAGAGCAAGCGCCTACGGATATCTATGAGGTAGACGAGAGTGGTAAAGATGTCAATTTTTTGTTTCAGCGCTATCACGTATTCAATGCCATCGATATGAAGCGTATCGCCAAGGCGCGACCCCTTTATGTCCACAAAGAGAGCAAAAAAGCGTTCGATGATTACTGTATCGAGCACTTGGAGGCGTTGTCCAAAAAGAACCACTTCACCTTTGAGGTCAAATCGACGCTGATATTCAAAAAAGCGGAATCGATTATCGAGAGTATGTTCCAAGACCCGCACGCCTTGGGCAATGTGAAAAAGACCCAAAACCTTGTCGATAACATGGTCGAGATGATTATGGATGAGGATTTCACCATTCAATCTCTCATGAAAATAGCCGCACACGACTACTACACACATACACACTCGATAAATGTCTCGATTTATGCGCTCTCGTTGGGGCGCTTTATGAAGCTTGACCCCAAAACGCTCAAACTCTTAGGTGAAGCGGCAATTTTGCACGACGTGGGCAAGAGTAAAATCAGCAAAAATATTATCAACAAAAATGGACCTCTCACCGCTGAGGAGTTCGCTGTCATGCGCAAACACCCCGTCTACGGCTACGATATTGCGGTGCGTTTGGGGGTCAAAGAGCAGCACATTTTGGATGGTATTCGCCACCATCACGAAAAGCTCAATGGTACGGGCTACCCTGATAAGCTCAAAGGGGAGCGTATTACGCTCTTTGCACGTATCATCGGGGTGTGTGATATCTTCGATGCTTTGACGACCAAGCGTAGTTACAAAGACCCTGTATCGACCTTCAATACGCTCAAGATGATGAAAGAGCAGATGCACGCCGAAATCGACATGCATATTTTGGAGCAGTTTATTTTGATGATGGGGGACAAGCACCCCTCGATGTGAGGTGGCTTGCTAGAAGCTGTATTTGTAGCTCACCATCGCTGTGAGAGGTTGAGCTGCTGTATAGGTGTAGGTGGTGCTATATACGGCTACTGTTTTTTCTGCTGAGGTTGCGTAGTATTGGTTGAAGAGGTTGCGAATATTGGCCGTAATAGCGTGGCTACCCCATGTCACACCTGCAGAGATATTGGTGATAAATCTATATCCTGCATACGTTTCGGTATTAGCATCATCCATATAGTAGGGTCCGTAGGTTTGAGACTCGATTTTGGCATAAAACAACTCTGTCTCGACACCTGTGTAGAGCGTGTAGATGTAGCGTGGAATGTAGTGGAGACGCTTGCCTGAGTAGTCAACACCTGCATTGACATAGTTGACATAGTAGTAATTATAAAGTGCCGCTGTAGTACCGACATTGAGCCATGAGAGTGGATAGTATTGGAGTGTCAGCTCTGCGCCTTGGCGACGTGTGTGACCTGCATTGGTGTAGTATTTGGTGCTATCGACGTTGACTTGCACGATTTCATTGAGCACTTCATTGTTGTAGAGTGCCGCGTCTGCAAAGAGCGAAGCGCTACGCCATTTGGCACCCATCTCGATGTTGAGAGAGGTGCTGGCTTTGAGGGTCTCTTGATTGCCGTATGCTTTGTTGGCGCTCACTTCACTGCTGGTGGGGGCTTGGTCAGCAGAAGCTACGATGCCATAGAGTGAGAGCGCATCGCCAAGTGCATAGGTGACGCCCACTTTGGGTGACCATAGATGATAGGCGGCACTGAGTGTATAGCTACCATTGCCATCGACATAGTTGCCTGCGGCATAGTCATAGCGGTAAATCTCATTGCCATCGACCCCAAATGAGAGCAGGTCGTAGCGTGCACCTATATCGACGATGAGTCCTTTGAGGGGGCGTAGGCTCTCTTGGATATAGCCGCCAAAGAGCAGAGAGTTGGAGTTTTCGGTACTGGCTAATGCCCCTTTGGTATCGCTAGTGACCGCGGTAATTTTGGTTTTGCCATAGGCTGTGACGGTGGTAAAGTCCGCGTATTTATATTTTTGGCTCTCGATGGTGCGGTCTTGGCGTGCGGTGAGACCGAAAACCAATTCGTCATCGGGCAATAAAAGTCCCTCTTTGACCATCGCCAAATCGGTACCTAGGACGTAGCTTGTGGGAGAGTCATTGATGATACCTGTGACGGGGTGGAGGTGATTCCAATAGTTGAGAAAGAGTTGGGGCTTGAAGCTCCATGAGCCACTTTTTTTCTCATAACGGGTATTGACAAAATAGACATTGGAGTAGCGTCCGCTCTTTTGCCATGCGCCTGAGGTGTTGTTGGCGTGACCCGTTGCTAGGTAGTAGTCGTAGTTGGCTTGGTTGAGGTCTTGGGAGAGTTGCGTGTTGGCATTGGTATAAGAAAATTCTGTTTCGAGTGTCGATTCATCGTCGAAAATATGCCCATGTTTGAGGGTCGCTTGTGAAGTACTAAAAGCATTCCAATCGCGATAGCTGTTGTTGGTATCGCGGTAACTTGCGGCGAAACTGAAATAGTCATTGTCACCCAATTTGAAGCCATATTTGGCGTGGGCATCTTTGGCCCAATAGGTGCCAAGGGCTATTTTGAACTGTTTGTCTTGTTCGAAGACGCTTTTGGATTTGACATAAAGTACCCCACCTGAGCTATTGACCGCATAGATGGAACCTGGTCCTTTGTAGACCTCGATAGAGGCAATATCATCGACATCGACGAAGTCCAATCGGGTAAAACTGTCTGGGTCGGTGAGGGGTACACCATCTTTGAGTACCATGATTTCGCGAATACCATAAGCGGCTTTGAGTCCAGCCCCACGAATGATGAGACGTGCTGAGTAGCCGCCGCTACTTTGTTGCGCGATGACCCCTGGGACATCGAAAATCGCCTCTTGCATATTTTGGCTGTTGCGTTTGTCCAGTAGCGCTTCGTCCAAAACATAGACCGATTGTGGCACCTCTTTGGTGGAGCGTTCGGTTTTGGTGGCGGTGACGCTCATAGCATCAAAAGTGATATTGGTATCAGTGGCTCCTAAAAGCGCGAGAGTAAGGCTGATGCTAAAAATAGCACGATGAGGTAGGGACATGGGACTCCTTTTTTGGACGCATTCTAAAAACAGTCTGTTAAATTTGTGTTAATTTAAAAACCGTGTCGATTAACACAAATTTAACACTGCTTTGCAATGATTCACCCCATTTATCGAAGGATTGTGCACATGATTTCATTTAAGAAACGTAGTCGAAATGACCTCTTGGGGTGGCCTGTCGTAGGGCTTTTTTTCCATAATCGCTATGTAATTTTTGCGGTACGGCTCTTGGTATTGGGGCTTTTTGGGTATGGTATCTATTTGGGTTTGGTAGTGCCTGACAAAAGCAACAGTTATACACCTGCACTCTTTTGGGGGCTGTTTTGGTCGCTCTTCATTGTGGTGTCGCTAAGCACCTTGGGACGTGTATTTTGTGGGATTTGTCCCCATGCGTGGATAGGTCAATATTTGACACGTTGGGGTCTCAAAATGACGATGCCCAACTGGATGCAAAATCGCTATATCGGTATCATGCTCCTTTTCATTGGGTGGTGGGCGACCTACTATGCCTATTCCCAATGGCTCAAAACCCCTTTTGCCACAGCGCTCTTTTTTGCCATCATGACGGGTGTGGCATGGCTCTTTTTCTTTCTCTACAAAGATATGAGCTACTGCAAATCACTGTGTCCCATCGGTAGCATGATGCGCGCTTTTGGGCGTATGTCATTTGGGTGGCTAGGCACCTACAAAGAGGAGTGCACCTCCTGCAAAACCTTCTCGTGTGCGAGTGCATGTCCCTCCAATCTCAAACCTTTTACCTTCGATACCAAAAAAAGTATGGGAGATTGTACGCTGTGTATGGAGTGTACGACGGCGTGTGAAGGGGTCAATTTCCGTCTGGTCGCCCCCTCGTCGTCGCTCTTTAGCAAGTTCACCTACGCTAAAGTCGAGGTGTGGGTCTATATGCTCATCACCGCTGCGATACCTTTGAGTATGGGTTTTCACCACGCTTTGGGACGCACTAGCATTGCCGAAAGTTTCATATGGAGTCAAAGCGCCCAATGGGTAAGTGCGCGTATCGATGTGGGAAGTATGGATATTGTGGGTCTTTTTGCTTTTATCTATGCCACGATTTTTGCTATCGGGAGTGTCTATATCGGGATGTTTTTGGCTTCCAAGGCGCTTCGTGTGGGCTTTGAAAAAACGTTTTATACCTTGGGCTACGCCTTTGCGCCACTCTTTTTGATAGGGGGAATGTCCCATCTTCTGGAGACCTTTTTCTTGCACAAATACTCTGATATTGCTAATGGATTTATCTATGGGTTTGGTTTGCCGTGGGAGAGTGTGATGCCCTTGGCTGCGCGCGGGGATACGTGGCTACACCTCTTCAAAGTTTTGCCCTATATCGCTACAGCGTGGGCGGTGGCAATTTTGGTCAAACGTGCGGGGATGTTGACACAGAGTCGATGGCGTAAAAGTGTGGCGGTAGTATTGGGAGGTTCTCTCATTTGGCTCTATATCGGTACGACACTCTATACGGGGTATGTCTTCAAGACGTACGGTGCTAGCAAGACGCATGCGCATGCTACGCACACATTAAGCCATGCCAAATAGCCTTAACCCAAAAGGGTCTTGGCCATTTCGTTGATAGCTTTGCCGTTGGTGCGTCCTGCTAAGGTTTTGTTGGCAGTTGCCATGACACGACCAATATCCTTCATGCTCGTGGCGCCTACTTCGGCGATGATGGCGATGATAGCGCTTTTGAGTTCATCGGGCGTGAGTTGTGTTGGCATATAGGTCAAAAATACATCGATTTCAGCTTGCTCTTTGGCGACCAAATCCTCCCTGCCTGCCGCTTTGAACTGCGTGAGACTGTCGTCGCGCTGTTTGAGTTGTTTTTGGATAATGGTCAAAATCTCCTCATCAGTAAGCGTTTTGCGCTCATCGACTTCGATTTGTTTGAGTGCGCTTGTGAGTAATCGAAGCGCATCTCGACGTACTGTCTCTTGGTTTTTCATCGCGGTTTTGAGGTCGTCATTGATTTGTGTGCGTAGTGTGCTCATGGAAAGGTGCCTTTGGAACTTATTTTGCTTTGAGAGGGCTATTATAGCCAAAAGGATGGGCAAAGATGCGATGGTTGCGTAGTGGTGTGGCAGTGGCAAGTGTAGCTTTTATGATGAGCGGATGTATGCCAGAGCTTGTCGATGTGGAGCCTACGCTATCGTTCAAACCGCCACACTATGTCGAAGAGCTTCCTCCGATGGAAGAGGAGGATGAGCAAGCGCACATGGGTTCGCTTTTTGGGCAGGGAGAGCGTCCGCTTTTTACTGACCGCAAAGCGATGCAGGTCAATGACATCGTCACCGTCCTTATCACCGAAAATACCTCCTCCTCGACCAAAGGGCAAAAAAAACTAGCCTCCAACAATGTCACAGCACTTGGCGGTGGCAAGCTAGGCTTCACAGGTACCCCAGGGCATGAGTCACAACGCTTGCAAGCGCTCAATGACTTGGCAAACTACACCTACGATAGCACCTCCAACACTGCCTATCAAGGTCAAGGCTCCGTCTCCAGAGATGAGAAATTCACCTCTACACTCACCGTGCGCGTAGTTAAGGTGCTCAATAACGGCAACTACTTCATCCACGGCAAACGCCAAATGCTTATCGATGGACAAAAACAAATCGTACAACTCAGCGGTGTCATCTCACCTTACGATATCAACCAAAACAACGAGGTCGTATCGAGCAAAATCAGCGATGCCAAAATCGCCTACTCTACCCAAGGTGATGTGCGTACTTCGACGACACAAGGGAGTGTGACACGTGCTGTAGAGGCAATGTGGCCTTTTTGAGTTAGTGATAGTTTCGATGTGAGCTGGAGAGAAGTGTGAGGAAATAAAGCTCTTCCGCGAGGGAAGAGGCTAGAAGAGTATTAGAAACTCTCAGAGACTACGATACGTACGACATTGTTGCCGAATGTACCATAGGAAGCTGCTGTACCACCTGGAACATAAGTATTACTGAGGTTGATATAGTGTGCAGCGATGCTGAACTCTTGAATTTTGGTGCTTACAGAGACATCTATTTCAGACATTGTTGTTGCTGCACCAATTTTTTGTTGGACGATATAACCCATAGAAGCTGGACCACCTACGTTGGTATTTATTTGGTCAAAACCGCTGTTTGTTCCGATAGTGTAGCTACCGTAGCTTGCGCCGATATTGATACCTGCTACTTTGTAGCCAGCACCTATGAGCATTGCAAAGGTGTTAGGCTGCGCTGCGACCATACCGTCGTTGAAGATAGAAGCGGTTGGCAATTTTGTTTTCTTGTAGTTTGTACCCATGTTGGCTACAGGAATGTTACCCGCAGTTGTTTTGGAGAGTGCTACGCGAAGTGCTACACCTGCAATATTTGCAGCTACTTTTCCAGCTACAGCGTGTGTGAAGCCAGTGGCAGTACCTGCTTTATCTCCACCATTGTCAGCTTTTAGGTAAGTATCCACTTTGCCTTGAGGCGCGATACCTGCGATGATACCTTGCGCAGAGACATCCATACCGATCATATCTTTGAGGCTTAGGTCACCTTGCGTCCAATAAGCTTGTACAGCATCAGGTGCGCTGTAGTAATAGGCTGTGATGGGCATAAAGCTCAAAGTTTTGTTTTTGACACCCACTGCAAACATACCACCTTTGGAGTCGTTACTATCAAGTGGAGAGTATCCTGTCGCATCACCATCAAGGTTATACGCCATGAAAGTGCTGTAGCCAGCTTCCGTTCCAAACACTTGAGGTGCAGAGTGAAGTGTATCGCCAGCACCGTTTCCTTTTGCTATCCAGAGTGCTTCGATAGTAGTAGCGGGTAGGTCAGTATTGGTTAGGACTGCTGCTTCAAAAGAGTTGGCAGTTGAGTTCCAAGCTTCTGTGAATACGAGTGGTGTATCGAGCTCTTGACGACCAAATTTCACATGGGTATTGCCCACTTTGTAGGTGAAGTGCAATTCGTGAAGCCAGAATGGGAAGCCTGCGCTACCGCTTAGGCTTTGTAAACCTGTTGTCGATGGATAAGCACCTGATGCAGTCTCCGCAGAAGCCAAAAAGTTTTCAGTACCCATAGTCGTGACACCTTGAAGTGCAACGCCTATATCGACGTGGTCACTTGCAGCACCCGATACACGAAGCATTGCGCCTACGTTGGCCCAATCATTTCCATAGACATCGTCATAGATGAAGAGACCTTTGTCTGCTGAAACGCCGCCGTGCGCCATAGTTTGGTACCACGCAGTTACTTTACCGCTGACTTTGAGGCCTGCATCTTTTTTGACCTCTTCGGCATACGCCGCAGTACCCAGTGCCATCAAGGCTACTAGACTCAATTTTGTCACTTTTTTCATATTCCCCCCTAAGGATTACGATTGCCGCTTGGCAAATCTGTGTCTGAAATTAGGCCTTCTTTATCGAGTAAGATAAAAAAAACTTATGGCCATTCTAGGTGTCTGAATATTAAATTAATATAAAATTATATTATCCACAAAAATAAAAAATTCTTATAACTATCATCGTCAAATGTTGAATCAAAGGGCATTTGGAGGTAACTGTTAGTTTTTGTCGAAGATAAAAATATTGCTTTTTTGCGCTTTTAATCACTCTCTAGAAGTGTAAAAAATACGTAAATATTTTTTCTGTGTGATAAGTTTTTGATAAGGTGTGTAGAAATAGACATAAGAGTAAAAAGTGAAAATATTTGCTAAAGTATTGGCGTGTAAATACACAAACAAAAACATTAGAAGTTAACTTTGATAAAAATGCTATTCAAGTTAGTTTTGGTTATAGGCATAGCTACTTTTGCACATGCAAAAAGTGCAAAATTTATTGGTGTAGGATTTGGGGTTTTTGACTCGAGTTCTACATCGATAGGTATAGATTTTTTGCCGCTTACCTTGGGGGTGAAAAATCAAAATGCAAAAATATATCTTGGGATGTCGCATCTACTCTCAAGTCCAAATAGTGCCACTCATGTAAATGATGCACTTTTTGTAAGTACTTACGCATTCAATTATGATTATCTATTTGATGAGTTTGGCTATGTACTGCCCTATGTCGGAGCTGGACTGAGTTGGAATGAAGTGGAGTATTTTAGTGGACAAAGCTCACAGATAATCGACAAACATTCAAGCTTTGGGTTTGAGATGCAAACAGGGATTGAATACTACTTCGACAAAACTGTAAATCTCAATATCGGACTGCAATATCTACAGGTGAACAGTAATTGGGTGCATCATATCTATGGCGTTTTTATTTACCTAGAGCTAAATAAAAATGACTAGAGCTATTAAGACATGATGCGACACTGATTCTATTTCACTCCCTAATACTAACAAGCAATTATTAAAAACGCATTCAAAAACATATCACATAAAAACACATATAACAAAATTAATAAATTGACAAGCTATAACTTTTTGAGTACTATTGCCCTGCAAAGTAAATATTTCCAAAAGGAGACGAGAATGAAAAAGATTCTTGTAGTGTTGTTTTCGGTTTTTTTGTTGGGCGTAAGCTCCTTGGGGGCAAGTGATATAAATGGTGGTACACGATTGTCTTTGGGAGTTGATTACAGTGGGAACAATTTCAAACCATCGGTAAACATTGGTTTTGATAGTTTTTATGGTGATATTTTTTTCATGGAAACTGAATTTACTATGATGAATCCTGCAAGCTCAAATAGTAGTGCGAACGATGTTTTTCATCGTACCAATATGGCGATAAATTTATTGGGTGCAAAGTTGGGTATATTTGATATTGCACTTGGTGTTGGTGCATCTCATTACGGAGCTAGTCAAGAGTACTTCGCGCAAGCAAAAGCGGATATTTTTCTAGGAAGCTTGAGAGAGGGTGCAGAGTTTTTTGCAGGTGTGAGAGCATTGCATTACAATCAAAGTAACTTTGACCAATACAGCGTTCTGCTAGGTATGCGTTTTGAGTAGAGCGTTTGCAAAAGGAAAATAGATGAAAAAGCTTTTTTTGTTTCTATCTCTTGCGCTTTTTGCGCAAGCCTATGAGCCGCATTACAAAAAAATCGAGATACTACTGGGCAAATCCTATCACATGGATACATCGTACAGCTATGCTACTCCTGCTACCTATACGGCATTGGGTTTTGATATCAGTATGTTCGAGACGAATTTACTTTTTGCTTATCGAATAGAGCATCATGAGTTGGATTCTACGGTCGAGTATTATTCGGATAACATAATGTTTGGTTATCTATGGAGTGAAAATTTGAGTACGCATATTGGTTATGCACTAACTACGGTGCCAAAATTAGACAAAAGAAATATTTCTCTTCAAATGGACTATGGATTTGCTTTTGACGAGGATGGTCACTTTTTTGTTATTGAGGCAATGTATCAGCGTTCGGTTATAGATAATGACCACGCTTTTTTTATCAATGTGGGCATAAAGTTTTAAAGTTTTGCTTTTTTAAAAGTAAGAAATTAATATCAAGGAAAAAAAGATGAAAAAGATTCTATTGGTTTGGATGGTGGTATTGAGTGGTTTGATGGCAGAGTACAATCCTGAAATGTTCAAATCGACACTCTTTGTAGGAAAATATTTCGATGCTAGCAATACATCAGATGTAAAACGTAGCTATTTTCACTCTATCATGGGTATGGAAATGCAACCTGATGTTTTGATACTAGGATTTAGATTTTCTGTTTTGACAGATGAAGTTCCTGAGAGTAGATTGCAAACGCTTGAGCAACAAATTGCTCTTGGGCTACCAGTAATTGAAAATTTCATGGATCTATTTGTAGGCTATGAAATGGGATTTAATGAGAACAATGAATTTGTCAACAATACAATAATTGCGTATACCGATATCACTGTTTGGGGACCATTGGCTTTTGAAATTATTTATGGCTACGGACTCAAAGAGAATAGCCAAAAAGTGAGCTTGCTTTTGGGCGGTAAGTTCTAAGCCCAAATTTTTATATGCTATCTTTCGATAACTCAAAAGGAAAAAGATGAAAAAGTTTGTGGTGGTTTGGCTAGGTGTGATGGTGGCATGGGGACAGATGGTCTCATCGGATATGCCCTATCGTGTGATGGGGGATGAGAGCCAAGAGGTGATATTCACCGCTCCTGATGCCCATGTAGCGCAATCGCTCGATGCGAAGCTACACAAACTTCATCCGCAATATGCCCACTCCTTCGACCACAATCTCACCCAACGCAACTACACTATATTAGGTAGCTACCACAACCAAGTCGCCAATGCGATAGCGACCTTCTATCCGTTACTACGCAATGAGTTTTACAGCGGTGGCGCATCGATGATAGACTATTTCGGTGCGGCATCGTGGCTCGATGAGATCATAGTGCACGAAGTAGCGCATACCTATCAGCTCGATGCGAAGGTCGAGACCTCTGAAGTGCTCCAAAATATCTACGGCAACAATGGCATGTGGTTTATCAATCCCAACTATCTTTTGCCCACCTTCCTCATCGAGGGCAATGCCGTCATGAACGAATCGCGTGCAGGCATTGGCGGACGGCTCTATGTGGGAGAGCATCGTGCGCTCGTCTATGCCCTCTCCAAAGGGGGCGCGCTCAACTACACACGCCTGCTCAACAACCACATCGATTTTCCCTACACGACCGAGAAATACCTCGTGGGAGGCTACTTTTTCGCCTATTTGTCGCAACTTTATGGTGTCGATAAGGTCAATGCCTTTTTCAAGGCACACGCCAAACACTACATGAATCCACTCTGGCTCAACGATTCGTTTCGCGAACACTTTGGGTATGAGTACCGCACGCTCATTGGGGGATTTTTGATGCAGTTGCATCAAGAGACGCAAAAGATGCAGCTCTTGGAGGGCGAAGTATTAGCACGTGGGCACAGCTATGGCGCACTCAATCACGACACCTCTTCGATAGGAGGGATGCTCATCGACCAAGAGGGACCCAATCGTCTCTACGCTTATGACAAAAAAAGCGGTGCATTTACTATCCAAAAGAGCACACTTTTGACGGGCAAAGTCTTCGCTATCGAGGGGAAAAATTACAGCACCTCACAAGGCTACAGCGCGCCCAACCGTATCGAGACAGGATTGTTCGATGAAAATGCGCAACTTTTGCCATCGACAAGCAGTCGTCATATCCTCGATAGACGCGCCTCTCATGAAGCCTATTTCGATATGCGCGATGCCTATGAGACGCCTATGCTTTATGTCGATAATCGCGCCATCGATAGGGTCAACAGCAGTGCGATTTTGGACGATGTAGGTGCTGTTTATTACGCCAAGCAGGAGGGTGATACGCGCACACTCTACCGTGAGGGTGTGGCACTTGGGAGTTTTGCAGGGTATTGGAGCAAGCTCATCGAGGTGGTCGATGGCAAGCTCTATTTTATTGCCAACAGTGACTATGGCGCCTCACTTTATCGTCTCTCACAGGGTAAAATCGAGCGACTCTCCCACGCGGACAACATCGTCGATGCGCGTCTCATCGATGAGGCGTATTTCCTAGCGGTGACCGTCGATGCGCAAGGCTACGCGCTACAAAAAGCACCGCTCGAAACTGCCCAAGAAGCACTACCAGCCTCCTATAGCTACGCCCTTGCACCTTTGGATATCACCCTCGAGGTTTCGCATGAGAAGGCGTCTGCACCCTATGTGCCACTGCAAAACCTGCATCTAGCGACCTTTTTGCCTATGGCGCTTTTTGACGTGGTCAATGGATGGTCGCTCTATGGCACTATCGATTTCGTAGACCCTATGATGTACAACTATGTAGGATTGGGTGGGGGGAAATTGTTGGGCACCCAAAGCTACATGGCGATGTACAGCAATCTCGAATCACTGCTGAACTATTCGCTTTTGAGTGCCTATATCGATGACCCCATCTATGGGCAAATTGCCCAAGCGCAAGGTCTCGTCTCCTATGTGTTGTCGCGCTCCAATCGACACGTGGCGCAAGTGGTGAGTCAATACGATGGCATGTGGGGAGATATGTCGAGTCAAAGCATCACGACGAGTGGTCGCGTGGTGTGGGGAGAGCATTATGGTATGGCGCAAGATTGGCATCGATATATAGGCGCGACCTTGGCACATCGCCTCATCAATGGTCGACATGCAGGCATAGTGCAAGTCGATGCTACCTATGAGCTATTGCCTACACTCTTTGCGTTGGGCTATGCCAAGGTGGGCGTGGCGCAAAGCGATGATTTGAGCTTGCGACGTGACAGCTTCACATGGTACAGCGATGCCACGACATCGACGCTCAACAGTACGGCATTGGCAATGAAACTGCGCCAATTGGGACAATTGCAAACAGGTCTCAAAAAGGCGTTTCGTACACCGCTCTATGATGCTGTACTGCCCATTGGGATACGTCGTACGATGGTAGAGGCGAGCGCTTCGGCGATATTTTTCGATGCCTCCTCGATCAAACTCACCCAAGGCAAAACAGTTCAAGCCCTCGATGCCAACGCCTACAGCCGTATGTATGAGCTGAATGTGGGCGTTTCGTGGGAGTTCTTGCTCGCGCATTTAAGCCCTCTCAATGTAGGTATCGATTATAGTTACAACTCCATTGTCAAAAGCAATGATTTTCTGCTCAAACTAGGAACTGCCTATTGACACGACTCGATTACTACATGGTGTTGCAAGGAATCTCTCCTAGCCGCAACATCGCCCAAGCCCAAATTAAAGCCGCCAAAGTTCTCGTCGATGGACGTATCATCACCAAGCCCTCTCACGAAGTCCCCGATGGCGTGGAGATTCACCTCGAGGAGGAGATGCACTACGTCGGACGAGCCGCTTATAAACTCAAAGCCTTTTTGCTAGAGCACCCCATCGATATCGCCGACAAAGCGGTGCTGGATGTGGGGGCAAGTACAGGCGGATTTTCCCAAGTGCTCTTGGAGTATGCTCCACGCGCTATTGTGGCGCTGGATGTAGGGCATGGACAGTTGCACCCTGATGTGGCAGGCGATACCCGCGTGACCAATCTGGAGGGGCAAGATATTCGCACCTATGAGCATGAGCCTTTCGATGTGGTGACGTGCGATGTCGCTTTTATCTCACTGCAACATGTCATCTATGCACTCGACAAGCTCTCACGTGGCGACATCGTGATGCTTTTCAAGCCCCAATTTGAGGTGGGCAAACTTGCCAAACGCAACAAACAAGGCGTAGTCACCGATATGGGCGCTATTGAGTTGGCTATGCGTCGATTTGAGGATGCATGTGCACTTTTGGGGTGGCGCCATGTCGTGACGCTCCCCTCACACGTCGAAGGCAAAGAGGGTAACCGTGAGTTCTTCTATCACTACCATAAATAGCATCGCCATTGGCGGCTTCGATGGGATGCACAAGGCGCACCAGCAGCTCTTCGCACGCCTAGGTAAGCAGGGCGCGGTGGTCGTCATCGAGACAGGCTACGCCAATCTCACCCCCGCCAAACTGCGTGCACGCTACTGCCACTATCCTATGTTCCATCTCGAGTTAGACGATATTCGACATCTCGATGCGGTGGGGTTTGTCGAGAAGCTTGCGGTGATGTTCCCTCGATTAGAGCGTATTGTCGTGGGGTATGATTTCATGTTTGGCAAGGAGCGTGCCTATGGCGTAGGCGATTTGGCGCGTCTTTTTGCAGGTGAAGTGGAGGTGGTCGATGAGGTGTTGCACGAGGGGGTTTCGATACACTCTAGAGTCATTCGTAGCTACCTCAAAGAGGGTCGCATACACGAAGCCAACACCTTTTTGACACGCAATTACGCGCTTTATGGCGAGGTGGTCACAGGGCAGGGGCTAGGCAAAAGCGATTTCGTCCCTACGCTCAATATCGCCAATATTCCAAATCTCCTACCACGTGAAGGGGTTTATGCCACCTTCGTGCGTTGCGATGATGAGGCGCATTTTCGCCCTGCAGTGACCTTCGTAGGGCACCGCGTCACCACTGATGGTTCGTTCGCGGTCGAGACACATATCCTCGATGAGCGTGTCGAGGGGGTGCATCGATTGGAGATAGAGCTGGTCGATTATGTGCGCGAAAACCGACACTTCGAGAGTTTCGAAGCACTCAAAACCCAAATCCAATCCGACATCGCGCATGTACGCCAACTTTTGCGAGTGAGCTGTCTATGAGAGTTGTAGCACTTCTTTTGGGAGTGCTTTTGTGGGTGGGGTGTAGCACCACGCCCGCTCCCTCGACCCCTAGCGTCGATACGGTGGTCGTTCTAGAGAGCGACGAGGGAAATATTACAGCCGCGTTTGAGAGTGCAGATATTGCGCTTATCGAGCACCACCTTGCCAAGGGAGCCTCTGTGGTGGAGCTCTCGTGTGAAACTATCGTCGATGTGGTAGTGCTAAAACGCGCATGGAAACTTATGCCTGCTCTCATGCAAGCAGGGTGGGATATCAATTGCGAGGGTTCGCTTCTATGGTTTAGCGCCATGGATGCTTTGGGAGCGAGTGAGGAGCGCCTAGAGGTAGCACAGATACTTTTGAAACAGGGCATCGATGTGGATGCCTACTCGACGATGACGGGTGAGACCCCATTGATGCGTGCGGCAGCTTTTGCTGATGTGGCACTGGTGAAATTTTTGCTCGTGCAAGGGGTGAATGTCTACGCCAAAGACCAATTTGGACGCACCGCACTGGACTATGACTCGATGTATCGCATGCCCAAAAATCCTCGTATTGCTTCGATGTTGCGCGATGCAGGGCTTTTGGTGGGGCTTCATACGGCTGTCGATGAGGCGTTTGAGCGTGCTATTGCTCTGCGTGATGCAGGGCGGTACGAGGAGGCGTATACGGCGCTAGATAGCTTGGCAAAAACGCACAAACAGAAGCGTTTTTATGAGGCTATCATCGATACGGTGATGCGCTGTCCCAAGCCCACATGGTCGATGTGCCAAGAGTCTATCGATATGTATACCTACCTCTATGAGCGGGACAATCCGCGCTTCGTAGAGGTGATGGTGGGACTCTATGAAAAGATGCTACCTTTAGCCTCCAAGGACTCCACACGCACGCACGGTGCCTTTCACCCCAAGAGCCAATACGCCCTCTATACCGCTATCGAGGCGCTCTACGCACGTCAAGCTATCGGTATCGATTTGGCGCACGATGCGCGTCGATTAGCCAATTTGCGAAGACTCGGAGCCTTTTCGCCTTTGGTGCGTATGCATATTACGAGCAGTCAGGGGGTGCGCTACGAGGGTGAGGCACTTGGGCGTACCCCTTTTGGGATTGGACGGCTAAGCTACCCTAGCGGTGAGAGCTATTATGGAGAGGTGATCGACTACAAGCGCCACGGCAAAGGCAAACTCACCTATGCCAATGGCACCACCTACGATGGCTATTTCGCCCACGATTTGCGTGAGGGCGAGGGGCTTTTCACCGACAGTGAGGGTGCACTCTTTTTGGGGACATTCCAAGCCGATACGCTCCAAAACACCCCGACGATGATACGACCAGCTACTCGATAGGGTGTGTCAGACGCACCAATAGCTCTACAGCTTCACGTGTATCCGCGTCGCTAAAGGGCGCACGCTTGGCGAACCGTACCACTCCTTGCGCATCGAGGATGATGCAGGTATATCCTCCCTCTTCGATACCCCACGCTTTTGAGGTGATACTCTCAGAGTCCTTGATGAAGCGAGTGTAGGGAAACTCTTTTTGTTTGGACTCTAGTGCGCTAGCGATGGCGAAATTGGGCTTCCACGTCGATGCCATATCGATGAGGACGAAACTTTTGTAGTCCTCTCGACGTATGCGCCCCGCCACACGCGCGGTTTTGATGGCTTCGTTCATGTTTTTGCCCTCGTCGCCATTGTCAGGGTCTACGAACATCAGAATGCTGGTCTGCCCCACGAAATCCGCCGTCGCAAATGCACCGCCAGCGACGTAGCCGCCCTTTTCTACGGGGATGGTTACCGCAGGTATGGGGCTATCGAGGGTGAGTGCCATTGCACTGCCTAGAGAGAGCACGAAGAGGAGAAGTGTACGCATGAGAGTTATCCTTTTTTGGGCGTAGCATAGCATCTGAGGATTAATAGGTTTTATCATCGAGAAAGAATCATATCTCTGTAATTTTTTTTGCGTATTCGACCAACGTATCTATATGCGGATGCTTCTCTTTTTTGGCTTGCTCGATATTACTCTCGAAATTCCACCCTTTTGATTTATACTCTTTGGCTAATAGTTCATCTATTTTGCTTTTTGCCTCTTCATAGCGATTTTGTTCATGGGCTAGGATATAAAACCAAAGCTCAATTTCTAAATCTTTTATCTTTTCAGCTTGACTGAGTGTCATTGCCTTGTCAATATATATTTTTGCCTCTTGCTTTTTGCCTAGTGAATACAAAAAGCCACCAAAATTGCCATTAAAATTTGCATTGTTTGGTTCAATCTCAAGTGCGTTTTTATAGTATTTCTCTGCTAAGTCATAATTTTTTCGAGCATCTTTTAGAAAAATGGCGTAATTGCCATTCAAGCTCGCATCGTTCGGTTTAAGTTCAAGTGCTTTCATATAGTACTTCTCTGCCAAGTCGTACTCTTTACGAATACCTTTTAGAAATAGGGCGTAGTTACCATTAATGTCTGCACGGTTTGGTTCAATCCCAAGTGCTTTCATGTAGTACTTCTCTGCCAAGTCGTACTCTTTACGAATATCATGTAGAAATGCGGCGTAGTTACCATGAATATTTGCATTGTTTTGTTCAATCTCAAGTGCTTTTTTATAGTAGTCCTCTGCTACATCATGCTCTTTACGAATATCGTGTAAAAAGGCGGCGTAGTTTCCATTGTTATTTGCATGGTTTGGTTCAATCTCAAGTGCTTTTTTATAGTACTGCTCCGCTAGGTCGTAATCTTTGTGCGTATTATGTAAAAATAGAGCATAGTTGCCATTAATGTCTGCATCATTTGGTTTAATCTCAAGTGCATTTTTATAATGCTTCTCTGCCAAGTCGTACTCTTTGCGAATATTTTTTAGAAAATTAGCGTAGTTGCCATGAAGTTCAGATGAGTTAGGAAGCTCTGTAATGGCTTTTTGGTAAAGCTCATCTTTTTTCTTAGGGTCTTTCTCTGCGTTGATTTTGAATTGATATACCCACCATTGTAGAGTTTCTGATACTTTCTTTCCTTCAGTTGTGGCGTTATCAATATTTTCGTCAATTTGTTTTACAAATTTTGTTTGTTCTGCCATAAATTTCTCTTTTCGGTTTTTGGCATTGTTCACAAACTCTTCGGGGTTTATCTCAATACCTGCCTTGGCACTAATCTCTACCAAGAGTTCATCAAATCCATCTATTATTACTATATAGTCCTCTTTAGTTAATATTTTTTCTACGCGCTCATCTAATGTGTCTTGTTTTCGTATACACCAATATATTGGATTTCTCTTCTCTTTTATTTCAGCTAGATAGTCCATTAGACTTCCATCATTACCACCATACCCAATCACGACAAGTCGAAATCCTTCTAGCAGAGGCTTGAGTGCTTCTTTCCACTCAGCTTTGAGCTTACTTGTACCATCGGGATCACTAATTGGGTCAAAAAGTACATCGCGATGAATCTTGACAATGGTCGGTCTAGAAGCGTGAACATTGATGTAACTTGCCAAGGATTCATGCCCGCATACCAGTGGCTTTTTGCGTGTATATAAAAAGAGAGAATCCTCGATAAGTGAGTCGAAATTGGTGGTGATGACAAATCTGTTTTGGGTTTCGGCAAGTATTTTTGCAAGATAGGCATAGCCAATACTAGGTTCTTTGTTTTCAAGTTGGGATTGTATTTCAGCGTATCCATCTGCTTTGTTGGCTCGAAAGCAACGCTCATAGATAGCGGAGTAGGATGCGGCTAGCTTTGTTTCATCAATCTTTTTATGCAACTTCCATTTGCTAAATTCTTCTTCTGAAATCATGTTTTTGATTTGGTTGAACCAAGTTTTAGCTAGCTCTTCTCCAGTAGGTATCCCCGAAGATTTTGATGCGCCAGCACCGAGTAAAAAACAGTATTTACTTGAAGTTTGTATATTTTTTTGTTGATTTGCGAAGAGTTGCGTAAATTCTGACAAAGATAGGTTTTGCACAATGTTTTCCTAGTAGGGTTTGAGTCCATCAGATGATGCGGTTCACACCAGCATCAAAAGAAGTGCGATAGAAGCAGGAAGAGTTTGGATGAAGAGGATTTTGCGTGAGGAAGTCACCGCGCCAAAAATTCCCGCTCCTGCAATGGCGAGGAGGAAAAATATCACGATGCTACTGCCAGCCTCTCCTAGATAGAGTCCCCAAAAAAGTCCCGCAGCCAAGATGCCGTTGTAGAAGCCTTGGTTGGCACCTAGCGTCTTGGTCATAGCAGAGAACTCTGGCGAGGTGCCAAACGCCTTGCGTCCACGCGGTGAATCCCACAAAAATATCTCTAGCACCATGATGTAAATATGCAAAATCGCAATCAATGCGACGACGGTCGTAGTAAGTAGTGCCATGAAATTTCCCTAAAAATTAAAAATTGCCGAACAAAAAGGCTATCGAGTAGCTCATGCCATTGAGTGCGGTGCTTTGGAATGTTGTGCCTGAGATATGGGCGATTCGATAGGTCGCGCCGACGCTCACATGGAAGTGTTTGGCGACATTGAGGACGAGGTTCGCCGCGACGCTACCCACGGGGAAGGCTTGAGAGGTGTTGGTATCTCTGTTGACGATACCGCCTGCACCTGCCATCGCCTCGAGGGAGAGATGCACGAGATAATCAGCGGGCAGTAGTTCCAGCCCGACGAGCAATCCGCCATAGCCCAAATTGAGCGTGTTGTTTTGGGGGTAGACCATGCCGTGCCCCTCGCCACCGAGATAAAATTGGTGGTTGATAATCCATCCGCCTTTGCCGCCTGACATCAATGCGCTCGTGCCATCGATGGTGCTCACAGAGAAATCAAATCCGCCAAAGCCCCCCGAAGTAAACTCCTCACTGATAAGTGTTGTTTGTTTGAACTCATCCGCCCATGCCGATGAGGTAAGTCCCACAAGTGCCTGCAGTGTAAAAAGTGCGCGTTTCATACTCTCTCCTTGAAAAAATTAGCACAAGTGTAGTGCAAATATCTTTTGAGAATAATTTCGCTCAAATTCTCACAATCACATCATCAGCATCCAGTCGCGCTTTGGGCTTGTGCTCGCCCAGACCATACCCCAGCGCGACTATCACCGCCGTATCGAAAAGCGTCGTATCGAACCCTAGCGCCGCAGTCACCGCTGTGGAGGAGTCGAACCCCTCGATGGGACAGCTATCGATGCCTATCATTTTGGCACTGCTCATGATGTTTGCCATGGCGATGTAGGCTTGGCGTTTGGTCCATGCCAAAGGGTCGCTCATCTTTTCCACGAAGCCTTTGTACCATTGGGGTGCGAGTGCTCTGGCGTTGAAGTGCGCATCGAGGTACCCCTCATCGAGAAGTGATTTTTGGGTGCGTGTCAAAATCACGATGATGACGCTCGCATCGGTGAGCTGGGGTTGGTTCCAGCAGAGCGGTTTGAGCGTTGCTTTCATGTCTGGGCTAGTCACGACGACAAATTTCCACGGCTCTAGTCCTATGGATGAGGGGGAATAGCGTGCGATTTCGAGCAGATACTCTATATCTTTGGGCGCGACAGTGCGAGACGCATCGAAACGTTTGCAGGCGTAGCGCTCTTTGTGGGCTTGGAGGATGAGGTCGCGGTCGAGTGTGTGGGACATGAGGTTTCCTTTGGGTTTTGATGGCGGTAGTTTAGAGTGTATATGCTACTATGTCAAGAACTTACTATTAAGTACTATACATACCAAAAGGATACCAATGGTAATCCAACCCCCCAAAACCTACTCTTGTGCCTTTACTTTTACGCTAGATAAAATCAGTGGTAAATGGAAAAGCCTTGTGCTGTGGTATCTGAGCAACGGTACCTTGCGCTATAGTGAACTACGCAAACACCTCGCCCCCATCACCCAAAAGATGCTCACACAGACCCTACGCGAACTCGAAGCCGATGCACTTATCGTGCGTACTGTCTATCCTGTCGTCCCGCCCAAGGTCGAATATTCGCTCACTCCAAGTGCACAAAAATTGGTACCGATTTTTCATATGCTCCAAGAGTGGGGGATAGAAGTGGGCGGTGAGCTAGGGGTCATTACGGCGTGTGGATTGAAAAAGTAAAATTTTTATAGTGGATTAGAGAAGTATGTAACCATCGGATGCGATTTGAGGGCCTCGACGCTCTTCCGCAGAAGTTTGCGTAGAACCTCCGTATCGATGTTCTCTAGCGTGCGTACGTAGAGGCACGATTTGCCCTCTTTGTGTTTGCCTAGCTTGCTCAAAAGGACCTCGTGCGATGCAAGTCCGCCCATGAGGTAGAGCGTGAGGTCGTTTTTGCGCGGGGCGAAGCCTATCTTCATCCACTCGCCCACTCTGCCACTAGCGTATCGATAGCCGATACGTCCAAAGCCCACAATATTTTCGCCCCACATTTGCGCCTCTTCGCCCGTAATCTGCTCCATCATCTCTAGCACCGTGTAGCAATCATTGCGCTTGCGCTCATCTGCGATGGTCTCGAGAAAGCCAAAAACATCCGCATCGGTAGGTTGGGTTTTGAGTGTTTGGGTCGCCATAGATTCTCCTCGTGAATTTGACCAAATTATGCCACAATACCTACATTCACACACGAGGAGTCTGTCATGCAAACCAATCAACTGCCGCACTACGACCGAAGTGTCAATACCACAGGGTGTTGCCCCAAATTCAATCCAGAGGGGTGGGATGGGCAAACTTTGCACTTTGAAAACAAGCCCTTCGTCAAAGCCAAAGCGTGGAGTTTGATGTATATGCCACTCACGTTGGGGTCGATGATGAGTCGTGTACAAGGGCGTATCGAAGCACAAGATGTACTCGATGAAGATGACTACATCGTACTATCGAGCGACCCTAGTCCTTTTCGTAGTGAACACCTCTTCGCGGTCAAGGCACCCATCGAGGGCGAAGAGAACGTGCGCATCAGCGGTGACTACCTCACCAAGGTCTTCGAGGGGGATTATACGCAAATGGGCAAATGGTACAAAGCGATGGACGAATACGCTAAAACCCAAGGCAAAAAGGTCATGAAACAGCACTTTTTCTACACCACGTGTCCCAAATGCGCCAAAGCGTATGGTCAAAACTACGTCGTCGGTGTCGCGCAGGTGGAATAAAATAGGGATTTCGGTAATTAATTAGTTTCCTAAAGTAAACTAAGACTACTTTAATATCTCTTTGTGCATAATCTGCTCCATGATAATACTTAACAACAAAACCTACGCCTCGTCTGCCGAGATATTTTTTGAGCTGTTCAACGACAAACTCAAGCTCATGGTAGTGTGGCTACTGCTCAACAATCCGTTGCGGTTCAAAGAGCTAGCCACCGCTCTAGCCCCCCTCACCAACAAAACCCTCACCATCAAGCTGCGCGAACTCGAAGAGCTACACATCGTCTCGCGTGAAGTGTTTGCCGAAGTGCCACCGCGGGTCGAGTATTCGCTCACCGCTCATGGGGCGAGCCTCCGACCCGTCATCGCCGAGATACTTGCATGGTCGCAAAGCTACGCGCTGGAGTTTGGCACCACAAAGGAGGAGATATGAAGCTCCTGCTTATCAGCGGAAGCCTCCGCCAAGGCTCGTACAATCGCGCGATTATCGACTTTATCCACACGCAGTTTGCCGATTCGGTGGTCTATGAGAAGATGGCGAGCTTGCCGATGTACACGCCTGATTTGGATATTCATGACCTCACGCTTGATGAGTCGCCCGAAGCGGTACAGGCTTTGCGCAGGGCGGTCAAGAGTGCCGATGCGGTGGTGATTTCAACACCCGAATACGCTTTTGAAATCCCCGGTGGACTCAAAAACGCCCTTGACTGGCTCATATCAAGCGGTGAGCTTGTGGACAAACCGCTCTCCATCATTAGCGCATCGACCTCGGTGTTGGGTGGCGAGAGTGCTTATGAGGTACTTGCGAAGCTGGGCAAAATCCTAAGCGCACGCAACCCCCATGACCAACCGTTCTGCATTGCGCGCGTCAATAAAAAAATCGTGGATGGTGTGCTTGATAGCGAGCTTCAGACCTTGCTCGTAAACCGTATCGAAGAGTTAAACAAAATCACAAGGAGTCAACCATGATGTATGAATCATCTGTAACAATCAAAGCATCAAAAGAGAAAATTTGGAATGAGCTATCGCAAGTAAGCACTTGGGCATTGTGGATTCCAACCGTCAGCGACATTAAACCGCTTGATGGGGAAGAGTTGGCGCTTGGTCGAAGATTTTTGGTCTCACAGCCTAAACTCAAACCCACAAAATGGACGGTAAACAAACTCGAACCTTATGAAAGATTTGATTGGGTAGCCAAGATGTTGGGGCTAAAGATGGTTGCGGAACACATCATCATCGAAGAGTCTCCGAGTCGATGCACGGTTGTTTTACGGTTTGGATTTGAGGGTATTTTCGCAAAATTTGCAGTCAAATCGTACGGTGAACTAACCCAAAACTACATCAATCAAGAGTCCTTAGCAATCAAGAAAAAAGTGGGTGGGTGATTTAAGTATTTTCTTTAACACTTTGGTGCCATACTTTCTCATCTGACACAAGGAGTCATCATGGAAACAACAACTTATTGGTTCATCCCGAAATTCGTCGGCTGGGGATTTTTGCCCGTGACATGGCAAGGGTGGCTAGCGACTCTGCTCTTGCTAGCGGTCATCCTCCTCTCGGCGTACGTCAATGGCGTATTAGCGCACCAAAATGACCGCTCACTCAAACGCCTTTTGAGTAAACCCTTTTTGCGATTCTTGCTCGATTTGGTGGTTTACATCGCCCTTTTTACCCTTCTCTTTGCGGACAAAGTCGAGGGTGGCTTGCAATGGCGGTTTTTTTAGAGGCTTAGGCTTTTTGCTACAGCGTTGATGTCGGGGTTGTAGAGCACCTTTTTGTCGATGGGGTGTTGGGCGAGATAGAGCATCGATTGCGCTAGTCGCACGCTAGTGGTGATGCTGTCGATACGCTTGAGTAGCGGGAAAAAGGGTCGCATGACATCGTACATCAGCTGATAAAGCTTGGTTTTGGAGCGCACCCCTTTGAGCGGCAAAATCGCCCCTGCACGGTACATATAGGCATCACGAAAGCCTGCGTCCAGAAGCATAGTTTCGGTGCGCCCTTTGACCCGCGCCCACATGGTGGAGCTTGATTCATTCGTGCCATCGCCAGAGATATAGAACATCGCACATTGCGGTGCGTGCGCCATGAGCACATCGGCAAGCGCCTTGGAGGTGTCGTAGGTGAGGTGCGTGTAGTGCGCTTCGTCCAGCCCTGCGGAGGAGACTCCCATGCAGTGAAAGCAGGCATCGACACCCTCGAAATGGGACGCAATCGCGCCAAAATCGCCAAAATCTGCATGGAGAAGTTCTCTGATTTTTGGATGGTCGATGGCTAGCGTGCGGCGATTGATGAGCACAATTTCGCTGACATCGTGGCTCTCGATGGCTTCGATAAGTACCGCATGTCCGACCATCCCTGATGCGCCTGTGACGATGACTTTCATAAATGACTCCCCTTTTTGGATGGCATACTATAGCGATAAATGGGTGGGAGTTGTATGAGGCAGGGGCATAAAATTTCATCCCTCTTATCGAGCAAGAGTTAGATTTTTTGGTCGATACCGTTTGGCTTTTTGCACTTTTTTGGCTGCCTTATCATGCATTTACGGCACCCCACGCCCTTCAAGATGCCTCACTACTCTCGGTGCGTACCCTCATAGAGAAATTTTTGGTCAAAAAACCGAACTAAACGCAATTTTGCCCTTGACTCTCACATCGTGTGAGGGTATATACTGCGCTTCAAGGAATTCCTATGATGAAAATCAAACACGTTGCAACGTTGAGTGGAGTGAGCATACGGATGCTTCGTCATTACGACGAGATTGGATTGCTGACTCCAGATGGATACAGTGAAGGTGGCTATCGATTGTATAGCCCAAAAGCGCTCAAGCGATTACAAGATATTTTGTTTTTTAAGGCGTTGGGGTTCGAATTAGCGAATATAAAAGCTATCATGAACAGCCCCAAATATGAGCGTCGCGTGGTCTACGCGCAACATATGCAGACGCTCATCGCCCAAAAAAACAGAATCGACAAGATGATTGCGCTAGTGCAAAAAGAGCTCAATAACGAGGAGGTTCCAATGGAACAACTAAAAGAGTATGCCGATGAGGCAAAAGAGAAATGGGGGCACACCGATGCCTACAAAGAGAGCATGGCAAAAACGTCTAAGTACACCAAAGCCGATTGGGAGCGTATCCAAGCCGAGGATAACGCCAACTACCAAGGATTCGTCGCGCTGATGGATGTCGACCCAGCCGATGTGCGTGTGCAGGCATTGTGTCAAGCGAAGATGGAGCTTTTTAATCGCTACTACTACACCTGCGACCGCGTATTTATGCGCAATCTCGCGCAAATGTGGCTAGTCGATACGCGTTTCCAAGCTAACATCGATAAGCATGCGGTGGGACTCACAGAGTTTATGGTAAAAGCGTTTGAGGTGTTTGGGCAGGAGGCGTAAAAAGCTCTCCTGCGCCAAGAAAAGCAGGGGGGTGAAAGATTAGTTGCTATAGATATAGGCACATGTTTGTGTGCCACTGCTTGCGGTAGTACGATAATCCGATTCAATACAACCTGTAGTTATAAAGCCTAAATCGTTGCATGTAGCTGAGCTACTTAAGAGTTGATATTTTAGGTTTGGATAATTGTTTTTTACAAGATTTGCACTCGTTTGCAAGCTATTACATATCGTTGCAGTTGTGTTACGATAAACAAGTGCCATAACGGTAGTCCCTGTCAAATTCAAATCTGACCCAAAATAGATTTTACGTTTAGTGTCCGCGAAATGTGCCAATGCAGTCGTTTCACTGATAGCCGAATAGCTGAAATTTTTGTCTGCGATAGCGTTGATTTCGCTCAATGTATTCGTCATGAAGTTTGTCGCACTCAAGTTAAATTCATAAGAGAAGTTATGGTCACGCAATGCCGTATGGATGGAAATTCCATTGCTTGTATTGCCATCATTATCGAGAGATTGAAGTAAAACTAACATGTTTTTGACTTTGGTAGAGGATAGATTGGAATCGCCTGCGACGTCAGTAGGATAAAGTTTGGCATCGCCATACGCTTCACCCAATTTTTGGCTCCCCAAATAAAAAGATACTTTTTCACCTGCTTTGTATTTGAATGTTCCAGTGGCATTGGTGTAGCCATTTTGTGTTGTTGTTTGGTATTTCACGCCTTCGACAGCCGAATCGACGAAGACCCCTTCACTCACCCCAGTCGAACCAGAACTACTTGTATCGGCACCACATCCCGATAACAATAGACTTCCAGCAATTGCAACAGCACCTACGAGCACATACGCTTTTCTCATTTTCTCTCCTTTAGATTTTATAAGAGAGAGCATTCTAGCTGTAAATACTTACGTAGAAATTAATATTAATTTTTTTCATTGTTGTATATTGTTAATTTTTTGCGCGTGATTAAAGGATGAAGCTATTGAAAAAAATGATAGAAGACGAGGGAAATTTGAAAAAATTGGTAACCCAAGCGGTAACCCAATGAAGCCAAAAGTGTTTGAAAGTGCGATGTGAAGGGAATTTTAAGTGGTGACTCCAAGGGGATTTGAACCCCTGTGACCAGGATGAAAACCTGAGATCCTAACCGTTAGATGATGGAGCCACACTGTGTATGGTAACGCATGGTGTCCTGTGATGGATTCGAACCATCGACCCCCTCATTAAAAGTGAGATGCTCTACCGGCTGAGCTAACAAGACGTCTCTTTTGAGGCGGGAATTATAGCCATTGTCTGTTGATATGTCAATGAAAATTGGATAGAATTTACGACATTCACAAAAGGAAACAATCGGTGGAGTTTGAGTATCCAGAAATTTTACTTTTGTTACCTCTGCTAGGGTACTGCCTCTATCGATGCAAAGAGCGTACAGCGCCTATCTATTACGTGCATTTGCACTTTTTTGGGCGCAATGAGGGGCGTATCGATAGACTCTTTTGGTACAAGATGGGGACGATTTTTTGGCTCTTGGTGGCGTTGGCGTCGCCTGTGGTGCTAGACCGTTTTGACCCGCGAAACCGTCATGGGGTAGCTATGGCGATTGCCTTGGATGCGAGTGGCTCGATGGTGGGCAGAGGATTTGATACCCAAAATATACAGATGACCAAATTTGAGAGTGTCCAAAGCGTCTTGACCCATTTCGTCGATAAGCGCGTCAATGACAATATCGCGATTGTACTTTTCGGGGATTTCGCCTTTGTAGCGTCACCCTTGACCTACGAAAAAGAGCCGCTTCGTACCATGATAAGCTATCTCACGTTGGGCATGGCAGGCGAAAATACGGCGCTAGGCGATGGGCTAGCCACAGCGGTATCGACGCTAGAAAGAAGTGAAGCCAAAAGCAAAATCGTCATACTTATGACCGATGGGATGCACAACAGTGGGACGATTTCGCCCAAAGAGGCGGTGGCGTTGGCACAAGAGGCGAATGTGAAAATCTACACGATTGGTATCGGTGGTGAGGGCGATTATGATCGTGCGCTCATGCAGACCATCGCCCAAGAGGGAGGCGGAGCCTTTTTCGCCGCCTCTTCGCACGAGGCACTCGAAGAGGTCTATGCCTCTATCGATGCGCTTGAAGCTTCATCGCTACGCAGTCGAGATTACCCCTATAAACATTACTGGTATGCGGTGGCGCTACTCTTGGCGATGCTCTTTATGCTTGCCTATGTGCATCGTCGATGGGGTCTATCGATACGAGGTGGTGCATGAGTTGGGCTTTTGGATGGGTGCTGTGGCTCTTGCCGTTATGGGCTGTTTTGGCGTGGTTGGGTCTGCGCAAATATCCTACGTCACGTGCCTCCATCGTGCTATTAGGCTTGGCGGCGATGAGTATGACATTTGCCCTGTCGCGTCCCTACATCCCAGCACAAGAGAGCGCGCAAAAGGTCAAAACTGCCCACATCATTGTAGGCGTAGACCTCTCCTACTCGATGCAGGCTAACGATGTGACACCTACGCGATTTGAGGCGACCAAGGCGCAATTGGCGCAACTCGTAGAGGCAAGCACGCACGATAAATTCGCCCTTTTGGGTTTCACCTCCAGTGCGATAATTCTCTCGCCACTCACCGATGACAAGAGCCTGCTTTTGGGGATTTTTGAGCGGTTGGAAAACCGTCACATCGTCTCCAAATCGACACGTATTTTGCCCCTCATGGAGCTTGCCTCACGTATGACGCATGAGCAGACGCCTACCGTGGTGATTTTCAGCGATGGGGGTGAGGGGGCGCTCGAGGAGGAGATTGCCTATTGTCAATCGCATGCCATAAGAGTCTACACCGTAGGCATGGCAACCGCGGTGGGCACGACGCTCTTGGATGCCAAGGGGCAAATCCAAAAAGATGAAAGCGGTACTATCGTGGTATCACGGCTCAACAGTGCATTGGCACGGTTAGCCCAAGCATGTGGTGGGTCTTCCTACAGCTACGATGCCTCGATGAGCGACCTCTACGCCGATGTGATGCAAAAAGTAGCATTGCAAGAGAGCGAGGTCTATACGCATACAGGGGTGCAACTCTTTTACGGTTTTGTCGCGTTGGCACTGGTGCTTGTGATGGTGGCGGTGACATCGTTGGTACGGTTTGTGCCGTTGGTCGCGCTTCTGACACTTTTGGCTATGCCTACGCCAAGCAGTGCGGCGTGGTGGGATAGCTATAGTTATGCCAAAGCCTACTCTGCCTATACCCAAGGCGATTATGTGCGGGTGGTTGCTACCCTAGAGAAGTTAGAAGAGACGCCTTTTGAGGTAGCGCTGATGCTAGGCAATGCCTACTATGCGTTGGGTGATTTTGACCAAGCATTGGCGCACTACAAGGCACTCCAAAGTGGTGACAAAAGCGCAATGGCAATCGTGTGGTACAACATCGGCAATGCCTACGCCAAACGCCATGTCTACAGCAGTGCCAAAGAGGCGTATACCAAAAGTTTACAGCTTCACCCCACCCCAGAGGCGTACGAAAACATGATGCAGGTGTGGAATCTCCTCGATGAGGTAGCGCGCCCCAATCGACGCCAAGAACCCAACGCTCCCCAAGATGGTGACAACGCCAAAGCCCAAGCCAAAGGTGCGCAAAAAAAGGCAGGTGGAGGCACATCGACACCCCAAGGGGGCATCGCACAGCAAGGCAAAGGAGCCAGTCAGATGAACAGCAAAAAGAAGAGCCCTCAAGAGAGCGCCGCCAATCCCAACAAAGCGATACTTAGCTCCAAACAGTATGAGCTTATCAATCAAGGAGGTATGAATGAGACGCGCCCTTGGTAGTTTGATTTTTTTGACATTGTCGCTTTGGGGAGGCTTCCAGTGGGAGGTGACCCTAGCTACAAAAGAGCCCTATCGCTATGAGCCCTTTTTGGTGCGGTTGGAGTGTGCCTTCGATGATTTCGCACCCAATACCCGTATCGAACTAGCACCTGAGCAAGCGGGCGTGCGATTCGTGCGCAAGGAGTACATCGAGAAGCTTGTCGATGAGAAGCGACATATGATTTTTGAGTATGTGGTCGCTATCGAGGATGCCACTATCACGCATCTGGAGTTTCACCCTCTCATTCGCACCACCACCGACCAATCGATAGAGAACTACATCATCGGGCGTGATAACTATCGACAGCTTGCTTATGATGATACACCTGTGCATTTGCGCTCAAAACCTCTGCACGTTTTGCCACTGCCTGAGGGTACGGTCGTGGGTAATTTCACCCTGACGCGCACTCTGGACACCGTGAGTGTCGAAGCGTATGCACCTGTGGCTTTGCGCTTTAGAGTGGAGGGTGTGGGTGATTTTCAAAGTATTCAAGCTCCCTTTGTCCCTATCGAGGGGGTGGAACATTTCGCCGCCGCACCTGTGCGTGAGACCCATCTGACAGCACAAGGTGATGAGGGGAGTGTCGTATGGCAATATGCACTTGTAGGAGAGCACAACTACACGCTCGATGAGGCAGTATGGCGCTATTTCGATTTGCAAAGTCGTACTTTCAAGGAGATAACATTGCCTAGCCAAGCCGTGCAGGTCACCTCAGTCGATACGGCGTCGCTCTTGACCCAAGCACCGCAAGAGGAATCAGCGCTTATCGCATGGGAGAGTGTGACGAAAGCAGTAATGTTTTATTTGCTCGGTGCGCTCTCGATGGTGGCATGGCGCGTAGGTCGAGGGTATCTACGACCCAAAAAAGGTGCGTGGGAAGAGGGCTTTGAGGCGCCCTTGGCATTTTTGCATGCATTGATTGCACTGGAAGAGAAGCGTGTTGCACCTCTCATCGAGGAGATAGAGCGTGATTGGAGAGAGGGAAAACTACACTCTATAGCACACTATCGACGACGCTACCGCGCCTTGGTTTAACGTGTCACAAAGCGGTTGAGTTGTGTATCGAGCGCCGATGCTGCATTGGAGATGTCACTCGATACGGTACCGATTTGCTCTACGTGTGAGAGGTTGGCTTGGGAGATGGTATCGATAGCTTTGACTTGGTCGATGATGGCTTGGGTTTCGCGTGCTACTTGGGTGATATTGGCTAGTGATGCATTGACACCGTGATTCATTTCGCGCATTACAGCGCCCATTTGCGTGATGGTATCGCCTACGTGTTGGGTCTGGTCGGCGATTTGGTGTAGCGATTTGATAGAGCCGTTCATCTCTTCACTGGTTTGGACGATGCCTTGGACGATGATGCCAATGGTGCCATGAATTTCATGGAGACTGTGTTGGGTACGCTCTGCTAATTTGCGCACTTCATCAGCGACGACGGCAAATCCTCGACCATGCTCCCCTGCACGCGCCGCCTCGATAGCGGCATTGAGGGCGAGCAAATTGGTCTGGTCAGCGATGTCAGAGATGACGGTCAAAACATCTTTGACCTGTTGGGTGTTTTGGGTGAGGCTGGAGAGTTTGTCGGCAAGTTCGAGCTGTTGCGTGACGTTTTGAGTATTGGAGGCTATCATCGATGCGGTCTCTTGGGTTACTTTGGATAGTTCCGCCTCGACACGTGCAATATCTTCACTGCTGTTTTTGGCGCTATCGATAGCCCCTAAGAGTTGAGAGCTTACTTTTTGCCCCTTCTCTTGGGCATTTTGGAGCATTTTGCGCTCCTCCATCACCTCGGTTTTTATCGTTTTGGAGCGCTCTTGCAGTGAGGTAGAGAGCTCTTTATTGGTGTGAGAGGCACGTTTGGCATCGCTGACAAGTCCCGAAATATCCTCAAAAAAGCGTGAAATATCATACGCAGCCGTCCCCACATCGTCGCGGGTAGTGACATCGATAGATTTGGTGAGGTCATTTTTGTTGGTCGAAAAGGTGGTGATGATAGCACCGATGGGGCGTGTGATTTGTTGGGTAATCATCATCAAGTTTATCCATGCAATGACAAAAGTCCCCACCCCTGCAATGACATTGTGTATCACCAATGATTTCAATGCCAAGGGTGTGCTCATCGAAGAGTAGGCGATATTGAGCACGGCAAAGAAGAGAATGAGACCAATGGCGGTATTGGCAGTAATAAGCAATATTTTGGTGCGCAAACTGATAAAAGGAAAGCGCGTAGAGAGCGGGATGGTTTGTGTCCATGTCTCGAGTGTCATGATAAAGGAGAGCACAAAAGGCATCGTAAAGAGTAGCGCCAAAGGCAAGCTAAACAAAAGTGCATAGACGATGATGTGTGTCGTAGCGAAGCTTTGGGGCAGTAGCACCACCAATGAACCTACTATGGGGTAGGCAATCGAACCGCTCAAAATAAATTTGGGCAGGAAGCTAATGGTCGCTTGTGCCTCTTCGACTGCACCTCGACCTCGCATCGCTGTCTCGATGATGGAGAGTCTGGTGACCAAATACCAAAAGAGGATCGCCGTGACCACGACCACATACCCAATCATCGCAGGTGACATAGCAATAGAGAGAAGCTCATCGAGGGTGAGTGTATAGGAGAAGTAAAGCGCTATCATCCACATAAAGGGAGGAAACATAAAGGCTAAAACAAAGAGCCACTTGAGCTTCGAGGGGTAGTGCATACGAGACCTTTTATAACAATCATTAGACGAAATTATAACATTCAATTGTCAGATTCTTGTGACCTAAATGTTACCGACTTTTTTGAGATTTTTTCATCTTGTTCCGATAGCCTTAGGGGATTTTTATCAAAAGGAGATAGAGGATGAAAAGAACCAAACTTGGGCTTTTGGCGCTTATCGCAAGTGCCACGCTCATCTTTACGGGGTGCGGAGATACAGGAACAGATGTGAGTGTTTCGAGTGCAGTAGCGGATCAGACGCTTATACTACGAGACAGACCACAAAGCGTGGACATTAGCAGCGCTTTTAAAAGTGCTAGCGGTGCCACTATTACGTTGGCAGCTTCGAGTGCTGATACTACCAAGCTAACAGTGGAACTCAATAGCACTACCTTGATTATGACACCGTTGACTGTCGATGCAAATGTAACGGTAACGCTTGTAGGTAGCACAAGCAAAGGAAGTGCGGCAGATACGATTGTCGTGGCATTGCCTAGCAGTGATATGAACTCTACAACATCACGTACCACATTGGCACATGCAGGATTGGCGGAGTATCACACAGGTACGGGTTATGGCAAAACGCTTTTTGACAGCGCAAAAAACAAGTGCCAAAATTGTCACAACGACCTTTATGATACATGGAAAAACTCGATGCACGCCAAGTCGTGGACGGAGGGAATTTTCCAAACCAAATACAAAGAGTATTTGCGTATTCAACTCTCCAATATTGGTCGCACAAGTACAAGTACGTACACTATGACGACGATTACAGGTGCTGCAATTACGGATGGCAATATGTCATCCTCAACTACACGTACAGCAGGTGGTAGTGGAAAAGTGTGTGTTAAATGTCACGCTCCTGGGGCATTTTATGCAGGGGATTTTAATATCACGGTCACCAAAGTAGGGACTTCTGCTGATTACTCTAGTAAAAGCGCTTCGGAACTACAAACCTATATAAGTGGTTTAGAATCTGGAGGTACCACTACAACAGGTGTAATCAAAGTTGCTGCTGTTGCAAAGGATACTAATGTCTATACCGTGAGTTATCATGTAGGGCACGAAGCTAATCGAGAGGGTATCAACTGTGCAACGTGTCACAGTATCGAGTCGATTCGTTTGATGGGTGTCGATGGTGCTACAGATAAAGCTGGAACACAAATTGGGGTACGTGACGGTGGAAAATATACGTTAAAAAATGCAATTACCTATGGACCTATTGGCGCAGAACGTTATGCAGCGGGAACAGAGTTTTCCTATGATAGCAACGCTTCAAATCCTCATATGAACAGCTTCTTTAGCCTCGTAGGTCCTGAAATGTATACCGATTTGAATGGTACACCTCATGATGCAACAGGTTTTGCAGCAGTCTCAAGCAAAATGGCAAAGGGTGATGGACGTTTTACCTATCGCAGTGTTGATATTAACGGTACTAACGGCAAAACCTACTATACAGGTGGACCTTTCTATGGACCTTACGGTATTACAGGTACGAACAACTCCAATAGTGGCGATGACTCAAATCGTTCGGCACTTTCATTGGGCAAAGATGTTTTTGCAGCCAAAGACAACCATTTCAGCAAACATGCAAAAGCATTGTGTCTGAGCTGTCACCAACGTAGTGCTGGAGCACAGGATACTGCGAGCAATATAAAAGCAGATGGCACAGTAGGCGATGATAACACTACAGAAAACCAAATGGAGCTCTGCTCTACATGGAATGCTATGAGTGATGATGTCGATAACAACTATTTGGATACAGGTAGTTCACCTAAGTGTACTAAGTGTCACATGCCACGTCTAAGTGACAAAACAGTGCTTCACCAATGGAACAAACCTAATAAACTTTTCCCACGCAGTGAACTTTTGACAGGTTACTTCGATCCTGAAGATGGTGATAACTATGGTGAAGGACACAACCCTGTGAAGGGTAAATGGATGAATGACCACGGATTTATCGGTGGTAATCGCTTGTCGGGTACAAACTTCCTCAACAAAATCAAAAGCGGTTTTGATGCAGATGTAAATGCCTCTATCAGTGGAAATACATTGACAGTTTCAACGTCACTTCTCAATAAAACTGCGCACATGTTCCCAGGGGCTCACCCAATGCGTCGTGTATTGACACGTGTTATCGTCACAGACAGCACGGGAGCGATGGTTGAATACAACTCTACAGCTACAGGTTCAAGCAGTTTTGAAAATATTGTCAATACAGTGGTGCCGAGTATCGATGGTGACAAAATCAATACATCAGGTACAGGAAAAGGAAGCGTGGGTGTCGATTATGACAACACTCGCAAAATTCAAATCAGTGGACTTGCGACAGATTTAAACAACACTACAGTCACTGGTCAAAAATTTGCCAACACAACGGTCTCTATCTATGCAGCAGATGTGATTAGTAAAATTCAAAACATTGCCAGTGGTGAAAATAATGCATCGGTCACGAATGCGGTCATCACTACGGACAGCAATGCTTCTACCTTTACACGTATTTATGGTCGTGAAACAGGTAAATCGTTCAATGGAGTCTTTGTAGTACGTCCTGGATTTGATTCATCGACCGTTCCAGCGGGCAAAGATAATCGTCTATTGCCTAATGAAAAAGAGAGCTACACAATCAATTATGATGTGACCAATAAAACGGGTGTAACCGTAACCTATAAAGTATACTACATGCTCACAGGTGCCAATGGTACATTCCCCACAGGTACAGATGGTTGGTACAATGGTGACACAACTACACAACGCATTGAGGAAGTTTTCAGTAAAACTGTAAACCCTTAATTGTTCTTCCTCCCCCTTGGGGGAGTTTCTCTCCTTTTTCTCTCTTAGATACCTCTAACCTTTTGCCGTTATAATCGACCCACTCTTTTACCACAGGATGTATCATGGAAAATCGCATCGAAAACGCCATCATGGGTGCGCTCGTGGCAGATAGCTACGCGCTTGGGGTACATTGGATTTACGATACGGCACAGCTTGACGAGATGCGCTACGATTGGGGTGCGTTGCATGCGCCTATCGCGCCGTGGCATGAGGGCAAACGCAAGGGTGATTTCACCCATTATGGCGACCAGATGGTGTGGTTAGTGGAGTATTTGCAACGTTGCGAAAGCTTCGATAGCAATGCCTATGCGCAGTTTTGGCGCCAAAAGATGCAAAGCTACAAAGGCTACATCGATGGTGCCTCCAAAGCGGCGATGCATGCCCTAGAGGAGGGTAATCCTCCTGCGTGTGGTCCTGCCAGTGCTGATTTGTCGATAGTGGGGCGTATCGCGCCCTTGGTCACATGTGGCAACGATGTCAATACCTTC
>JQIT01000005.1:252810-316777 GCA_000830255.1 Sulfuricurvum sp. PC08-66 | reverse complement strand
AAAAGCCGATACCTCTATCACACGCAAATATGGCGGGACAGGATTGGGGCTAACGATTTCGAGTCGCTTTGTGGAGCTTATGGGGGGCAAACTCGATTTGAACAGCACCCCAGGGCAAGGCACCACCTTTTTCTTCACGCTCAAACTCGAGGAGATAGCCTCTACACAACCTAGCCAAGCTGGCTGTTTTGGCGGTAAGCGAGCGCTCTTTTATACCAATCCCAACTACACCAAGCGCCAAGAGGAGAATCTACGAGAGTACTTGGCCTATTACGATGTCGCGTTTGATACCTTTGACTCTGTACCTCATCTGCTCAAACTCCAAGCTACCACCCACTACGACCTTATCATCGTCGATTACGAGGCGCTCGATGATGTCATCCTAGAGCGCTGTACCAAGACAGGTATTCCTACCGTGCTCATCGCCAAATCTATCTACCTCAAAGAGATAGATGCATTGGGCTTTAGAGTCTTCAAAACCCTCTTTGAACCTATCACGGCGACCAAAGTTCACACCGTTTTGGATATGGTCAGCACACAAAAAGTAGGCGAAACCAAGCCAGAATCTGCCTATCACTTCGATAGTACCACCTCCGCCTTTAACGCACGCATCTTGGTCGCCGAAGATAATATCATCAACCAAAAATTGATTAAACGCACCCTCGAAGAGATGGGCGCCACGGTGACATTGGCTAGCAACGGTCTAGAGGCGTTTGAGAAGCGCAAAAACAGCAGTTTTGACCTCATCTTTATGGATATTCAGATGCCTGTACTCGATGGCATGGAGGCTACACAAGAGATATTGGAGTACGAAGCGGATCACTTCAAACCGCATATTCCTATCATCGCATTGACTGCCAATGCACTCAAAGGGGACAGAGAGCGCTTTTTGGGCGTGGGTATGGATGAGTACACCACCAAGCCCTTGGTACGCGAAAATATTATCGCGCTGCTCAAACAGTTCATCGGGCATACCATCATCACGCTCGATGAGGCAAAAGCGCTAGAACCTGCAGTAGCGGCACCTGTGCGCACGATTTTGATAGCCAAAAAGACGCGATTGGAGAACTCGGTATTGTCGCAAATGGTCACCAATTTGGGGTATCGACCCCTCTTGGCAAACGGTCGAGATGCCCTTATGGAGTGCATCACCAAGGAGCATTTCGATGCTGTTTTGTTTGACAAAGAGCTGTTGGGTCTTGATGTCAAGCAGTTTAGTGATACAATTCGCGCTCGCGACAACAATGGTGCGATTTTGTTAATGACCTATGACCCCGTGATAAGTACGCTTACCGATGAGAATCTCTATGTTCACGAGACCATTAGCGAACAACTTACGCAACCCTATTTGTTGGCACTTCTGATGAAACATTTCCAAGGATAACCATGCAACCAACTATCACCGTTTTGACCGTCGATGACGACCCAATCAATATAAAATTGGTCAAATCGATTTTGCAAAAAGATAGCCGTGTCAAACACGTCTATGAGGCGACCAACGGTGCAGATGCTATGGAGATACTCAAAAGTGACCCTGCTATCAACATCGTACTTCTCGATGTCATCATGCCTATCATGAACGGTATCGAGACTCTGCAAGTGATTCGCGCAGGTGATACCTACGCACAAATCCCCGTCATCATGCTCACCACTGATGAGACACGACGCACCGAAGCCTTAGAGTTTGGCGCAAACGACTTCATCCGTAAACCTGTAAAACCCTCTGACCTCATCCAAAAAGTCCATACACTTATAGACCTCTAGGCGTTACACCAAGGCGTAACGCAACACCTCATCGATGGTCTTGACCGCGACGATATCGACCGCCTCTTTGACCTCTTTGGGAATCTCATCCAAATCACGCTCAAAATTTTTGTACGGAATGAGTACGCGTTTGATTTGCGCTTTGTGTGCAGCGATAAGCTTCTCTTTGAGTCCACCGATGGGCAATACATCACCGTGTAGCGATATCTCACCTGTCATCGCAACATCTGCACGAATTTTGCGCCAGCTCAATATCGAAGCAATCGCCGTCGCCATAGCGATACCCGCACTTGGGCCATCCTTGGGCGTAGCACCGTCTGGCACGTGAATGTGCAAATCGTAGCGTTTGTACACCTCACTCACCTCTATTTGCTCTTTATCCTCAATCTCTTTGGGCGATTTGGGGATTTGTGCCGCATCGATAGCCAATTTTTCGGTATCGACAAGGGTCTTGACCACACTCATAGCGATACGTGCAGACTCCTTCATCACATCACCTAGGCTACCTGTGAGCTGATAGGCGCCCTTGCCTTTGATGCGAATCACCTCGATGGTCAATACATCGCCACCCACTGCCGTCCACGCTAGACCGTTCACTACGCCGATTTTGTCTATGTTATCGGTCACATCGATTTCAAAAACAGTCTTATCGAGGTATTTAGGCAAGTTTTTTTGTGAAATCGTTACCTTTTGCACTGAAGTATCTTCGAGAAGGTTTCGCGCCACTTTGCGTACGATGTCGGCGATACGACGACGCAAATTGCGCACGCCAGGTTCACGCGTGTAGTTGGCGATGACCGTCTCCAACGCCGCTTGACTGATAGTAATCTCACTCTTTTTGAGACCATGTTTGGCAATCTCTTGGGGCAACAAATAACGTCGTGCTATTTCGTATTTCTCTTGCGGGGTGTAGCTACTGACATTGATAAACTCCATACGGTCGCGCAACGGTGCAGGAATTTTGCCCACTTCGTTTGCCGTCGCGATAAAAATCGCATTACTCAAATCGATATTAAAATTGGTGTAATAGTCGCGAAATTTGCTGTTTTGCTCAGGGTCAAGTATCTCCAAAAGCACTGCCGTAGGGTCACCTCGACCGTTACGCGCGACCTTGTCTATCTCATCTAGCACGATGATAGGGTTCATCTTTTTGGCTTCGATGAGACCTTGGACGATGCGCCCTGGCATCGCACCAATGTAGGTGCGTCGATGACCACGAAGCTCATTGACATCTTCAAGTCCACCCAATGCGATACGTATCAGCGGACGTTTGAGCGCCACGGCGATGGAGTTCGCCAAGGAGGTTTTACCCACACCAGGAGGGCCTGCGAAACACAAAATTGCCCCCTTGCCCTCCTCTTTGGAGAGCCCTCGTAGTTGCATCAGCTCTTTGACGGCGAAGTATTCGATGATACGTGCTTTGGGTTTGGTGAGCGAAAAGTGGTCTTTGTCCAGTTGCGATTCGACGGTGCTAATTTGAAGCTTGTGCTTTGCCATCTGCCCAAAAGGAATCTCCAATACCCACTCCAAATAGCTCTGAATGAGATTGGCATCGGCACTGTCAGGGTGCATACGCGCATAGCGGTCGAGCTGTTTTTTGGACTCTTTGTAGGCATCTTCGGGCATGAAGGGTTTGAGTTTTTCAAGTTTGGCGTTGTACTCCTCTATCTCTTCGTTGCGTTGGTTATCGGTGCCTAACTCTTTTTGAATCTGTTTGAGTTGCTCTTTGAGAAAGTACTCTTTGTTGACCTTCTCGATGCGGTTGTGCACTTTGGAGCGAATCTCTTTTTGGAGTTTGTTCGCCTCGATTTCAGAGACTAGAAAATCAGTGAGGAGGATATACGCCTCTTCGAGATTGTGCTGTATGAAGAGTTTGTAGGCGCGCTCTTTGTCTAGATGAATCGAGCTAGCAATCAAATCGATGATACGTGAATGCTCTTGGTTCTCCTCGATAGTGCGTAGTAAATCGGGCGGGAAATAGTTGCTCACGCTGGCAAGTTGGCGCACCTTTTCGCGTACTACTTCCAAAATCGCATCCATTTTTTGACCCGATGTCGCGCGTACTTTGACCACATCGACCACAGCAGAGAGGTAGCTCTCACTCATCTCTTGGGTGATTTTGCCTTTGGCGAGACCTTGGAACAAAATCTTGATACGTCCATCAGGTAGCGCAATTTTGCGCATAATCGAACCTATTACGCCCTGTCGATAGACCGCATCAAAGGTACGCTCTTTTTCGTGATGCGGCTTGCTTGAGACGATGAGTACGAGCGAATCGCTCTCTAGGGCGTGATTGATAGCGGCGATGTTGGCTTCGTCGCTGACAAAAATAGGCGAAATCATAAAAGGGTATAAAAAGAGCTCATCCTCGACCAAGACGGGGATTTGCGTAGGAAACTCACTGTAGTGTGTCAATTCCATGAAATCAAAAATCCTTTGTTAATTTTTCGTGCAAAATGGGGAGAACGAGCCTACTCGAAAAGCGCACGCATCCAAAAAACCTCTGCAGGTTTGACATAGTGTGCATCTACCATACTCATGCGCTCTTTTTGGCGATAAAATTGGGCGGCTTGGGGCTTTTCGATACGGTCATAAAGCGCCGCTATCTCCTCTTTCATCGTCTCTCTGCCCAACTCTAGGCGTAGCAACATATGACGCACCATTGGCAAATAGGCAGAATCAGGATAGGTTTGAGTGAAGCTCTCGATAGTTTCGATAGTCTCATCGAGAAATTTTTGGTTGCGATTGGGGTGTCGATAGTCCAAAAAGGCGTTTTTGACACGCATAAAAGAGACATATTCGCGCTCCCCTTCAGAGCCAAAACGTTTGAGATACTCATCGAGGTAGTATTGGCTCAAAATCAGCTCATCGAACTGCGCATGTGCTGTAGCCAACATCAACATCGCTTGGGGCAATAGTGGTGAAGAGGGGTGCTCACTGTGCAAAGAGCTGTAATAATCGTCCGCTTTGGTAAGTGCCGAAATGGCAATCGAACGAATAATTTTGTCGTACCAATAACTCGCCGATTGGTTGTTGATACTCTCCTCTTTTGAGGCGCACCCTTGCATCGTAAAGAGTAAAATTCCCACTACCAAAATAGCTCTAAAAGCCCCAAAAAGTTGCATTGCGATGCCTTGCGTTAAAATGGTCGAAATTATAACGCATCCAAAGTAACGACCCAATTAAATCACGAAGTTTGTGCTATACTTGAGCTAATTTTTCGGCTCCAAGTGCCGATAGTACCCTACTTTAGTCCACATTCGCAAAGGTCATTTATTATGGAGTACACAATCAAGGTTCCGTTGCTTGGGTTTGAACACCTCAAGAAGCTTACCTTCTCTAGTATCGATGAGATTTTTGCGACCCTTACTGCGACGCCTGAAGGGGCTCCCTCTTTTACACTGGTCAACCCCTACGCCCTACAAGCCTACCAATTTGACATCCCCCAAGCGACACAACTCATCATGGATATCACCTCTAGCTCCAATATTTTGGTCTACAACATTGTCGTGATACACAACCCCATCGAAGAGTCTACGGTGAATTTCTTGGCACCTATCATCATGAATACGGACAATCATACCCTCGTACAACTCATCCTCGATAGCTCCAAATACCCCGAATACGGCATCAGCGTGCCTATCAAAAACTTCATCAAACAACAAGCCGCCGCTGTATGACACTCACACTCGTTGGCACAGGCAAAATGGCCTTGGCCCTTGCCAAAGGTCTACACCAAAAATACGCTCTACGTATCGTAGGACGTACCCTCGAAAAAGCGCAAACTTTCCTCGATACACACCAACTCCAAGGCACAGCACACGCTATCGAGGGATACGACATCGAAGGTGCGCACCTCATACTCTTGGTCAAACCCTACGCGCTTGAAAGCGTCGCGCAAACCGTCAAGGGACGTGCACATACGCTCTACTCGGTCTTGGCAGGTACCTCGATAGAGAAGCTTCACGCTATTGATGCAGAGCACTACGTACGCACGATGGCAAACCTCGCTGCAAGTGTCGGACACTCGATGACGACACTCACAGGCGACGCCCACGTCCAAGAGAGCGCACGCGCCATTTTTGGTGCTATTGGTGCGACGCTGTGGGTAGAGAGCGAAAAAGAGCTTGATATTGCTACGGCATTGGCAGGGAGTGGTCCTGCCTTTTTGGCACTGATTGCTGAAGCCTTTAGCGATGGCGCAGTGCGCCAAGGACTAAAACGCGCAGATGCCTACACCCTCACGCAAGGGCTTTTTGCGGGCTTTTCACAGCTCTTGGCACAAGAGCACCCTGCCCTTATCAAGGACGCTACCATGAGTCCCAACGGTACCACCGCCGCAGGCTACGCCGCACTCGAAGCGGCAGGGGTGCGCCACGGCTGTATCCGTGCCATCGAAGAAGCGTATAAAAAAACATTATAAATCACGCACTCACGCTCAAAGTCCTCATATTGTGATACAATTGTAGCTTCCTCCATCTTGGGCTTACGAGGCAAACATGCGTACAATTACTCTCTTTCTCTTCGTTTTTGTTTCGCTCTATAACCTTCACGCTTTTGACTTTTCCTGCGCCAATCCTCGCTACTTCAATACGCCCGTCTACTCTGCTACCACACGTGGCAATATCAAAATCGTCGGCAACACCGTCGTGTGCCAAAACAGCGGTGGCGTTTGCAGCGACCCTGGAAACAGCCGTAACAACGACATCGATATGATGTATATCAATGTAGACGGTGATGCATCGACCTTCAATGCCTCCTCCGCATTGCTCAATTTGGAAGCCAACTCGACCATTCTTTGGGCAGGACTCTATTGGCAAGGGATGCTTGAAAACGGTACCGTTGCGCAAAAAAATGCCGCCTCTACGGTGAAATTCAAAACACCCGCTATGAACAGCTATATCGATGTCGATACGAGTGATGCAAGCTACAACTATAATTGGGTCTACTACACCTCAAGTCGCTACTACTACCAAGGCTCTATCGATATTACAGCGTATGTCAAGAGTGCTGGCGAAGGCAACTACTCTGTCGCCAATATCACCACCCAAACAGGACAACCCTCTGGGGGGAGTTTCGGTGGGTGGGCTATCGTCGTGGCGTATGAGAACCAATCTGCTCCTATCAACAATTTAGCAGTTTTCGATGGCTATATTGGTGTCGTCACAGGTGGAGATAAAACCTCTGCGACTAACTATGCCGTAGCACAAGGGTGCTCAGATGGTACAGGTGGTGTCGACCACGAAGTAGAGCTCACGCTCTCAGGCTTTTTGACCCCCAAGACCCAAGCCGTACAATCAAAAATGATTACGTTTGCAGGCGAAGGAGACAAAGGTGCCACAGGGGATCACCTCTATATCAGTGATAAAAGCGGTACCTATCATGCCATTACCAATGGTATCAACCCCTCTGATGACCTTTTTAACGCTACTATCTCTACCAACGGTGCACATGTCACCACCCTCTATCCACGCTACTCTAACAACTCCTTGGGTGTCGATATCGACGATTTCGATACGAGTACAATTTTAAGCAACAACCAAAGCTCCATGAAGGTCAAAATGGACACCGACGGAGATGGCTATCACCCCAGCGTTTTCGCGCTCGTAACCCAAATGTATGAACCGAAATTTTGTTACGACTACTCCTACCGCCAATACAACAGCTACTTCACCGAGCCCAACGACGGTACCCAAAATCCCAAAGTCGTAGGCGACGTCGTGCCGCATGGCGAGCCTATCGAGGTAACACTTTATATTCGCAACCAAGAGGCAGACCTCTTGGCATACGATGTCAATCTTACGCTTCAAAACATCGATACCACGCAAGCCTCACTCATGGAGAGCAATTTTTCCAAAACCGACCCAGGGGCATTAGACTACAAAAATGTCACGCCCCAAGCCCTAAACAGCACAAGCTTTCGGCTCAGACAGACCACCAACGCCTCTAACTCAATGGCGAACAACCAAGGGGTCTACACCAAATTTTTCCTCGAAGATATTGGTGTCAACAGCATCGATATGCCCATCGATGCCTACCTCTCCTACTACATCACCGTCGATGGTAGCAACATCCACTACGACCACTACTACCTCAACACCAAAGTGCCTCTGTGTACCGAAGGTGAGTACTCCTACACCCCTGAATGGGGGATTTTCAATGTTCTGGACAGCTCCAACAAAGCCTATTTGGATGCCAACAACTCTGCCGCACTCAAATACAATCTCTTCACTCAAGTCGCCAAGCGCCCCTACAGCGTCGAGATAGCGGCATTTGATGCCGTCAATCCCACGCAGCTGACTGCCATGACCAATTTCGTAGGTATCGAGCTTATCACCACGGGCGATTTTCACGACATCAACAACTCCTGCTCCAACCCCAACAACAGCGTCAGCGGTGCTATCGTATGGGTACCTTTTGACAACGGTGGCAACCCCATCACCCACAAAACCTTCAACCGTGACGCTATTCAATACGCTATCGACCACGCCTACACCAAGCTCTCCGATGCTGATGACTTTTATGCCCAAACCCACAAACGTATCGCATTTCGCATCTGGTATATGTCCAACAACGACGAGAACAACACCGCTTTTGAGCACGAGTACGTCGTAGGAGGCCCTCACGATGGCAATATCAAGGTCAAATTTTTTCCCTCCATCGCAGGAGATACGTGTAGCGATACTATCAGTGGCACTTCGACACAAGCCTCCGTCATCTGCGGCAATGCGGGCAACGCTGGCGTCCCCCCTGCGCAACTTGCAGACTGCTACCAATGTATCTTTGGTACCTACGCCAAACCCTTATGTTCGCGCGATGACTTTTCGGTGCGCCCTGAGTCCTTCGATATCAAAATTTTTGACATCGACCACAACCGTTCAGGCACGCTGACCGCCGCCCAAAAAGAGTCGACCAAAGTCGCTGTGCCAACTACTGCGACACTTGCCGCAGGGTACCTCTATCGCTTCGATATCAATGCCACTTCGCATCTAGACAATGCAGGCACCACTGGCTATTCGCTCTCCTTTTCCGCCGCCAATGTCGGCAGTCGCGCCGCTACCTTCGCATGGGAGGGCAACGCCTCCATCGCCCCCTTTTGCAACGATACCACCAGCAATTCACCCGACTTTTTTATGACCAACGGCACCATCTATGCCCAAGAGCGACTCCATACGAACGTGGGAGAGTACACCTTTGAGATGATAGACAACACCTTCACCGCCGCCGACCAAAGCGCCTCACACCATACGGGCAGCCACTTCAACAGTGGCGCTGATTGTCTGCTCAACAGCGGTGCCGTACCTGCCACGACCACCCAAGCCAACGCCTCCAACATGGGATGTGATGTTCGCTCTGCCCACACCAATGTAGACAACGGTTCGCTCGCGACAAGCGACTACAATTTGACCTTTGTCCCCTACTCTATCGATACGTCGCTCATCGATATGACGCGCGGCAAAAACAACACCACCATCCCCAACGATACCAACATCTCACTCTACATGAGCGATCTGGACAGCTCTAGCCAAATGGGACTCCACTATCAAGGTCTCATACGTGTAGTAGGTGAGAACAACGTCACCCTCTCGAATTTCGTCACAGGGTGCTACGCCAAAGATATCAATATCACACTCTCTGCCGTTGCTCCCATCGCCAGTGCCACTGTGCCGCAACTGCGCATGCGCCACCAAGAGTTCAATACCACACACGTCATTCTCTATGACCAAAACTTCTCCTACGTCGATACGGTTACCCTCCCGCAATCGCGCTTTACCAAGCCCTACAACGGTGTTATCGATATGGCACTGCACCTCAATTTCGATCGCAATGTGACCACTGCTCTCAACCCCCAAGTCATCGCTTTTGAGGATTTCAACACCTCCTGCGCGATACCAGACCAATGCGCTTTTCGAGGAAATTTGAACACTGCCATGCAACCAGACGCCAACTTCACGCGCAACGTCACAGCGACCTTCCTCTATGGACGTATCCACGCACCACGTTATCGTATCGATGGCGCCTCCAACAATGCCACTGTTTACTATGAAGCCTACTGTGATGTAGCCAACTGTACCACAACCTACTCCATGCTAGGCAATGAGAGTGTCGATGATGTTTTTTGGTACACCAATACCGCGCACGATGATGAGCTTATCGATGGAAGCGCTAGCTACAGTGTGGTAGCACACGCCGCCGCCCTTGGTTACTCTGTACCTGTTCAAACGCCACCACTCAATGGCACGCGCCTCTTTGTGCCCACCTACAACGGTTCACGCGGCTGGCCCTTCACGGCGCACATTCTAATGACCCCTGATACGTGGCTCGTCTACGACCGCTTCGATACCAATGCGACCCAAAATCGCTTCGCTATCGAATTTTTCTCTGCGCAACCTGCCTGGTCGGGCAAAGCCAAAAACAACCAAAGCCTCACCGATGAGGCATCCAAAACCACCAATCGACGTATCCAATGGTAAAAAACGCCTTTACTTTGATGGAGCTTATCGTTACGCTAGTCGTTTTGGGGCTGACCTTTTCGATGATACCTGCTATTTTTGCCCAAGAGGAGCGCTCCCAAGAGGCTTCACAACTCCAAGAGGCGCTTTTTGCAACCTCTAGCAAAATGGGACAAATTTTGAGCTACCCGTGGGACGAAGCGACCTTGGGCGCCAATCTAGGTATCCTCGATGGCGCTATAGTGCTCGATACCAACGGCTCTAATGCCATGACACGTGTGGTGGGTAGCAATCGACGCATCGGTCACTTCGCCCAAAGTGGCTCACGCAAATTTGCAACCGCCTCCACATGGGCGACCACCACCCTAGGCAAAGAGCTCAATCGCACCGACGATATCGATGATTTTATTACCGTAGATACGCATCTCATAGGCAACGAAACGACCAACTACGGCTATAAAGCCAACTATATCATCGATATAACCATTACCTATGTCAACGACGCCTTGGCAAGTGGTAGCTACAACGATGCCAATCTCACCTTCGATTTCAACCAAACTGCACTAGGCACCACCTCCAACCTCAAACGTATCAGCATCACTGCTCGTGATGCACAAGTAGGCGACGAAAGAAGCCTCACCATGACCAGCTTCAGTGCCAATATCGGAGAGGCTAGCTACGCCTCACGGAGATTTACCCCATGAGACGTAGTGCCTTTACACTTATGGAGCTTGTTTTTGTCATCCTCATTATGGGGATATTGTCGACCATCGGTGTCGATATTTTTGTGCGCATCTACTCCACATACGCCACCAGTCAAGCCAAAAACCGTATCCACATCGATACCGCATTGGCAATCGAAAAAATCGCTCATCGATTGGAATTTCGTATCAAAGATTCGCTCATCATCGGCAATATCGCTACCGACACTTTTAACACATTAGCCTTAGCCCCTACGCCACTACCCGATAGATTTAGTTTTGAGTGGATTGGGTACGACAACGATTCGCTTTTGGGCATGGGCGTGACCGAATTGGACGATACGATTTGGCCTGCGGTGAATGGATTCATCGATTTGGATAGCTCCAGTTCGACCCTTTTGGTCACCACAGGAAGCAATCTCGACAATGCTAGCGAAATGGTCTATTACCTTAGCGGTGGCGATATCAATCTCACCGATTGCGATGAGGGCAACAACAGCGCGGTGCTCATCTTCCCCGATGCTACAGGAAGCGTCGCCGAGTATGGCTGGTACGGTAACAACCCCGCACGTGTTCATCCCGTCTGCCACAACGATGGCAATATCACCACCTTCAATGTCCCCACGGGTGTGCGCGATTTTGGCTTCGGCGGTGGCACAGAGGTCTTTGAGCGCTACACCTTTAGCTACAGCGCCTACGCCTTGGAGCTCAACGCCACTTCGGGAGAGCTATGGCTCTACACCAACTACCAACCTTGGAATGGTGAACGCTACACCGATGGGAATGCATCACTGCTTATGGAGAATGTGAGCACCTTTCAACTGCGCCAAGTGGGCGATATTTTGCAACTGCAACTGTGCATCGAGACCTCTTCACAGTTTCGCCTAGGATGGGACGACAACAATACGTTGGGCTACTGCAAAGATAAGGTGATTTACTGATGCGCCGCTCTGGATTTACCCTCATTGGAGCTCTCTTTTTGCTTGTGCTTGTGGGGCTCTTTTTTGGCACGATGCTACGCTATTCAGGACAAGCCCAAAGCAACACGCTCACCTATTATGAGTATGAACAAGCGCAACTCTTGGCACGTAGCGCCACCGAATATGCACTCCTTGCCATCTCCGCACACGAACGAAACGCCACCAATGGCTGTGTCAATCGTATCGATAGCACTATGGAAGATTTTACGATTACAACGCGTATCTACTACATCGGTTTGGCAGGATTGGCAGGGTGCGATAGCTACGTCGATACCATCGCCACACCCGAATCAGTGGGCACTGTGCTCATCGATGTCATCGTCAAAGGGCAAAAAAACAGCGAAAGCAACACCTCTATCACCTACCATCGACGCACCCTCCAAAAGCCCTAGTTTGGGGCGCTTTTGACGGCTTTGAGCTTAAGCTATTTTTGAAGTGGGCGTGTGTTACAATCAACTGATTTCAACACAAAGGATGCGATATGAATACGCAAATAGTAGGACGACACGTCGAACTCACCGATGCTATCAAAGAGTACATTGGTACAGCCATTGAGAGCCTCTCGAAATTTAATTTGGACATCATTTCGGTGCGCGCCATCATCTCTACCGAAGAGAAAAAGGGCAAACACGGTTTCAGTATAGAGTTCACCATCAACCTACCGCACAAAAACACTATCGTCATCAAACAAAAAGACAAAGACCTCTACGCCGCTGTCGATACCGCGCTTGACCGCGCAATGATTGTTTTGGGTCGCCACCATGACAAAATCACCGAACACAAAAGCGCTGGTCAAGCCCAAAACAGCATCGATGCACTACACGAATTTGCCGCTGAGGGCGAAGAGGACGAAATCGTCCCAATGGATTTGGAGCTACACAAACCTCTGGAAATCGAAGATGCGCTCAACACCCTCAAAGCCAGTGCACAACAATTTTTGGTCTTCAACGACCACGACGGCAAAACCCGCGTCCTTCACAAACGCGCCGATGGACGTTACGGACTCTATTAAAATCTCCCTCTTTTGAGGGAGGCTCTCTGCACCATGGCAAAGGATACTAAATGAAAAAACTAATAATAGTATCCATGTTCATGAGCATCTATTTACATGCAGAGAACTGGCTAAAAAGAGATACTCCTAATGTTATTTCTGCACAAATCAGTACTTTTTTCATATCAGACTTATACATTGGTTATACATTGGATATAGCTTATACACTAGATTCCTATGCTATAGGGATGATGACGTCTTATGATTTGTTTGATATTACGAAACAAGAGACTGTAGGCTATCTAAGTTATTTAAAATACGATTACGAACTATCTGTTGGAGGTGGAATCAGCTCAAAATATTTAGCATCTGACAACTCAAAAAGCAAATTGCTTTCATTCATTGCGAGGTACTATTCTACAAATTATTTTGTTGTATCCATATATGAAACAATATGTTTAGATCAAACTAATTTTCGTACAGGTTTTAGTATTGGCATTAACTATTCAGATGATGAAATATTCCACGTAAAATGAATTAAAAATTACATCCACGAAGCTTACATAAAAAAATAAATCACTAAAAACAATGTCAGTGATTGCCTCTGAAAGTGTTTACCACGAATATCCAAGTTTAAGCCCAGCATTTATAAAATATTTACTTGTTTGATACGTATTGCTATCTGAACCAAAATAGTCAAATACAGGTGAATCAAAAATAGCTACAAATGGTGTAATATAATATTGATTTATAAAAATTGGTACGAATAATTTCATACCATAATAGCCAAATATTTTTGGATTATTCAGATAAGAACTTCGAAAATCACTATTGAACGTAAGTTTGTAAAAAAATTCTACATACTGATAAGTCGCTCCAAAATGTATATATTGATAGTATAAGTTACTTTCAAGATCAACAAAGTGCATTGGCATTTCACTGCCTATTCCTACTGAAATACTTAAACCTTCATCAAGAAAATAATCGTGTTGTAAATTAATTCCATAGATAAATGGAGCTGAAAATTCAAAAGTTGTTAAGTTTTTCGTCTCTTTAAAACCAATTGAAAAATCCGCATTTAAAAAAGTGATTATTGAAAAAATAATGATTGCTAATTTGTACATGTTGCATATACCGAAGAAGAGAGGTCACTATGTACTACATTAACACTTACAGCTGGTACTGACATATTAGGATTGTCTGTATTAGCTATGTATTGATTTGTAGACCATGTATAGCAGTGCAATGTAGTTGGAATAACTGTATAAATATCTTCATCATAACAAACTGCATGACCAAAACTTCCTGGTGAACTAGGATAGTTATGATAAGCACCTTGACTGTCACGAAGTGCAATTTGAATATTTGAACATGTATTGCATCCTGAAGGCGGTACGATTGTTATTGCGCCTCCCGAACAGCGATTATCAGCACCTATTCCACAACAAGAGCATTGGCTTAAGCCGCTAAAGACAAACATTATCATTAATCCATTAACTAGTAACAATATGATTTTTTTCATTTTTTTTCCTTATTCTTTAATAATCGTAAAATTTACATCCATATTAATGGGGCTGGCATACGTTAAATCCCAATTAAGATTAAATCTTATCGGATTTGCATTATTTTTTGCAACAAGAACACCGTAATCAAATGTTATAGATTGAGTAGTATTGTCAATTACTAGTGAACTAGTATTATCAATAATACCAGTGACAAATATATAACTATCAGTTAATAATTTCAAATCTTTATGTATTTCAAATTGAACTGTTGTGTTATTAATATCTTCAATTGTTGTTACAGTCGAAAACATCTTACCTATGTAATCGCTAGGGATTAACTGTGCATAGATTGTCTTACCAGTCCAATTCTGATTTAAATTTAAAATCTTAAAAGCTACATTCTGAATAATTGGTGGATTATTCAGAGTAAAAGAAGAAACTCTGTACAAATCCATTTTATTACCCGTGATTGCATCAGAAAGACTAATTGCATCCACTCCAAAAGAAGTAATATCGTAAATCATTGAATCTGGAATGTCAATAAAACTTCCAATATAATACTGTTCAAATATATTACAACTCGGACAACTAATTGCAGTAGGCGAAAGTGTCAATCTTTTATTTATACCGTCATGATAAAAATTTCCTGTCATTACATATTTAGGATATTGAGAGGTGAGTGCTTGCATTGAACCATTCGAGTTTAATTGAAAAACAATTTCATCATTATTAGAACTCGAACTAAAGAAAAAATTTCCAGAGTTAATATCACTACCAGTAATTTTTATAACAGGCTTCATTATAAAACCTGAACCTTTTGTATAATGAACGGATTTTGCAGGGTCTAAATCAATATCAAGAGTATACAGACGACCTGCAGGAATTTCAAATATACCATCAATTTTTATACCTGATTGCTCGCCACTGGGTACTTTCATACTATACCTGTTGCCATCAGAAAGCAATATTGTAGTATTTTGATCCAATATTAATCTAATCTGTTTATATATTCCCGCTTTCAGTGATGTGTGCGCTAAGGCCACTGGATTGTTTGCAGTCAACTCTAACAAATTAAACGATAGAGGCTTGTTTGAAATAGTAATAATGGTGTCATTCATATCGACGATTTGAGTTTCTACCACTTTCATATTGATACTTTGTATTTCATTTCCAACTAGCGGATTATCATGAAATGTAACTTTTATCTGCGCTTCAACAGACTCTCCCTCAGACTGACAGCCTAAGAAAAATATAAAACTAAACATCACTAAAAGCGTTAAAAAAAACTTTAACATAAATTGCAACCTTAATTAAACTAAAGTTAATTCTACTGCTCTTAAAATAAGAGGCAACTTAAATCATAAATATGTTCAAATTAACAATAAAAAATATGTACGCCATCAATGTTTTAATGCCGCTCTAGCTTGAGCGGCTATAGCCTCATCCTCTGCCTCATCAAACCACCGAAATTTCGCCCCACTTTGACGCTTGCCATCGATGACATCGCCACTGCTACGGTATTTCAAATCAAGTCTAGCTACCTCAAATCCATTGGTGAGCGTACTAAACTCCTCCAATCGAGCGCTTTTGGTCATGTGTGTATAGAGATAGCAGTACCCTTGAAGACCTGTGCGACTCACGCGCCCACGAAGCTGATGCAACGACGCAAATCCCAATCGCTCCGCCCCTACAATGACGATGGTGGTCAAACGTGGCAGTGAAATCCCCACCTCGACGACGGTCGTCGCCAAGAGAATCGTGCCATTCTCACGAAAGCCTAAAAGCGCTTCATCCTTTTGTTTGTCCTTGCCGTGTGTGACATAGACCCCTTCAAAACGGCTCTCCCAATAGCCCCTAGCCTCTTCGAGCGACTGATAGGCGATAGTTTCGGACTCTTCGACGAGCGGATAGATAAGTGCCGCTTGATGCCCTAGCGCCATCTCCTTTTTGAGATGCGCCAAAAGTGCAGGAAAATCGCTCTTGCCGATGATGGAGGTGGTGATATTTTTGACAAAAGGCGTCTCTTCGATGAGGCTCACCTCCAACATCGCGCTGTTGACCATCGCTTGGGTGCGCGGTATGGGCGTGGCGGAGAATTGAAAAAAGTGGGGACGTTTGTCGCCTTGCGAAACCATCGCGCTGATGAGATTGCGTTGGCGTGTCCCAAATCGATGCTGTTCATCGACCATCACCACGGTAGCATCGGGCAAGTTTTTGTGCAAAAGTGCATGTGTACCGATGAGAAACGTATAGTTTTCTAGTGCCTGCCCCTCATAGTGCTCTTGGGTGACCAGTACGGCAGGCAGGTGGGGCAAAAATTTTTGTGCCTCTTCATAGAGCTGACGCGCCAAAAGCGTCGTGGGCGCCATGAGGATAGTACGACGCGGTGCATTCATATAGGCCGTCGCCAAAATCACCATCGTCTTGCCAGCCCCCACATCGCCGATGACCATACGCTTGGCGGCAGTGGAAGAACGTAAATCTCCATATATCGCCTCGATAGCGCGATGTTGGTCGCCTGTCAGCGCAAAAGGCAGTGTCGCTATCCACGCTTGGGGCGATTGCGCTTGAGAGCTTATGGCTTCGTAGGAGAGTCGCTTGGTCGAGAGGCGTTGCATGTGCCCATAAATTTCAGCGAATTTTAGTGCATAGAGTGCTTGCACAGAGAGATTTTCCCATAAACTATAGAGCGGCTGGGTCACATTATGCAGTGCGACGAGCGTATCGATGATAGGATTTGGCAGACCCGTAGCACGCAGCGCTTCTTGTGTCACATAGCGTCCCACCAAAAGCGTATGGGTATCGTTGCGTAGGGTACTTGCGTAGTTGGGGATAATTGTGCCTACTTTGGTGATGACCTTGGGTTGGGAGAGGGTCAGACCCCATACGCTTGGCTCGACCTTGGCGTAGAGATAGAGCTTGGCTTGGGGTTTGAACATAGCAAAATGGTAGGGCTTGGGGTGGAAAATCGTCGCGGTTGCACTGCTGTGGAGGTTGTGAAGGGTGAGTGAGAGACGCAAAAAGGTGGGTGCTTTTTGGACGCTATTGATGGTCACTTCCAAGGCTTGTGCAAAATTCTGCACCTTGGGGTAGAGTCGATAATCTTCGAAATTTTTGGGGAGGTGTAGTGCCAAATCGAGCGCCCCGTGACACCCAAGCTTGGCTAGTAGGGGTTCGTCAGCAGGGGCAATACTCATTTGACCACAGAAACTACGCTTAGGTCGAGAATCTCTGAGTGTTTTTGGATAAAGGCGTTGAGTTTATCGAGGGTGAGTGCCTCGATAGCTGCCAATTCACGCGCATTGGCATCCAACGGCAGACCCTTGTAATAGGTATCGAAGGTACGTGAGAGGCGTTGAGAGAGCGTCTCGGTGCGTAGTGGCTCGGAGCCTAGCAAAAAGCGTCGCGCGCTATCTAGCTCCTCTTGAGTGACACCCTCTTTGACAAAGCGTGCCAATTCGCTTTTGACGATGGCGAGTGCCTCATCAGCGCTTTCGAGTTTGGTTTGCAAATGACCACTCATATAGCTGTGGGTATTGTTGATAGAGGCACGTGCGTAGGCAGAGTAGGCTAGACCGCGCTTGACACGAATCTCCTCCATGAGACGCGTCCCAAAGCCCCCTGCTCCCAAGATAAACATCGCAACACGCGATATATAGGCATCTTCATCACTGCTTTTAACATCATAAGGTGAGCCGAAATAGATGTAGGCTTGTTGGGTAGGCTTTTTGAGCGTTTTAGTGTGAGGGGATTTGCGCACTTCGTAGCGCGTCAGAGGTTGTGCTTTGCCATTGGGAAGCGTTTTTGCGATACGTTTGAGAGCATCTTTGGCGTGTGCGACCTCGATATCACCGCCCACGACCCCAATGAGGTGCTCGACGATAAGCTGACGTTTAAAGAACTTTTTGACGTCATCGAGTGTAATCGACTCGATAGATTTGACAGTCGCATAGGGCGCCAAAGGGGTTTTGTCAAAGAGCACTTTTTTGAGCTCACGAGAGGCGACCGTATCGAAATTGCTCTCATCGCGCATGAGGCTACCGATGAGTGTTTTTTTGATTTTGTCTAGCTCTTTTTGGGTGAAATTGGGGTCTTGCAGTAGCTCGATAATCGCCGCTACTCCCACATCGAACTCCTCTTTGAGGCACGACAGCTCGATGACAAAGGTCTCACTGCCTGCATGACTAGAGAGCTGAATGGCGCGGCTCTCTAGCTCTAGGGCAAATTTAGCCGAGCCTTTTTTCTTGGTGCCCTCTTGGAGGAGTTTGGCTACGACACGTGCCAAGCCTGCCTTGTCGCCGTTGGCAATAGAGCCGCTTTGAGAGAAGACCAACTGCATCGATGTAATAGGCAAGAGTTTCGCCTCTTCAAAAATGAGAGGGGTTTTGGTAGGGTTTTCTAGGGTTACGACGACGCTGTTAGCCATGCTAAGTGCTCCTGCAAAAAGTAAAAAAAAGAGGTATCTCATGCGTAGTGCTTCACAATATCATAGACGGTGTTGCGTTGTGCTGGGATGTGCCCTGTATCGCGGATGAGATGTATCATCTCCTCTTTGCCCATGCGAAACGACGCCCCTGCACTCTTGACCACGTTCTCTTCCATCATCGTAGAACCCAAATCATTGGCACCAAAAAAGAGTGCCATCTGTCCGATGTAGCCCCCTTGGGTCACCCATGAGCTTTGGATATTGGCAAAATTGTCCAAAAAGAGGCGCGAAACTGCCAAGAGACGCAAATAGCGATTGGAAGATTGTTTTTCGATGGTGGGTATCTCCTCGATGAGGCGCGTGTTTTGGCTTTGGAAGCTCCACATAATAAAGGCGGTAAAACCTCCTGTGATATCTTGCAAATCGCGCAACATCGACCAGTGCTCCACTATCTCCTCGTCCGTCTCGACCATCCCAAACATCATCGTAGCGCTGGTGGTCATGCCCACTTCGTGCGCGATGCGGTGTATCTCGATCCAGCGTGCGGCGTCGAGTTTTTTGGGGGCGACGATGTCACGCACACGGTCGCTCAATATCTCTGCGCCCGCTCCTGGCATCGCGGTCATGCCCTTGGCGTAGAGACGTTCTAGGACTTCGCGTACCTCGATTTTGGAGACTTTGGCGATGTAATCGACCTCGATAGCCGAAAAGCCCAATATCGTAATCGAGGGATATTTTTGGTGAATATGTTCAACCAAATCTTCGTACCACTCGATTTTGAGCTTGGGGTGTACGCCCCCTTGGAAGAGGATTTGGGTACCGCCCACCGCGACAAGCTCATCGATTTTGGCATCGATTTCGTCGTTGGAAAGAACATAAGCATCTTCATCTTTGCCATGTCGATAAAAGGCACAAAATTTACAATCGACCCAACAAACATTGGTGTAGTTGATATTGCGGTCGACGATGAAGGTGGTCACCCTGTCAGGGTGTAGCTCCTCTTTGCGCTGTGTCGCCCTTTTGCCCAGCTCTGGGAGGCTTGCATGGCGTATGAGATGAAGTGCTTCTTCTTTGGAGAGACGTGACATGCTACGCTTTGACCTCTTTGCTTATACCGTCCAAGACACCGTTTATAAATTTAGGTGCTTGTTCAGTCGCCAACTTTTTGGCTAATTCAATCGCTTCGTTGATGATGACAGCAGAATCGATAGTATTGTAGAGTACCTCATAGGCACCCATACGCAAAATCGCGCGCTCGATATGTCCTATACGCTCAAACTCCCACTCATTGAGGTGCTTTTTGACCAGCTCATCCAGACGCGGTAGGTGCTCGATAGTGCCGTTGAAAAGCTCCATCGTAAACTCTTTTTGTTTGTTGCGGATTTTTTTCTCTTCCAAAATATCATCTGCAAATTTGGCGATGTTGGTATTGCCCAAATCGTACGCATAAAGCAGCGCAATAGCCGCTTCACGCGCTTGATGTCGTGTCGCCATTAGCCGATCACTTTGTACAGATTCATCATCTCGATAAGGGTGGTCATTGCTTCGAAGCCTTTGTTGCCCGCTTTGCTACCGCTACGCTCCATGGTTTGCTCTTGATTGTCGGTGGTCAAGAGTCCAAAAGAGACAGGTTTTTGGTATTTGAGCGCCACATTGGCGATGCCTTTGGTAGCTTCCGCAGAGACATAATCAAAGTGCGGTGTCGCACCACGAATGACTGCACCCACACAACATACCGCGTCATAGTGACCTGTAGAGAGGAGTTTGTCCAATGCAAAAGGCAATTCAAAGGCACCCGGTACCATCACCAAATCGAGCTTGCTCTCATCCCCACCGTGACGTACATAAGCGTCTTGCGCCCCTTCGATAAGTCTATCGACAAAAAATGCGTTGAAACGGGAAGCGATAATGGCAACTTTGCCTGCGGTGACGTGAAGATTTCCTTCGATTTTGTTCATGAGAGTACCCCAATGCTAGATAAATTAATGGGGCATTTTAACACAAGAGGCTTAAGCTCCTTGGAGCCTAAGCGCAGAAGTTTAGCGGCGATATTTTTTGAAAACTTCGTACAACTCTTCAAAAGCAACTTCACTCGATTTTTCGACATCTCGCATACGTTCAATCGCTTTTTTGTACTCTTTTTTGCCCCACAAATCCATCGCCTCTTTAACCCCTGCATGGACATTGTGGTGGTGATTGTGCATTGAATTAAGGAAAGCGGTCTCTTTTTTGATAGGTTCGCTATTGACACTGAACCATTTACCAAATCGACACTCATTCTCTGTGGAGAGTGTAGCAGGTGGCGTAGCGCCCATGAAGACATTGTAGCCTTGGAGCTTGAAGAGAATATGATCCGCTTTACCGTTACCGATACCAATTTCACGCGTGATATTTTCGGTGATATTGGAAATTTTTGTAGAGTTTGCGATAACCGTCTCAAGCTCATCGAAGAAAACTCCCAAGGTTTCGTTGATACGATTCCCATGGTCAGTGAATTTTTTGGTCAAATCCAAAATATCGCCTGAGTTTTGTTTGAGTTGGCTGATATTGATTTCGACCTCTTGGGTCGCTTTTTGGGTACGTTCGGCAAGTTTGCGCACCTCATCGGCGACGACAGCAAATCCGCGACCGTGTTCACCTGCACGCGCCGCTTCGATAGCGGCATTGAGCGCGAGGAGATTAGTCTGGTCGGAGACATCCTTGATGAGACTGATAATAGCACTAATAGAACTGACGCTCTCATTGAGTGAATTGGCACCATGCTCTAGTGTGTTGGTCTCCTGCGCAATGGTCTCGATACTCTCTACGACTGCATCACGCTGTTGTTTGACATTATCGATACTTTGGGTGGTACCTTGGTTGATAGCGGTCGCCTCCTCTAGGGCATGAACATTTGCCTGCATAATCTCCTGCACCAAGCCCACGCCGCTTTTGTAAGAGCCCAACACCAACTCGATAATGTCACCCTTTGAGGCATTCATCACGGCGCTACTCTCAAACGCAGCAAGCTTCTCTTTGAGTGTACGCATCTCATGGGAAAGTGCATCTACTTCCGACTCCAGACGCGCTTTGTCACTTTTGAGTACGCTTATTTGCGCTTCGAGCGCTCTATCATTGCCAAATATGCCCATTTATGGCTCCTTTGGGGAGAAATTTTGACTAACTATATCCAAAAATTGTGTTTATGTGTAGCGGTAAAAAAAGAGGGAAAATCCCCAAAAAAGGGGAGTTGAAGAGGCATTGCTTACCAGTTACGAATACGGATATGGCAGGAGGTGCACTGTTTGAGCAGTTGCGTATAATCCTCAAGCGCATCGTCCATACGATTTGCCTCGATAGAGACAATCATGTCATCCGAATAGGTGCGCAACATGCGTGCTGTTTTTTGAGCAAATTGATAGGCGTAGACTTGGTCTTTGGGGAGTATCAATTTCACATCGTCGCTCTCGAGCGATTTGAGTGTTTTTTGGAGTTTTTTGACCCCCGCTTTCATCTCTTGGGTGGAGCTGTAGAGTCCAGCGCGTTGAATCTCCTCCATCGCGACAAGCATTTCGCGCATATCCGCCATAATTTGGGCTTGACGATCGGGTGAAGCCCACACCATTGTAGCTGCAACAGCCAAGGTAAAGAGAATTTTTTTCATTTTGACCCCTTTTTAGTATTGAATCACTTCTTTGGAATACTCAGTGAGCTTGACCGTTTTGGCGCTTATCGAGACCAATTGTTTGGCTTTCGCAGGTCCACCGTAATACTCTTTGAGCTCTGGACGGAAGGTTTTGAAGTAGTCTTGGAATCTATCTGAACCCAAAACTCCCACTGCCCACAAAGTATCATCTGCAGCGTGTTCAAGCACAACAGCATTAAGCGGTTGTGTCGCAGGTCCGCCTAGGACTTTGCCGCCTGCCGCAGGGTCGAATGCTGAGAGATGAGAGGCGCACAACACGACCCCACTTCTATCGATAGCAATCGTTTTTTGTCCATTAGGAACGTAGCTAAAGAAGCTATCGCCTGGGCTTGGATGGGTAAGCTGATGCGTACAAATAGCTACATACGCTACTACACTACGATTGGCTCCTACACCACTCTCCCATACATATTTTTCACCCGATTCAGAGACCAATTCAACATTTTTTTGGGTCGCATTGGGGAGATTGAGCAAAATAGAGGGGGTTGAGGCATGAGGATAGTTGAAAACATAGGAGACCTCTTTGTTGAGTGCCGAAACCTTGATAGGCTTACCCTCTGCATCGACCAACTGTACCTTTTCGTAAGCACGATAAAGCGTGCCATCTGCTGCATACAAATTGCCGCGAATAAGCGCAGGACTCACAGCCACAAGCGCCGTACTTGACGCAACTACTTTTAAAAAATTTCTTCTGTTCATGTGTTTCCTTTCACTTTATTCTAAAATCTACTCTGTAGGTTTGATAAGCACTTTTTTCTGTGCTTTTTCGCCCTCTGAATTGAGAAAATCGACTACCAACTCCCCTGCTCCTGTCACTTTGAGAGGGAAAACAATAGCAGGATTTTGGCTCAACGCCACATCGAAAGTAAAGCGTGCGACCTCTTTGCCCTCAAAAGAGGCAACTGCCTCTTTCATAAAAAAACGAGGAAAAGATTTGCCTGACTCTTTGTCTTTTGTAAATCCTGTATCCATTTTGTGAATGGTGATAAATTTAACTTTGACGATATCGCCCACTTTGTAGCCATCGTCCAATATTTTTACTGTGCCGCGTAATTGCATCTCTACTCCCTTTTCAACCGCATCCGCCAAGCGCTATTTGAACGCTTTTTGATGCTTTGTAAATTTTTCCACTGTTAGTTCGTGCCAAAATGACCACCTCTTGTGTCTGACCCATTTTGACATTTGCCATCAAATACGCCATACCACTCGCCAATGAAACATCGTACGAAACTGCTTTATTTACTTTGTTTTTTGTAGTCAAAATAGTGATATTTTCGATGTAATTGCCAGCTTCCATAGGGTGATTTATCGTCACCTCCACAGGTACTACAGCACCGTTTTCAGGTGTATCTGGGATGTTTAGCACCATTATCTTGCTACCATCTTCTACTTTTTGACCATCGAGATACTCTGCAAAAGCATCATCGAACGTAATTTCTATCGCCTCTTCATAAGCGTGAAGCTTATGTCCCAATACGGAGGGATTGATAAGCGCCAATGCACCAAGTGCATGCACCCATTTAATAAAACTGCGTCTGTTCATGCTTTCCTCTCTTTACTATTTCATGCCCTTCAAAACACTCAAGGCATATTTTAACTATTGGCAAACATAGCTAAAATATGCCTTGTACGAAACCGTACAAGACACATTTGTGTTAGAACATCTCGCGATAGAGACCTTTGCCCCACTCGATAAGACCTTTTCCGCCAGCGACACCTTCGGCACCGTCCCATTTCTCCATCGTACCTGCATTGGCAAATCCGAAAGATTTTTTCGCTTCATCGTATGCATAACCTGCATTAACCGAGATAGCGCGAAGTGGGTCAGCATTGACCGCAGAGTAGCACACTGTAAGAGGTGATGACCATGTTTTTTGGCTTAGTTCTTCACCTGCAAGGTATTTCACGATATTTTTCGCGACAATTACACCCTCTGTATTGGCAGTGTTTGCAGATTTACTAAAGCCCATAGGACGAACGTCACCTGTACAAAATACGTTTTTATCCCCGATAACTTGGTAGGTAAAGGGGTCGATATTTGCCTCAGCTTTGTTGAATACGCTATCTTTTGCCACGCCTGCAAGCTCAAGCAAACGGTTACCACGTACACGTGGATAGAGTGCAGCATCAGTAAAGTCAATCTCTTCACCCAACTCTGTAACGATACGTTTTTTGAACGGATCGATACTGGTGATAGTGGTACTTGGCATATAGGTGATGTAATCCCCATACAATTTTGTAAAGGCAGAGTGGAAACCATCAGTTTTGATAGTGATATTTGGATTTTCGTCCAAGATAACGACTTTACCGTTGATTTTGTTGCGTTTGAAATAATCAGCAATCAAACAGCTACGCTCATACGGTCCAGGCAAACAGCGGTAGTTACCACCAGGAACAGTTTGTACGAAGACACCCTCTTCGAAGTTTTCGATTTTTGCTTTGAGAGACAATGTTTCGCTACCTGCTATAAACGCCGCAGGGAATTTAGTGCGCAACTCTTTTTCAAGTGTCAAATCACCCTTCGTCCATTTAGAGTAGTCATAATCGATACCTGGTGCAAGCACAAGTACGTCATATTTAACGGTACCTTCATTGGTAAAGACGGTTTTAGAAGTACGGTCGATTTCGTGTACAGTTGCTTGCAAGAAGGTATAGTTACCGTTGCGTGCACCCTCCAAGAAATCGTGTGTAATAAACTCAAGTGGCAACACACCTGTTGCAACAAGATTGCTAATAAACCCTGACATAAAGACAGAACGTTTGTCCATCAATACCACATCGATTTTGGGGTTCGCTTTTTTGATATTTTTCGCGATAGTAAGACCCGATGGACCCGCGCCTACAATCACAACACGTTGTCCTTTTGCCGCAGGAATTGGAGCCGCACCCAGCAATGCTGAAGTAGCAGCCGATTTCCCAGCCACTTGAGGTCCTCCAGATGTCCCGCTTGCGCATGCTGTAGTTGCAACTGAGACAGCCGCAAGACCTGTGAGCTTCATCAAACTTCTTCTTGATAACGCCATGTAAATCCCCTTTTTGTATTAAGATTTTTTATAACAGGGGCAGTCTAACTCTGCAAAGCTTAATCGCGTTTAAATATTGGAGATATATAATTTATACAAATAATTAATTTTTCTTAAATCTCACATCTTTATCACAAAAAAGACTAAAAATCATAGCGCAGACTCACCATCACGCGCTCCATAGATGCCGCATTTGTACGCCCCCAATAGCGTGTCGCATAGATGCCTTCAAGTGTCCACAAAACATTACGTAAAGGTGCGTAGCGCAGATTTGCGTGCAGGGCAAAAGCGCTTTGGGTCATCGATGCACTCTCTATGTAAGCACTGCTATCCATAGCGATTGCGCTGTAGGCAAGCGTCGAGCGCAGAGTGTCACTCCACCAATGTCGATAGGCGCCATGCCATCCAAAAATATCGAGCGGTTTGAGCGACACATCACTAGACAACAAAGCATCTGCAAAATAGTTATAAACCATGTAACGCCCTATTGCGCTACCTCCTCGATAGGCGATTGTCATGCTATCTCGATTGGGCAGTGTATAGGTAGCATGCACATTGATGCCATATCCCCATGCGGTGTGCGTATCGGCGCGTAAGTAGCGTCCCAAAAATGCGCTTTGAAGCGCCCACGCAGTGTCACTGTAGCCTATGCGCACCACAGCGTCAGGGACTCTATCGTCATCGTGTGCGGTGGGTGTCACATCTGCGGTCACATTCGCCTCGTGCGTCGTCGTTTCGGGTAGCTCTAGCGCACTATCGAGCTGCCACGCACCCTGCTTGTAGCTATAGCGCACCATTGGCTGACGCACAAAAACCACATCCATAAGGTTTTGCTCTACATCCGCCTCGCCCCCCATAAAGGTCGAAAAGCTCTGCCCCACAAGCCATCCTGCATAACTCATATAGGCGTGGCGCAGACGGGGTGCATGCGCATTTGCCACACGCTCATTGCCTGCGACACCTCCGAAATCTATCTCGACCAAACTTTCTAAAAACACTCCCTCTTGCGTAGGTGTGCGCGTCTGTACGAAGAGGCGACTGTTTTGGGCATTGGCAGAGATTTCACCCGCTTCGTTGGCATCGAACGCTTTTATCGATTGAGGACCAAAAAGATAGTCAAATCCATTACTCCCGCCCGCTCCACCGACACTTTGGCTAGAGAGCACGCTGTCGATTTGGATACGTCCACCCAAAACGAGCTGGCTCTCTTGCGTACCAAGCGTGAGACGCTCCTCTAGGCGTGACAAACGCTCTTCGAGGGTTGTAGCACTTGCAAAAATGGCGCCCAAAAAAAGCAGTACAAAGCCTCTCATGAACTATTTCCTAAATTGCGCATGACACGCATTGCACGTATGGATAACTGCATCTGCACTTTGGACGGTCGATACCACATCGCGTAACCCAATCGCCTTTTCCAAAAGTGCATTGGCTTTTTTGAGCGCCTCTTGGTGCACCATGAAACGCGCTTGGGGATGGGTCTCTAAATCTCTAATAATTTCTTGCACACTTTGTTGCATCGAGTGTGCAATCTCCAAACGTTTGGCATCACGCTCCAATGGCGTCATATAAGGAATACTTATAACATGCTCCATCGCGTGCAGTTGCGTATGAATGGCATGGCTTTGTTGCATATGTGTCACCATAGCAGGCTCGACACGCTCTTGGGCACACACCACCCCCACGCCAATAAGCAGCCCCAAAAAAAAGCGTTTTAGCATCATCTCTCCAATTAATTGACCTCTTTGTTTTGGCATTGTATCATGGTCGACATTCTCTTTTGTCCTAGGAAACTGCATGCGTATCACTCTCTTTTTTCTCCTCATAAGCGGGCTACTTTTCGCCCAAACCGACAAAACCTCTGCCCTCTCCAATGACGCGACGATGCAAGAGAGCAGTCGCAAATCAGTCCTAGGATTTGGCTATATGGGTGCTACTACGCTCTCTACCGTCGCTCCCATGAGCTACACACCCTACAAAGGCGAAGCGCGAAAGCTCCCCGACATGCGACTCTCCACCACTCAAGGCTTTTTGGATGGACTCCTTGCGCGCCATTTTGACCTACTCATCACAGACCGCTACGACAAAATCATTCTAGGACCTACGACCACCATCGTCACGCCCTTAGAGCGCGTCGATATCGAGAACCCCGCACCTGCATACAACGCCACGCCAATGGGACGTGAAGCTTTTGCGAAAAACGTACACACCTATTTGGACAGCTATTTTGGCAAAACCATTAGCTATTTGCTCGCCCAGACCCTCGATGCGCGCTACCAAGCACTTCAAGGCATCGAAAAAACAACCTTTATGGCTACCAAAGCCAAAGAGGTAGGCGTACCCGTCGAAATGTTAGAACAGCTTATGGGTGCGGCGTATGCTTTTTCGCTCCATGCAGATGCACCTAGTGCCACCGCCACAATCACCCAAGTCCAACACACCGATAGCAAGGGCAACACCTACTACGCCTACGTGCATAGCGTCAATGTCGCACAATCGTTGTCGCTCATTGTTTCGCAATTCAATGCCACTACGGGTCTCTTTGAAATCTACACAACCATTCCCATCTCTTTTTCAGATGGTGCTTCACATGAACAAAGTGTGCGTGATACCTCACCCCAACTCTTCGCACAGCTGTATGAAGCGGCGCTCGCCCAAAGCTTCAAAGCGGCGGTGTTGGCACTGCAAGTACGTCTCAAAAACGACAAAAACTTCGCCATGCACGGCACCGTCACCGAATCGACACTCTTTAGCCTAGCTATCTCCCCTGGGAATCAAGAGTCCATTCGCACCGACCAACCCTTCAAAGTAATGCGCTCTATCAATGATGAAATGCACCAAATCGGATGGCTCAAAGCTATCACCCCTGGTAACACCTGCCTACGTGCGCCTGCACAGGAGCGTACCACTACGACTGCGCGTATGATATCGGGCTGGGTAGATCAGTACGACCAAGTGGTCGAGTATGGCTACAGCGGTGTCTACAGCGAAATCGCCTACACCAAAGACCCCACCATTATCACCAATAATTGGGGTGGTGCCAACGGTAACTACCTCACCTTCAAAGAGGTCGCTGATTTGGGCTATATAGGTAATAGCCCCTCACTCTCTGAAATCTATAGCTATGGTTTAGCCTCTGTAGGGCTTATCGAGAGCATCAACGCCTCTGCTCGTCCTGTTATTCTAGGGAAGAATACGCAATTCCAAGGCATATTGGGCGCCAATTTTGCGCTGGGCATGGAGCGTCGATGGTACCTTTTGGCTGGATTTGGTGTAGCAGCGGGTGCTGATATAGGCATGGAAGCACAACTCTATGACGGCGGAAAAACAGGCGAAACTTATACCGACGATAACGGCGATACGCAAGATGTCTATGAGAGCTTGATGGTTGCCTACTTCTATTTACGACCACACGTAAGTGCCTTTTTTTCACCTGACCCCTACTTCACTCTCTATGCACAAGTAGCACAAGCCTTCGATGTTTCGCTGGCAAGCATTAGCTACTCCAAAGAGTACCATCCTTCACTTCAAGGTGACGAGATTGGCTTTGGGGGCATGATTCAAGCGATGCAGTTTCGTGTGGGTGTAGCATGGCATACTGACTTTATCGGTGATATGGCCAACAGCTACAGAAAAAGCAACGGGGCATGCGCAAAATATTCGCGCTAGGCTCCACGTAACCGTTTTGTAATGCGTGCAACACTTTTAGGTTGCGCACATTACCGCTCGTCTATAATGCGCATCGCATAATTTCGCGGAGAGTGACCCAATGATACGTAAAGTGCTCAAAAAACAAAAGCCCAGCGAAAAAATAGTCGCCATTATCGAAAAATATCGCATTCGCCGCGAATACCTCTCTATCAATCGTCGTAGCGTCTCCAATGCCGTACTTTTGGGTATGTTCATCGCCATGATTCCCATGCCTTTTCAGATGGTGGCGGTACTTTTCTTGGTTCCTTTTTTCAAATTCAATGTTCCTATCGCACTCGTACTTGTCTGGATTACCAATCCTCTCACGATTCCCTTTATCTACTATTTTGAGTACCTCACGGGCAATATTTTGCTCATGCGCGAAAGCGCTATGGCTATCGAAATAAGCGCCGAATGGTTCACCGCAAATTTTTGGGCTATCTTCGTACCGCTCTACACAGGGGCGCTCTTTTACTCTGTACTTTTGGGTGTGGGAGGCTACTATCTCATCCATCTTTTGTGGCGACAATCGGTCGCCCGAGAAAAACACACCAAACTGCATAAACGCAAAAAAGCGTCGCATACCCTGCCCAATTAATCGTAGAATATTTTTTGCACTACGCACGCTCTCCTAGCCGCAAGAGCGCCTTTTTGTCGCTATAATGACGCAAATTTTTCCGTCAGGAGCTATACCCATGTTTGTGACGATTCACAAAGCCCCCACTGCTGAACAAATCGCTGCTTTTGCCATGAAGCCTTACGATGATGATATGTACATGAACTACCGTATCGACCTCTCTGCGCTTGACAAAGCCAAACAAACCAAGCTTTTCGCAGAGTTCGGCATCAATGCCGAAAAAGCCCTCGCAAAAGGTCACGTCACCCTCACCTACACAACTGAAATCTAACCCTTTAAGCGTACCTTCACAGGTGCGCTAACCTTATGAAATTCCACCGCGTCCACATCGAAATCACCAATATTTGCGGCCTTGCCTGCACCTTTTGCCCACCCAAATCTGCCCCAAAAACGACGATGTCTCTAGAGGATTTTGCGCACACCGTCGCGCAACTGCCCGCCATGACGCGCGTCATTGCTCTTCACCTCATGGGCGACCCGCTGGTGGTGAGTAATCTGGTCGACTATCTGGCTATCGCACACGCACATGCCTTGCAAGTAGAGCTGGTCACCAGCGGTTTTTATACCCATCGACACGATGCCGCTACGCTTTTGCACCCTGCTGTTCGACAGCTCAATTTCTCGCTCTCTAGCTTCGATGCCAATACGACATCGATAACACTAGAGGCGTATCTAGAGCCTATTTTGGCGCTGTGCGATACCAAGCTTGCCCTCTACCCCAAGCCCTTTATCAATCTACGGCTGTGGAATCTCCAAGAGAACGCATCCCTACCACCTACTACGGTTGCGATAGTCCTAGCGCTCGAAAAACATTTCAAACTCCCCATTCTCAATACCCTCGATACGACAGTGCCTCTACGCTTAGAGAGCAAAATTTTGCTCGATTTTGAAGCGCAATTTGTGTGGCCATCGATGCAAAGCGGACACTTTTCACAGGGTCGATGTTATGGATTGGAGTCGCATTTTGGAATTTTGGCAGATGGGCGTGTGGTGCCATGTTGTCTGGATGGCGAGGGGGTCATAACATTGGGCGATACGCACCAGAAAAGTATCCTATCGATACTCTCCTCGCCACGCGCTCAACACATAATAGAGGGGTTTAGAGCTGACAAAGCGGTCGAGCCGCTCTGTCAAAAGTGCAGTTACAAAGATAGATTTAGAACGCTATCATCGACATAAAGAGGATATCGCTACCTGAAGTTGCAGAGGTTGCACCCATAGTATAGGTGTACTCCAACATCAAGCGTACGTTTTGCGCCATGTTATACTCGACACCACCTGTAAGGTTGGTCGTATTTTTGGTGCTATCTTTGTTGTCGTTGAATTGCATCATTGCCGCTTTCACGCCTACAACTTCGATAGGATTGATTTGTGCATCGATATGGAAACCACCATCGCTTTTTGTATCAGCGCTATAGGTATTAGCCAAGACCAATCCACCCGTAATCATCAAATGCATATTGTTTACATGTCCTTGCGTTTGCATATCTAGACCATACGAAGTGCGATCTTTCGCAACATCAGCACTTGCCGCATAGGGTGTAGTTGTGACATCGCCACCAAGATAGTAGCCACCCACAGAGAATTCATGCCCTGCTACAGTTGTCTCGTACGCTACACGCGCCAACGTTTTGAATCCTGTATAACCAGACGAAATACTCGCACCCAAAGCAGGCATATATGCACCCACAGTTGCTAGCAATCCACCTGTAGAGATAAAGATTTGACCACCAGTCGCTTCACCATCGCCTACACCTGTTTTTTGGAAGATATTGGCAAGTTTACGGTTCTCAAATTGACGCACTGGACGATAGAGTCCTGAAGAGTAGGCTTCCAAACCGCTAAAGGCACCTAGTGCATCGGTCATAAAATAGACCGCACCGACACGTCCGCCGAGTGCTTGTTGAGAGTAGATAAATTTACCGCCCAACAATCCAGCGCCAAACTCCATAGAGGTACCGATGTTTTCACTCACCTTACCACCAAAAAGCAGAGCCGCTTCATCGAAAATTTCCGTCTTCAAAGGTGTGTTGGTTGTACCCAAGTCAGTTTTGTGCAAGCGTGCTTTGGTGATGAAGGCGAAGTTCAAATTAGAGGGTAAATTTACGCCTCCTCCGACTTCACTTTTGACTTCGCTGACATTGCTCATCGTAAAACCAGAGAGCTTGAAATCACGACCAAAACTGTTGAGTTTCGGGATGCTTTGGAAGTGACACGACATACAATCCATTTGCGTTTGACGCGCGAAAGCAGGCGTAGCTTCGGCTACGGTAGCCCCTAATGCTGCAACGGTTAAGGCCGCGACCCATTTGTTTAAACCAAATTTTTTCATACTACTATCCTTTTGAGGTCATTTACTGTGCATTTACTCATGCACATGAGCAAAGTGTAGAACTTTGCATATGAAAAAATCATGAAAATATTACAATTGCTTATATTTCCAATAGGTAACAACAGATGTAATCTAACCGTGTTAAGATTGCTCATCTCATTGTAATTAAGGTCAAAAAATGCTCGATACCACACTCCTATCCAAAGCCCTTGATGGCATCGAGGCACTACGCTCTGAACTCTTCGATGCACGCCAAGCCATTGACCCTGCCCACCCACGCTACGCCACCCTGCTCAATCTACGCCACTACCGTATCCTGCGCCAAAAAGACCGCACCACCCTCCAAGAGCACCTCTCCAAACTTGCTCTCTCTTCGCTAGGACGCTCCTACGCACACGTGGCTGCTAGTGTCGATACGCTCTACGACCAGCTCCAAAGTGCCTTGGGTGCGCCGCAACTCTCTTTAGAGACAATGCAAAGCTTCCACCACCTCACTATCGATGAGGCCACCGCCATCGCTACACGCAACACCGTAGCACTCTTGGGCGGTAAAGAGCACAAGCGTCAGCACACCGCCATTATGGTGACCCTGCCCTCCTACGCCATCGAGCACGAGGGTACACTCATCACCGAGCTAGCCCGTGCAGGCGTGACGGTGTTTCGTATCAATACCGCGCACGACAACGCCACCATCTGGCGCACGATAGCGCAGCACATCGCCACACTTAACCAATCGTTGCCCCCAGAACGCCAATGCAAAATCTTCGTCGATTTGGCAGGTCCCAAAATCCGCACGGGCAAGATTCGCCGCCTGACTTTGCCTATCGAAATGGGGAGCAACAAGCGCCCCAAAACCATCCTCCTCTACGCCCAAAATGCCCCAACCCAAGGCGAAATTTTTGACCCTGTATCGATGGAGAAGAGCAAAGCGCAGCTGTGCACCGATGCCAAATTTTTCGCCACACTCGAAGTGGGCGCGCGTATCAAAGTCATCGATACCAATGCCAAAGCTGTCCATCTGACCATCACCCACATCGACGAGACCAAAGCAACCGCGATACTGGACAAAAAGGTCTACGTCGATGAGACAAGCACGCTCAAATACCAAGGCAAAAAGGGCACGGTACGCAATGTCGCCACGCAAATCGAACCGATACGCCTCTTCCCCCATGACCACCTCATCCTCACCGAAGAGGAGCTTTTGGGACACGCCGCGACCTACGACGAGAGGGGTGAGCTTCTGGAACCTGCCTCGATTAGCACCTCGCTCAAAGGGCTTGCTCGCTTCGCCAAAGCGGGACAAAGCCTCTTTATCGATGATGGCAAGATAGGCTTGGTGGTGCTAGAGGTGAGCGAAAATGCGCTGCTGTGTGAAGTGGTTCAAGCCAAAAAGAGTGGAGAACTACTCAAAGAGGAGAAAGGGATCAATCTGCCCGACGCGCATCTGGATATCGATGCGGTGACGACTGAAGATGTGGAGCATCTGCTTGCGTGTATCGATTTCGCAGATATGTTTGGGCTTTCGTTTTGCCAAACCCCCAAGGATGTAGAGCGCCTGCGCACGCTTCTAGAGAGCAACGGCAAAAGCGATACGGGCATCGTCGCCAAAATCGAGACGCGCGATGCAGTAGCTAATATGCCTGCGATTTTGGAGGCACTGCTGGCGTGTCCCAAAAGCGGCGTGATGATTGCACGCGGGGATTTGGCTATCGAGGTGGGATTTCGCAATCTCGCCTCTGTGCAAGAGCGCCTTTTGGACATTTGTGACGCGGCACATATGCCTGTCATCTGGGCGACACAAGTGCTTGAGAGCCAAATGAAGACCAATCTGCCTAGCCGCGCAGAGGTGACCGATGCCGCTATGGCGGGACGCGCAGAGTGTGTCATGCTCAACAAAGGACCCTTCGCCATCGACACCATCGATGTGCTCGTACACATCCTGCACGACATGCACGATCACTTCAAGAAAAACCGCCAGCTCCTCACGCAAGAGAGGTTGTGGTAGCTACCCCACTTCCCATGGTGCTTTGCGTCCTACATTGGCGAAGACGGGATTGCCAAAAGCGTGGCGCAAATCCTCGGCTAAATTGATGAGTCCTTCGTAACCGCCATAAGAGACCTTTTTCTCTTGGTTGACATCGATGAAGGAGATTTTTTTCTTGATAGCGGTGTAGAGACTTCGTCCCCCTGCTAGCAAGATATGCGCACCCTTCTCATCGATGATTTTGGATTGTTCGCTGGCAGGTGCTTTCATGAGAATACCTTCAGGTCCTAGATATTCGCGCGCCTTTTCGATGTCATCTTCGGTCGATTTGCGAATACTCGTAGCGACCACCTCGATACCCAAATCTTGCAGTCCTGAGGCTATCGACCACGCTTTGTTACCGCCCGTGTTCAGTACCGCTTTTTTGCCTGCAAACATTTCTCGATAGGGCACCAGACGCGCTTCTAGTTTGGCTTCCTCCTCGGCGATGACCGCTTTGGCGCGCTCTACGAGGGCTGGGTCACCCAACGCTTGGGCAATCTCAAGGATGGCGAAACTTGTATCACGCTTGCCGTAAAAGGAGACCGAAATCCACGGAATGCCGTACTGCTCCTGCATCTTGCGCGTAAGGGTCACAAGCGATTTGGCGCACACTATCACATTGAGCTTGGCGCGGTGGGCAGTGCGCACACTACTGACACGTCCATCGCCACTCATGGAGCTAAGTACTCGAATACCGATGCGTTCTAGGAGTGGTAGATACTGCCACATATCGCCCGTGACGTTGTAATCGCCGATGAGATTGATGTCATAGGGCGTCGAAATCTCTGGCTCTTTGGTGCCTATGAGATGCTCTAGCACCGCTTCACCTGCTAGGCGCGAGCCTAGATTTTTGCCCCCTACGAACCCTGGGGCATGTACAGGCACCACAGGAATGCCATGCTTTTGAGACCCAAGCTTGCAGGTCATATCGATATCATCTCCCACGAGTGCGGTCACGCAGGTCGAATAGACGAAAATCGCCTCTGGCGCATAGTGCGTCACGACATAATCGATGGAGTCCGCTAGCCGTTTGTCCCCGCCAAAAATGACATCATTGGTCGTGATGCCCGTGGTAAATCCCATCACGGTGTGGTTGCGTCCGCCATAGGAGCTAAGCGTCTCTCGCGTCTCCCACGACGCCCCTAGGCAGGTCTGTGGGCCATGCACGAGGTGCACCGCATCTGCATAGGGGAAGAGCGAGATTTGCGCCCCGTCAAAAGCGCATCCGCCCGCTGCCATACCGGGTTTGGGCTTGTCACAGCCACCTCCTTTGGGTTTGTGGGCGCTGTGTGAACAGGCACTCTCGTTCAAAAGCTCATTGATTTTGGCGCGACTGACCATGGTGCACTCCTAGGATAATCTGCCTAGATATATGCATTTTGTGTGCGAGTAGAGGCGTTTTGCACCGCAATCGACTACAATACGCTACATTTTGCCAAGGCTCTTGAAATGCGAACCCTTTTATTCCTGCTCTCGATACTCTCGATGGTGCACAGCACGATGCTCGATACCACGCACCTGCACGACTACCGCGCTATCACCCTCGATACGCTCTACGATGGCACCCCACACAAAGCCATCCGCCAATGGCAAGAGCACAATAGTACGCGCCATTTGATAGTCGATACGGCCACGCTTACTACACGCATCGTCGATAGCCTTACGCCCCTCGATACGCCCCCACCTTCGCGTCTAAGCGAGCTACAAAAAGCGCTACTTGCCGCGCCACACCCTCTGCACAATGCAGGACTGACGCGCACGCACGACAAAAGTGTCATCCTCACCGTCGATATGTGCCCTTCGCGCAAACCTAGCTACGAAAAAGCGCTTTTTGACTATGCCCAAACGCATCACATCCCACTCGCTATCGCCATCACTGCGCGCTGGGTAGCGCAACACCCCGATGCCTTTAGGCAAATCCTCGATGCCCATCTCTCTATCACGTGGGTCAATCACACCGCCACGCACTACTACGACCCGCACGAACACAATCTCAGCCGCAATTTTTTGCTCCATGAGCCTAGCTCTTTAGAAACTGAAATTTTCGAGACCGAAAAGATGCTCATCGCGCATGGACAAATCCCTTCGGTATTTTTCCGCTTTCCAGGATTAGTCAGCTCCCCTACCCTTGTGCGTCGCCTCATCGAGGAGTTTACACTTTTGCCTGTAGGCACCTCCAACTGGCTAGCCATCAGCGGCAAACCTATCGAGACGGGTGACATCGTGCTGGTGCACGGCAACGGCAATGAGCCTAGTGGAATTCGACGCTTTTTGGAAGCGCCGTACGAGGGGAACTATTCGTCGATTGGGGAGAGTGTGGGGCGTTAAAAAGTTATGAAACTACTTAAGTCGCCTTAAGCTTTTTGTTCATCGAGATTAAACTGTGAAAGAAAATCGATTTGTGAGACAACTTTTGTTGTTGCTCTGTTCAAAACATAATAACTACTATAAGAGTCAAGATCTTTTATTATATTCACAAAACGATTTTGTTCATTTTTTTCTTCAATATCAGTTAAAGAATTAATTTTTTCTTTTTGATTTTTTATCAATCTATGCATCTCTTCAAAATCTAGCATACAAACAAACATTATAGCTTTTACAAATAGATATATTTCATTTTCATCATTTGTATTTTTGTGAAATTTTGATAAGAATTCTTCTTTTTCTTCAACTAACAATCTTTTATCAATCAAACGAGTATATAAGTCATTGTTTTTTATTTTAAGAGTAATTAATAAAACATAAACTCTGAAATATTCATCTTTTGTGGACTTTTCCATAGTTTTAAAAGCTAGGTTCAGTTGAATAAAAACATGCTCAATTTCACGCAAAGATAAATTTAATACATTAACCATGTATTTCAATAATGCTAATTCATCGTTATTTGATGTATATTTGTTAATATTTTTTTCTTTAAAAACATTGGAAAAGTCATAGAAATTCTTATAAAGATAGTTACAGAATTTATCAAGTGATGGTTCAGGAAGAGTATATTCAATATCAATAAAACGTCTTAAATAATTATCTGTGTCGATATTGCCGTATTGTGATTTTATAGATTCGGCTAGATGAGTTTTGTCGATTGATAGGACGAAAATCAATCGCTCGATTCCAAATAAATGTTTGACTCGCTCTAGCAGTTCTATAGCATACAAGGGTCGGCATCTATCGAGTTCATCGATGAAGATTACAAGAGGTTTTTCGGCGTCTATTAGATTTAGTACTTCTAAAATTGAATTTTTAAATTGCAGCGTGAGTTTTTTATCACTTGAATATCTATCAATCAGCTCTTTTACACTTTGTTCTGTAAGAGCACCCATCGCGTCTTCAATTCCCTTATCTAAATCCAACACCCCACCCGTCATACTTTTAGCAAATGCTGGTAAAGCACGTGTAATAATTTTCCCACCAATATCTTTTACTGTTTTAAATTTTGACTTCACCATAGAGGGCTTTTCAAACTTTTCTTCTATATATTTATTTATTTCACCCAAAATAGAGATCAAAGGCTCTTTTGAAAAATCATCCTCCCAAGCACTAAAATAAATACTATGAATATTTTTCGCTTCTAAATTTTCTTGCCACAGTTGTACAAAAGTCGTTTTACCACTTCCCCAACCACCATTGATACTCATCGTAAGTGGCTCTTTTGTATTTTCAATCAAAAGTGTGAGATTATCAATAATAGGTTGTCTATTGAGTTTATCTTCAGTACGTTTATGTTTTTTTATCATTCTATTCCATCACTTCAAAATAGGGTTTTATCATCTTTATACTCTCTTGACCTTCCTCTTTTTCGATAGGGAAAAAAGCATTTTGTTGATAAAAAGCAACTACTTTTGACTGATTGATAGCATCAAGCAAAATAAATCTCCCTCCCAGTGCCTGTTGCGCAGAATTTATAATTTCCACAGCATCTGCAAGAATATATTCGCCAATCTTTACTTTTTCGTATAAATCTGATTTTCCTACTTGCCCAATCAAAAAGCAGGGTATTGTTTTTGAATCATTTTTGTATCCATCAAGCAAGAAAATAACTTCGGAAGAGATTTTGTCCGTATGTAGTATGTTCAGAGCAATTGTAAAATATGCCACAACCTTTTTTGTCTCGTTCTCGACATAGAGGTATGTTCTTGAACGCAAATTACGCTCAAAAGTCATAGCTTGATTGTGCAAAAAATTTTCTAAATCTGAATTTTTTGTACAGATAAAAGTTTCAAGAAGTTTTTTGACTTTTGTTTTTGAAGAATGTATTTGCAGTATTTCAGAGAGGGGAAAAAGAGAGAAGCTATTATCGAAATCTTTGCGTTTCATCGATAGCTCAAACTTAGAGTAAGTCGCTAAGTTTGAGCTTTCTTTTTGCCGTTCTTTTGGAGAGATTTTTTTTGCTTTCAAATTTTCTAATTTTTTCGAGATTGGTTTTCGAAAAGGCTTCTAGTACAAGCTTTTCATTCTCATGCTTCAAAACCAATGGCTCCAAAAATGCTTTTGTCATACCTCACTCCTCACTATTTTTGTCGCTATTGTACCCAAACTCGATACGTTACCGCTCTACCTCTAGCTCTGGTTTGGCGATGTGGTAGCCTTGGAAGGCATCGATGCCGAGGCTTTGGGCGGTATCGAAGGTGGCTTGATTGTGCACGAACTCCCCTACGACCATCATATGTTGGTCATGGGCGAACTGCACGATGGTCTTGGCAATGAGAGCGTAGCGCGTATCGATGGCGATGTGCTTGATGATGGAGCCGTCGATTTTGAGGATGTCGGGTTCGAGGTCAGCGAGGTAGTGGAAATTGGAGTATCCGCTCCCAAAATCATCGATAGCCAGCGACGCACCGTACTCTTTGATACGGGCATTGAAGCGCGTGATGATGGTGGGCACTTCGATGTTTTCGGACTCTAGCATCTCAAAAACGACATTTTGCGGTTGACTGAAATGCTTGAGCCTATCGATGATGAAGTGCTCCATTTCGGGGTGTGCGATATCTTGGAACGAGAGATTGATGGAAAATTTGGCATTGCTGGTGCGAAAGTAATCCATGCTCTTTTCTATCATAATGCGCGTGATTTGGTGGTAGTAGGGGGTCTTTTTGGCATCGTCGAGGAAAAGCGCGGGCGAAAGTAGCTCAGCGCCCCTGCGAAGCCGTACCAACGCCTCGTAGTAGTTGTGTTCTTGGTGCAAAATCTTTTGGAAAACAGGCACGATGTCGTCCTCATCGATAGCACGTTTGATAAGTTTGAGATTGTTCATCGCGCGAATCGTCTTGCCCTCCAAATCGTACGCTTTATCATAGACGACAAAATTTTGGTGGGTGCGTTTGGCGTGTTTGAGCACGAGTCCTGCCGTATCGAGCAGCAATCCTTTGGGTTCGAACGACATCGCAATCAGCAGCGATACCCCAAACGCCTGCGTCACACCCGCCATCTCGATATCGATGGGGTTGGCTTCGAAATCGGCTTGTAGTTTTTCGAGTGCAGTTTTGTGATTTTGGGCATCCCATTGCGTATAGACCAGAGCGAAGCGGTCGCTATCGAGCCGAAAAAGCGTCATGCCCTGCGACACATACGCCCCCAATCGACGCGCCACTTCGCGCAGTATCGCATCGCCTGTGTCGTGCGAAAAGGTGTCATTGATATGGGAAAAGTGACGAATATCGATGATGGCAAGCGCCACCGCCTCATGCCTATCCAAATAGCGCAACAGTGCGTGTCGATTGGGCAATCCCGTGACGTTTTCATGCGTGAGCGTATGGTCTAGCTCTTGGGTGCGCTCCTGCACACGGCTCTCTAGGAGGCGGTTTTCATCGTTGAGGATGGCTTCGTTGGCGCGGATGGTGTTGTTGATAAAGGTACCCAACGTCGTAATAATTACCACCGCAATGAGTACAGAGACCAGATTGGGAGAGAGGGTAGGAATGAGCCCTAGCTGTTCGATGAGTATAAGCGTAGCCACCACCAAAGCGCTGTAAAAAAATCCTGCGCGGTTCTCCAGCACCAGAAAAACCATCAACACCAAGAAGAGGTACCACACCCCAGCGAAGGTATCCTCGACGTTGAGTATCACCGTCGCGGTGAAGTGAATGTACGCCAAAAAGACAAAGAGCTGTGCCGTGCGCAACAAATGCGTGTAGCGCGTCGTGCGGTTGTAAAGAAGCAGAAGCAGACTCGCGCTCGAAAAAAAGGTATTGAAATAAAATGCAGGCGAAAAGAGCGGAATAAAGAAAATCGAAAAGAGCGTAGGAGCGATGACTGAGAGCACCAATGAAGCTTCAAAAATAAAACGTTTGCGCTTGAGTACCAGTGCTTCGATTCGATTGATTGGCATCGATTGCTCCGTGAGATATTGTGATGTATTTTGGCACTATCCTATCCAAAGCAAACTTAATCGTCGAGAGTCAAGCCATCGCACACCAATTGCACTACCTCCAAAATCCCTTTTTGGAGTGGCACATGACCTCTACCCTACGTGAATGGCTCATACAAGAGTCCTATCCGCTCGATAAACAAGGCGCCTACGACAATTCACTCGTGGGCACCTACGCCCTAGAACTACTCACCACCAAACTAGGTCGCTCGATTTTTTAGCAATTACTACTTGACTGTAATTGCATTCGAAATCACAGCTACACTGTTTGTGCAAAAAAGCGTACAATCATGAACATTGACAAAACTGAGGAAATAACCATGCACCTACTCCCTTCCCGACGCCTTATTGTAACTGTTACAGCCCTTTTGGCTCTCTTTTATGGATGTGGACCCACCTCCACTACGTCGACAACCACCTCGACAACTACCTCTTTGGATATCAATGTTACGCGTACATACGCTATCGTCGATACCAACCAAACACTCTGCTACAACGCTGGTAACGGCGCAACTGCTACTTGCACCGAAGGGCTCGATGGCTATACCCTCACCAACGAACCCAACTATACAACCGTCACCCAAAACGGCGACACCGCGACGCTTGACCATGTCACAGGGCTAGCGTGGCAAAAAACATCTAACTCGACCAAACTCACCCCCACCGCTGCAGCAATCTATTGCAGTGATTTGTCGTATGCAGGGTATAGCGATTGGCGGTTGCCCACCATCAAAGAGCTCTATTCACTCATACTCTTTAGTGGAGTGGATTTAAGTGGTCTAAGCGGTGCGACGACGGCAGGACAAAGCGTCGATACGACAGGATATGCACCCTTCATCCATAACACCTATTTCGATGTGCTCTACGGCAACACAAGCGCAAATGAACGTATCATCGATGCGCAGTACAACACCGCTACCAACTATGTCTCGACTACTATGAACGGCAGTGCCACGATGTTTGGGGTCAATTTTGTCGATGGGCGTATCAAAGGGTACAACTTCACCTCCACCTTCTACACCCGATGTGTGCGAGGTAATAGTAGTTATGGCACCAACAACTTCACCAATAACGCCAATGGTACAATCAGCGACAGCGCCACAGGACTCATGTGGGAGCAAAACGATACCAACTCTACTGACTACAACAACGCCGTTGCGGTATGTACTGCATCGACGACAGGTGACCACAGCGATTGGCGACTCCCTAATGTCAAAGAGTTGCAAAGTATCGTCGATTACACCAAATCGCCCGATACCACCCAATCAGCGGCTATCAATACCACCTATTTCAACGCAACAAGCTTCATCAACGAAGAGGGGGTTACCGATTGGGGCTATTATTGGTCGAGCACCACCCATGTCGATAGCGACGGTTTGGGGCAAAACGGAGCGTACGTCTCCTTCGGACGGGCATTGGGATATATGACTATCGCAACAGTATCGGCTATCTACGATGTCCATGGCGCAGGGGCACAACGTAGCAACTACAAAGGCTCAACCCAAATCATCAACGGTGCCACCGCAAGCTACACCCCCGAATCCAATGCGACCTACAAGGATACCTACGCAACTGGCAAGTACTACATCAAGGGTCCACAAGGCGATATCTTACGTGTCAACAACATGGTGCGTTGCGTGCGAAATATCAATTAATAGCGCTTTTCAAGCCATCGCACACCAATTGCACTACCTCCAAAATCCCTTTTTGGAGTGACACATGACCTCTACCCTACGTAAATGGCTCATACAAGAGTCTTATCCCCTAGACCATCTGGACAAGCAAGGCGCCTATGGCAACACACCCCTCATGAAAGCCTCACGCCTAGGCGATGCCGCAATCGTGCAAGAGCTTTTGGCGTTGGGTGTCGATATCCACCGCACCAACGCCGATGGCAATACCGCGCTGTGGCTAGCCTGTTTTAGTGAAAATCCCGCAATCGTAGAGATGCTCATCCAAGCAGGCATAGCGCTCGATACGCTCAATGTCAACAATGTCACGCCCCTCATGTACGCCGCTAGCAGTGGCAAAACCCGTATGGTCGAGATGCTTTTAGCGGCAGGTGCCGACCGCTCTATCACCAATGACGACGATTTCACCGCGCTGGACTTGGCGGCAAATCGCGACATTCTGCGCCTCTTGCGTGTTTAGCATACCAACGCGCTCCACTCATACTCTTCGACACACTCCGCTTCTACTTCGAGGCATCCTAGCGCTTCATTGAAGTGCGGGTGCTCCACATCACACTCACCGTAATGGTGCACAAAGTGGTTAAACCCACTCTCATCCAATTCGACCAATTCTAACTCTTCCATCGTTAGCTCCTTAGTTGATTTCACAAGAGCTAATACATACACTGTTCTCGATGGATATGCAATTTTCATACATTGTGTACCAAAAGTGCGACAATTTTGTCGTAGTTCGACACAAAGAGTCCAAAACGTCAAATTGTGATGCATTTGTGTCACAAAAAAGCTACATTTTGCTCACCATAGAACAATCGATGCACTTATTGTATTACTTTGTCTTATAAGGGAATAGAGAGATGCACGAAGCCAATTTGAAAAAAATCATCCGTCACATGCCCGAAGTTTCGGCCTACAACGCATCGTTGGATGCGCTATCGGAGCGTTGGAATTTGCTGACACTTTTGGGGCAGATGTCCAACATCGGCATGGATATGTCGCAAACGCGCGAAGCTTTTGGACAGCTCACCGAACAGCTTTTGGTCAAGCTCGGACAAGAGCGCCTCAAAAAGCTCACCAGCGAGATGAAATCCAAGGCGCAAGTCGCCGTCGATATCGTCATTCGCAACCTCTTTGAGCGTACGGCGGATATTGGATTTTTGGCGACCGATGAGGATATTCGCGACTTTTTGCGTCTGCTCAAACAATCCAATCCTGACGATGATGACCTCAAAACCCAAATCGACGCCAAACGCCGCGCACTGGTCAAACGCTTCGAGGAGTATGTGCTCAAATACAGCGTCTACAACAACATCGTGCTTTTTGACCCCAACGGGCAGATTTTGGCGCAGCTAGACCCCAAGACCAAGGCAATCACAAGCGACTGCCCCTTCATCAAAGAGGCGCTTACCACCTCTCGCGAATATGTCGAATATTACGGTCCGTGTGAGTTGGCACCCGATGTCGCCAAATCGCTCGTCTACGCCTACCGCGTCACCCAAAGCAACCAAGGCGACTCCAAAACTTTGGGCGTTTTGGCGCTCTTTTTCACCTTCGAAGAAGAGATGTCTACCATTTTCTCCAACCTCATCGATGAGGAGGAGTCGCTCGAGGTGCTACTCCTAGACAAGCAAGGGCGCGTCATCGCCTCAAGCGACCCCTACCATATCCCCATCGGTGCACCGATGCAAACCGTCCTCGATAGGGAGTTCGGCTGGGTCAAATTCGCAGGGCGCGAATACCTCTGCAAAACCAGCAAGACCAATGGCTACCAAGGCTTCTTTGGGCTGGATTGGATGGGGCATGTGATGGTGCCTGTGGAGCACGCTTTTGCGCTCACAAGTGCCGAAAATGTTACCCTCAAAAGCGACATCCTCTCTGCCGTGATGCAAAATGCCAAGCTCTTTGGGGATGCTCTCATCTCTATCCCTGCTGAAGCGGAAAAAATCCAACGAGATCTCGATATCACCGTCTGGAATGGCAACGTCCAAATCGCCAACACCAAAACAGGAGACAACTCCTTTAGCAAATCGCTCCTGCACGAAATCTCCAAGACGGGGCTACGCACCAAACAAATCTTCGAAGAGAGCATTGGCAATCTCAACAACACCGTCATTAGCTCCATCCTCAACGACATCACCTTTTTGGCGCAATTGGCTATCGATATCATGGATAGAAACCTCTATGAGCGTGCCAACGACGCGCGATGGTGGGCGCTCACGACGCAGTTTCGCAAGGAGCTATCCAACGGTCGCGATGCCCAAAAACTGCACGATATTTTGCACTATATCAACAACCTCTATACCGTCTACACCAACCTCTTTGTCTACGATACACACGGCGTCATCCTAGCCGTATCTGCGCCCAGCCAAAAGCACCTCGTGGGCAGTAAACTCTCTGCCTCATGGGTAGGACAAACCTTGGCACTACGCCATTCACAACACTATGTGGTGAGTGAGTTTGAAAAATCACCGCTTTATGAGGGCAAGCACACCTATATCTACAATGCCGCCATTACGGATCTCGCCAATCCCACGCAGGTGCTAGGCGGTATTGGGGTGGTCTTTGACGCCGCGCCACAGTTTCACGATATGCTCATCGATACCCTGCCCAAAGATGCCAACGGTGACATCGTAGAGAACTACACCGCGCTCTTTTGCACCCCCGACAAAACCATCATCGCTTCAAGTAGCCCAGAGTTCATCGTAGGTGCCAAACTCGAAATCGACACCACCTTTTTCAATGTCCGCAATGCCAAACACTTCGCCGACATCATCGCCTACAAACACCACTACTACGCCGCGAGCGCCTACGCCTCCAAGGGCTACCGCGAATACAAGGTCGATGACGCCTACACCAACGATGTCATCGCCATCATATTGGTGCAAATCGCCTCACTCGAGCACAAACGCATCGAGCCTACGACCAAAGCACGTATCGAGTACACCTACGCCAAACCCCAAGGCAACGAACCCACCACCGATATCTCCACCTTCTACATCGGAGATGCCATCTACGGTATCGAGAGCCGCTATATCATCACTTCGCTCTCGCATCAGCCTATCACGCGCATCATCGGAAGCAACGATTTCTTCATCGGCGTGGTCAACTATTACGACTCCACTATCGGTGTAGCAACCCTGCACAACTTCATCAGTGACAAATCTTTCACCTACGACCATCGACGCCACGGCATCATTGTGCTTGCCTACCCCAGCGAAAAAGAGCCCGTCTATTTTGGTATCGCCATCGACCAAGTCAACGACTCACCCGAAATCCCCAATCGCACCATCGAGCACTACAATTCAAGCATGTCAGGTCCCAACACGCTCACCAAAGCGGTCGTCAAACCTGAGAAAAATAGCGCCAAAAGCACCATGCTCTCGATATTGGACATCGAAGCCATCTATCGCAAAATGGTCTCACAGCCCTCTGTCAATGTCGCTCCCACTTCACCCAAAATGCTCACCCCCAAAGGACACTAATGACCCCCAAACATGCCAAAAAAGCGCTACGTACCCTCATCAAACAGCAACTTCCTACCTTTTTGTGGGGGCCTCCAGGCATTGGCAAATCCTCTATCGTGGCGCAAATTGCGCGCGAAGAGGGGATGGGGTTTATCGATTTGCGTCTCTCGTTGCTCGACCCTACCGATTTGCGCGGTATTCCCTTCTTCGATGCCTCCAAAAACGTCGCGGTGTGGGCAGATGCACCCTTTTTGCCCGATGGGAGCATCCCTACGGGCATCCTCTTCCTCGATGAGCTTAACACCGCAGCACCCATGGTGCAAGCTAGCGCCTATCAGCTCATCCTTGATCGCAAAATAGGTGAATACACCCTGCCTGCAGGGTGGGCGATAGTCGCCGCAGGCAACCGCGAGAGCGACCGTGGCGTAGTCTTTCGCATGGCGGCACCTCTAGCCAATCGCTTTGTGCACCTAGACATCGCCGCTGATGTGGCAGATTGGCGAGAATGGGCAGTGGGTGCAGGTATCGATGAGACCATCATCGCCTACATCGCGCACCGCCGTGATGCGCTTTTCACCTTTGGGCAGGAGGGTGAACACAAAGCCTTCGCGACCCCTCGCACATGGGCATACGTCGATGCGATACTCCAAGCCAAACCCGATGCGGATCTACTCTTGCCCCTTATCGCGGGGGCTATTGGAGAGGAGTTGGCGGCATCGTTCTTGGGCTTTCGCACGGTGGCGCATTCATTGCCTGACATCGATGCGATTTTGGAAGGCACCGCCACCCAAACCCCCACCGCACCCGAAGCGCTTCATATCTTGTGCGCGGCGTTGAGCCTGCGCGTCGATGGGCACACCAGCACCAAAAAACTCGACCACCTCATCACCTACACGCTTGGACTTCCGCCAGAATTTGCCATCATGGTCATCCAAGATTTGCGCACCCGCAAAATCGAGCTAGACCACCTCCAAAGCTGGACGCTCTGGATGAAAAAATTCAACGCCCACATGCGTCCATGACCGCCGACGCGCTTTTGCACAAAGCCAAGAGCCAATTAGCGCTCAAACACCCCTATTTTGGGATGCTAGCCTCACGTCTAGCGCACGAACCACACCCCACCATCACGAGCTATGCCAGCAACGGCAAGCGCTTTTTGTACAACGAAGCCTTCATCGAGGCACGCACCAACGAAGAGCTGATGTTTGTCCTGACCAACTGTGTCATGCACCATATTTTGGGACACCAACAGCGCAGGTTGGGGCGCATTGGGGGGCTTTGGCAGTTGGCGACCGATTATGCTATCAATGCGATGTTGGCAAAAAACGGCGTCAAAATCCCCGTGGGTGCTAACCACGACGCGCAATTCGCACGCATGTACGCCGAGGAGATTTACACCCATCTGCTCGCCCAATCCATCGACACCTCCACCGATGCCTATGAAAATGAAAACGACCCCGACGCACCCCCCAGCTTCACAGGTGGTACTATCGAGGAGGATTTGGATCCGCAAACCGAGTCCGAATGGCTCTACGCATCGACGCTTGCCACCGAAGTAGCCCAACGCAAAAGCGCTCTGCCTAGTGGCTTTGACCGTTTGGCACAAAAGGTCGTACGCACCAAGGTCGATTGGCGCTTCGAACTCTACAACGCTATCAATCGCCACATGCGTAACAACTACGCCTTTATGCCGCCCAACAAAAAGCACCTCTATCGAGGCGTCGCACTGCCTAGTTTGGCTAGCGATACGCTCTCGTTGGCGGTGGCTATCGACACCTCTGGCTCTATCGATGAGCACCTTTTGGGCGCCTTTATCGAGGAGTTCAAAACCATCATGCTCAACTTCCCCGCCGTCTCTATCGAGCTACTCATCGCCGATGCCAAGGTACACGCGCACCACACCTTTCGCGGGGGCGAAAAGATGGATTTCGCCCTCAAAGGCGGAGGCGGCACCGACTATCGACCCACCTTCGACTACATCGAGGCGAACATTCCTATGAACACCATGCTACTCTACTTCACCGACGGCGATGGATGGTTCCCTCGCTATGCGCCTAGCTATGAGGTGATTTGGGCACTCTCACGCAACGCCAAAGTCCCCTTCGGCAGAGCACTGGTGATTTTTGAGTGAACTTTTTAGAGCACTCTAGCAATATTGTCTTGGATAATCGACTTCGCATCAGGCGCGATAGCTTGGTAGATGGCACCTTGCGGTTCGATTTTTTCCAATTCGAGCAGGTATTTTTTCCTATCTAGCTTCTCTAAACTCAAAAAAAGCTTCTCGATATCGCCGTAGGTAATAAATCTCGACTCGACCAAATGCTTCACGATATTTGCATCGTGGTGTATGGCTACTGCAAGGTCAAAAATATCCCGCGTGAGATTATCCTCTTTTCGCCATTTGATTTTTTTGCCAATAATATCCTCGACACTCTCATAATAGAGAGGAAAATCCAACGCGATTTTTTGATTTAAAAGCGGTTTTTTTACCATCGATTCATGAAGCAAAAAATCTACTTTTATCTCATTGCGCGTTTTGAGCTGTATGTGGTGATTCATAGCGTCAAATTTGTACATCGACGTATCGAAAATGCGACTCTCATCGATATACCACTTGGGATTGAGAAAATCAAACACTTGCGATTCGCTGATAAAAATATCGATATCAAAAGATTTTCGATGCCCAAAATGAAACATCGCCAAGGCTGTCCCACCACCGAAACTCCACCAATTTTTGAGAATTGCTCGCTCTTCAATTGGGTGCAACACCTCCCAATAGAGATTTTTGAGTGCCTCGATAAGCGTATCAAAGTGTTTGGAAGAGCCATTCATAAGCTTTTACTCCTTGTGCGTCAAAAGTGTGTATATAAAAATCATAGACGCGTTTGAGCGCATTTTTGGAGATGCCATACAGCGTACAAAACTGCATCACATCGACGTAATCGACCTGCGTAAAGAGCACGCCTACCGCATAGGCATATTTTTGCGCAATCTCCTCATGACCAAAAAGCGTCAACAAATCCTCAAGTGTGTAGTGCTGTCGCTCATCGCTAATAGAGTTATTGATAGATGCCAAGAGCCATTTGGCACTGCTCTCTTGCTTTTTTTGTGTATCAAGCGCTTTGAAGGGTTGAATCTTCTCATAGGTTTGGGTGTCGTGCGCCAAATCGTATTCCAACTGCTTCATCAAGATAAACGCCGCATTGATATCAAAAAACTTTGCAAACTTTTTGGCAGTATGGAGCGTGAAGCCACGTTTGTGTTGATAGAGTTCAGAGAGGGTTTTTTTGCCAATATCGAGTGCCTCACACAAAGCATCCTGCGTGAGGTGATTGGGTTGGATATATTTCTCTTTGATGAAATCGATGGGTGCAAGCATATTTATCCAAGTATGATAATTTTTACTAGATACAATATTATCATCATAGGATAATTTCGTCAAGCTTATCGTATCTCTTTAATAACTCCCCTCACCCACAGTAATGACAAAATTGTCATCGACCTCGACCACACCAAAACTGTGTTGTCCACAAAAACTCTCATTGAGCTCTTGCGCCCATGCTCGTGCTATGCGGTGAGCGTCTTCTTTGTCTTGTAGGGTTTTGATTTGGGGCATTCCTTTGCGTTTGGCACATCCGCACAGCTTTTCGACAACGATATGATGATCCATAGTGACTCCTTTGAAAAGTGCTGTTGCATAGGGTGTTCTTGCGAAGTACACCCACCGCAAAAACCCAAATTCGCTCTATAATTTTGGCTTATTTTTCTAGGGACATCCTCGATGCTTCACAGCACTCTTTCGCACCTCATTCCGCAACTTTGGCTCTTTTGGCGCAAGCACGCCTACTCTCGCAACGATTTCCTTAAAGACCTCCTTTCAGGCTTGACGGTCGCTATCGTGGCACTGCCTTTGGCAATGGCAATAGCTATTGCGTCCAATCTCCCGCCTGAACGTGGACTCTTCACCGCTATCGTAGCAGGGTTTCTCATCTCTGCACTGGGTGGGAGCCGCTACCAAATCGGAGGTCCCACAGCGGCATTCATCGTCACCGTCGCGATGGTAGCGATGAAGCACGGCTACGAGGGGTTGGTCATAGCGACCTTGATGGCAGGGGTGATGCTCATCATCGCGGCACTGTTGCGAGCAGGTGAACTCATCAAATTTTTCCCCTACCCCGTCATCGTGGGCTTCACCTCTGGCATCGCGATACTCATCTTTTTTTCGCAACTGCGCGACTTTTTTGGACTTTCCATCGCCTATATGCCACCCGATTTCATCGATAAGCTTTTCGTCTACCTCAAGCATCTGCACCAGACCAATCCCTACGCTGTGCTGGTCGCGTCGCTCTCGATAGGCACGATAATTTTGGTCAATAAATTTATCAAAAAGCTCCCTGCACCCATCGTAGTGGTGGTGCTTTCGTCGCTCGCCGTGTGGCTCTTTGGGATTCCTGTGGAGACTATCGAGAGCCGATTTGGGAGCATCCCATCGACCCTGCCGATGCCTTCGCTTCCTGCTATCACCTTTGAAAAGGTGCGCCTGCTCTTCTCCGATGCGCTGACCATCGCGCTTTTGGCAGGTATCGAGTCACTCCTCTCTGCTGTAGTAGCTGACGGCATGACAGGCACCAAACACCGCTCCAACACCGAGCTTTTCGCCCAAGGTGTCGCCAACGTAGGCTCCGCTTTTATGGGGGGATTGCCCGCTACGGGTGCCATCGCACGCACCGCCACCAATATCAAAGCAGGTGCCGTATCGCCCATCTCAGGGATGTTGCACGCGGTGTGGCTCTTGCTCTTTATGCTCCTTTTGGCGCCTCTCATCGTCAAGGTACCTTTGGCGGCATTGGCGGCGATTCTCATCGTCGTAGCCTACAATATGTCCGAAATCAAACATATCCGCTCCATCATGAAGGCACCGCGCACCGACCGCGTGGTGCTTTTTGTGACGCTCTTTTTGACTGTCATTGTCGATTTGAACACGGCGATTTTGGTAGGTATTTCGCTAGCATCCTTGCTCTTCATCCGCTCGATGATGCATGCTACGCCTATCGCATCGATACATACGCCTCTGCACACCGATGACCCCGATGCCATTGGGCGCAAAGAGGTGCCTGTGGGTGTCGAGGTCTATGAGATTCAAGGACCACTCTTTTTTGGGGTAGCCGAAAAGCTCGTCGATACGCTACTGCTTTTGGAGTCTACGCCGCGTGTCTTTATCTTGCGGTTGCGATTCGTGCCTATTATCGATGCGGCAGGATTGCATGCGCTAGAGGCGTTGCACCATCAGCTCTCCACCCAAGGCGCCACCCTCATCCTCTCAGGGGTCAATGCGCATGTGCGTACCTATCTACACAAAAGCGCGCTGGATAGCATCATCGGCGATGAAAATATCGTCGACCACATCGACAAGGCGCTTGCACGCGCTTCGAGATTGCTTTAACAATTTCTTTCATTTTTCAAGCTGTGTATCAGGTGAAAGTGACCTATGTTACAATCCCTGTCACTCCACTTAATGGATAATGAAATGACCCCTCGCAATTTCAACAATGCATTATCCGTCTCTGCTATCTACTTTTTATTGGGTTTGAGTTGGATCTATTTTTCAGATTTAGCCGTCGCAACCATCGCCTCGAACAAAGCACAACTTACGCTTATGCAAACCTACAAAGGGTGGTTTTTTATTGTCGCCACCAGCATCATTCTCTTCTTTTTGAGCTACTGGTTTTTCCGCAAAGAGTATTTGGCACATCTACATTTTGATGTTTTGGCACATCGTGACACGTTGACACAACTGCCCAATCGTCTCAGCCTCGTTGAGTACCTTGACGATAAATGCACCCAAGAGGAGCCTTTTGCTTTTTTGTTTTTAGATCTCGACCGTTTCAAAGAGATTAATGACTCCTACGGTCACCGTTTTGGGGACGAATTGCTCATCTACATTGCACAAATTTTGTATCGTACCTTCCCCAAAGAGAGCTATCTAGTGCGCACAGGAGGTGATGAATTTGTCATTATTTTGCCCTCCCACAAAGAGCCAAAAGTCATTGCCGCACTTATAGAAAAGCTTTTTGATACTCTCACGCATCCCATTTTTGTGCAACAAACGGATATTTACATCAATGCAAGCATCGGCATAGCACAATACCCCACAGATGGGCGCACCTATGAAGAGCTACTCCAAAAAGCTGATTCCGCAATGTACAATGCAAAAAAATCGGGACACAGTGGTTACAGTTTTTACGAAGCAAGTTTCATCGAAAACTCGCTCAAACGTACTACGCTCTCGACCAATCTCAAAAAAGCACTTCAAAACAACGAACTCACCCTCTTTTATCAACCTCAAGTCGATATCAAAACCAACCAAATTATCGGTGCAGAAGCCCTGTGTAGATGGCTATCGCCCAGTGGCATAATCTCCCCAAGCGAATTTATCCCCTTTGCAGAAGAGAGCGGTCTGATTCTCGAAATAGGTGAATTGGCACTTGTGCAATCGGCTGCCTTTGCCAAAGAGTGGCACGAGAAGACGCTTTTGTCTCGCCGTGTAGCTGTCAACGTATCTGCCAAACAGCTCTCACATCCGATGTTCTTGGAGACGCTTGACCGTATCCTTGCGCTACATCAATGCTCACCAGAGTTGATTGAGCTTGAGATTACTGAAAGCGCTATTTTGGAAAATCCGAAAAAAATATTGGCACTTCTGCAATCGATCAAAGCCAAAGGTTTTCACCTCTCGATGGACGATTTTGGGACGGGATACTCTTCTCTCTCCTACCTCAAAGACCTTCCCATCGATAAACTCAAAATCGATCAATCTTTTGTACGAAACATCGCACACAACCCCAAAAACCAAATCATCGTCGAAGCTATTATCAATTTGGGCAAAGGACTGGGCATGGAGGTTTTAGCAGAAGGGGTCGAAACCGCAGAGGAGTTGAATTTTTTGAGCACGCTTGGCATCGATTCTGTTCAAGGGTACCTCTTTTATCATCCACTCTCTGTGCAAATTTTTCGAGAAGTTTCTAACGTCTAATCTTTTACCACCACAATTTGATAGGCATTAGCGTCGTGTTGTAACTGTTCTCTTCGATATGAATATGGCACTTTTGACACTGCGTCTTTTTCAAATCATGACGTTTGAAATACGCCTCATCGAAGGCTTTGTGCTCTTTTTTCCAGTAGTCGGTGGTGGTGACGCTCGTATTGAAACGCCCCTCTTTGAAACGTACTCTATCGATGGTCATCGCTTCATACTCTGCTAGCATCGCGGCTTGGCTATCCTCCTCGACGCTAGCATCATCACCGTAATGCTCTTCGAGATTGGTCATCATCGCGCGCCACTCATCGCGTGGGAGCATAGTGGGCGGGTAGTAGATGTGGCACTCGACGCAGTTTTGCGCCATTTGGGGTGCGACGACTTTGGCATCTACACGGTAGATGGGATTGGTTTGCAACGCTTGTGGCAACACTGCCCAAAAGCCCCACGCCAAGAGTACGATACCTGCGACCATCAGGAGAGGTGTACTCCACTGCACGCGCGTCATGCCTGCTAGGGTGGCACTCCCCTTGACCACTCTATCGACGATGACCCCAAGTACGTGCACCACCGCTACGAGCATCAGCGCTTGGGCAAGAAATTCATGAATCTCTTTGTAGCCGTGAATGACACTTTTGTCGGTGGTATAAAGCGCATGAAAAAGCCCCGCGCCATCTTTGGCACCTACGACGACCATACCCACGACACCTACTGCAATGACCAATACCCACAACGCCACCGCACTGTACGAAGCGGCAGGGTTTTTGCGCCCTGTTTCATCGTAATGTTTGTAGTCGGTCACGTAGCGCCACAACGCACGCACATCGAAGGTGAAGTAGCCCAACGCGTGAGGACCTCGCGCACCGATGAAGAGTCCCATGCGTACCACGACCACACTCATAGCAAGCGCGCCAAAAAAGAGGTGTGCCGCTTTGGCTTGGGGAAATTCGTGCAAAATAAAAGCGACGATGACGCTCAATGCAAGCGTCCAGTGGAGCGCGATAATGAGTTGTGGGTATTTTTTCATGCTCTCTTTCCTTTTATTGTTGTTTCAAAAAGACCAGCACATCGCCTTGCTCTTGCGGCGTACCTTCGCGGCTGTAGACATCTTTGAAGTTACGTTTGAGCCATTTTTTCATCTCTTTTTGGCTGGTGAGGCGTTCAGGGTTCGCCGAGGGTGCCAACGGCTCGATGAGTTTACCTGTTTTGAAATTTTTGGCTTGCGCTTTGAGATCGGCACCATGACAACTGCGGCAATTGATCATTTCGCCCTCTTTTTCTACCTTTTGGTCGAAAATCGCCTCTCCTCGTGCCGCATCAAAAGGCAAAGGTGCTTGCGCTTGCAACGAAGCCAAAAGCTCCTCATATTCGCCACCCCAAAGTCCCACTACCATCATTACTACTACTGCTATTTTTCGCATCTACTGCTCCTTTTTGATTGTGTTTTAGTCTTGCCATCGCCCATGATTGGGGATGAGTACGTCGTCCTCTTCGAAGAGACCTTTTGCCGCACCCTCGTGGCATCGATTGCAGTGCGCACGCGATTTGACCTTCTCTTGGGTGAAGAGTGACTCTTTGACATCTTCGTGTTTTTTCTTGATATAGGGCACTTCACTGATGCGCAATATCACCTTGTCGCCCATGCTACTGGCAATTTTGCGCGACTTTTTATTCCAAAGCGTCTCGGCACTGTTGCTTTTGAGAAACTCAATGAGATGGATTCTATCCGCTTCATCGATAGAGGCATCGGTACCGAAATGGTTCTCTAGCTCCTCAACTTGAAGCATTTTTTCCCATGTGGGGGCATTGAGCAGTCCCGCTTGGTAGCCGAAATGACACTCGGTGCAGTTCTCGATGTAAACTTTGTCGGTCATGACGGGGATATTTCCCCACGGTGACCACTCTGCCCAAGCGTGTGTGGCTAGGAGGATAAAAAGGAGTATAAAACTACGCATCTCTACCACTCCAACACGATAGCACTGCCCATCAAAGCAGCCCCACCGATACCCAACGTCGAGTGCGCCATGCTGTTGTTGCCAATCACTGCCGCGGCTATCATCATTCCACCTCCTACGGTTGCCAAAATGGCGTGCAGATTGTCATAATCGGTCGCGCTGTACTCCAATCCCACATCGTCCCAATGAAGCCAGACACCTGTGAGGATGGTCGCACCTGCCAACCCAGCTGTGACATAGGCGAGATTGCGATGCAGGGCAAAACCCTCGACTGTCTCACCCTCATATTGTGGGCGCAATATCGCTGTGAGTGCGGCACTCCCCACCGTAGCAATACCCAATACTTTGTGTACGCTATCCTCTGTCCAAAAAGGCGCAGGAGCCTTCGTATCGAGGGTTTCACCCCACATCGACGCCGAAAATAGAAGTGTCATTATCACTTTTCGCATCATCACCACTCCTGACCATGACAGTCGTAACACCCTACCATTTGCCCTTTGGCGTAGGTACGCTTACTCAATGCTCTCTCCTCAAAGGTGCGTGAAAGAATACTTCCTCTCAAATCGCTACCGTGGCACACTTTGCACGCATTGATGTTGTCTTCGGCAGTCTCACCGTGTGCATCATCATCCATCCACCCCTGACCAAAACCGTGCATGCCGTGTGGACCTTTGAGATTTAATGGCATCGTCGTATGGCACGCTAGACAATCGAAAAGCGTACCCGCCTCTCCTTGCCAAAAGCGACTCTGGAACGTATCATCTGCACGGTTGGAGACCCCGATGGTGTGCGAGGTGCCATGACACGCATTGCACTGCATATTTTCATGCCCTTTGGCGAGAGAAAAATTGGTGTCATTATTGAAAATCGTATCGGCGATAGCGATAGCGCGTAGCGTGGTACCACTGCTAAAGGCGGATGTATGACGTGTGCCGCTTTGGTGGCAGTTGGCGCATTTTGGGATTTTGATACTCTCTTGCAACGCGCCGTGACAATTTTGACAACTGATTTGTGCATTGGCATGCATCGAGTCGCGTTTATCATGCGTATCTTTGGCGCTAGCATGACACGCTGTACAGGCGCTATCATCCGTCGATGCGGCTAAACTGCTACCGTCCAATGTCACTCTATCGCTAGCATGCGAACCGTGCAACGCTCTAGCTAACGGGTCTTTGCTTCTTAGTTGAGTTACACCCTCCATACCCAATGCAACCGAACTATGACAAGAGGCACATGCTACGGGTGCGCTTTGGCTACTAAGCACCAGCGACTCTTCCGCATGTCGCGCATCGTGTAGCTCTAAAATACCCAATTTTTGTATCTGTAGTGTTGTTTTACCCGTATCATTGATACCCGCATCGTTGCGAAAACCTAATGCTTGGTGACAATTGACACACCCCTGCTCATCGCTAACAGCGGTGACGACTTGTGTATGCGCTATTGTGCTACCGTTTAGTGTGGCAGTTACCTTGAAGGTGGGATAGTAAGCTGTGCTATTGGTATCGTCACGTGCCACGAGAGGAATACCGCGCGCCTCCCATCGCCCTGTCGTGCTGTTGTAGCTCATCGATGTAGAGAAATTTTTGTCCGCTAGTCCTGTATCGACCGCCTTTGTGACATTAAATAGAGCAGTAATGTAGCTCCAAAAATTTGTCTTGTTTGCGGAGGTGGTATTGATGGTGCCATCGCTGTTGGCGATAGGCTCATAGGTGAGTGTCACGCCAGAGGTGACGATATCAGGCTCACTCCCTTTTTTGACCAATTGTGCATTGATAGTCGTATAGGGTACGCCCAAGACCAAGACAGAGTGGTCGCTCTCGATAGCGTGTATCGACTCTTGACTCCACGCCAAAAGGGTGTAGTCGTAATTGTAGGTATTGTCATAAGCGGCAGTTTTGTAGGTAGGGTCTTCACATCCTGTGAAAATCAGAGCCAAGATAAGCATAAGGGGCAAAAAAGTTGTTTTCATGGCGACACTTTAAGCGAAGTGAGTTAATTAAGTATTAATGGTTCAAATATCACAACTCTCGCAAAAGCCGCCTGCTTGGGTATCGATGACGAAATGCTCATCGACCTCGATGACATCGAAGCCGTGCTTGCCACAAAAAGCGTGATTGAGTCTCTCAGCCCACGCGTGGGCAAACTCCATCGCCTCCTCGTAGTCGTCAAAGCTCTCGATAGCAGGTGTGGCGTGTTTGGTAGCACATGCGCAAGGGTTAGCAAGGACGATGTGGGTCATTAGGAGAGTTTGCTGTTGCTAGCGATGAGATAGAACTGGTCTTTGAGCTTATTGAGGTGCTTGATAATAAGGTCTCGATGCTCATCTTCTAGGAGGAAGCGCTGGTCGATAGTGTCGTAGAGCTTATCGATATCGGTGTAGATGGTTTTGAGTATTTCTTCTTTTATCTTCTCTTGGAGTGACATGGGGTGCCTTTTTTGAAAAAGCTATTGCATAAAACGTACTTGAATATCGAAACAGAGAGGATTTACAAAAAAAGAGGGAAAAAAGTCTCTCTCCCGCGCGAGGGAGAGAGAGACATTATCCTTAGCGGATAAGGTCGAAGAAGTAGTCAGTAGTAGCGATACCTTTAGTATCTTCGTCCAATTGGTCGAGGACTTTATTGGTAATCCAAGTAAGAAGGTTCAATGCTCCATCGTACCCGCTAATAGAGTAGCGGTGCAAATGGTGACGGTCGAAAATTGGGAAACCGATATAGATAAGCGGTGTTCCTGTATCGCGCATCAACTCTTTGCCGTAGCTGTTACCAATCATGAAATCGACGGGTTCAGTGAAGAGCAACGAGCGCATATGCCACAAGTCTTTGCCTGCCCATACGTGCAAGCTATCTTTGGCAGGTGAAGTATCGAGCAACGCTCTCATCTCTTCTTCCCAGCCATTGGGTGCATTGTGACACAATACATGCGTAGGCTCAGCACCCATCTCAAGTAGGAATGAAACCATACCTAGCAAGAAGTCAGGGTCTCCCCAGATAGCGAATTTTTTGGCGTGCATATACGGATAAGAATCCTGCATCGCATCGACCAATCGACCGCGCTCGATTTTGAGTTTGCTTGGGACGTCATTGCCTGTAAGTTCAGCCAATTTCATCACGAACTCATCGGTACCTTTGAGACCGATTGGGTTAGAGAAGCCACCTTTGTGTTTCCAGCGTTTTTGTACCATTTTCATGGTTTTTGCTGTCGCATATTTTTGCAAACTGATAGTCGCTGATGAATTAATACAATCTTTTGCATCTGCGATTTTGGTTCCGCCGCTGAACATGCTGTACTCGCCCGCTGGCATATCCCATTGGTCAGAGTGGTCACCAAGCATGATGTAGTTGGCACCGAATGCCTCTACGATGCTTTTGACAGAGCGAAGGCTACCGATGTAGGTCTCAAAACCAGGGATGATATTGATACGCTCTTTGGTTTCGCCTTTGTTCTCTTCTGTCAATTGTTGCATGATACCCATCATCATGTTGTCGTAGCCTGTGATATGGCTACCTACGAATGAAGGTGTGTGTGCATAAGGGATAGGGAACTCTTTTGGCAAAAACTCGCCGCCATCTTCCTCTTTTGCCGCTTCGACGAAGGCATAAAGGTCATCCCCGATAACTTCCGCCATACAGGTAGTAGAGACGGCAATCATTTTGGGTTTGTAGAGAGCTGCACAGTTTTTCAAACCATCTTTCATGTTCGCCAAACCACCAAATACCGCTGCATCTTCTGTCATAGAGTCAGAGACACACGGTGTTGGCTCTTTGAAGTGACGTGTGAAATAGCTACGGAAATAGGCAACACATCCATGTGAACCGTGTACGTAGGGCATAGTATCTTCAAAACCAAGTGCCACCATGACAGCCCCTAGAGGTTGACATGCTTTGGCAGGATTGACAGTAATAGCTTCACGTGCAAGGTTTTTCTCACGGTAATCCCATGTTTTTGTCCACTCAGCAATCTCAGCAGATTTGGCAGGATTTACAGCACCGTAACCACCCTCGAACTCTTTTTTCTTTTTCAAGACTTCTTTGTACTCAGGGCGTTGGAAAAGTTTTTGTCCATTGACAATGTTTTCTACTTCTTGCATGTTAGGCCTCCACTGCTTTGTCCCATGGGGCTTTACTGTGAGCCCATACAGGAGAATTGATTGCTAAATCCATATCTTTTGCGAAAATCGCAAATCCGTCGTACCCATGGTATGGACCACTGTAGTCCCATGAGTGCATTTGGCGGTATGGCAAGCCCATTTTTTGGAATACGTATTTCTCTTTGATACCTGACGCTACGAGGTCTGGTTGCAATTTTTTGACAAACGCTTCAAGCTCATACTCATTGACGTCATCATAAATAACTGTAGAGCGGAAAATCTCATCTTTTGTACGTTTGTAGTCGTCATCATGCGCGAACTCATAACCCGTACCGATTACTTCCATACCGAGGTCTTCATAGGCACCAATGACGTGACGAGGACGTAGACCACCCACGAACAACATAACAGTTTTGCCTTCCAAACGTGGACGATATTTTGCAGTGACTGCATCGATCATCGGTTGGTATTTAGCGATAACTTCTTCACATTTTGCTTGGATGCTAGCATCGAAAAATGCTGCAATTTTGCGCAATGATTTGATAGTTTGGCTAGGACCAAAGAAGTTGTACTCTATCCAAGGAATCCCGTGCTCTTTTTCCATGTGACGGCTGATGTAGTTCATCGAGCGGTAGCAGTGGAGAAGGTTCAATTTTACTTTGGGAGTCAATGCCATCTCTTTGAGAGTTGCATCGCCTGACCATTGTGCTACGACGCGAAGACCCATCTCTTCGAGCAAAATACGGCTTGACCAAGCATCTCCACCGATGTTGTAGTCGCCGATGATAGCTACGTCATACTCTGTTACAGCTACTGGCTCACCCAAAGTTTGGACATTGCCCTCGAAAACGTAGTCACGTACGGTGTCGTTTGCGATGTGGTGACCCAAGCTTTGAGAAACCCCACGGAAACCTTCACAGTTTACAGGAACGATAGTTTTACCTGTTTGTTTGGCATAGACTTTTGAAGTAGCATTGATATCGTCACCAATCAAACCAATCGGACACTCAGATTGGACAGTGATACCGTTGTTCAACGGAAACAATGCATCGATCTCTTCAAAACATTTTGTCAATTTTTTGTCGCCACCAAATACGATATCTTTCTCTTGAAAATCGCTAGAGAAGTTCATAGTCACGAACGTATCGACACCTGTAGTACCGATGTAGTAGTTACGGCGACCTGCGCGAGAATATTGACCACAACCGATTGGACCATGAGAGATATGAATCATATCTTTGACTGGTCCCCATACAACCCCTTTGGATCCTGCATAAGCACAACCACGTTGGCTCATAACACCAGGGACAGTTTTTTTGTTGGAGCGGACATTACCACACGTTTTTTGGCTCTCATCTTCGGGTGTTCCCACACCGAGGTGTTTCGCACGATTTTTCGCTGCTTTTTCAGGATACGCTTTGAGTATCTCTTCGATAGCAGCCGCTTGTTTTGCTTCCAATGATTCTGGACCCATAATTATTTCCTTTGTTGGGATTTGATGCCCATCGAATGTCATTCGAATAGGCGAAAAATAAACGCTTTAAAATAGTCTCAGGTTACGCCGCTTTGATGCGGAACATTGCCATTGAGTCAAATTTTTTGCAAAGCGCCATTGTCTCATCATCATTAGCATCCAAGCGTTTTGAAAGCTCTGCAATTTGGTAGCGGTTGGTATAGATTACATAATCAGTCTCAGCTGTTTTTACGTAGTGCACCAATGCTTTGAACATGAACGTGTTTTTGTTGGTATACGAAATCTCTTGTTTTTGACCTTCACGGCTCTCCATGAAGAGTTTAACTTCTTTAACAGAGTTAAAATCTACACCACTTTTGTCCAATTTTTCGATGACTTTTTCATCAGGAACTTTGACTCCCATATCAGCTGGGAAATGAAAACCTAAAATAAACATTGCATTCTCCTTCTTTTTCTGTTTTTTCTTTTCATTACGAGAATTTATACGCTGTCGGGGCAAAGCCCCTCCAAGCTACGTTAGCACTGGGCTTGCTTGGGCAGCAGGCTCACGGTGCTAGCACCTATTTTTTTAAGAGCACGAGAGCGTGGATAAGTTTTTAAAACTTATTACGCTTCTGCAGATTTACCGATGTTTTCTTCGTCTGCTTCTTCTTCAAGACCGAATTTCATAAGAAGGTCTTCAAGGTCATCCATCTCAAGAGGAGTTGGGATGATTTTCATGTCGTTCGCGATGATTTTGCGAGCAAGCTCTTTGTACTCCAACGCTTGGTCAGATTTAGGGCTGTACTCAACAACTGTCATACGGCGTAGTTCAGCGTGTTGAACGATGTTGTTACGTGGAACGAAGTGAATCATTTGTGTACCCAAATCGTGTGCCAAGTTGATAGCCAAATCGTACTCACGGTCAGTCATACGTGCATTACATACAAGTCCTGCAAGACGAACACCACCTGTGTTTGCGTATTTCAAAATCCCTTTAGAGATGTTGTTAGCCGCATACATAGCCATCATTTCGCCTGACATAACGATGTAAATCTCTTGTGCTTTACCTTCGCGAATAGGCATAGCAAATCCACCACAAACAACGTCACCAAGAACGTCGTATGAAACGAAATCGAGACCTTCTTCTTCGTAAGCACCCTCTTCTTCGAGGAAGTTAATCGCTGTAATAACACCACGACCTGCACAACCAACTCCTGGCTCTGGTCCGCCTGACTCAGTACAGTTGATCCAACCGCCTGGTGTGCCAGGAGCAAAAATACCAGCACCTGGTTTCATCGCGTCTTCTAGCTCCAAATCCTCGACAGTACCCATTTCGGCAGCCAATTGAAGAATAGTAGATTGCGCTTTCTCATGCAAGATAAGACGAGTTGAGTCCGCTTTTGGGTCACAACCAACGATAAGAATGTTCTTATCGAAGTAATGTGCCATTGCGGCCAAAGTGTTTTGAGATGTAGTAGACTTACCAATCCCACCTTTTCCGTAAAATGCTATTTGTCGAAGTTGAGCCATTTTTTCTCCCTTTATTTAAACGCTTTCGCGCTCAGTTTTACTTCAAGCCAACTATTGCAAGTGGTATTCTCGACTTTTTGGCTAGGAAAGCGCGACAAAAATCGTATCGAGTGACAAACCGCGCAAAATGAGACAAATTTGTAAGAATGGTTTTTGTAGGGGTAGAAAATCGAGGAAGCATCGATAGAAGTGGAAGTTTAAAAAGAGAAAGCCAGAAAAAGCAAGGTAAAAAGAAAAAACTTTGAAAGTTAGAAAGAGGCATCGCTCTCTACGGCACCAGTGCCGTGGGCACCACGCCGAGTGGGACGCAGAGTCATCGTAGCTAGGCGGGGCTTTGCCCTGCCAGCGTATAGTTCACAAAAATTTACTAAAAATTTTTGTGATGATATGTAGTTAAATTCGCCTTATGAAACCCCTGCTTGCCATAAAAAATCTCAGCCAACGGATTATTTTTGTCCGCCACTAACTGCAAGCGTTTGTACCCCTTTTCGCGGGCTATCTCTTTCATTTTGTTCACCAGTGTTGTACCTAAACCTAAGTGGCGAAAGCCCTCTTCGATATAGACATCCTCGATGAGACCTACCCAGCCCCCTTCGGCACTAGAGACCAAGGGCTGCATCGTGATCATACCGATGACACTGTTTTTGTATTTGGCAACCAACATATGCGAATCGGGCGTATCGAAGAGGATTTTCATCCCTTCATACTGCTTCTCTTCGTTGGGTTCGAAATCGGACTCCATCGCAAAAAGCTGTCCGATAAAACGGGCAATGGTTTGCAAGTCGTGGCGTTGCGCCTTACGAATCATAATGTCATCGAGTGTTACGGGGGTAGTTTTTTTGTCGTTATGCGTCACTTTTCAATCCTTCGAGTATTCGCTTGGTTCTGTCGTGCCGCAAAGCTATTTGGCGCTCGATTTCATCGTAATCGAACTTACCAAAAAAGGTCATATCATAAAGCTTGGTCAACGCCGACCGACAGCAATTTTTGTCGCATTCGGTGACGAGTTTTTTCGCTTTTTTGAAAGGAAGGGAGGTATTTTGGAAGAGCGTAATAGCTTGCGCGACATTTTTGGTGCCACACTCGCAAATCTCCATAGCAAGTATCTCTTCTTGAGTACTCATACAAATTCCTTGGGCTGTATAGGAGGTCTCTTCCTAGAGCGCGTTTTGCTCTTTGAAGTGGTTTGCCTCTTTTACTGCCTCGACCAATTGGGCACTAAGAGTGGGCATCTTATCATAATCTGTCCATAAAGTATCTTCGACGATATCGTGGATTTGTGAGGCTATCTCTACTGCCATGCGTTTGAGACGCGCTAGCTCTTTTTTGGCATCTTTGGTTTCTTCGGACATCGATAACTCCTTGGGTTTTATAGGGAGTTTGTGCATATTTCGTACTATGCGGGACTAAAGTCCCACTTCCGATTGTTGGAGGTGAGGCTTCAGCCTCGCAAAAATATATATTTTGCAAGTGGGACTTCAGTCCTGCATAAATTCGCACATATATTGCACCGTCATACGCAAAATTCTGTGTATTTAAGTGGTGTTTTTATAAAATCACCCAAATTTTGCACTCTACAAAAGGAGAGGTTTTGAAAAAGGTAATTTTAGGTTCATTTCTAGCGATGATATTAGGACTGTGGGCACATGCAGACGATTTTGACGATGGTTTGCAAGCGTATGAGAAAGGCAATATGCAAAAGGCGGTAACGCTCTGGACAAAAGCATGCGAAAGCGGAAATACAAGTGGGTGTTACAACCTTGGAGTTATGAATGCAGAAGGTCTAGGCATCAAACAAGATTACCAACAAGCTATAGTACTCTACGCCAAAGCATGTGAAGGTGGAGACACCCAAGGGTGTAATAATCTTGGAAGTATGTATGACAACGGTCAAGGTGTCAAGCAAGACTACCACAAAGCGGCAATGTTCTACACAAAGGCATGTGACAATGAAAATGCCATGGGGTGTTCTAACCTAGGATCTATGTACGTAAATGGTCAAGGCGTCAAGCAAGATTACTATCAAGCAGTAGCACTCTACGCAAAAGCGTGTGAAAGTGGAAATGCTGGAGGGTGTTCTAATCTTGGACTTATGTATGCCAACGGTCAAGGCGTCAAGCAAGATTACTATCAAGCAGTAGCACTCTACGCAAAAGCGTGCGAGGGTGGACATA
>JQIT01000005.1:0-252800 GCA_000830255.1 Sulfuricurvum sp. PC08-66 | reverse complement strand
CAAGATTACTATCAAGCAGTAGCACTCTACGCAAAAGCGTGCGAGGGTGGACATACTGGAGGGTGTTCTAATCTTGGACTTATGTATGACAACGGTCAAGGCGTCAAGCAAGATTACTATCAAGCAGTAGCACTCTACACAAAAGGATGCGATGATGGAAATGCTCTAGGGTGTAACAATCTTGGATTTATGTATGAAAATGGCTATGGCAACAAGCAAAACTACACTTCGGCTAAAAAATTCTACGGCAAGGCATGCGATTTGGGAGAACAAAAGGGCTGTAGTAATTACGCAGATTTAAATAAAAAAGGGTACTAAAAAGGGTTTTACAATAAACAATTGCGGGACTGAAGTCCAACTTCCAAAATCGGAAGTGGGGTTTTAACCCCGCAAAAATAGCTTTTCAAAATGATATATTTTTCCAAGAAAATCGATTGTTTTGATAAGATAAAGAACCTTAGTATATGGAAATAAACAATGCTTCAAGACAACAATCCGCAAGTAATTATCTACCACGATGGAGAATTAGAATTGACTGTTTCGCTTAAAAATGAAACAGTATGGCTCCATAGAAATCAAATTTCAGAACTTTTTGACAGAGATGTAAAAACCATAGGGAAACATATTGCTAATCTCTTTAATGACAAAGAATTAGACCCATTCTCAACTGTCGCAAAATTTGCGACAGTTCAAAATGAGGGCGGAAGAGACGTCACAAGAGAGATTGAATACTACAATTTGGATGTCATTATCTCCGTAGGCTATAGAGTCAAATCTCAAAAAGGTGTGCATTTCAGACAATGGGCGACATCGATACTCAAAAGCTACATCCAAAACGGTTATGCAATCAACTCAGAAAAAATCACTCATCAAAGATTTAAAGAGCTTGAGAATGATGTTTCACTTCTCAAATCACAAGTAGCAAGCATCTCAAAAGGTCTTGAAAATAGCACTATACAACCAAAACACGGGATATTTTTCGATGGACAAATTTACGATGCCTATGCTTTTGTCAATGATTTATTCAAAAGTGCAAAAAGTGATGTGACACTCGTAGATAACTATATCGATGAGACTGTTTTTACACTTTTGAGTAAATATCCAAATTTAAAAATAAAAATTTACACCCAAACTATCTCCAAGCAACTCCATTTGGATTATGAAAAATACAAAGCGCAATATCAAAACGTAGAACTCGTGGAGTTCAAAAAAGCGCACGATAGATTTCTCATCATCGACCAAAAAGAGATTTATCACATCGGGGCAAGTCTCAAAGATTTGGGCAAAAAATGGTTCGCCTTTTCTAAATTCGAGATAGAAGCTTTGGAAATTTTAGAAAAATTAAAATAAGCAAAAGCGCTGCCCTACAACGAAAAGGCGTAGATGTTCTCAAAGACCACTTGGCTAGGTTCGCCCCAAGTCATATGGACAAATTCGCTCTTTTTGGCGAAGTGGTAGCGCTCATAAAGTGCCACGACATGCGCCATCTCCAGAGGAATATCTGCCACCACCTTTTTGAGTCCGCGAAAATAGAGCACACCGCGCATCATCTTCTCCGCCTCCTCTTCAAATCCTGCCAACACCTGCCACGGTCCTAGATAAACATGACGCGCATTGACAACGCTAGAGTGCATAAATCCATGCGGCAGAGCGAATTTGAGAGAGCTATTGCGCTCCATCTCATCGTGCAAAAAATCGGTGCGAATCTCTCCGAAGGTCGCACGGTCGATGGCGCTCATCACCGCGTCGAAATTGGTACCGTCTAGCTCTTTGGCGTGGGCATTGGTGAAGTTAAAGGGCGGTACCTTGCCCACATTCATATAGCGCCCTACGCGCATGCGCTCGACAAAATCGTAGCGCCCAAAAAAGCCCACCATCTCGGGTGTCGCATGAATATAGATATGCACATAGTCGCTTTGGAGGCTACCCAAAAGCGTCTCGAACAGTCTGCGTCCGATGCCTTGGCGCGTAGAGGCTGGGTGCACCATGAAGTGTTTTATCATGACACTGCGCTCAAACGGCACCGCCAAAATCGAGCCTACCAATTTGTCGCCCTCGTAGGCGCCATAGCACAAATGGGGCGCGTGCATCATCATGAGCTTGATGTGATACCCATCGGCAAGGACACCTGTCTCCTCCGCGATGGCGACGATGGCGCTCACATCGGAGAATTTGAGCCACGCTAGGTGCACGGGTTTGCCTTGTAAAGCGCTACGAGTTCACCCTCTTCGAGCACCCGCTTGCGTGCGGTGACAATTTCGCGGATTTTGGGCAGGAGGTATCCTAGAGCGTGTTTGTCCACCTCGATACCACGTGCTTTGAGGTGGTAGGCGACGGTGCTACTGCCTGAGTGTTTGCCGATGGGGAAGGCACGCGTGGAGCCAACCTCGATGGCATCGAAAGGCTCATAGGTGTGCGAATCCTTCATCATTCCATCGACATGAATACCGCTCTCGTGCGCGAAGATACGCTCTCCCACGATGGGTGCATTGGGCGACAAAATGATATTGGCGGCATCGGCTACGGTGTGGACAAGTGCCTGCATCGCTTGGGCGGTGAAGTCGCGCTTTTCGCCATAGAGATGGCGTAGCGCCATGCTCAATTGCTCGAACGAGGCATTGCCAGCGCGCTCTCCCACACCTATCACGGTCGTATTGGCGCTGATGGCTCCCGCATCGATACCGCTAAGGGCATTGGCGTTAGCCAGTCCAAAATCATTGTGCGTGTGCATCTCGATAGGCAGTGTCGAGGTCGCGACCAATTCGGTGATGATAGAGTGCGTCTGTGTCGGCGTCAAAATCCCCACCGTATCGCAATAGCGAAAGCGATCAGCGCCCCACGATTGCCCCAATTGCATCACCTCTTGGATGAAGGGCGTGGGGGCGCGTGAGCTATCCTCACCGCCGATACACACAAATAATCCTTCGCTTTTAGCCAGTCTCACCGCCTCTTCGAGTGCACGCAACATCGCATCGATATTGCCATGAAATTTGACATCGATAAGGACACGTGAAAGCGGTATCGAGATATCGACAGCCTTGATTCCACACGCCAAAGATGCCTCGATGTCGCCTAGTTTCGCGCGGTTCCACGTCATCATGCGAGGTGTCAGACCCAATGCCAAAAGCTCTTTGATGTCGCTTTGCTCTTTGAGTCCCATGGCGGGAATACCAATCTCTAGCTCATCGACACCACACGCCGCGAGTTGCGTAGCGATTGCCAATTTTTCGGCAGTATTGAAGGCTACGTAGGGAGCCTGCTCGCCATCGCGTAGTGTGGTGTCATTGATGATTGCCATGAGGTGACTCCTTCGCGTATAACTTTGGGAAGCTATTGCATTTTTTGTTCTTCCAAGGGGCATTGACAACAGAATGATTTCCAATTAGAATATCTGATTTCAATAAAGGATTTTAAATGCTGACAGTAGGAGTGGCTCAAATGAGCAAAAACCCTGCCTTGCTTGAGAGCGGAGAGATTCTCGACATCATTGATAAGAAGAGCAAACAAGCCAAACTTATCGCTTTTCCTGCACGCTACAAAAGCATGCTGGTCGATGTCATCGAAGAGATTGAGTATGCTAGATGGCTAGAGCGCAACTATGAGGCACTCAAAAAGGGTGAAAAATTGGACGATGCGCTGCTTTTGGATGGACTCGATGATAACTAAAGGCGCCATCTATTTGGCAAATTTGGGCACAAAAGCACAAAACGATATAGGCAAAATTCGTCCTGTTTGTATATTCCAAAATCGTATGCTCAACCGCGCTATCGATACAGGCGCGTACCAAGAGGCAATTATCATACCGTTGAGTACGCAACTTTTGGGTGGGGATTATCGACTCAAAATTGCCAAAAGAGAGCGCCTCGAACATGACAGCGAACTCTTTTGTAATGGTCTTCGCATGATTAGTGTAGAGCGGATTTTTTTCGCGCAAGGCGCTTTGACACAGCTAACACCCCTAGAGATAAAAGCCGTCGAGCAGATACTCTACGACCTTTTGGGGTGTAGCCTTTAGTTGGCTTCCATCTCTTCGGGGAGATTCATATATTTGCGTGTTGCTTTGAGTACCGATGCCTCGATAGGGGCGTAGGCGTAGCTCTGATCCGCTACGATACCTGCTGCGGCGAGGTCATCTTGGGGGCATTGACCGATTTTGGCGGTCAAGATGAGCTTGACATCTTTGAGACGCTCCAGAATGGGTGCCAACGGATTGCCTCCATCGGGACCTGCGCAATACTCCGCCTCGACTTTGCGGTGGTGGATAAATCGAATGCCTTGATCCCCTGCCTCATAGATAAGGAACTCTCTTACGCTTCCAAAGTGCTGATTGATCATCCCCTCACCTGCGGTAGTCACCGCGACCAAAATCGTCTCGCCTGTGCTACTCATCTCTTGTTTTTCTTTGCGCACACGCTCATTTGCCTTATCGAGGAAGAATCGGAACTCTTCGATTTTGGCTTGGGCGGCTTGACGACCTTCGAGGTCATATTTGATAGACAAATCATCGAAGCTCATATTTTTGAAAGTCTCTTTGGTGAACTCTGCCCCACGGTCTTCACCGATAAGTCCTACTGCATCAGCGCGGCATTGGCGGCAGTGTTGCATGAGCTTCATATCCATACCACACGCCTCTTGGACTGCCATCTGCTCTTGGTCAGTGGCACTTGGCACACCAGCTAACGCGAAAGCGGTACCGAACTCTGGCTCGGACAAAATAGGCATGATGTTGTGCAAAAATACCCCAATCTCTTTGAGTTTTTTGCTCACTTCTGGCAAATGTTGGTCATTGACACCAGGGATGAGGACGGAGTTTGCCTTGATGAGGATACCCTTCTCGACGCACTTTTTCATCCCCTCTAGCTGATTTTCGAGCAAGATTTGCGCCGCTTCTCGACCGTAATAGCGTCGATTGTTTTTGAAAATCCATGGATAGATTTGGCTACCGATTTCACCCGTCGTATCGACGCTATTGATGGTGACGGTGATGTGGTCTATGTTGTAGTCGACCATCTCATCGATGAAGTTTGGCAACTCTAGGCCATTGGTCGAGAGGCAGAGTTTGAGGTCAGGTGCAAATTCGCGCACCATACCAAAAGTCTCAAAAGTCTTTTTGGGATTGGCTAGTGCGTCGCCTGGTCCTGCGATACCTAGTACCGAGAGGCGTTGTACTTCGCCCCCTACGAGGAGCACTTTTTTGGCCGCCTCTTCGGGACTCAATCGCTCAGAGGTGACCCCTGGGCGTGATTCATTGGAGCAATCGTATTTACGGTTGCAGTAATTGCACTGGATATTACACGCAGGGGCGACCGCTACGTGAATACGGGCATAGTGATGGTGTGCACCCTCGCTGTAGCAGGGGTGATTGTGGATTTTGGCTTGAATATCGTCGGGCAAAAATGCCTCTGCGGGATTGCTAGAACTGCAACTCATAGGAACGCTCCTTTTTGGATATCTAAATGTGGCGATGACCTTGCCTCATGTAGCTACAATCATTCTAAAGCCCCTTGATGCAACTGCTGTTCTACTACGCACTTGGACGTTTGGCACCCAAAGGTGACATTTTTGTCGCTGGATTTGCGCAAATCTTACAAGAACAGTATATGCAGTAGGTAGGCTAAAAAAGAGTCCGCCATGCGTATCGCCGTACCCCTCGATGAGCATCACAACCTCTACGCCAACAACCCCAATACGGCCAATTTTTTTGCTATTTATCGACTAGAGGGGACGGCTAGCCATCTCACCTATCGACTCGAAAAAACACTGGTCAATCCTTGGTACGGTCCCAAATGTGGGGAGTTTGACGATGAACAAAGAGGATGTACCTGCGATATAGAGCGTCAAAAAAATATGCGTCATATCAGTGAGCACTACGCGATGTTGCAGGTGATTGGGGAGTGTAGTTATTTGCTAGCAGGGAATTTTTGCGATACGCTCGAAAAGGCGCTAGGCATGGCGGATGTAGCTATCTATCCCATCCCGCCTGTGGTCAAAAACATCGACAATGCCATTGCCAATTTCATCATCGGTGCACGATTGGCTAGCCAAGTGCACTACATTCATCAGGCTTCGTAACGCCTAGGCGTTTATCGAGGCGATATACCCAATATCTTTGAGGTTTTGAATCGTCATATCGGGACATTTTTTGCGCAGTTTGGCTATGGAGTTGCGCAGTGAGGCTTCGTTGTGCATCGAGATATCTGCACCATAGAGCATATCATAGCCTACGGGATGCCCCAAATGTTTGAGCAGGAGCGACAAGAGCAGATGCTCATATTTGGAGAGCGCCAAAAGCTGACCTTCATGGTAAACGCACCCTTGCGAGACGCTGTAGGGCATCTCTGAAGCGGGGGTTTGAGGGCGCTCTTTTTCCAAAATCACCATGAGCGTCGCCATGAGATTTTCAGGCGTGACGGGCTTGACCAAATAGCCCAAGGGAGCCACCTGCGCCGCTTCCTTGATAGTCTGGACATCTTTGTAGGCGGTCAAAAAGAGCGAGGCAATACCGCGTGCTTTGAGACGGCGTGCCACCTCGATACCGTCAATGGGACCGTTGATATTGATATCGACGACTGCCATGTCGGGTTTGGCATCTTCTAGCAGTTGCGCCGCCTCTGCCCAACTTGACGCTATCCCCACCACCTGCATCCCCACCACCTGCATCCCCGTCATGCCTGCCACATCCTCGATGACGTGCGCCAACATCCAATTGTCTTCAATAATAAGCACTTTCATACTTTTGCCTCCACGTCACATACGATAGCCAAGCTCGTGGGAGTGGGAATAATAGTACCTCGTAGCTGTCGCACGAGTCCCAAAATCATCGACCACCCCATCCCGCCCTTGGTATGAGAAGCGACCAAAAAGTCGTTCTCCATATAGTGGGTTTTGCCGTCGCTGTAGCGCAAAAGCATCTTGCCCTTGTGTACTTCAAACCCAATCTCTATAACGCCCTTGCCATCCTCAAAAGCGTGCTTGATAGTGTTGGAGACCAATTCGCTCAATACCAATCCCAACGCAATAGCATCCTCCATCGACAATAATGCCCCCTCTTGGAGTGTCGTATGAAAGGTCACCTCTTTGTAGAGCTCTCCCAATGCATCACAAAGTGAATGCAAATAGGCGACCCCCTCGATAGAGCTGATATTTGGCTGTGCGCAGAGCATATCGTGCACGGTCGCAATTGCGGTAATTTGTGATTGGAGTGCTAGAAGTGTCTCTTGCGTCTCAGGACAGGCATGGGCGCGCTTCGTCCACAATAGCCCGATGATAAATTGTAGATTGTTCTTGACGCGGTGATTGAGCTCGCGCAAAAGCAGCTCACGTTGCCCTAGAAGATTTTGCAACTCTAGTGTACGTAGACGCACCGTGCGCTCCAACTGCTCTTCGTTGTGTTGCAATCCTCGATAGGCATTGGCGTAGCGAAAGACCAATATTTGCGCCTGCGCCAAGAGGTAAAAGATAAAGCCGATGTGCACCCAATCGTAGGAGGCATCGATGTACTGAAAATACATCAATACATCGTGAAAAATCGTCATCCCAAAGAGGAGAAAGGTGACCAATGCAAAGAGAGAGTTGGGCTCTTTGCGCACATAGGAGCGCCACAAAATCCATGCCACCAAAAGCACACTCTCGATAATGACAAAAGCACTCAAGGGCAACCACGCGGTGAAGGTTATCGTGGGCAAAAAGAGCGCAGTCGCCAAAAAGAGTACGCCCAAGAGGATATTGAGACGAATGAGCACCACATTAGCGTAACGCGGATAGAGCGAATGGGTGTAGAGAATAAAGAGCGGCAGAGTCATATACCCACTCCCATACTCCATGCGTACAAGCATCTCCCACGAGATGCTCTCAAAAATACACGCCAAAATTTTCTGGTCGGTGGTGGCAATACGTAGCGCAAATGCCAAGACAAAAAGCCCGAACCAAAGCGGTGAGGTATCTTTGCGCCACGCCACGAAAAGCCCCAAGTGGTATACACCTGCGATGACCAAAATAGTCACGATAATCAAATCGAGATAGATACGCATCTGTTTGGCGTTGGCGAGCTTCTCATATGAAGCAATTTGCGGTGAAGCAGAAAGTCCAAAGTGTCGGTGTTGCGAATTGGCAACCCAGAGTGTCAGACGCGTCACCTCACGCTTTGGGGTGAAACGCGCTATGACATGCTCATTGGTAGCCAGAAAGATGCCCTTTTGCACATCGATAGTGCCGCTTTGGGCGATGAGCACCTCATCAGTATAGAGCCTCCATGGCGCCCACAAAGGGATGAAATCGATACCCAACTCCACTTCGGGTGTGGCACGAATATCCAACACTATGGTCGCGACACCTACGGCACCTATACCCATATTTTCGAGGTATTGCGGCATCTCTAGCGTCGTTGTGATTTGCGTGGTTTGGTGCGGCAAGAGCGCTTCGCCTAGCACAAATCCCCACGGACCTTCGAGTTTTTGAATCGTATGGGGGTCACGTATCTCCATCAGAGGTATCGATGATGCCAAAAGCAGTTGCGACAAAGAGATAAGAAAAAGAAATAGATAGTTGATGGAAAGCCCTTTGCGTAAAAAAAGAGCATCCTAATCTATACGCCCTTTGGGCAAACTTGAAAACATGAAATGTGCATAAGAATGATACTTCGATGATACATCCATTTTACAATTCGCTAATGCAACTTACGTAAAGGAGAGTACATGGAATTCACCCTACCTGATACTACTTCCCATGAGTACGTCGTAAGAGTCCAAAACCATAAAAAGCTCTTTTTTGTGCCGTGCGAGACCAACCCCAACCAGCATGAGTTGTGGTGTACCGATGAGCGCCTTGGCACTACCACACTCATACATCACATCGCATCGTGCAACACCTATCCTATTTGCTTGCGCGTCGTCGATGATACCTTCTATTTTGTCGCTGATGACTCTATAGGATGGGGATTGTGGAAGAGTGACGGCACACGTGAAGGGACGATGCAGCTCCAACAAGGAGAGGCGCAATACGTTTTTGTGATGGGAGAGACGCTCTATTTTCGTGCCAACGACACGTCACAAGGTAGCACCCTGTGGAAGACCAATGGCACACTCGAAGGTACGATGCGCGCTTTTGCGTAGTGCTTGTATATATACCTAAAATCCTAAGGAGTTATTATGAAAAAGTTTTTTGTTTTGGTCTGCCTCATCTCTACAGCGACCTTCGGAGCGCAAACGTTTTGCCCTATCGATGCGCCCCTCTCTTCGACCTCAACGTACCAAAAATAAATTTTTTTAGTAAAAGCTAAGAAGAGTGACCCAATGCTAGAAGGAGCCATGCAAACTTTGATCAACAGTGCAACAATATCTTTTTATCCTATATAGTGGACACAATATCCAACCTCTTTGACATTTTGAATCATCAAATCAGGACATTTTTTTCGTAGTTTCAAAATAATATTGCGCAAAGAGGCCTCATTTTCACACCCATCAATAAAAAATTCCTCATAGGGTATCGTCACGCCCATACGACGAATGAGTAGCGTCAACACTGCACGTTCACTTCGCGAGAGCTTGACCATCATTTTGCCATTGTAAATCATCCCATCGATGCCAATTGAACACGTTTTTTTGATATCTGCCGCAGGTAGCGTAGCAAGTGCATTTTTTTTCAACATCAGCAAAAATGCCGCGACCATATTCTCTTTGTTGATAGGCTTGACAATGTAGGAGATGGGATTTGCTTGTGTCGCTTCACGTATCGTCGCCACATCACAAAGCGATGTCACAAAGGTAAATCCGATGCCGCGCGCTTGAAGCATTTTGCCCACTTCAATACCATCGACATTGCCTTCGATATCGATATCCAAGGTGGCAAAATCGATGCAGTTCCCCTCCAAAATATCTAGCGCCTCTCTCCAGCTTTTTGCCACGCCAACTACCTCGATAGAGACCAACTGTGCAATGTGTGAAATCATACTTGCAGTATTGACATCATCTTCAACAATCATAAGTTTACTCATCGATACTCCTCTATATATAACAAAACAAAACCGTTGACCAATAGGTCAACAAAACGAGGAATTCTAAATTTGAATAGCTTTATTCATGCTGAGAATATATTTTGGTCACATTCTGGTGATTGTGCGATGATTTGTTGATTTTAGACTTCCAAACAGAATTTATTCAAAGGAGTTACATTTGAAAAGAGTATCTATGAGCTTGGGTGCATTTATGGCGCTCTTTGTAGGGTGCAGTTCGAATTTCGATCCCTATTTTTATGAGAAGTGCACCCTCGACGGCACCCTACAAGGCTTAAGTACTGAAAGCTCCATTACTTTGCGCGTGGGCAATCAAATCCACACACTTTTTCAGGATGGCAAATTTAGCTTCGAGTGTAGTCAAATAGAGGAGAGCAACCTCTCTATCGTCTCCATTGGCAATGACCCTCATCGACACAAAGATGCCATCACCTTGCAGGTGTGTGACGTTGAAAAAAAGAGTGTTAATGACGCTGGAGTCGTCGATAACACACTCAATAATTTCGCTGTCACGTGCAAAGAGTACGCCTTTTTTTATGAAATCAACACTTTCAAAGGCGACAAACTGTGGCGTACAGATGGCACCCAAGAGGGGACATCAGTCATTGCAAACTTCGCTTACAACGTCAACTCTCCCTCTTTGACCATCATCGATAACACCCTCTATTTTGGTGCAGACGACAACACCTCACACGGTCATGAACTGTACAAAAGCGATGGCACTGTGGCAGGCACACAAAGAGTTGCAGATATCTATGCAGGCGCACAAAGCAGTGAAATTTATGAGCTGACTGATGTAAATGGCACCCTCTTTTTCAGTGCCAATGATGGCAACCATGGCAATGAGCTATGGAAAAGTGACGGCACACCTGAGGGGACAATGATGGTGGCAGATATTGCCCTTGGGCAAGCATCGAGCAATCCTACATCACTGGCTCTTTACATGGATGCACTCTATTTTGGTGCCACCACTGCCCAATATGGTGCTGAACTCTATCGATATGGCGCCGAAGATGGTGTCTCGATACTAGCTGATATCCAAGAGGGAAACATCAGCGCTTCGCCCAATCCTATCTTCGAGGCAAACGCTCGACTTTATTTCAAAGCCTACACAACGACCTACGGCTCTGAACTGTGGGATTTTGACGGTGAGTTCGCTGATATGGTCGCGGATATCAATCCCAGCTCTGCCTATGGACTCTCAAACGCATTTTCTTATATCGCTTATCACAACAAGCTCTATTTCAACGCCACCGACCCCACCTATGGCAATGAGCTATGGATGGCCAATGGTCTGACTGCACAAAGGGTTGCGGATATCCATGGTGGCGCAGGTAGTTCAGATATCCACTACTTCACGCTCCACGATGAGCTCCTCTATTTCGTCGCATGGGACGGCGACCAAGCGTATGGCTCTGAGCTATGGGAATTTAATGGCACTACGACCAGACTCGCCGCTGATATTCGCAGTGGTATTGGTTCTTCCAATATTGCCAATCTCTATTCGCTCAATGGAGTGCTCCTTTTTAGTGCCAATGATGGCGTCTATGGAAATGAGCTTTATCGCTATGACAACGGCACTGCAACGCGCCTCACTGATATCTATGCAGGTAGTGCAAGCACCAATATCACACCTGTGACACGCTACAAAAACATGCTCCTCTTCCGTGCCTACGATGGAAGCCAACACGCCCTATGGAAAAGCGATGGCAATACCACACAGCGTATCTATACTTTTTTGTAATTTAATATGGAAATGGTATCGATTTAGGGGCTATCGAGTGGTAATGGTTTGCTACAATTGCATCCATGGAAAAAGATACCCGAGAACGACTTATTGAAATCGCTTTTGACGAGATACACACCTACGGCTACCAAGGTGCGTCACTCACCAACATCCTCAAAAGAGCCAAGGTCAACAAAGGCTCGATGTACTACTACTTCCCTAGCAAAAAAGCGTTGGCGCTTGCAGCTATCGAAGAGACACTTCTGCAGCTAGGGCCACGTGCCCAAGCGCCCTATATCCAAAATCTTTTCAGTGATTTACGGACACTTTTTTCTCTCAAAGATGTGCAACGCGGAGAGCCTTTTGCTGGTCTGGTTCAAGAGATGAGCTATATCGATGAGGATTTTCGCGCATTACTACAGAGACTTTATGTATTTGTCCATCAACAATGGCAACACGTTTTTGATCTTGCCGTCGAAGCGGGTGAGATACCTCCTACCAATACAGCATGGCTTACAAAAGTTGTTTTTGCGCTTTTTGAAGGGGCTTTTTTGGGCTCCAAAGCGACCCAAACAGCTACACCCTTTAATGAAATGATTGACGCCATAGAGCATATTGTTTATCACTGCACCCCTCCCCAACGCCCTCAATAGAGCCTCTTTTTTCACACTCTTTTCACATTCGAGTTATCCTGTGGTGATATAGCTCTCTTACACTTATGCACTCTATTTTCACAAAGGAAAAACGTGCAACTGTTCAAAGTAATATCAGTCAAAGATGAAATTGTTGTAGGTGTAGCCAAAGAGGATGCCCAAGAGATAGAAGGGCTTGTACAATTGCTCAGCATCTATGGCTATGTCAAAGTGTGGCAATACGTCGTAGGTCGATGGGACGATGGTGTCATCGTACAAAAACCTGTGCGTGAAGTGTTGATACTACTCTCTCAAATTGTCCGTATCGAGCCACTCGAAACAGACCAGATGATTGTCCCTCCCCCAACGCATTAAAATCCTCCTCCCCTCGAGCATACTCGAGTGGACGTTTTCAACCTCTCCCTTTCACACTTTTTTCACATTCGAGTTATCCCATGATGATACGCGCTCTTTATACTTTCATATCATCTATTCAAGGAGTTATTGTGAAAAAGTATGTTTTTTATCCTTTGCTAGGAGTACTCCTCTTCGCAGGGTGCAACCCTCAAAGCGCTACTAAAACAGTCCATGTAAATCTAAGTGGTCTAGCACAAGGAAGTACCATCACCCTTGCCACACAAGACCAAAACGGCACCCTCACCCAAGATGGTAACTACACGTTCACCGTCTCATCGATGGATGCACTCTCTATCGTCGATGTCACCAACAACCCAAACCGCCCTGAAAAGGCCACATCACTACAAATGTGTAAACTCACCACGACACAAGAGGATGCAACTATCACCTGTGAAGAGCGTGCATTCTTCGAGAATACCAGCACGCTTTGGAGCACCAATGGCACCGCACAAGGCACCTACTCTTTGGGGCAAATCTCTCCTCGACACTTTACTGTTATGGGCAACAAACTCTATTTTAGTGCTTGCTCTGGAACCTATGGATGCGAGCTATGGCAAAGTGATGGCACTCTGTCAGGTACTCATATGCTCAAAGATATCAACGTAGGCACCAATAGTAGCTACTCCTTTTATAACATGTCCAATAGAGAAACTTCAGTGAAGGTTTTCAAAAATAGACTCTACTTCTTGGCCATTGATGATATACATGGTACAGAGTTATGGTCCACCGATGGCACCACAGAAGGGACGACCATGCTTCCAGAAATGCTCGATGGCAATATCTCTGATTGGCCCCACGAAGGTTTTAGTTTTGCTGTTTATCATGATGAGCTTTATCTAAATGCTGCTGCCCCCTCCTATAGCTATGGCACATGGAAAATTACCTCTCCCACACAAAAGACATCGATACTCCCTAGTACCATGCGTGCAAGTGGCTTCGTAGTGTGCAACGACCAACTCTATGTTAGTGCAAATGATAAGAGCCATAGCAAACTCTACGCCTACGATGGCACCACCCTACATGAGGCACCTGCAATCCCAAATGCCTACGTGCTAGCCTCCAACGCTCCTTTTGCATGTTACGAGAACAAACTCATTTTTAGTTCTACTGACAATCAGCTAGCTCTTGAAAAATTGTGGTATTTGGAAGATAACACTACCCATCTTTTCTCATCTCTCACTTTTCCATATTCACCTTTGCACGCAGAGAATGCACTTTACTTCTTGGCAGAAGATGTATCGACCAATAAAGAGCTGTGGCGCTACCAAGGAGATGTAGTCGAAAAGATGACAAATTTACCCTACAACTTCGATATGTACTACTATGTAGGAGAAAAGTTCTTGATTCCTATGGGCAAACTCGGTATTTACGCTTATGCCAATGGTGCTACGACGCAACTCTCTATCGACCAATCCTATTTCTATCTCGATGTACTAGGTAGCACACACAGCCACCTTTACTTTCGTGTGAATAGCTCCTATGACAATACTCAGGCCATTCTACTACGCACCGATGGTCAAACTATCGAAGAGATTGGTCGTTTTGCTGACTTCAACCAAACCAACTAACAAAAAATCAAAAAAAGGAAAAAACAGATGAAAAAAAATCTCATATACGCGACTCTTTTGAGCCTACTTTTCGCAGGATGCGAGGGTGTACAACCTGCCGCCTCTATCTCTACCACACTCTCAGGTCTTATCGAGGGTAGCACTCTCACGGTTGCCGTAGGAGACAAAAACTACACCCTCTCCCAAGATGGCACCTACATACTCAAAGGTACAGGTCCTAGCGACACTCTGGCTATCGTCAATGTCACCAACGACCCCAATCGTCCTAGCAACTCTATGACGATTCAGTCGTGTGCTTTGCCTTCAGAAGCTAATGATACAAATGTACTAGAAGAAATAAATTATTCAATTGTTCTAAAAGAAATAAATGGCACGAATACACAACATAAAACAAATGATACAAATGAAACAAATGAAACAAAAATGTTAACGGAATCCTCACCACCTTCAGCTCACGCCTCTAGTGTCGATACGCTTGAGATTACCTGCAAACGTATCGCCTTTTTCAATACCTACGAGGTACTTCGTGTCACCGATGGCACTTCAGCGGGTACGACGGTCATTCACGGCACAGAGGAGAGCAATCAAACCTCTCCCACCTATCTCACTATCCTTGGCAATCGCCTCTTTTTCGCTGCCAAATACGACGAAAACAACGCCACTACCACACTGTGGGTCAGCGATGGGACATCTGAAGGGACGCATACTTTGGAGAACAATATTACCTTGCCTCTCTCTTTGACAGCTATTGGAGAGTCTCTCTATTTCAGAGCTATCGATGGTGTGCATGGTTCAGAACTGTGGACGAGTGATGGAACCATCGCAGGGACCAAAATGGTTGCAGATATCTACGAAGGCTCTAGCAGTAGCACTCCTGATTCTTTCGTCAAGATGGGCAATAGCATCTATTTTGGCGCCTATACCGCTACGGCAGGCAGAGAGTTATACAGCTATGACTTAACCCTCAAAAGCTTGGAACTTGTAGATATTGTCGCTGGCAGTGGTAACTCTAGCCCCCAATACCTTACCCTCTTCGACAATGCACTCTACTTCTCAGCTACGACTCCCACTACAGGTAGAGAACTCTACAAATACCACCCACGAACGGGAGTAGAATTTTTGGGCAATATCAAAAGTGGCACTGGTGACAGTTCACCTACCTATTTCACGCCATTAGGAGAGCGTCTCTACTTCAAAGCTACAGGAGACAATATCGGGACAGAGCTATTTTTTTACGATGGTACGAGCATAAATCCCATCGATATCAATTCTGGAATAGAAAGTTCATTGCCCTCTGAACTCACAGTTTTCAATAATTCTATCTATTTCAGTGCCAATAATGGCGGCTATGGGGTTGAACTTTATCATGTCAATCCCTCTACTCAAATGCTTATTGATATCAACACGGGGGCATCTGGCTCCTCTGCAACTCAATTAATGGTCATAGGAGACAAACTTTATTTCGGCGCTGATGATGGTGTACATGGACGTGAATTGTGGCAAAGCGATGGCTCTAGCACTACAATCGCCGCAGATGTCGTCAGTGGAGCAACTGGTTCAAATACCTATTTACTTACCGCAAGTGGCTCGACGCTCTATTTTTATGCCATTACTAACTATCCAGCATTGTGGCGATACGATTCCAATGGCACGACGCAACCTATTAAACGTCTCTACTAAAATTTGTGCTTTGACACAATGATACATCTCCTTTACACTTCTCCTATGCTTGCTAATGCAAAGGAGAATGTATGGGAATTATCACATTAGACCCAACTTCACAAAGTGCAAATGATAGATTGATGATACACCTGCTCTATGCTTGCAAATGTTCTTAAAATCCCTAGGAGTTACCGTTGAAAAAAGCACTCCTACCCTTTAGTCTCTTCTTGCTACTCTTTATAGGGTGTTCTTCAAATTTTGATCCCTACTATTACAAAGGATGTGCACTCAATGGCGCCCTACAAGACATAAGTAAAGAGCGCTCTATAACTTTGCGCGTCGACACTCAAATCCACGCGATGCTATAGCACTACGGCAGAGTAATTAGCCGCTGTCGCATCGCCAAATATAGCGCACCATTGAGTAGCCCCAACACGATAAAGCCTGCCAATCCCGTCCACCCCACAATCAAATCACTCCCACCTGCAATGAGCATAAGTGGGATAGCAGCTGTCGCATTCATCGTACCGTGAAAAATCGTAGGCGCGAATACCGTACCGCTTTTGATACGCACCAACACCATGAACGGCGTCAGAAGCATCCCTAGCACCACCATCATGGCGATACCGATGTAGGGGTGTTGCGGATAGTTGTGCCCCATGGCGATAAGTGGCGCATGCCAAAGCCCCCACACAAACCCTATGAGCATCGCCTCACGCCAAAAGCCAAGTGCGCCGAATTTGTCGTGCAGATACCCCCGCCAGCCCGCCTCTTCACCAAAAGCGGCAATAGCATTGATAGTAATTCCCGCCAAAAGCGCCTGCGCAAAGGCTAACACCGCAGGATGAATAGGCATAGCGTCAAGTTGCGCACGCATCGTCTCTAGCTCTTGGGCGGTGAGCATACTCCCGTAGCGCGCTATCATCCCCTCCATCGTGCTATCGAAGGTGACATCGGGCATCAAAAGTGTCACACCGATAATGAGCGCCACAAGCACCATAGGCGTAGTCCACGCCACAACGACCCATCGATTCCACGTCCACTTCCAGCCGATGGTGCGACGAAAATCGCCCTTGGGTGTGCGTGTGTACGCCACCAAAAGCGGAATGAACATATACGCCACCGCAAAAAGCGTCCCTGTTCCACTGCCCAACGCCACCCCGCTCATGGCAAACGCACCTGCTGCCGCCCAGCTAATCCCTAACGTGATAAGTATATAGCGCCACGCCATCTCACACCTCCTCGATAATGACCGCTGTGCCATAGGCAAGCGACTCTGCCGCCGTACTCATGACAGCCACTGAAGTAAAACGCATATTGACCACCGCATTGGCACCCATCGCTTGCGCCATATCGACCATGCGTTGCATCGACTCTTCGCGTGCTTGCGCCATCATTTGGGTGTAGTTGCGAATCTCGCCACCGATGAGCATCTTCAAAAATGCCAAAATATCTTTGCCGATGTGGCGACTCTGAATCGTAGAACCTCGCACGACTCCAAGCGTCTGGACGATGCGTGCATGTGCGATATCGGGGGTAGTAACGACTAACATTTTTGCTCCTTGGGTTTAATGGCGTTGCGCCATGGCTTGGACGGTTTGAGTCACCTTTTGGGTCGCTTTTGCCTGCTCTTCTTGTGTCACTTGCGCGGTTGCGCGTGCATCGACGACACCCTGCATCGCCTCGACCAGTGCATCGATTTTGGCGCGCACCGTAGGATAGGAGATGCCTAGCTGGCTCTCCAAACTCTTGATATTGCCACGTGCCAAGACAAACGCCTCCATAAACTCCACCATGCTTTGCGGCATCGCGGCGTAGCTGTTGTGCGTGAAGCGTCCCTTGACACTTATGTCGCACGCGGGGCAGTAGAGCTTCACCGCTTGCATCGTACCGTGACACGAAGGACAATTAACAATATTCATGCTACTCCTTTTAATTTGCTATATAATTCTAGTAATATTTGAATAAAATTAACTTTAAACTTAATTATTTTAATTTAGAACGAAAAATGCAGAAACCTTTACAATTTCCCTAGGAGTTTTCCCCATGCGCATCACCTACCTCGACCACACCCTCACCCTCGATGATATTCCACTGGACGAAGGGTACGCGACGGAGCGCATCAGCGTCACTGATGGCACGGGTGCGACACAGACACTTGGGGGTCAAAACGGCGCTACGCAACTCCTCATTACCTTACCTTTTATCGATGACGCTATTTTGGAAGAGCTTCGTGCTATTGCACACGATTTGCCCCATGGAGGCGACTATCCCGTGACAGCCTCTCTCATCGTGCACGATGCCGCCATAGCCGACCCTACTATCGAAGGATTAGCCTATTACGTCGATACGCAGGGTGAAATGGGCGATTTTTACAGCGTACGCTTAAGCGGTGCGCCATTGGAGAGTGCACTTGCCAAGGCGCTTTTCGTCGTCTCCAAAGATGGCGCGCTCTATTATGGTGAGCTTTTGCGTGATATGGCAAAACCCTTCAACACCGCAACCTTGGCGCGCAAAATCGCCGCCGCACAGCTAGCCTACACTGGCAAAGGGTGCCATTAATCCTCCATCGACGACATTTTTGTCGTCTTGTGTACTCCAACCTTAAATTCAGACAAAAATCCTCCTATTTTATCAAGAACACCAATTGCAATCAGAGCCAAAATCAATATGAAGGTCATCGATGCAATCCAAAATCGAAGAGATCAAAAAAGAGCTACGCAATCAGACGACTATCCCCTATTTTGGGCTAGCCGTTTTCCAAGGTACCACGACCAAAGAGGGCGAGAGCGTCCCCTATGACAGTGATTCGCTCATTTTGGCGATGAACGGCGGGCGGGCTATGAGTGCGCGTCTGATGTTTGAGTATTCACGTGCGGCGATGCACCTAGAGCAACGTCGCGGTGTGGACTACATGGTACAGCTCATCAATCACATCTATACCAAGCCTTTTGAGCCTACGCAGTTGCACAAAAGCATCTTCGATATGCTCCCACGCTACATCATCGATACCAACCGTGACACCAAAATGCAAGAGCTTTTAGCCTACACGCCCCACACCCTCATCATCGGCAAGGCGCGCATCCTAGCAGGTCCCAACCGCTACGAGGTCTTCGAGTACGATGTCGAAAACCGCAAATATTTCCAAGTCGAAGAGTCGGTGCTCGATGAGAGCAAATGTATCCTCTTCAAGCCGATGGGTTCACCCCTACCAGAGCCTAGTTTCGTCATCAGCGATGCTGACTATGTCGATTGGCTCACCGAAGCGATGGGCGGATTTGCAATTCCCAAAGTGCTCAAAACCTACCGCAAAGCGAAAAAATACCTCTTTTTGGGCACCTCGTTCGACCGTGATACCGACCGCATGGTCGCCAACGAACTCACGATGGATTTGGAGGGCGGCTATGTCATTACGGACAAAGAGCTGACCAAAAAAGAGCAAAAATTTATCGAGAAACATAACCTCGAAGTGTTACCGATGTCGCTAGCCGCCTTTAGCGAAGCGTTTGCCTAAATTTGTAAAAGGATTTAACAATGCCACTTATTCCTACTGTACGAGACCGTTCACCCAAGGGAGAGCGCTATTTCGACCTCTTTTCCAAGCTCCTCAACGACCGTATCATCATGATTACGGAGGCTATCGATGACCATATGATGGGGGTTATCGTCTCACAGTTGCTCTATTTGGATGCCGAAGATGCCAGCGAACCTATCCACATCTATATCGCTAGCCCAGGGGGTTCGGTGATGGCAGGATTGGCGATATTGGACACGATGCAGTTGGTGCGCGCGCCCGTCTACACCTACGCTATGGGGATGGTCGCATCGATGGCGGCGGTGCTTTTTGCGTGTGGCGAAAAAGGGCATCGATACATCCTGCCCAACGCCGAGGTGATGATTCACCAGCCACTAGGAGGCGCATCTGGACAAGCTAGCGATATCGAAATCCAAGCCAAACATATCATGAATCTCAAAGCCAGACTCTACAAAATCTTGGCAAAAGCGACAGGCAAACAGACCAAAACTATCGAAAAAGCGAGCGACCGCGACAACTATTTCGAAGCCAACGAAGCTATCGCTTTTGGGCTTGCTGACGCGATATTGACCCAATCGATAAAGGAAAACGCATGAAAACTGAAAAAATTTGCTCCTTTTGCGCCCGCCCGCAATCGCAAGTCAAAAAGATGTTCTCCTCTGAAACGACGCACATCTGCAATGAGTGCGTCACAACCTGTGCGACTATCTTGCAAAAAGAGGTGCGCTACGAAGCGCGCGCGCAACTCGCCAAAAGTCTCCCCAAACCTCAAGAGATAGTCGCCTTTTTGGACAAGCATATCATCGGTCAATCCGACGCCAAAAAGGTGATGGCAGTGGCACTTTATAACCACTACAAACGTATCGAAAACCCTGTCTACAACGACGTGGAACTCGAAAAAAGCAATGTTCTTTTGCTAGGTCCCACAGGCAGTGGCAAGACCCTCTTGGCAAAATCGCTTGCCAAAATTATGAACGTCCCCTTCGCCATCGCCGATGCCACCGCACTCACGGAAGCGGGCTACGTGGGCGAAGATGTCGAGAGTATTTTGAGCCGTCTGCTTGCCGCGGCAAACTACGATATCGAGCTAGCCCAACGTGGCATCGTCTATATCGATGAGATAGACAAAATCGCCCGCAAAAGCGAATCCTCGACGATGGGACGCGACGTCTCAGGCGAAGGGGTGCAACAAGGACTCCTCAAAATTCTCGAGGGCGCTGAAGTCTACGTCCCTGTCAAAGGGAGTCGCAAAAACTCCACGACCGAAACGGTGCTTTTCGATACCAAGCATGTGCTCTTTATCACAGGTGGGGCTTTTGTGGGACTCGTACCTGACAAACACGCCAAGAAAAACAACCGCGTAGGCTTTGCCAAGACGACCCAAAAAGTCGAAAATGAACCCAAAATCGACCAAAAAGCGCTGGTGCACTACGGTATTATCCCTGAGTTTATCGGGCGTATTCCCATCATCGCGCAACTGGTCGAACTCGATATCGAGCAGATGGTGCAGATTTTGCGCGAACCTGACAATGCCCTCATCAAACAGTTCCAAGCGCTCTTTGAGATGGACGGCATCGCCCTTTCGTTCGAGGAGGAGGCACTACGTGCTATCGCGCAAATGGCTATCGACAAGGGCGTGGGCGCACGCGGACTTCGCGGCATCCTCGAAGAGGTGATGCTACCACTGCAATTCACCTGCCCCAGCAGAGCCAATTTACAAAGCGTCACCATCACCGCCGCTGTGGTCAACGACCCTAGCACCTCACCCATCTTCACCTACAAACAAGAGGCGAATGGATAGGCGGGGCAACGCATTCGTAGAGCTTTATAAGAGTAAAAAACTTTTTTGATTTTGCGCCCTATCACACGCAAACAAGAAGCGACTGTGACTCAAAAGTGTGCTACGATTTCGCGCCCTAACCATCCCATTTCTGCAAAGTCTTCCCATGCCTAGTGCTCCCAAAGAACCCCTCCTCCAACGCTTCTTCACGCGGTTGACCCAATGGAACAACGCGCTTGATACACGCTTCGATTCCGTCTTGACGTTGATTCTCAATCTTTTACGCTACCTTTTCATCACGATGATGATTTTTTATGTGGGCGTAGCGATAGTCAGCCTTGCTTTCAAAATTTTCACCCTCACATGGGCGCAGGGCGTGCTCGATTTTGCTTCCATAAAAGAGCTTTTGACAGATGGTCTTTTTACCCTTATCGTCATTGCTATTGTCAAAACATTTTTCATCCGCAACAGCTTTGAATACGCTTTGACCCTTTTGGAAATCGGTTTTGTGGTGCTCATTCGCAAACTCATTCTGCTCGAAACCATCCCCGAAGAGACGGGCTTGATGCTCGTATTGGGAATCACCTCAGCAATATTTTTCGGACTTATCATCTATATCTACCATCTCAAACGTCAATGGAAACGCGACGATTTAGCGACACACTAATCTAGCACCGCCGTGCTCTTCACCTACAAGCAAAAGGCAAATGAACAGCCATTTTCGCACTACGAATCTCTCGCGAAACTCTCTATAATCTGCCCACTAACTTCAAAAAAAGGTGCGCAGTGCTCTCTCTGGAACAGTTCAAAACCCTTTGGGAAAAGACCTACAACACCCAAGGCAAGCCCGATTGGTCGCATATCCTCCCCTACTACGACGACAGCATTCATTTCAAAGACACCATTCAAGAGCTACACGGCATCGAAGCCTTCACCGCAATGACGAAGCGCCTCACACAACGTAGTCAAGATTTACGCATGAAACTTGTCCACGCCATAGTGCAAGGCGACACCCTCTTCATGGAGTGGGAGATGACCATCAGCTACAAAAAATACCCCAGCTCAGTGCTCTATGGCGCAAGTCGTCTCACCTTCAACGCTGCGGGCAAAATCGTCGCGCAACGCGATTACTACGATTTGTGGGGCGATATTTTTGACAATATTCCGTGGTGGGGTAAACGCTACCGCGCCTTCATGCAACGGAAATTTGGATGAGTAGCGCACCCACACACGGCTTTTGGCGCTATTACGGGCAGTATCGATGGTCTGAAATTTTTGCGATGTTGCGTAACAACACGCGCGACCCCATAGCGTGCGATACAAGTGCGCAGGGCAAGCTTGTGGTCATTACAGGTGCCACGTCGGGCATCGGATACGCCACCGCGCACACCTACGCCGCCAAAGGTGCCAACCTGCTGTGTATCAATCGCAATGCCCAAAAATCGCAACAACTCCAAGCCGAAATTACGTCGCGTTACGGTGTGATGTGCGACACTCTCATCGCCGATTTGAGCCTCATAGAGGAGACACGTCGTGTTGCACAAGCACTGTTAGCACTTGAAAAGCCTATCGATGTACTCATCCTCAATGCTGGGGTCTACCTCACTCGCCAAGCCATCACACAAGAGGGTCTCGATACCGTTTTTGCGGTGCACTACCTCTCTAGTTTCCTCCTCATCCACACGCTTTTGCCCAAGCTAAAGCGCGAAAATCGTGCACGTATCCTACTGGTCAACTCTGAGGGGCATAGATTCGCCCCTTGGGGATTGGATATGGAAAATTTGCAGTTTGAAAAGGGGGGCTACAGTGGCTTGACAAGCTACGGCAATGCCAAATTGGCGCAACTCTTATCGATGATAGAGTTTGCCAAACGCTTGGAGGGTTCGTCTGTCACCCTCAATGCCATGCACCCTGGTGCCGTCGAGTCCGATACTGGCAAAGAGAACGGGCGACTCTATCGATGGTTCAAGAAGCACCTCCTCGCCAAAGTCCTCAAAAGCGCCCAACTCTCCGCAGATGCACTCTACACGCTAGGCATAAGTGCGCAATTCCAAGGCATCACGGGCAAATTTTTCAACCTCACTACGCTTGAAACGCCAGCACCCCCCGCGCTCGATGCCGAGGTCGCCTCGCTCTTATGGACAAAAACCCTTCAAATAGGAAAAATAGATGCGAACCAATAGCTATCACACCATCATCGTAGGAGGCGGTATCGCAGGACTCACCGCTGCTGCCTACCTAACCAAAGCGGGTAAAAGTGTCCTGCTCATCGAGAAAAACGAGGTGTGTGGCGGCTTGGTCAACACCTTTTGGCACAACGGGTTTGGCTTCGATGCAGGGGTGAGAGCACTCGAAGATGCGGGTATCATCGCGCCTATGCTCTCGCAGCTAGGCATCACCCTAGAGATGGTGCCAAGCCCCGTATCCATAGGACTCCAAGGGGATGTGGTCAACATCGATACGGTTCATGACATCGCACACTATCGCGATATGCTCATCAAACACTACCCCCAAAACGCCCATGAAATCGACGCACTTATGAAGGTCATACGCGCCATCATGAAGGATATGGAGGTGCTTTATGGCATCGAAAATCCTCTCTTCAAAGATTTGAAAAAAGATTTGGGCTACATCTTCAAAAAGCTTCTGCCGTGGCTGCCCAAATTTATCCTCACCATCGGTCGTATCAATCGCATGAATCGCCCTGTCGAAGAGTTTTTGGATACGCTACTCTCCAATAGCGCCCTGCGTGACATCATCGCGCAACACTTTTTCAAAAAGACCCCGACCTTTTTTGCGCTGAGCTACATGTCGCTCTTTTTGGATTATCACTATCCCAAGGGTGGCGTGGGCAAACTCCCCGAAGCCATCACCCAAAAAATCCTTGCATGGGGCGGTCATATACGCACCCAAACGACCATAAGAGAAGTGTGGGCGCACTCCCAAACGCTCATCGACACCCATGGGGCTAGCTACACCTATGAAAATCTCATCTGGGCAGCAGACCTCAAAACGCTCTATCGCATCACCCACACCGACCATCTCCCTGCATCGACGGTGCAAAAAATCGAGAAACAAAAAGAGGCAGTGATGCGCAGTCGCGGAAGTGACTCGATTTTTAGCCTCTTTTTGGAGGTCGATTTGCCCGTGGAGTATTTCGGGGCTATTGCGCATGGGCACTTTTTTTACACCCCATCACCCCAAGGACTAGGGCAAACCTATACACGAGAGCTTGAAACACTGCTCTTGGCGTGGGAGAGCACCCCGCAAGAGGAGCTTTGGGCGTGGCTAGAGCGCTACATCGAGCTAAATACTTTTGAGATTGCCATTCCCGCTCTCAAGGACCCCATCCTCGCCCCCCAAGGACAGACGGGTCTGGTCGTGAGCCTTTTGGCGGAGTATGAGCTGTTCGTCAAAGTAGAGCAGTCAAACCTGCAAACGCTATTCAAAGAGCGCCTAGAGTCAAAAATCATCGAGGTACTCACACGCTCGATTTTCCCCAAACTCAAAGCACATATTTTGCACCAATTCTCCTTCTCTCCCTTGGGCATCGCGCAACGCGTGGCAAGCTCTGAGGGCGCCGTCACGGGGTGGAGCTTCGAATACCCCTCACCTGTGGTCAACAAAATTCAGTTTTCAGACCGCTCGGTACTCACACCCATTCCTCGTGTTTTTCAAGCGGGTCAGTGGGCATACTCCCCTGCAGGTGTCCCCATGTCGATACTCACGGGCAAACTTGCCAGCGATAGGGTTCTCAAGCACGCTTGACGCTTGGGTGGGTGCAATTTTTACCACCAATCAAAAAACGCTCCCATAATAAAACTTCCCCCTGAAGCATCGATGGGAACATTGTCATAAATATAGGTCATTTGGAGATATTTATAGGCGAAATAAAGCTTCATCTTTTCACCGTAAGGCGACTCCCAATCAAATGCCAGTCCAACTTCCGCAGTGGTACCCATTTGGGGTGCTTCAACGGTGTGCGTACCACAATTGCTAAAAGTACAGCTAAACGAAGGCGCCATATGGTACGAAATACCGCCACCCACACGCAAAATCCACAGTTGCAAAAAGATCTGTGACTCAAAGGGAAAACGCGAAAACATCGCGTAACCGTTAGCAGCATCGACATACCCCAACGATACAGCAATCGTATTTTCCCAATGCAAAAATGGCAACACTTCTACACTAGCTCCTACTGCAATCTCTTGACCTGAACGGCTATAGATACTCTGTGAACCTCCCCCTTCAAAATCGACGCGTAACATCTCTACGCCTCCTAAATGGTAAATCATTTTAAAAAGCGAATCCGCGCCTCCAAGCGCAAAAGTGCTCCACAACAAGAGTAAAACAGCTATTCTTTTCAAAACTTCTCCTTGCAAAAAACAATTATATTGGTGTACTTTAGCCAAATTTTTTCACGCTATGTCTCTTTACATCCGTTTGATTTTTCCAAAGATGCAAAACCATCGCAATTCTCTTCATCCTCTTGTATTAGTAATATTTATAGACAACTTTTTCGAAAACGCAAACTAGTATAGTCACAGCCCTAAATTTTTAAGCAAAATTGCCGTACCATATGTTCAAAACTATTTTTATTGGACTCTTGTGCGAACAATACTATCGATACTATTTTTGACACTTGCCTTGTTCGCCAAAGAGAGAGTGGTACTGGAGTATTGGATCCCCTTTTCGGGTGGGGATGCTAGACCCATGCAGTTCATCGTAGACAAATTCAATGCCTCACAGCAAGAGACCACCGTCACCATGCATGTCATCGAGTGGGCAAAATACTACCCCAAACTCCTCGAAGCACTCGCCGCAGGGACACCGCCCGATATCGCTATCGTGCATGCAAGCAAACTTGCCCAATTCAAAAGCCTCGATGGACTGGTCAATCTCTCCTCGTTTGACAAAGAGGTCGCTTTTGAGTGGGAGGATTTCTCCCCTTGGATTCGCGAAGCTGTTACCTTTGACAAAAACTACTACGCTGTCGCGCTAGACAGATATCTGCTCATGACCTACTACAACAAGCGCTACCTCAAAGAGGTGGGACTTCTTGATGCCAATGGCACCCTCAAAGCCCCCATCGGTGAGGCGCAAACGCTACGCTTTTTCCACAAAATCAAGACCTACCTACCCAGCAAAATTACCGCCCTTGGGCAACCCATCGACAATGTATTTCCTTTTTGGATTTGGTACAGCCTCTACCACCAAATCGAGGGAGGCGGTGCCTACATCGAGGACAACAAAGCCGCTTTCAACAACGCCTCAGCGCTCAAAGCACTACAATTTTTGACACGCCTACGCGATGAGGGCATCTATGCCAAGCCTATCAACGATATTCAGGGCTACAATATGTTCAAATTTGAAAAGTCGGCTGTGATGCTCACAGGCGTTTGGGCGACATGGAATTTCGAACAAAACGAAGCACTCGATTTTGGGGTGGCACCCTTCCCTCAGGTCTTTGACAAGCCTGCCGCGATGAGCGATTCGCACACCCTTGTATTGCCCAAAAACGCCCACCAACCCTCTCATGAGAGACAAATCGCAGCGGCGGCGTTTGCCAATTTCGTCTCACATCACGGTATCGATTGGTCACTTGCAGGGCATATACCTGCTCGCACCTCCCTCCAAAACGATGAGGCGTACCTCAAACACTCCTCGCGTTCACGCTACAAAAACTACCTCGATATGGGCATCGCCTATCCCAAACACCCGCAATTGGGACGTTGCAACGATGCCTTGGTCACGATTTTTGCCCGCATGATGCAAAGTGACCAAACCGCCCAAGAGGCACTCACAGAAGCATTAGCAGCTGTCAATACTATCCTTGCGACCAACCCCTAATGGGTTCTTTTAATATTCGACACTCTATTGCTATCAAGCTACTCCAAGTGGTCTTTGTCATCTATTTTTCCATCACTATCACCATGACCGCCATACATATGTACAATGAGTATCACAACGCTAAAACCGCTATCAACCAAGAGATTGTTGAACTAGAAAAAATGGCAAAAAAACCCCTCTCCAATGCGCTGTGGCTCTTTGACGATGGGCAAACCGATATGATTTTGAAAAGCATGTACGATTTGCACTTCGTCACTGGTGTAGCACTCGTTTCCAAAGAGAACCTACCTATCAAATCGCTAGGTGATATCTCTGCATCGCAGGAGATTTCGCACACCTTTTCGCTGGAACTAGAGAGTCCATTGGGCGTGCAATCGCTAGGGCAAGTGACGCTCTTTTCCAACGCCTCTATCGTTTTGGAGCGGGTCAAAAGCAATTTTTATTTCATTGTCATAAGTGCCATTCTCAAAAGCATCTTGCTGTGGATACTATTGCTATGGGCATTCAACAAGCTCTTCACGCGTCCCATTACGCTTTTTGCACGCGATATAGAAAAAATCGATTGGAACAATCTAGAGCACAGCGCATTTATCCAAAACACAAAACCGACCAAACGCCAAAAAGATGAGCTGACCTTCTTCCAAGAGAGTTTTGGTTTTATGCTTAGCAAAATACTCGATGCCAAAAGGGAACTTGAGAGCCTCAACGCCTCCTTGGACCAAAAAGTACAGGACAAAACCCAAGAGCTCTTAGCCAAAAATATCGAGCTAGAGAAGTTGTACATTACCGACAAATTGACAGGCATCTACAATCGCTACAAACTCGAAAGCGTCCTCAACAGCGAAATGGAGCGCTCACAACGCTCTGGGCATATGTTTGGCTTGATTTTGCTGGACATCGACTACTTCAAAAAGGTCAACGATACCTTCGGGCATCAAGTCGGTGATCAGGTCTTGGTCAAATTAGCGACAATTTTGCAAAACAACACCCGCAAAACAGACATCGTAGGTCGATGGGGTGGTGAAGAGTTTATGATTATTTGCCCCCATACCGATGCGCAAGGCGTCCAAAAGCTTGCCGAATCGCTGCGCGTCACCCTCTCTCAAAGCAGTTTGAACGGTGTGCAGATGCAAACAGGGAGTTTTGGTGTCACCCTCTATCGAAAAGAGGAGACGATCAATGATACCATCGGCAGGGTAGATGAAGCGCTCTACCAAGCCAAAAACAGCGGTAGAGATAGAGTCGTTTTTCTCGCGTAACCCCTCAAACACTCTCGAACGAAACTTGCAGAGTACTCCTAAACAATGCTCACATTAGGAATCTCCATGCGCGTCTATCTCGATAACAATGCCACCACCAAAATCGACCCCCTTGTGAAAGTCAAAATGCAGCCCTTTTTCGAAGAGCTCTATGGCAATCCCAACTCTCTGCACGCTTATGGCATGGAGGTACGCCCTCACCTCAACGAGGCACTCGGTGCCGTCTATGATGCGCTGAATATCCCCGACGAGGATGACGTCCTCATCACTTCGTGCGCGACCGAAAGCAACAATAGTGTCCTCAAAGGGGTCTTTTTCAAACATATCCTGACAAACCCTGACAAAAACCACATCGTCACCACCGCCGTCGAGCACCCTTCGGTACTAGAGACGCTACTCTTCTTGGAGGAGCACGGTGTGCGCGTCACTTTCGTCGATGTCGATGAAAATGGTGGCGTAAGTGCCCAAGCGGTCAAAGATGCTGTGACAGACCAAACCATCCTCATCTCGATGATGTGGGCGAACAACGAAACAGGGATGATTTTCCCCGTGGCAGAAGTGGCGAAATTTGCGCGTGAAAAGGGCATCCTCTTCCACACCGATGCGGTGCAAGCCATCGGCAAACTCCCCGTCGATTTGAAAAAAGTACGTGTCGATTACCTCACCCTCTCTGCGCACAAATTTCACGGTCCCAAAGGCATCGGTGCCTTGTACGTGCGCAAAGGGTGCGAACTGCCCAACCTCTTTCACGGTGGAGAGCAAATGGGTGGCAAGCGCGCAGGCACACTCAACGTCCCCTATATCGTTGGCATGGGGTTAGCCATACGCCAAGCGGTCAACCACGTCGAGGTGATGAACACCCAAGTGCGAGCCCTTCGCGATGAACTCGAAGATGCCTTGGCAAAAATCCCCGATACCTTTATCGTGGGACCGCGCCATATGCGCACACCCAATACGATACTCCTCTCGATTCGTGGCGTCGAGGGCGAAGCGATGCTGTGGGATCTCAACCGTGCAGGTATCGCCGCCTCCACAGGCAGTGCATGTGCGAGCGAATCGCTCCACGCCAATCCCGTCATGAGCGCCATCGGTCAAGACCCTGAGCTTGCACACACCGCCATACGCCTGAGCCTCTCACGCTTCACCACCCTCGAAGAGGTCGAATACACCATCGAGGTCTTTACCAAAGCGGTCGAGCGCCTACGTAGCATCTCCTCGACCTATGGGTATAAGGGCTAAAGAGGAAAATAGAGTTTAGTTATTTGACTAGACTCTTTGTTTAGTCGTTTTACTGTTTAGCTGTTTGGATAAACACGCTAGCTGAAACAAAAGTTGCCAACAACAACTTCACATTGGGGTAAGTGATGAACTTCGTGCTATACTACGAGAAATAGTACAATTTTAGGTAGTCACAGTATGGAAAAAGTCCTAGCAAGTCAAAATCGCCACTGGGAGTCGCCCTATCCAAACCTCTATAATAGAGAGGTGTTCAAGAGACTTGTGCGCAATCTCGAAGCTCGCCAAATCCAAGCACTCCAAGGGTTGCGACGAAGCGGCAAATCGACCCTTTTTCGCCTCATGATAAACCACCTCTCACAAAGCATCGACCCAAAATCTATCCTCTACATCAATCTCGATGACCCATTTTTTATCCCGTTTGCTTCCGATGCGACGAGGTTTTATGAGATGATTGAGACTGCTCAAAAGCTCACCCTTACACCGATTCGTTATCTTTTTCTCGATGAAGTGCAAGCAATTGATGGTTGGGAGCGGTTTGTCAAGAGTGCTTATGACGATGAGCGGTTTGATAAGATTTTTGTCACAGGTTCCAATGCCTCGCTTCTAAGCGGAGAACTCGCAACTCTCCTCAGCGGTCGATACATAGCGACCATGGTCTATCCACTCTCTTTGTCGGAGCTACTCTCTATCAATGGCATCGACTCGTATCTCAGTCTCGTGCGTCACTCCCACAAAGCCTTAGCCATCGTCGATGAGATGATGCAATACGGCTCGTTTGTCGAAGTGCATCAATCAAACCCAAGCTTCAAGCGAGAGCTAATAGCGAGCTATTACGATTCGATACTGCTCAAAGATTGCATCTACAACAACGACATCCGCGACACCAAAGGCTTCAAGGCACTCAGTTACTATCTGCTCACCAACACCGCTACACTCTACTCCTACAGCTCTCTTGCCAAAGCTTTGGGTATACATGACAAAAGTATCAAGGAGTACATTGCCTATCTTGAGGAGAGCTATCTTGTGAGTGAAGTCAAACACTTCTCCTACTCGCTCGCCACTCAAAACAACGCCAAAAAAAAGATTTATCTCCTCGACAACGGCTTTTTGTCGTTAGGATTTCGCTTCAGCCCCCATCTTGGAGGGTATTTTGAAAACCTCGTCTACACCGAGCTTATCAAGGCGGGGTTTGAGGTCTTTTTTTATCATGAGAGTTTTGAGTGTGATTTTATTGCAAGACGAGATGGCAAGCTACACGCACTCCAAGTGTGCTACGAACTCAATGACCAAAACCGCAAACGAGAGCTCACACCACTAAGCAAACTCCCTTTTGAGACGCAGACCAAAACCATCATCACCTACAACCAATCAGAAGCGATAGAAGATATAAAAGTGGTGCGGTTTTATGAATATTTTTTTCCACATGAGTAAAAATGAAAAAGATTCTAGTAGCAGGCAATAATCCCTAGAACCCTTATTGCATTGGGGAGGGTGAACGACAATACCCTCCAAGGAACCTACAATGGCAACCCTCCAAGACTACATCTACTCCAACAATCTCCAATGGCAGGCTACCTTCAACGGTAAAACCGAAAAATATGCCTACGCATACCGTGGTACGCTCATCATCACCCCTGGCAAAGTAATGTCCGCTGACAAACAGCTCCCCCCAAAAGCGACCGCAACCCAAGTAGTCACCGTCTCCAAAGGTGAAAAGATGGACTTTTTGGCGTGCGAACTTAGCACGTTTGACTTTTTTGAAGAGTTCGTCGCGCAGTACAAAAGCGTCCTCTCTCCCGATGGACTCTATCTCCTTTTCGTCACCGATTTTGACAAAGATGGTAAATTCGTCTACGAGGGATTGACTTTCAATGCCTTTAGCCTCGATGAGAGCTCTGTCTGGAATGAGCTTATCGAGCATGCAGATCTGGACAAAGGTACGCTCAAAAAGATGAGTGCCGAAGAGAAAATCGATGCGGTCTTCGATGAACTAAAAACAACAAAGCTTAGAATCAAAGATGTGACCTATGAGGAAGCCAAAGCACTCCAAAACAGCTCTAAAAAACGTGTGCTTTTTGGTGCAGTTTAATTAGCCAAGGTATAATGCGACACTTTTTTGACATTTGCTCGTTAGAGTACGTCTCAAAAATAAGGAGCATTATATGCGCAAAGCGCTCTTGGTCGAAGACGACATTCGACTACAAAAATCTATCGCGACATTTTTGTCGCTTTTGGGCTACGAAGTGGCCACCGCCTCTGACGGCGAAAAGGCCTTCGATTTGATACTGCTTCAGCCCTACGACCTCTATCTGCTCGATGTAAATTTGCCTCATATCGATGGACTTGACCTCATCGATAGAGTGCGTAGCTTCTATCCAAGTGCGCCTATTATCATGCTCACTGCTTCGCTGGAAATCGCCACCCTCGAAAAAGCCTACACCCGTGGATGCAGCGAATATATCAAAAAGCCTTTTAACCTCAAAGAGCTACAAATTCGCATCGAACGCCTCTTGCCACCGCAACCCAAAACGATTGCTATCACCCCTACGCTTGCCTTTGACCCCCAGACCCGCACCCTCACACACGAGGGCACACCCATCGCACTTCGTCCCAAAGAGCTACGACTCTTGTCACTCTTGTGCGCCAATGCCAATCGACTCGTCTCTACAAGTACCATCGAGAGCTATGTGTGGGAGGATGAGATTCGTGACGCCTATCCCGTGCGCCAATTGGTCAACCAACTGCGCGAACACCTCACCAGTGATGCCATTGAGACCGTGCATGGAAACGGCTACAAACTGGTATGTCGATGTTAGCTAATCTCCTGCACAGTGGCTTTAGCCTCCCACACGATGCGCGTTCACGCTATATTTTGCTCAATACACTCTTGGCGGTGGGATTGGTTTACAATCTCGTCTATGCCCTTTTTTCACATATCGATACGACGCTACTAGGACAAACGGCGCGGCTTTATGCCACGGCAGGTGCGCATGGATTGCTCTTGTGGATGTTACGCCAAAAGCGTAGCTATTTTCTCCTCATTGGGCATCTCGCGCTGGGGGTCAATTTCGTCAGTTTGGCATTTATGGCGCTCACCTTGTGGGAAGACCCCCAAGCGTTGGTGTGGTTCTATGCGCTGATTTTGGTCGCCTTTTTTCTCTTGGGTCTGCGTGCAGGTGCGGTGTGGAGCGCTCTAGTGCTCCTCTTTTTTGGCTTTTTGCACCTCTATGAGGGGACAGCGTTTTATGGTCACAATGCCACCTATATGAGTAGTGCACTGCTTATTAGTTTCATCGCAAGTATTATCGCCAAACACCTCGATAACGATGCCAAGCAACTCACCCATATGAACCAAGAGCTCGCCCAAAGCCTAGCGCGCGTCAAGCACCTCGCCCAACAAAACAAAGATTTCATCGCCGATACCGTCCACCAAATCCGCACCCCCTTGAGCGTCATCATGACTAATACAGAGCTTATCGAGATGGTGATACATGAGCCAAAAGCGCGCCCCTTCATCGAGCAAATCCATGCCGCGATTCACTTCCTCAACAACTCCTACGAGGATCTCTCCTACACTATTTCGCACGACCAAACCAACTACCAACCCACACCTCTCGATATTGCACAGCTTCTCGAAGAGCGCATCGTTTTTTTCACCTCGATTGCCCAGAGTGAAAACAAACGCCTTACCCTCAAACGTGTCCAAACCTGTCGTGTCATGATGAACGCTATCGAAGCAGAACGCCTCATCGACAACAACCTCTCCAATGCTATCAAATACGCCTACGAACACTCTACCATCGAGGTGACACTCCAAAACAGCCAACTCTGCGTCACCTCACACGGTCCTCACATCGCCGATACCCAAGCAATTTTTCGACGCTTTTACCGCGAACAAGAGGCGCAAAGAGGTCTAGGATTGGGTCTGGATATCGTGCAAGGCATCGCTCAAAAATATGCCATCGATATTCGCGTCGGCTCCCAAAACGGTAGCAATACCTTTTGCTACACCTTCCAAGTGCTCGCATGACCACCATCCCTCTCTCCCGCCAAGCCTACATCGATGCGACCGCGCTCATCATCGATGCCCCCTCGATACGCTTCGCTAGCCAAGCCTTGGCGTGGTGGGACAGACACTACAGCTGGAGCAGTGGGTGCAGTGCACTGGTCGATGATGCGGGAGCAATCGTCTGCTACATCTTCGCCAAAACAGACCGCTATGGCGACTATCTCACGATTCACAATCTCTTCACGCCGCTCATCTCTCAACGCCACGGCTACGCCAAAATACTCTTAGGAGAGGTGATGGACGAGGCGATTTTGGCGCATACGCGACGTATCAGCTTTGCTAGCGTGAGTGATTCACTTGATTTTTATTCAGGGCTAGGATTTATCTATTGGGGAGTGACAAGCGCAGGCGATTTTCACTGCGATTTGCCCTTGGTAGCGCTCTCACAAATCGAGATGCTTATCGATACGCACACCTCAGAGGAACTTATGGGCACTTCGCACGCCAAAATCTATGCTAAAACACACGCCAACTTAGTCTCACGCACCTTGAGCCAACAAGCACAGTTTGACGCAGATGTGACCAAAATGGGATTGGGATTTCGTCTGGAGAGTGTCGAGGAGACCTACACCTCTAACTTGGCACGTACGTAAGCTTTGTAGGCTTTCATACGCTCTTGGGTGAGATAGCGCATAGCAGATTCACGCAGATTTTTTATCGTCCCAAAGAGCTGAGCGGTAGGATTTGCGCGTCCTTGGGCGATGACATCATGGACTGTCGACTCAAAAAAGTCACTACGCCCAAAAGGGATAAGGTCAAAAAGTGCCATAAAAACTGCACGCTCATAATCGTCCATCTTGCAACTGTCATCGACGATTTTGAGTGCCAAGGTGATGGCGCAATCTTTTTGCATCTCATCGAGACTAAGTGCTATCGCGCCCAAACGGGTCAAATCGTACGCCAAAATTCACCCCGCTTCGTTTTGGGTAGGCTCTTCTTGGACTTCATGTCCTACGCCACGCTTAGAAAGCGCAATATCTTCGCGGTATTTTTGCTCTCGATAGGTGGGTGATTTGGGCGTGCCCTCTTTGGTGGTACCCAATGCATAGGTATCGCTATCGAGGAAATGCGCATCATACTGCGCCGTGAAGGGCATATCCCACGTAATACATCCGATGCTAGGACAAATTGCGGCACATTGCGGGTCATCAAAAGCTCCCACGCACTCGATACACTTTTCAGGTTGCACATAGTAGCGGCTATGCCCTAGAGGATTGTGCATGTCATCGACGATAGCATTGACGGGGCATTGTTGCAGACACGCATCACACGTGATACAGGTATCATTGATAATTACAGCCATTTTTTTCTCCTCTTAGTTGTAGAGTTTGAGCGTCTCACCTACGCTCACATGCGCACTGCGCGCCGTCATATCGATGGCTTCGCGCCACGGTTGAGGCGATACAGTGGGGGTCATGAGACCCTTTTTCTTCGTTTCGCGTATCACATAAGCGCTGTTGCCTACAAAATACTCCTCATGCTCTGCGGTATAGGGCATATCCCAGACGATACACCCCTCTGTAGGACAAGCATCTGCACACTTGGGCACAGCACCATCGACACACTCGATACACTTCTCGGGGCGTACATAGGTATACTCCCAATCGGTGCGTGGTGAAGTATCCACACTCTCGATAGCGGTCGCGGGACACTCATCGATACAAGCATTACAATTGATACAACTCTGGGTAATCATTACAGCCATTATTGGCTCCTTGCTTGGGATTTGTGCGCAATACGCAAGAGCCACAAGGGAGGATTGTCGGACAACATCCCTTGCAACTGCGCGATGGCAGTTTCAATAGGCTCATTTTCGGCAACACGCACAGGGTGAATGCCGCCTGCTTGCACCATTTTGGAGGCGGTGGGACCTATTTGGGTGGTGTAGACGATGTCAGCGTTTTTCAGACAGGCAATTTTGTAGGCCAATTTTTCAGCCTCCGCTTCAGGAGCATTGGAGCTATCGACCACCTCTACGAGCGATGCAGAGTTCGCATCGACAGCGTAGAGATAAAACTGTTTTGCCCATCCAAAGTGGTCATCGATAAGCTTGCCCTCTTTGGACGCAAACGCTACATGCACCCCAAACTCCTAGAACGAGCCAGCGACGTTGGCGTGGCTTTTGCGTGCGTCCATGCCGATTTCAGCCATGAACTCCATGCTTTTGACCGCAGGGAACATCATCCCTTTGGTTTTGTGCTCACGGATTTTGTAGGTACCTTTTTCGTGACCCGCTACATAATAGTCATTGAACTCATCGGTGTAGGGCATATCCCACACGATAGAGCCTTCGGTCGGACATGCATCAGCACAGCGTGGGCTATCTGCGTGACCTACACACTCTACACAGGTCTCAGGCTTGACATAAAAGCGCTCACCTTCGAACGGGTTTTTCTCATCGCTATCGCTCAAAATCGCAGATACAGGGCACTCAGAGGCACACGCATCACAGTTAATACACGCATCGGTAATCATTACAGACATCTTTTTTCCTTATGTTTTTGATTTATAAAATGAAATTTGCAACTTCCATTCTCACAGTTGCAAGAGGTAAAGTACGACATTTTTGTCGATGCGTTTCTCGAACTCACCCAACATCATGTCCGCGGTCGAGGTGGTGCTCAAATGGCACCCTGCACACGCGCCCAAGTAGCGCAACCAGATTTGGGGATTTTCGCCTGCGATATAGTTGACAAGCGTCACACCGCCACCGTCACGTAGCAGTGGCGGCGCAATATGCTCATCGATGATGGCACGCACTATTGCCTCTTGCTCTAGGGGGTCTAGCGTATGAAACGCCTCATTACGTGAGGTGGCAAGCGCTGCATTGCTCACATAAGCGATAAGCGATTGGGCTTGTTTGTCGCCTGTGTAGGCGGCTTCTAGCAGTTGTGCGTAACCCTCCTTGACGCGACCTTGTTGGATGGCATCCAGAGCGGGGGTGACGAGTGATTGGGGTTGGGGCTGCATAAAAACTCCTGCTTTTTTTCACCCTATTGCATGGAACGTTCTAGCTAGAACATTTCGTGCACACATAGGCAAAATTCTAGGAGTCAGCTATGGCCTCATCTGAAGTAATCACCCCCGAAATGGCACAGATAAAAGCGATGATTATCGAGAGCTTTCGTCAGCGTGAATCACTCAAAAATGCGATGAAAGCGTGGTACGAAGAGCGCCCCAATGCGCACTTCCCCATGACCCAAAATCTCATTCTCGTCGATGCGACCCTCTCCAAGCTCGATACCCATTACAAGACCTTGTGGGACAGATTCAACGCCCATGAATAGCGCCCCAGCCTACCGTGGCAAGGCGCGCCTGCTCGAAGATAGCGCACGTATCGCACAGTATCGACCCATCCTCGATAAGGACAATTTTCAACCCCACGAGACCCATTGGCGAAGCATCAGCAAAAATGCCACGAGCCTTTTCCAAGTCCTCATCGACAACGATTTGCGCGATTTGGTGATGGTACTAGAGCACTATCCACGCTATACCGAATGGGTGTGTGAGCACTTTCGCTACGCCTACAGCTACAGCGAGACGCACGCCGATATCGATGCCGCCTCGACGCTTTTGACCTTGGGGGAGCCCTTCTTTTTCAAACAATTTGTGCGCAATGTTGTACGCAAACTCCCCCGTATCGATGACACAAGCCCTGAAAACGTGCAAACTTTTGTCACCACAATGGCAAGCCAACACACCCAATGGCACCCTATCATCACCAATCACTACCTCGATACGATTCACGACTACGCCCAACGTGCCGCCCTGCACCCGTTGCAACGTATCGTGCTTCTCAAACCGCTCTCCTCCATCACACGTCAGGAGACCTTCGACTATGAAGCCGAAGATCGTGACGCGGTGTTGGATATTCCCTACATGACCTAAAGGATTGAAAATGAACACAGAAAAAATTCGTGAAATGCTCCTCAAAGAGGCGCGTAATGTTTTTGAGACCGCTTGTACGCTACGTGACAGCCAACGCATCGAACTCTACCTGCACAATGGCATCCCCAAAACCAGCGATGTGCTCGATGAGGAGGACGCTATCGTCTACTCACCCACCAAAATTTTGTGCTACAGCGCGCAAGGACATGATTATTTGGAGGAGGAGATCAAGGCATGGATAGACCAAGCGCGACAATTCGCCCAACCCAACCCCGATGGCACGCCCATCCCTGAACCCACCGCGGTTGAAAAAGCGATACGTGAGTTGGCAAGTGACCTAGCGCTACGCAAAGGCGTAGCACCCTTGGAGATTAGCTCTTTTGAGATTTTTGCCAATATGCCTATGGATTTGCTTGGCTCTATCGAGCAGGAGATTATTGAGTATTGGTGGAGTGCGCCCGAAGAGGAGAATGGCAAAAACTTGGCATTAGCCCAAATCGAAGAGGGCTTGGCGCTTTATCTAAAAAGCTAATTTTTTTTCAATGCATTGGACAACTGCGTCAATACCTCTCGCAGTTGCGCCCTAGGCACCGCCACATTCATACGCATGAAGCCTCTGCCTCCCGCGCCAAAAAAGCGCCCTTGCGAAAGCCCTATGCCTACATCGTGCACGAAAAAATCTTTGAGTGCAGCATCACTTAGCCCCAATCCTCGACAATCTATCCATACCAGATAGGTGCCCTCGGGTGCGATAGCCTTCAAGGGTGCGCACTGTGTATCGATGGTGTGGCAAGCGTAGGCGATATTGGTATCGATGTAGCTGTTTGCCGCCTCTAGCCACGCCAAGCCCTCTGTATAGGCAGTTTTGAGCGCCAAAAATCCCATCATCGTCCCTCGCACCACATGACGCGCATGGAAAACCTCATCGATAGCCTCCACGAGTGCACTATTGTGTGAGGCATAGAGGGTGGCACCTAATCCTGAGAGATTAAACCCCTTGCCCACTCCCCACAAAGTGACCGTACGTAGAGGCGCGACAGTCGCCATCGATAGGTATCGATGAGAGGAGCGCACAATATCCGCGTGTGCATCGTCGCTGATGATAGTCACCTCATGGGTCTCGCACAGTTGCGCCATACGCGCTAGCTCCTCGATACGCCAAACACGCCCTACGGGATTGTGTGGATTGCACAGCAAAAATAGTTTGCTTTGTGCCAAGGCGCGCTCCAACGCCTCCCAATCAATGTGATACGCCCCATCGATGAGAGAGAGTTCCACAGTATAAAGCGTGCGGTGCTGTGAGGTGACACTCTCCATGAAGGGCGCATAGACAGGCACCATGGTCGTCACCCCCTCACCTTTCACTGAGAGTGCTTCTATAGCCGCACTCATAGAGGTCATGATGCTAGGGGAGCTACGAAAATGGGAAGCAGGTATATCGATGTCGTAACGTTTTTGGCACCATGAGTGGGCGATATGAGCAAGCTCCTCGTCGCTCTCGCTGTAGCCAAAAACCCCATGTGCGACGCGTGCTTGCAACGCCTCTATGATGGCAGGTGCGGTGCGAAACTCCATATCTGCCACCCACATCGGATAGACTTCATCAGTACCGAAAAGTTTTTGACGTTTGGCATATTTTTCGGCGTCGCTCTCTTCTCTATGTGTAGGCGTATCGAAATCAAACATCGCTGTTTTTGCGCCACACACGCACCTCTAAGCCTGCTATGGTGGTGCTAGGTGCGATGCTGTGGCAGAGTGTTTCGATGGGTGCTGTCATCGAGGTGCTCCATGCGCTTGCCGCCAACAAAAGTACGCCATTTAAACCAAGTCGATGGGCAATTTCATCCAAAAACTCTTGCGGTGCATAGAGACCAAGCACATCTGCCGTGGCGATAATGGCATCATAATCGCTGTAGTGCGGTTTGAGGTTACAAGCATCGCCTTGGAAAAAGGCGACTTTGGAAGCATGAGCGGCAACTCCCATTGCCTCCAAATCCACCCCCTCCACACGACCATTTTGCTGTAGGGCGACACTCACAGCAATAGAGCGTGCCGTGAAATCCAACGCCGTCACCTGCGCCACATGACGCGCAAGCTCAAAAGCGCCACGTCCCACTTCACACCCAAGCTCAAGCACGTGAGCACGCGATGGATGCTCGATAAAGCCCACCAGATACTCCACCATCGCCAAAGGATACTGCGCCTTGGCACCATAATGGCGTTGGCATAAGTGCGCTATCTCCTCATCGATGAAGAGCGGTTTGACCTCATCCGTCGTGCCTACAGCACTGCCACGTATGGGTCGAAAACCTGCATGTTGCATGAAATGACGACGAAAAGCGTAGCGCGACGACAAAAGTGTCTCATTACCTGTCGATATCCATGAGCCGCCCTTGATGAGATTGTGTTTGCCATCGAAGGTAGGGGTCGAAAAGTCATCATAAAAGGGGTGCACGCGAAAGCCCCGATAGCCATCGATAGGGGTCGATGTCCACTGCCACACGTTGCCACACACATCGAAAAGCTCTCCGAAACGGTATCTATCGACACTACAGCTTGAAGCGTGTCGCAACGCGATATTGCCCTCGTGCATCACCTCACCCACACCTGCTTGCTGTGCTATGGCGTACCATTGCGCTTCGCTTGGTAGCGTGATGTTCTGACCAAGTTTTTGTGAGAGGTAATTACAGTACGCTTTTGCCTCGTGGTAGTTGACATCGACAGCCCAATTGTAGGGCATATCGATAATCTCTAGCATCGCTCGATAGGCATAACTACCGTCGCTTCGCGCTACCCAAAATTTGGGATAGGTACGTTTGGACTCCAAAAGCCACTGCGCCCCCTCCTCGTCCCACCACTCTGGTTGTGCATAGCCACCCGCCTCTACAAATGCCCAAAATTCGCCGTTGGAGATGAGTGAGCGCATTGCTTCAAAAGGGGCTACCTCGACGGTTGCTTCACCGTATTCATTGTCCCAACTGTAGTAATCCGCCTCGACAGCTTTGCCCATCGATACAGTACCCCCTGCAATGGCTACCCAATCATTGGTAGGTGTTTGCATCGAGGCATCGGTGGCTATTGCCCATTGTGCATGAGGGCGCACATACGCACTATCGAGCTGTCGAATCAACACCGAAGAGGTCTCCAGATGGATATTTTCGTGTTCTATTGCCATGAGCAATACCCACCAAAAATTATCCTCCCATCTAATAGGAAGTGTGAGAGGCGCAGTAGCGATAAGTGCGGCAATGCGCTCTCGCACACGACGGCGATAATCGCGCGTAGAGCCTACTGTAGGCCAAGGGTAGTGCGAAGCCTCCAAATCGTCCCACACCATCTCATCGACACCCACGGCAAAAATAGCCTCCATTTGCGCATCGATACGCTCCTCTATCACCCCTGACAAAACGAGCTTATTGATATAAAAAACCGCTGTGTGACCAAAATAAAAGATAAGGGGATGGCGTTGTGCATCAGGAGCAATGCGAAAATGTTTATCCTCTACGATAGGCTCAAAAAGCTTCTCGTAAAGGTCAAAAGTGGACAAAAAGTACTCTAAGATTTCGGCACGTTTGGTCTGACTATCCGTGCCAAAAAGAGAGGGTATCACACGCATAACCGCAACCTACTCGATATCGAGTTGTTCAGGTTTGAGTTCGTTGATACCGTATTTGAGGTGCAAATTGCGCTTGTAGAAAAACTCTAGTAGTTCGCCGTCAATATCGCCATCTTTGACCATGAAGCTCAAAATTTTCATCGTTTCGGACATTTTTTTCGCCTCTTTGTAAGGGCGGTCAGAAGCGGTGAGTGCTTCAAAAATATCTGCCACCGCCATGATACGTGCCTCAAGTCCTAGCTCATCGGCACGCAACCCTTTGGGGTAGCCCTTGCCGTTGAGTTTTTCATGGTGTCCACCTGCGATGGCAGGAACACGTGAGAGCTTTTTGGGGAATGGCAACGCTTCAAGCATGGTATTACTCATCGTCGCGTGGTAGTTGATGATTTGGCGCTCCTCTTCGGTCAAGGTACCTTTGCGAATATTGAGATTGTAGACCTCATTTTCGCTCAACATCGGTAGGGTTTGACCATCTGCATGCCATGTTTGTGCGGCGATGGCTTTGATGCGTGCGATTTTGTCGTCACTCATAAATTCGCCACCAATATTGGACTCTTTGATAAACGCCATATCCGCATCGATTTGCGCAATATCGTTGGCATACGCCTCATCCAAAAAGCGTGTATCCTCTTCGCTGGCATCTGAGAGTGCCAATTTCGCCTCTAAAAGGGCGATTTTTTTGTCCCTTTTGAGTAGCTCAAAACGCGTCTTGACCGTCTCGATACGGTCGTAGATGGTCTCTAGCTTGGTCGATTTGTCCATGATATATTCAGGCGTGGTAATTTTGCCCACGTCGTGCATGAGTGCTGCGATACGAATTTGATTGAGCTCATCGTAGGTGTAGTGAATATCTCGGTAAGGTCCCTCATCGCATTCGCTAATCTCATTTGCCAAGAGCATTGCAATCTCTGCGACTTTACGTACGTGACCCCCTGTGTAGGGTGACTTGGCGTCGATTGCGCTTGCAATGCTTTTGATGAAGGCTTCCAAAAGCTCGCGCAAATCGTTGATGAGTTGGACGTTGGTAATAGCAACGGCGGCTTGACTGGCAAGCGAAAGCGCAGAGGCTTCAAACTCGGCACTAAAAGGCACCGTCTCTCGGGTGATGGGGTCGATACAGTTGATCAACTGACACACCCCGATGACCTCATTTTCGTAATTTTTCATCGGAATAACGAGCATCGATTTGGAGCGAAACCCCGTACCTGCATCAAATTTTTTGGTACCTTCGAAGTTGAACCCTTCCGCTTCGTACACATCAGGAATATTAATCGCCTCACCCGAAAGGGCACACATCGCGGCAACCATCTCTTGGTTTTTGGTGCCGTCTGTTTTATAAAGTGGCAAAGGTGGCCACGTCATAGCGCCTTGAACGCCACCCATTTTGATACCCAATGAGTCAGTCTGCACCACCGTAAAGTGCAAAAATCGCTCATCGTTACTCATCAAATAGAGCGTCCCACCGTCTGCATTGGTGAAGCGCTTGGCCTCTTCGAGAATCATCTCCAAAAGTTTGTTGAGATTATTCTCAGCAGAAAGTGCGGTACCGATAGCTTGGAGGGTATTAATATGCTCTTGTTGGAGTTTGAGTTTGTGTTGTAGGTGAGCAATCTCTTGCTCTAGCAGTGCAGTGTGGGCATCCATCGATTACGCCTCCTCAAAAGTGAGCGAAACAGAGTTGATACAGTAGCGTGCACCCGTGGGAGCGGGGCCATCGGGGAAGAGGTGTCCCAAATGCGCATCACACGCCGCGCATACAACTTCGGTGCGAATCATGCCGTGTGAGGTGTCTCGATGCTCGATAATTGCATCGGGTGAGACAGGGGCAAAGTAGCTCGGCCATCCTGTACCTGAATCGAATTTGGTCTGGCTGCTAAAAAGTGGCGCACCGCAACAAGCACATCGATACAACCCTTCGGCTTTGGTATCCCAAAAAGCTCCCGTAAAAGCACGCTCAGTTCCTTTGAGACGGCATACATCGTACGCCAAAGGAGAGAGTTGGCTTCTCCACGCTTCATCAGATTTGACTATTTTTGCCATCGCCACCACTTTTTGTTTCTTTCGATTATACCACAAAGGCACCCTCCCCACAGACGCAATTGGCTATAATGCCAAGAAAAACAAGGAGCTTCGTTGTTCGCGTTTCTCTTTCGCCCTGCATCTCATTTCAATCTGGCCAATTGTTTCACCTTTGTTAACGTCAGCATGGGAGTTATTGCTCTCTTTTTTATCGCGCACGGTCGCTACGACTTTGCTATTATCGCCGCGTGGATTGGGGGTGCTTTTGATATTTTCGATGGCAAAATTGCCCGAAAATTCAAGCTTTCCAACCCTTTTGGCGTTCAAATCGACAGCTTTGCCGATTTCATCACCTTCGTCTTGGCACCTTCGTTTTTGATCTATGAGGTGATTTTCAAAAGCACCGATACCACAGTGCAAATTTTGGGCGCAGCAGTAATGCTCTACTACATTTTGGCGGGGCTTCGTCGTCTCATTACCTTCAATCTCACGACGCATGTAGGTGAAGTGGCGCGCTTCTTCACAGGCGTACCGACACCACTAGGAGCGATTTTGCTCTTCGTGGTTTACCTCACACACACCTACACAGCACTCTCCTCGCCCTATGCCTATATGGTGATGATTTTTGTCATTGGGGCACTGCTTAACTCCAAAGTCAAAATCCCCCACCCCTAGGTCGCGAAATGTTTTTGGAAAGTGCACAAGACAAAAAACTCTTCTTGCAAGCCCTGCAAAAGCGCCTCGACAGTAGCGATGAGGCGCCCTTTTGGAAAGAGGGCATTATGCCAGCCGCGCAGATCATCCTCGATACGCTTCAACGTTTGCAAGCCCAAAATAGATTACTTACTCCCGAAGGCGATGCGCTTGAAAACCTCACGTTTGAGACTTTTTTGCGCTGGTTTGATTTGGTAAACTTGCGCCAATTGGCTTTTATCATCGATGAAGCCAATACAAAAAGCACACTTTTGGGCAAGCCTTTTGAGGCTATCGATTTGAGTGAGCTAGCGCACTATCTACACTCCTATCAAATCGATGTGGGCAATCCGCATGCCGATTTTCCCACACGCTACTACACCAAACACAAAGAGTTTGGCAATATCATTGCACGTCTGTTTGGTCGTCCCACTCCAGCTTGAGGCTTTGACCTGTCTGGGTTTTGAGTAGCTCTTTTTTGCCCTTCACACCCAACTTGCGCAATCCCTCGATACGGCCCATAATATCCCCAGAGCCAGTTTTGAGTTTTTTCATCGCTTCGGTATAGCTGTTTTGGGTGCGCTCGATATTGGTACCTAATTTCTCTAGCTCCTCTACAAAAGCGACAAATTTGTCGTACAAATTCCCCGCCTTTTCCGCAATCTCCAAGGCATTTCGGTTTTGATAGGCGTTGCTCCACATATGCTCGATGGTACGCAGTGTCACCAAAAGTGTCGAGGGGCTAACAATCATAATATTTTGTGCAAAAGCCTTGGTGAAAATCGTCCCATCCGCTTCGAGTGCCAACATAAAAGCTCCCTCGATAGGCATAAACATCAGCACAAAATCCAAGCTCTCAACCCCCAAAAGTGTCTCATAACGCTTGGCACTGAGTCCATCGATATGCACCTTTATCGAGGCCAAATGCTCTTTGGTGGCAAGCGCTTTTTGTGTCGCATCTTCAGAGGCAATAGCGCGCTCGTACGCTACGAGAGAGACTTTGGAGTCGATGACGATGTCGCGACGATTGGGTAGATGGACAATCACATCAGGCTGATAGCGTTTGCCCTCGCTGTTTTGCAACGACGTTTGCACCTCATACTCATGCCCTTTGCGTAGTCCAGACTCTTCAAGCACACGCTCCAAAATCACCTCACCCCAATTGCCTTGCGCTTTGGAGTCGCCTCTCAAAGCTTGCGTGAGATTGATAGCGTCGCTACGCAGTTGTTGATTGAGTTTTTGCAAATTTTCCAGCTCGTTTTTGAGCACTGCACGCTCTTTGCCCTCGATGGTGTAGGCTTGGGAGACCTGCTGTTCAAATTTGGTAATTTGCTCTTTGAACGGCGTCAGAAGCTGTTGCAAAGATTTTTCATTGTCGACCACAAAAGCGCGGCTTCGCTCCTCATACAGCTTGGTTGTGATGGCGGCAAAATCCTCTTCGAGACGCTTTTTTGTCGCTTCGATAAGGGTGATTTTTTCTGCATGGTGCGTTTGTGTCAAAGCTAACTCTTTTTCGAGAGAGGCACGCTCGATGGAGGCTTGTTGGAGTGCGTCACGCAGGAGTTGAATATGTGCTTGGCTTTTGCTCCAATAGTAGCCAAAGGCTCCAAAAAGCACCAAAAATCCTACACCTACGACAAGCCAAATGAGTTCAATCGACACATCCCATCCTTTTTTAGCAGGTATGATACCATGCAATTTTTTTATCGGTGTTTGTTATCAGTTTGGATGTGTATAATTCGCCAAATCTTCACAGACCTCTTCTTCGCATGGCACAATCATCTTATCGGGGTCTAAACATCAAGGATCACAATGTCACAGACCACTGCCGAACTCGGCGCCGAAAAAGTTATTGCTGTCGATGCAGCATCAGCCCCCGAAGTCCTCTTCGCCTCTTTCAACCTCAAACCCAATATCCAACGCGCTATCGATGCCAAAGGCTTCAAACTCGCTAGTCCTATTCAAGCTGAAGCGATTCCTGTCATTATGGCGGGTCACGATGTCGTAGCACAAGCGCACACAGGTACAGGTAAAACTGCCGCTTTTGGTATCCCTGCCATCGAACGTATGCACTACAACGGTGGTATCGAAATTTTGATTATCACACCTACGCGTGAACTGGCTAACCAAGTAAGCGACGAGCTTTATACTTTGGGACGTTTTAGTGGTGTCAACACCGTCACTATTTATGGTGGACGCTCTAGCCAACGCCAAATCGAGCTTATCGAGCGCGGCGCACAAATCGTCGTAGCCACCCCTGGACGTTTGCTAGACCTACTCTCTAGCCGTCAAATCAAAACGTTTAATCCTACCACTGTCGTCCTCGATGAAGCGGATGAGATGCTTGATATGGGCTTTTTGGATGATATCAATGAAATCTTCACCTACTTGCCCAAAGAGCGTCAAACGTTGCTCTTTTCTGCGACAATGCCCAAACCGATAAAAGAGCTTGCCAAACGTATCCTCAAAGAGCCTGTCTTTATCTCTGTGACACGTGAAGAGACCACCAACTCTGACATCTCACAACTCTACTACGTCATCGAAGAGAGTGAACGCGATGATGCGATGATTCGTCTTATGGATGCTGAAGAGTCTACCAAATCGGTCGTCTTTTGCCGCACCAAAAGCGAAGTAGAGCGCGTATCGACGGTTCTCACTGCCGCTGGATACCACGCCAAAGGGCTACATGGTGACATGGAGCAACGCACACGTGAAGCAGTTATCAAAAGCTTCAAAGGCAACGACGTAGAGATTTTGGTCGCTACGGATGTCGCCGCACGTGGACTTCACATCGACAACATCAGCCACGTTTTCAACTACCATATTCCTTTTGACCCAGAAAGCTACGTCCACCGCATCGGTCGTACGGGACGTGCTGGTCAAAAAGGCAAAGCTATCACGCTTGTAACGCCGCACGAATTCAAAGAGCTTCAACGTATCAAAGCCAAAGTGGGCACTACGATGGAACATTGTTACATCCCAAGCAAAAGCGATGTTGTCAAACAATACTTCTCAAAATTGATTGCCCAAATCGAAGCAAAACACGTTCGTGATGATGCGCATATGATTATCGATGCACTCAAAGAGGATTTGGATTTGGAATCGATTCTCTACAAAATGGCTTCACTCTTGATAGAAAATCAAGAGGTTCAAGGGCCAAATACCATCGGTATTCCTCAAAAACGCCTCGAAACATTGCTAGAGCGACTCTCTAGCTCTCCTCATGGTGGCGGCGGTGGTCGTACTTTCAAGGGTCGTCGTAACAGCGGCGGCAGTAGTAGTCGTGGACCACGCAGTGGTGGTGGCGACCGCCCACGTAGCAGCGAAGGTGGCGGCGGTTACCGTGGTAACTCCAGTGACCGTAACAGCAGTCGTCCACGTAGCAACGATGGCAATCGCAGCGGCGGTGGCAACAGCCGCCCAAGCAACGACAACAATCGCTGGTCTTAATGCGCTAATCGTGCCCTCAAAAAGGGCACAAACTCCTCTATCGAAGCTTCACACACAAAACTCTCTCGTACTTTAGCTCCCCACAATGAATTAGGAAAATAGTCATCCTCGGCAAAGCGTGCTTGAACATGCCAATGCACTTGAGGAAGTATATTTCCAAAACTTGCTACATTGATTTTGGTGGGGTTGAAATACTCTAGCATAGCTTTTTCTACCGCCAACACATACCCAAAAAGACGCTGATTCTCTTCAACAGAGAGGTGTGAAAGCTCTTTGCAGGGGGCTTTTAGTCGTACAATCACCCATGGATTGGTGTGAGGCTCCAACGAGAGTGTGACAAACGCATCATCCCATATCAAGGACATCATAAAGCTCCCATTTTTCTATCAAGGAGCGCTCTTTGACTACGATGTGCAATTGCGTAGTTTGAAAAATTCCCGCCTCGTAATCATCCAAGAAGGCACCTAGCGCCTCTGGGATAGTACGCGCCAAATCGTCAAAGAGGTCTAGAATAATATCGCTTGCATAAAAGTCACCAATGGCTCTATCAAAAATATCAGCCGTTCTTACTTGAAAAACCCGCGCGTTTTGCATACTTTTGTAGCGTAAATTTTGCGTGCTGAGGATAAGCGTTTCGCTTGTGTCAAATGTGGAAAGATATTCTTGAAAAGTGGTATTTAGGTAGATTTTTGTGGTCATAAGAGAGTGAGTGTAGGCCAAAGGCCTACGTCATTAGAACTATTTTTTTGTCTCGTTGATGGTAGCTTTGCGGTATTCACCGAAAAGTTTACCCATCTCAAGAGAGGCTTTACGAGCGCGAGCACCTGCAGCTTTGTTGCCTTTTTCTTTGAATTCAGCACCATCTTTTGCAAATGCGTTACCTAGCTCGATGATTTTGTCGTATAGTTCAGTTGAGTTCATACTCCGTCCTTTGTTGATATGCAAAAATTGTAGCATCTTAGACTAAAAATATCTTGAAGAGAGGCTATTCTAGAGGGTTTTGGAGCGCTTCTATACGTTTTTGGATCACTTTTTTGCGTTCGATGGAAGTAGTTTGTTCTTTTAGCCATGCTAGATCAGCAAGCGCCTGTGCAGTTTGGTGTGATTTATGCGTAGCATCTATAAGAATTTCTTCTATTAAATCCTTCACATCGAGGGGTCCAACTACCTTTTGTGCCTCTGGAAGCATAGCTGCATCTTTGGCCAATTTCCGAATATAATCGTAATTAGCACGCTCATAAGCATACGTCGTCCAGAAAAGAATCTCATTAAAATAGAGTAAAAAATTGTTGCTATCGAAGTGGCGTGCTGTACGCATGAGCGTCGTGGCACTGCTGGTATCTTCAAATATCGATGCCAAAAGTGTCGCGGTATAATTGTGTGCACGAAAAAAATAGGGATCAAGCGCCAAAATCGCTTTGGAAGCCTCACGCACTTGCCTCGCATCGACAGCGTTGGTGCTATTGCGAATCTCTGCTATGCCATTGGAAACCAGCCACAATCCATCTGCAACGAGATTGTGTGCTGGACCACTCAGCGCCTTGAAAAGCCATCCGTTGACAAAGAGCAATGAGCTATTTTCATGGTTTGCTTGCTCATGCGTGCGCAGATTATTGAAGCCTAAAAGCCCCAAAATAGCTGCAATGAGGATAAGTTTATGCACCAACTTTGAGCGCCCTGCGTGCGAATTTGAGCTGTGCAATGACGATGACAATGAGAGAGGTGATACCAAAATAGAGTAACGGCTCCATGAAAAGCGTCACGCTATCGACATAAGAGCGATTGACCACGGGACCCAATCTATCAAAAAGCGAAAAATCGGGAATGATGAAACCCAAAACACTATAGAGATTTTGTAGGGTTGTCGATGGCTCTATCCAAAAAGCGTAAGCGTAGAGTTCATCCATGCCGTTACCTACCATATAAAAGAGGAGTGCATAAATGACGCTGTTCATCACCGATACAAACTGCATAAACATCACTACCAAAAGCGCCAAAAGTATCGCCGACAAAAGCCCCAATACTACCTGACCCAATACCACCAAAGCAATGTGACCCTCAAAAAAATACAAAACTGTTGTATCGATAGCCAAAAGCATCAGCGTAAAAAGCCCTAGCATCATCACCTGCCCTGCTATAACACCATAGAGGTAAGTGCTTCGCGAAACACCCACCGCCAAAGGCAGGACAAAAACCCCGCCCATGCGCTCTTTTTGACCATACTCATAAGCATAAAAAAGCGCCATGAGATGCAAAAGTGCGATTTGGGAGGTGAGCAACAAATCCTCAAAAAGTTTATATTGACTGCCTATATCGATGTCGCTTATCGCCCACGCTAGCGCTAAAACTGCCACGGTAAGCAGTAGCATCAAGGTTGTTGCCTTGGTTTTGTAAAACCCTTGGGCGAAAAATCGCCCCAATGCCCACACCGCTCTCATTGTAGCACCGATGGTAAATGGGAATAGAAGAGTGTTTGAAGTGCTTCCAAGCTCTCTGGTCGACCTTGGTAGACGATACGACCCTCTTTGAGTATCCATATCTCATCCTCCATACGATACGCCAACGAAAGCGAATGCGTCGAGAGGATAAATTGATGTGAATTTTTGAGTCCCACAAGTAGCTCCTCGATACGTGCCTGCCCAAAAGGGTCTAGCCCTGACGTAGGCTCATCGAGTACCAATATCTGCGGTGCACCCAAAAGTGCTAAGGCGAGCAACAATCGCTGTTTCATCCCCTTGGAGTAGTGCTTGAGTGCCATTCGCTCATCGACACTCAAATGCACCTGCGCCAAAAGTGCCCCTCTATCGTAGCTCTCGATACCCTTAACCCCTGCCATCATCGCGAAATAGTCGCGCGCGCACAGTGACATGTCTAACAATGCCGCTTCAGGCGCATATCCAATAGAACTATTATGTAATGGTGCAATGAAAGTACGAAAGTGTGCGATAAAAGGGTGGTGTTTGTCCAAGGTGTAAAAACCTAATAGATAAGAGAGAAGTGTGCTTTTGCCAGCACCGTTGTGACCAAGAAGAATCATGAAAAATACTTAAACGTGGGGGTATAAAAGAGCCGAAGCTCTTTTATTAATAGGTAACATTACCTTCGTAGTTGAATCGACCAGTAGCAGGTTGATAAAGCCAAGAACCTGCTAAATCGTACTCAGCAGTTTCAGCTGCGATTGTACCAGAAGCTGGGCCTTTGATTTTTGTATTATTTCCATCTGCTTTTGTACCCCATGCATCACGTTCATCAGCACTCAAAACCATCGCCATTGCTCCACCCGCCAACGTTGCGGTCTCTTGTGCTTGTTGTGGTTTAGCCGTTCCATTAGTGTAACTATCAACGCTTAACATTTTTGGATAGCTAGATGCAGTATCCATATCCGTAGATTTTGTGACGATAACAGTAACCTCTCTTCCGTGATTTGCAGGTGTTGTTGAAAATTCTTCAATTTTATAATTGAAAGTATCTCCACTTGTCAATTTTGCACGTGATTGCAAGGTAATGACGGAACTACGAGCAGATCCAATCGCCGATTTTTCCTTAGAAACAATCGCATCATCTTCCAATGAAGCCAATTTTGGAAGTGCAATCGTCGCCAAAATACCCAAAATCACAATAACGAAAATCAATTCGATCATCGTAAATGCCGCTCTTTTCATAAACTACTCCTCTAATGCGCACTGTGCGCGATATGAAATTTTGTGTTACTTTGCAAACGCTTGGTTTGCATAACGCATCAGCATGGTATGGTATGGTAACAATTCTTACACTGCTCTTAAATATAGCTAAATCGCGATGGCTAATTGAGTTTGTTTATAGTCGATTGGAGGGCGCGTTTGAGTTCGTGGACTTCGTAGCTTTTTTTGAAAAAGGCCTCTAGCAGGCGTTTGACACTGTTATTGCCATCAAGATTGAAAAGATGCGCAAGCTCTGGCTCGATAGCACGTGCGAACTCCTCTTCTAGCTCCATATCAAACGATGCACCACCAATGGTGAGATGGATTTTTTTGGTCATGCCAAGACTGCTGTGAGTTTATCGATAAGCAGTTGCGCTTCATACGCGCTAATGCCATCACCCTCGCCTTGCGATTGGCGCAATTGTGCAATTTCGTATTGGGCGCGTTCTAGCTCGCTGCGAAGCATCTCGTTTTCACTTTTGATGATGTCGTAGCGCACCAAAAGTGCATCGATTTTGTTGTCTAGGAGTGTGGCAAGCTGATGCGGGTTTTGGTGAGAGGTAAGCAAAACGTTCCTTTGGGGCAAAGTGGCTATAATTTTACCACTTTTTTGCGAGGAGCATGTGTGAACAGGACCAATCGACTCAGCGTCAAAAGCGATTATGCTCCCGCAGGTGACCAACCCACCGCCATAGAGACACTCACCGCCTCCATCGCGCAAGGCAACCAATACCAAACCCTCCTAGGGGTCACAGGCAGTGGCAAAACCTACACTATGGCCAAGCTCATCGAGGCGACCCAACTGCCCACGCTCATCATGACGCACAACAAAACCCTAGCCGCGCAACTCTACAGCGAATTCAAGAGCTTCTTCCCCAACAACCACGTCGAATATTTCGTCTCCTACTACGACTACTATCAGCCTGAAGCCTACATCCCGCGCCGTGATCTCTTTATCGAAAAAGATAGCGCTATCAATGACGAACTCGAGCGCATGCGTCTCTCTGCCACGACCAGCCTACTCAACTACAACGACGTGGTGTGTGTCGCATCGGTCTCTGCCAATTACGGTTTGGGCGACCCCGAAGAGTATGCGCAAATGACCCAAATCCTCGAAGTGGGCGCCACCATTACCCAACGTACCCTGCTACTACGCCTCATCGATATGGGGTATGTGCGCAATGACAACTTTTTTGACCGTGGAAATATTCGTGTCAACGGCGAAGCTATCGATATCTTCCCTACCTATTTTGAGGATACGGCCTATCGCGTAGAGTTTTTTGGCGATGACATCGAGGCTATTTATACCTTCGAAATGATAGACAACAAGCGTGTAGCCGACCACAAAACGCTCACCATTTTTGCAACGAATCAATTTATCGTAGGGCGCGAAAAGATGGCTCACGCTATCGAGGCTATCGAAAAGGAGCTCGATAAGCGATTGGCCGAATATATCGCCCAAGACAAATTGGTCGAATATCAGCGCCTCAAACAACGCACCGAGTTTGACCTAGAGATGTTGCAAACCACAGGTAGTTGCAAAGGGGTCGAGAACTATTCACGCCACCTCTCAGGCAAAAAAGCGGGCGAGACGCCTAGCTCCTTGCTCGACTATTTTGCGCTGATGCACGAGCGGTATTTGGTCATCGTCGATGAGTCGCACGTGAGCCTGCCCCAATTTCGCGGTATGTTCGCCGCGGATCGAAGCCGCAAAGAGGTGTTGGTCGAGTACGGTTTTCGTCTGCCTAGCGCCCTAGACAATCGCCCTTTGACCTACGATGAGTATATTCACAAAGCCCCACACTACCTTTTTGTCTCGGCGACCCCTGCGCCACTAGAGCTATCACTCTCAAGTGCCGTAGCGCACCAAGTCGTACGCCCCACGGGACTGCTCGATCCAGAGGTCGAGATACGCCCCATCGCCAACCAAGTCGAGGACCTCTACGACGAAATCAAAAAAAATATTGCCAAAAAAGAGCGTGTTTTAGTCACGACGCTCACCAAAAAAATGTCCGAAGCACTCACCAAATATTTGGCTGATTTGGGTATCAAAGTCGCTTATTTGCACTCCGAAATCGACACGATAGAACGTATCCAAATCATCCGCTCGCTTCGCTTGGGTCATGTCGATGTGCTTGTCGGGATAAATTTACTTCGTGAGGGTCTGGATATTCCTGAGGTGAGTTTGGTTGCCATTCTCGATGCTGACAAAGAGGGCTTTTTGCGCAGCGAAACCTCTCTGATTCAAACCATGGGACGTGCCGCACGTAACAGCAACGGTCGCGTCATCCTCTACGCCGACAAAATCACAGGCTCGATAGAGCGTGCACTAGCCATCACCAACGCTCGACGCGAAAAACAAGAGGCGTACAACAAAGTGCACGGTATCACGCCTACGACGGTAGCACGCTCCCTCGAAGAGGAGCTCAAAAACTCTGATGCCACTACGGCGGAGCTTTATAACAAAGCCAAAAAATATGACAAAATCCCCGCCGCAGAGCGCAAAACCCTTATCAAAGAGCTCAGCCTCAAAATGCACGCCGCCGCCAAAGCACTCGAGTTTGAAGAGGCGGCACGTCTACGCGACGAAATCAACAAAATACGCGCCTTGTAATCATGGCGTGCTATAATCGCGCCCACTTCTAGGAGGAATGTTTGCAACCTGTTATCGATTTGAAAGACCCCAACCTCTATATCAACCGTGAGCTTTCGTGGCTCCAATTCAACACTCGCGTCCTTGACCAAGCCCGCAACGAGGCACTGCCTCCCCTAGAGCGACTCAAATTTTTGGCTATCTACTCGACCAACCTCGATGAGTTTTATATGATTCGTGTGGCAGGTTTGCAACGCCTCTACAAAGAGGGTGTCATCCAATCAGGACCCGACCGCCTCAGCCCCAAAGAGCAGCTCGATGATATTCGTCGCTATCTTTACAAAGAGAAATATCAGCTTGAGATGTGTTACAACGACGTCCTAGCGGCACTGCGCGACCAAAATGTCTATATCAAAGAGTTTGACGAGACCAGTCCCGCCCAACAAAAAATCGCCAAAGAGTTCTTCTTTGACAACGTCTACTCCATCATCACACCTATCGCTGTGGATGCTACGCACCCCTTTCCCCACCTCAACAACCTCAGCTTCGGACTCATCGTACAACTCATGGACATCGACAATGACGCGACACTGCGCTATGGACTTATACGTATTCCGCGCACGTTGCCTCGCTTTGTGAGCGTCTCTTCGCACCTTTTCGTCCCTATCGAGAGTCTAGTCGCCTATCACGTCCATGAGCTTTTTCCTGGGTACAAAATGGTCAAATACTCCGCCTTTCGTGTCACGCGAAATGCCGATATCACCATCCAAGAGGAGGAGGCAGATGACTTTATGGAGCTGTTGGAAGCGGGACTCAAACAGCGCAAACGGGGCGAATTTGTCCGCCTTGAAGTAGGCAAACGCACCGATGATGATTTGTACAAATTTATCAATACCCACGTCAATGTCAACAGCCGCGACATCTACCACGCCAAAATTTTGCTCAATCTCAACGGATTGTGGCAAATCGCCCTGCACAACGACCTCGCACCCCTCTCGTATGAGCCCTATAAAGCGCGAAATTTGCCACCGCTAGAGCACAGCAACTACCATATTTTCGACGAAATCAAAAAGCGCGAAATCGTCATGTACCACCCCTATGAGTCCTTCGACCCTGTCGTTCAGCTCATCCAAGAGGCGGCAAATGACGCAGATGTTATGTCGATTCGCATGACGCTTTACCGTAGCGGTAGCAATTCACCCATCGTCAAAGCGCTTATCCATGCCGCCGAGACGGGCAAGCAGGTCACCGTCATGGTCGAGCTCAAAGCACGCTTCGATGAGGAGAACAACGTCATTTGGGCAAAAGCTCTCGAAAAAGCGGGCGCACACGTCATTTACGGTATCCCCGGACTCAAAGTCCACGCCAAATTGGCGCTGGTGATTCGCAAAGAGGCGGGCAAACTACACTACTACACCCACGTGGGCACAGGCAATTACAACCCTAGCACCGCCAAAATTTATACCGATGTGAGCCTCTTGAGTAGCCAAGAGTACATTGTCAACGATGTGGTGCGCTTCTTTCACTTCCTCACAGGCTTTTCCAAAAAGGGCAAACTCGAATCACTCTTCATGGCGCCCTTGCAAATCAAGCCCAAACTCCTCTCGCTTATCCACAACGAAGCACAAAAGGGAAGCGAAGGGCACATCATCGCCAAGGTCAACTCTCTCGTCGATGACGATGTCATCAAGGCACTCTACAAAGCAAGCCAAACGGGGGTCAAAGTCGAACTCATTATTCGTGGTATTAGCTGTCTGCGCCCACAAGTCGAAGGGGTGAGCCAAAACATTACCGTGCGCTCCATCATCGGAAAATACCTAGAGCACGCACGTATTATGTACTTCAAACACGCGCTTCCTACACCGATGTTCATCTCAAGTGCCGATTGGATGCCGCGTAATCTCACCCGTCGTATCGAGCTGATGGTGCCTATCATGGAGAGCGAAAACGTCGAAAAATTGTTGCAAATTTTGCAACTACAGCTTAGCGACAATGTCCTAGCCTACACGCTCAACAACGACGGTACCTATACCAAGGTCGATAGCACCCAAAGCCCCAATACCATCAACAACCATAAATTGTTGGAGCTTCACGTAGCCAAAGTTTACGCGGCACAAAAACGCCATACACCCAACTACGTCCAGCAATTAGCGACGCGCCTTTTCAAAGAGAGCTAAGTGGAAAACTCTCTGCTCTTTGCGCAAGTTGCCTTACTTATTGTATTAGCGCCTGTTTTGACCTATCTGACACGCCTGCCTTTGGTGGTCGTGGAGATTATTTTGGGGGCTATTGCGGTTTGGATTGGCTTCATCGATGGGGGCAATGAGATGTTTCGCGATTTGGCAAAAATCGCCTTCTTTTACCTCATGTTTTTGGCTGGGTTAGAGATAGATTTGCGCAAATTTTTTGCCTACCGCGACAAGCTTTTGGAACACGCGGGTGTCTATCTCTTTTCGCTCTATGCGCTCTCTATTATGCTCTATACACTTTTTGACCTCAACGGTGTCTACATCGTCGCACTTCCCATCGTATCGCTAGGAATGATTATGGTGCTCATCAACGAACAAGGCAAAGAGCGCCCTTGGCAAGAGCTATTACTTATCAATGGCGTACTTGGCGAAATCGTCTCCATCTCCGCCATCGTCATCTACGAGTCCTTCATCTCCTACGGTACGGGAATCGCCTTTTATCAACACCTCTTTACCTTCGCGGCGGTGCTTTTGGGACTCTATTACCTCTTCAAACTCCTCTATATTCTCTTTTGGTGGTTCCCAGAGCTGCGAAATATCATCATGCCTAGCGATGACTCGACCCACCAAAGTATTCGTGTGAGCGTGGCACTCTTTATTATCTTCGTCACCATCATGGGGACGCTTGAAATCGATATGGTTTTGGGTGCCTTTTTCGCAGGTATCTACATCGCCAACTTCTTCAAACACCAAACCGAACTACCACACACCCTGCACAAAATCGGCTTTGGGTTTATCGTGCCACTCTTTTTTGTTTATGTTGGTACGACGTTGGATATGCGCCTCATCTTCTCCATCGATTTGCTTTCGCAAGCATTTTTTATCTTTGCGGCGATGCTTTTTATTCGTACGATGAGCGCTTTTGTCGCCTATCGAGGGTATCTTGGCAACTCCAAGGATACCTTTTTGTTCGCCTTGGGCGACTCGATGCCTATTACCTTTATCATTGCCATCGCCACCATCGCCTATGAGGCACAGCTACTGCCACAGCAAGAGTATTTCGCCTTTATTATTGCCGCAATGTTTTTGGGTGTCACCGTCATGAGCGTGCTCAAAGGGCTTATCTATCTCTTTTATGCGCGCAAAGAGGTGTAGCTTTTTGCTATGATTGCGCCTACAATTTTGTATCAAAAAGGTCTCTAAAATGAACACAATGGCGTATTTGGGTATGACACCCACCCTCGCACCCAAGGCGTGGATAGCCCCCAATGCAATGGTCATCGGCGATGTCATGATAGGCGAAGATAGCTCGATTTGGTTTGGGGCGATTGTACGCGGCGATGTACATCGTATCACGATTGGTGCACGCACTTCGATTCAGGATTTGAGCATGGTGCATGTCACTCACCACAAAAAAGCGGACAAAAGCGACGGCGCACCCACTATCATCGGCAACGATGTCACCGTCGGACACAAAGTGATGCTTCACGGCTGTACCATCGAAGATGCCTGTCTCATTGGCATGGGTGCGACCATCATCGATGGCGCTGTTATTGGGCGCGAATCGATTGTAGGTGCAGGTGCCTTGGTAACCAAAGGCAAAGTTTTCCCACCGCGTAGCCTCATCATGGGTAGCCCTGCCAAACTTATCCGAGAGCTCACCGACGAAGAGGTAGCAGAGCTTTATGCCAGTGCCGCACGCTACGTAGGTTTCAAGAACAACTACCTCGACCCCGCCGCGCACTATGCCCCACATTGACCTTTTTGGGGTAGCCGACACCATCGGTATCATCTTTTTTGCCATCAGCGGTGCGCTGGTGGCTATCAAAAATCGCCTCGATTTATTGGGCTTTTTTATCAGTGGCTATCTCACAGCGTTGGGTGGGGGAATTATCCGCGATTTGTTGCTAGACCGTACCCCTATCTCTTTTGTACTGCCCTACCCTGCGCTCATCGTCTTTTTGACACTTTTGGCTGTTTTGGCACTCAAACTCCAACACCGTCTGGATATCGATAAGAAGGGCTTTTTTGTCGCTAGTGATACGATAGGATTGGTAGCATTTAGTATTGCAGGGTCGCTTTTGGCTATAGAGGCGCAGTTCAATCTTTTCGGGGTAATCGTACTTGGATTTTTGACGGCGGTAGGGGGAGGATTGCTTCGTGATGTACTTATCAATGAGATACCTGCGGTACTTATCAGCAACTTTTACGGCTCGATAGCCGTAGCGGTGGCACTCATTCTCTTCGCGCTCGATACCTTCTATCACATCGATGGCGTGGGGCTTGCCGCAACAGCCCTCTTCGCCTTGGCACTTCGGCTTTTGGCGTACTACAGAAATTGGCGACTACCTATTATTTCATAACACAGTAGTCGCTTTTAGAAAATTTACTCCGTTGCGCTACGCAAAATCTCTTCGAAATCTTTTTGCGCTTTGAGTAGCTCTTCGACACCCTTGGCATCGGTGACATGGGCGCTACTCATCCAGTTGTAGACCGCAGGGAAGCCCATGACGATTTTATCTTCATCTTTTTTCTTGTAAAACATCATCGAGCAGGGTGCAAAAGCAGCCGCTTGCGGGCGCGTTTTGGCGACGTTGTAGATTACTTTGAGTTTGCAAATCGAGTAGGTGTTATAAAAATCAAAAGGCGATTCCACCGTCTCCTCTTTGGTGAGCATGAAGTTGAAATCGGTGAAGTTGGACATCACGAAGCCTTTGGGCTTGAACTCATTCTCGATGGTAATCTCTAGCTCCTCTTTGGCATCAGCCCATGTGTCAGCATCTGTCTGGACTTCAAACATAGAGACCAATTCGCCTTTAGCAGGAAGGGCGTTCTCTTTGTCGATGGCATGAGTCGCTTTTGGCATCACCTCTTTGAACGCCGCTAACATTTTGGCTTCGATATCGATGAGTTTGGGGTCGACTTTGTCTAGTCCCAAAATCTTGCTTTGCGCCACAGGGGTGAGAATCGAGACGTGCAGATTTTTGTCTCCTTTGGCTTGGTAGATACCTACACCCATGGGGACGAAAATACCTGCATGCGGGTTTTCCTTGACCAATTGTTCACTAAGCTCGCGGTGAAAAACCGTCAAAAGATGAAAGACCTCAAACGATGTCTCTTGAAATTGAATCTTGAAAGGACCGTTCATTTCAGAGTTGGCAGAGATTACAAAGCCATGTTTTTCTAGCGTCTTCTCGATACGTGTCACCAAATCGCTCTTGGGGTCATTAACTACGCTTAGGATACGAATATCCCCCACCGCCCAGACAAACGTGGCAAGAAGCCACAACGTTACTACTATTTTTTTCATCTTTTTTCCTTTGTTTTTGAGATTAAGGTTTGACTACGACGTAGCCCTCTTGAGCGCGCTCTATCACATGCGCGATACCTGCAGTGACCACCTCAACACCCTCAATGAGATCAGACTCGAGGATTTTCTTGGTGCGCATAGTGTTGCCACACGCAATAAAACGCACATCATACTGCATTAGCGTATCGACGCGCTCGACAAAAGCTTTTTCTTTTGCCAAAAGCCCGCGTATACCGTGGTAGTACCCCACGATATGCATCTGAACATTTTCGGGACCGTAAAATTTCAGCACATTGTTGGCGGAACTCAACACATGCTGAATCTCCTCATCGCTACCCTGCGTCATGACGAAGACGACCTTGCGTGGTGCATCCATCGTGGGTTTGGGTTGGGCAAACTCCAACTCTCCCCATGCCAAAGCGACCACTGCTACTAGCCAAAAAAGTGCTCTCATTTGCGCTCCTTGGTGTATTGGATGAGAATAGCTTCAAAATCCTCACGTGTCCATGCCCCTTTGAGCTCCTCGATGACGCTCCCATCACGCTCGATGAAGTAAAAGGTGGGAGTCACTCTTGCTTGCAATCCCAAAGGGAGTTTTTCATGCGAGAGATTGACCACGACAGGGACAAAATTGTGCTTGATAAGTGCCTCGATAGGGGCATAGGTGAGCACTTCGGCATCCATATAATCACAATAGCGGCATCCATCACGCTCAACCTTGATAAGCATGAGCTGATGGGGGGCCATCGATGCCAAACGTTTAGCATCGTAAGCGTGCCACTCTATTGCCCACGTTAGCCCTAGAGAACCCAATAAAAGTGCGACTACTCTACTCACTCCCACTCCATCGTACGGTAAGCTGTTTCGACATTTTGGCGGTGGAGACTCTCGTACATGGGGGTCTTGGCGTACGCCTCTAATTCGATGGTCTTGACCGCCTCATCGATACCGATATCCTCATCGATAGCGCTGCGCACAGCAGTTTGGAGTGCGCGTAGATACCCAAGTGTGAGCTTGGTCGAAGTACGGTCAGTAATACTGCCGTGCCCCGCGATGACATAGCGTGCGTCACTTGCATCGATACGCTCCAATGCCGCTATCCAATTTTGTAGATTACCCTCACGTGCTGAAGGCACACGGTCATTGAAAATCAAATCGCCACCGAAGATGACCTTGGCATGCGGTACGGTGATGACCAAATCACCGATAGTATGCGCGCGGTTTGGCACATGGTCGATATGCACTTTTTTGCCCTCGATATCCAGCGTAATACCTTCAAGTGAGAGGAGTTTTTGGGGAAGTACCATCGAGGTACCTTTGTACGCTTCGGGAGAGATACGACTCTGCATTCGGGGAGTTTTGGAGGTATCCACCTCTGTTGTAAAACTCTGTGAACCCACAATCGTAGCTCCTAATGTCGCATAGTAGGCGTTGCCTAGCCAGTGGTCGTCGTGGTAGTGTGTGTTGAGGACGTAGGCGATGGGCTGTTTTTTGATAGCGTTGATGCGCACATGTGTCTCACGCGCCCAATTGTAGCTAGGACCGCTGTCGATGACGAGCCACGAGTGACCCATATCGACGTAGCATCCGTTGACCATATTGCCGTTGTTGGTGGCATTCATCGCTTCGGCTTTGCCCCAAAAGCAGTAGATGTTGTCGCTCACTTTGTTAGGTACCAGACCATACTCAAAGCCAAAGCTCATCGATACTACCGCGAGACTCATCCAAAACGTTTTCATGCCATCCTCCTTAGAATAGGTAGTTTACTTCGAAGCGATATTCGTTGTATGCAGGGTTTGTTTTAGCTTGCGCTTCTGTAGAAGTACCACGTGCATCTTGAACCAATCCTAGACGAATTTTTGCGCTCAACCCTTTGGTCAATACATCCAATTTTTGGTTGATGTCGATGTGTACGATATTGCTATCACCTTGAACCCCTGACTTTTTGTCATCAAAATCTTGGATAGCGTAACGCGCTACGATGCTAGAACCCTCAAGCACTTTCATTTTGCCCAAATCTACTTTGGCTTGGAGCATATGTGTAATGGTGTTGGCATTCCAGTTGTATTGTGCCATTGCACGTGTATAGCCACCTGTGGCAAATCCACGCCATGGAGCCAACATATCCGCCATATCCGCTACTTGTGAATAGCCATATTGTACTGCGATACCATTTTTGGTCGCTGCGGCTACTTTTGCCATCCATACATAACCACTGAGTGAATTTGCATTGGAATAGTCATCTGCTTTTCCACCAAGGTTAGCAATTTGCTTACCGTCAAGCTTGCCGCCTACTAGGTCTTTTTGAACAATCACACGCGCTGCTGGTGTGATACTAATATCACCCATCTCTACTTTGTAGCTAGCCTCTGCTGCCTCTTGCAATACGATTTCAGGAACCATATTGTGAGTCACAGTGGCTTTGAGACCTTTGATACCTGTATAGGTAATATCTGCACCATTCATATCGTGATCTGTCGCCATACCAGCCGCTTTAAGTGTTGAGTATTTCAACGCTTTGTTGATAGCTGCATCGTCATTATTCATCCAGCTTGCATTATTTTCATCTTGGAAAGTAACAAAATCGTGACTCGCTTCATGGTCACGTAGACGTGTAGAGGTGAAGTAAAAAGCACGTGCTTCTACGCCTGCAATATCTTTGCTTGTGACGGTTACACCCATAAAAGAGTTAGGAATCATTTTGGTGTCGTTGGCATTGGTCAAGAGGGAGTTCCACAACTGTTGTCCCACTTTGATAGTGGTTTTGCCCAAATCGTATTGAATATAGGCTTGCGCCAAGTTCATCATAGTGTAGTCATTAAGCTCTTTGACTTTTTGACGTGAAAAGAGGTCTTTACCTGCACGCATCCACGAAATATTTGTTTGGTTGATGTCAGTAAAAGCTGTAGAGTAGTACATACCTGCTGTAGCAGAGAGCCCGCCCAATTTCGCTGTGCTGTATATCAAACTACCACCCACACCGTATACACCGTTATCGGTAAGTGACGCTGTGTTCGCAGCTGCATAATCCCAATAGAAAGAGTTAAAGCGAATACGCCCGTCTACTTCACCCATTGCAAACATCTCTTGGATATTAGTAGGTTTTGGTTTTTCTACTTTTACCTCTTCGGCTGCCATTGCTGTTGTTGCCAAAAGTGCCATTGCGGCTACGCTTAATGTGATTTTTTTCATTGTTTGTCCTTTATGCTGTTTTGTTTTCTCTTGCCCAAATCGCCTTACTGTCAGCCTTTGCGCAAGGTAAAAACTCTATCGATATATACCTAAATATATAATGAAACTGTTTACTTTTCATTCACGATAGCGTTCACGTTGTCTACCTATTCCCCCGTGCCGATTTAGCAGCTGGTTTTACCCTGTGTAGGGCATCCACACTCAAAATCGACTACTTTTACGTTGCTCGCGTTACTCACATCGACCACTTTTTTGCGGCGGATGTAGTCACGCACTACATCGTATACAGGGCGTGTTTTGCCCGTTTGGAGGTTTTTACCTGCGCTTTGCAAGTTGCCGCCCCATGAGGATACGATGTAGGTTTTCTTATGCTCCAGTGGCTTGCCCGCCACCAAAATATTGGTAATACGCTCGCCACGTTTTGCCGCAATTTTGATGTCGTAGGTCATGCCGCCGATTCGGCTCATATCGCCCCCTTGTTGGTACAATGGGTTCTCATTGAAGACATTGTCGGCAATGTCCTCAAGCAAAGAGGCGATGTGACTGCCCACAAGCTCAAAGGTGTAGACATTGGGGTAGGTAATACCGCACATCTCATAGACATTGTCCATGAGAATCTCCCCACCTGCCAACACCGTCGTACCCCATCGATACCCTGGGGTAAACGAAATATCGCACTTCATCTCATCGAGTATAGCATCGTTGATGAGTTGGTCGAAGGTCGAGTGAAAGGTGTCGCGTTTGTAGAGCAACCCTTTGGTCGTACCTAGCACCTCATTGAACTCTTTGTCGAAGGGTGCGTAGAGTTTAGCAACCAACGCCTCACCCGCTTTGTCCGCAGGGATGAGATTGGAGGCAACAGGGATGAGTTTGTACTCATAATCTTTGACCTTGCCCTTTTGGATATCGATATCCAAACGTCCTACGTATTTACCGTGACTGCCTGCGATGATAATGACCGTGCCATTAATCACAATAGGTTTTGGGCTAGGGTCGTGTGTGTGACCACTCAGGATGAAATCGATACCTGAAACCTTGCGCGCTACCTCTTGGTCGACGCTAAAGCCATCGTGTGAGAGCACTACGACACAATCTACTTTGTGCTCGTTGCGCAACTCATCGACATACTCTTGGAGCGTATCCAATCGAAGTCCGAAACTCCACCCCTCGGTGAACTCTTTGGGGTTAGCAGTCGAGGTGAAAGGGAACGATTGACCGATGATACCGATTTTGGCACCTGCACGCTCTTGGATAGTGTAGGGTTCGAAAATCAGCTCTTCAAACTCATCAGCAAAAGGGTCATCCCCCACGATGTTTTGGGAGATAAATTTCGCATCGAGCTTCTCGATAAGTGCTTTGACTTGTTCTTTGCCATACGTAAATTCCCAGTGTCCGACCATGACATCGACACCCAAATAGTTTTGGGCATCCACAATCGCTTCACCGTTGGTTTTGAGCGCTACACCTGTACCTTGCCATGTGTCACCCGAATCGAGCAACATCACATTTTCGGCACCGCGTTGTTTTTTGACCTCATCGATGAGGGTTTTCATGTGCGCGATACCGCCCATCTTGCCAAATTTCTTTGCCAAAGCATCAAAATCCATGTGCGTATCAAAATAAGCATCGAGGCTACTAGGCTCAAGACCGTAGTGTTTGGCAAACGCCTCACCGCACAAGAACCCTGGGGTGCCTACGAGATTGGGCGCTGAGAGTAGCGTCGATGGCTCACGCCAATAGAGCGGCTTGATGTGCGCATGCATATCACAGATGTGTAGCAAGGTCACTTTGCCTTTAGGGTTAAATGCATACAAATCGGCAAGCGTAATATCCGCAGGCCCTTTTTTGGCACCTGACGTACACCCCGCAGCCGCTGAGCCTAGACCCAACGCTGCGACGATTTGCATAAAATCTCTGCGTGAAACTTCCATCACAGACCCCTAGCGTTTGAGCCCAGGGATAGCAATTTCACCACCCTTGCCCAAATTGGTCACATAGACCTCCAACGCTACCATCTCAGGTGAACCTTGTGGGATGACCGCCAAAAGTGCATTGTTCATACACCCTTGGAAACGTTTTTGGAGGGTGGTGAGGCTCGATTTGGTCATACGGTAGGCTGGCCATGTACCACCCGCCACCGCTTTACCCAAGTCAGGTAGAGGTTGTGTGCGCAAAATACTTCCGATAACATCGCTAGAGTGACAACTCAAGCATGCAAGTCCACGTGCGCCACGTTTGGTCTCATAGACCTCTTTGCCCAAGGCATAAGCGGCTTTGATATGCTCATCTGCGTTAACATCGATGTTGATTTTTTCCTCATTTGCAAGCGATTTGACATAGGCTGAAAGCGCTGTCATATCTGCGCTAGCAAATTTATAGGCTTCAAGACCTTGACTTTTCATCATCGCTTGGAGTACTTGCTCAAGACTCACCACCGCACCCAATGAGGCGATATAGCGAGGAAATCCTGCGATATAAGCAGGCAACGTCTCTTCGGTTTTGCCCAAAAATTTTGCCAATGCCGCATCACCGCCCAATTTGGCGAGTTTTTCACCGCCCTCTTGGACAAAAATTTCCGCAGGGTTCGCTTCAAGCATCTCTGCATACATCGCTCTATCCGCATCGGACATTGCGAATTGGTCACTTGCCAAGAGCAACGCGCTAGCTGCTACAAGGCTAATAAGTGCTTTTTTCATACCTTATCCTTTTGGAGTGATTTTGGTGCTTTGCTCGTTGACGCCACCTTTGTTGTCAGTGAAAATGACTTTGAATTCACCTGCGCCCGCTATTTTGTAGCTTGTAGAGAAGAGTGGATTGGTCGATAGAGACTCCCACACCTCCATGTGTGTCACCAATTTGTCATTGAAGAAAAATTTGACATCGTTGATATACTCCGCAGGGATAAGTGCGCCCGCTTTGTCTTTGCGTAGACCTGTCTCCATAGGGTGCATGACCATGAAATCGATTTTGACGATTTCGCCTACTGCGTATTTTTTGGGTTTGATTTTGATAAGAGCTTTTGTTGCCATGAAATTTCCTTTTTAAGTTAAATGTTTTTTAGTTTTCGTTAACGCGGCTGCTTATCAACCACATCCACCGATGGTGACTTTGACATTTTGAGAAGCGGAGATGAAGCTACCGTCGCTCATTTTGGCAATGGCTAAGACATCTTGTGTACCGCCCAATTTGACACGTGTACCGAACGTCGCTTGACCGTTCGCAGGGGTCAAGTGTACATAGGCACAGCGTACGTTGTTGTTTTTGGTCGCTAGGACATAGATAGCTTGGACATGCTCTGCATCGGTCATAGCAGAATCGACATCGACTTTGACAGGTACGACTGCACCGTTTTCTGCGATTTCAGGCGCTTTGAGCTTGATTTTGGGTGATGTTTGGAGTGGTTTGCCACCTGTGATGGCAGCTACTGCCTCTTTGAGTGAGAACTCATTGGGACCTTTGGGTTTAGCATCAGCTGCCATACTTACGTGAGGCACCACTGCTGTTGCAGCCATTGCCGCTGCGATGTTTTTCAAAAATGAACGTCTTTGCATACTTTTGTCTCCTTGGATTTGTTATTTAGGTGATACGACATACGAAGTAATGTCGCAGATTTCGCGCTCGGTAAAAAGCTTGGTAGTGAGGTTGATTGTCATGTGTGTATTGGGATTGTCGATACGTGCATCGGCGATTTTTTGGTAGACGAATGCATGGTCACGTACACCTGTATCGATGAAAATCGCTTTGTAGTTGCTCAAATCGGGTCCGATATTGCCGCCACCTTTTGCTTTTTCGATGTTGTGGCACGCCACACAGTTGCCGTACTGTTTCTCTACTTTTTTGCCATTGACTTCAATCATCTTGGCGAGACCTTTTGGGGCGTCACCTTTGGCTTTTTTGCCGTTGAGATTGTGGAAAATAAATCCGCCACGTGCTATAGCATCTGCATCGTCTGTGATACATCCGTCAGGCATGGTGTACTTCACGGGTGCACCTAGCTTATCTTTTTCGATGATAGCTTTGGCAGTGGTGGGTTGCTCAAACAGCACTGCTTTGGGCGTTGCGGCTTGTGCTGGTGCAGTTTGCGTCGCGCCATCACTAGCACACCCCGCCAACACAACAAAAAGCATCGTTGCGGTTGCAACTTGTACGCGTTTTTTCATTGACTCTCCTTTGTTTTGATGGAGTCATTCTAACGGTGCTTTGTAAAATTACTGTAAAAATCTGATTAGTTTGTGATGGAGGTGCGCATTTGCGCAGGGAAGGTGTAACCAAAGGTACTTCCCTGCCCCAACGTAGAGTCGATATCGAGTCTGATATGGGCGGCATCGATGATGTTTTTGACGATGTTGAGTCCTATCCCAAACCCCCCTTTGTTGCGCTCTTCGCGGTAGTAGCGCTTGAAAATTTTGTGCGGGTATTGGATACCGATACCGAAATCTTGGAAGCTTAGCACCACCTCACCGTTGGACTTTTCAAAGAGCTGGACGATGACGCGTCCCCCTTCGTGCGAATATTTGATGGCGTTGGAGAGGTTGTTGTCGATAATACGTTGGAGTTGGGAGTAGTTAAAAAGTATGCCTATATCGGGGTCGATTTGACTTGAGAGCGTTATCTCCTTTTGGCGTGCCACCTCATCGAAGTAGTCGATACGCTCTGCAACGACGCGCGAGAGGTCGATGGTGTCTTGGGAGAAGTTGATATTTTCGTTTTTGATGAGATAGTCCATGTCGTTGTAGAGGTTTGCCAAGGTTTTTGAAGCAGCCTTGATACGGTTGAAATAGCGGTTTTCCCCCTCTTTGAGGCGGTACAAATCGACGTTGGTATTGATGATAGAGAGCGGTGTGCTGATTTCATGCACCGTATCTTTGATGAAATTATCGAGTTGCGCGTTCGCCTCCTCGTAGGGCTTGGCAAAACGGCGCAGGAAAAAGAGCGACAAAATATAAACAACCGTAGCAATCAAGATAAGAATAAAAGTCATGGTCTGATAGATAGGCCAATAGGAGAGAGGGGCACTCAGTACCAAATAGGAGGCATCGAAGAAGCGTCCAGCGGGGAGCTTGACCACCAGATAGCTCATCCCCTTTTGTTGTGTATACCCCACCTCCCATTGTGGCAAAGGAGTCTCTATAAGGGTGAAAATAGGCGCAAAATTGGCATCATAAAGCCCCGACGTCACAGAGATAAAGCGCGGATAGCTAAACGCCGCGCCTGTGGTCACATCGTACTGCTCCATCGCATGGAGGATAATTTTGGCTTGACGACGCAACGAAAGCTCATTTTTGGTCTCGTATATCGATACGGTGTAGGTGTAATAGAGATAGAGCGGCATCAACAATATCATCGATACCATGGCGGTATAGATGAGCGCCTCTTTGAGTGCATACCTATTCAATGATATACCCTATGCCGCGTCGATTTTGGATCACATCGACGGGAAGTTTTTTGCGTAGGTTGTTGATTTGGACGCGAATATTGGCAGGGTCGACGTACTCACCCCAGACGGCATCTTGGAACATCTCCATCGTGACCGCTTGGGAGCGGTGTTTGAGCAGTAGCTCAATCATAAGACGCTCTGTTTTGGAGAGTTCGATAAGTGTATCGCCGTAGGTGAGTGCGAAGCGTTTGGTATCGTACAAGAGCTTCTCGCCCAAGTCGATTTTCTCCTCGCTGTCGTGAAAATAGAAACTTTTTATCGCTTGGGAGATGCGCAGTTGCAACTCCATCAGGTCAAAAGGCTTACGAATGTAGTCACAGCACCCCTCTTTGTACCCTTTTTGCAAATCTTGCATTTGGGTCATCGAGGTCAAAAATATCGCAGGGGTCATGATGTGGTCATCTCGAATGGTGCGCAAAAGCTCAAAGCCGTTCATACCAGGGACATTAACATCTAGCAGTAGCAAATCAAACTGCAAGCAATAGAGCGCGTCCAGTGCATCATCGCCTGTGCCATACCCATACACCTCATAGTCGCACTCGCGCAAAAACTCCTCGATACTTTTGCGCAGCGAATACTCATCCTCTAGCAGTAATATTTTCACTCTATGGCTCCTTGGATACGTCGATTGAAATTGTAGTGAAGCAGTATGCTAATAAGCTCCTCTTTGGAGTATTCGTTGAGTTTCTCATACGCCTCTTGCATGAAAAGCTCCCTGTCCTCTTTGGCGACACTCTCTTTGACAAACATCAGCGTCTTGTCATAGCGGCTCTTGAAAAGCGTATCGTCCATCTCCTCCTCCTTGATCATCGCTACCAAATCCTTTTTGGTCGCATCGATAAGGAAGCTCAACCCCTCCTCTTGGATAAAGCGCTCAAACGCCTCTCTAGAAAGCACCATCACAAAAGCACCAATCGTCTCCTGCTCACCGTTCTTCATCGGGTACATAAAGAGGTAGTGCTCATCGTATGCCATGACGCGCTTTTGGAAGAGTGCTTTGAGATTGATATGGGAGAGCATCGGCATATGCAGAGGGTTGTGCGCCAAATTTGCCACGACATACCCCCCGACTTTGGGATTTTCCTGCATCAAAATGGCGATATTTTGAAATCTCTCCTCCATCAACACATACAAATCGATACCTGCATTGCGAAAGTAAAGCGTAGGCGATTCAAAAAACTGCAACACCTCGACGAAACCTAAAAGCTGACTCTTTTTGTAGATAGGCACCGTCGCTTTGAAGCCCAATCGACGCCCTACCTCGATAGCGGCACGCGGCTGTTTGTTGCGCTCAAAATAGTTCAAGTCGGGGCGGTACATATCCAAGGGCATACCTGCAAAGGAGTTGTCCCAACTGCGTGCGAAGATGGTCAAATCGGCACTAATGATTTGAGAGCGCACCATCACCTTGGTGTGCTCGTGAATGGTGCGCATGGTACGCGACAAGAGCTCATACCCTCTATCTTCATCGTCATTTTCCAGCGCCTCTGCCAAGTCGCTGTTTTGCGAAAGCACCAGCGCTAGACGCAAAGCGCTTGATTTTTCCTGCTCCAAATTTTGATGCAAAATAGCACTGAGTTGGTCGCTGGCTTTGTGGAGTGCTTCGTTGGTCACTTTGTAGCTAAAAAAGCGATTGAAAAAAAGCAGCATAAGCACCACTGCCACAAAGAGCAAAAAATAGAGTCCACGTCGAGGCAAAAAGCGCATTACGATTTAGTGTGCGGGCAAATAGCCGAAGCCTTGGCTTTGATACTCAACTAGCCCTATCGAGGCGCTAGGAATGAAGACTACATCGTGAAAATTGGCTGGGTCGAGTTGGCGGCTCTTGGTGCCCACACTGCACACTGCAAAGGTGACCTCGTAGCTTTGCGCAAGCGCCTCGATACGTTTGGCAAGCTCGGCGTGTTTGGCGACAAAAGCGGCATCTTTGGCGTAGGGTGTCCCACTCAACTCTTTGAGGAAAAATTTGTAGGCATCACCATGTATGATGACCGCCACCTCGACGCTTTTGAGTTGTGCCTCGTAGTGACGCTTCATCGCAGGTATGCCACTTAGCAGGCGTGTTTCAAATTTTTTGATATCGCCACTGGTCAAATCGTAGACCACTTTTATCTCATCGACTGCCCACACCAAGGCTATCGATACTATCCAAATGAGTGCTGTTCGCATGCTCTTCTCCCGCTCACAAAGTGCGAAAGTCTACACCTTTTTAGCATCTATTTACATATGGGGCGTAAAATTTCCTCCTAACTTTTTTAGGAGCAATGCATGCGTATTTTCGTCCTTCTTCTCCCTACATTGATGTTCGCATCTGTTTTTACCCAAGCGCCCAAAACGGTGGAGCGTATCAATCCCACGCAAACTACGGGGCAGATTTTTTCGTTTCACACCTCTATCGCCTACGCCAAAGAGGCAGTGGTCAATATCTCTACCAAAAAAGTCACTTCGCAACAGCAAGCCCTTTCACCCTTTATGAATGACCCCTTTTTCAGAGAGTTTTTCGGGCAAGGGTTCGGTGCTATCCCCCAAGAGCGTGTAGAGCGTTCATTGGGAAGTGGTGTCATCATCAGCAGTGATGGCTACATCATCACCAACAACCACGTCATCGATAAAGCCGATGAGATAGTCATCACGCTGCCCAACAGCACACAAGAGTACAAAGCCAAACTTATCGGTGCTGATGCCAAAAGCGATTTGGCACTTGTAAAAATCGAAGCCAAAAACCTCAAAGCGTTGGCGCTCGCTGACTCCGAGAGCCTGCTAGTGGGGGATGTGGTTTTTGCCATTGGCAATCCTTTTGGGATTGGTGAGACGGTGACCCAAGGCATCATCTCCGCTCTGGGGCGCAGTGGCGTAGGTATCAATGAGTACGAAAACTTCATCCAAACCGATGCCTCTATCAACCCTGGCAACTCAGGTGGCGCACTCATCGATAGCCGTGGAGCGCTCATTGGCATCAACACCGCCATCATCTCACGCAGTGGCGGCAACAACGGTATCGGCTTTGCCATCCCTGCCAATATGGTGCGTGATGTCATCGATGCCTTGGCAAGCGACGGAAGTGTCAAGCATGGACTTTTGGGTATCGGTATCGAGAATATTCGCCAAGAACTACAACCCTTCTATGAAGGTCACCAAGGTGCCGTCATCAACCAAATCTACCCCAACAGTGCCGCTGAAAAAGCCAAACTCCAATTGGGCGACCTCATCACCCATGTCGATGGACAAGCCATCACCAATGCCGCACAGCTCAAAAATGCCATCGGCAATCGCAAACCCAAAAGCACCGTGACACTCACCATAGTGCGTGACAAAAAAGTGCTCACCGTCAAAGCGACCCTCCAAGAGAAAGAGGAGTCGGTATCGACCAATGAGCTAGGACTCAATCTCGAATCCATCACACCGCAACTGCGCCAACGCTACGGCCTGCCAAATGGCATCAATGGCGCATGCGTCACCCATGTGGCACCCAATACACCTGCCGCACAGACGGGTCTACGCGAAGGCGATGTCATCATCCAAGTCGAGGATATTCGCCTCTCCAATGCCGCTAGCTTCGATGAGGCGATGAAAAAATATGCCAAACTTCCCCAAAAACGTCTCTATGTTTACCGCGACGGCTACAACCATTTGGCGGTTATTGCCAATCCCTAAACCGTAACCGTTTCGTGACAGTGCGTGGCTAGAATGCCGCGCATGGATTACTCACTACTCTTTATGTTTGTCGGTTTTGTGCTGGCAAGTTACTCAATTATTGCAAACGATGCCATTCAAACGTTGGGCACTTTTATAGGCTCCAATCGCACTCAACCGTGGTATATATTGTGGGGCTACAGTGCCTCGATACTCTTGGCGGTGCTTTTTTATGGCTGGTATGCTTATGGCGGAGATGTCTCCTACGGACGCTTGGAAAAGTTTCCCGTTCCAGACTCTTTTAGCTTTATCTATATCATTCCCCCTCTGGTCGTCCTCATCCTTACGCGCTTTGGTATTCCTGTAAGCACCACCTTCATTGTCTTGACCGTTTTTGCACCTTCTGTGCTGGACTCTATGCTTTTCAAATCGATCATGGGGTATATGGTCGCATTTGTTTTTGGGTACTTCATCTACCGCTACGTCGCCGCTACACTAGAACAACACTACCACAAGACGCGCGATTTTCCACCCAAGCGCTTTTGGTACTACTTGCAATGGGCATCGACCGCTTTTTTGTGGTCACAATGGCTAGTACAAGATTTGGCGAATATCTTTATCTACATGCCACAGCGCTCAATTTCGCTTGACTACTTGCTAGGTGCATCAGTAATTTTAGTCTTGACGTTGGGGCTGGTTTTTTACTTCAAGGGCGGCACAATTCAAAAGGTCGTCAGCATCAAAACCAACACCTCTGATGTGCGTGTAGCTACCATTATTGACTTTATCTACGCCTTCATTTTATTGGCGTTCAAGGAGTACAGTAATATTCCTATGAGTACGACGTGGGTTTTCATCGGATTGCTTGCAGGTAGGGAGTTTGCTATTAGTTACATCATGGAGCATGTCACGCGTGCACATAGCTTCAAGCTCATCATGCAAGACATTGGCAAAGCGACGATTGGATTGCTTATCAGTATCGTCTTGGCGCTAAGCATTCCAGCGCTTTTATAGACTATTTGAGCTCTACGCTCTTTTCAAAAATAGGCAAAGGTGTCTGCCAAATCGGCTCTTCAAGCGCCAAAAGCTCTCGAACCTCTGCATTGACTAGCCAATACTCTACACGAATATCGAGCTTCTTGACCCCTTTGGGGCGTGCGAATCGAAAGGTGCGCGCTGTGTTGGGCGCGATAGAGCTATCTTCGCTGGCTTGAAGTGCAAGGTGTCCAATCGTAGGACGATTTTTCTTGGTGGTGTAGCGTCGTGTGAGGCTTTTTTGCAGCATCACACCCTCACCCTCTAGGACGATACGAATTTCACGCGAACTGTAGCCTGTGGGTACATTGTGCGGGTTAGGATTGGCTAGTTTCACCCATACAGCATTGGCATCGTATCCCACGCTCACATCGAGTGATTCACGCACAAATTGCGCATCATGAGGTCCTACAAAGCGGTGACGACGCACCATGCGTGCATTTTTTTTGCCATTGGCATCAGGCACCAACGAGGCTAAGCCCGCCTCTTTGGGTCCCATATGACAATCGACACACATTTTTTTGTGCTCTACTGCACCATATTCAGCACCTGTTTGGGCGATGGTTAACCCTTCACTGCTTTGCAGATTGTCGTGACACACCAAGCAAAGCTTATCGGGATTGGCAAAAAAGGATTGTTGCTTGCTCTTGTGATACGCCACTTTGCTATCCCCAAAGGGACCGCCAAGTACGCCATCTTCGAGCCACGTCAAGAGATGATTGCCGCGTTTGCCTTGGCTCTCTTGGTGTGCGATAGAGTCGATTTTGTGACAGACGATACAGTTGATACCCTCTTTGATGATTGTCCCATCGACTGCGTCACTCAGCTTTTCATTGACACCGCCACCCAACGCGTAGGCAATATCATCATAAACACCCACCTCTTTGAGTCCGATGCGAGGGTTGTGACACGCCGCACACTCGATAGCCATCGCTTCGACGCTTTTGTAGCGCTTTTTGGCGACATACTCCAAGCTTTTACGGTAGTACTCGTTGTGCTCGATGTGGCTTTTGGCGTGCCACGAAGCTTTCCAGTCCTCGACAATGTGCGCATGACAGGAGACACAATTTTTGCTACCCACAAAGGTATCTGCGCCCCACGCACCTGCTATAAAGAGAAGTAAAAGTAATGCAACTCTGTACATTAGGTACGATAATCCGCGTTGATAGTAATATATTCGTGATTGAGGTCACACCCAAAAGCGGTGAAAGTGCCATTTCCCATGCCCAAATCGACCTCGACCGTAAAGGCGGGCAATTTCATCACTGCCGCCGCACGTTTCTCAAGAAGGGCATCGAAGCGATTGATACCCTTGTCCAAAAGTACCACATCGTTGTAGCGAATAGTAAGCGTAGACTCTTGGCACGCTACACCACTAGCCCCCACCGACATAGCGATACGTCCCCAGTTGGGGTCTTCGCCATAGAGAGCGGTTTTTATGAGGAGTGAATTACTCATCATTTTGGCGACGATTTCTGCTTCACGGTCATTGGCTGCACCGATGACACGGTAATCGATGAGCTTGGTAGAGCCTTCGCCGTCGCGCACCAATTCACGCGCCAAGAAGTACATCACTTTGTAAAGTGCCGCTTCAAAAGCACTGGCATCTGTAGCGCTACTTTGACGCGTGTTAAAAACAAATACGGTGTCATTGGTCGAAGTATCGCCATCGACACTTGCCGCATTAAACGTCGTATGATTGACACGTGTCAAGATGGTTTGTACTTGCTCTTGAGGAAGATTGATATCGGTGGTAATAAAGCACAACATCGTCGCCATAGCAGGATTTATCATCCCTGCACCTTTTGCCATTGCACCGATGTGAAACACCGAACCGTCGTCGCATGTCACATCAAAAGCAATCGTTTTGGAAAATTTATCGGTCGTCATAATCGCATGTGCCGCATTCATGGGCTCTTGACGCGTAAGGTCAAAACGTTTGGCACCTGCTACAATTTTTTCGATGGGCAAATAGACCCCAATTACCCCCGTAGAACTCATCAAGGGAGAGACCAATTTGCCGCCAAAATGGGCTTGCAACTGCTCCATAATGGTATCGATATCTGCTATACCCTTGGTACCTGTGACGGCGTTGGCATTTTTGGAGTTGACCAAAATAAAATTGCTTTTGATTTTTCCCTTCGCTTTGGCGTGTTGCAAGGGCGCAGCTAACATTTTGTTGGTGGTAAAAAGCGCGGCTACTTCACACACTACGTCGCTGTAGATAAAAGCCAAATCATTATTACCGTTGGTTTTGAGTCCCGCATTGAGACCATCCGCATAAATATGTGGTGTGGCACATACGCCACGAGTGTTGGGTGTGAAACTAGGCAAAACGAAGCTCCTCAGGTTTTTGTCGTTGATGAATTATTTTTTTGGTGTAACTCACCCCTTTTGGGGTGCCTATGATAAGTAGTTTAGATTCGCTGGTGACTAGCATATCCCCTTTTGGCATAGGAAAAAATTTGTTCGACTTGTCGCGAATACCGATGATACTCACGCTTGCAATTTGACGTAAGTGCGTCTCTTTGATTTTTTTGAGCACCATCCAACTGTATTTGGGGATAAAAACCTCCTCCATTTGGATGGGGTTATTGGTCTTGATGAGAAACTCTTCCAAGAAATTTTCCAAATCGGGGCGTGCTGCCATCGCTGTGACACGTTGTGCGGTGAGCTTGGTAGGCGTTACGACGCTGTTAGCGCCTAATTTGCGTAGCTTCTTTTCGTCGTTTTTGTTCTCTGCGTGTGAAATCAAAAAATATTCACGTGGCACAAAATGCTCTTTTTGGAAGAGACGAATCGAAGCAATCATCGCAATATTGTCCGCAATATTACTCGAAAGGGTAATGGCACCTTTGGCACTTGAGAGGTGCGCTTTGAGCATCGATAGCTCTGCATGCGGTTCACCCTTGATGACATGGGGATACTTATATTTTTTGGCTATCTCCTCCATATCCTCACGTGGATCGACTACAACAAAAGGAATATGGTACTCACGCAAAGTTTTACTCACCTCAATGGTGTACTCGTTGTGATAGCAAATCATGTAGTGATTTTTTAGCCGTGCCACTTGATACAGCATACGTTGCTCCTTGATGGTTTTGAGTAGTGTCCCTTTGTTGATAATCTCAATCATAACCCCCACTGAGAAGGTCATAATAGTGAAACCCACAATAATAAGTGTCACCGTAAAGAGCTTACCTGCAGGAGAGAATTCACCCTCTTTTAGCGATCCAAATCCTACGGTCGTGAAGGTATAACCCGTTTGAAAAATCGCATCGATAAGCGTATAGTCTTCCAATACCATATAGCCAATCGTGCCTAATAGCATAATCATGGTCAATAAAATCAGTGGAAGTCGGAATGGGGTTAATAGGGCGTAGATATCAGAGATAAGAGAGACTTGGGGGCGAGGCGAGCGCTCCCACCCAAGAAATTTTTGGATATTTTTGAAGAGATTCATCAATATCCCATTTTAGGATTATGGGGTATTAAGAGTGTTTTTTCATAGTACGTAGCGTAGAAGCTGCTACTTTGATTCTCTTGGTACTACCATCTTCTAGTGTTACACGCACAATTCTCAAATTTGGGAGAAAACGGCGACGTGTTCGGTTTTTTGCGTGAGAAACATTGTTCCCGCTCATTGGCTTTTTGCCGCTGATTGCACATACTCTTGCCATAACGGTTTCCTTGGTTGTAAATAGTTTGGCATTTTAGCTTTATTTGCCTAATCTGTGCTTAAACTGCTCTTCACCACTGCACTCAAAGGGGCGTGGTCTGAGAGCGGCATCGTATTTTGGTGTGTCGTCCCCTCACTCAAAGGCATATTCGAAAAAATATAGTCAAGCTTTCGTGTCCAAAAACCCTCTTTGTTACTCGTGAAGCTAAAGTGCGCACTGTTGTTGTCTCGATACACCTCTAGGGGTATTGCGCTGTTGTACGCGTCATAAAGTGGCATCAAGTACAATGCTTCCTCAGGACGATTGGTAGCTGCAAAATCGCCCTCTTTACACATATCATCGCTGAAATTCGCATATTGAAGCGAGTGAGGAGGCAGAGTATTGAGATCTCCTCCCATAATAAAAGGCCCCTCGATAGCGTGCAAAAAGTCGTTGAGTATTCCTATTTGACGCATTTTCGTATCATCAATAGCATAGGCACTCAAATGCGTATCGACCAGAGTCAAAGGACGTGGCATATCGAGCAGTTGCGCATGCAAAATATTGCGCTTGAGGTAAAAATAGCGCGTAATGCCATCTTGCGCATCGATGAGTGGAAGTGCAATGCGTTGAGCATTTGAGAGCTTATATTTGGAGAGAATGGCATTGCCACTGTTCACATGCCCTAGATTATGCGTGGGAATCCAGTGACTCTTCCATTGGCTAGCATAGACACCGTAATTGAGTGCTGTTCTATCCAAAATATATTGCACTTGGTCAATATCCGCCGAACGTGTCGCATGCACATCGACCTCCTGCAAAAAAAGTATATCAGGGTCTTGCGTACGTATCCACGCCACAATTGCATCGAGATTGGCAATCACCTCCTCGCGCGTCATCACCTCTCTATCTCCATAGCAATCAAAAAACATATCGATACGTCCACCGCCAAATTTTATATTGTAAGTAACGACTTTAAGCGTTTCGCGCTTTTGGATAGGCGTTTGAGCAACCGAAGTGTAACTTTGCGCCTCCCCTTTGGGTGCAAATTGCGTCCCAAAAGGGTCCATCACGGCACACCCTTGCATCCAAAACATTATAATAAAACCAAACAATCCAATGCCTCTTAATACGCTCATTATGCACCTCCAAGTGTGACGCTATTGTAATGCGCAATTATTACTGTTTAAATACGCTCTTAAACTTCACCCTTGTATAATCGGCACCATTTTCACACAGGATTTACCCTTGGTCACTCCACAGGAGCTTCAAAGCTTCATCGAATCCATCCCACCCAAACCTCAAATTTTGCAAGAGACCCTGCGCTATGTCGAGCAAGGAGAATTGGCAAAAGCAGCCAACACCGCTTCGCAAGATATGGTGCTCGCGGCGTATCTACGTGCGTTTGTGAATCGACCCCAATTTTTCTTCCAAAAAGAGGTCAAAGAGCTAGGACAAATTTTTGGAATATTGGGCACCACAGGGGCAAAAGAGCTACTTTATCACTACATGCTTCACCTTTTTATGCCCAACAAATGGGAGCTTTTTGCCCTCAACGCCCAACGTTTTGACGAACTACAGACCATGTTGAGTGGCTATTGGAGACGTATCATCGATGCAGAGAAGATTACGCAACCCTCTATTATCGCCATTATCTCTCTCTTGCCTGCCTCTATTATCGTGACAGAGATGCTTTTTGCCTCCCACAAAAAAGAGGTGGAGCTTCTCAAAAATACCAAAAACATCGATTACAACACGATTTTGGAGCGACTCATCGGAGTCAATCTCTTCGATTTGGCAAAAACTATCGGTCAAACATGGGAGATGGAACCAAAAAGTTTGGAGCTTTTAGTCTGCGTCTCTGGCAAAGAGAGCTGTGATGATGCGACACTGCTCAAAATGGCGCGCTATATGCATCTGCTCTTTTTTTATGTGCTTAGCAAACCCGACTATATCAAAAGCGGTTTGAATGACTTTTTGGAGTTTATGCCTGAGTTTGTCGAGCCTATCTACGAATCCTTCACCAAAATAGTGGAACAAAAATGAAACCCACCGTCAAAAACCGTGTAGCGACCTTCGCTATTCAAGGCTTCGTCGATGGTACCAATGCACCCTTTTTTATCGCTATGGACGACGTGCGCTATACGCACAATCTCAAAGTCGATATGGTACTCATCTCCCTCAAAAAAGTGGTCTATTTCAATGTCAATGGGCTGGATATTCTCACCGAAGCACTTTTGGCGTTTCGCAAAAAGATGAAAGTCACCGTAGGCTACTGCGATTTGGACAAGAAAAAATATGAGATGATTTTGCGTTTCAATCAAAACGATATCTCCTTTTCGCTCTACCAAACCTACGAAATTGCCATGCTTTTTGCTCGCACCAACAAGAACAACACGCAAAAAAAATTGCTCATTTGGAACGAAGAGCCTTCACAACGCAATGCCATCGCTATCGACCTTTTTGAGCGCGGACACAATCCGATTGTGGCGCAGTCACTCGAAGATTTTGCAACTAAACGTGCCAAAAAAGAGCTTTTCGATGCCATCATCGAGCACACCTACCTAGGGTTTAGCTCCAACAAAATTGCCACGCGCGTCACAGGCAATGCCATCATCTACACCATCAAAGGCTTTTTGGACGCTGAAATATTCAATATGTTCGATTTGAGCTACCACAGCAACTGTCTCAATGTCGATTTCAAACTCTTCATCTTTGACGCGGTACAAGTCGTCGCGATGAACGTACACGCCTTGAACTTTTTCTCCAAATTAACCAGCAGTGCCGCAGAGTACAACGCCGTCATTTGTATCGCGGGTATGGAGTTTGTCAAAACTCCCGTTGCTTATAAAAATGAGCTTGAAGATGCTGGAGTGCTCTTTTATGAGTCGTTGGGCGCTGTTCTCAAAAACAAAGAGCTACTCAAAGAGCTTACTGCACAAAGCAGCACAAGCAACCAGAACAAGCGCAACATCAACAAAGTTTTGGTCAACAATCTACCCAACTTCATCGATGCAACGGTCAGCTCTTTTGAGATGATGACCAATGCAAAAGCACAAAAAAAGAGTGCCGCAGTCACCCTTCTCAATATCCCACCAAACATAGAACTCTACGCTAGCTCGATAGGTTTTTACGGCAATATCGATGGGATTATTATGTTGGTCTTCCCAAAAAGTGTCGCACTCAAAGCGTCTCAACTTTTATTGGGCGAGGACAATCCCCCTGATGAGATGGTGCTCGATACGATTGCAGAGTTTGTCAATATTGTAGGCGGTAAAGTCAAATCGATTTTGTCGGACAATGAAAACCTCGATGTCGATATCACTTTGCCTCGTACCTATGACAATATCGACGCCTTTAGAGCACTCGCAGGGGAGAAAAAGGGGGTGCAAGTCGATTTCCTTTTGGGCAGTGAGCACTTTACTTTTTTCTTAACCCGCTGATGTTACAATCGCACCCAAAAAGGCTCTCCTCATGCTCGTAGCCCCTAGTATTCTCTCTGCCGATTTTGGCAATCTTGCTCAAGAGGTCAAAGCCATTTGTGATGCAGGATGCGATTTGGTGCATGTCGATGTAATGGATGGACACTTCGTCCCCAATCTCACCATCGGACCTGTCGTAGTCCAGAGCGTGGCACGCGCCGCAACCAAGGGATTGGATGTGCACCTCATGGTCGAGAACAACACCTTTTTTGTCAATCTTTTTGCGCCCCTGAACCCTGAATATATCTCTTTTCATATCGAAGAGGAGAAGCACCCTCATCGTCTCATACAGCATATTCGTAGCCTTGGTATCAAACCTGCCTTGGTGCTCAATCCCCATACGCCACCTGAGGCGGTGGAATTTTTGTTGAGTGAAGTGGATATGGTGCTGCTTATGAGTGTCAATCCTGGCTTTGGAGGGCAAAGCTTCATTCCAAGCGTCCTTGCCAAGGCGCGTCGATTGCGTGCTTTGTGCGACATTTACAACCCCAAATGTCTTATCGAAGTCGATGGTGGTGTCAATGCCAAAAACGTTCACGACCTCAAAGCCGCAGGGGTAGATATCGTTGTAGCGGGCAACTATGTGTTCAAACATGCAAGCTACCAAGAAGCCATCGAAAGCCTACATATCTAATCGATGCGTGTCAAAATATGCGGCATCACCACTCTCGAAGATGCCATGCAAGCCATCAATGCAGGAGCGGATGCATTAGGATTTGTTTTCTACCCCGCTTCACCTCGCTACATCACCCCCGAAACTGCACGTGACATCATCAATAAATTGCCCCCTTTTGTAGAAAAGGTGGGACTCTTTGTCGACGAAACCCCGCAACGTATCAACGAAATGGCAAAAGCCTCTCATATCACCCTCGCGCAGTTGCATTTTGCAACTGATAGTGCTTTTCGTACACAAATCGACATTTCAACGCTACCCGTCGTGCGTGTACAATCCAAAGCAGATTTGATGCACCTTCCCCTTGAATATACGCTGGTCGATGCTTATGTCGAGAGCTACGGTGGCGCTGGCGTGCAACTCGATTTGTCATGGTTTGAGGGTATTGATTGTAGTCGCATTATTTTGGCAGGTGGACTTACCCCTCAAAACGTCGAGCACGTCAAGCCCTATGGCTTTTTCGGCGTCGATGTGAGTAGCGGCGTAGAGCTCTCCAAAGGCAAAAAATCGCACGCAAAAGTGACCCAATTTATTGCGAATGCCAAAGCATGATTACCCTCTCGCCAAAGCTCATTGAACGTTTCCGCACCTATGGTGTCGATGCGCCTCTTATTGAGAATTGGATGGAACAAAACGGCATCGACAACAAGGCGCTTTTTTTGGAACTTTTACAAACGCAAGGCTTATCGCTCAAAGAGGCAGGAGGGAAATTTTTTTTCAAAACTGCAAATACTCCGCTACACCAAGAGGTTTTTACCATCTTTGACATCGAGTGCAACGGTAGCCACCCCTCTCGTGACCAAATTATCGAAATTGGTGCTATCAAATACCAAAATGGAACTGAACTTGGACGCTTTGAGTCGCTGGTACATGCTACACATCTACCGCACAACATTAGTGAACTCACAGGCATAACATTAGAGGCGTTGAGCAGTGCACCTACCCTATCCGAAGTAATGCACGATTTTCGCAATTTCATAGGTGACAGTGTACTTGTAGCACATGCGCTCAAATTTGATTACGATTTTCTCTCTGCCATGATGGTACGCGTAGGATTAGGTAAGCTTCTCAATCGTGCCCTGTGCACTATCGATTTGGCAGAACGCACCCTATCTAGTGCCAAATATGGTCTGAAATATCTCAACCATACTCTGATGTTGCAAGAGGATTTTATTGCGCACCGCGCTTTTCATGATGCCACCATCACAACGAAACTTTTTGAGTATTTATTAACGCTTTTGGATGAGAATATTACGACGACGGAGGAGTTGATTCGTTTTAGTAAAGAGGCAAAAAGAGTGCCCAGAGCACCTTTGGTGCAGTGGGAAGAGGAGAGCTTGACTACTCTGTGAAAGCGCCATGCCCCACAAGTTTGGCGTAGCGTGCATCAAGACGTTCTCGATCGCTCATGCCGCGGAGAGCTTTGAGTGAAGTGATAAAATAATCACCGATTGCTTTGGCTGCACCCTCTTTGTCGCGGTGCGCACCAATGAGTGGCTCATCGATAATAGCATCGATAAGACCCAGCGAGCTTAAATCCTCGCTGGTGATTTTGAGCGCTTTAGTGGCAATCTCTACTTTAGTAGGGTCATTCCATAAAATCGCCGCACACCCCTCTGGAGAGATAACAGAGAATACAGAATAGCGCATCATTGCCAATCTATCTGCAACACCAATTGCCAAAGCGCCACCGCTTCCACCCTCGCCAATCACGACGGAAATAGTAGGTGTATTAAGTTTGGAAAGCTCCAAAAGATTAAAAGCAATAGCTTCGCTTTGATTACGCTCTTCTGCTCCCAATCCAGGGTAAGCACCTGGCGTATCGATAAGCATCAAAAGGGGAAGATTAAATTTTTCTGCCAATTTGGCTACACGAAGAGCCTTGCGGTATCCTTCGGGGTGAGGCATACCAAAATTGCGTTTAAGTTTGTTTTTGGTGCCACGCCCTTTTTGCTCTCCTATGACTACTACTTTTTCACCACGAATATAGCCCATGTAGCAGACAATTGCATGATCATCTTGATAGTGTCTGTCACCATGAAGTTCGTATTTGTTCTCCAAAAGTGCATTGATATAATCCATTGCATAAGGGCGGTCTTGATGACGTGCCAACTGCAACTGTTGATAGGGAGTGAGGTTGCTATAGGTTTTTTTGACCTCTTTATCGAGCTCTTTTTTCAAAATCTCTACAGCTGGGATATCTCTGCGAATCTCTGCAGAGACAATATCTTCTTGAATTTGACGAATTTTTTGCTCAAAATCTAAATAAGTAGCCAATCAATTACCCGCTTATGCTTCGTATTTTTTGAAGACCAACACACCATTGGTTCCACCAAATCCAAAAGAGTTACTCATGACAGTATTAACTTTTGCTTTTCGTGCACCTTCAGTGATGTAGTCCAAATCACACGCCTCATCTTTGGTGTGATAGTTGATAGTAGGAGGCAAAATTTGATCTCGCATCGCCATCACACACACGACCGCTTCGATTGCACCTGCTGCACCTAGGCAGTGTCCAATTTGACCTTTGATAGAACTCACAGGTGGTACAGACGCACCAAAGACCTCTTTGATAGCGGCTGTTTCATTTTTGTCGTTCGCAGGCGTACTTGTACCGTGAGCGTTTACGTAATCTACTTTTGGATTACCCGCCATTTTGAGTGCTGCTTTCATAGCACGTAGAGGTCCCTCGAGGCTTGGGGAAGTAATATGGTGCGCATCACCACTCTCTCCAAAGCCGATAAGCTCTGCATAAATGTGTGCTCCACGTGCTTTTGCTGCTTCATACTCTTCAAGTACCAATGCACCTGCACCTTCACCCATGACAAAACCGTCACGGTCTGCATCAAAAGGACGTGATGCGGTAGCTGGGTCTTCATTGCGTGTAGAAAGCGCTTTCATCGAGGCAAATCCACCCACGCCTACACCACAAATAGCGGATTCTGCACCTACGACAAGCATGCGATCAGCACCACCACAAATAATGGTTTTAGCCGCCTCAGAAACAGCGTGTGTACCTGCAGCACATGCCGTAACAGACGAAAGATTTGGTCCTTGTAGGTTGTACTCGATTCCGATAAATCCACCTAGCATGTTTACCAATGCAGAAGGGATAAAGAAGGGAGAGATACGACGTGACCCTTTTGTTTCAAGAACAATAGAGTTATCTTGAATATTTCCTAATCCACCAATACCAGAACCTGATGAAATACCAAAACGCTCATAATCGATACCTTCGCCAAATTTAGCGTCTGCCATCGCCTCATGCGCCGCCTTGAGACCCAAGTGGATAAAACGAGCCGCTTTTTTGACATCTTTAGGATTCATTACTGTACTTGGATCAAAATCTTTGACCTCTGCTGCGATAGTCGCTGAAAAACCCTCTGTATCAAACAAAGAGATAGCTCCAACGCCTGTTTTGCCCGCTAGCATTGCTGCAAACGAACTCTCTTTATCGTTGCCAAGTGCATTAATCATCCCTAAACCTGTTACTACAACTCTTCTCAACTTAAACTCCCTAGATTGTATGTGTTGGTGCAAAAATGCAGGCCCTATAGACCTGCACTACGATTACTTTTTGCTCTCGATGTAGTTAATAACGTCTTGTACTGTTTGGATACTTTCAGCCTCTTCGTCAGGGATTTCAATATCGAATTTCTCTTCGAGGGCCATAACGAGCTCAACAACGTCCAAGCTATCTGCGCCCAAATCTTCCACAAACTTTGCGTTTGGTTTTACTTCAGCAGCATCTACGCTTAGTTGCTCTACTACTACCTCTACGATATCTTCCATAAGTGCCATATGACTTTCTCCTGTTGTTTTTATGTACGAAATTGTATCACGGTTAACTTAAACTTATACACGCGATAGGTTTACCTTTTGACACTTCTAGGAGAGTTCAAAAGCATGCTTCGAACCACTCCTAGCAAGGAATATTACATAAACATACCGCCATTGACTTTGAGCGTTTCACCTGTAATATAGGAAGACATGTCACTCAACAAAAAGGCCACAGCTTGGGCAATTTCGCTAGGTAACCCAAAACGACCCATAGGTACTTTGGAGGTAAAAGAGGCTTTTATCTCCTCGCTAAGTACATCTGTCATATCGGTTGCGATAAATCCTGGGGTGACACAGTTGTAGCGAATACCGCTTGTCGCGGACTCTTGTGCGAAACTTTTGGTCATAGCAATCACACCCCCTTTTGAGGCGGCATAGTTGGTTTGACCCGCATTGCCCGTCTCGCCTACAATCGAGGCGATATTGACCACAGCACCAAATTTATTTTTGCGCATTACTTTGAAAGCTTCACGACACCCTACAAAAGCGGAGACCAAGTTGGCATTGATAACACTCATAAAATCTTCTGTTTTCATACGAAGCGCCAATTTGTCATTGGTGATACCTGCATTATTGACCAAATAACTTAGCTCTCCATCTGCATCAACAATTGTTTTAATAGCATCGACGAAAGCCGCTTCATCTGATACGTCAAAACCAATAACTGCCGCTTTTCCACCAGCTGCCTCGATTGAGGCTTTGACTGCGTCAGCGGCTTGTGCGCCACTGCGATAATTTATCCACACTTTGAGTCCATGTGATGCCAACTCTTTGGCAACTTCAGCACCGATTCCTCGGCTAGCTCCTGTCACAAGGACGTTTTTCCCGCTAAATTTCATTCTCTCTCCTTGACATAAATTGCGTAATCATACCCTAAACCAATGGTGCGTCCATGACACCAGGAATGGAGAGACCCATAATTTTGAGTACAGTTGAAGCGATATTATTAAGCCCTCCATCGTTGACATGTGTCACTCCTTGCGCATCGACAAAGCACCAGACACTTCCCACAGTGTGATTGGTCAGCACCTCGCCGCTTGGCGTGCGCATCTCTTCACAATTTCCGTGGTCACTGGTCAACACCATCGCATATCCAAGTTTTTTTGCCTCTTGCCAGATAGCTCCTAGCTCTCTATCAACCGCCTCAACCGCTTTGACTGCCGCCTCAAAATTGCCCGTATGCCCCACCATATCGCCATTAGCGAAATTGACGACGATGAAATCTTCGCCCGACTGCATCGCTTTGCGTACGACCTCACCTACAGCAGGGGCGCTCATTTGAGGCTGTTCATCGTAGGTTTTAACCTTGGGACTGGGGATAAGCACACGTGTTTCATTGCGTACAGGCTCATCGAGACCGCCGTTGAGGAAGAATGTGACATGCGCATATTTTTCGGTCTCAGCGGTGTGGGTTTGGTGCAAATTAGCTTGGCTAATGACTTGCGCTAATGTATCTTCCAGATTATCCTTGCCAAAGAGCACAGGATAGGTGAAACTATTGTCGTATTGGGTGAGTGTGGCTATAGAGAGAGGAAGAAATTCGCGCTCAAAACCCTTGAAAGTTAGCTCGCCCAAGGCAGTGACGATTTCACGCATACGGTCACTGCGAAAATTCATCGCCAAAACTGCATCACCTGCTTGCATGCCACTGTAGCCCTCTAATGCGACAGGGAGAATAAACTCATCGGTTTCACCCTTGGCATACGATGCATCGATATATGCCATCGCACTCAACGTGCTTTTTGGCGTTGCATCGACCATTGCACGGTATCCTAGCACCACGCGCTCCCATCGATTGTCACGGTCCATCGTATAAAAACGCCCTGCGATAGTCGCAATGACGATATTTTCATCGACAATCGTTTGAATCTTTTCGATGAAATTTTTGGCACTTGTGGGCGAAACATCGCGTCCATCGGTGATGAGATGCAAAAAGACTTTTTTACCCGCCTTTTTTGCCAAAAGCGCGGCACCCATAATATGCTCAATATGCGAATGGACTCCTCCATCACTCAATAGCCCCATGATGTGCAAGCGTGGAGACTTTTCAAGTAGAGAGACAAATGCGCTGTTGGTTGCAAACGTCCCCTCTTGGAGTGCGAGTGAAACTTTGACCAAATCTTGATAAAGCACTCTGCCTGCACCGATAGTCATATGTCCCACTTCAGAGTTACCCATTTGTCCCTCTGGCAATCCCACGCTCAATCCATGCGTAGCCACCATCCCATAAGGTACGTTGGCGAAAAGTGCATCGTAGGTAGGCTTGTGCGCGGCGCGAAAAGCATTGAACTCCTCTTGTGCGCTGTATCCAATGCCATCGGTAATAATCAACAGACATTTTTGTTTGGGGGTCATAATCTCTCCGACAATATTTAATAGGTTCAACTTATATTTAGTGGCATCGTACTAAACTCCTGCTTTCAAAATCATTACAGGTTTTAAGAGCCAAATGCTGCATTTTCTCTACTCCTATTTCCACATAAATGTGCTTCAATACATCACTGTACGTGCTGGTATCGCCTTTATTCTCTCGACACTTTTTGTACTCTTTGCATTACCTCTTTTTGTACGTTGGGCAAAAGCACAGCAACTCAATCAACCCATCTACGATTTAGCACCACAAGGGCACCAAGTCAAAGCCCGTACCCCAACGATGGGAGGCGTTATTTTTATTACAGGCACGCTTATCGCTTCGCTTCTCACTATGGATTGGAGTAATTTCTACGCATGGGTAGGCGTAGGTGTCTTGACAGCTTTTATGCTCGTAGGTTTTCAAGATGACTTTGGCAAAATCTCTCAAAACTCCAATACCGCTGGGCTTACCGCGCGTCACAAATCTACCCTACAATTTATGCTTTCACTTCTCTTTATGATTGTGCTCTATTCACACGACGCCTTTGGGACGCAACTCTATGTCCCTTTCTACAAAGAGCCGCTTTTTTCGATGGGACTTTTTGCACTGCTTTTTTGGGTCTTTGTGATGGTTGGCACCTCCAATGCGGTCAACCTTACCGATGGACTCGATGGACTTGCAACAGTACCGAGCATCTTTTCGCTCCTCTCTTTGGGCATCATCGCCTATTTGACGGGCAATATGGTACTCTCGACCTATCTACTTTTGCCCTCCATCCAAGGCGTAGGTGAAGTGACCATTTTGGCTTCAGCACTTGCAGGTGCACTCATTGGTTTTTTATGGTACAACGCGCACCCTGCAGAAGTTTTCATGGGAGACAGTGGCAGTTTGAGTATCGGTGCCTTTATCGCTTATATGGCTATCATCACCAAAAGCGAAATATTGCTCATCCTTATTGGGCTTATTTTTGTGATCGAAACCATATCGGTGATGTTGCAAGTGGGTAGCTTCAAACTGCGCAAAAAACGTATCTTTTTGATGGCTCCCATTCACCACCATTTTGAGATGAAAAAGTGGGCAGAGAACAAAATCATCGTGCGTTTTTGGATTATCGCGATGCTCTCTAACCTCGTCGCACTTATTAGTTTGAAGATACGCTAATGACGCTTTTTGGCTACGGCAAAACGACTCAAGCCATCGCAGCGCACTACTCTGATGCACGTTTTTATGATGACAAAGTACACAAACCCTTCACCGATGAACACGGACATAAGGTCTATCCCGCCTCGATGTTTGACCCTGACTATTCGATGCTAGAGATTCCAAGCCCAGGTATTCCTCCCTACAATGCGATGATTCAAAAAGCGCGCCATTTGGTCAGCGAATATGACTTTTTTCCTATGCCCTACTCTGTCTGGATTAGCGGTACCAACGGCAAAACCACTACCACCCAAATGACCCACCATCTTTTGCGTGACCATGGCGCGTTAGCAGGGGGCAATATCGGTACACCTTTGGCTGATTTGGACCCGCAGGCGCCTATTTGGGTGCTAGAGACCAGCTCCTTCACCCTGCACTACACCCAAAAAGCCTCCCCTGGTATCTATATCCTCTTGCCCATAACCCCTGACCATATCTCATGGCACGGCTCGATGCAAGCCTACGAAGAGGCAAAACTCAAACCCCTTTTCACGATGCGCGAGGGGGATGTCGCTATTATTCCTGCACGCTACGCAAATACCCCAACAAAAGCGCATATCGTCCCCTATGACAATGCCCAAGATTTGGCAAACTATTTTGGGTTTGATATGAACAACGTCAATTTCAAAGGGGGATTTTTGGTCGATGCGCTTTTAGCCATGGCGGTCGATAAGATTCTCTTTGACCGTATCCAATATGAGGTAATCAACGCTTTTGTGCTCGATGCCCATCGACAAGAAAAAATCGTCGATACGCAGGGGCGCACATGGGTCAATGACTCCAAAGCAACCAATATCGATGCGACTTTGGCACTGTTACAAGCCTACAGTAGCGATGAACCTATTCATCTCATTTTGGGAGGCGATGACAAAGGGGTCGATTTGAGCCTGCTTTTTGAACATCTCAAAGCCTACAACCACATCGTGCTCTATCTCATCGGGTCAAACGAAGAGCGACTAGCCGCCTTTAGTGAACGCTATCGTATCCCTTATCATCGCATGGGGACGATGGCGCGCGCCATTGCCACTATCGACACCCTTCACAACGCTAGCAGTGTTGCTCTGCTTAGCCCTGCGGCAGCGAGTCTCGACCAGTTCAAATCGTATGCAGACCGCGGCAACCAATTCCGTGAGGCTGTGACGAAGTTAAGCTGATATTTAATAACACCCGCTATAATTTCACCCTCCCAACATTCGTTGAGATGGCTAATTAGCTCAGTCGGTAGAGCAGTAGACTGAAAATCTGCGTGTCCTTGGTTCGATTCCGAGATTAGCCACCACTTTTTCCTCCCAAAACATTCCAACTTTAGCTACAATCACTCCATCTCAACCTTTTGAAATGATATATGCATACACCTATCGATGCCCTCACCTTAGAGGACTTTTTTACTGCCTTTGAAAACTCCTACAACGCAATCGTCATTACTACACCCTACCTCGAAGCACCCCATCCACAATTTCTCTACGTCAATAGCGCCTTTACCCGTATGACGGGCTACACCCTCGATGAACTAAAGGGGCAATCGCCACGTATTTTGCAAGGTGAACAAACCGACCACGACACCCTAGCACGTCTCAAAGTCACGCTTCAAAAAGGGGAGTTCTTCGAAGGCTCCACCGTCAACTACACCAAAGAGGGCAAGCCCTACTACGTCGAGTGGAATATCTCGCCTATTTACGACTCCAACCACCAACTACGCTACTACCTCTCTATCCAGCGCAACATCAGTGACAGTGTCGAGCGCAACCTCCAAGAGGAGATTTTTCGCCTCTCCATCGACCAATCTGTCGAACATATAGCCCTCATCGATGCCAGTGGGCACTACAGCTATATCAACGACGCCTACTCCAAACGCACAGGCTATACCAAAGAGCAGATGCTTGGTCAAAATCCTCGTATTCTCAAATCGGACAAACACGATGGAGAGTTTTACAAACTCCTCTACAAAAAACTCAACCAGAAAAAGCCCTTTGAAGAGATATTTATCAACAAAAACAGCGACGGGCACCTCTACTACGACAAGCAAACTATCACGCCTATTTTGGCGCAGGGTCGCATCATCAAATACCTCGTCGTAGGACGCGCCGTCTCACTCGATGAGGGTGCCACGGCGTACTACAAAAATCTCGCCCTCAAAGATGCGCTCACGGGTGCCTACAATCGACACGCTTTTGAGATTGTGAGCCTCTCTATTATGGAAGCGTTTTTGAATGAGGGCAAAGAGTTTTCTGTAGTCATGCTCGACATCGACCACTTCAAAAAACTCAATGATACCTATGGACACAGTGTGGGGGATATGGTTTTGGAGGAGATTGCGTCGCGATTGCAAAGCTCTATTCGCAACAGCGATTATCTCTTTCGATGGGGTGGAGAGGAGTTTTTGGTGATATTGAGCACCTCAATGCCCTACGCACTCAAAGTGACCCAAACACTGCGCGAACGCATCACCTCCAAGCCTTTCTGTCACGATTTGCATGTCACTGCTAGCTTTGGCGTAGCGGCACTCAACAGTTATGACCTTCACGCTGCTATCGAAGCAGCAGACAAAGCCCTTTACCGCGCCAAAAACAGCGGGCGCGATACGATTTGCGAAGCCTAATCTAGACTATTTGGCGAACATCTCCCAGACGTAGGCACGCATTGGGGTATCTTCACGATTGCCCCATTCACGCATCGATGCATCGTAAAGTTTCACATTGGTGTAGCCTAAATACCCTGCAAGCACAAAATAGTTATACGACGTCTCCAATCCACCTGTACAGTAGACAATCACCTCGCTCTTTTTATTGGGAGCCAATTGCGCTAGCTGTTTGGCTACGACATCGAGACTTTTGAGCCTATAATCTGCCTCGATACTGTTGCCCCAAAAGTAGCTCATCGCACCTGCAATATGCCCCAATCGCACAACACCGTCAGAGGGTTTGGCACCGAAATAGTTTTCAGCGGGGCGGGCGTCTATCATGGGAACTTTGCCGATGTGCGCCTTGACATACGCCAAATCGACCATATCGCTTTTGGACGCTTTAGCGACAAAAGTACCCTTCTTAGAAATGCTCTCCTCTTGGGTAGTGGGGCGTTTTTCTTGGTTCCATTGGTTGAATCCGCCATCCATTATCGAGACCTTGGCAAGCCCATAATGTTTCATCGCCCAATAGATATAGCTTGCGACCAAAAAATCTTTGGGGCTGTTGATATGGCTATAAAGCACCACGTGAGAGTCATTATCGATGCCAAGACTTCGCATGTGCGCCTCTATCGAACGTGCATCACGCACCAAAAAATGTTTGCCCACGCTGTAGCGCCACGCGCTCAAAGGTGTCAAAACAGCATTGGGGATATGCCCCTCAAGGGCGAAAACATCGTCACTTGCGGTATCGACCAAGACGAGTTTGGGATTTTTGAGATTATCCTCTACCCATTGGGTCGATACGCTAGGCGTAGCCCACGAGAGAGTCAAAGCCAAGAGGAATAAAACGAGTTTGTGCATGGAGTGCTCCTTGAAAAATTTCAAGAGACTCTACTCCTTGGTACCCCAAAAGGGTGCCATTGCGACAAACAACCTACGCTTTTTCAAATAACTTTTAGTGTTTAAATTTGGGGCTAGGTCGTCCGATGTGAAAACCCTGCATATAGTCTACACCCATCGTCGAGAGGGTTTTTACAATAGCTTCGTCCTCGACATACTCTGCGACGGTTTTGACCCCTAGCTCTTTGGCGAGTGTCACAATCGAGTGGACGAACGCCATATCGCGCTTATCGCGGTTGATATTGACGATAAATTCACCATCGATTTTAAGAAAATCGATAGGGAATTTTTTGATGTAGTGGAACGAAGAGAAGCCTGAACCAAAATCATCGATGGCGAACTGATACCCCGCCATTTTGAGGTTGAGGACAAATTTCTCTAGCACAGAGAAGTTTTTGACCGTTTCGCGCTCGGTAATCTCAAACACCACACGCTCTTTGGGAATGTTGTAGGTATGAATGAGCTTCGTGACCGAATCTGCATAGTTACCCACCACCAACGATTTGGGCGAAAGATTGATAAACAAAATGCCTTTGTAGTTCTCTTCGATGATTCTTTGGAAGGCGTTTTCGATGACCATCAAATCCATACGGTTGATAATACTCATACTCTCTGCCACCTCGATAAACTCATAGGCAGAGATAACTTTGCCATCGATTTCGATACGCATAAGTAGCTCATGAATCTCATACTCACCCGTAGCCACCGTGCGAATAGGTTGGAAATAGGGGACGATGCGGTTGTTTGCCACCGCATCCATGAGGAGTGCTGATTTGGCTTTTTGCTCCTTGACCACATGCAAAATATCGTTTTGCGTAGGGACGCGCACGCCGTTTTTGCCCTCCTCTTTGACCTTGTACATCATGCCATCGGCGATGAGGAAGAGCTCTTTGGGAGTGCTTGCGTGGTCAGGGTAGACCGCCACACCTATCGAGGCAGTCACGCTCACAAAAGTCTGGTCTGTCGCCAAGAGCCTAAAAGACTCTACTGCTTTGACAAGCTTGTGTGAGACTGCCAACGCCCCTGCCAAATCACACTCTGGCAAAATAATCGTAAACTCATCGCCACCGTAACGTGATAAAATATCCTCGTCACGTTTGATTTCGCTCAACAAATGTGCGAACTCCTGCAAGAACATATCCCCAAACGCATGACCGTAGGTGTCATTGATAGGTTTGAAGTTGTCACAATCGATGACCATCAGTGCAAAGCTATAGCCATGGTGGCTAGCACGCTTAATTTCATACTCCAAGAAGTCCGTAAAGACGCGTTGATTGAAAAGCCCCGTGAGCGGGTCATGCGCCGCATAAAATTCCAAATCGTTGGTGTATTTGTTGATCGCTTTGACCGAACCTACGAGGTTTGCCATTGTCGTCAAAATCGAGTCGATAACGATGTGACGGATGGGGTCTGTTGCGATTTCAGACTGGACGCTGATGCCTACGATACCGCCAATTTTGGGCGTATCGAGGAAGAGCGATTTGGTACGGTGCGCGAAATCTTCGTAATCTTTCATTGTCACGTGCGTATGGTGCATCGAGATATTGTGACGAATCGTATAATCGGTGTAGCCAAGGAAGTAGTCGCTCTCTTTGACCGAAGCTTCGATGTACGCTTCAAAACTCTCTTTCACCTTCTCATCAGGCACACCATACCAAAAGACATCGACCTCAAACTGGTCATCCCCCACACGAAAAATCGTCATAAGGGTATAGGTGGTCATGACACGGTTGATATCATTGAGCAGCTCTCCGATGTAGTCGCGCCAATCGCGTACCACATCGCTGGTGATGATAAATTTATCGAGCAACTGAATCTCAAACTCCAACAAATCTTTGTCTACGGCTATCTCTTTGAGCTTGCTTGCCAAAATATTGACGTTGTGAATAATGGCATTGACCTCATCAAATTTGAGGTCGATTTCGGTCGAATCGAAGGCTTTGAAATCCTTGATTGAATTGATTTTTTTGACTTTGGCATTGAAGAGTTTGAGCGAGCCTGTGATTTTACCCGTCGTGTAGCGTGATGCCACATACGCCGCAAAGGCAAAGAGAGGAATGATGATGAGGAAAAAGAGGACATAATCGACAAGCGTCTCTTGGATAACATCGATGACATTTTGCTCCACATCGATGACCCCCAACACATCGCCCGCTTTGGCATTGGTGTGACACGCCAAGCACTCCTCTTTTGCTACCAAGGGCAAAATTTGACGTACCGATTGGGTATCCATAATGGTCATCTTCTCTTGCTGTTGGAGTGCTTGGAGGATGGCATCGTCTTTGGGTTTTTCGGGCACCTCTCCCGACATCGCTTTGACAATATCACTGCGATAGATAGCGATGGAGTAGCTGCTTTCGTCGAAATTGGTATTGAGTGAAGCCATGAACTCATTGAGGTCTTCGCGGCTCCACCCCTGCTTCATCACCTGATACATCGAGGAGAATATTTGACTTGCCAAGGCATCGGCGTGTTTGACCGCATCTTTTTTTGCCAAGGAGGTATGCAAATAGGTCGTAAAGAGAAATATCATCAAAAAGAGTGAAGTCAACAAGATGATGTTGATACTGAATATAAAATTTTTTAATGTTTTAGGCATGAAAAATCCTCGCTAATTTGAGTGAAAAAAGATTGTACCACATAAACTAAAATGGCATCGATTGCGCCTCGATAGCTGCGCCACTGCTGGGTCGATGGAAGAGAAACCCTTGGATTTGCGTGCACCCCAACGAGAGCAAGAAATCGCACTGTGCTTGCGTCTCTACCCCCTCTGCAATCACCTCCAATCCTAGCGCCTGAGCCATTGCAATGATGGTTTTGACAATTTGCGCATCGTTGCCGTTGTAGGGTAATTCACGCACGAAAGATTGGTCGATTTTGATTTTGTTGATGGGCAGTGCCTTGAGATAGGCAAGGCTTGAGTACCCCGTCCCAAAATCATCGATGGCGAGTTTGATACCCATCGCGCCCAAGGCATTGAGTGTCGCGATGGAGGCTTGGGGATTTTTCATAATTTGACTCTCGGTCACCTCTAGCATGAGCCATTGTGGCTGTGCTTCAAGCTCCTCCAAAAGCGCTGTAATACGCTCTATAAGATACTCATCTGCCAGACGAAGCGTCGAGAGATTCAGCGACAATATCCCCACCGCTTGCCCCTTTTTGTGCCACGCAACCCACTGCATAATAGCGTGTCGCATCACCCACTCATCCAGCGCCACAATCAACCCCGTCTCCTCTGCCATGGGGACAAACCGCCCCGCCCCTAGCAATCCAAGCTCAGGGTGATTCCAACGCACCAACGCCTCCATGCCAATGAGGGTTTGGGATTGGGCATCGACTTGACGTTGGAAATAGACCTCCAGCGCATTGGTAGCGATAGCTTCGCGCAATTGCGTCTCCATGACGATACGCTCGTACGCTTTTTGGGTCATCGATTGGGTATAAAATTCGTAGCGATTTCGCCCCTTTTGTTTGGCGTTGTACATCGCGGCATCGGCGTTTTTGAGCAGTGAAATGGCATCTTGTGCATCGTTGGGATAGAGTGCAATGCCTACGCCGAAGGTGACATAGAGCCAATGTGAACCTACGAGTATCGGCTCACTTAACGCCTGCGTGATACGTGTCACAATTGAAATAAGGGCATTGGTCTCTTGCAAATTTTCGACCAATATAGCAAACTCATCACCACCCATGCGTGCCACCGTGTCGTTGACACCAACAATCACACCCAACTGCGTAGCGACACTCACCAACAGCTCATCGCCCACCGCATGCCCTAGCGAATCGTTCACCTCTTTGAAGCGGTCGATATCCAAAAAAAGCACCGCAAGACGCTTGTTGTAGCGTTGGGCATATTTGAGTCCCTGTTCCAATCTGTCCATAAAGAGGACTCGATTGGGCAAATCGGTCAAAGCATCGTGGTGCGATTGATGTGCCAACTCCTGCTGCGTAGTGACCAATTGTGTCATGTCGTGCGCCACCTCGACGATAGCATCGATATTCCCCTCTTCGTCGAGGATAGGCGTAGCGGTCAGCTCGATAATACGCTCTTTCCCGAAGGCATCTTTGTGTCGATGCATCACTTTGACCCGTTCACCGCTTTCTAGTACCATCGACAAGGGGCAAGGGTGCTCTTTGCCATCGCAAGGCGCTTGTAGATGGTGCGAAATTTCGTAGCATTTGGGATGAAATTTATCGGCGATTTGCTCATTCATCATCATCGATTCGGCGGTGGCGTTCATCAATGTCACTTCGTAGTTGCGTTGGATGACCATAATTCCGCTGCCCACGCTATCGATGATGGTTTGCAAATAGGCATTCTCTTTTTCGAGCGTCTCTACGCTACTCGAACACGCACCAAAAGTACCGCTTTGATCTTTTCCCGCCATTCCTACTTCTTACAACCCTAAATTAAAACCTTAACTCTACCTTCTTTGTAATTAACAACGCCCACTATACCGCACTTTGGAGACCATTTTGCAAGATTTTTTAATCTTTTTGTGATAAAGATAGCGAGGAAATTTTGGATACACTTTTGTCCACGATACTCCCCCTCACAAGGAAGCACCATGCCCAACGAAACCGAGGTAGAATCGATACGTTTTGGCGATTACTCTCGCCATGTACAAGCCGATTACACCCGTATTAGCTATAACCTTCTCACACGTCAAACCACTGATAGACCCAAAACTATCACCCTACGACCGTTGGATATCTATCGACTCATCGCGCCTTATGTCAGCGTACGTTTTTTGGAGCAGCTCTATGCCCTTTTGCCTTTGGCGCTCTATTTGGTACTCTTTCAGCTCTTCATTTTGCGCCAAAATGTCACCGATGCCTCGATTATCACCGCAGGATTGATGGCGGTTATTGTGGGATTGATGTTTTTCATGGAGGGAATCAAACAGGGTCTCATGCCCTTTGGAGAGGTCATCGGTAATACCCTGCCAAAAAAAGTCTCCCTGACCGTGGTGCTCATCGTTGCTTTTTTGCTAGGTATTGGCGTCACCTTCGCAGAGCCTGCTATTGGCGCACTCAAAGCGGCAGGGGCACTGGTGCAGGTCGAAAAAGCCCCCTATCTTTATGCCCTGCTCAATGACTATTCGGGGGCATTGGTACTCATTGTAGGCATGGGCGTGGGACTTGCGGCGGTGCTTGGGACGCTACGGTTTCTCTATGGCATTAGCCTCAAACCCTACATCTACCTCTCCCTCATCCCCACTATCGCACTGACACTCTACATCATGACCAATGCCGATTTGTCGCCTATTTTGGGGCTAGCATGGGACAGTGGCGCGGTCACTACGGGACCTGTCACGGTGCCCTTGGTCTTAGCTCTAGGCATAGGTATCGCCTCTGCCGCAGGCAAAGGCAACAGTAGCCTATCAGGGTTTGGTATCGTCACCTTGGCATCGATATTTCCTATTATTGGGGTGATGGGATTGGGCATCTTTGTCTATGCTATTACCACGCCAGAGGCGATTATCGCCGCGGCACACGCCGCTCGAGGGCTTGAGGGCGCACTGCCTTGGTACGAGATGACCCCTTGGATAGAGATTATTTTGGGCTTTCGCGCCATTGTGCCCTTGGTGCTTTTTCTGCTTTTTGTCTACAAAATCATCCTCAAATCCAAGCTCCCCAATGCAGGCACCATCACCTACGGTATCGTCCTATCGGTCTTGGGGATGATACTTTTCAACATTGGACTCTCTTACGGTCTAGCCAAATTGGGCGGACAATCAGGAGGGCTTATCCCTGCGGCGTTTAATACCATCACCACCGCCGATGGTAGCGTCATCGAGGCGCTCTATCCTTATGCATTGGGTCTGGCTGTAGCGGTGCTTTTCGCGTGGGTCTTGGGCTTTGGAGCGACCTTGGCAGAGCCTGCACTCAATGCGCTGGGTATGACCGTAGAGCACCTCACCCAAGGGGTTTTCAAAAAACGCACCCTTATGATAGCCGTCTCGATAGGGGTAGGTACAGGTATCGCGGTGGGCATTCTCAAAATCATCTACACCCTTCCGCTAGGGTACCTCATCGTCCCTAGCTACGCCCTAGCGGTCATTCTCACCTATCTCTCGAGCGAAGCGTATGTCAATATCGCGTGGGACAGCGCAGGCGTGACCACGGGTCCTATCACGGTGCCGTTGGTACTTGCGATGGGACTAGGATTTGGGGAGGCAGTGGGGGCTATCGAAGGGTTTGGCATCCTATCGATGGCATCGATTGGACCTATTATTGCCGTTTTGCTCACAGGGTTGTGGGTCGAGTACAAATCATCCAAAGGAAAAAAATGAACCGTAATATCACCATACTCACCGATGTGGAGCTCATCACTGCTATCGTCCAAAAGGGCATCGGCGACATCATCACCAAAGCGGCTTTCCAAGCAGGCGCACAAGGTGCCACTGTGCACTACGCCCAAGGCAGCGGCGTACGCGAAAAGCTAGGTATCTATGGTGTTGCGGTCGAAGCAGAAAAGGAGATTATCCAAATCGTCGTCTCCACCGAGCAAGTCGATAGAATCTTCGATGCTATCTATTTGGCAGGCAAGCTCGATACCCCTGGTATGGGATTTGTCTATGTGACACCGTTGGAAAAGGCAGGCACCTATATCCCAGCCGAGGTCATCTCCAAGCTCAAAGGTGGCGCATGAACACCCCCTACAAGCTCATCACGTGCCTCTTAGCGCAATCTATTGGGGTGGAGATTTTGGAGGCGTTGCAAAAAGAGTTTGGCATCACCACGGCGAATTTGGCACATGCACGCGGCGGCAGTAGCAACAACGCCTATGCCATTCATGCCGTAGAAATTTTGACCGTTTTGGTCGAAGCATCGCAAGCAGATGCCGTTTTCGAGTACCTCTTTTTCGCACTCAAAATCAACGAACCTTCGCACGGCATCATGTTCCAAGAGCATGTCGCACGTGCCAGCCACTACACCCTACCCGCGCCAGAGGCACTCAAAGCGTAGGGCTACTTTTTGCTCTTTTTGTGGCGCAAGCTACGCTCTTCGTTGAGCAAGGTATCGAGCGTACTCATCACCTCTTTGCTTGCGCTTTCTGCGTTTTCAAAATAGGTCGCAACATTTTGCGCCTCTTTGGTACAGGTACCCGCTACGACGCAATCGACAGCTGCTTTGATTTTGTCATGCACCATTTTGTGCGGTGCTTGCAATTTGGCGTAGCTTGTGCAGTGTCCGAACTTCTCTTTGCCCTGACCCTCGAAATACCATTTGCCCAATCGACACTGCGTATCTCCCACAAACTCTGCCGCTTTGTTTTGTGCGAAGACGGTTTTGTAGCCGTTGGCTTTGAAGAGCAAGTGATCTAGCTTGGTCAATATCACGAAAATCGCATAGGTGATATCGATGGTATCGCTCTCGATGACGCCCGAATTGGCAATGAGTCCTTGCATACGCTCGATAAAACTGTCCAACTGATCTTTGGAATTGATAGAGAGTTGCTCCATTTGCGACGAATATTCGTGTACCTCTTGGGTGGTTTGCTTGAGGCTTTGGACGGTAATCTCTACCTCGCTGGTCGCTTTTTGAGTGCGCTCGGCAAGTTTGCGCACTTCGTCTGCTACGACGGCAAAACCACGTCCATGCTCCCCTGCGCGTGCCGCCTCGATAGCCGCATTGAGCGCGAGGAGGTTGGTCTGGTCGGAGATATCTTTGATGAGCGTAATGACCGCAGAGATGCTGTTGACATTGGTATTGAGCGTCTCGACCTCATCGTAGGTACGTCTGATGTACTCTAGCAAGCTCCCCACGGTGCCTACAAGCTCATGAATTTGTGTCTCGCAATGTCCGCTGTGTTGGGCATTCTCTTGGTTGCGGCGACCCACCTCTTCGAGTGCCTCGAGGTTGTCACGTAGATTGCCTTGCAAAACACCCAAATCATTACCACACCCATCGGTGAGCCCTCGTGTGAGGCTCTTGATGAGTTTGTTCATGATTGCTTCTTCGTTCGATAGCTCCATTTTTTGCTCTAGTGAGCGGTTTTGGCTCTCTAAACGCGCAATTTTCTCTTCCAAACCCTCTATCGTTCTCTTTTTTTCTGCAAGCTCTTGCAACAACGCCTTGTCATTCCCAAAAATCCCCATACGATTCCAATCCGACCTAAAAATGTTGCGCAATTGTAGCCACCTAATGTAAAAGCAATGTAAAACTTTTTTGTGACAAAAATCGTACAAAAGCCCCCTCAAATCACGCTTTGTGCATGAGCTGATACATCATAATCGATGCCGCAACACCTACATTGAGACTCTTAACTTCGGGTGCCATTTCGATAGCGACCACCGCGTCACAACACGCCAACACCTCCGCCGAAATGCCTTTGTCTTCGCTCCCCATCAAGAGCACCCATTTCAAAGGCGCTTCGATAGAGGACAAAGGGCGCGCATCGGGCGTAATCTCCGCCGCTATTATCGTATAGCCCAAGCTTTTGAGATGTGCGAGCGTGCCGAAAATATCCTCATAAATATGTATCTTGAGCCTGCTTGCGTACCCCATCGAGACACGAAGGGCGCGTCTGCCAAAGGGGTGTGGACCACGCGCAGGCAACACATAGGAGCCTATCCCCAATGCCGCTGCACTACGCGCCATAAGTCCGATATTTTCACTCGATGCAATCGAATCGAGCATCACGACCTGTGCATCCAATGCCTCTAGCGCATGCGAGGAAGGTTTGATAGCGTGCATCATGCAGTTATGGTGCATCGATACACCTGCGATAACCTCAAGTACCGATTTTTCCGCGACATACAACACGGGAATGTCATGCCTAGCGATGAGCTCTTCATGCTGTGCGTAATAGGCAGGCGTAGCCAAAATGCTCTTGATCTCTAGCGTCGATTGCAAAAGCAGATTGACCACCTTGGGCGAATCCGCGATAAAACTCTCATCCGACGCAAAAGCGCTGTCACGAAATTTGTGATAAAGGGCGAGTTCGGGGAGTGTGACATCCTCCACGGGGGTGAGTTGTAGCATCGATACTCCTGTAGTAGCAAAAGAGGCATAGTACACTTTTGTGGAGTGAAGTGCGAAAGTTCTGCAGACAAAAGTCGCTAAATCTCTATCTTCATTTTGTTCAAAACCTCTAGCGTTTTTGTGACATCGTAAAGTGCGCTGTGATACTGCTCCTCATCGAAATCGATACGATAATGTCGGCACGTCTCCACTAATTTGGGCTTTTTGAGGTTCCCTCTGACATCGCGCGCCTTGACATGTTGCTTGTTCAGCTCCATCGTGCAAATATGCTTGGGGAAATGCACCAATCGACCCAAATGACGCAATTCAAAAGAGACATTGTGCGCGACGAGAGTATTCGTACCCTCGCAAAATTTCAAAAACTCAACATCCTCTGCGAAATAGTTGGCGTAATCGACATCGGTTCGTAGCTGTTCGATACGTTTGGGGGTGAGTTTGTGCACTGCAAGGGCATGTGGATTGACGGGATATTTCGAAAAGTAGTATCGATGAAAGGTATCCGTGATGCTGTATGTGCCCTCCACGCGCGCTATGCGAAATGCCGCCACTTCGATGACATCGTGGATATTGTGGGAATTGGTCTCAAAATCCAGAATTATCAAAAGCGCTCCATCGATAGGGGATAAATAAGTCTGATAGTTTAGCTGTTGACGGCAAAAATTAAGTGGAGGGCAAAGGCTATTTGCGTGTGATTTGAAGCTGCCAATAAAAAAGCAAAGCAAAAAATTTCAAAATGCAGGTTTTTGAAATCACGAGATGTATACTCGTGCTAATTCAAAAAAAGGAACGTACCCAATGAATTCAAAAATTCTCTATACCAAAAACAACGCAATCACCGATTCGAAAAACGGTCTTTATAGCCTTGGAGCTATGCGTTTGCAGGATATGCTGCTTGATTATTACAAAGACGAAGTAGATGGCTTTAAAATTTCCATAAGCGAATTGACTGAAAAACTTGGACTCAAAGGCAATAACGATTACATGAAGCGCATAGAGCTGTGGGCGGAAGAGCTTACCCGTCCTGTAGCAGTGCGCAACTACATCGACCGCCAAGGCAAAGAGGTAACGTGGGCAATCGCACAATTTATCATCGAGCCAAAAATCATTAAAGAGACGCACAAAAGCAATTTTTTGGTGGGACGATTTGGCGACAACTTCAAAGATTACATTAAAGCCACAGAGCACTACACCAAACTCGATAGGAACGTTCATCATACACTAGACAGCAAGTACTCCTACAAACTTTACGAAATGTACCGCCGCTACTATCGATTGCCAAACAAAGTGATGAAAAACTACCACTATGTGAGTTTTTCACTAGAAGAGCTCAATGAAAAGCTAGGCACGAAATACACCGCTCCCTCCGATATGTTGCGTGGTCTCAAGCGTGGAAGCGAAGAGATATTGGAAAAAGCGGGAATTGACATCTATGTCGCATGGTTTAAAAAGGATAAAGAGTTTCACATTGGATGGGAGTACAAAGCCTTGGAGAGCACGTCTATCATCCCACAGGAGCGCGTAGACGAGCTAGTAGATTGGGTCATTCAATCGATTAAAAACCCTATCGATAACATGAAGGCTTATAAAATTGAGATTGCCAAAAAGATACGCAACAACACTTTGGATGGGCTAGAGCAATTTTACAGAGGGATGCTACAACACAAATACGGCATGACAGAAGAAGAGATAGAGGCAACAAAAGAGGGAGACAAATACAAGAACTTTGTCAATAAGATAAGACAAACACTCTTTGATTAAAACATCGCACCCGAAGGTGCGCTTTTTTCAATTGTAGCCGTAGCTAATTCGAAACACTCTCTCCATAGAACCTGTTTTGTAATATAAGCGAATAGATTCAGCGAAAGTATCCCAAGTAGACACTCCACTGGTTTTAACAAAATTAGCTTTACTATGAATTCCTACCTGCACACTTACTGATCCAAATTCGCCAAAATCATAAATGACTTTACCATCTCGAAGAAGTCTGCCATCTTTTTTGAGACGAAAGACAATAGTAGGTCGATAAATCTCTGACACATTAAAAAAGTCAGTGCCAAGTGAGCTATTAATTCCAACACTTAAATACGATTCAGAGTAATCGTATGTTTCGTTATCCTCTAAATAGCTCTGAACGCCATAGAAAGTGATAATATCATCCCCATCTCCTGTATTCTTTTTGTACTCCATCGTCCAGTTTCCATCTTGAACCATAGCGTCGGCCCAAACAATGGCTCGATATTCTATGGTTGTAACCTCATACGTTGAGGTATTATCATCAGTCGATGAGTAGTTGGTGTCGTCCACCGCATCGACATCAATCCCTCCACCGTTATCGGGCACTGTACCGCACCCGACAAAAACGCTTGCCAACAATGCAAACAACATCAATTTAATACCATTCATAAGAACTCCTTTTAATGTTGGCAATTATGCCAAATTGTGAAACCAAAAAAGGAGGGATTAGCGATTTCGCGTTTTTTCTGCAGGTTTTGGTTCTTCAACAACTTGTGGCTCTTGGGCTTCTGTTTCGTCCATCACTTGTGACGTTTTGCGTACTGGCAGAGCGATGCCTTGACGTTGCTCATAGAGAATACCTATCGTAAAGTAGGATTGGTTAGCACTTCGATTAAAAGTAGTATCAGACACGCTATTTGCCCCTACGGTCGCGTAAACACCCCAATCTCCAAGAAGCTTGTATTTGACACCTGCACTGTATTCAGCTCCCATTCCAACGACTTTATACTTTTCATAAGGTGAAGGTGCTTTGCCCATTTCCACCATAGCATATCCTACGCTTGCATCGACAGTTAGATTGGGAATTACTTCATACGCTGCTATCAATGAGGCAGAGTACCCAAGACCGATTTGTTGTTTTGCCGCAAACCCCAAGCCCATTTTAAAGGCTTCTCCAAAAAGAAAGTGCCCTTCTACTTCAGGTCCCATGATTGCACTGTTATTGTAGTCTTGCGAACCACTGAGAAAACCAACTTTCATACCCACATCCATTGCGGCATTTGCCGAAGTAACTAGACCCAAAAGGGCAACACTAGAGAGAATTTTTTTCATATTTTTAACCTCATGATTATTCTAAGTAGTAATTACTACTTGAAGGAAAAATTATATTCAACTACTCTTAAATAGTAATTACTATGTAGGAAAACTGTTGAAAAACATTGAGGATATCTCTGAAGAAGAGATAGAGAATTTTTACAAAAACATAGGAAAAAACGTCAAACGCATGCGCGAGGTAAGGGGCATGACGCAATTAGAGCTTTCACTTGCAATGAATTTAAAATCTTCTGGTCTGATTTCTCAAGGAGAGCTGTATCACAAAAAACAACACTTTAATTTGAAACATCTTTATCAAATCGCCTATATTTTAGAGTGCGATATTGGCGAACTTTTTAAATATTGATATTACGTAGTGGAGACATTGGGCATTGCCTAATAAATTTCTTCTTCATCAGCGATAGTTTCCTGATATTTTGTAAAACCAAAAATTTCAATGGTTTCTTCATTGATTCGATAGGTAATCGTGTAGCCTTTATAGGCAAATCACGAATGAGCGGATTGTCAAAATAAATTGATTGACGGTAGATAAGAGGACTCTCTTTTAAAAAAGCGATTTTTTCGCGTAGAGCATCACGAAATTGTATTGCGGCAGTTTTATTGTCTTGCGCGATATAAGCTAGCTGTCGATTGAAGCGTGTTTTGAAACTCTCTTTGAAGAGGATTTTCATTTTGAAGTTGCCAACACCTCATCTGTCGATGCCCAAAATGCTTCTTCAGAAATCATCGTGGCATTTTTACTCTCCATGTCTGCTAACTCTTGGGCTAAATATTTTTGATTTTGTGCGAAGAGACTCGTCGTGTCTGTCTCGATTTTGTTGAAAAAGCGTGGGTCTAGCGACTGCAAAACTCCCATTATTTGCTGATAATAGCTGGGTTTGACATCCAAAACAATCTGCATTTCACGCCTCCATTTTATGGGTAAATCTCTTGTAGTGGGTTGCATCGTAGCGAACTATCTTTGACGCGCAACTGAAAGATTTAAATAGAGCACTAGAGAGTATTGTAGTAAGGTTTTTAGGAGAAATTATGAGGAAAATTTGAAGTTTAATGCGGGTTTATTGGTGGAGACGTGGGGAATCGAACCCCAGTCCAAAAACAAGCTACCATCGGCGTCTACATGTTTAGAAACGTTGATTGGAGTTTAATACGCTTTCGCACCACGTGCAAAGCTACAGCGTACGAGTCTCTAGGATTCTTCGCGCAGGGAGACACCCACACGGTATAGCCAAAGAGTTGTGATACTTCGAACCCTCTCTATTTGACGTCAAGAGGTGAAGCAGTCCTAAGTTTTAGTTAAACTTACGCTACAGCGTAAGCAGGACGGTAGTTAGAATTGTTTGCGGTTAAGCAAGTTTGAGCCGTATAACGGGGTGCTCAGCCCGACATGCAACCGAAAGCGACCTGCTCCTGTCGAAGCCAAGTCGTCCCCATTTGAAATAACACGCCAATCGAGCAAAGCCCGATTTGGCTACGATAACTCTGCGTTTGCCTCAGCGGCAAGCTCGCGGCACTAGTGCCTTTAAATAACACTTCCATCGAGTATCGATAGAGGGCGCAAGTATAGCGCCTAACTATTAATCTTTTCTTTGATTTCGCGTGCCAGTGCCGCTACAGCGTCGATTTTGGCACTTTGTGAAAGCGCATCACGCAACAAAATATCGACAAAAGCCGAACCCACGATGACCCCATCGACACCGCGTGCTTTGTCGCGGGCGGTTTGGGCATTGACCCCAAATCCTACATAGACGGGTGTAGCCGTATGCGTGCGAATCGACGCTACGACACCCTCTAGCTCCTCACTTTGCCCACTGCCTGTGATGCCTGCGTAGGCGACGAGGTAGATGAATTTTTGGGCATTTTCGACCAGCGTCGCGATACGTGCATCGCTATCGGTAGGGGCGACGAAGGTGATATTGGCGACATGGTGTTGCGCGAAAAGGTGCGCATACGCCACCGCCTCTTCATAGGGCAAATCAGGAATAATCATCCCCGAGAGACGCATCGCTTGGGCTTCTTGGAGCAATTTCTCCATGCCTTGATGGTAAAAAGAGTTGAAATAGCCCATCCACAACGTATCGATGATAGGTGCAATGACGCGCGAAATAGCCTTGACATCGGCGAAGGTGACGCCTTGTTGCAGTGCCGTGAGATTGGCACGCTCGATGATAGGACCATCGGCTACAGGGTCAGAGAAGGGAATCCCAAGCTCGATACTATCGACACCCGCATCCGCCATAGCCAACGCCAAATCGATAGTAAAACTGTTGTCAGGCAACCCCGACGTGATGTATGCGACTAATTTTTTGTGCACGGTGCACTCCTAATGTAAAATGGGAATCGATGTCAAAATAGCCCGATTAAGGGGAAGCAGTTCAGTGTCATTCGAGAGGTTTTGATACCATTTTTGCATCTGATCATCACACAAAAGCAACCAATCGACGACACCGCTTTTTGCGGGACCGCTCGTTTGGCGAAGATTCTCTAGCACATCCTCGACGAGTGCGCTAAAAGCGGCAATCATCTCGATATGCAGGTATCCTGCGGCAGATTTGGTGTTGTGAAAAATCCGAAAAAGCTCATTGACCGCCTGCACGTAGGAGGATGCCTCTTCCAGCTGTAACGTCAAAGGCTCGATAAGCTCTACGCTCACACCGAAGTGATCCATAAACTCATCGACGATTTCATAATCGTACTCCGCTTCTAGCGCTCTACGTGCTCCCAATGGCGACTCCTGCTTGGAAATTTTACCATTGTTTGGCTAGAATTGCCCTAAATTACGCCCTCAAAGGCACTCTATGCCCAACCACACTATCACCTCCCTCAAAGCTCTCAAACATCAGCGTCCTATCACGATGATAACCGCCTACGATGCGCTTTTCGCGCGACTCTTCGCCTCCCACATCGATGTAATCCTCGTGGGCGATAGCCTCAATATGAGCTTTTTGGGTGCCAAAGATACGCTCTCTGCCACGCTAGAGCAGATGATTTACCACACCCAAGCCGTCTGCAACGGTGCACCTGAGGCTTTTGTGGTATGCGATATGCCCTTTGGCTCCTACAACACCCCCGATGAGGCACTACGCAACGCCATGAAGGTCTACCAGACGACCCCTGCTGCTGCGGTCAAAATCGAAGGGGGCGCCACCAAAGCCGCCACTGTGCGCCACCTCGTCGATAACGGCATCGCGGTCGTGGGACACGTAGGACTCATGCCCCAAATGGTGCGTGCAGATGGAGGATACAGCGTCAAGGGCAAGGACGAGGCAAGCATGCAAACTATCCTCGAAGATGCGCGTGCTATCGAGGCGGCAGGGGCTTTTATGCTCGTCATCGAGGGGGTCAAGACGCACGTAGCTACTGCCGTCGCCAAAGCGCTCTCGATACCTGTCATCGGTATCGGTGCAGGTGTCGATGTCGATGGGCAGGTGTTGGTGTGGTCCGATATGTTGGGACTTTTTGAGGCATTTACCCCTAAATTTGTCAAGACCTATATGGAGGGTGCCACGCAGGTGCGCCAAGCGGTCAAACGCTACGCCGATGAAGTCCAAGCACGCACCTTCCCCACGCCCAAAGAGAGCTACTAAAGGCTATGAACGAATCGCTCAATGCCCAAAGTAACAGCCGTGAATCGACCTATGAGAGTGGATTGCGCCCTACTACATGGGAGCACTACATCGGTCAAGACCAAATCAAGAAAAACCTCCAAGTCTTCGTAGAAGCCGCCACCAAGCGCGGCGAGTCGCTCGACCATACGCTGCTTTTTGGCCCTCCTGGATTGGGCAAGACCACCTTGGCGCACATCATCGCGCACCAAATGGGGTGCAATATCAAGGTCACCGCCGCGCCCATGATAGAAAAGTCTGGCGATTTAGCCGCGATGCTCACTTCACTCGAAGAGGGAGATATTCTCTTCATCGATGAGATTCACCGCCTCAATACCGCTATCGAGGAGATTTTGTACCCTGCGATGGAGGATTATCGTCTCGATATCATGATAGGGAGTGGCTCAGCAACCCAAAGTGTCAAAATCGACCTGCCCCGCTTCACCCTCATCGGGGCTACGACACGTGCAGGGATGCTCAGTGCACCTTTACGTGATAGATTTGGGATGCATTTTCGCTTGCAGTTTTATACGCATGAAGAGCTACGCACCATCGTCACTCGTGCCAGTCAGACCCTCCAAAAGCCCCTCATCGAGGATGCCGCCTACGAAATCGCACGCCGTAGTCGCGGTACGCCCCGCATCGCTTTGCGACTGCTTCGACGGGTGCGCGATTTTGCCGAGGTGGCAAACGAAAGTGCGATAAATTTGTCTAGAGCGCACTATGCACTCGAAGAGCTAGGGGTGAATCATCACGGTTTTGATGCCCAAGATATTCATCTGTTGGAGCTGCTCATCTCTGCCAAAGGACGCGCGCTGGGACTATCGACGATTGCCGCGGCATTGAGCGAAGATGAGGGGACTATCGAGGATGTTTTGGAGCCTTATTTGTTGGCCAATGGCTATATCGAACGCACCCCACGTGGACGCAAAGCGACGCTCAAAACCTATGAGCTTTTCCGTCTGACCCCACCCAAAATCCAAGGAGAGTTGCTGTGAAACCGATCTATTTTTTAGGCGCACTTATTGTGCTGGCGTTTTATTGGATGCTCGACCTCTACGCCTCGTTTTTGCTCAATATCACTATCGCTTTTTTGCTCGTGATTGCCACCTCAAGTCTGCATCGATTGATGCTACGCACCCTACGCCACGATATTGTCGCATCGGTAGGCTCGACACTCACGCTCATGATGCTCTTCTTTGCCCCTATTGTCTACCTCATCATCACGCTTGCTGTGCACATCACCCACATCAAGCTTGCCACTATCCAAGAGGACATCGCCAAAGTCGCTGTGGTATTAGAGACACAGTTGCCCTCTTCGCTAGAGGTGGTGCGACCCTACCTAGAGGAGCTGACTACTCACGACGCCATTGCAGGGTATGCTGAATATGCGCTGGATATGCTCACGACACTGGGTGCCAAAAGCGCCACCTTTATGATGGATGTGCTCTTTATCTTGGCATTTTATTTTATGCTCCTGCTCTATGGGCGCAAAATTGGACAATATTTCCTCGATATCATTCCCTTCCACCCTGGGCAGACGCAAGGGCTCTTTTTGAGTGCGAGTACGACGATGAGTATTGTCTTTTATTCGATATTGGCAACGGCGATATTGGAGGGTGCGCTCTTTGCGGTGGTGGCGTATGCCTATGGGTTCGATGCGTTGTTGTTTGGGATTTTGTACGGCTTTGCTTCGCTGGTGCCTATTGTGGGGGGTGCGCTGTTGTGGGTGCCTTTGGCGCTCTACCAAATCGCGCATGGGGATACTGCCTCAGCCATCGTCATTGCCGTCTACAGTATCGTGATGATTTCCATCATCGCGGATACCTTTGTCAAGCCGCTCATCATCAAATATATCAACATCGCCTTCGTCAAAAGCAAAGTCGCGCCCAATGAACTGCTCATCTTCTTCGCTATTTTGGCGGGACTATCGACCTTTGGGTTTTGGGGGATGATTTTGGGACCTGCGATTACTACCTTTTTCATCTCACTGCTCAACCTCTACAAAGAGATTGTGCATACGACGGTCAAGAGCGAGAACGACCCCGACCGATCGCTGTAGCACGTGGCTCACCGCGTCGATAGGCGTAAACCAATCCTGCAAGTGCGATCGCCATCATAATGAGCGACTGTAGCTGACCCATCGAGAGCCAATCACCATAGAGATACCCCAGCTGTACATCTGGCTCTCTCCAAAACTCTGCTACGAAACGTGCCAAGGCATAGAGAATGCCGTACATGAAGGTCAAAATCCCTGCAATTTTGACGCGATGTCGTACCGCCATCAAAATCACAAAGACCACTACGCCTTCCAAAAACGCCTCATAAAGCTGTGACGGATGGCGCAACGTCACCGTATCGTAGACGTAAATTCCCCACGAAACGGTCGTCTCTTTGCCCACCAACTCTTGGTTGAGGAAATTGCCAATACGCCCAAAAACATACCCCAATGGCACCGAAAGCGCGACCAAATCCATATAGACAAAAAAGGGCTGTTTACGACGACGCGTAAAGAGAAATGCCGCGACCAAAAAGCCCACCAACGCCCCGTGATAGCTCATGCCGCGAATGCCTACGAATTGCCCATCCATAAAGGGATTGAAAATTTGCCACGGGTGAGAGAGGTAGTAGGCAGTGTGTGTATCATAAAAGAGGACATACCACAAACGCGCGCCCAAAATGACTCCGATTTCGACCCAGAGGAAAAAATCCCCGATGGCTTCCTTATCGATGGCGATGTTGTCGCGTTTGATGAGCCATTTGCCCACCATCAGCGCCGTACCCAACGCCAAAGCGTACATGATACCGTACCAATGAATGCCAATCCCGAAAAGGTAAAAAGCTACAGGGTCGAAGTGGGTGTAAATTTGGTTCCAGCTATTCATGGCAACAGCGTCGCTTTTTCGATGATAATTGCTTCGAGTGGTTTGTCACCTTTGGCGCGACCCGAGGTAGGGGCATTTTCTATGCGCTTGACTACCTCCATACCCTTGGTCACATAGCCAAAAATCGTATGACGACCGTTGAGCCAATCAGTGGGCGCGGTGGTGATGAAAAATTGACTCCCATTGGTATGGGGTCCCGCATTTGCCATCGCCAAAACCCCTGCACGGTCGAAAAGCGCCTTGGGCGAATACTCATCGCCAAAGGGCTTGCCCCACATCGACTCACCCCCACGTCCTGTGCCTGTAGGGTCGCCACCTTGAATCATGAAGCCCTTGATAACGCGGTGGAAAATTATCCCATCGTAGTACCCTTTGGCGACAAGTCCTGTGAAATTTTCGACCGCTTTGGGAGCTAGGTCACTACGCAACTCCACGGTAATATCGCCCTGATTGGTATGCAAAAGCACTCTTGGGTTCGCCCACGCGAGGGTCATAAACGCCCCTACCAAAATGAGTAGTTTTTTCATTGTTGTCCTTTTTTGCTTGATGTGCGCGCATTATACCGTTTATCCTTCACCTACCTATTACACCCCCACTAAAGCATTTTGTCTAGCGCGCTAGGCTAGAATATGGGCAAAAAAGGAGCCACACATGGCAAGCCCAAAAGAGCACTCATTGGATATCACCGCCAAGCTCAACGTCCAAACCTTCAAAGACGCTATAAACCAAGTAGACAAAGAGGTCGCCAATCGATACGACTTCAAAGGCACCACTTATGAGGTCGATTTCCGCGAAAAAGAGAAACAGCTTATCCTCATAGCCTCCAGCGACAACAAACTCGAAGCGCTCCAAGATATCGTCATCGCCAAATTGGTCAAACACGAGCTATCGAGCAAAATTCTCGAAGAGCTACGCACCGAAAATGCCAGTGGCAACACCCGCAAATGCACCTACAAAATCGTCGATGCTATCGACAGCAAAGAGGCCAAAAAAATCGTCGCTGAGATCAAAAATCTCAATCTCAAAGCGAATGCCGCTATCGAAGGCGATGCTATTCGCGTCAAAAGCAAAAACATCGACGATTTGCAAAAGGTAATGCAACACCTACGCACCATGGAGTGGGAATCGCCCATCAAATTTGATAATTTCCGCTAATGCTTGCCTAATGGTATGAGGCTATAATGGCGCCATGAAACGACTTATAGCACTCATCGCCATCTCTGTTGCGCTGTTAGGATTTATGTACCTCTACAGCAACGAGGTGTGGCTCTTGCCCCCTGAAGTCTTCAATCTCGTGCACGGCATGATGTTCCTCATCATGATTGGCACGCTTACGCTGCTCTACTTTTTTCACCAATCACGTCTCTTTTATATTATGTTGCTCTTTTTGGGTACGGCTATGAATGCAGAGTTTTTTGACTACCTGCGCCACACCGATGCCCTTTTCAAGGCGCGTGCAGATGGTGGCAACTTCACCGATGCCTATATCATGCTCGTTTTTCCTATCTTCATCGTGATGATGGCACTCGCAAAAGAGCGTAGCTTTTTTGGGTTTGGGGGATGGATGCGGTTGGGCGTGACGCTCATCGTCATTTTGTTGCTGGACCTTTTTGTCTTTGTGCCTGTGCTTTCGCCTTTTGGGTTTGGGTGTGAGGCGTGTGGCTTTGTGCTCCTGCCGCAGTATCTTCCGCTGTGGGTGAGTACGAGTATCATCTTTGTGCCTTTGATAGTCCTCTTGGGTGCGGTAGTAGTACGTAATAGCACCATCGAAGGGGTCTATTTCTTGGCGTTTTTGGCGGCACATTTGGCGGCACTCTCGACACGCACGCTCGATGTTTTTATTCTTTTTGCGACCGCCTATGCCATCATCGCTGCGATTTTTATCCTCACCCACTCCTATACGATTGCCTTCATCGATGAGCTGACAGGTATCAAAGGACGCCGCGCGATGCAAATTATGCTTGCCACGCTTCATGAGGGGTACACGCTGGTCATGTGTGACATCGACCACTTCAAAACGTTCAACGATACGCACGGGCACGACGTGGGCGACGAGGTACTCAAACTCGTAGCGACAGAGCTCAACCGTGTAGGAGGTGGTGGACGCGCCTTTCGATGGGGTGGCGAGGAGTTTGTAATCATTTTCAATGGCGCTACCAGTAAAGAGGCAAAACCCTATGTCGAAGCGGTACGCAAAGCTATCGAAGTGCGTCCTTTTTTGCTACGCTCACCTCAACGCCCCAAAGCCATAGACCCCGAAGAGCTGCCTCAAAAACGCCACGCAAAGCCCCCCGTCCAGACCCAAAAATTGCATGTCACCGTGAGCTTCGGGATGGCACAGGGAGATGGCAAAGTGCCCTATGAAGAGGTGATGAAAGCCGCTGACACTGCACTCTATGCCGCCAAAAAAGCGGGTCGCAACTGTGTACGCCCCTAAGCAAGTAGCCCTCATAGGTCCCACCGCGTCGGGCAAGAGCGCCCTTGCGGTCGAGCTAGCCTTGGCACACAATGCGCACATCTTCTCTATCGATTCGCTGAGCGTCTATCGCAGTATCGATATCGCCTCTGCCAAACCTACCCAAGAAGAGCGCCAAGGCGTAGTGCATCACGGTATCGATGCACTCGATGTAGGCGACTATTTTTCTGCCTATGTCGTAGCCCAGCTCTACGGTGAGGCGTATCGAGCCGCACAAAACGAGAGCAAAAACCTCATCATCGTGGGAGGAAGTAGCTTTTATCTCAAGGCGCTTTTGGAGGGACTCTCTCCCCTGCCCGCCTTCACTCTCGCTACGCAAGAGCGCGTCGCTCAAAGCCTGCTTGATTTACCCAGCGCCTATGCGACACTCTCTCAACTAGACCCCAAAAGTGCCTCTGCTATCGACCCCAACGACCGCTATCGCATCGAAAAATTATTGCTCATAGCTTTTGAAACGGGCATGGCGCCCAGTGACTATTTCGCCCTCTATCCACCCAAGCCGCTTATCGAGCATCTGCCCATCGCGGCGCTGGAGTGGTCGAGAGAGAGCTTGCGAGAGCGTATCCGAGTGCGTACCCATGCGATGATTGCCCAAGGGCTCATCGACGAGGTGGCACAGCTAGAGTATCGCTACGGTCGCGCCCCCATCGCCATGCACGCTATTGGGATTATCGAGACGTTAGAGTATCTGGATGGCAAGCTTGACAAAGCGGCACTGCATGAGGCGATTTTCACCCATACAGCACAGCTTGCCAAGCGTCAAAGCACCTTCAATCGCACCCAATTTGGGCAAATTTTGCACGCTTCTATCGATGATGTTTTTGCTTATATATCACCTTTACTTATGTAAGCTCTTCTTTATTGCCACCTAGGCACAATGGCTTTACTTTCTAAAAAGGCACGACATGAACACCCCCTTTGATTTGGCGATTATTGGCGCTGGTCCCGCAGGCATTGCGACAGCGGTAGAGGCGTATGCGCTAGGCATCGAAAACATTATTCTCTTTGAAAAGGGGGAGAATCACAACATGACCATTCGCAAATACTACAAAGACAATAAGCGCGTAGACAAAGATTGGCAGGGGCAAAAAGTCGAAATCGAGGGGCGTATCGCTTTTGTCGATGGCACCAAAGAGAGCACCATTGACCTTTTTGATACCCTGTTGGCGAACCACACCTTCACCCTGCAAACCCAAACCGAGATATTCAAGGTAGTGCGCCACGAGGCGGGCTTTGAGATTTTCACCAGTCACGGCACTTCACACCTCGCAAAAGCGGTCGTCATCACCATCGGTCGCATGGGCAAGCCCAATAAACCTACCTATGCCCTACCTGCCAAAGCCAAAGAGCGTATCAATTTCACCCTCGAATTTTGCTCTCTCGATGAGACTATTTTAGTCGTAGGGGGTGGTGATTCTGCTATCGAGTACGCCGTGGAGTTGTCACACAAAAACCACATCACGCTCAACTATCGACGCAACGCCTTTAACCGCCTCAATCCCACCAATGCACGCGACATCGAAGCCTATTTTGACCGCGGTGCCATTACGCCTCGATTGGGTGTCGATATCGAGCGTGTCGAGTATGAAGAGGGGAAATTGGAGGTCTTTTTTACCGATGGGCAAACCTCTCTCTACGACCGTATCATCTACGCTATCGGCGGTACTACACCTAGTGGATTTTTGGACTCATGTGGTGTCCTTATCGAAAAGGGTGTCCCCCTCTACGATGAAAACTACCAAACCAATATCCCCAATATTTTTGTCGCAGGAGACATCACCCAAGAGCGCGGTGGTTCCATCGCGTTGGGACTCAACCACGGCAAGCGTATCGCCAACTACCTCATCGAGAACCACCGCCTGTGACACTGCTTTCGAAATATCACTACGAAAAAATATGGCGACCCACGCCCCAAAAGGAGCTAGAGCGCATCATCGCTCAAGAGCTACCCGATGCCGACATATCACAAATGTGCAGTTATATTATGGAGGAGTGCGCCAAAGGTAAGAGCGTGCGTCTCATCGATATCGCGTTTAAAAAAGCTTAAGCGCGTCGCTACTGAGCTTGCCCCACGGTGAAGTGGCATTTGCCTTCACGCTCGACTCAAAAGCGCTACGTGCGGCACTTTTGTCACCCATTTTTTGCGCCATTGCACCTAGTTCATAGTAGGCTCGCGCACCGTTTTCACCCTCATTGACATATCCCACCAGCTCTTTCAAGAGTGCATATGCTTTATCGTTTTTGCTGTTCTCTTTGAGCGCTTTTAGCAACAAAAACTCTATAGCAGGTGATTGCGTATAGCTTTTGTGTTGACGTTGCAACGTTACGACTTTGGTCGCGTAGGTCTCTATCATGGCACTGTCATTGTTGTTTTTGGCACTACGCGCCATAAGGGTATAAAGCTCGATATCTTTGAAAAGTAGCCCAAACGTACTCTCGATTTGGGTGATGTAATCGATACTCTTTTCACGCTCATTGAGGTTCACACTGCTTTTGAAAAGGTCATACAGCACATCTTGATAGCTCTCTTTTTTTGCCATTTTTGCCATCGATACGACATCGGTACCTACCACGAAGACCTCTTTGTCGTCACCCGTTTTGGCTTTGGCTTTGACGTAGCGATAGCTCCATGCCAATCGCTCTTCAAGACTTTTTTGTGCCGTATAGGGTTGTGCGATGGTTGCAGCGGTGGCATACATGCTCTCTTGCATCGCACAGCCGTAGAGTTTGACATCGTATGGAACCGTGAGATTGTGCTCATGTGTGGCAGAGAGCTTCAACGCCTCTTGGCATTTAGGTGCATCGAGTGCTTCATTAATAGCCGCCGTTGCTGCTTCTAAGAGCAACGCTGTTTTGGAGGCAAACTTCTCTTGGGTGAGCCCCATGAGAGACTCTTTGAGTGCCAAAACTTCTTGGTATCGACGCTCCTGCAAGAGAAGCTTCGCGCGATTGAAAAGCGCATCTTGGGCTATCTCTTCTGCGGCATATTTGGTCTCGATTGTGGCGTAGAGTTCGAGCTGTTTGGTGACGTTCTCATCGCCCATCTCAAAAAGCACCTTGTCGATACGCGTATCTACATCTGCGACATGCTCACCGTAGGCATAAAGCTCAAGGTATTTTTTGTAATAGTGGTACGCTTTTTCATTGGCATTTGCCTCATCGAACCAGACTGCCATTTGGTAGAGTATCCCCTCGTAGGAGTCGTGCAAGTTATCGATAGCGCCAAAAATAGGCTCCATAACCGTCGCCGCCTCTTTGGGGGCTTCGAGTTTTGCCATCTCTTGTGCCAACTCAAAGCTGTTTGGCACATCCGCCAAAAGGTACTCCAAATTCCCGTCCGCAATTTTTTGCATGTAGTATGCCGCCTCTTGGGCGTTGCCACGTGCGATAAAGAGCTGTACCAATTTCATAGCGGCTTGGGAAGCAAGTGCTTTGTCCTCTGCCTTTTCGAGTGCTTTTTTGAGGTGACGTGTGGCTTGTTCTGCATCACCACGGTTAAGCGCATGTGCACCCAAATCGATAAGCCCTTGCGTAGCGTAGGGAGAGTCGTAGTGCTCAGTGAGCAATCGGTCGTAAAAATACTCTGCATCGATAACAAGCCCCAAGCTCGATGCGGAATTAGAAATCATCAGCAACACCTCAGGCACCGCCTCATCCGAGGAGTAGAGGCGCAAAAACTCTTTGGCCAAATCAACGACAGCACTCGAATCGTCCAATCGATAGAGCGTGCGTATTTTGTAGAGCAAAAATTCACTTTGGAATATCGAGGCAGCATTCGCCTCTTCGGCACGTGCGATGCGTTGCAACACCTCTTCGTACTGCTCTTTGGTATAGAGATTACGTATCTCCAAATAATCCCCTACATCTTCGACCTGCTCCATATCCAAGGGCACCCCATCGAGTCCCAAAGCCCCTACATAGGGCAATTCACTGCGGGCAAAACGAATAGGAAAGCTCAATCCTCCACGCGGCACAGGACGCGATTGTGCCAAGGGCATCGTCTCGTTGTAGCCTAACACCATCCAGTGTTGACTCGTTTTGGCGTCATAGCGCACTATCTCTTTGGTGCGACTCAGGTGCGTGGTCATGGGGAAGAGTTTGATACGTTTGAGAGGAGCAATAGAGATGACATATTGGGTGGGGGTTTCGTAGCTTTGTATCACAAAAAAGAGGTTTCGCACCTCTTGGAAGGTTTTCGTAGGCGCTTTGTCAAAAAAGCACTCCACTTTGGTAATAACATCGTGCGTATCGATAGACTCTTTGCACACAAAAGGCGTCGCTTCACGCAGATGCAGTGTCGCGAACTGCTCGCCCTGCTCTTTGCCGCTTTGGACATCAAGCGTAAGCGCCCATCCAAGGGAGCCTAGCAAACTCCAAAGTAGCACAAGAGGCTTGAGCATCAAGGGCGCTTGTTAGTAGCCGCTAGCTTGCACCGCATCGGTCACAAACTGCAACACAGGGTCAACATACATAATCGCAATAATCGTCATAAAGAGGGCAAACCCAATAATACTTTTGAGAGAGGTTGATGAGTTTATCATGTAGACACTACCATCGTTGACAGGCTCTTTGAAGAACATATAGAGAATGAGCTTCAAATAGTAGTACGCTGCAATAGCGCTGTTGATTGCCATGATAAGTGCCAAAGCCAACTCATTAGCTTGAATAGCAGAACCAATCATATAAATCTTGCCCCAAAAGAGCGCAAAAGGTGGCACACCCGCTAATGAGAGCATGAATATCGCCATGCTTACTGCCGCAATCGGGGTGGTTTTGATCATGCCCGAAAATTTGCTAAAGGGGTGATCTTCGCTGGTCTCTGCCACCTTTTTCTGACGGCTCACCCACAACATCGTAAAGGCACCCAAGTTGGTAAAGATGAAGAGAATCCAGTACAAAAAGAGTGCGCTGTTGGCTTGCGTCGTGCCCAAATAGATAGCCGCCATAACAAAGCCCGCATGCGAAATTGAGCTGTACGCCAACATACGTTTGACATCGGTTTGCACCAATGCCCAGATATTTGCCGCGGTGAGTGTCACGACTACGACAGTGAAGAGCACATAATCGAGCCAAATAACGCCGCTTTGTGTCAAAAGCTCAAAGAGGCGCATCGCTACTACAAACCCTGCGATTTTGGGCACAATCGACATATACCCTGCCAACGCCGCTGAACTACCCTCGTAAACGTCAGGTGTCCACGTATGAAAAGGAACCAATGAGAGTTTCAAACCAAAAGCACCCAACATAAAAGCACTCGCAACAAGCAGATACATATAGATATTCTCTACACCTGCTTGGCTAATCTTCTCCCCGATAACTGCCAACTCGACGCTACCAGAGACAGCATAGAGCACCATCGCACCAAACGCATAAAAGCCTGCCGCAAGTGCACCCATGGTGAAATATTTAATCGCCGCTTCGAAAGATTTTTTGCGATTGTGCATCGCAATCATCGTATAGAGCGCCAACGAAGAGGTCTCAAGTCCTACGAAAATCAAGATGAGATTATCGGTCGCAACCATGAATTGAAAGCCTGCAATCATAAACAAAAAGAGGGCAAAAAATTCAGGGTAAGCAAACTCATGAAAACGTTTGCCCGTCAATGCCAAGGGGATGAAAAGCATCGAGGCTACGATAATAATTAGCTGTGAAAGTATCGCCAATCCATCGATAAGCATAACATCAAAAAAGCCGCGCTGTGCACCCATAACGCTAATCACATCGCTCATACCCATAACAGCGATAAAATCGATGACCAATACCAAAATCGAGATCATCACATAGAGCGTTTTGTCCATGTTGGCTTTGATAAGGTCAATAGCCAAAATACCCAATGCACCTGCGATGACAATGAGCATAGGCGTAAGCGTACCCATGTTGAGTGACGCAAAAGAGACCGATGAGAGAGGCTCCAAAAGGGTCGATAGGAGTGTTTGTGTCGAAGCATTCATTAGTTATCTTCTCCTTTGTTTGCATCTGCGAGGGGTGCTGGAATAATAGCTTTTGCCTTTTCAGTCACTGCATTGTCATGCATAAATTGCACCAATGCTTTGACGCTGTGGTCGATAGGACCTAGTACAGGTTTGGGATAGACACCCAACCATGCCACTACCAGCACCAAAGGAATCAATGCCCATTTTTCTGTGCCGTTGAGGTCGCTCAAATGTGCATTTTCAGGATTGGTCACTGGACCAAAAAAGGCTTTTTTGTAAGCACTAAGCATATAAATAGCCCCCACGATAATCGCGGTACCTGCAAAAACGGTCATAGGTGCAGAGACTTTATAGAAGCCCAAAAGACTCAAAAACTCACCCACAAATCCTATGGTCAATGGCAATCCTACCGATGCCATCAACATCACTCCAAAAATCGTCGCATAGGCAGGCATCACAGAAGCCAAGCCACCAAACTCACTCATGAGTTTGGTGTGACGACGGTCATAGATAACACCCACGAGCATGAAGAGCGCGCCTGAGACAATTCCGTGTGAAAGCATCAAAAAAATCGACCCCGAAATACCCTCAACATTGAGTGCAAAGGTACCCAGTACGATAACCCCCATGTGCGATACAGAGGAGTAAGCGACCACTTGTTTGATATCCTCTTGGGCGTATGCCACCATCGCAGTATAGATAATCATAATGACCGAAATGACCGCAATAGGCATCATCATCATCACCGACGCATCAGGGAAGAGTGGTAGTGAAAAGCGTACAAAACCGTAGGTTCCCATTTTGAGTAGTACCGCAGCAAGAATGACCGAACCGATGGTTGGCGCTTGTCCGTGTGCATAGGGTAGCCATGTATGGAATGGGAACATCGGTACTTTGATAGCAAAACCGACAAAGAATGCCATAAAGAGCCAGAACTGTACATTCAAGTCATAGAAGGTCATTGTGTACCAATCCATGAGCGAGAAGCTCCATTGACCTGTCAAGGTGTAGTACATATGTGCGATATAAATCATTCCCACGAGCATAATGAGTGAACCCGTAAAGGTATAGAGGAAGAATTTAATCGACGCATAGATACGTTTGGGTCCGCCCCACGCACCAATGATATAGAGCATCGGTACGAGCGAAAGCTCCCAAAAGAGGTAGAAAAGTATCGCGTCAAGCGCCACGAAAACACCCACCATCGTCATCTCTAGTACGAGTACGGTAATGATAAGATTTTTGATACGTGGTGTTTCTGATAGCCCCAAGAGCGCGATAAAGGTCATGAACGTTGTCATGATAATAATAAAGAGCGAGATACCATCGACACCCAAAAAGTAGTTGATACCAAAGGCACTTACAATCGAGGCTTGCTCTACAAACTGAATACCGCTGTGGCTCATGTCGAAATTGAACCAAAGTGCCAACGAAGCAAAAAGCTCAATAGCCGCTACACTCAATCCGTAGGCACGAATGGAGTCCTTATTGACAATAAATCCTAGTATCCCCGCAACGAGTGGGAAAAATACTAAGAAGGATAAGATATGGTCCATCATCTAGTTTGCTCCGAAATAGTGTAAGTTTTGCGTGTAGAAGTTTGATGCAAACTCCCACAACGTAGGGACAAAAGCCGCAAGCAGCAGTACCATGACCCCGACTACCATCCAGCGAAGGTTAACCGAGAGGTTTCCACTTTGCATCGTGTGTGTCTTTTCACCAGTACTGTAGACCGTTTTTGCGATGAAGTCTACCGTGGCATCGACCACTTTCATGTCGATGTTTTTCCACATCATGTGCGAAAATGCACCATAAGGTTTGACAAAAATCAAATCATATATTTTGGGAATATAGTACTGATTGATGAGCATTTTGTAGACCCATGTCGATTCCCATTTGGTGCTGATACGTCCACGTCGATAGAGTAGTATCGCCACTGCAATACCACCCAATGCCATGAGTGATGTCACTGCAATGAGTATCATCTCTACATGGTGCGTGTGAAATTCAAACTCTGGCAACACCGCATTGACAAAGTGAACAAATCCATGCTCAAAAAAGCCTGCTACGATAGCCAAAAGCGCCAAGGGCGACATCGCCACAAGCATAAACTTGGGCGCTTCGTGCGGGTGAATGCCGTGCTCTTTGTAGCGTGCAGTATCACCAAAGAAGGCTAGCATAATGAGACGGAATGAATAAAAAGCGGTCAAACCTGCCGTAATCCACAACGTCCCCCACAAGATATAGTGCTCACCGCTAAAGGCGACTTCAAGAATTTTGTCCTTGGAGAAGAAACCTGCCAAAGGATAAATACCTGCCAATGCTACCGAAGCGATAATCATCAAAATCGCTGTCCCTTTCATGATAGGGTACAAGCGTCCCATTTTGTAGGGGTCAAGCTCATCGTGCATCGCGTGCATGACGTTCCCCGCGCCTAGGAATAAAAGTGCTTTGAAAAAGGCGTGTGTCATAAGGTGAAAGAGTGCTACCCAATAAGCACCCAATCCCGCCGCGACAAACATATATCCCAATTGTGAGAGCGTAGAGTAGGCGATAATGCGTTTCATATCGCGATTGACCAATGCCATCGATGCCGCAAAGAGCGCCACAAAAGCACCCAAGCTAGCGATCAAATAGCCTACGTCAGGAATCTCTACATAGATAGGGTTGGCACGAATCACCAAATAGACCCCAGCTGTAACCATCGTTGCTGCGTGAATCAGGGCTGAAACAGGGGTAGGACCCTCCATCGCATCGGCAAGCCAAGGGTGTAGAGGAAATTGTGCTGATTTACCCATCGCGCCAATAAAGAGCAAGATACCAATCCATACCAAGGTATCGTTAGCAATAGTAGGTGCCGCTGCAAAAACTGCATCGTATTGAATCGAACCTACATTCCAATAAATGAGGAAAATGCCCAACAACATACCCAAATCCGCAATACGGTTCATGATAAAGGCTTCGTTTGCCGCCCATGTTGCAGACTCTTTGTGGTACCAAAACCCAATAAGTCCCCATGAACACAAACCTACACCCTCCCATCCGATGAAGAGTCCTGCGAAGTTATCACTCATGACCAAAATCATCATCGAAAAGACGAAAGCAGAGAGCCATGAGAAGAAGCGGTTAAACCCTTTGTCGTGATCCATATAGCCAATCGCGTAGATGTGTACTATCGTCGATACGGTCGTGACCACTACCATCATGATGGCGGAGACTTGGTCCACTACAAAACCAAAAGGAATATACAAATCCCCCGCGGCAATCCACGGCATCATCTCAACATGGATAGCTTGACCTGTAGCCATCACTTCAAACAAGAGAACCAGTGCACTCACAAAAGAGACAAACAGAAAGCCTGAAGCCGCCAAACCTACAAATTTTATTTTGGGTTGTGCCCCAAAAATCGCTGCAAACAGTGACCCCACAAGCGGTGCAAAGAGTGCAATATAGAGATATTTTTCCATCGTTACCCTTTCATCGTAGTAAGTTCATCGAGATCCAATCGACCTGTGCGTTTGTACCACACAATCAATAGACCCAATCCTACAGCTACCTCACTTGCAGCTATAGCGATAATAAAAAAGGCAAACATCTGCCCTGTCAAATCCCCAAAATGGTTTGAGAGTGCCGCCAAAGCAACATTCACCGCGTTGAGAAGTATCTCTGTCGCAAAGAAGAGCATCAATAGATTTTTGCGGCGCATAACACCGATGAGCCCAATGGCAAACATCAGTGCGGCTACCACCAAATAGTGACTTACAGTAATCATTCTTAGAACCCTCTCTCTTCGATTTCAGCATCACTCATTAGAGTAAGACTCTCATCCATTTTTTTGCCTGCCAACACAATGCCCGCTATCATCGCAACGAGCAACATAACCGCGGCTACCTCAAAGGGAATGAGGTATTTTGTAAAGAGCACTACCCCAACCGATTCAGAGTTGAGTACGACTTGCTCGATAGCTTGGTCACCCTCTCCTAGCGTTTGTGTCACCATGGGATAGAGCGCGTTGATGTGCTCTGAGTACATAGGTGCCGCGAAGATAATGACCACCAAAAGAGCACTCAATCCGCCCAAAACAAAGATCAAAATGTTGCTGGGGTTTTTCTCTTTGACCTCTTTTATCGTGTCAAAGAACATCATACCGAAGGCATAAATTGCCATAACAGCACCTGTATAGACGATGATTTGCACCACGCCCAAAAAATCTGCATTGAGCAGAAAGAAAAACCCTGAAATCATAATCATACCCATCGCCAAGGCAGTCATCGAGTAGAGTGCGCTTTTGGACATTACCGTAATCCAAAACGCGCCCAAAGTAACGATGGCAAAAAAATAAAACGATATTACTTCAAACATAAGCACTCCTTATTTAGTATGCCAACGGCGTTTTTTTGACATCATTGCTAGAGCCTGGGATAAGCGCTCCAAACCCTTCAAACTCCACTTGTGCACGGTTTTTGAGCACATCCATCGGAGTGAGCATATCGTTTTTGAGTGAGAAGTGTGCACGTTGTTCAGAGACGTTCTCATAGCGGTCTCCATGTACAATGGCAAGCTCTGGACACACCTCGGCACAATAACCACAAAAGATACAGCGACCAAAATTGATAGAGTATTCGGTCACCTCTTTGCGGCTGTTGGCATCGATGCGAGTATCCATGCGAATACAATCTGCGATACAGATTTTTTCGCACAAACCACATCCGATACAGCGCTCATACCCTGACTCCCACAAACGTAGAAGCTTGTGTACTGCACGGTAGCGTGCGTTCATAGGCATCTTCTCGAGCGGGTACTCGATAGCAGGCCAATCCATTTTGATGAACTCACGCAATACCGTCCAAAGCCCCACAAAAAGCTCACCTTTGAGTGAACGCGCTACGACTTGTTTGAACGACTCCCAGCCAGTTTTTGGGTAGGGTTTGATATCCACAGGGACATAGACGCTGTTACTTACATTTCGATTTTCAAAAGGTTCTATATGCACGATTTCCTCCTTATGCCATCATCACAATACCAGTGATGACAATATTCACCACTGCTAAAGGCATCAATACTTTCCATGCCAACCACATCAATTGATCGGGACGAATGTGTGGCCACGCCGCACGTACCCAAACAAACAAAATAAAGAAGAAAGCGACTTTGAGAATGAGCCAAATTCCGCCCCACGCGCCAACAGCTTCACCATTGACAATCGAACCTGCCTCACCGTAACCACCCAAGAAGATAATAGAGACCAAAAATGCCACTACGAACATATTGGCGTACTCACCAATCATCATAAGACCATATTTCATCCCCGAATATTCTGTGTGGTATCCCCCGATAATCTCAGCATCTTGCTCTGAAAGGTCAAAAGGTTTACGGTTGGTCTCTGCAAAACCTGCAATCAAGAAGAGGACAAAAGCGATAGGCTGTTGCCACACCATCCAATTATCGATACCCCCCATTTGGTAAGCATTGATATCGATAAGCGAGAGTGAACCCACCAACATCAACGGTGCCAAGATGGAGAGCCCCGTAATGACCTCGAAACTCAAAAGCGCTACAACCGCACGTGCCGCACCCAAGAGTGACCATTTATTGCCCGAAGACATACCTGCCAAAAGCGGTGAATACATCCCTACCGCCATGACACCCATAACAAAAAGGAGTCCCACGTTGACATCGATGACAATCGGGCGCACCGTATACCCAAAAACGGTAAATTGTGGATAGATGGGAATAGCTACAAACGCGGTGAACGCCGCTACAGCAATAATCAACGTCGAAAAGATAAAGATTCCGCGCTCTGCATTGATAGGGATAATATCCTCTTTGGTGAAGAGCTTGATACCATCAGCGATGATTTGCAACAACCCAAAAGGTCCAACAATATTGGGTCCCCAACGGCGTTGCAAAAAGGCCAAAATTTTTCGCTCGAAATAGGTACCAAATCCCCCCAACGCGGAGAAGATAAGCACTACTACCACGATTTTGATCAGTGTCTCAATAATGATTGCATCCATACATTACCCTTTTGAAATTTTTGCTTGATTGAATCGATAGCCATTGAAGAGCGATTGCGTTGGTAGGCTAGAGTCAAATCGACTCACCCACGCAATATCGCCATCGATTTTGGAGTCGATAACAACACCCATCACTACCGTCATACCGTTTGCCGTTACATTGACCGCATGACTCTCATCGATGCCCAATGTCGCTGCCAAACTGCTAGAGAGGTACAAGCCCCCTTTAGCGGCAATTTGGTGCGATTTTGCGGTGAAGTCGTTGAACTGTAACACAGGATCCGCATGGTAAATCGTCGCGTCAAAGCTAGATGAGGCATCGATAGGGGCTACTGCTTCATCGGTGGTAGCCGTTTTGTAGGCACCCAACACATAACCGCGTTTAGATTCTCCGCTGTTGGTAAAATAGTTATCCAACGCATCAAAGGCGATATTTTTGTACCCTTGTGTGCCACCCAACATCGCAGTATAGTCGATAGTCAATGCCACTTGCGTACCCAACACTGCATTGACAACATCATTAAGCTCATAGCCCTCAAAAGGCAATGCCGCATTGGTGGGGACGACTTGTTTGTTGATAGTGGTAAACGTACCCTCTTGCTGATTCATCGCTGGCAGTGCCAAATCATGGTGTGCCAATGCACCCATCGTGAAATCACCCGATGCATTGTAACCCACGGTATAGCCCTGTGCTTTTGCATCCAAATCACACAGTAGTGCCACACCTAGCGCATTACCAAGTGGCGGGATAATCACCACACCAAAAGCGCTGTATTTCTCTATCAATCCTACCAAACGCGCCAAATTGGCTGCGGCTTTGTGCCCATAGAGGTCTTCGCCCACCATAAGGCTAAAGCGCTCTTTTTTCGCCAACAATTTTTCGAGGGTTTCCATGAAAGTAGCAGAGGCTCCCACCATCTCCAAGAGGCGGTTCTCATCGACCGTGACCTCTTTGGTGATGGTTTTGGGAACCATAGTCACCTTCTCCTCTTCGACCTCTTCCTCTACGCCTGTAGCTTCATTGAGCTTTTTGACTAGCACTTTTTCAACCACTTTTTCTTTGATGCTCTCTTCGACGGTAATAGTTTTGGTCGAGTGGAAGCTTGCCAAATAGGTTGTAATCTGGTTTGGTAGCTTCTCTTTGTCCCCAAACAAATCGAGGATAAGATAGAGCACCGCCTCCTCCAAGCCCGCTTTGTGATAGATAGTAGCGATATTTTTGCTCAATCCCTCGATTAGGGTATCTTTGACAGGGTGGAAATAGAGCGCCGCACCTTTGTTGACCGTAAGCGCATTGTTGAGTGCAAAACGCGCCGCTGGATTGTCTGTCTTGAGTGCACTACCTACACTAATAACAAAATCGCTCTCATGCACATCACCCAACGTCGTACCATAGAGCATCGAACCACTCACGCTACTGTAAGCACGCAAAAATTGTGCATAGGCATAAGCTTGTGGATTGTAGAGTTTGAGTCCCAAACGCTCTTTGAGGCGTTGCAACATCAGCGCCTCTTCGTTGGTGATTTGTGAGGTAAAGGCGATAGTTTGAGCCTTTTTGAGTGCATCGACTGCACGTGCAAAAGCTGCTGCATCACGCCCTACTCGACGATTTTCAAAATCAAAACCGTAACGACCTGCACCACACAACGATTGGTAATTCCACTCGTTTTGGACGCGGTAAATATATTCGGTCGAGTCGCTTACGCTGGTATGTTTTTTCTCATAGTAGATATGACACCCTGCACTACAGTGTGAGCAGGTTGCAGGGACTTTGGTAAGCTCCCACGCATTGGTTTTGTACTGAAAATCACTGCTTACAAGCGCGCCCACTGGACACACCGCACTACACTCTCCACAATTGGTACAGTCTAGGTGATCACCCGCATTAGGTCCTATGAGCGATTTGTTGAGCTTGTTCCACATAGCGTAGGCATCTTTGGGCATGGTCGCTTTATACTCGCCATGAATCGTTTCGCTACCACGTGCCACCGTAGAGAGCGCACCGTCACCAATCATATCTTTGCAGACCGTGACACAACGCTCACATACGATACAAAGCGCAGGGTCATAGTTCAACAATCCCCAATTTTGTGCCACTTTATGGGTATCTGGAATCGAGTAGTGTTGGCTATCAACTCCTTCCAAAAGCGTGTAGTTTTGAAGCTCACACTCACCCGATTGGTCACATACGCCACACTCTAGAGGGTGATTGACATCGTAGACCTCCATAATGGCGCGACGCTCTTCCAAAATGGTAGGCGTAGTGGTCACTACACTCATGCCATCTTTGGCTTTTGCGTTGCAGGCGTAGACCTGTTTGCCGTCTGCTTCGACTAGACAAACACGGCAAGCAAGCGTCGGGCTACAACGCGTCAGATAACAGATGGCAGGTATAAAAATATCATTCGCTCGTGCAGCGTTGAGGATATATTCACCCTCTTCTACTTCACAAGCTTTGCCATCTATTGTAATGGTTACTTTGCTCATATCCTATTACCTTTTTGAAATTTTTGCTTTTGCAAATCGATACCCTTGGGGCAAAGCATCGCTACTTAAGTCAAACGTAGGGTGTAATGCTACCGTACCTTTGAGGCTTTCATCCAAGACAAAACGGCGCTCGTATCGCCCCTGCGATGTCTCGATGACTATTTTTTCACCATCACCAATTTTGGCTGCGGTTGCAAACTGTGCAGAGCCGACCAAAACCGCCTCTGTCGAGAGTGCCGCAATGCCTGCAGTCAAGGCATTGAACTGCAATACAGGGTTGGCATGGTAGATAATCGTGCCGTTATACTCAGGTAGTTGCTCTACGAGAGCAGGTAGCGCGTGTTGCGTCGCTGGTGCATTGCGCAAGTCATATCCACGTGTATCCCTACCCTGCGCATCGATGACATTGAACAAGTCGTCAAAAGCGACTGCCACATAGCCAGAGGATTGTGGCAAAAGAGGTGTCAACTCGATAGTGTGTGCAAAACGCTCGTCGCTGACACTACGCAACACATCCAATAGCTCATACCCCTCATGCGGAAGCGCCACATTGAGCGTAAGTACTTTTTTGTCTATCGAGGTAATTGTTCCCTCTTGTTGGTTGAGCGCTGGCATTGCCAAGGCATCTTGAGCAGATACGCCTATGTGATAATCGCCGTGTGCGTTGTACCCAAAAACGCTCTGCGCTTTGGCACTTTGCTCATCGACCACGTCACAAATAAGTGCGACTCCCAACGTATTGACCTCTTTGGGCACCATCAACACACGAATATTTGTTGTACGTGCAATCAATCCTGCCCATTGTGCAATAAGGTTGGCATTCGCATGGGTGTAGCAATCTTCACCCAAAATCAACGTCGTCTTTTTGGCACGTTGTTTGACCTTGGCGATATACGCCAATTCATCGTCACCCACATTGGACTCAGCACTCAAATACCCCTCATCGAGACTATCGATATGTGCTTTGAGCGCCTTATCACTACTCGTATCGATAAATGTTTTTGCCAAGAGCGCCATGACGCCTGCTTCTGTGCCCACTTCGTATTTGACAAACTGCGTCACGATGCTTTGCATCAAAGCATCTTCGATACTGTGCATGTAGCTGATTTTGGCTTTGTTGCGTTTGGATGCCATGGTCATGGCGTAGCGCACTTGAGGATTATCTGTAGCGATACGACTCCCTACCAAAATGATTTGGTCGCTTTGTGCCACCTCTGCCAATGTACCCTCATAGAGTGCTGTAGGTGCTGTCACTGCGTAATTTGCCAAGAACTGTTTGAAGGCGTAGGCATCTGCATTGAGGAGCTTTTTGCCCGTTTTTTCATGCAAGCGTTGCAACAACAACGCCTCTTCGTTGGTAATCATCGAACCAAAACGTACCGCATCGCTTTTTTGAAGCGCTTCTACCGCTTGGTCAAAAAGTGCACTTTGAGAATGTACGTTTTTGGTAGCAAAATCGAAGCCAAAACGCCCTGCACCGCAGAGTGTCGTATACTCAAAATTGTTTTTGACACGGTAAATCGATTTGCCCGCATTAGAGGTTTTGACCTCGTACTCTAGGGCACACCCTGCACTACAATGTACGCACGTGGAGGGAATCGATTCAAGCTCCCACGCATTGGCGCGGTATTTGAACTCGCTACTGATAAGCGCACCCACTGGACACACTGCAATACACTCCCCACAAAAGGTACAATCGAGCGTATCGCTGTTTTTGGGGATGACGGTCGAGCCATAGCCTCCAAAAAGTATCTCGATAGCATCATCACCGATGACCTCATTACAGACATGGGTACAGCGCTCACAGACGATACACAAGCTTGGGTCGTATTGGATAAGTCCCCATTTTTGGATAGAGCGTGAGGGTTCGCGTACGCTAAAACTTTGGCTAGCAATGCCAAACTCCAAGCTCTTGTTTTGCAACTCACATTCGCCCGATTTGTCACATACTCCGCACTCTAGTGGGTGATTGACATCATAAAGACGCATGATGTTTTCGCGGTTTGCACGTAGATTGGGTGAATCAGTAAAGACCTCGATACCCGCTGTAGGAGGCGTTTGGCACGACAAAATTTGTCCATCGACCCCTTTGATATCGACCACACACAATCGACAAGAGGCAATGGGTGCCGTCTTTTCCAAATAACACATCGTTGGGATATAGTACCCCTCTCGACGCGCTACGTGTAGTATGGTCTCGCCCTTTTGCGCTTTGACGGGGTTGCCGTTGATAAAAAATTCAATCATCTCATACCCCCTAAATTAGACTGCGACCATCGCAATATAGTAGCAACGCATACAACGATTGGCTTCATCGAGCGCTTGCTCTTGCGTGAAGCCAAAATTGACCTCGCGATTGTTGTCTTTGCGCTCATCGACACCCAATATTTCACTCTTTTGACGAGGTAATCCTGGGAGCCACCCTGTGATTTTCTCCTTTTTGTCATAGACACGCATTTTGCGCAGATGGTCTTCCATGATTTCGCTGTCTGTCAATGTCACTTCGCCACCGTTTTGGACGTAGCGTGCCATGACCGACGAGGCGCGTTTGGCTTGACCTACTGCATTGACAATCGTCATAGGACCGTATTCACAATCGCCTGACGCGAAGATGCCTTTGCGTGAGGTCATAAAATCTTTGCCGTTAGTTTTGATAGTACCCCATGAGGTCATCTCTATCTCCCACTCTTTGGGCAAGAGCGCCAAATCGGCACTTTGAGAGACCGCAGGGATGAGATAATCAACCTCTACATCGAACGAACCGCCTTCGACTTTTTCGAGATTGGGGCGACCACCGTTGGGGTCTGGTACCAACTCATAGCGGTCGATGGTAAGCGATTTCATCACATCGTTTTCGTCATTGATTTTAGCCACAGCTGAGTGGAAAATAAACTCTACACCCTCTTCGACCGCCTCGTGATACTCTTCATACGTCGTGTTTTTGATGATAGTCGCTTCGTCACGTCGATAGAGCATGATGACACGTTTGGCACCAGCACGAATCGAACAGCGCACGACGTCCATCGAGGTAAATCCACCCCCTACGCACGCCACCGTTTTGCCGCGCAAATCGACAAACTCATTATCGATGTTGTGTTTTTTGCGTGTGGCTTCATCGAGGGTATAGCCATACTTTTCGTACAAGTTAATCTTGTCCAGAAAATCAATAGCACCCCAATACCCTTGGATTGCTTCGCGCTCATTGTCACAGCGCACTTGTTTGGAGATACGTGTACCCGTAGCGACCATAATAGCGTCATACTCTTTTTCAAAGGCGCGCATCATATCGGCGGTCACTTTGGTATTGACGATGAAGTTTACCCCCAAATCTTTGACCGCTTCGATATCTTGATTGTACTTCTCGATAGGCATACGATATTGCGGAACACCCACAGCCACCTCGCCGCCTAATACTGGAAGCTCTTCATACACATCGACATCGATACCCTCTAGCGCCAAATAGTAGGCAGTGGTCAATCCAGCAGGACCTCCACCGATGACGGCAACGCGTTTGCCGATTTTGGGCTTTTGTGCCACAGGATGGAAAAAGCCAAAACCGTGATCGGTCTCATAGTCAGCACCTAGGCGTTTGAGTTCCATAATCGCAATAGGCTCATCGATATTGGCGCGGCGACACTCTGTCTCACACGGATGTGGACAAACACGTCCACACGTATGTGCCAAAGGCATCGTCTGACGTGTCGCCATGAGCGAATCGTCAAAGCGTACATCACGCACACCCTCGATATAGGCAGGAATATCGACGTGCGCAGGACATGCATCCATACAAGGAGCCGTTACTTTAGCGATGTAATCAATCGACGCATCGTAGTGTTTTGAAGCTTTTTGACCCTCGATACAGCTCAAAAAATCGGCTTGGAAATGTTGCATCAAATCGAGAATGGGCACAGGTACGGTCTTGCCAATTTCGCATTTGGAGGTCTCCATCATTGTCTTAGAGACCTCTTTGATATGCTCCATATCTGCTAGGGTGCCTTGACCACGTGCGATTTTGTCGAGCATATCATAAAGAATACGCCCACCCCAACGTCCAGGGGCGCAACGACCACACGCTTCAGAGTAGAGCTGATATTGCGCAGCATACTCTGTAGCCAAACGTACCACATCGACATCAGCGTCAAAAAGCGCTACCCCATCCCACCCGATGAAGGCTTTTGAATCACGATTACCTTCGTAGGTTTCGGGAAGCTTGAAGCTTGAAGCGGTTTGCTCTTCGACACTTTTGCCACGGTTATCAATAAACTCGTTGCGCCATGTAGAAAAATAGATTCTGCTCACAGCTTGCCAATCTTCACTACGATAGTCCAATCGACTTCGTTGAATTTGAGTGAATTCATCAACTCATGCCCTGCTTCACGTACCATATCTGCAGTGCGTTGAATGGGTGAAAAGTCTCCGATTTCAAAGAGAAAAATCACTACATCGTTGTAGTGCGAGGTTTTGAGAATCTCCTGCATACGGTCGTAAAAATCTGCTTTTAAATGTCGTAAATCGTAGCGTACCATCATGCTTTCCTTATCTGTCTACTTCGCCAAATACGATATTGAGACTACCAATGATAGTAACAACATCCGCCAAATAACATCCTGGAAGTAAATCTTGCAAAATTCCAGTGTGCCAAAAACTAGGAGCGCGTGCTTTGAGTCGATAAGGATACGGCTCGCCTTGTGAATTGATATAAAACGCCAACTCACCCTTGGGAGACTCTGTAGCGACATAGACCTCACCTACAGGAGGGCGCATCCCTTGCGTCACCAATACAAAGTGTTGCATGAGTGAGTAGTTTTGCGTCATGATTTGCTCTTTGGGAGCAGAGATATATTGTGGTGCGTGTGCCATAAGCGCTGAATCGGTTTTGGCGTACATAGGAACTACTTGCTCGATGATGCGAATACTTTGGCGCATCTCCTCCATGTAGAGTTTATAGCGAGCGTAGGAGTCACCAATATCAGAGACGGGTACGGTGAAGTCGATTTCGTCATACAGCTCATAAGGTTGCTCTTTGCGTAGGTCCCAATTAACACCAGATGCACGCAACGCTACACCCGAAACACCCCAGCTTTTTGCCATCTCGGTAGGAATAACGCCTACTTTTTCCAGACGCATTTTCCAGATACGGTTTTCGTCCAAAAGGGCTTCGTAATCCTTGATATCGTTGGGGAGTTTACGGATATATTTGAGCACTTTTTCGAGCCATCCATCGGGAATATCCAAGGGCACACCACCAATACGCACCGCTGAGTGCGTCAAACGCGCACCACAATACTCCTCGATAAGGTCCATCGCATATTCGCGCTCACGGAAGGTGAAAAACATCACCGTCATTGCCCCTACATCTAGAGCATGTGTCGCCAACCAAAAGAGATGTGAGATGATGCGATTGAGCTCTAGCAAAATCATACGAATCACTTTGGCACGGCGTGGTACATCCAAATCGAGCAATTTCTCTACCGCAAGCGCAAAAGCGTAATTGTTAGAAGTCGCTGCGATATAGTCCATACGGTCTGTTGTGGGCAAAAACTCGTTGTAAATCATGTTTTCTGCCATCTTTTCAACACCACGGTGTAGATAACCAATATCAGGCACTGCGCGCGTGACAAGCTCCCCGTCTAGCTCCAAAATCAGACGTAGCTGTCCATGTGCGGAGGGGTGTTGGGGACCGAAGTTGATGACCATCGTGTTGTCATCGCGTTCAAAGTTAATGTTCTCAAAGAACGGCGTCAATCTGTTTGTTTGTTGCATCTGCCCTGCCCCTATCTACGATTATCGAGTGTTTTTGTTTTGGTCGCATCGAGACGCTTGATCAAGAATACTCCGCCCTCTTCTTGGTAGCGAATAGGGGTATCGGGTTCACCTTGAGAGATATTGGTGCCAAACGGTACCTCGTGTCCCAGACGTGCAAAACGTGTCGTGTCGTAGCGGTCAATACGCGCCGCATCACGAATCTCTGGTCCAATAAGGTCACGTGCCTCTTTGCCAAAAATTTTGTCTACTTCGTACCATGCGGCAAACTCATCACCTTGGAGTGGGTAAGTTTTGCGCAGTGGGTGACCTTGCCAATCATCTGGCATAAGGAGGCGTTTCATGTAGGGGTGATTGTTAATTTTGATGCCGAACATATCGTACGCTTCACGCTCTGACCAATCAGCACTGCGGAAAATGTCACTCACTGATTCGAGCGCTTGGTTCTCTTTGACGAACATTTTGAGGCGTATGCGGCGTGCTGTGGTGACATTGAGTAGCTCATAAAAAACCTCAAATTCGCCACGTTTTGCCAACCAATCGATACAAGACATCTCCATAAGCATCTCATACCCAAGCTCATCTTTGAGCAGTGTCAACGCCTTTTTGTTATCGACAGCATCGATGAAGAGCACCAAGTGTCCCAACTGAATATAAGCTTCTTGCACCGTAGCTACCATCGCTACGACCTCGACATCGCGAGCAAAAACTTCATCACTGTCGATAGTGGCTTTTGGCACACTGGGGGCTACATAGTAGCGGTCTGTGTAGTAGGACTTTTTTTGGACGTTCGTTTTATCACTATAGGGACGCATTAGACCAACCTTTTGGGTTTTTGCGCGCGGCTTGCAGGCTCACGACGAATTTTTTGTTGCAACATCATCAGACCAAATTGGAGGGTCTCAGGACGCGGTGCACACCCTGGTAGATACAAATCGACAGGGATAATACGATCCACGCCCTGTACCGTAGCGTAGGTGTTGAACATCCCGCCCGTATTGGCGCATGAACCCATCGAGATAACCCATTTTGGCTCTGCCATTTGGTCATAGAGACGGCGTGTAAATTCGGCATGTTTTTTGGTCAACGTTCCAGAGACCACCATCACGTCCGCTTGACGTGGAGAGGCACGGAAAACCTCACCACCGAAGCGTGAAAGGTCAAAACGTGAAGCCGATGCGGTCGTCATCATCTCAATAGCACAACATGCCAATCCATACCCCAAAGGCCACAATGAGTTACTGCGACCCCAGTTGACGAGCTTGTCGATGCTAGTAAGCGCGATAGGAAGTCCCGCGCTTTGTGTGTAGTTTACTTTATGCTGTGCCATTCAAGGGCTCCTTTTTTCCATGCGTAGATAAAGCCAATAGCCAAGAGAAGGATAAAAAGTAACATCTCCGCAAAACCAAACCACCCTAGCAATTTAAAATCAATCGCCCAAGGGAACATAAAGATAATCTCAACATCAAAGAGGATGAAAAGTAGACCAAAAAGGTAAAACTGCGCTGAGATTTTATTGGGTTGTTTCGTAACCTCAGGACCACACTCATAGATTGAGAGCTTGAGCTTTTCGGTGTTTCGTGCCGCCAATTTCAAACTCACATAACGCGCCAGTGTAATCGTCACAAAGAACGCCACCAGCGTAAACACCATCATCGCAAAGGCGCCAAAATAGGGGTGCGCCACTTGTAAATGTTCCATACCAAACCTTTAGTGTAATGAGACTCTACGTGAATTAGGGCACAAATATAGCGCACCAAAGGTTAAAAATTCTTTGTTTTGGCACGCTGTTAGGGGGTTGTGAGAAGATTTGTTACATCTAGGAGTTGATAAATCCCATGAGCTTTTCTTTGTCAAAATTGCCCGATTTTTCTTTGTCTATTTCTGTGACAAAATCGCTGATTTTAAAGAGCGCTTGCTCTTGCGTGGCGACTTGATAGGCAGTGTTTTTGATAATGAGATTTATCTGCCCACCACTCAAATCATAGGGGGTAAGTTTGTCGATATCGAACCCCTTTTCATAGGGAGCATTTTTGGGCAAAAGTAGCTTCCAGAGCATCTTACGCTGCTCTTTGGTGGGGCGTTTGAATTCGAGTTTGTAATTAAATCGGCGCGAAAATGCCGTATCGATATTCTCCAATAAATTGGTCGTAGCAATCAAAACGCCCTCAAATTTTTCAATCTGTTCCAGAAAAATATTTTGCATCTGATTGTGCATCTGATCGGCTGATGCACCACCGCCCGAAGTACGTGCGCTCAAAAACTGGTCTGCTTCGTTTAGTAACAGTACTGGCTCCGTTTTGGTCTTGGCAGTCAGCTCTCGATAAGTATCAAAAATTTTGCGCACATTTTTTTCGCTCTCACCCACGTACATCGAGAGAATTTTGCTGCAATCGAAGCTCAACACTTGCTTTTTGAGCGATTTGGAGAGCGAATAAGCGGTCAAAGTCTTGCCCGTACCAGGAGGTCCATAAAAAATCATGCGTGCATCGATACCCTTTTTGCGCTCCTTGATACCCCACTCTTGCAATCTCGAATAGACACGTTTATCGAGCTGTTTGAGTATGCTCTCTAGCGTCTCCATCGTTTTGGGATTGAGTACCACATCTTCCATCGTCGTCTTGGGGTCTACAAGCTCAAAAATCTCCTGCTCTTTGATGACGCTATCGAGTTTGAGACGTTGGACGCGTTTTTTCTTTTGGGGGTGAATGATGCCTTGAAGCACCTCGTCCACGATAAAAAAGGCGCGACTAATCCCACCAAAGGGATTGAGAATCTCATCGTAATCGATAATGCCTTGCGCCATAAGTTTGCTGCCCTCTTCCAAAAGCGCACGGTTTTTGATGCGGTCATACTCATCGACGCTGATAATATCGATGAGGGAATTCATCTCACGTAGGCTACTTTCGTTGGCGCTGTACTCCTCTTTGAGTAGCGCCAAAAAGAGAATTTGCTCCTTTGCACTGAGCTTTTGCTCCACAAAAAAGCTCTCGACCACGATAGGTTCACTGCTCTCCTTGATACGCTCATCGATACGTTTTTCGAGTAAATCGAGCTTCTTTTTGAGGCGGTTGATATTGAGCGCATTTTCATTGTAGTTGTAGCGTACACTGCTGATTTTTTGGTACAACTCAATACGGAAAAACTGGTCTTGAAGGTACTCTAGATGGTCTGCGTAGGGTTTAACTTCGGGCAAATTCATGTCCAAATTGCCCTGCTCAAGTAGCTGCAAAAATGACGGCGTGAGACTAATGACACTGTTGAGCAGTCCCATGAGTGACATATCTGCGACTTTTGCGCTGTGCAGAGGTTGATGGTTGAGCCATCCCAACTCCAAGAGCTGTTTGATAAGAACCAAATGCTCCAAATAGCCAAAATCAGCATCGCCGTAAATCTCTATCAAAATATCTGCGACAATCACCTCTTCGCGTCCTGCGATGTAGTGCTTCGCCATGCTTTTGAGAATCTCTGCCTCCTCTTTGGAGGTGTTGAGGTGCTCATAGACACCACTTTTTTGGATATCTTTGACTTGTAAAAAATCGATTAAATACTTCATGCTACTCCTACAAAACTGCGTAACAAGGCAATCTCTTGCGCCCAGATGCTCTCATCGATGGTTTCCAATATAAGCGGAATGTCGTCCATACGTGCATCGTTCATGATAAATCTAAACGCATCCAACCCAATCGTACCCTGCCCCAAGCTATGGTGTCTATCGACGCGGCTGCCCAAAGCGGGTTTGGCATCGTTGATATGCATCCCTTTGAGGTAGTTGAACCCTACAATCTTGTCAAACTGCGCGAAACTTGCTTCGTACGCCTCGCGGGTACGAATATCATACCCTGCGCTGTACATATGGCACGTATCGATACAGACACCTACACGGGATTTGTCCTCGACTTTATCGATAATGGCGGCAAGCTCTTCAAATCTCCACCCCAAATTCGTCCCCTGCCCTGCGGTATTTTCGATGACGGCTGTGACGCCTTGGGTGGCATCGAGTGCGATATTAATACTTTGGGCGATGGTATCCAGACACGTATCGATAGGAACAACTCCTAGATGACTTCCAGGGTGAAAATTGAGTCTGTCCAGACCCAGTTGCGACACTCTGCTCATCTCATCGATAAAGGCTTCTCGTGATTGAGCCAATTTGTCGGCTTCTGGATGCCCCAAATTGATGAGATAGCTGTCGTGCGGTAGGACGTGCTTGGGCAAGATGCCACTAGCATCAAGGGCGCTTTTGAAGGCATCGATAGTGGCGCCATCGAGCGGTTTGGCGACCCATTGGCGCTGATTTTTGGTGAAAAGCGCAAAAGCATTTGCACCAATGGCGATGGCATTAGCAATAGCGTTTTTGACACCGCCCGATGCAGAGGTGTGCGCGCCTACAAATTTTGCCATTTTTACTCCTTGGAAGCTTGGTCAGGAAGGATACGTAGGGCAATAAGAATGCCATTCGTTCTATCCGAAAAACGTATTGTATCGCGCGTAACTTTGTAAGAGATATGGTATTTTCCCTCTTTTTTGAGCTCTTGCGCAAAGCCATCCGAACTCGTAATCACCTGCGCACCGCCCAAAAGTGGCGCTCCCTGCAACACCTCACGCAACAAGGTTTTGGGGTAGTAGGGGGATAAAAAGTGGGCATTAAAACTCTTGGGCAACATACACGTACCATCGATACAAATTTTTTGACCACTTTGCAGACTCAACGCTTTGTGCCCCAATACAAACGCCTCGATACGCACCTCTTGGGCAGAGTACGTGATAAAGGCGGCATCGCTAAAACGAAAGTGGGGAGTTTTGAGTGTCACAACAGCGCTTTGCGTCACGCTTACACTGCATCCTGTCAGAGTCGCAAGTACCAAAAAAGCGAAAAAAGTGAGGTTTTTCATGGCGCTCATTGTAATAAAGTACCCCTTTTTTATCTCTTGGGAAGTGCTATAATCAACTCCATTTTCCCAAAGGAGTCTTCCCATGACACACGAAGAGCAAATCCAAGCCCTCCAAGCACAAATCGACGCCCTCAAAAACTCACACGCCCAAACCCTCAAAGAGATGCTCGACCAAAAACTTCACGACGGTGAAGCCCTCATCGATGAAGCCGTTTCTCTAGTCAAGGCACACCCTGTCAAAAGCATCGCCATCGCACTTGGTGTAGGGATTTTACTAGGTCAGTTGCGACGATGACACCCCTAACGCATCTCATCAATAGCCTTATCGAACTCCTCGAAGTGGAGCTAGAATTCTTCAAAGCTTCGCTTTTACGCGGCGTGCTCTCGATAGTGTTGCTTGTTGTCGCAAGCGTGGTAGCAATAATAGGATTTTCTTATATGCTAGAAGCAGGGCATGGACTCTTAGCACAAAGCTATGGCGCGCCTATGGCATCGCTCTTTATGGGCGGTGCGGCACTTTTGACAGCATTGATACTTGTGGGTATTGCACTTTGGCGTCGCTAAAAGTGCGCAAAGCGCGTGCTTTGGCACGGCTAGGACGCAATGAGCGCTTTATGTGGTGGGGAGTTCTTGGCGATTTTTGGCTAAAAATTCTCGCAAGAAAATCAAGAAAATAGCCATAATTCCCGCTGTCACAAAGGCTACGACCAAGATGAGTCCACGTTTGGGAGAGACCTTTTCTTGGAGTGAAGCAACACGCGGTTGAGTCACTTGCTTGAACATATAATAGCGACTTGCTTGTCCAAGCACCTTTTTTTGCACCAAACTTGAAATAAGCTCACTCAAATTGGTTTTGAGCTGTACATCTTCAGTTTTAAGAAGTTCTGTTTGGTAATACTCTAGCTGTTTGTCCACCTCTGCCATATCGAGTGTGCGGTAGTAGGCGGTCATTTGAGTCAAATACAACTCCAAAACCTCCTTGGCGAAGTAACGATTGGGGCTTTTGACCTCCATCGTAATAGAGCCACTCTTTTTGTCCTCACTAAAACTAATCATTCCTTGGTACGCCTTGACCACACCAAAGATATCACTTTTAACGAGCTCTTCTTCGCTTGGAGTGCTGTGCATCAGGTCATAAAAGAGCGAAATGCCTAACGCGAAACTGAGGTTTTGCTCTTGTGCTGCAAGACGTTCTGCAAGACCAAACTCCTCGATAACACGTGCATGGAAGTTGTAATCGGCAAGGATTATCTGCATAAACGCCGCAGGTGAAAGCTCACTGCCTCCTCCGATATCGACCCCTGCCAATCCTGCCAAGGCACCCAAACCTCCTAGCTTACTGCTAAGACCTGACTGCGATTGTGAGACCAATATGGTACTGCTCGCGTAGATATTAGGTTTACCCAACACATAGATGAGTGTCAAAAAGGTCACGCCTGCCACAAAAAGCGCGATAAATTTGCGCCCCTTCCAAATGGTCGCAAAAAGCTCTCGTAAATCGATCTCATCCTCTTCGATATAGGGCGTGGGTGTTGTGGTTGCACTGTTTTGCATTAGAAGAGTCCTATGGTTTTAAGTGAGGCTACGGTGATAGCTAGCTTATAACCGATGTCTGCCAAATCTTGGGCGAATTTCATACCGCTTGAGACATCAAGCTTTTTGGGGACGATAATGACATCACCTTTGCAGATGTGATGATTGCCCTCGATAAAGAACCAGCGCCAATATTTAACGGCATCACCGTTGGCTTTGACGATGTAGATATTCTCAGCATCTGCACCCTCTTTGAGTCCACCTCCACGACGGATATAGTCCCACACCGTTTGGTTTGGCATATAGACAAACGAATTGGTATTAAGCACCTCGCCTACGAGGGTGACAGTTTGTGTCTCGAAAGGTACATAAACAACATCTCCCCCCTCCAATGTAACATTGTAAGGAGAGTTGGCAAAGAGCTCCAAATCTTTGGAGAGTGTCATAGCGATACGTCCAATAGGCTTGATGTTTTTAGCCTCTTGGGTGAGGGCTTGGATGACTTCAAGCATACGCATTTTGTCGGCTGAAGTCTCCCCTGCTTTGTTGGCTGAAGCCGCCAAAATACCCGCCTTCATATTGAGCTCATCGAGTGATTTTTTGAGCTCCTCCTCTTGGAGTTTTTGGACGCTTTTGCGCGTGAAGACCGTCCCCGCTACAAAGGCACTGGGCAAAAATCCGCCTGCACGTTTGAGAACACTCGAAAACTTCTCTCCACGGTGAATTTGGTAGACCCCAGGGAAACGTACCTCACCTTTGAGTGTGACAGTGACATTGTCATGCCAATTGGCGATACTGCGCACATAAATTTCATCGTCCGCCAAAAGGGGCATTGAGAAGTTTGCATCACGCAAATCTAGACGCTCTACATAACTGTTTCGCAGATTATCGTTCAACTCATAACGTATGAGCTCCACCTCTTGCAAGAGTGCTTTGTCAGTTGTGCCACCACCCAATCGCAGTGCATCGCCCAAAGTCATCCCCGCCCAATAGGCATAGGTGCCCTCTTGGTGAAACTCACCGTAGAGGCGAATCGATTTTTGAGAGTGTGTTTGCGTCACGTCAAAAAAGTGTAGCTCATCAAAAGGCAATAGCGCAAAAGTAGCATCACGTGAGAGTGACAAGACGCGCTCTTTGGTAACGCCCTCTTGAGTACGTTTGAGTTGGACATACTCTTTGTCGACTTGAACAATATGGGTAAGTTTTGTCTCATCGCTCTCATTGTTTGAGTGTGTTGCATCCATTGGAAGAGTATCTTTGAACTGAATGATACCTAGCGCATCGCCTAGGGTCATTCCTTTGTAGAATTGATATTTGCTCATATTGGCATCGATAATATCCCCTGTAGCGTAGAGGTAGGGGTTTTGGCGTATCTCCGCACGGTTAAAGATATAAACCTCATCACTGCTTTTGAGTCTCACATCGCTTCGACCCTCTAGCACTGCCAAGAGGTCAAAACTCTCCATTGCATACCCCGTAGCGGCATCGCGGCGTTTGATGACCGCCAACGCGAAATCGGTATTGGGCAAGAAAAAGTTCTCCTGCGTAATCCCCTCTTTGGCAAAGAGCGCGCGCAATGAGCCATTGGCTGGCAGTTCTCGCTCCCCTTCAGTGGCTACGTTGCCATAAATAGCAACCTTTTTGCTGTTTTGGCTAGGAAGTGCGAAGACCTCGACAATATCACCGTCGATGGGTGTCAAGCGTTGCAAACTCTCAATATCATAGGTTTTGACCGTAATGTGCGCATTTTTTTCGTGACGCGTCAGACGAATCCCCTCACGGTTTGCTTGCGGACGCAATCCCGACGCATAGGCGAAAAGCGCATCAAAACGCTCACCCTCTTTGAGCTCATAAAGCGCCTCTTTATAGACCTCTCCGCGCAGTGCCACTATCGCTTTGGCGTTGGGCACATGGAGAATATCGCCGTGACGCAGTAGCGTATCCTCTTCGGATTTGGCGTACTTCATAAGCGCGTAAAGGTCAAATATCCCGACCGTCTTGCCATCGCGTTTGAGCATCACTGCGCGTACGCTTCCATGTCCATCGACCCCTTGGCTAGCAATAAGCGCATCTTTGATAGTCGAAAAGGAGGAGAGATTGTAAAGCCCTGGGAATTTCACCTCTCCCGTAATCGTGACCTGAATCGATGCAAACTCCACCACATCGACAATCACCTCGGTATTGAGAAACGCTTTTTGCAGGCGTTGGGTGATTAGCTCGACCGCTTTATCATAGGCAAGCGAAGCAACTTTGAGAGTGCCTACTTTAGGGATATTGATGACACCGTTTCTATCGACGCGTAGCTCATATTTGTCGGTTTTGGCGCCGTAAAGTGTGATGCCAATGACATCTTGCGGGACGATGATGTAGTAGCTTGGGATGGGAATAGCAGCAGGATTGGGGCGATTTTCATTGCCAAAAAAGCGTGCGCTGTAGCGCTCTAGCTCTTTGCTTTTGGCAGTGAGTTTACGTGCGTACATCGCATCGACAGTTTGTGCCGTAGGCGTGTACAAGAAAGGATTTTTTGGTAGCTCTTGGAAGCGTCGTAGACCCTCTTGGAATTGTTCCCATTGTGAGGTGGCGTTTGCCTCTTGCGCACTCTCGATAGGCGCTTGTGAAGAGGGCGCGATTTTGTTCTCTACTTTGCGAGGCTGTGTCGAGGTCGATGTGCTTTGTTGTGCGCCTCCCATCGATGCTTTGACTGCATCCATGCCACCGCTTTGGTATTTTTGGTACATTTGTATCTGCTCGGGTGTCAATGCACCCAAATCCACCTCAACTGCGCCGAGTGCCACTGTCATAGCAATCGCCGTCCACCACGCTTTTGTGTAAAACCCCATACGTCCATACCCTTTGACACAAAAAATTGTGCCGATTTTAGCCAAAATCCTCTAAAACTCTACTATAAAAAAGAGCTAAAAAATACCTATGGTTTTGAGTGAGGCTACGGTAATAGCGAGTTTGTAACCGATGTCTGCCAAATCTTGGGCGAATTTTATGCCGCTTGAGACATCAAGCTTTTTGGGGACAATAATGACATCACCTTTGCAGATGTGATGATTGCCCTCGATGAAGAACCAGCGCCAATATTTAACGGCATCACCGTTGGCTTTGACAATATAAATATTCTCCTCGTCCGCCCCCTCTTTGAGTCCGCCCCCACGATGGATATAATCCCACACCGTTTGATGGGGGATATGAACAAAGGAGTTGGTATTGAGCACCTCGCCTACGAGAGTGACCGTAGAGGCTTGTGTAGGGATGTAGAGCACATCCTCATGTTCGAGTGTAATATCATAAGGCGATTTTTTGAACATCTCTAGGCTCTCATTCAATGCCATTGTGATACGTCCAATGGGTTTGATATTTTTGGCCTCTTGGGTGAGAGATTGTATGACTTCTAGCATACGCATTTTGTCGGCTGAAGTCTCCCCTGCTTTGTTTGCTGAAGCCGCCAAAATACCCGCCTTCATATTGAGCTCATCTAGGGATTTTTTGAGCTCCTCCTCTTGGAGTTTTTGGATGCTTTTACGCGTAAAAACTGCACCTTTGACAAACGCGGTAGGCATAAACCCACCTGCGCGCGCTATGACGTTTGAGAGCTTTTCACCGCGCTGGAATTGATAGACCCCAGGGAAGCGCACCTCTCCTTTGAGGGTGATGTACTCATGCGCATTCCAATTGGAAATACTACGCACATACACCTCATCCCCCGCCATAAGCGGCATCGATACATTGGCATCGTCGATATTGAGTACCGTAACACTGCTTTTGCGTTGCGCATTTTCGACGTGATAACGCACCAACTCCACCTCACTGCGGTGTGCACGTGTGGAGAGACCCGCACCCAAAGCAAGCGCATCACCCAGCGTCATCCCCTCACGGTAAGGGTAACTGCCTGCTTTGTTGAACTCTCCAACGAGAGAGATATTTTCATCGGTATGCGTCTCGTAATAATCGAAAAAGGTCACACTGTCAAAAGGTGCCAGCACAAAAGCACGGTCGCTTGGCATACGCAACGAATACTGAGCCACACCCTCTCGCTCTGCACGGCTCAATCGAATATAGGTATGGTCTACATAGAGCGCCGTACGTTTGAGAAGTTTTCGCTCTTTTGGTTGCATATTTTGAGAGGTTTGTTGCTCTTTTTGCGTAGCATCGTTGAGGCTTTTTGCATCTTGCAAAGGTATCTCAACGCTCTCATTCCCATCGTAGAGCAGCTCCTCGTTTTTGAAATGCACCACTGCCATCAAATCGCCCAAGGTCATGCCCTCAAAATATTGATATTTTGAAGCATTGGCATCGATAACACTCCCCTCTACATAGATATAGGGATTGGTTTTTAGCTCGCTTTTGTTGAAAATATAGAGCTCATCATTGGCATGCAATGTCACATCTCTCTTACCGCTAAGCACCGCTTGCAAATCAAACCGCACCAACGTATGTCCATGTTGAGTATCTCTGCGCTTGATAATTGCCGTCTCAAAATGCGTATTACCTAGAAAAAAATTCTTTAGGGTAATGCCCTCTTGCGCCAAAAGCGTACGCAATGAGCCGTTTTGGGGTAGCTCTCTAGCGCCCTCTACGGCGATGTTGCCGTAAAAGGCTACGCTCTCTTTGTGTGCTTTTGAGAGACTAAAAAAGCTAATCGTATCACCGTCTTGCGGGAGGAGTTTTTGCAATTGTGCTAGCGAAAGCGTCTTGACAATCGTCGCTCGATTTTTGTCAAACCGCGTCAGGCGCACGCCCATCGTATTGGCATTGGCTTTGAGTCCTGATGCATACTCCAACAACGTCTCAAACGTCTCATGGTGTCGTAGCTCGTAGATGGCGGGATTGACCACTTCACCCTCAAGTGTCACCAGTGCATGGGCTTTTGGCACATGGAGAATATCCCCATGTCGCAGGAGTACATCGTGCGAATCCTCTGCGAATTTCATCAATCTGTAGAGATCAAGTACCTCTACTTTTTTACCCGCACGGTGAAGCTCGACCGCACGCACACTGCCATAAGCACCCACACCTTGCGTAGCCACCAGCGCATCTTTGATAGTCGAAAAGGTCGAAAGATTATAAAGCCCAGGGTATTTGACATCCCCTGTCATCATCACTTGAATCGTAGCAAACTGCACGACATCGACCACGACATCGGTATTGACAAACGCTTTTTGAAGTTTTTGCGTCACAAGCTCCACCGCAGCTTGATAATCCAACGAAGCAATTTTGATAGGACCGTATTTGGGAACATTGATATTGCCATTGCGGTCGATGGTCAGCTCAAATTTATCGGTCTTGGCACCATACAGCGTGATACCTACGACATCTTGAGGTGCCATGATGTAGTAGCTAGGTATCGGAGTGGCTTGCGCATCGAGGGTGTTAGCGTTGCGAAAAAATCGCGCACTGAAACGCTCTAGTGGCTTTTCACTTTTTTGTACACGTTTGGCATAGAGTTTCTCCAATAGCGCAGAGGTATCTTGGTACAAAAAGGGATTTTTGACTACGTCGTTTTGCGCATCTTGGGCATCTTGCATCGCTTGGAGGATTTCAGAGGCACTCTCCTCTTGTGAAACTGCACTCTTTTGAGATACACCCGAAGGCAAAAACGTATTGGTAATCTCTTTGGGTTTATAGGTTGACGTTTTTGTCGTCGCGCCTCCCATCGATGCTTTGACTGCATCGATACCACCGCTTTGGTATTGTTGATACATCTGTATCTGTTCGGGTGTCAATGAACCCAAATCTATCTCGATAGCCCACACACTCACTACCAAAGCTATCCAAACACCTATTTTTCGTACCCATAATGCAGTTAATGCCATATATTCTAAACCTTGAGTTCTATCGTAAAAGCTTTCATTTTAGCTAAACTCCTTTAAACTTCCTCTAAAGCACCTATGGCACAAAAGATGCTTGGAGTGCGCAATGAACCCAAGGAAGGATATATATATTATGGCTATGGTCAAAAAGTCACTCCTTTTTACCACGGTAGTATTGGCGCTGTCAGGATGTGGCGACATCTACCAACCCACCGTCGAGACGAACACGACGACACCCCCTACCACTACGACGACCACCGACCCCAACGCCATTCTCTCAGGCGTTTTCGTGGACTCACCCGTAGAGGGACTCTATTACAAAACTTCGAGTGGCATCACAGGTACCACCGATTCTCAAGGCGTTTTTCACTACAAAAGCGGAGATACCATTCAATTTCGTCTCTCTAGCAATGTCAATGACACAAATACCTATCTTGGCAACAGCGTCACAGCACAAAGCCTCATTAGCCCCTTTTATGTTTTCGGCAGTCCAAACGATACAAACATCAATGACATAAACAGATGGCAACTTAATCTAGCTCGCTTGTTACAATCTCTAGACAGCGATAACAATACCTCAAACGGTGTCACCATCGATGCCAACGTAACCGTAACTGCAAACAGTAAAACTATTGATTTTGGACTTGGATTAAGTGATTTTGGTGTTTCTGGTAGGGGTGGAGACGAAGTCTCTATTCTAACGACATATGGCAAAACAATTGTAGGTGTTGAAACAGCAAAAATAGACCTCAACAACAGTCTCAATCTCACCTACGATGCCGCCGCTGACATCAACGGACAAACCATGTACGGGCTTTGGAATTTCGGCTCTCAATACACCAAATATGTCTTTGGCACAGGTGTGGGCACTACGGTTACCTATCTCGAACAAAGTGCAGATGCAGCCTCTGAAACTGCCAAAAGTGGCACATGGACAATCAACAGTGACGGTGAGCTGGTCATCACACGTGAAGGTAGCCAAACAGAGACTATTTCAAAGCTTGCCGTTATAAGCACCAATACTTTTTTAGGTGCTAACAGCTACTCGGATAAACATTTCGGAAGTTTGCAAAAAGGGACGCAAACGCTTAGTGCCACCGATGTCAACGCTACAACGCTTCATATCCTACGTCCTACGGGCGAGTATGCCATCTACGACCTCAATACCTCTGGACAAGGAACCGCCACACTTCAAGAAGACCGCAATAACACTATCGCATGGTCAGTCGCTAGCAATCGACTCGAACTTGATACGACACGCACTAATGGTATCGATGTCAATAGCTCATTGCAATTCATCACCAACCGTGACAAAGCCTATATCGCTTTTGAGACATTAGAGGTAAATAATTCGACACTCTATACCGACCGTGTCGTCGCTGTGAGCAAAGATAGCTTGAAATTTTATGCCTCGATGGTGGCAGGCAAGACTTTTTATACACTTGCCGAAGATGGCTTTTTGACCAAAATGGTCTTTGGTACAAGTAGCACAGGCACAAGTGGCACAGGTACTATTAGCTACCAAAAAGATACCGATGCAGGTATTAGTGCAAATTCCTACTCATTCACATGGACTGTAAACGCCTCTGCTAACACCCTGACTATAAATAATACTAAGTATTACAATGGAACAACTGACATTACTATAGTAGAAAGTCTCAAAGCTATCAGCGATGGCATGATGCTTGTATCTTCAGCTCACGATGTACGTGGTACCGATTATAAGCTCTACTTTGAGAAACCAGACACCATAACAGCGGCACAATTAGCAGGTACGTACGCCATGTATAGACGTGAATACAACACAACTACCGCAGGAGATAATCCTTCTATAAACGTCTCACGCACTAACGATGAATACAGTACAAAATTTGAGACTACTACTTCTCCTTACGCTGGAGGTATCTACAACAGTAGTTCTTCCACACCTACGACGCCTTTTACGTGGAGTATCAACAGCGATGGACAAATCCTAAAATATGAAGGTAGTACGTTAATGTCCACCTCGACTATTTTACGCAACTATCGAGGGACTATGCTCATTCACGAAAGCTTTGTAAGTACTACAACTACGTACCAACGCTACTACACCTACATCAAGCAGTAATCGCTACTCCAAAACAAGCGGCATCGATACGCCTACAAAAAAGCGTGTCGAGGTTGTCGTCGTAAAGAGTGAAAAACTTCTGTCTACATCGAAGAAAATATCAAAATCATACTCTTCGATATAGAGATAGCTTGCTAATCCATAGCGCCCTTTGTACCCTACCTTGCCCCCGATGGTGGCAAACTCCACATCGAAACCCGCCTTGGGTTTGAATTTGATAGCGTCGGTGACGGCTATGACATACCCCAATGCCGCTTGCAGATGGGTGTTGAACGATATCGAGGAGGCACTCCACGCAGGCAGTATCGATTGGCTCAATGAGACCTCGGCAAAAAGCCCATCCAGCCCCAATCCTCCCACATAGCCACCCACACCGCCCAATGCTGTCGTAGCAGGTCCCGTAAAGGTACTAATATACTCCAATCCCCCACCTACAAACACCTCAGGATCCTCTATCTCCAACGCATGTAGCTCGACCAAGAGGGGCACCAAAAGGAGTAGAAGTTTACGAAATGGGGAGTGCTTTTTCATCGAAATACCTTGAGTAATATTGGGCAAATAGTAGCCTAAAAAGGGTTTCTTGGCTACAATTTGGCGCATTTTACCCACTACATCGACCAAAAAAGGAAAAATATGATTGTCCACGTCGTAATGTTCACTTTCAAAGCCACACCCGAGAAAAACGAAGCCCTCGCCAAGACCAAAAAAATGCTAGAGGCACTCCCTAGCAAAATCGAGGGATTGCTCTCGATGGAGGTGGGTATCGATTTCAATGGCAGTGCGCGTGCGATGGATTTGGTACTCATTTCGACCTTCGCAACACGTGAAGATTTGACCACCTATGCCACACACCCTGCCCATCTGGAAGTAGGACGCTATATTAGTGAAGTGACCGAACTAAGCCGCGTCGTAGACTATGAAAAATAACGTGCGTCGATTCGCCTCTACGTGGCGTTTTTCACGTATCGAGGCACGTGAGGGAGCCATTACGGCACTGCTACTCAGCGCCCCTATCTACCTAGCCTATATAGGATTTTCTCACCCATGGTTGGTAACACCCCTCGTGCTTTGGGCGCTCTATCGAACGCTCACAGCACCACGTGGCGCGCTCATCGTCATGGGTTTTTTCGTAGGATTGTTGTGGTTTTATTGGGTGGGATTGAGCTTTCGCTACTACGGTATGACGTGGGCGGTGCCCTTGGTGGCGCTGGTTTTTGCGCTGGGGTATGTGCCACTTTTTTGGCTCATCGCGTGGGCGCGTCACCCATTGGTTCGTGCGGCGCTTTTGGGGCTTTCGATTTTTTATACGCCTTTTGCGTTCAATTGGTTTCGTCTAGATGTGCTCTTGGTCGAGAGCTACTTCGGCGTGGCGTATTGGCAATACGGCTTGGTCTTGGCAGGGGTGGCAGTCGCTACACAGCGGCGCTATCGATGGGGTGCGGTGCCACTTTTGCTAGGTGCAGTTGCATGGACGACACCCACACTGCCCACGCCGCCTAGTGACATCGCAATTGTAGAGAGTGATATTCCCCAAGCGCAAAAATGGCGCCCAGAAAACCGCCAACGCTTCATCGACAAAAACATCGCCTACATCCAAAACGCCATCGATGCCAACGCCTCTGTGGTCATATTGCCTGAGTCCAATTTCCCTCTCTATCTCAACTATGTCGTCTCGCTCGATGCGCATTTACGAGGGCTAAGCTACGACATCACCATCATCACGGGAGCACTCTACGTCGAGAACAACATCGGCTACAACGCCACCTACCTCTACGCCCAAGGCAAACGCACCATCGCCAAAAAGATGATTTTGGTACCCTTTGGGGAGTACCTGCCTCTGCCCAAATTTTTGAGCGACATTATCAAAGAGGCGGTTTTTGATGGCGCAGAGGATTACCAAACTGCCACCTCGATGACCGATTTTGCCCTTGAGAACAATGTGACGCTACGAAACGCCATCTGCTACGAAGCGACCCACGAAATGTTCTACCGTGATGCGCCCCAATTCATCGTCGCGATTAGCAACAATGCGTGGTTTACCCCCTCGATAGAACCAACCTTGCAACGTCTGCTTATCACTCTCTATAGCCGTCGCCACGGTGTGACCGTGTTGCACAGTGTCAACGGCAGTGCAGGTGGTATAATTCCCACACTCTCTCAAAGGTAGCCCCATGAATATCGCCTCCGACGTCACACAACTCATAGGAAACACCCCGCTGGTTCGCATCAACAGCGCTAGCATCGCTACGGGTGTAGAGATTTTGGGTAAATGTGAATTTCTCAACCCCACTAGCTCCGTCAAAGACCGTATCGCCAAAAACATGATAGAGCAAGCCATCGCACAGGGTCTCATCAAGCCCAATACCCTCATCGTCGAACCCACCAGCGGCAATACAGGTATCGGACTTGCCGCTGTGTGCGCCGCCAAAAAGCTCAAACTCACCCTCACCATGCCCGAATCGATGAGTATCGAACGACGCAATCTCCTCAAAGCCCTAGGTGCCAATCTCGAACTCACCCCTGCCGCCAAAGGGATGACAGGAGCTATAGAACGCGCTCAAGAGATAGTCGCCTCCAACCCCAATGCGATTATCCTACAGCAGTTTGCCAACCCGCACAATCCACAAATCCACCGTGAGACAACCGCACTAGAGATTTTGCGCGATACCGATGGCGCAGTCGATATTTTCGTCGCGGCAGTAGGCACAGGTGGCACGCTCACAGGTACGGGCGAAGTGCTCAAAGCACACATCCCCACTATCCAAATCGTCGCGGTCGAACCCAAAGATTCACCCGTACTCAGTGGTGGCAAAGCAGGTCCGCACAAAATCCAAGGCATCGGCGCAGGGTTTATCCCTGACAATCTCAATACTGCGCTCTATGGCGAAGTCATCACCGTCGCCAACGAACACGCCATCGATACCGCCAAAATGCTCGCACGCGAAGATGGACTGCTTGTGGGCATCTCCGCAGGTGCCAATGTCTACGCCGCCATGCAACTAGCCAAACGTCCCCAAAACCAAGGCAAACGCATCGTGACCATCCTATGCGATACGGGCGAACGCTACCTCTCGACTGACCTTTTCAAAGATAGCTAATCGATGCAACTTTTGGAGACCTTATTGTGTATCGATGGGGTCGCCCAACATCTACCCTACCACCAAGCGCGTCTTGCACGAAGCTACCATGCGCTCTTTGGGGGTGATGTGCCTTTTGTGCTAGAGAGACTTATTACACCTCCACCGCAAGGGCGCTATCGATGCCGTCTCCTCTACGATGCGCACCAAACGCATATCGAATATATCCCCTACACCTTGCGCACCTCTCGTCGATTGGGCATCGTGCACACGACCTTGGAGTACCCCTATAAATTCGCCCATCGAGAGCCTCTCGATAGTCTCAAAAAGAGCATCGAAGGGGTCGATGACGTCATTCTCCTGCGCGACGGTCTCATCAGCGATACCACCATCGCCAATATCGCCTGCCTCATCGATGGCGTGTGGCTCACCCCTGCTACGCCGCTCTTGGCGGGGACTACACGTGCGCGACTTCTGGACGAGGGGTTTTTGCAGTGTGGTGATATTACTTTATCGATGCTAGAAAATGCCGATAGTATCGCACTGATGAATGCCCTCACAGGGTTTTACGTCGTCCACGACCCCATCCTACAAAGACCATAACGATGTTACAACACCTTACCAACGACAAACAGTTCGAAAAATTAATCAAAAAACATCTGCTTGCGACCATGGAGTATCTTTTTGGTCACAATATCCCTTTTGGGGTGCTGTGCCGTATCGACCATGTCACCTTCGAGCCGCCGCTAGAGGCGCGTATCAAGGCAGATTTTCGTCCGCTTACGCTCTTTTTTTTGGCGGGGTATACCTTCGAGAGTGCCTATATCGAGGGGGAGTATTTGTCGTTTGAAGCGGGGTTTGGCTCTGACAATACAGGCTCGCATGTGACGGTTCCGCTTTTGGACATTATCCAAATCATCGTCGATGAGACACCTATTTTTGTCAACTCTACCGCACGCGCCAAAAATCCTGCCGCGCATGCAGAGACAACAGCCGCACCCTCACCGCAAGCGACCAAAAGCGCACGTGAGAGCTCGCTAGAGGCTCTCATGTCCAATCCTGAAAATCAGAAATTTTTTAAAAAGTAGTCGTTAGGGTTTGATAGTGAAGAGGAAATTGACGACGTTATCGATAAAGGCGTCGTGTTTGCGGTCTTTGCTGTAGACGATGAAGAAGTGACGTACGATTTTGTACCCTTTGATACGTGCCTCGAACAATCTGCCTGCTTTGACATCCTCTTCGATGACGTGACGTGACATGACCGATACGGTTGGTTTGTCATTGGTATTTGAGCGCAAAATTCCCTCTTTGACCGCGGTGGAGTTGTCCACGACGGCACGCACATCGAACTGCTTGCAATCGACGCCCACTTCGTCAAAAACCTCTGCGACCATACGGCGTGTATGCGACTCTTCGTTGCGGCAAATCCATGCGAAACTTTTGAGATCTTCAGGGCGAAGCTGTTTGGGGATGGGCTGATTGGAGAAAAATACCAGCTCATCTTCGAGCCATTCGCGGTAGATAAGCCCCTCTTTCATCACGGGAGACTCTATCATGGCGATGTCGATTTTTTTGTCCAACACCTCATCGATGATGCGCTCACTCAAATCGACTTTGATATGTACTTCGTTGTCGATTTTCTCTTTGATTTTGCCTAGGTAGTTGGGCAACACGTAGTTACCAATGGCAAAGGAGGCACCCATGACGAAGGTAAACTCTTTTTTGATGATTTGCAATAGCTCTTTTTCCGCTGATATAATTGCCTTTTCGAGGCGTTGTGCGATGCGGAAAAGATCCTCACCCTCTTTGGTGAGTTTGATACCATTTTTTTTGCGTTCTACTATCTTGGTTTCAAGGTAATCTTCGATAAACTTTATCTGTTGTGTGACAGCTGGCTGTGAAATACCTAGCTTTGCTGAAGCCTTGGAGAAGCTCTTCTCTTTGATGACAACCATAAAAGTTTGTAATTTTGCGAAATCTTTTAACATACGGCTTCCTAAAACAATTTGTGAATAAAATTATAACTTACAATTATAAAAAATTCAAGCTTTTTATATAATTGTAATCCTTCTTTGGCTACACTCTAACTACTTTACATCACCACATTTCACAAAAGCGAAATCTTATGCATACACTTTTGGCAAATCTCAACGAAGCTCAGCAAGAGGCAGTACAAAATATCGACGGTCCTCTGCTCATCTTGGCAGGTGCTGGCAGTGGCAAGACCAAGACTATCACGACACGCCTCGCCTACTTGCTCGATGAAGTGGGCATCCCCCCTGAAAACACGCTCACCTTGACCTTCACCAACAAAGCCGCCCGTGAGATGCAACACAGAGCGCTCGCGATGATCAAGCCGACCACGACCCCTCCGCTTTTGTGTACCTTTCATAAATTTGGTCTACTTTTTTTGAAATTTCATATGCATATTTTGGGACGCTCGCCCAACTTCGTCATCATCGACAGCAACGACAAAAAAGGCATCGTCAAGCGCCTCGTGAACGATTTTCACAAGGAGTGTCAAATCTCTCCTGCGCTTATTGGCAATGAAATTTCGCACTACAAAAACTCTATTTTGACCCCTGATGAAGTGCGCGACCAAGCCCAAATCGAAGAGGAGAAGCAAATCGCCTCTATCTACGCACGCTATGAGGCGTATCTGCACGAGAACAATCTCGTCGATTTCGATGATTTGATACTGCTAAGCTACCGTATCATGGAGCTAGACCCAGCCCTAGCCACACAGACGAGCCAACGCTACAACTACATCATGATAGATGAGTACCAAGACACCAACGAACTGCAACTACAGCTGCTATTCAAGCTCACTAGCGCCCATACCAATCTCTGCGTCGTGGGTGACGATGACCAAAGCATCTACGGCTGGCGTGGGGCAAATATTCGCAATATTTTGGAGTTTGACAAACAGTTCCAAGAGACCAAAGTAATCAAACTCGAACATAACTACCGCTCGACCAAGGCGATTTTGGAGGCGGCAAACACCCTCATCGCGCACAACCGTGGACGCTACGGCAAGACGCTTTTGAGCACCAAAGGGCAAGGCTCACCTGTCGAAACTATCGAATCCAACGACGAAAACGAAGAGGCAGCTACCATCGCACGCCGTATCAAAGCGCTCCTCTCAAAGGGCATTGCGCCCAATGAAATCGCGGTGCTCTATCGCGTCAATGCACTTAGCCGTGCACTGGAAGAGGGACTCAACCGCGCCCAAGTGCCCTACAAACTCGTGGGGGGTCAGCGCTTCTATGACCGATTGGAAATCAAAGACTACATCTCCTATCTACGCGCCCTTACCAATCTCCAAGATGACTTTTCGATTCGCCGCATCATCAACAAACCCAAACGGGGTCTAGGCAAAGTAACGCTAGACAAAATCGACCAAGCGGCGCTCGATGCCAACCAATCGCTCTTTGAGTACCTCACAAAAGTCTCCAATGCCACGCTAGAGTCCCTCATCAAAGCCAAAAATGCTACTGTAGTACGAAGCTTCATCCAAACCCTACAGATGTTGCTCGATATCGCCCAAAACCAATCGTACGGTCTTATCGATAGGCTTGAAGAGGCGTTTGAACTGCGACCCTTTTACAAAATGATGCCAGAGGGTAGCGACAGACTACGCAATATCGATGAGTTCAAAGGGCTTTTCAACCACCACATCACGGTGCAAAATGGCAATCTCGATAGCTTCCTCAACGAAATTGCCCTTGAATCTGACCAAGACCAAATCGAGGGCGAGAGCATCTACATCATGAGCGTACATGCGAGCAAAGGGCTAGAGTTTGGGCACCTCTTCGTCATCGGTATGGAGGAGGGATTTTTCCCTCTCACAGGGGATGGTGCCGATATCGAGGAGGAGCGTCGATTGGGGTATGTGGCAATGACCCGCGCCAAAGAGGGACTGGTGCTCAGCCACGTCAACAGCCGTTTTCACTTTGGCAAGCGCGAACTACTCAAAAAAAGCTCCTTTTTGGCAGAGGCGGGATTGGTCGCGGGGGCTATATCAATAGCACCCTCTACGAGTCTGAAAAAAGGGGACATCGTCAAGCACAAAATTTTTGGGATGGGGCGCGTCCTTGCCGTGAGCAAAGCGGGCAAAGAGTACAAACTCAAAATCAATTTCGGGGGCAACACCCGCGATATTCTCTCCTCGTTCGTCGAACGCATCTAATTTTCAAGCGTAAACTATGGCCCAAATCGATGCACTTTTCGTCGGATACAAACCCTCCTATATTAGCTCCAACGCCTTTTTGGGTCGTCTCAAACGCAAATACCGCGTCAAAAAAGCGGGCTATTCAGGCACGCTAGACCCCTTTGCCAAGGGGGTGCTTATCGTGGCACTAGGGCGACATACACGGCTCTTTAGCCATCTGGCAAAAACACCCAAAACCTACCGTGCGACGCTGTGGCTAGGCGTCCAGAGTGACACGCTCGATATTGAGGGGGATGTGACGCACTACTCTATCGCGCCATACGACCTCGAAAAAATACGCCAAACCGTCGAAGGCTTCACAGGAGAGTTCACCTACACGCCTCCCATCTACAGCGCCAAGCGTATCGATGGAGAGCGCGCCTATGATTTGGCACGCCAAGGCAAAGAGGTGAAGCTTTCAAACGTCACCTCGACCCTGCATGAGGTCAAATTTTTGCACTATTGCCACCCTTTCATCACCTTCGAAGCAACCGTCTCCGAAGGCACCTACATCCGCTCTTTGGGTGCGCATATCGCCCAAGCCTTGGGCACTACAGGTATCCTATCAAGTCTTGAACGCCTGCGCGAGGGGCGCTTTGTTTATGAGGCTGAGCGCTTCTTGGCGCCTATGGAGTATATCGATGCGCAACCCAACACCTATTTGGGCGATATACGCGATATTGTACTGGGCAAGAAGCTCCAAAACAGCGATTTTACCAACCCTGCGGATGGAAAATACCTCATCTCTTTGGAAGATAATTTCGCTATTATTTTGATTCATAATTCCACGGTGGAATATCTGCTCAACAAGGTGCCCTTATGCTAATTTTGTCGCGCAAAATTGACGAAGCCATACTGCTAGGCAGCGATATTCGCATCAAAGTTATCTCCATCGACAAGGGTGTCGTCAAGCTCGGTATCGATGCTCCCAACAGCGTATCGATACTGCGCGAAGAGCTCAAAATCGCGGTCGAAATCGCCAACAAAGAGGCAGCCGCAACCAAAATCGACGATAAGGTCATGGAAGCTTTCTTCTCTCAATTCAAACCCAAATGATCCAAAACGCCCACGCAAAAGTCAATCTTTTTCTCAAAATCACAGGTACACGCGGTGCTTACCACGAGATGGTCTCACGCTTTTTGCGCGTAGAGACGCTCTTCGATACGCTGCATTTTCTCCCTCGACCTATGGGTGAGCACTTTGAACTTGAGGGTGATTTTGGGTGTGCCTTGGAAAAAAACACTATCTACAAAGCCTATCAAGCGCTCCTAGCCTTTACCAAGAACAGCGACTTGCAAGACTTTTTTGCGCTACACAAAGTGGTCGTAGAGAAGCGTATCCCCACCTTTGCAGGGCTAGGCGGTGGCAGTAGCGATGCGGCGACATTCCTACGTATGGCAAATCACTATGCCCAATTGGGACTAGATGTGCCAACATTAGCCTATATTGGCTCTACGGTGGGTGCTGATATTCCCTTTTTTATCTACGATGTAGCCGCCGCCAATGTCGAGGGGATAGGTGAGATTGTCACGCCCATCGATGAGGCACCTCTCTATATCGAGACCTTCACGCCTCCCATAGCGTGCGATACTGCGGCGGTTTTTCGAGAGTTTAGGGCGCACCATTTTCACACGTTGCCTCCCGATGAAATAGAAAAATATCTCAACATGCCTAGCCTAGAGGCGTATGAGAGTCTATCAACCCAAGAGGCGAACGACCTTTATGCTCCTGCGGTGGCACTCTATGGCGATTTGGCACACTACAACCGCGAGGGGTATCGCTTTTCAGGGAGTGGCAGTAGTTTTTTCAGGATTCTTCATGGGTGAGACCATAGCGCGCAACAAAAAAGCGCGGTTCGATTTCGAGATACTCGATGAGTACGAGGCGGGCATCGAGCTATTGGGCAGTGAGGTCAAATCCATCCGCGCCAAAAGGGTCAATCTCCAAGACAGCTACGTGCGTGTCATCAAAAATGAGCTACACCTCGTAGGGGCGCACATCGGCGTGATGGAGACCACCTACAGAGCCTACGCTCACGAAGAGATACGTGTACGCAAACTCCTTTTGCACCGCAAGGAGATAGACAAACTTATCAAAAAAACCCTCCAAGAGGGGATGAGTATCGTCACGCTTTCGCTTTACTTCAACGACCGTAACAAAGTCAAACTCAAAATCGCCCTTGCCAAAGGCAAAAAGCTCCACGACAAACGCGCCACCATGAAGGAAAACACCCTCAAGCGCGAAGCAGACCGCGCCATAAAAGGCGACTACTAAAAGAGCATCTCTTCGCTGGCTTGCGGGATGTCAATCTCTTGGCGTTGTGGCGGTGGTGAGGTGGTGGTGTAGTACTCGATTTTGTCCCCTTTGCGCGTCACAATGACCCCTTCGGGAATATCAAAAGTGCGTTTGAGTTCAGGGTGGCGCGCCAAATAGTGCTGCATGAAGTAGCCAAATGCAGGTGCCGCCGCATGTCCTCCTGTCTCACCCGCTTGCATAGGCGTATTGTCATCGTTGCCTAGCCAAATAATGGCTTGCACCGTAGGGGTAAAGCCACAAAACCATGCATCGATGGCTTTGTTGGTGGTGCCTGTTTTGCCTGCGATTTCAATACCATTCACTTTTGCACTTTTACCTGTACCTCGATTGACCACATCGCGCATCGTATCGACCATCAAATAGGCTTGTTCGGGGGTCGTCGTCGTTTTGGATTTGACCTCAAAGGTGCGCGTATCGTAAGTAGGATGCGCTATCGAGGCTATCAATCGACTCTCGTTCATCACGCCGCCATTGGAAAAAGCGGTGTAGTACCCAGCTAGTTCTGTCACCGAGAGCGAAATCGACCCAAGTGCAAGTGAAAGGTCTTTAGGGAGTGACGTAAAACCATAGCGCTTTTCAAGCTCTTCGCGCATGACACTCAATCCTATATCGGTGACGAGATTGATAGTGGCAAGGTTGCGTGAATGAATGAGCGCCTCTCGAAGGGTCAAAATACCGCTGAAATCCTCTTCGTAATTTTTGGGTTGCCATTTTTGTATCTCTCCATCGATCTCAAACTCATAGGTGCGTGCCACGTCCGCCAAGCGCGTCTTGGGGCTGTATCCCATATCCAGACCTGTTTGGTAGATGAAAGGCTTGAAAGCAGACCCTGGTTGTCTACGGCTTTGTGTGGCACGATTGTAGGAGGATTTGGCGTAATCGACCCCGCCCACCATCGCCAAAATATCGCCGCTTTTGTTTTCGCTCACCACCATCGCACCGTTGAGAGACTCAAAGGTAGTCGCATTGACCTCTTCAGGACGCAATCGCACCGACGTACCATTGTGTTCGACATAGACCGTCTGGTATTTCGCTTTTGCTTTAAGTGCTGTGATTGAGCGCTCCAAAGAGGCTTGAAAGCTCATCTGCAACGCCTCTTGCGCCAAATCTTGCATCCCTAAATCGATTGTCGTGTATATCGTGTAGCCACCTGTACGCAAATCGCTCATGTGCGAAAGTTGACGCATCACCTCATCGACGACATACGGCGCTCTGTTTTGGGTGAGAGACTCATTGTAGACCACTGGACGCTCTGCCATTGCTTCGTTGAGTGCCGCCTCGTCAATCCATCCCAAGGTGTGCATACGTGTCGCTACGCGGTTGGCACGTCCCAAAGCAATCTCATAATTGCGGGTCGGGTCGTAAAACGACGGCGCTTTGGGCAATCCCACCAACATCCCAATCTCTTTGAGGGTGAGCTGATGCAAATCTTTGTGAAAATAACCCTCTGCTGCGGTGCGAATCCCATAGTAGCCATGCCCCAAAAAGAGCTCATTGACATAGCGCTCCAGTAGCTCCTCTTTGGAGAGGCGCATCTCTACTTGGAGAGAGAGCATCGCTTCTTTGATTTTGCGCGAGATTTTTTTGTCGCGTGTCAGAAGCGTATTTTTGACCAATTGTTGGGTGAGTGTCGATGCCCCTTCGACCTTTTTGCCTGCGATAACATCCTTGATAAGGGCACGCAAAATCGCCTCATAATTAACCCCTCCATGCTCAAAAAAGAGAGTATCTTCGATGGCGATAAGTGCCTCGATAATACGGGGAGGGATGTCGTCGTAGCGCACATAGAGTCGATGCTCTTGGTCGAACAAATTGGCGATACGTTCACCGTGTCTATCAACGATTTGGGTGGTGAGCTTGGGCTTGTAGTAGACCAAATTGTCTGCCAAATAGCGCGTCTCATGATAGTAGTAAAAGAGCACCCCCAATACCACTGCACTCCCTACAAACACCAAACCAAAGAGAATCTGCTTTGCTCTTTTCATTGTCTAAACTCCCTTTTACTAAAACTTGCCGCCAAAAGTGCCTGCGTATAGGCGTTTTGCGGATGGTGTACGACCTCTTGTAAACTCCCCTGCTCTACGATACGCCCTTTCGAGAGTACCGCAATCGTATCGCACAGCCCCATCACACTCTCGATGTCGTGCGTCACGTAGAGCATCACAAACCCTAGCTCTTGTTGCAACGCTCCTAGCATCGCCAATATCGCATTTTTGTTCGTACTGTCCAACGCCGTCGTAGGCTCATCGAGCAGGAGCACTTTGGGGGCATGCTCTAGTGCGAGCGCTATGACGATGCGTTGCAATTGTCCCCCTGAAAGCTCAGGCGCGAAACGCTCCAAAAGCGCGCCATCCAATCCCACCAACGCCATAAGCTCTTTTTGACGTGCGCTTGAGACCTCAAAATGGTCTCTCACACGGGTCAGAGGCGAGAGTGCGGTGAAAGGATTTTGGGGGACAAATGCCATTTGGGAACCCCGTGCATACTCACAATCCAGTATAACGTGAGACTCCATCGTAGAGGGCAACATCCCCAAAAGCGCCTTGAGTGTGAGACTCTTCCCACTACCGCTTTGCCCCACCAGTGCCGTCGCCCGTGAGACATCCAAGCTAATATCGACCAAGGTTTTTTGGGCGTGGGTGATGAGGAGTTTCTCGATTTTCATGGCGTATTTTAGCCTAAATTGTGCAGATGAAACGCTACACGCTCCAAGGCGCTATCGGGTGTACCCAACCGCGTAATGACACGCACAATAGCACGCGGCACGGTAGGCTGACGAATGGCACCGACGCTGATGTGTTCCGCTTTGAGAGCTTCTTGGATTGCCAAGACTTTGACATTGTCGCCTATCTCGATAGGCCAAATGAGTCCTGCCATCGCATACCCTGTGAGTGAAGCTACCTTGGCTTGTTTGGCCTCGATGGCACGTCGTAATGCCTCGGTATGCGTGTGAATATACTCCAATGCCGCAATCCCCAACGCCGTATCAAAAAGCGAGAGCGACGTAGCGTAGATGAGTGGTTTGGCGCGGTTAATAAGATAATCGATGATGTGTTGCGAAGCCAAAATATAGGCACCGAAGCTCCCGTACGCCTTACCAAGTGTCCCCATCTTGATAAAATTGGGGGCAATCTCCATGCCGTAATAGTCAAAGATCCCCATCAAATGCGCCCCAATCACCCCACTCGAGTGCGCCTCGTCCATCACCAAAATCGCGTCGTAGCGCAGTGCCAATTCGATGATGGCTCTCTCACATCGATCAGCATCCATCGAGTAGATTCCCTCCACAGCGATAATGGTGCGCTTATACCCTTTGGAGTTTTGGAGCAGATGCTCTAGGGCATTGGCATCGTTGTGCGCAAAAGTTGCCACCTCCCCATCGACGAGCCGTGCGGCGAGCTGTCCAGAAGCGTGATAGCGCTCATCCATGAGCAATCTATCCCCTTTTCTCACCAGTGCCTCGATGAGGGCGATATTAGCGGCAAAACCACTGCCGACCAACACCCCCGCCTCAAAGCCGTTGGCACGACAGAGTGCCTCTTCAAACTGCGCATGCAACGCATGGTAGCCATTGACCAACATCGACGCCATGGGCGCATGCACTTTTGCGCTCTCTAGCATTGCGAATGCCTGATATTTGAGTGAAGGTTGCGTAGCCAATCCAAGGTAATCGTTGGAGGCTAAATCGATAGAGGTTTCATCGTAGAGTTTACGCGTGCGTAGTCGATGCGATTTTTCGAGTGCTTTTAGCTCATGGGCGTAGTAATTTTTCATGCGCGCATTATATCCAAACCCTTCTCTATGGTATAATGGAGCCATTTTTGTATGGGGAAACCGAATGAAACTTTTTGCAATACCTGAAAATATCCACCCCGCAACTCCACAATACGGTGCCTACACCTTCATCTACAGCTTCAGCCTCATTTTGGGCGTAACGCTCTCCTATTTTACTTTCTATAATTTTTTCATTACGCAGATGTATCTGCTTGCCTATATAGAGCTTTTTGTTCTTGTTTTGACCCTCTGGATGGCAGTCGATTTGCGCATCTCACACAATGTAGAGCGCTCTAGCTGGCTCTTTGTCATTATGGTAGTAATCTTTTTGTGGCTTTTTGCTTTTGTCTCCAACAAGCCCTACTACTCTCTCATTTGGACAGCGTTTGGGTCGATAGCTGTCTTTTTTCTCATGGGACACAAAAAGGGATTGATGGTGACTCTGGTCTATTTGGGAGTCCTTTTTGCGATTATTCTTTCGATGACTCCCGTAGAGCTACCGATGCGCTCTACTATCAATATCATCGCGGGATTGATTGTATTGACCGTAGCGACCTACTACTACGAACTCTCTCGCCATGCCGTCTCCACTGCCTACGAAAAAGCGCTCCAAGAGCAGCGTGACTATTCACAAAAACTCGAACGTCTCTCGACCACCGATAAGCTCACCCAACTCTACAATCGTTTCAAAATCGATGAGCTCTTAGCCAAGGAGTTCGCCCGCGCTCAACGCTACAAAAGCACTTTTTCCCTAATCTTGGTCGATATCGACTACTTCAAAAACATCAACGACACCCAAGGGCACCAAGTAGGCGATGAAGTGCTCGTGGAGTTTGCACATCTGCTCAAAGCGTCACTCCGCAAAAGTGACTCTGTAGGTAGATGGGGCGGTGAAGAGTTTTTGATTATCGCTCCCCAAACCGATACTGACCATGCCACACAACTGGCGCAAAACCTTCGTGAAGCGATTTTGCTCAACGATTTTCCTCAAGGCAACGCCCCTACGGCAAGCTTCGGGGTATCGACCTTCCATGAGCGCGATACGCTCATCACACTCCTAACACGCGCTGACCGCGCGCTCTACGCCGCCAAAAACAGCGGTCGCAATTGTGTCAAAAACGAAGAGGAGTTGGATTAAAAAAACGATCCAAAGAGCACACCCCAACCAGAGCCATCTACTTTTACACTGCTGGTGCTGTACTCTATCCACGTATATCTAGCACCGACAGTCAATGCCGCACCAATCTCTTTGCGTCTATCAAAAATAATCGCCGTTTCTGCCACGTATCCCAACGCGTCGTTAAATACTGCTACTTGAGAACAAACATTGGTCGCTTCACACGAATATCGAGGTGAAATATGGTAACTCACACCACCGCCCACACGCAAAAAGCCCATATTCAATTGCAAAAGAGACTCTACAGGTACACGTGAAAAGAGCGCCTCTCCGTTGCTCGCCTCTACAGCACCAAACGCCATTCCGATGCTATTTTCCCAATCGAACCCTGCAAAGAGGGGAATATTGACCCCAACGGCTAGCTCTCCACCTTGGTGCGCATAGAGGTCTCGAGTACTCCCATCGGTAAAAACAAAAGAGGCAAGTTTATCGCCTCCGCCATTGAGGAGTGTCTTGAACGTGAAATCGACCCCAAACATGAGCGTCGTGCTCAACGCCACTACAGCAACTTTTTTTAACATATCAAACCCCTTTGAAAATTTATTGGGGGAGTGTAGCGCTAACTCCATTACAAGTCAATGCAGTATTGTTATAAATTATTATTATCAGAAGCCCTCGGCAATCATTGCATCGGCGACGCGTTTGAACCCTGCGATATTGGCACCATCGACGTAGTTGCCCTCGACACCGTAATCTTTGGCAGTCAAGACGACGCGTTTACACAGTTGGGTCATCGTCTCTTTGAGTTTGGCATCGACCTTTTCAAAGCTCCAGCGTTGCAGTGAGGCATTTTGGCTCATCTCAAACTCCGATACCGCAACACCTCCCGCATTGGCGGCTTTGGCAGGGGCGAAACTCACGCCGTGTTTTTGCAAAAAGAGCACCGCTTCGGTGGTGCTAGGCATGTTGGCACCCTCTGCGACCAAAACCGTCTTGTTTTTGACCAGCATTTTGGCATCCACTAAAGAGAGTTCGTTTTGGGTCGCGCAAGGGAAAGCAGCGTAGCAAGGGATACTCCACACAGCGTGTCCCCCTTCGGGATAATCACGTGTCGGGATGAACTGCGCATTGGCGTGGGTTTTGAGGTAGTCGGTGAGCGCGCCTCGTTTGGTGAGTTTTATCTCTTTGAGCAGGGCTAGGTCGATACCGCGACTGTCATAGAGCGTGCCTTGGCTATCCGAGCATGATACGGGGATGGCACCAATGTGTTGGAGCTTCTCGATGGTGTGAATGGCAACATTACCTGCGCCACTCACCGTACAGATTTTGCCCTCGAGAGACTCCTTGTGCTCCATCTCCAACAACGCTTGGACGAAGTAGACGACGCCGTATCCTGTCGCTTCAGGACGCATGAGCGAACCCCCAAACATAAAAGGTTTGCCCGTAAGCACCCCCTCGTAGCTTGAAGTAATTTTTTTGTACTCCCCAAAAAGATACCCAATCTCTCGCGCACCCACCCCAATATCACCCGCAGGCACATCGACGCGCGGACCAATATATTTGTGTAGCTCCGTCATAAAAGCGGCGCAAAATTTCATCACCTCAAAATCGCTCTTGCCTTTGGGGTCAAAATCACTGCCACCTTTTGCCCCACCGATGATGAGTCCCGTGAGAGAGTTTTTGAATATCTGCTCAAACGCCAAAAATTTCAACACCCCTACATTGACCGTAGGATGGAAACGCAATCCCCCTTTGTAGGGTCCTAGAGCATTGTTGAACTGCACGCGGTAGCCCTTGTTGACTTGAACTTTGTTATGGTCATCGAGCCACACGACCTTGAAGGTGACGATACGGTCAGGGGTGAGCAATCTATCGAGAATGCCGTTTTGCTCATAGCGTGGGTCGTTATCTAGGAGAGGTTTGATAGAGCGAATCACCTCTTCGACCGCTTGGAAGAAGACCGTTTCATCGTGGTAATTGCGCTCTTTGACGCGTTTGAGAATTTCACCCAGTGTGCTTTGCATGAGAGGAGACCTTGCCGAGAATTTTCCCAATTGTAGCAAAAGGGTCACTTTTTTCCCTACTCCAAAGAGTTGGCTATAATTGTCCACTTTTTCTCTAGGCTTTAGCATGCGCAAACTTGCTCTTTTTCTATCGATACTCTCTTTGGTGTGGAGTGCCGATGCGCCCCTCACAACGATGCACGGGCAGTACCGTATCAATTTTTACGACGCGAGCCAACCCACCTCCCCCTCTCAACGTGCCGCACGTGTGCGCATCCGCCAAGACTTCAACACACTCTTCGATGAGACGCTCACTACCGCCGTGCGCTTTCAGCTCAATCACACCAACGACTCCCTCACCAACGCCCAAGATGTCAGCGGCAACGATGTCCAAATTCGCCACGCCTACATCGACTACCACCCCAACGCCGCATCGATATGGCGCATGGGATTTATCCCTGTCACGGAGTTCGCGCATGATCTACTCTACTCCAAGACGTGGGGCTACAACCCTTTGGCGTTGGAGTGGTTTGGGCTGTGGGAGGTTTGGCGAGGGCACGCTTTTGTGGCGCAACTCTACGAAGACAATGAGCTTCTACGTACCGACAACATGACCCACTACCAGCTCGATGGCGCATTCACCACCACGCACACCCAAACGACCCTCTCGATAAGCACACTGCACATTGACAAAGCGGGCTTTTACGGCTACCACACCACCGCGGCATTGACATGGGATGCGCGTCCTATCGATGCGCTGACACTGGGCGCACAGCTATTTTACTCCTACAGCGATGCGACGCTTTTCGCCTCGCCCTCCCCTGCCCAAGGTATCGCCGCCACCGCACGCGCCTCACTCACCCTCCAAGCATTACAGATGGAAGCACTCGCTTCACATGCCACTGGAGATACCCAAGGCAAGGGATTTTTGACCCCGATGTCCTTTACCAAGACCAACAGCTATTGGGGCTATACAGGTATCGCTACGGTGACATTCCAAACCGATACAGGTTTCGACGGACATAGCGTCCATCTCTCCAACAACGGTCACGGCTTAAGCGCCCTACAATCGCGCCTCACCTACGCCCTCACCCCCGTCGATGCTCTCATCGCTAGCGCAGGATGGTTTGGCAATACGCGTGTGAATGGCGCACCCTCCACCGTAGCTCTCGATGCACTTTTGTATGGCTATCACAGCTTCAATCGCTATTTTCGCCTCGATGTAGGTATCGATGCGGCGCGCCTCTACAGCGGACTCAAACCCTACCACAGCGGTGTCCTTGGCTCCACACAAGCCATCACCCAAACCCAAGACGCCTTCACCCAAATCGCCTTTTTTGGGCGCGTGCAAGTAGAGTACTGATTTTTCGACGCTTTTGCCTCCCCAAAGCGTGGACATTTGTGTGACATCTTTGGGTTAGAGTATGCGACTTCTCTCATTGGAGGTCGCACATGAGACGCATTGTATGGATACTCATATTTTTAGTGGGCATGCTCCATGCCCAAGGACACAAAACCCTCTTGGGGCTAGACCCCTCAATCACTATCGATTCCTACGCAGGACTCGATGTCAATATCGCCCCTCTGGTTTACCAAAAACCGCTCAACGCTTTTTGGGATATACGCCTCTCCTCGATACTCAATTACCGCCCTACGCTAGACGACGGCTACATCAGTGGCGCTGGGTTTGATGTGGGAGTGCCACTGCATATTAGAGGGAGTGGGGTTCTCAAATCCAACGCGCTGCATGTAGGTGTGGGGACGGGCGCTCTGCGCGATTTCACCCACGCTCGTACCAAAATCAATCTCTGGCTAGAGCTAGGTCTCATCCAATACGGTGGCACCACAGACTTATGGAACAACGTATGGCAAATTGGCGCTAGCTACAGCTTTTGGGACGATGGGCGCATGAGCACTTTTACGCACTTCGGATTCAAATTCATCTTCGGTTGGTGGATGGAGTAATCAGCCGCCCACAATATTCTTTTTTACACAGATGAATTTGAGTGTACAATAACTGCAACAAATAATTCTTTTGGGGACAATGTGGGAAATAAGCTTGTTATCGTCGTCGATGAGGAAGAGATAAACCGTGAAATGATAGGTCGTGTTCTCGAGAGCCAAGGGTACAGCGTGTTAAAAACTATTAGATTATTTAATAAGTCAGCATTTGAAGCATAAAAATTTCAAGCATTCCATTGTTATAGAAAATAATCAACACAGATAGTAGCTCAGAGGAACAACATGATTGAAGAAGAAAATAGTCATTCTTGGAAACAACATTATCCATCTTATCATTTTAAAGAGCGAGACATTGCACTTGAAGAGTATAAAGTGGCTGCTAAAACATTAGAAGCAGAAGAACGTGTATTTCTAAATGCATCAAATATTACATTAGTTGCAGCAGCAGCTTTAGGCTCATTAGTTGTTGGCTCAAGTGAAAAAATTTCAAATATCTTTGGAAACGTAGTTCCGACGTATGTCATGTTTTCTTTATTTATATTTGCCACTATTATATTTTCAGTTATTACTTTAAAATATTTTGCAGACAGACAAAAATCAATTGTATTTGCAGCAAGAAAAGTAATTGTTCTAAGAAGAATGCTAGGCTTATCATTTGGGCATATACAATTAGTTTTACCGAATTGGCGTATTGAAGGTGCAGACCAACCATTTGCTGTAAAACTTTTTTCTGGTTGGCATACCTACGTTGCTTATCCGTTCTATATTTTATCTTTAATTTCTAGTGCTGTTTTATTCTTTTTATTGGCTGCTTTAGCAAAGAACCATGAAATTTATTTCATTTTTTTGCCTACATGGGTAATAATTATTCTCTGTGTATTTATTTGGTATGTATTTTTAGCTTATATTTACAGAACGTCTCTACTTGACACACATGAACATCCGATATATTTATTAACATGTGATATTGCAAAGACTCTATATCTGTCAATTGTGGAAAATGTCGAATATGTTATTTACAGAGCCAAATTAGCTACTTATGAAACAAGTCGTCAAAATATTGATTTAACCAATTTACAGAAGATTCTTATTTTTGTTGAGGACAAAGAGTTTTTCAAGCACTATGGCATTAGCTTCAAGGCTATAGGAAGAGGCTTATTAGGTATTTTGCGAATAAAACGTAAATCTGGTGGTTCAACTATTACTCAACAAGTAGCGAGAACTTTATTTATTCATGATTTACATAAAACATACCGTCGTAAAATTGTTGAAATTTTTTTGGCTTTATGGCTAGAAAAAGTGTTGTCAAAAAATGAAATTATTAATATATATTTATCCTCCGTTAGATTTGAAAAAGGAATTTTTGGAATCCTTGAAGGCATGAATTGGTTTTTTGGAAAACACATAAAGGAACCTTCATTGGCAGAATCATTCTTTTTAATTGAACGTGTATCCAATATAAGATCGAAATTATTATCTAATAAAATCATTCAAACAGTTAAGACAGCAAAAGAAAAAGGCTTAATGCATGAAAATGACATTATTGAATTGGTTAAAATTTATGCACAAGCAATAAAAAATAAAAAGATTTATACACAGAATGAAGAATTTGAAAATATGAGAAATATGTTACTTAAAATAACAAATACAAAAGCACCAAAATAATAAAAATCTTCATTCTATTTTCATTCTCAAACTTTATTGTTTTTTGCTTGCACTTTTAGAAAAATTTGGAGTATCTCGATAGCCGCAGGTGTGACGCCGCTTATGCGACTTGCTGCATCGAGGTTGGGTGGACGAATGGCGTTGAGCTTTTCGACTATCTCCTTGGAGAGTCCATCGATAGTGGCATAGACAAAATCCGCAGGGATAGGGACATGTAGCCACTTTTTCATGCGTACCAAATCCTCGTTTTGTTTCTCGATGTAGCGGGCGTATTTGGCCTCGACCAAAATCTCCGACAAGACACTCTCCTCCAAATGCGCCAATTGTGGCAACAATCGAAGCAATTTTTCCAGTGTGAAGGATTTGCGTGCGGCTATCATAAGCAGTGGCATCTTTTCGGTGATATGCCCCTCATCCATCGATGCCAACTCCTCCAAAAAGGCTTTGTGCGGCGTGACAATCGTCTCTTCCAAGAGTCTCATCCCTTGCGCAATCGCCGCCTTTTTCGCCTCGACCCGCGCGAACTCAGCATCGTTTAGCAACCCTAGTGCATGTCCATAATGCCCCAATCGCACATCCGCATTCTCTTCACGTAGCATGAGTCGATACTCCGCACGCGAGGTGAACATACGGTACGGCTCCTTGGTGCCTTTGGTGACCAAATCATCGATGAGTACACCGATGTACGCCTCGTCACGGCGCAACACGAGTGGCGCTTTGCCCTCTAATGAAAGCGCGGCATTAATCCCTGCCATGAGTCCCTGTGCGGCTGCCTCTTCGTAGCCTGTGGTACCGTTGATTTGCCCTGCGGTGTAGAGTCCCGTGATGGCTTTGGTCTCGAAGGTGTGGTGCAGTTGGGTAGGGTCTACGTAGTCATACTCTATGGCGTAGCCGTAGCGCACGATGCGGGCATTTTCCATACCGCGTACTGAGCGCACCATGTCGCGTTGGACATCGGGTGGCAGGGAGGTGGACATGCCGTTGATGTAGATTTCGGTGTGTTGGGCGGTTTGTGGCTCCAGAAAGAGATGGTGTCGCTCTTTGTCGGCAAAGCGGTTGATTTTGTCCTCGATAGAGGGGCAATAGCGCGGTCCCACCCCTTCGATTTGCCCGATGAAAAGGGGCGCGCGGTAGAAATTGCTCTCGATAATTTCGTGCGTCGTGGCATTGGTGTAGGTCACATAACAAGGCAGCTGTTTTTTGGCGGCAAACACCGCCTTGTCAGTGCGAAACGAAAAGGGGGAGGGATTGGCATCGCCCTCTTGACGCTCCATGACCGAATAGTCGATGGTGGAGCTGTCGATACGAGGGCACGTTCCTGTTTTGAGCCGTCCTAGCGTGAGTCCTGCCCTCTTCATCGAGGCACTCAATCCTATCGCGGCAAACTCTCCAAAACGCCCTGCCTTGATTTGGCTCTCACCCACATGCACCGTCCCATCCAGAAATGTCCCTGCGGTCAGGATAACTTTGGGCGCTTCGTAGCGATTAGCCAGTTGCGTCACCACGCCACGTACCTGCCCCTCTTCGATGAGTAGCTCCTCGACCGTCTCTTGGAGTACTTCGAGATTGGGGGTGTTCAGACATATATCGCGCATCACGACGCGGTAACGGTCCATGTCGATTTGGGCGCGAGAGCCTCGCACAGCGGGACCCTTGGACTCGTTGAGCAGACGAAACTGCAACCCCACCTCATCGGTGACAAGCCCCATTTGACCGCCCAATGCGTCGATCTCCTTGACCAGATGCCCCTTGGCAAGTCCCCCGATGGCGGGATTGCACGAAGTGGCTCCGATATTTTCAGCCAACATCGAGATAAGCGCGGTTTTGTGCCCCATGCGTGCACCTGCCAAAGCCGCCTCGATACCCGCGTGTCCACCACCTACGACGATAATTTCATAGTTCATAATGTTTTCCAAATTCCAAAAAAGTGCACGATTTTATCGAAAATCTATTTAACGTTAAGTTCGTTATAATCGCGCCCCTAACACCCATTTTGAAAAGGAGAAAAAATGCGTTTTGATACCGCAAAATATCGTCCCTTCGGTCGCGTAGCACTACACAACCGAACATGGCCCGATCACGTTATCGAACAAGCACCTATTTGGTGCAGTGTGGATTTGCGCGACGGCAACCAAGCCCTCGTGACACCCATGAATTTGGAACAAAAAATCGAGCTTTTTAAACTCCTTCTCAAAATAGGATTCAAAGATATCGAAGTAGGTTTCCCCAGCGCCAGTCAGGTCGAGTTTGACTTCCTACGCACCCTCGTAGAACAGCACCTCATCCCCGATGATGTACGCATTCAGGTCTTGGTACAAGCACGTGAGCACCTCATAGAACGCACTTTCGAGGCACTTCGTGGGGTCAAAAAGGCGATTGTCCACCTCTACAACTCTACCTCGACAGCACAACGCAAAATCGTCTTCAAAAAAGAGCAAAAAGAGATTATCGATATCGCTTTGGCAGGGGTAGACCTCATCAAAAAATTTGAATCGACCACCGATACCCAAATCTTTTTGGAGTACTCTCCTGAGAGCTTCACAGGCACAGAGCTAGAGTTCGCACGCGATATTTGTAATGCCGTGACTGCACGCTGGGGCATCAGTGCCGCGCGTCCTGTCATCCTCAATTTGCCTGCGACCGTAGAGATGGCGACGCCCAACACCTACGCCGACATGGTAGAGTGGATGGGGCGAGAGCTACACCACCGCGAGCATGTGCTCATCTCGACCCACACGCACAACGACCGTGGCACCTCTGTGGCGGCTACGGAGTTGGCGCTAATGGCGGGGGCAGACCGTGTCGAGGGGACATTGCTAGCCAACGGCGAGCGCACAGGCAATGTCGATATCATCACCTTGGCACTCAATATGTCAACCCAAGGGGTAGAGAGTCACCTCGACTTTAGCAACGTCGACCATGTCATTTCGGTGGTCGAGCGCGTCACCAATATCGCCACGCATGTGCGCCACCCCTATGTGGGCAAACTGGTCTACACCGCCTTCTCAGGCTCACACCAAGATGCCATCAAGAAGGGCATGGCGTACCAAAAAGAGCGCACTGATGGTATTTGGGAGGTGCCCTATTTGCCCATCGACCCTAGCGATGTGGGACGCACCTATGAGGATATCATCCGCATCAATAGCCAAAGTGGCAAAGGGGGCGTAGCCTATATTCTCGAAGAGGATTTCGGCTATATCCTCCCCAAAGCGATGCACCCAGAAGTAGGCGCATTAGTGCAAGATGCCACCGACAAAAGTGGCAAAGAGATTACCAAAGAGGGAATTCTCTCTATTTTCGAAGCGCACTATTTCCGTCCCAATCCTGTGCTCAAATTCAAAAAATTTGAGGTCACCTCGCGTATCGAGGAGGAGGGAGAGATTACGGTTCTTTTGGCGTTTGAGTACAAGACCAATCTACACACCGCAAGCGGCAGTGGCAACGGTCCCATCGACGCATGCAAAAATGCGCTGACCCAAATCTACCGCGATGATTTTAGTATCAACTCCTTTTCGGAGCACTCACGAGGCAAAAGCAGTAGCGCCCAAGCCATCGCCTATATCGAGGTCGAAAACGCCAAAGGCGAGACGCTTTTCGGTGTAGGACGCGACAACAACACCACCATCGCATCGGTCAAAGCGCTCTTTTGCGCACTGAACTTGATGTTTGAAACACTGTAACGTGCGCACGCTTTTTGGAGTTTTTCTACTTGCCATCGCGGCATGGGGCGCACCCCTGCTCACTGATGCTGACTTTTTAGCCGCCCAACAAAAGGGCAAAATCACTCTCTATCTCTACACCGCTGTAGGGTGTCCTGAGTGCCGCTATATGAAGCAGAAGGTCTTTCACGACCCTGCTATCGCACCGCTATTGGCGCGCGATTTTGTCGTCGTCGAGCGCGATGTCAATATCGATACGCTTATCGATGGGTTTGATTACTTTGGAATTCCTACACTCTTTCTCGTCGCGCCTGATGGCACGCTCATCGAAAAGGTCGTGGGTTCGCGCAAAGCGCCCCTCTTCGCCCCTATCCTACGTAATGCCCAAAAGGTACTTCGATGAGAATTTTTTGGCTCTTTTTGCTTGCGCTCACGATGCTTTGGGGCTTTAGCCAAGCCGATGTGGATGCGCTTATCCAGAACCAAGAGTGCCCTGCATGCGACCTAAGCGGTGCCGATTTACGTGACCAAGATTTTTCAGGCTTTGACATTTCAGGAGCCAATCTCTCCCACGCCAAGCTTGATAATGCCAATTTTTTTATGGCAGATCTCAACGGCACACGACTCGACCACGCTCGTGCACACGGGACGATTTTCTGGAAAACCAATCTACGCGATGCCAATCTCTCCTACCTCGATGCCCAAAGCGCCAATATCAAAGGGGCACACATGGAGCACTCCGATTTGACCCATGCTAATTTGCGCGATACCAAGGCGTGGAAAGCTGACTTTTCACACGCGTATTTCGACCACACGATACTCACGCGTAGCGAATTGGGCGATGCGCTTTTGGCTTTTGTCGATGTGCGTAGCTCGATGCTCGATGAGACGCTACTGTGGGAGACACGCTTCCTCGATGCCACCCTCACCCAAGCGCAATGTGAGCATGCCAAAAGCGAAGAGGCACTCCTACAAGGCAACATGCACTGCCTACCATAGATGGCATAACTCTTGCTCTCTTGTGGTACCTACACAAGGAGCGTTACATGAAAACCTCTCTACCTATGCACCACGACTCGTTCGCGATGAAATTCGCGCACTTTATGCACGCTGTCGAGACCTTTTTGATTCGTCTCTCTCACAAACTCTTCTAGGAGTCCCTCCCCTTTATGCGCGCCTACCTTGAATTGCTACGTCGTCATCCCATCGTAGCGCGTCTCTCTGCCATACAGTTCGTCGCCTATTTGGGGACGTGGTTTAGTATGGTGGCTGTTTATGTCCTTATGACCCGCTTGGGCGCTTCGCCTATGCTCATTTCGTGGGTCGCTATCATGAGTTTTTTACCTGGTATTTTGCAAGCACCCATCGTGGGTGTCATCATCGACCGCATGCCCTTCAAGCCGTTGATGCTTACGCTTTTGGTCGTGGAGCTTGTCGCTACGGCAGGATTGCTTTTCATCGATAGCTTGGCGTTGGCGTGGTTGCTTTTGACGCTACTCTTTTTGCGCATGGGAGCAGCGAGTTTTTATTTCACTGCCGAGATGAGCCTCTTGCCACAGTTGCTAGATAGCCTCGCACTCAAACAAGCCAACGAACTGCACTCCATGATTTGGGCGATTACCTACACTGTGGGCATGGCACTAGGGGGCGTAGTGGTAGAGTTTTGGGGTGTATCGACCGCTATCGTGGTCGATTTGCTCTTTTTCGTCGTGGCAATTAGCCTCTTTGCCTCTATCGATGTGCGCATCCCCAAAGCCCCACAAATAGGCTCTTTCGTCACCCAAATCATCGACGGCGCTCGCTATATTTTGCACGACAAAAAGGTGCGCTATTTGCTCTTCGTGCATGCAAGCGTAGGGTTGACCGCCTACGATGCTTTGGTAGCACTATTAGCCGATGTGCTCTACAAAGAGACGATTGCTGTGGCGCTAAGCATCGGACTGGTCAACGCCATTCGTGCCATAGGACTCACCCTAGGACCACTTCTCGTGGGGCGCTACATCCGCAAAACCAATCTCGATATCGTCATGGCACTCCAAGGCGTCTCGATACTTTTTTGGGCTCTGATGCAACCCTATTTTTACCCCTCGCTCATTGCGGTCTTTTTGGTAGGCTTTTTGACCACCTCGATATGGTCACTCTCCTACGCCATGCTTCAAGAGGCGACCGACCACGCCTATTTGGGGCGCGTCATGAGCTACAACGAAATGACCTTCATGAGTATGAGCGTCTTAGGGTCGTTCTTGGTGGGAGCGCTCTTTGAGTATGCGCACTTCACGCTACCGCAAACGACGGCTGTTTTGGGAGCGCTATTTTTGGGAATGTCACTCTATTATCGACGACACAAAGCACTCTTCGTAGGCTAAAATCTTCACATTATTCTCACAAATATTTTCGTAACGTTTTTGTAATTTGGCGCTTTTATACTCCGCGCCATTTCCCTCTCCAAGGCATTTTGTATGTTTATTACCATTCGTTCCAAACTCATACTGCTCGCATTTTTCGTACTCTTTTCGATGGGGTTTGTCATCACACTCCCCCTGCTTGCCACCCAAAAAATCGATGCGCTTAGCCAAGCCAAGTTTCTGACCAAAAGTGTCGAGAGTCTCATGCTTCAGCTACGCCGCAACGAAAAAGATTTTATGGCGCGCCAACTCCCCAAATACCCCGAAAAATTCCAGACCAACCACAAAGCGCTTACGGTCGATTTGCACGCGCTTTTGCTGCTTTTGGAGGCGCACGACCTGCCCACCGCACAAGTAGCCAAACTCGAACCCATTGTCCAAGCCTACCACGACGACTTCATGGCGTATGTGGCACTGCAAAACGAAATAGGCACGCTCAAAAGCGGTGCACTCCACGCCCTAGACGGTGCATTAGCAGGATTGTTGCAACACGCGCTCAAGGAGAGTCACAACAACACCCTCTTCCAGCTCATCGTCACTACACAGCACTTTTTGCAGACCCCGACAAAAGAGGAGGTCATCGCACTACGCAAACAGCTTGCCGATGCCCAAAAGGGTGCTTCACGCACACTCATCGACAAACTCCAACGCTATGAAGAGAGTTTTGAACGCTATGTGGGACTCAAAGAGCGTCTAGGATTCAACCACACCGATGCACTCCACGGGCGCTTGCGCGACACCATTCATCAAACTGAATCGATTCTGCACGAAACGGTACAGCTTTTGGACGCGCATGTCGATGAGAGTATCGCCTCTACCAAACGCACCACCTTTCTCCTCGTAGGGCTCTTTTTGGCACTCTTGCTTGCCATCATGTCGCGCCTCATCTACAGCATCAACAAGCGCATCTACCACCTCAAAGAGGTGATCTCTCACATCACGCTACACAAAGATTTGACCTACATCTCCCACGTCCAACACAGCGACGAGATTGGCGCTATCAAGGCGACCTTCAATGCCCTCATTGCTGAATTCAAAATGCTCTTGCGCGAGATTGGCAATTTGAGCCAAAAAAGCGCAGATGTCTCCGAGCTCCTCTCCCAAGAGACACACCACATCGAGTCACGCACCCAACGTGAACGCACCATCGTCGAAGAGGCAGTCGCGACCAACCGCACCGTCAACAGTGAACTACAAAGTGTTGTAAGCACGAGCAACGACGCCCAAAACGGTATCGTCAACGCCGCCAACGCCCTCAAAGGGGTGCAAATCGAAGTCGAAAAACTCTCCACCGATGTCCAAACCAGCGCCCATATCGAGCAGGAGTTCGCACAGCAACTCGACAAACTCAACACCGATGCCGATCAGGTCAAGGTGATATTGGATGTGATTGCCGACATCGCAGACCAGACCAATCTGCTCGCGCTCAATGCCGCCATCGAAGCGGCACGCGCAGGAGAGCACGGCAGAGGCTTCGCCGTCGTCGCAGACGAAGTGCGCAAATTGGCAGAGCGCACCCAACGCAGTCTAGGCGAAATCAACGCCACTATCAACATCATCGTCGAAGCTATCGCCGCAACAAGCAAAGCGATGAACGACAACGCCAAAAATGTAGCGCTTCTGGTCGATACGACCCACAACGTCCAAAAGGTTTTAGAGGAGGTGCACACGACCATGCATACCGCTAGCACCGTCTCACGCCAAACTACCCAAAACTTCAGCGCGATGGTGACCCAAATGCAAGCCACCTTCACCCAAATCGAAGCCATCGATGCCCTCTCGCATGAGAACGGCAAAAGCGTCCAAGCGATGCTAGGCTCTACGCAGATGCTAGACGAAAAGACCAAAACCCTTCACGATAAGATCAAAATTTTCAAAACCGAAGGTTAACTCTTATTACTCATGAGTACTTTTGCTCACTTTTTCTATAGCATTCAAAAGCCTCACCAGACTACGTCCTACGGCATACCCTAAATTAACAGGAACAGCGTTTCCAATTTGCTTGTACTGATTGGTCACTGAACCAGCAAAATTCCAATCATCTGGGAATGTTTGAATGCGCGCATACTCACGTGTTCGTAGTGGTCTGGTCTCTTCGGGGTGACATCGCTCTGTTTGTTTTTGAGCGGGTGCGCATGTCAAGGTCAAACTAGGCTCATCGAGAGATAATCTACGCGCCATTCCCGTTTTTCCTCCGCCCAAAAAGTAGCTTTTCTGCATATACTCACGCTGAATGGCTTCTGGCAAATCCCTCCAGTAGCCTCCTGCAGGTACCAAATCTAGTATCTCTTTTTTGCGAGAGGGGTACTCTTGACCCAATGAATCAGGGACATCACACGAATAGAGTTCTCCTTTTTTGAGCGCATCGCGCAGTGTGTAAATGCGTCGATAGGGAGAGGGCCATTGAAAATCATCTCGTGAAATTTGTGCGTAAATATCTTTGCGAACACCCACCAAAAAAAGACGTTCTCTTTTTTGAGGTACTTGATAAAACATCGCTTTTAAAATATGGGGTTCAGATATTAACTCATAGCCAATTTCTGAAATGATAGTTCGAATGGTTGCCAAGGTACGCCCATTGTCATGATTCAAAAGACCTCGTACGTTTTCTGCCAAAAAGATTTTGGGCTGTGCCTCTTTGACAGCACGTGCATATTCATAAAAAAGAGTCCCTCTGGCATCTTCAAAACCCAATTTATTACCCGCATAAGAAAACGCTTGACACGGAAAACCACCCGCAAGCAAATCGATTTTTCCTTCAAAAACAGAAAAATCTATATTTTTTATATCACCTTGTACTACATTCCACTCAGGACGATTTTTTTTCAGTGTTTCACACGCATATTTATCAATCTCATTGAGTAACTGCGCTTGAAATCCTGCCTTTTCTAGTCCAAGCGCAAGTCCGCCCGCCCCTGCGAAAAGTTCAATAGAACGAAAGGCTCGAAGTGGTTTTATCTGCATCTCTTCATCCCATAAGGATTTGAACATCAATTGCGCCTCTTCAAATTCAAATAACTGTTTTCGATGATAAACACGATAATTATTGATGGGATGTCGAACAGGCGTAAGCTTCCCTTTCTCATCCCATCGTCGTAACGTCTCTTTGGAAACAGAGAGCAAATCAGCGACTTCAGAAATGGCGTAATACTCTTTTTCTTGTGTGTTCATTGTACCAACCTTGTGCAACATTATACATGGTTACTTTACTACAAAGCGTTTCAAGGCGAGCTGTAATATGTCAAAATGCCCTATTATTGGCGAAGTTTTTTCACTATTGCTTCAATCTCTTTCGATTTTGAGAGCTCCTCAATAACCTCATCAAGTTTACTTTTGAAATTTGCTTCGATAGCAACCTGCGCAATAGACTCAATCAAATCAAAATAAAAATTCGTATCCCCCGTCAAACGATGCCAAAACTCTTCACCCACCAAAACAGGATGATGATATTGTTTCGTGATGCGTTGATAGTGACCACTCAAATCTTTTGCTTCTCCGTAAAGAACCCCAACTGCAAAATTTTCGAAAGAGACTTTGAGTTTATTCGTTTTTGCTAAATTGATTGCGTCTCTAAAATGCCCTGCGATAGTTTCCACGTCATCTTTATTAATAGTATTGGGACCCGATTTGAGCTGACAATATTTTTTTGTTTTATCGATTTGGTCTACAAACTCTATATCAATCCCAGAGATCATACTGCCGTACGAAGAGAGAACACTCGATGCGAAAGTTTGAATATTTGTTCCAAACGAAGTCGTTATCGACGTACCTAACGCTCTTGGATAGACAAGCGCTTTTGCTATGCTTATGGGTGTTGTCTCACCTTCCAAAAAGTTAGCTAAGTAAGGCAACAAAAAAGGGTTTATTTGATGTTCGGAAGGATTTTTCAATTTAATCGTATTTTTTTCATGATTTACCGCGATAGTCTCTCGAAACCATTTTTGTGCATTTTGTAAAATCAAATCTTTTTGAGTCATCTTTTTCCTTTTTTTGATTCAGATACTTAGCTCTTATTACTCATCATCACCGCGAGCCATTGGGTGCGTGGCGAATGTGCCAGCATGATTTTGACCACCATGGTCAATATCGCCGAAAAGAGCATCCCCACAATCCCAAAGACCCATCCCCAAAAGAGCAAAGAGATGAAGACCACCAGCGTCGATAGCCCCAATCCTTCGCCCATAAATTTGGGCTCGATGAAGTTGGAGATGCCAATATTGATGACCAAATAGGCGATGATAACGATGACCACCACATCCAGCTCCAGTGCCATCCACGCCAAAAATATCCCTGGAATTGCAGCTACAATCGAGCCAACGGTAGGGATGAAATTGAGCACGAACGCCAAGACACCCAAGAAAAGGGCGAAATCGATACCCGCAACCAGCGCCATCAAATAGACCGACAATCCTGTAGCCAAACTCGTCGCGGTTTTGATAGCCAAATAGTGATTGACGCTCTTGATAATTTCGCGAAGTGCCTGCGTCAGGCGAGAGTCGTGCGCCCACATTTGGCGTACTTTGTGCTCCATCATGCCAATTTCCAACAACATAAAGAGCAACAAAAAGAGCACCACCAAGGTACCTGTCACGATAGTCCCCAAGCTTTTGAGCGTCGAGGTCAAAAAGGCTTTGACCGTATCGATATCGAACATCTGCACATTGATGACAATGCCATACTGCGCAAAAATCGACTCCAAATAGGCGTATTTGACCCCAAAAAGCGTCTTGTAGTGGTGAAATTCACGGCTCATCGCATCGAGCGAATGGACAATGAAGTAGCCAAAAAGCGCAATCACGGCACCCATGAGCACCATCACAAGCACAGTAGCGACCGTATTGGGCACATGACGGCGGCGTAGTGCGATGAGTGGATTGGAGCCTAGCACCGCCAAGACCATCGCTACGAGAATAGGCACCAAAATCGTCGATGCCATTTGTAAAAATACAATGACGATGAGCGTCGCCGCAACGCCAATAATGGGCGAAAAACGTACGGCTACTTTTTCCATGTGCGCTCCAAAAGTGCTCTAAGCAGACTATACCCTGCCAAAATATCCCCAAAATGCGCCGTCTCACGAATCGAGTGCATCGACCATGTAGGCACTCCAATATCAACACTCGCCATTCCCATGCGTGCCGAGGTCATAGGTCCGATAGTCGAACCGCAACGCATATCGGAGCGCACGACGTAGGATTGCAGTGGCACATTTGCTGCCAAAGCGGCTTGGCGTAGGTAGGCTTCGCTTGTGGCATTGGTGGAGTAGTTTTGGTTGGCGTTGTGTTTGAGCACCATGCCTCGCCCCAAAAGCGGCGCGTGGTTGGCTTCGTGCACATCGATGTAGTTGGGGTGCAGGGCGTGCGCATTGTCGGTGGAGACAAAAAGGCTTTGACTCGCCGCACGACTGCGCATCGAGGCATCCCCCACGATACGCTCCCAAACAGAAGTCAAAAAATTGCCATTGGCGCCTGCGAAAGTATCACTACCCACCTCTTCGTGGTCGTTGAAAACGACCATCGTAGCCTCTTGGCGCGCATCGACCAGCGCATGCATACCCATAAAACAGGAAAGCAAATTATCGAGTCTAGCACTCGTTATCAAGCTCTTTTCTACCCCCAAAGTTGAGGCTTTTTGGGTGTCATAAAAGTAGAGCTCATGCCCCAAAAGTTGAGCACCTTGAGGCAGTTGCGCTAGGGTTGCAACATAGCGCTCCCACTCGATACTCCCTTCGATACCGACCACTGCACTTAGCTCTTTTTGGGCATTTATAGTGCGATTGGTGTTGGCATTGGGGTCTAAATGAATCGCCAAAGAGGGGATAATCCCAACGGCACTCTCTGAACGCACCAAGGTATGCGACACCTCACCGTGAGCATCCAGCGTACTCACGCGCCCTGCTACGCCCAGCGCTCTATCGAACCACGGATTAAGTAGCACGCCGCCATACACCTCTGCACTCCATACCACCATACCCGCTTTGGTGCTTTGAGGTTTGGGCTTGAGACGTAACGCAGGTGAATCGGTGTGCGCCCCTAAGATGCGCCACCCTTGCGCAGTATCGTGCGGCATCACAAAGGCGATAAGTGCGCTACCATTACGTACTACAACATACCCCTCTCCCGCTTTGAGCTCCCACGCTTGCGCCTCATCGAGCACCTCGAAACCCCGCGATACAAAATAGCTTTGCATCGTCTGCGCCGCATGAAACGGCGTGACACTTGCATCCAAAAAATCACAGAGTTGTTGTGACGTTAGCATCGATACTCCTTTATTGCTCATAGGTGCGTTTGATTTGAAAGTGCTCTATCCATTTGACGATGGCGGCGTGATTGTTCTTCTTCGCCCAGCCCAACACGCTAATACCTCGCTCATCTTTGACCTCTAGGCTAGCACCCCACAATGCCAACATCGTGGCGGTTTGGATACTCCCCTCTTTGACCGCTACGATGAGCGGCGTCTCGCCTCTGGCATTGCGCACCTCCACATCGTGCCCTTTGAGCAACAAATAGAGCAACATATCTTTGCGATTGTAGTATGCGGCTAGATGCACCAACGTATTGAGCGATGCATCAGTCACCCGCGTCTCGTCTAGCAGTGCATAAAAAAAGTGCGAAAATCCGCGCTTGATAGCCAAATAAATAGGGCGATTCTCTAGTATCACCAAGGTATCGCTAATGACGCGCTCTTTGAGGAGCAAAAACGCCTCATAATTGTTCGCCGCAACACACGCATACAACAATGAGTGGTTGTAGCGGTCGAGGATATTGAGGTTGGCACCCTTATCGATGAGCCGCTTGACCAGCAGATTTTGGTGCGCTTCGATAGCCCCAAAAAGCGGTGTACGCCCTTCTCTATCGAGCGTATCGATACCCACTGCGTAATTCAAAAGCAGTGTGGCAATGTCATACGCTTTGTAGGTCATCGCCCATGTCAAAAGCGCTTCATCACGCCCCTGCGCTCGCACATCGACCCCTTTTTCAAGCAAAAGCGTCGCGATAGGCGTGTAGTGGCGCTCTATGGCACGTTTGAGTGCGCCCAGTTCGCCCTTGAGGTCGCCCATACGCGCCAAGACTCCGTGCATCATCTCCTCATTGCCACTCTGGATAGCTTGCTCTAGCACCGAGGGCATATAGGGCTTGTGAAGCGCGAAACCTCTCTCGACCATTTTCAATACCAATGCCGTTTGCCACTGCCCTATCGCCTCACCCAAAATTGCGAAACTCTCATCATCGACACGATAGCGCTCTAGCATCTCTTGCAAAAGTGGTGCGTTTTTGAGAGCGATGGCTCTTTTGAAGCTGGGGGCATCGACAGTGGCGTTGGCTTTGAGGAGTGCTTTTGCCACCTCGATACGCTCTAGTTGCAGTGCCAAAAGCAGCGGTGTACCTAGATAATCATCGATGGTATTGACATTGGCACCTGCCTCCAAAAAAGCCTCGATAACACGCAAAGGCGCATAACTAATCGCCAACATAAAGGGCTGTAATGCTCCCTCTTTGGCGTAGGGTGCACCCGCTTTGAGCTGTGCCGTGACTGCATCGTAGTCGCGTGCCATGAGTGCATCTTCGAGACTTTTTTGCGCATCTGCCATCAAAAAAGAGAGAAAAAGAGCAAAAAGAAGAAAAAATTTATTTAGGAGAGGTCGCACGGCGCTACTTTGCATAAAATGCGCCTATTTTAACATAATCACACCCGAAAAACGCCCCGTAACCCCCTCTTTTCGGTACGAAAAGTAGTTTTGCGTATCGCACGCAGTACATACCTCGCTTCGCACGATATGCGTGATACCCAAGGCGCCAAGCTGAGAGAGCAAAATCGCCTCGATATCCAAATACGCTTGCCCTTCGCGCATCAAGAGGGCGAAATCGTACCCCTTTTGGCGTGTCTGCTCGACCTCTTTGGGACCAATCGCGTAACAACAGCTCCTTATACTAGGACCCATCACCACCTCGATATGAGAGGCTTGCGAGCCGTAGCGTGCATGCATCGTCTCATAGGTCGACGCCACGATATTGCCTAGCGCACCTGCACGCCCTGCATGCACCGCGGCAATCGCCTCGTTTTGCGTGTCGTACCACAAGAGCGGCGTGCAATCTGCCACCATGACCATGAGCGCCACACCGCGCTCTTGCGTGGTCAAGGCATCAGCGGTGGGGGCTTGCGTAGCTGTATCGACGTGACACACTTCGCAACCGTGGACTTGGTTCATAGCGACGATTTTTTCGCACCCCTCGATGGAGGCACGTAATGCTTCACGGTTTCGCGTGACACTATCTGGGTCATCACCTACATGAAAAGCGAGATTGTTAGAGGCGTAGGGTGCGCGACTCTCTCCCCCATGACGATGGGTGAAAAAGGCTACGAGATGAGGATGGTGAGGCAAAAGGGTGTCGTGTTTCATGAGGCTATTTATACGCTAGTGCTTTGGGTTTGTCAAGCAGTGGAAAAGCAATTTCTAATAAATTAGTTTAATGCATTAGACTAATTTAACAATTTTTAGTATAACGCAAAAAACTACAGCATTTGAAATCAGAGGGGAAACAGAGAGTTCCCCTGACGGCTCCATCGTCAGTGACTACATCGAAGGGGGATTTGGGAATCGCATCCCGCTTTGGCTCTTTGGGTTTTTGTATTAATTTTGAGGCTATAATGAAGCATATTTATTAGCGTTCTAAATTCAAAAGGAAATCGACATGAAAGTAATTTATATTGCACTCTTGTTTTTTGGAAATGTACTTTTTGCTTTGGAGGAACTTGATACGCTAAGTAAGGCTGAAATACAGAGCAAAGTTATGCAAAAGCTTTTGAGGGATGAAATTGCTAGAGAACAGTTTTTATTTCAAGGAAAAATGAGTTGTTACAAATATTTGAAAATAGGCAACGAAAAAGAATTTAATTATGATTTAAACTGGCTTCGAGGAGGAGTAATGAATTTTCCTATTTTTTCGATTATTAAACCACAAAATATTATTGACTATTTCAACAAGGACATATCTACACGTATTCAAAATAAGCATAAAGAACTATCATTACGAGCAGAACCTTTTTATAATGTGATGGCAAATGGTGCCATTATTTGCGAATCACTACATAGAGTTAATGATGAAAACATAAAGAGATATAATGAATTCATACGCGATTTAGATAATTATCAAGATTATAGTGTTTATAAATTTGTATATATAGGTTATTTGAAAGATGATATATACAACAATGATTTTTGGTAAAACACAAGAAAGGATAATAATTTTGGATAGTTATGACTTCAACAGTAAAATACTTGGAAAAGTATTTATGTTTAGATTTTTTGATGATGCAAAAAATACATATAGAAATACATACAATATTACATTTGATAAAGAAGCAGGTAAGAATCTTAACATTTTATTAGAACAACTTCTTCTATTTGAAACAGCAAATGAATATAGAAAGACAATACTCTTAAGTAATATTAAAGAGGGTCATTTTGGTATTGATTTCAACCAATGGGAACATCGGACATGGAAAAAATTGAAGATTGTATACAACAACAATCATGACGCAGGTTTTTTTGAAGAAGATGAAGCATTGACTATGCGAATTACGAAAAATGAAGTATCATCTCTAAAAAATGTTTTGAATTTTACACATAGTTATCAACAAGAGCAAAGTTTATCTATAGGAAACAATAAACTTTTTGTCTGGTAACGCAATCTTCCTAAAGCAACTATAAGGAATACGCAACATGGGATACAATGAATATTTAAATGTATTAAAAGAGCATGGCATACCAAGATTAGAACGTTTAGACCGTGAAGTTGCAATAACAAAGGAATATGCCTTGTTGTCGATACAGATGCTAGAAGATACGGATATTACTATTTTGGGTGGTGATGTTTGTAGCTTGGAAAGTGATGGGTATTTAAGACCAACTTACGACAATTGGTCGTATGCAGGAAATAATAAAGATGAGAGTCATAAAAAAGCTTATGAATACATATCTAGCTATCATGAAAAAGAAAGTTTAGACATTAGATACATACTTGTCTTGAAGTCTGACGAGGTATATGAATATTAAATAAAGATTTAATAACAACATATCAAATTGAGTGTAATCCGCTTTTGGTTTTTGTATTAGTAGCACGCGGGGCTACGCCCCGATGCGTGTAGTTAAATAGGAAGAACGCGGATTTTGTCGTAAAGCTTATCTTTGAGTGCCGCTTCGATAGCGTAAAGCGTCCCTGTCGTAGAGGAAGAACAGCTCGAACACGCACCCATATAGCGGATGTAAACGTCGACGTTTTCGCCGTTGTCTTTGACATCGATAATTTCCATATTTCCGCCGTCCATGACCAAAAATTGGCGCACGCTACTGTCGATGACTGCATCGATAGCTTTGATTTTTTGTACCAACGTCATAGATTTGAAATCGCCTGACATCGAAGCATTGGCAGAGGCGACCATCGCGTCGTGCTCCATCTCAGCGCGTGTATCGCGTAGGATATCGACGAGATAATATTCGCGCTCTTCGTGACCCCCTGGTTTGATACACGATTTACAAAAGCCACCTGCTTTGGTGTAGTCGGTGATCTGCTCGATGGTTTTGAGGTCGTTGATTTTGATTACTTCCTTGAGTGTCGATAGGCTCACACGTGCACATTCGCACACGATAATCTCCTCTTCGAAACTGCTCTCATCGACACCTAGATATTGTCCTGCCGCTTTTTTGATGACGTCGTATGCCATGACCGAACAGTGCATTTTTTGCCCTGGGACTGCTGGGACGTCTGGCGTATCACGCAGTGCCATTTCGACATCGATATTGGTGATTTTGACCGCCTCTTGGACGGTTTTGCCCATACACAATTCGACCATCATATCGCTAGAGGCGATTGCAGTACCACATCCGAAGCTTTTGAATTTGGCGTTGACGATACGATCCTCTTTGTCCACTTCCCAATAGAGACGCACGGCATCGCCACAGCTCTCTGCACCAAAATCGGCGACGATGAGACGTGTACCATGTGCATCACACTCCTCTTGGGTGATTTCGCCTTGGTGGACGGGGTTGTTCATACGTGTGGTGACTTTGTTAGAGTAGGCGTCCCACAACGAAGCGCCTATTACATCATTTTTTGCCATGATAATTTCCTTTTATGAGTGTGTTGGTTGGACTTTGGCGTAGGAGCTAGAAATGGCGCGCAATCTCCCCACCGCTTTTTTGAACGCATCGATGACCGCATCGACTTCGGCTTCGGTTGTGAAACGCGAGAGGCTTAGACGAATGCCTGTGTGTGCCAATTCGCTGTCAGCACCGATTGCGAGCATGACGGTATTGGCTTCCAAATCTTCGCTAGCGCAAGCACTTCCTGTCGATGCACCGATGTGGGCGTTGTTGAGATCCCACAGCATCCCCTCACCCTCGACTCCGCGAATCGAAATGAGCAGCGTATTGGGCGTACGATTGGCGCGGTTACCCACGACAAAAACATCAGGCAGTTGCAACAGTGCATCTTCGAGACGGTCACGAAGGGCGCGAATCTTGGCAGAGGTGGCGCTCATGTTTTGCGTCGCAAGCTCCATTGCCAATCCCATGCCTACTATATAAGGGACATTGAGCGTGCCAGAGCGTCGACCACCCATGTGCTCACCACCGTGTAGCAGTGGTGAGAGCGCTTGAGAGTTACGAATGTAGAGTCCACCGATACCTTTGGGTCCGTGAAATTTGTGTGCCGAAAAGGAGAGAAAATCAACATGCACCGCTTGGAGATCGACAGGAATTTTGCCTACGGCTTGTACGGCATCGGTATGGAAAAGGACGCCCTTTTCACGGCAAATTTCGCCTATTTCTTTGATAGGGAAAATCATCCCCGTTTCGTTGTTCGCCCACATAATCGATACGAGTGCGGTACGGTCGGTGATGAAGCTCTTGACGGTGTGCGCCTCGACGATGCCTTGGTCGTTGACGGGCAAATAGGTCACTTTGACCCCTTGCTCTTCAAGGAATCTACACGTTGTGAGTACCGAAGGGTGCTCCACTTCGCTCACGACGATATGGTTTTTGTGTCCGTGCATGATGTGGTCAAGCCAGACGCTTTTGAGTACCCAGTTGTTGGATTCAGTAGCACACGAGGTGAAAATCACATCGTCTGCATCGGCGGCGTTGAGTGCTTTGTAGACTTGATCTACCGCTTTGGTCAGTGCCGCGTGTGTTTGGGTGCCGAATTTGTGCAGGGAGTTTGGATTGCCGTACATCTGCCCAAAAAAGGGCACCATTGCCTCGACTACTTTGGGGTCGACCATGGTAGTGGCATTGTTATCGAGATAAATTTCCACTCTCTCCTCCTTCTGTTTTTATAGGATGATTGGTAATTAAGACAAAGTTTGTCCTAATTAAGAATTGCGCTATATTAGATTATTTCTATTTATGAGATGCTTAAGTAAAACTTCTGTTTGTTTGGTTCAAGAAAGCGTCAAATTCCTCTGCTGGAATTGCCTTGCTGTAGTGGTAGCCTTGCGCATAATCGCACTGCAAATAGTGCAAAATTTTGACATGTTCAGGGGTCTCGACACCCTCTGCTACGGTGTACAAATCCATCGCTTTTGCCATGAGGATAATTGCCTCGACAATCGAGCGGTCTTCACTATCCTCTATCATCTCATAGACGAAAGATTTGTCAATTTTGATGGTATCGACAGGGAACTGTTTGAGGTACGCCAAACTCGAATAGCCCGTCCCAAAGTCATCGATAGCCAATCCCACACCCAAGATTTTGAGCTCATTGAGCGTTGCTAGGGTTTTGGAAATATCCTGCATCGAGATGGTTTCGGTAATCTCTAGCTCCAGCAAATGGGGCTTGATACCGTACTCATGGAGCAGGTCGCGCACCATACTCACCAAATTTTGGTGTTGGAATTGTCGTCCTGAGAGGTTTACCGCGATTTGGATAGGGTCGCTAAAATGCTCCTCGAGATGACGAATATACTCCATACTTTGACGCAATACACTCTCCCCAATCTCCAAAATCAGTCCTGTATTCTCCGCCAATGGGATAAATTGGTCAGGGTAGACGATGCCTTGTTGTGGGTGTACCCATCGCACAAGCGCCTCGGCACCTACAATTTTGCCTGTGAAGAGACTCACTTTGGGCTGGAAGTAGACCTTGAGTTGGTCGCCTGCCTTGATAGCCTCGCGCAAATCTTGCTCGAGGGCAAACTGCTCTTGGACATCGACGCTCATGCTTGGCTCGAAGAGCTGCCAGTTGTTACGTCCATGCTCTTTGGCGCGGTACATAGCGATATCTGCATATTTGACCAATGCATCGGTGCTGTTGGTGTGCTGTGGATAGAGTGCGATACCGATACTGGAGGTGATGATGAGTTCATGGTCGTGTATCGACCATTTGTGTTGCATCTTCTCGATAAGCTTACGCGCCATTGTCACTGCATCAAACTCATTGTCGATTTTGGACAATATCACCACATACTCATCCCCGCCAATACGTGCTAGCGTATCGGTAGGTGCAATCATCGAGAGTATTGTTTTGGAGACTTCAACCAAGAGTGCATCGCCTACCTCATGCCCCAAGGTGTCGTTGATAAGCTTGAAACGGTCCAGATCAATGAAAAGTACCCCCACCATAAACTCCTCGCGCATCGCAACTTCGATAGCACTTTTGAGTTTGTCATTGAGAAGTGTTCGATTGGGCAATCCCGTCAAGGGGTCATAGTACGCCAAATGCTCTATCATCTCTTGCGCTTTGGTTTGTTGTGTGATATCGAGACTGACCGCTGAGAGACGTGCGCCTTTGTGCTCTTTTTTGCGGGTTTTACCCTTGGTATGGACATAGACCGTCTCGCCGTTGCTTTTGTACATACCATGTACCACATCGAAGGTCGAGCCGTGCAGGGTCGAATAGGCGATGATATTTTCAAACTCTTTGCGGTTTTCCGCCACGACCAACGCCACAAAATGGCTAAAATCGAAATCAGCGCTGGGTTTGAGTCCCAAAATACGGTACATCTCACTGCTCATGGTGAAATGGTCGTGATCCAAATCAATCTCCCAACTCCCCACATGCGCCATGCGTTGCGCCTCTTGGAGGTGCGATTCACGCTCTTGGATGGTTTTGTTGAGGTTCATAAGGTCATTGGAATAGAGCTCAATACTTCGTATCATAGAGTTAGCCGCTTTGGCGATGAGCCCTACTTCGCTTTGGCTAGAGCCTTCGTGTTCTATGTAATGCGAGTGTTGGGGCGTGAAGCTCTCCATAGCGTTTTTGAGTAGCAATAGGGGTTTGAGCGCATTGGAGAGGAGTTTGAAGAGGAGAAAAATAAAAAGCGCGTAGAAGATTACAAAGAGCCACACCATCTCATAGAACTCCCCACGCAACACCTCGTAGTGCTCTTTGGAATAGTAGAGTTTCAAGCTTCCTATGACCGTACCGCTAGCAGCATCGACCAATGCATCGCTACGGGTGAAGGTATCCAAGAGATTATTGCGCAACGGTTGTGAGCAAAAATCAAGTCGCTCTTTGCCCAAAAAAAGCTCTACTTGGACAATACCCTCATTGAGATAGAGCGCCTTGCACTCCTCCTCTAGGGCATCGAAAAAGCCAAACATCATATGCATCGCAATCGTAGGTTTGGCTTGGTGCATGATGGTGGCTACCTTTTCCTCTTCGAGCGCGACGTATTGTTTGTCTAGCATGCTGTTGGTCATGACAATAAGCACCACCAAAAAGAAGACCGAATTGAGCGCCAACATCGCCATCACGCGGAAAATAATAGAGTGTCGATTGAAGAGAAGGCTGCGTAACTTATTCATGTTGACCATAAATATCGGAGATTTTGAGGAGGAGTGCCCGCAACGCTATGCGATTGGCTTGTGCCGCTTCCAAATTCACAATCGGTTTGACATGTGCAAGCGTGCGTACCGACATCGTCGCCCCGTATGCCAAATCGTGCCAATCGTACGCAAAACTCATGCGACGCTGCGTCGCCAAATGTGCAATAGCATCGCGCATAGCTTTTGCAGTGGTGGGCATCAAATAAAAAAGTTCTGCGTTCACATCACCCTCTTTTAGTGCATCGTATGTCACCATACGTGCGCACACACGATAATTTCCCTTGGCGCTTGCCTGAATGGCATCGACCATAAAGTGCGCCATTGACTCATCTACTGTGTCGTAGAGAACAGCCACGCAGATTGTAGCGTTTTGGACACTTTTTTCAAAGCCATACTGCATCATCGCCATTTTGGGTAAAAGTGGCGCATGAATAAGCAGATACTCTTTTTGGACTCCCCACACCCCTAGCATCGTCACAGCCCAAACAACAAGCCATCGAAACATCAGAAATTCCACGCCGCTTTGAACATAATCTCGCGACCTTGGCGCAGATAATCGCCCTCATAGGTATTGGTAGGGGCAGGATAGAGTACCCTCTCATCGAAGAGGTTTTTGACGATGAGCGAATAGGTAGCACCCATATAGCTAAACCCTACGGTTTGGTCGAAGGTGGTGTAGCCTGCTAATGCGCCACGCGTATCGCCACTCTCACGCAGGCGCGTCGAGACGTGTTTGGCAAAACTGGCAAACTCAATCCCGCGCAGGGTGCGATAGCGCAGACTCCCCGATGCACTCACCAATGCCACATCGTGCAACACTGACCCATCCTCTTGCATCGGTCGATTCATCGCGACATTGGCGCCAAAAGCCATTTGAGAGGAGTATTGGTACTCCCATTGGCTCTGCGCCCCCACAAAATAGGCTAATCCACCCTGCTCATACTGCGCGCTGTTATTTCGCAAAATCAGATTGCGCGTACCCATCGCGTAGGTTTGCAGTGTCAGACGCTGCTTGAGGCTGGGTCGATAGATGAGTCCAAACTCTGCATTGACCACATTTTCGGGCAATAACTGCGCGTTGCCCATCGAGACACCTGTGGCACTGCCGTACATCTCCATCCACGAGGGGGCGCGAAAAGCGCGTGCTAGCGCGAACTTGAGATTAAGTGCTGGAGAGTAGCGATGCAACACCCCTACTTTGGGGGAGAGCGCCCATCCAAAATCGCTGTACCAATCAGCACGCGCACCCATCTCGAAGGTCGTTTTGTCGCTGTATTCGTAGGTATCACTGCCATAAAGGGAAACAATTGCACGTGCAACATCGGCACTGACCATGCGCGTATCGGCGAAGAGTGCACTGTTGTTCGCCTCATAATAGGCTCTCAACGAGGTATCCAAGAGCACCGCATAGATACTCTCTACCCCCAAGCGTACGGTCTGATGCTCCCACCCTTGATAGAGCCACTCTCCATGCGCATTGAGACTGTTTTCATTATAAGAGGATTCATAAATGATGGCAGGTGTATAACGCGCTTGAGCATTTTGCGCATAGTAGAGTCCCCCTATATGTAGCGCCAACGCTCCATCGAAAAGTGCGATGTTTTCTTGGGCTATTTGCCACCATCCAGAGAGATTGGTGCTGCCTGCTTTGTCTTTGGGGTTTTCGAGAATATTGCTCAAACCATACGCCATACCTGTTGTGTTGCTTTGGAGTTGTGCCATGACCTTCAAATCACTCCAATTTCCATGCAACCCTGCTCCGTAGTAGCGTTGAGACTCGTTGGTAGTACCGCTTGTCTTATTTTTGTCAGGACCTGCCGCCAATGCAGTAACGCCTTGGACATAAAAGGCATCGAGTGCCCCCGTAAAACTCTCTGTATCGATACGTGCAATTGCACCCACACGTCCCAAATCGGCTTGCGCATGCCCAAAGAGCAGATTTTCACCCTTGGCTTGTGCCGCTTTGGTGATGACATTGATGACACCTGCAATAGCATTGGAGCCATAGAGTGTCGCATCGGGACCTTGGCGTATTTCGATACGCTCGATAAGCTCGATAGGCAAATCGTAGAAGTGATAAATAGAGCCTCGATAGGCGTTGGCTACACTGATGCCATCGATGAGAAGTTTAATTTTCGCCTTTTCATTGATACCGCGCATCACCAAAATCTTGGCGCCGTTGCTCTCCATGGCAATTTGGGTATCGCCCAAAAGCGCTAATGCTTCGATAAGCGTCGTAGCCCCCAATGCCATTGCCTCATCTCCTCGTAGCACCTCGACCATCGCTGTCGTATCATCGACATTGATTTTGGTCGCTGAGGCTATCGAAGAGACCTCATAGAGCGAATCGGTCAAAAGCTTCTCATAATCGAGCGCATCATCCGCCCAAAGCACCATCGATACAACCCACACTACCCCTGCCAAGCGCATCATGCGACCACCTCTTTGAGCGATTGAAGTGTAGAGGCATAGGCTACTTGTTCCGTCGCATTTTGCTTGATAAACGCCTCCATCGCGTCACGTTTGGAGAGTGCCATATCCAGCTGTGCGTCGCTGCCTTTTTGATAGGCGCCTATGCGAATGAGCATCTCATTCTCTTTGAGTAGCGCATACCAACGCTTGAACTGCTGTGCCGCTTTGGAGTGGGGCGCATCGATGACATCCCCCATGACACGAGACGCGGAGTTGAGGATATGAATAGGAGGATAGATGCCCAAATCGGTGAACTCTCGCGAGAGAACGATGTGTCCATCAAGGATAGAGCGGCTCTGGTCGGCGATAGGGTCACTCATATCGTCGCCCTCGATGAGGACGGTAAAAAAGGCTGTTATCGAACCTTTGCCCTGCTCTTTACCTGCACGCTCCATAAGTTGGGGCAAAAGTGTGAGGGATGAAGGAGGATACCCTTTGGAGGTGGGCGGTTCACCAAGGGCTAGTCCAATTTCACGTTGCGCCATGGCGAAACGCGTCACGCTGTCCATAATGAAGAGCACATCGTGCCCTTGCCCTTTGAAAAACTCTGCCACGCTCATGGCGGCAAAAGCACCGTATTTACGCATCAAGGGACTGTCATCGCTGGTCGCTACGACGATGACGGTGTTTTCGAGGTTGCCGCCGAGGTTTTTTTCGATAAATTCTGGCACCTCACGTCCACGCTCACCGATAAGTGCTACGACTTTAATCGGGGCTTGCGCACCGCGTACAATCATCCCCATAAGGGTCGATTTGCCCACGCCGCTTCCTGCGAAAATACCCAATTTTTGCCCCTTGCCACAGGTCAAAAGGGCATCGATACTCTTGACTCCTACACTAAAAGGCTCGTTTATCATGCCGCGCTTCATCGCCGCAATGGGCTCTTGTATCATCGAGACGGTTTGGGTGGCGTGAATAGGACCTTTGCCATCGATAGGCACCATAAAAGGATTGACCACTCTGCCCAAAAGAGCATTGCCCACGGGAATGGCCATGCCTGACTCATTGACATAGACGCGGTCACCTACGCTAAAGCCTTCCGTAAACGAAAAGGGGGTGATATTGAAGCTCTCACTGCGCACTTCGCTCACCATCCCCAAAGAGCTTTTGTCGTTGTACATCGATACGATGCGTACCGTATCGCCAATCGAGACATGCAATCCTTGTGCGGTTATGAGGGTAGGATTGATACGCACGATGATGCCAAAAGCAGTAGAGAGCTCACGGTTTTTGATACGCTCTCTAAGGGCTTTTAGGGACATATTAGTAGCGCTTACCTGCGCTAGCATTGATGTGTGCGAAGAACTCTTTGCGAGTAGCTTCGTTGCTTTTAAAGAGCCCGCGTAGCGCCGAAGAGGTGGTCGTAGCATTGACCTTCTCGACACCACGCATCTCCATACACATATGACGTGCTTGGATGACCACCGCTACGCCTTTGGGGGCGATAGTACGCATAATGGCGTCGGCGATTTGTTCGGTCATCTGCTCTTGGATTTGCATACGTCGCGCAAAAACATCCACCACGCGCGGGATTTTGGAGAGTCCTACGACCTTGCCGTTGGGGATATAGGCCACATGCGCATGCCCGATGATAGGCAATAGGTGGTGCTCACACATCGAATAGAACTCGATATCTTTGATGACAACCATCTCGTCGTTGCTACTCTCAAAAAGTGCTGAACGCAAAATCGTCTCGGCATCCAATTTGTAGCCGCCAAAAATATGCTCATACGCTTTAAATACACGCGTGGGAGTCTTGACTAGCCCCTCTCGATGAATATCCTCACCCGTCGATGCAATCAGCGTTCGCACCGCCTCTTCGAAGCTATTTTGATCCATAAATCACCGCTCTTTTTTTGCCAAAACAGTAACACCATTTTGCTTAATCACTCCTCACCAATAACAGTAGTGATTAGCTAATGGTTGGGTAAGTTTAGTTTCGATAATATACCTCTCTTATTCAGATTTCTAGAGGAAAAATATGAGCGTAACAGCAACAAAAATCGATGGCGCCAATGCCACAGTCAAGGCTACCATCTCCGCCCAAATGGTCGAAGCTTCTATCGAAAAAACAGCCAAAAATCTTGGCAAAACTGCAAAAGTCGATGGCTTTCGCAAAGGCAAAGTTCCTGTAGCCACTATCAAAAAACTCTACGGTGACAAACTCGTGCAAGAGGCAGAGGGTGAGGCGTTGCGTGCACTCCTCGATGAGGGTATTGCCAAACTTGGATTGAGCCAAAAAGATTTGATTGGTGAACCCAATGTAACTAAGTTTGAAAAACAAGCAGATGGCTCTATTGTGACTGAAATTGGTATCTATACACGCCCTGTCATTGCACTAGGCGATTATGCGGCACTTATCCCCGAAGTAGAAAAACCAAAAATCACCAAAAAAGCTGTTCAAGAGCGCATCAAAGAGCTAGCACAAGCCCAAGCACCTTTGGTCAAAATCGAAGAGGATCGCGGCGTAGAGAACGGTGATAGCGTTGTCATCGATTTCGAAGGCTTCATCGATGGCGAAGCCTTCGCAGGCGGCAAAGCAGAGAAATTCTCTCTTAGCGTTGGCAGTGGACAATTTATTCCAGGGTTTGAAGAGCAACTCCTCGGACTCAAGATGGGAGAGGAGAAATCTATCGAAGTTCCCTTCCCTGCTGATTACCAAGCCAAAAACCTTGCAGGTAAACTCTCTACCTTCAAAATCAAACTGCACGAAATTCAAACCAAAGAGAAAGTACGCGTAGACCAAAAACTCGCCGAAAAAATGCTCCCTGGTGTTGAAGGTGCAAGCGTAGAGATGCTCAATGAAAAAGTCGAAGAGCAGTTAGCCAGCGAAGAGCTCAGCAAACGCTACAACGACGAGCTAAAACCCTCTGTCATGGAAAAATTGGTCGCGCACTACACCTTTGATTTGCCCGCATTCATTGTAGAGCAAGAGATGGACAATGCACTCAACCGCAAAGCACAAAGCATGACCGCTGATGAAATCGAAGCTATCAAAAACGACGCTTCCAAACTCAAAGCGCTTCGTGAATCGTTCCGTGAAGAAGCGACCAAATCGGTCAAAGCAACTTTCATCATCGACCAATTGGCGTTGGCTGAAAATATCCGTGTCGATATGCGCGAAGTAGAGCAAACCATCTTCTACGAAGCGATGCAAATGGGTCAAGACCCTCAAGGTACACTCGACTACTATAAAAACGCTGGTTATCTACCTGCTGTACAAATGGCAATGGTCGAAGATAGACTCCTTTCCAAATTGTTGGACGCTAAAATCAAAGAGGTTGCATGAGTTACATCCCCTACGTCATAGAGAAAACAGGGCGCGGTGAGCGCTCTTATGATATCTATTCGCGCCTGCTCAAAGACCGTATCGTCATGCTAAGCGGCGAGGTCAATGACGCTGTAGCCTCCTCTATCGTGGCTCAGTTGCTTTTTCTCGAAGCAGAAGACCCTGAAAAAGATATCTATTTTTATATCAACTCCCCAGGAGGTGTCATCACCTCAGGTATGAGTATCTATGACACGATGAATTTCATCAAGCCCGATGTAAGCACCATTTGTATTGGTCAAGCGGCTTCAATGGGAGCCTTTTTGCTCTCTAGCGGTGCCAAAGGTAAACGCTACAGCCTGCCTAATTCACGCATCATGATTCACCAACCTCTAGGCGGTGCGCAAGGGCAAGCTACTGATATTCAAATTCAAGCCAAAGAGATTTTGCGCATGAAAGAGGATCTCAATAAAATCTTGGCCCTCAACACAGGTAAACCCATGAAAACCATCGAAAAAGATACCGAGCGTGACAACTATATGTCCGCAGACGAAGCGGTGAGTTATGGTATGATTGACAAAGTAATCGCGAAACACGAATAAGCAAAGGATGCGCCTTGGTAGTCAAGAAAAAGCGTAAAGAGTTAGATGATTTTGGAGATTTAGGTCTAGATGGCGAACTCTCATTTGATGAGTTTGGCTCTTCAGGACACGAGATTGACAAGCCAGAGGCGATGGAACTCTCCTCACCTGATAACAACATCGAACGCTTGGCTACGCAGGTACTCAACACCCTTATCAAAGAGGCAGTACCACCTACCCCTAACAATTTTCAGCTCTATTTTGACCGCCTTATCGAAGAGCAACCCGACGATGTAAAAGAGGAGATTTTGAGTGTCGTAGACCTCGAAGACTCCAACTCCGAAGAGCAGGCAATTGCCTTTGAGCAAAAACTCAAAACAGCTTTTACGCTTATCAAGCAACTTTTGCAAATCTCTTCCAACCTCTACAAAAACACTACACTCATGACACGCATCCTCACCAAACGCCAAGGTGAGATTGCCGCGTTAGGTCAAGCACCCTTCAACAATATCTTGCGTGCATTGCAAGGTGATCTGAGCAAATTGGGTTCGATTTTGGGCACCCAAACCGAAGCGATGAAACAAAACTACCAAAAAACTGCCAACATCGTCAAAGAGGTAGAGCAAGGCTCTATTTTTGACCAACAGTTTGGGGTCTACAACAAGCGCTATTTGCTTACACGCCTTGGTCAAGAGGCACAATTGGTCGCACAATTCAAGCACAACTCTTCACTCGTGACCGTAGCACTCACCAAAGAGATACGCGATATGGTTCCTAGCCAAAAAGCGGTGTTGCTCATGGAAAAAACGGTCGCACGTCTGCTTATGAAGACCTCACGCCGTAGCGATATCGTCGCTCACTACTCCGAAGGGGTTTTTGCGATGTTGCTCAAACATACCGACCTTATCAATGCAGAGCGTGCCTCTAATCGTCTCATCGATTTGGTCAAATCAACCAACTTTTTCCTAGGCGAAAAAGAGGTCGTCTTGGGCGTCAATATCGGTATTGCCAATATTGCACCTGAGCGTAGTGCCGAAGAGACACTACTTGCGACACTTGACGCGATGAAAAGCGTGAGCATGATCAAAGACAAATTTGTCAAAATTTACGAAAAAGACCTCCCTGCTAAATAATGATTCGTACTATTCTAGAATACCCCCACCCCACGCTCAAGCAACGTTCCACCGATGTGACAACCTTCGATGAAACGTTGCACACACTCTTGGACGATATGTTTGAGACGATGCTAGCACACAACGGAATCGGTCTTGCCGCCATTCAAGTCGCCCAACCCGTGCGAGCGCTCATCATTGGCATCCCCAACCAAGCCGATGAACAACTCAAAAACGAGCTTTTGGAGATTATCAATCCTACTGTCGTAGCAAAAGAGGGAACCACCACCTACCAAGAGGGGTGTTTAAGCGTACCAGGCTTTTACGAAGATGTCGAACGTAGCGATACCATCACCATCACCTACCAAGACCGTCACGGCTCATCGCATACCCTCAACGCCGAGGGGCTTTTGTGTGTCGCTATCCAACATGAGATGGACCACCTCAACGGCAAACTTTTCATCGAGCACCTCTCCTACGGCAAACGCAAAAAGTTTGAAAAAGAGCTCAAAAAATCGCTTCGCGAAAAGAAAAACCCCAAAACTGATTAAGCCGTATTTGTTATAGCGTACCCTATAATTGCGGTCTGCTTTTTAGACAGGTGGCCGAGTGGTCGAAGGCGCACGCCTGGAACGCGTGTATAGGGCAACCTATCGAGAGTTCGAATCTCTTCCTGTCTGCCAGCTTTACTTTCAACTCCTTTTTTCCTTATCGATACCCTCCAAAAGCCCTTTGTAAGGCGTTTGACTATACCCTTTGGTATTTTTTGTTACCTTGAGGCTATAGATGCAAAACCACTACGCTCACACTTTTAGATTTGATACGCCTGATAGCCAAAACAGCAAACAAACCCTACACAATATCCTCTCTATCACCCAAGAGCAAGGTCCCAACTACTACATCGAGTATATGCAGTACGCTATCGACGCGCCACAAACCAAAGAGCGTCATATTCACTACCGCTACCAAACGCTCAAAGTCGATAGACGCTATTTTCTCGAAGCCGCCAACATCACACTGGGCGACCAAGAGCGTAGAGAGCGCTTTTTCGCCGTACTAGGGCGACGTCGATTTGGCGCCAACGACGACCGTATTGACACCTATTTTCTCAACCCAAAAATCGACAGCGAAGCACTTATCGAAGCGTTTCGCGCCCACAAAAAAGCGCACGCCTCTACCGCCATCTATTTCAAAGAAAAAGAGAATCCCAAAAATCACTTCAAATTTATCACCTTTCAGTCACCCAAATGGGGCTATTTCGTCTTCTTGCGTCAATACAATATCTCGACACGAAGAGCGCTTTTTAAATACCTCATCGTCGAGATGGACGCAGAGGCGTTTGCCCATTTTGAGTCGTTGTCACGCATAGAGCAAAAAATCGACACCTTTTTTTACCACGTAGGCAAAATCTATTTTAAATCACTCCCTCTTTTGCATGCCCCTTTCCAACACGACATCGATATCGCCTCTTTGGTCGTCGCCCAAGATATTCAAACCTCTCACCACAGCGCCGTCGATGTTTACGCCATGATAGAGCATCCGCAAACCAATCGAAAGCTCATTCACGAAGCCTCTATCGATTTGTACAACAAAAGTTTTCGACTACTGCACTACGCCAATGAAGCCGAAATCGAGCACTTTTGTATCGCGGTTATCAAATTCAACACTCTTATCAAACACCTCAAAGCCTTGGAGCACATCAGCTCGATGATGGCGGCTGTGACGCTTTTCGCGCAAGAGGGGAAGTTGGGCTATTTGCTTCACAAAGAAGACCCTGACCTCTACGATGTCTTCACCTACGTGCTAGAGCTTTTTCATCGATGGAGCACGCTATTGTCGGCGCAGGAGCCAGAGGCGAAAACCTTTGCACGGCTCACCGTCGATATAAGCAATGCGCTAAAGCACCTCATCCACTGCTATTTGCAATTCACCCACGACTACAAAATCAAAGAGGCGCACCAGCCCACCACGCTACCCTCAACACTTGAAGTACAACCTCCTATTCACCAAACCTCCGCGCAAGAGTTTTTGGCAAATATCGAGGACGATATCGAGATGCTCGATGAGCTAGGAGATTTGGATGAGCATTTGAGCAATGTGGCACTGCCAGAGCCCTTCACGCAAGAGATAAAAGCTATCTTTTTACACTTTTTCGCAGGGTATGCCAAGATGCTCAACGGCTACTACGCACTCCAAGATTTGGGCTACTCCCTCATGCTACTCAACACCCGTCTGCACGAAGAGCCTCCCAGCGATGTAGAAAATCTCACCAAATACCTCTATGAGCTTGGCTCGATGCTCATTGCCTACAAAGAGGAGGTGTTCATCCACAAAAGTGCCGAATCGATACACTTCATGGATGATGATTTTTATGCCATCATCTCGCGCATCGACGTCCTACTAGATGAGCTAGCCCAAGCACGGGATACTTCACGCCTCTTTTAGGCAAGAGCCTCTATAATGCGTGCTCAACACAATTAGGAGGTGTTATATGTGTAACGTAGGTGCATTGGACAAAGTTATCCGCTTTTTCGCGGGCGTAATTGCAGTGATTGCTGCTTTTTTTGTAGGTACGTTGGTGAGTCTCACAGCAGGCTTTATCGTAGGTGCCGTAGGTGTGGTGATGATGGGTACAGCTATATTTGGGTTTTGCCCGCTCTACCCCATTTTACGCATCAATACCTGCAAAAAATAGTCTCTTGATGCCTTCGGGCATCGATACCTCACATGATTCGAACTTCACTCTATATCGCCACCTTTACCCTCATACTCTTTGGCATCGTGCTCCTTTTTGTCAAACCTGACACCCTTATCCTCGATAGACCTATCCAATTTTCCCAAAAACGTATCGATATGACGCTCGATTATATTCATACGCATTACGACGCCAACGCCACACACATCACCATCGACCCGCGTATCATTGTATTGCACTGGACGGAGGATGACAATCTCACACGCTCTTTTGGCTACTTTGACCCCCAAACTGTTCCCTCCTCATGGGGCAATGTCACGCAGGCTAGTCCACTCAATGTATCGGCGCATTTCCTCATCGACCGCGAAGGGCGTATTTGGCGACTCATGAGTGAGACGACGATGGCACGTCACGTCATCAGGCTCAACATGGACGCTATAGGTATCGAAAACGTAGGAGGAGAAGGGAGCAATGCCAACCTCACCCCTGCGCAACTCACTGCCAATATCGCGCTAGTAGCGCACCTCAAACACAAATACCCCAAAATAGACTACCTCATCGGGCACTACGAATACACCCTTTTTGAGGGCACGCCCTTTTGGAGAGAGAAAAACGCCACCTACCGCACACCCAAAAGCGACCCAAATCCCCAATTTGTCGAGGCAGTCTACGAAGCCACACGCACCCTAGGACTCAAAAGAGCCAGCGACATTGCGCCCCAAGGTCTCTAATGATAGAAAACACCCTCCTCTATCTCGCCTCGATATTGGCGCTCACGACGCTCACCGCTTTTGGACACGCCTATTTGCCGCGCCGTTTTGCACGCAATGTACCGTTGGTGCTTTTGCTCTATGCCCTTGTGATGGTTTTGGCTAGCCTAGAGCTATGGGCGCGCACCCCTGCCATCGATGCCGTGCGTACCACCACACTTTCTAATCTCCTGCCTGCCATGATTGTGCTGATGCTTTTGCAGTTTCGAGTGGCGACCTTCGCACGATTGGGTGCCAAACTCCTCATCGCCTATTTCGGTACGACGCTCTCTTTTGTGGTGGCGTTTGGGCTTTCGTATGCGCTTTTGTCCTTTGCTTTGCCAGCACACAGCAATGGTGCATTAGCGGCTCTGTCTGCCTCATGGAGTGGCGGTATGGCAAATATGCTAGCTGTGGCAGGTGCTATCCATCTGGATGAAAAGATGTTGGGTATGACTATCCTCGTCGATACGCTCTTGTATGGGGTGTGGCTCTTGTCGCTTTTGGCATTGGTACCTTTTGCCGCGCGTTTCAACCGTGCCATGCAAGCCACCCAAGCCGATTTCGCGCCACTCGATGAGAGCTGTCCCATCGGTGAAAATCGCCGTCTCTATGTGCGCATCATCCTAGGTGCTATTGCCCTAGCGATGGGTATCAATCTCATTGCACAGTTTTTACCCACAGTAGGATTTTTGTCACCCTCACTCTACAGCGTACTGCTTGCGACGCTTTTGGGGGTGGCGCTTTCGTTCACCTCTCTTGGGCGTATCGTGGGCACTTCAAGCGTCGCCCATGCGATGCTCTACCTCATCATCGCACTCATTGCTTCGCACAGCTCCTTTGCAGGGTTTGGCTCCGTAGGGATGTTGCTCGTAGCAGGGGCTTTGGTCTTGGTCATTCATGCGCTCTTTATGTTGGCATTGGCGCGGATTTTTCATCTGGATTTGTTCAGTATCGGGGTGGCATCGTTGGCGCATGTGGGAGGTATGGCAAGTGCACCCATATTAGCCAGTAGCTACCACCCTAGCCTCATTCCTGTGGGGGTCGCGATGGCGAGTGTGGGCTATATGCTAGGAACCGTTGTGGGGCTTAGCGTCGCGTGGGTGTTAGGGGTATTTTAGTTATTCACAACATTGGATATTTACAATTCGTTCACAATGTTTCATTACTTCCCACGCCCTTGCGCTTTGCATCACTTTTAACTCACAATACTCTCCTTTCAATGGGATTTTCCTAGAATAATTTCAATGACATTTAACATATATTATCAATGTCATACACTTAGGAGGAATTCCATGCAAAACAAAATTCTTATTTCCACGCTCTTGGCTACGCTACTTTCATCATCGCTCTATGCAGACAACACCTTTGGTGCCGTTTCAGGCTCTACACTCACAGGTACAGGACTTGCCAATTACCACACCGATGATATTTTTAGCATCTATGCCAACCCTGCTAATATTCTCAAACAAAACAATCTACTCATCGCTGAAATGAATGGTGTCGCTGCTTCGCAGCTCGCAGGTGCTACACTGGCTCTAGACAAAAGCTCTGCACTTGCTGTTTTTACAGGACGTGCAGATACTACAGCGCTTAGTGCTATTTCAGGTGCAGGCAATCAACAACTTACCGATATTTTTTATGGTACACGTATGGCAGGTATGGCAGTAGGTGCACGCCTCACTGTAGGCTCATTATCAAATCCCTCTGTCGCAACTACTTATACAGGCGTTTATACTAGTGAAACAAATAATACGAAAGTAACTACAGATGCAAGCAACAACCTTGCAGGATTAAGCTTAGACATCGGTGCGGCACTGGACTCTATGCCGTTGAGTGTTGGTGTAGCACTCGATTTTAGCTCTGCCTATGACAATGATATTTCTGCTGGAGCTAATACCACAGTAACTGTCAACTCCACCGCTACACCTACGACCACAACCAACGATACAGAGAAAAAGAGCTCTACCTCTTTTATGACCCTCGTGGCACATGCCCAATACACACACACCGTCGATGCAAACAAAAGCCTACTCTTGACTCTCTATACAGGTAACCGCGACACAGGTAGCAAAACCATCACCGATGCCACAACTGTCACCACCACGACATCTGGGACTATCTCTACAGCTACCGCAACCAATTTTTCACTCTTTTTAGGTGCTGATGCCGCCTACAAAATTCGCCCAAGTGAAGATGCCCTTTTGGTCGTACGTAGCGGTCTTGTACTCACCAATACCGCAGCTAGTAGCATCACCAATGCCACTACTAAAGATGCTAGTGGTAATGTCACCTTCGAAAGTGTAGTAGCAGGTACTTACACTGCTACCAATACTTTGGTCGCTACTGTACCTTTTACCTTGGCATTTGAGCAAAAAGCGACTGAGAATTTCACATGGCGCGCAGGTGCCACCGCGACACTTTTGGCTCCTACGCTTACCACCACAACTAATACTAACTACATCGCAGACGGTACAAGTAAAACAAAAATCAACTATACCCTCTCTGATACTACCTTTGGTTCTACCACAACCACCGCTACCATTTCGACAGGTTTCACCTATGTCGTCGCCAAAAACCTCAACCTCGTAGGCGTAGTAAGCAAAAACTTCTATCTCGCAGGTCCTGCACTCTTTGGAGCTGGTGGACAAAACCTCATGGCACAAGGCGCTATTACCTATAGCTTCTAATCTCTGCTTTTCTACTCCTCTTTGGGGAGTAGCCCTCTTTTGGCTACTATTACACTTCCTTATCTCCACAAAAGTACGCCAATGACCCTCACCGATTTGACTCTCATGCGCTCCTCGATACCCTTGAAAAAGCCTTTTGTGACCAACATCCGTCGTGTGAATAGCATCATCGAGCTGGTCTTGATACTCGAAACTGACGAAGAGGTCGAGGGGCTAGGCAGTGCGCCAAGCATCGAGGCGATTACAGGTGAGACCCTAGAGCAAATTGAGTATGAGCTACGCGAAATTGCATGGCCTGCGCTGGAGGGGCATACGCTGAATAATTACGAAGCGACTTTTGCGCTTTTGGGGCAGTTGGGCTTGGGAGTGGGCGCACGCACAGCACTGGATATGGCGCTACACGACCTCTACGCCAAGCAAGCCAATCTACCCCTCTATGCTTATCTAGGGGGTACACCCAGAGCCCTATCGACGCTCTATACCATTAGTGTCGATACGCCCTCCTCGATGGTCGTGCAAGCGCTCGATGCCACACAACGAGGCTTCGATAGGCTCAAAATCAAGCTCGATAGCGACCACGCCCAAAACATCGCACGCCTAGAGGCACTCCATGCGGCACTGCCTCACGCGCACTGGACGCTCGATGCCAATCAAGCGCTCGATGTACCCACGACGCTTGCCCTCATCGAAGCAACGCAATCGATGAATATCACCCTCCTCGAACAGCCCGTAGCGGCGAATGATTGGGCAGGGATGCGCACACTCACCGCCCAAAGTGCTGTACCCATCATGGCAGACGAAACGCTCAAAAGCCTCATCGATGTGCGCCGTGCCATCGAGGAGAAGACATGCCACATCGTCAATCTCAAACTTTTTAAATGCGGTGGGATTTATGAAGCACGCAAAATTTTGGCACTCTGCCAAGCCCACGCGATGCCTGTGATGATTGGCTCGATGCTAGAGGGTGCGCTATCGGTCACGGCGGCACTGCATTTAGCCTATGGGTACAGTTGTGTAGAGTATCTCGATGTGGACGGACCGATGTTGGGCGTGCGCAACAGCTACGACGGAGGCATCACCTACGAGGGCAATGCGGTCACGCTCACAGAGGGTATAGGATTAGGGGTAGGGTTTTAGCTCTTTTTTCCCAAAAGCACTCGACCAGAGCACGCGTACATAAAGCTGTGAGACTTCTTGGGTGAGGAGGGTTTGGCGCTCTTGCGTTGCACTGCCATAGAGATGCCCCCATGTCAAAATGGGTAGCTGTACGAAAAGCTCTTGGGCGTTTTTGCTCACCTCTCCTACTTCATAGGGACGCTCTACGCCCCACGAGAGTTTGGCGCCCACGTCGCCCCACGGTGTATGCCCAAAATAGCTCGTCGCCCACGCGATTTGACGTGGGGCATAGTGGTCTGCAATAAGTGTTTGAGTGCTTTTGACGAGGGTTTGTGGCACGTAGGTCGCATCGAGTTGGAGACTCCACGCCTCCTGTGACACCCCTATGCCAAGCGCGAAAAACCGCTCCCATGCCCCCACAACCGCATCGCTACTGGCATACGCCGCACCTGCATGTGCGCCCATTTCGACGATGCCCCATCGAGTGTACACGCCTGCTTGTAGCTCCCACGCCTGTGCGTACGAAAAGGGGGTATACCGCCCCATGAAAAAGGAGAAGGGGCTATCGAGCGTGAACATCGCCTCTCTGCTGTACCCTGCTCCCACGCCCCACGCCACGCCCCACGTCGAGGTCGATGCCGCTATTTTCACACCGCCTTGCGCCGCGCCTAGCTCACCCAAAGAGGGACGAAAGGCATCGCCGTAGGCACCTCGAAGCGTCTCGTTCACCTGCGCCAAAAAGGTGGTATTGGCTTCGCGTAGCAGTGCCGCACCCTCGATGGCAGTATCGTAGGTGTACTCACGCGCGACGCCATCGATGGACGTACGCTCTTGTGCATAGGTAGCACTTACCCATGCCGCGCGCGCGGGGGCATACTCTAGGAGTGCAGGATTGGCGATACGCTGTGGTGAAGTGTAAGAGGCGATATCACCGCTGTGAGCCGTCGCGATGAGTAGAGATAAAAGGAGCATTTTTCTCATGCGCGACCCTTGCGACGACGATAAAATATCCATACACCCAAAAGCCCAAACACCAAGAGCATCACCCACGGCATGGCGAGGATAAAGGCTACGATGCCTAGTACGCCACGCACCATCGCCGCCGCCCACGGATGCGCCTCGACGTAGCGCGCCCATGCGGGAGAGTGGTCGTAGTACCACGCCACGAGACTTGGAGTGTAGGGCAAGAGTACGCTGTCTCGAAAATCGCGCAACACGCGCACATCTGACTCCATGTAGCTACCGTAGGCGGCGGTCGCGATGAAGCAGTTACTTGTCCCCAAAACGGTCTGCTCTTGGCAGGCGCTCATGTTGAGTTCTAACGTGTAATCGTCGGCGCTTTTGCGGTAGTTGGCGATGGTTTTGGCGTGGGTGTTGAGGATGCTCACCGCATCGACGGTGCCTGCCACCCCAAAAGGGGTACCGTCACGCAATATGTCGGGATTGGAGTAGTAAGGGACGACTTCGCAACTAAGTCCCAATGCACTGCACTCATTGGAATAGGACATGATAGAGCGCACACGATGAAGCGTATCGACGAAGCCGTACCCAGCATAGTGACTACCATCTTTGAGGAGAAGATTCTCTGTCGTTTCGTAACGATCATGGCTCAATCCGCCGTTGTGCCCCAACTCATGTGCGACGGTAGAGGTAGGGCAACGATTGTTTGAAAAATTGACCGAACTCCCCGCAAGTGCCACGACCGAATAGCCATAATTCGCACTGTAACTTTCACCCCCATAGACGAAGGCTAAACCGCAGTAGCCGTTGCCGTTTTTGATGACCATTTGTACCAAATCCGCCTTATAGGTTTCGGGTAATCCTGCCAAATTGATGGTGCCATTTTGCTCTTTGTAAAGTGCGGCAAAAATATCGTTCTCCTCCGCATAATTGACCTGCCCCGTCGCCACAAGTCGATAGCGAAAAGTAGCACAGGAGTTTGCCAACGCTTCGTTGGCGTAAATAATCGATTTATTTATCTCTGCATTTATTTGCGTCACACCGCCCAACGCATTGCTCGCGTCAGAGGTATAGACCACCAACACATCGATGACACTGCCATCGTCGGTGAGTGTCGAGGCGGCTATTTTGGGGGTCGTGGAGGAGGTATTCATCTCGCTTTGGGGTATGTAGACTCGGTCGTCTGCACGCGGGGAGGTATCTTCACGTGTGAGCGTCGCATGGCTAGCATCGATAGCGCTAAGGGCATAGGTGAGACCCTCGAGATGCACCACCCCTGTCAAAGCGTTTTCGGCGTAGAGGATATTGCAGTAGCTAGTACTATCCCCCTCGATACGCCCTTGCCAAAATCCCTCGCTCTTTTGGGTAGCCAATGCGGTGAAGCTCGCTTCTTCGATAGCGATGGTGATACGCTCTTGGGAGAGTTGCGCCCTATCGTAGGTGTAGATGCCGTTGCCCTCGTAGTGCAAAAAGGCGTGTGCCAAGCCTACCCAGAGCATCCAAAGCACGATGAAACGCACTCTCACGCGTGTCGCTCCTGCGCCAAGAAGGTGGCGAAATGCCCCTCACGTTGCGCCAAGGCTTGCGGGCTACCCTGCTCGACGATGCGTCCGCTCTCTAGGACGTAGACCATCTGTGCATTTTGTACCGTAGAGTGTCGATGGGCGATGGTGATGAGCGTCTTGGGTCGCAAGAGATCCTGCAACGCCCCAAAAAGTTTGGCTTCGGTGTGCACATCCAGCGCAGAGGTGGACTCATCGAAGATGACCACATCAGGGTCGGCCAAAATCATACGCGCTATTGCCAAGCGTTGGCGCTGACCTCCTGAGAGGCGTATACCGTGCCGTCCCACAATCGTCTCCAGTGCATTTGGCATCGCTCTGACCGTCGCATCCATCTGCGCCATCGCTAGCGCATTCATGATAGCCTCGTCGCTGTGCGGTGCACCCATCGTGACATTGAAGCGCAAGGTATCGTTGAAGAGAATAGGCATCTGCAACACCACAAAAACGCGACTACGAATCGAGGCGCGAGAGAGGCTCTCGATAGGGGTGGCGTTGTAGGTGAGCGTGCCTTGGGATTTGGGGTAGAAGCCTGCGATGATTTGCGCCAAGGTGGTCTTGCCACTGCCGCTCGCACCGATGATGGCGACCTTTTGCCCTTGGGTGATGGAGAGACTAATATCTTCGAGTATCATGGATGCGCCATCGTAGCTAAAGCCTACATGCTCTAGCCCTATCGTGACCCCTTCGCCCTCGATGGCTTGGGTACCACGTGGCTCTTGGACGAGTTGCATGACAGCATTGATACGCCCCAGCGCCGCGCGCGCACTGGCATAGCTGTATTGCAAAGAGAGAATTTCTTGCACAGGCGTCATGATGAACCAGATATAGCCAAACATCGCAAACATCATACCGATGCTCAAATCGCTGTAGATGACCATGAGCAATCCCGCCGCGCGAAAGAGCTCAAAAAAGGAGAGAAAAAGGGTATACGAAAAGCGCTCTGCCGCGACGCTTTTGTACCCAAAGGCGTTGGAGGTGCGCTGTACGTGGCGTGCTTTGGCGATGGCGCGATTGAAAAAATAGCGCTCTTTGTTGGAGGCTTTTATCTGCCCAAAAAGCTCTAGCACCTCGCCTACTTCTTGTTGGAACTCCTCGATGGCGCGGTTCTCCTCTTTTTTCAGCACCCCTACGCTTTTGGAGATACGCTTGGTCACCAACATCACCAAAGGTTGTAGCACGAGGATGAGCAGACCCAAAAGCGGATGAATAATAATCATCACAATCCCCACGCCAAGCAGTGAGAGTACAGCGGCGATAAATTTGCTTGCGCCGTTGGCGATGAAATTGTCGAGCGTCGCCACATCGGTCACCAGATGCGCCCCAATCGTACCACTACCCAATCGCTCATATTCGGTCATCGCGGCAGTGCGCAGATGCCCTAGCATGGAGCGACGCATACGGAAAGTGACCTCTTTGGAGATGAGGGTAAAAATTTTGGTCTGAATAACACCCAAAAGAAAATAGATAAAACGCATCGCAATGACGACCAACGCCACAATCGCGACGTAGTACCACGCCTCGCCACTGCCAAAAAGAGCATCGATGCTATCGACCACCGCGCCCCCTTTGACCAATACCACCTCATCGACCATGAGAGGAAGCATCAGCGGAATAGGAATACTAATAAGCGCCGCAAGAAGCGTGATGATTTGCCCCCAGACAAAGAGGGAGCGTTTGCGCAGTACCATGCGCCCTATCGATGCGAAGCTAAACATCATAGGATATCGATAAGCTGCAGACGCACACGTGCACCTACGCTCAAACTCACCTCGCCCTCATCGAGCATCAGCAGCGCAGTGGAGCCTAACATATTGGTCAGAATAGCACTACTGCCGCTTTTTTTGCCCTCAAAATCGACGTGATAGACCCCCTCGACCAGACGTACCCGACATGCGACAAATTCGGTTTTGTTGCTTTTTTTGGCGTAGGGTACGTCCATAATAGCCTCGACGATGGTAGGCGCATAGACTCTGCCCAAGAGACGCGCCAAAAGCGGCGCACCGTAGAGCATGAAGGTGACGGTACTGGAATAGGCAAAGCCTGGGAGGGCGATGATGAGTTTATTGCCTTTTTGGGCGAGGATGAGATGTTGTCCTGGTTTGAGTAGGACACCTTGGAAGACCAGCTCACCGCCCAATGCAGGGACAATATCGCGCACGAAATCGTAATCGCCCACGCTCACACCGCCTGTCGTGACCACCATATCACACGAAGCAAGCGCCTCTTCGATACGGCTCTTGATAGTGGCGTAGTCGTCGCGTGCGGTGCCTAGCTGTACGGCTTGACCGCCCCACTGCTCGATGAGGGAGGCAAGGGTGTAGTGGTTGGAACTGTAAATTTGTGCGGCATTAGTAGCGCACTCTCCCACGTCCATGATTTCACTGCCTGTGGAGAGGATGGCGACTTTGGGGCGTTGTACTACATCGACCATCGCCATGCCTAGACTCGCCATGACGCCAATAGCGGCATAATTGATAACCGTGCCTTGGGTGATGAGGGTCTCGCCCTTGGCATAGTTCTCACCAATGCTACGCACCGAAAAGCCCTCGCGCACAGGGGTGTCGATACGGATTTTGCCCCCCTCGACGGTGACATTTTCGATAGGAATGAGCGTATCAGCACCTGCTGGCATGAGTGAACCTGTGAAGGTTTTGAGTCCCCACCCTTGGGTCACCACCGTATCGATGGCACCCCCTGCAGGATTGTCATGACCTATGAGCGCGATAGTGCCTGACGCTTGGTCAGCACCGAGGATAGCGTAACCGTCCATCGCGGCAGTAGGCGCACTGGGTGAATCGTGAGGAGCTACGACATCGTGCGCTAGGGTGCGTCCTAGACTCTGTGAGAGGGGCACCTTTTCATACCCCATCACTGCTATATGCATCGCATCGAGTGCCTGCATCGATTGGGCGAAAGTGCGTTTGCTCATTGTGTGCCACCCAAAATGCCACTGCCTACCAAAGCCGTAGAGCGCTCGCGTGCATAGATGCGCTTGCCATCGATAATGTCATATTTCCAGATAGGAGCTTGCGCCTTGAAATCCTCGACAAAAGCATCGATAAGCTCCAGTGCCACGCGACGTTTGGGGCTAAAAACGGCGGCAATATAGCTAGAGGTGTGCACAGGCACATCGCCACGGCTGTGTGCCATGGCTAGACGTGCGCCAAGTGCGGCGGCTTTGGTCTGCCACGCCTCGTACCAGCGCGCCAAAATTGGCTCATAGATATCGAAGCTCAACGCCTCGATGCCACCCTCTGCGCGCACAGTGCCCACAAAAGGAATAAATGCACCCTCATTTCGCCCCAACGACGCGCCATACCAGCGCGCCAAAATCGCCTCTACGGGCAATGAACCCTCGAAAATTTCGACCATTTAGCCGCCACACACAGGAGGCAGGAGTGATACTTTGTCACCGTTTTTGAGTGGTTTGGAGAGATTGGAGGTAAGCTCATCGTTGACCGCTACCGCACTGGTGGCCAGCCACGCGCTCACACGCTCGTCGTTTTGCAAAATACGCGCCACATCCCCAAGCGTAGAGGCCTCTACATGCATATCCTCTAGCCCAATAGGACCCAAAAATTCTACGGTTACCATACCTATTTTCCCTCGTCAATATTGGTGTAAAAAAGAGAAAAATTATAACCCAATAACCTTACCTTGGCTATAATCGCCGCAACTAAATCCCCCTAGGAGTTTGATATGCGATGGTTAGTAATGGTACTACTTTTGACCCATTTGGGTTGGGCACAAAAGCTCTATGAAGCGTGTGAAACAACCCCCAAAGAGGCACTAGCAGCCCTAGCCAACCAAATCATCTCCAACGTCTCCTCGGAATTTTCTCTGGATGAATCGACCCAAACAGGAGGTATCTTCGGACCCAACGCCTCCAAAAGCGCCAAGCGCTCCATCTCCAGCCAAAGCCGCCTCACCCTCACCGATGTCACCTACGTCCAAGCCAATGGCATGGTCTGCGCCCAAATCTCTCAAGAGCAGCTCCTCGAAATAGCGCGCGGCAAACTCAAAAACATCAAACACGCCTCGCTGGACAAGCTCCCCACCGATGAAATCGCGGCGGTCAATATGCTCGAAGAGCACCTAGCGGATTTGCGCCAAATCAAAGCGACCGCGACGCTTCTGCCCAACGCTTTTAACGATGCAGATTTGGCACTGGTGAATCAACAATTGCAACTTTTCAGCAACGAACGCGCCAACCGCTTCACCCAAAAAATCTCCTTTTTGCTCACCCCCGATACCAACTATACCCTCACCGTCGATGGCGTCCCACAAAAGCGCCTCTTTGATGTATACCTGCGTACAGGTAAACACGCCTACACCCTAGAAGCACCCCACATGGCACCCTACAGCGGTGAATTTGAGCTTTTGGGACTCCAAGAGCGCACGGTATCGCTTGATTTATCGGGCAATCAACTCCCCAAAATCACCTTCGCTATTGCCAAAGAGGCACAGCTTTTCGTCGATGGCAAACCCTTCAACTCCAATATCACCACCCCCATCGCCGTAGGCAGTCACACCTACCGCGTCGAGCACCCCTCCTACTGCCCAATCGAGGGCGATTTTGCGCTCAATTTGGGTGCCAACCACACTATCACCATCGATGTCGCACGTTACGGTTTCCCGCAATTGACCATCAACTCCAACCAATCCAACGCACGCCTCCTCATCGCAGGACAGGAGTGGTCACTGGGCAAAACCCAAACCTTCGATACCTGTAGTCACAAAGATATTAGCTACCAAATCACCTTCGCAGGCACGACCAAAACAGGCACCGTGGGTCTAGAAGCGGGTATGGTACGCACGCTCAATGTCGATTTTTTGACCAAAGTTGACGAAGAGAACCTCAAAGCCATCGCCGCCAACTACGAAAAAGGGGGTCGATGGGTGGTACGCGCAGGCGCTGATTGGCCCGAACCTGCCATGATTAGCTATCAGCTTGACCTACTGGATCACTCCAAATGGTTGCGCCACGGTTGGGGCGGACTCTGGGGGCGTGGCGATACGAGCTGGGTAGCGGATTTACACTACACCTTTGCGATGCAGCTAAGCACGTTTGGGAACAACAATATGCCGTTGCATCTAGAAAATATCGCGGTGCTCATCCCCTATTTTGGCGTGGAAGCGGGTCTAGCGCTGCGAGGTGGTGATATGGCGGGCGTTATGGGCGTACTCAAAACCGTCGTGGGTGTCGATGTGGCGTTTACCAAATATATCTCAGTCGAACTTTTCTACCACCAAAACACCATCAGCGACCGCAAAAACAGCGTCGTAGGCTTGGCGCTCTCGCTGGCGAATCCCTTCAAATAGCCGCGCGCAATGATTTTTGGCAAGATAGATTACCTCAACTTGTTGCCGTTCAATGTTTTCATCAAACGGCACGTGCGCTCTACACGCATGCACGCCACCATCGCCTACAAAAAGGGCGTCCCAAGCGCCATCAATGCCGCATTTAATAAGCGCAAAGTCAATGCCGCCTTCATCTCCTCTATAGAGTCCAAGGGTCGCTCGTGCGTCGATGCGGGTATCGTCGCGCACGGCATCGTCGAGAGCGTCATCGTCATCGAGGGGCAAAACGGCACCGACAGCGAATCTGCCACCTCCAATGCCCTAGCCAAAAAATTGGGTCTAGAGGGGCAAGTCCTCATCGGAGACAAGGCACTACGCTATGTCCTCTCGGGCGCACCCTATATCGATATGGCGACACGCTGGCATGAGAAGCACCAACTGCCCTTCGTCTTTGCACGGCTGTGCTACCACAAAAAGGGGTGCTTGGTCGAGAAATTGGCACGTGAATTTTTGCGCAAACGCCCCAAAATCCCCTACTACCTCATGCAAAAAGCCTCTCAAGAGAGCGGCATAAGCGCGGACAATATCCAAAAATATCTGCAAAAAATTCACTACGCTATCGGTGATAGAGAGAAAAAAAGCCTCAAAAAATTTTTGGGCTAAAGATTTACTGATACTGCTCTAGGCTCTTTTTGTAAGCATCGATATCGAAGTGGTCGATGCGTGCTACACCGCTCTCTATTGCCGCTTGTGCTACCGCCGTGCTGACCTCGACGACGAGACGTCTATCGAAAGGCTTGGGGATGATGTAGTCACGTCCGAAGCGTAACGTCGTGCCATAGAGTGCATTGAGATAGTCAGGCACGGCTTGTTTGGCTAAGTGTGCTAGGGCATGAGCGGCAGCGGCTTTCATTGGTTCGTTGATTTTGCTAGCGCGTACATCCAGCGCCCCTCTGAAGATAAAGGGAAAGCCCAAAACATTATTGACTTGGTTGGGAAAATCGGAGCGTCCTGTAGCGTGAATAATGTCGCTACGCAGTGCACGCACCTCATCGGGCATGATTTCAGGTGTAGGATTTGCCAGTGTGAAGAGTATCGCATCGGGAGCGAGGCTCGTGATGTGGTGAGGCTTGATAGCGCCCGCCTTAGAAAGTCCTAGCACCATGTCCGCCCCCACAAATGCCTCATCGATAGAGAGCGCCTCATCGATAGCAAAAGCCGTCTTGTGCGCATTGAGATCATCGCGTCCACGATGCACGACACCCTTGGTATCGATAAGCGTGATATATTTGACACCCAAAAATCGGTACATTTTGGCACAGCTAATCGCCGCCGCACCCGCCCCCATGACCACCACACGAAGCGTCGAGACATCGCGCCCTGTAATCTCACACGCATTGAGCATCCCTGCGCTAGAGATGATGGCAGTGCCATGTTGGTCGTCGTGCATGACGGGAATGTCTAGACGCTCGACCAATCGACGCTCGATTTCAAAACACTCAGGGGCTTTGATGTCTTCGAGATTTATCCCCCCAAAAGTAGGCGAAATTGCCGCGACCACATCGCAAAAGCGCTCGATATTTTTCTCGTCCACCTCAATATCGAAGCTATCGATACCGCTAAATTTTTTAAAGAGTATCGCCTTGCCCTCCATGACGGGCTTGGAGGCGAGTGCGCCAATGTCCCCTAGTCCCAAGACCGCTGTGCCATTGGAGATGACCGCTACGAGATTGCTCTTGGCGGTGTAGAGGTAGGCATCGTCGGGGTTTTTCTCTATGGCTAGACAGGGTGCCGCCACGCCTGGGGTGTAGGCTAGACTCATGTCGCGCTGTGTGGCGAATGGGACGGTGGGTGTGATGGCGAGCTTGCCCGCTTTGGGGCGAGCGTGATATTCGAGGGCTTCTTGGTCGGTGGTGGGCATAGGGTTCCTTTATCAGGGATAAAAAATATAAGCTTTGTTTCTACTAGGCGCATCACCTACTACAATAACAGAACCATCATAATTCACATCGACACGATTTCCAAATAAACTTTGATCTACCCTTGTAAGCTCATAAAGCGTAGTGATATACGTCCATGCACTATTAATATAACGATAAATTCGCGCTTCGCCCTTATCAGTCGTTCCACCATCAGGATCAAGAGGTAGCCCAACCACTAAAGTTTTACCATCCCCTGAAAGAGCTATTTGTGCATCATCATATCCAGTCAGTGTAATGTTATGTTCTGCATTTTGGAATTTCACATCAAGAGCACTTCTGCGATAGATAGAAATTTTTGTTTCAGTTGTGCCAGAGACAATCGCCGTTACGGCTATTTTGGCATCACTCGAGATATCCAAAGCTTTGTAAGAACTATTAGATACATTATGCACAGTACGCACAGAACTATTTACATCATAAGTGTACAAAGCGTAATTAGCGGTGCTTATTTCAACAGCAAACCCTGCAAAAACATTTGCCTCGCCCGCCGATGCGATAATATCCAATGCAGCCAAGTAATCAGTATTTTTTGTTTGTGATGTCACATACGCCATAGTTGAATCAAATATACTCAATTTAGTTTCACTCTTCACCATGGAATAGCCTGCATTGGTAATGCCCACAGCTTTACCGAAATAGTCATTGGCGCCATCGCCTGCTTTTTGTAGTGCCGTTGAAAAATCGCCACTGTAAACAATCGCTCTACCATCGTATGGATTTGCTACTTGATGGCTGGAATCTCCCATAATAGTTCTGTTACCGTCATAGGTTGTGGTAATTACGTTGGAAAAGGTGTAACTTAACGCAGCTGTGCCTGAAGGAATCGAACCATTGGATTCCCATGATGTGTTGTAAGAGAATTTATACAATCTACCCATATAATCTGTTGGTGCTGAAACATAGACGTGTTTTCCGTTACCACTTACCGCAACGGCTTGACCAAAATTACCCGTAATAGGGGTGAGAAGTGTCGTCACATCCAATACCTTGAACGTCGAAAAAGAAAAATTATACTCATCTAGTGCTAGCTGCCCTGTCGCACCGTCAAAAACACAATTTGCACGTAGTTTTGCAGTGTAGGTCTGCCCCGCAACAGTATTGTTGATGGCATACGTATAGATAGATGTCCCACTTGTATTTGTTGGAGTTGGTGAGGTTGTAAGTATGTTGCTACCATTGGTATCTAATACCTCTAAGCATCCTCCAATAGATACACTCTTTGCAAAAGTATACGAAATAGTGCCACTTCCATAGTTCACTCCTTTCGCATTGGCTTCTGGCGACGTCGCAACTACACGAGGACGCTCTCCTATAGTCAATCCCAATTGATCCGCTGATGCCATTGGTACACCATCAAGATTGGCAATAGCCTGCCCCAAATTAAGATACAAAGTCCCCGTCGCCCACGGATAGGTAGGTGCCACGCGTAGTTTTTGAGCATCGACAATGCTCACTGTAAAGCCATCTGTTCTATTCGCAATAGTCGTAATAGAGACGTTAGATGTACTACTGCTGTGTAGAGTCACCCCGAAATCGACAGTCATCGAATCATTGACATCATAATAGAAAACAGAGTGTTGTTTCGCAGGTCGTCCATACTGCGACGTCGTGAAGGTCACATTGCTCTCTTGCGTGGTGAGGATGCCCGATACGGTCTCTTTGACAGCGCCCGCGCCAAAAGTACATAGATAATTGGTCGAGACATTCCAATCACTCGCAGGGACGATTTTGACCCTGCCTGCGTCTTCGGATTTTGTCACAGAAACAGTGGAAGCTCCATTTTTGCACACGATTTTGGAACTATCTGCAATCGAAACATTGGTATCAAAAAGCACGCTGATATTGCTATCGATGGCTGCTTGCGTGGTAGTAGCCGCCGCAGGTCGCGAGAAACTTCTGGAGCTGATAGCAGGAGCACGATTGCTGTGCGTAGTGAAGGTGTAGTTGTACTCTTGGGCGAGTGCGAGTCCCGTCGTATCCGTGAGGCTCGTAGGTACACGAAGCACGTAGGTGGTCGATGGCGAGAGATAGCTAGAGGGTTTTAGGGTGACTTGTGTATTGGTACCGTTCCACACATGAGGGATGCTAGCACCTGAAAGGGTGATGACATTCGTAGGGCTCATCGCCTCACTGAAGGTGATAGTGAAATTGGCATCGATGTAATGTGCAGAACCTATAGTCGTGCTTGCAACGGTTGGACGCGCATTGACACCCGTACGAAAGGCGTAACGGTACTCTTGCGCTACGGCGAAGCCTGTCAAATCGACGACTGTAGGGGATACGACCACTGTGTAATTGGCGTCAGTATTGAGGTAGCCCAACGGTGAGAGTGTCACACTTTTGCCATCCCCTGACCATGCGTAGGTGACCGATACGCCATCGATAGTGACACCACCTGCTTCAACGATACTACGATTGACCTCTTCACTGAAAGTGACTGTGTAGTTGGCATCGATGCCAACACCTGTAGCATTGTGCGCGGGTGCTGTGCTAAGGATACTTGGACGCGTGTTCGCATTGGTCGCAAAGCTAAGTGTGTAGGATGTGATAAGGGGGCGTTGCGAAGCATCTGTGATGGTGTTTGCTAACGTCACGGAGTAGTTGCTCGAAGGGTTCAAATCGGCGCTTGGGTCTATGATGAGGGTGCGATTGGTCTCATCCCAATAATGTGAAGCAGTTACACTAGCATTCGCACTGTTTTTGAGTGTCACACCTATAATTGTGCTCTCTTTATCTATTGACTCACTAAAGAGTAGAGTGATATTACGGTCGATACGAATATCCGTAGAACCGTTAAAATCGGTAGAAGTGACACGCGGAGAGGCATTGACCACCAAGGATTTGGTGTAGGGTGTGCTCATGGCTACACCGTCGATGTTGGTTACGTTTGTGTCAAATGTTATATTGAAATTCCCTTCATTCCACGTCGCAGAAGGTATGACTCGTATAGCCGATGTGGTGCCTAGTGTTTTGGAAAAAGCAGCTCCATTGGTCACACTCACCCCATTCGTACTACCCGATGCCAATGCTGTCCCAAAATCGACCAAAAATGTATGTGTTGGCTCGACGATGTCTGTTGTAATAGGTGTCACTACAGGACGTGCGTGAGGCGAGATGGTGAAATTTTGCTCTGCCAACGTGTAGAGAGGCAATCCCGTAGTCGCTTTGGAGACGGCACCTGCCAAAATACGTACAGTATAAGTCGTAGAAGTGTTCAAATCGCCGCTTGGGTCAATCACAAGCGTATTACCTTGCGCAATAGCTGCGATGTTTCGCGTTTGTTGTGTCTGTGTATTGATGAGGCGAATCGAAGTATTGTCATCGATTCGGATGGCATCGGAAAAAGTCACCGTGAAATTGGTATCGACGGCATTTCGCCCTTGGGTCACGTGCGTAGCTGTGATACTGCTTGTGCTTAACACAGCTTCGTCGACTGTCGTAAAAGGAATTTTGTACTCTTTATAGAGTGCTAACCCATCATTGCTTTGGATAGTGGTTTTGAGGACGAGGTAATATTTCGTAGAGGGTGTCAGAGTGACGTTCGGGGAGATTTCTATCGAGCTACTGCCTTTGTTCACCGTAATGGATACGCTATTTCCTTGTGCGTCCTCGACATAGGCAGTTGATGTATCGACGGTGCTTGCCAAGATAGGTTTAGAGAGATTGACGCGCAAAAGGGGCTGCAAAAGAACATTTGAAGCACCCTTTTCCAAATCATCAAGCCCGAAAGAGGTACCATCTACCACGAACGAGAGCACAGACATCGTCTCCTCTTGGAGAACCTGTGTGACGGTATCACTGAAGGTAGAGTTCGCATCTAGCGGCTCTTCTTTGAGACACCCTGTCATCGAGAGTGCCAAAATCAATGCAAGTACATAAGAAGCAAAAGCTTTCATTACGTCCTCCTGAAGTAAAAAAGTCAAATATTATACCCCAATTCTTATCAAGCCATTTATGGTGCATTTAATGAGTAACTGTTACAATGCCCCCATTTTGGTTTGGGAGCCTATACGATGAAAAAATTACTACTCTCTCTAAGCACCGCAGTAGCGCTAAGCGCAGGCGATTGGTACACCGCCACGTCAGTGACCGCGGGAGCAAAATACCTCGACCAATTGCCTAGCAGTTTTGACGCGCGAATCGAGCAGTACTTCATCCACTCCGATTTTTCACTGCTCTATTTCAAGGTGGGCTATTTTCATGAACAGCTCAAAGCGTGGGGCATAGGGCAAGTAGATACTGCCGAAAGTGCGCAAGCGGGTATCGGACTCAACCTCATCACCCTTGGACCTATTTTCGTCGATGCGGGTGTGAGTGGTGCCTATCGCTTCGCTTATACCACCTATGGTGATGAGAGTGCAGTTGCCAACTATTCAGCAGAGGGGGCATTGGTACCCTATGGCGAGATAGGAGCAGGTATTTCACTGGGGCAATTGACGCTACGTGCAGATTTTATGATGGGTCTTGGAGGGAAGGTAAACCTCGTCGATGATGAGGGTAATATCATCAGCACCAAGGCGTACGACCAATTCCACATGAACGTGGGATTGGCGTACTGGTGGTATTAAGGCGTTAGAAACGCATATCGACGTTACCGTCGATAGTGGGGGATTGGAAGTACTGGTCGCCAAACTCAAACGATTTGGTCTCGACATTGGAGCGGGTGTCTTTGTAGATATCGCGGACGTTGTCTTTGCCCTCGATGATGCTCTTCATCATGTAGTAGCTGAAGAGTCGCATGTTTTTGTCAGCGTACATATTGGAAAATTGTTTATCTTTTCCAGCGGTCATAACGACCATTTTGGTGTCGTCGATTTTGATAGTTTTGGCGACTAATCGTGGAGCGGCGACCCCTTTGAAGAGGGTTTTGTTATCCGTCGCGCCCGAAAAACAGCTATCGATAAAGGCTACAACTTTTGCAGCATTAGACTCTTGCAATGTTTTGTAGATGTTGGCAAGTTTGAGTTGTGGCTCATCGGTGACGAATGAGGGGTCAAGGTCTTTGGGGAGGATATAGGGCTCTTTGGTCTCGATGTCAGGAATACCGTGACCTGAGTAGTAGAAATAGATGGTGTCACCCGCTTGGACAAATTTGAGCAATTTGTTCAAATTGTTCTTGATTTTGCCCGTGGTCGCCTCCTCACCTATGAGCGCATAGGTGCGACGCTCACTCACACCCAATACTTTTTGTGCTAGTTCTACAAAGGTCTTACCACTCTCGACGCTATAGGCTACGTCGTCAGTCTCATCATAATCCTCTGCCGCAATGACAAACGCCCATTTGGTGGGGTCTGTGCGGTACTCTTTGATACCGTCAAGCTTTTGACGAATCTCGTTCATCGCCTCGTTTTTGGCGGTGTCTACTTTGTTCATGTGAGCGGGCATAATCGCCCATGTGGGTAATACAACAAGGGCTAATAGCGCAATGGCCTTTTTCATTGGTGCTCCTTATAAGGATGAAATGCAACAATTATAGCCCAAAACACCACGATTTTAGTGTGTTGCTTGCCACGCAATAAAGCTATCGATACGAGCCAATGTACTCTCGATGCCCAAAACTGCCATCACAGCATCGATAGCAGGTCCCGTCATTGCGCCCAAAAGTGCTACGCGCAAGGGCATTCCAATCTTGCCAAATCCCACGCCAAGCTCCCCAATCGTAGCCTCCATAAGCACATGATAATCGCTAGGCAGGTGCAATGCAGTCGATGCCGCCAATCGTGTTCTAAAGGCTTTGAGCACCTCGATAGCATCACCTTTGAGCGCTTTTTGGGCGGCAGTTTCGTCATAGACTCTAGGTGCAATGAGCAGCTCATCAATAAGAGCTTTAAGATGCACCATCGTTTTGGCACGCTCTTTGAGAAGATCCAAAATCATCTCGATTTTATCGTGCCCTTTGAGGTCTACTCCAAACGGCACCAATCGATGCGCTAGCTCCACGTTGGGCATGTTTTTGATGTAGTGCGCATTGAGCCAATCGAGTTTTTCTTGATTGAATGACGACGAAGAGTTGTTGATATGGTTGGGGTCAAAAAGTGTCAACATCTCCTCTCGAGAGAAAATCTCTTGGTCGCCGTGACTCCACCCAAGACGCACGAGGAAATTGAGTAGTGCTTCGGGTAAGTACCCCATCGTGTCGTACGCCATCACATCGGTCGCACCGTCACGTTTGGAGAGTTTTTTGCCCTCTGGATTATTGATCATCGCGACATGAAAAAATTTGGGTACTTTGAAGCCCAAAGCGTTGTAGACGACAATTTGTTTGGGCGTGTTAGAGAGATGATCATCACCACGAATGACATCGGTCACCCCCATAAGTGCATCATCGATAGCCACGACGAAGTTGTAGGTGGGACTGCCGTCTGCTCGCGCAATAATAAAATCGTCTAGCATATCCGCCACAGGAAAATCGATAGAGCCTTTGATGCCATCATCGACTCTGATATGCCCCTCAGTAGGAGCTTTGATACGTATCACAGGCTCTATACCTGCGGGTGGTGTACCTGTAAAATCGCGGTAGGTGCCAGGGTAACGCGGGCGCTCTTTGGCAGCTTTTTGCGCTTCACGGATAGATTCAAGCTCCTCTTTGGACATATAGCATCGGTACGCTTTGCCCTCTTCCAAAAGTTGCTCGATATAGCGTGTATAAATTTCGCGACGACGTGATTGGTAGAGGATTTCACCGTCGTGCTCCATCCCTACCCATTTGAATGCCTCGATGATAGCTTGCGCCGCTTCGACACTGTTGCGCGCTTCGTCCGTATCCTCGATACGCAACAAAAATTTGCCACCGTTTTTGCGCGCCCACAAATAGCTGTAGAGTGCAGTACGCAATCCTCCGATATGCAAATATCCCGTGGGAGAGGGTGCGAAGCGCGTCACTATCATTTACTCGTCCTTGTTACAATGTGGGCGAGATTTTAGTCCACTCTATGTTAAGGCGTGGTAAAATCGCACACTTTACTCCAAGGCCATCTATGCGACATTTAACACTCTTTTTGGGTACTTTTTTTCTCCTGCAAGCAGGCATTATCAATGGCATCGCAATGGTCGTCGATGGGACACCTGTCACCCTCATGGAGATAGAAAAACTCTCTGCACAAGCAGGTATCTCTCAGTCGCAAGCACAATACGAATTAGCCAAACAAGCCCTCACTGTGCGCCTTGCCAAAGAGCACCAAGTGGACATTTCAGAGAGTGAAATTGATCTCTACATCGATGGCATCATGCGCCAAAACAACCTCACCAAAGAGCAACTCAAACAACAGCTCAAACTTCAAGGCACCACCTACCCCAAATTCGTCGAACAGATAAAAAATCAACAACTCTACCAACGCTTGGTGCAAGCCCTCACCTACTCCAAGCTCTCTACGCCTACTGATGAGGAGAAGCGTGCTTTTTTTGCCCAAAACAGCGCCGACTTTGCCACACCGCAATCTATCGATGTCATCGAGTACCACAGCCCCAATCAAGCTTCACTGCAATCTATCGCGAAAAGCCCCCTCTTCGCCCCTGCCGATGTGACACAAGAGCACAAAACATTGACACTCAACAGTATCAACCCGCAATTAGCGCAACTGCTTTTGTCGACGCCTGTATCTAGCTATACCGCTGTATTGCCTTTGGGTGCACAAACCTACGGAATGTTCTATATCGCACAATTAGGCGCTGTAGAGACGCCAAACTACGAAACTATCGAGCCAAAGCTTGAAGCCATTATGCAAAACAAACAGCGCAATATGATTATGAAAACACTCTTTGAAGACGCACTACGAAAAGCAAACATCGATTACCTTCGTGTAGAGCCGTTGCAGTTTTAAAAAGAGAAGAGAAAAACCCTCCCGAAGGGGAGAGTCAGAGGGAGCGTGAAGCCCTAGAGCTTCATATAACGTTCGAGGTATTTGGTATCGAACTTATTGTTGACGAAATCGGGGTTTTTCATCATGTCGATATGGAAAGGTATTGTCGTTCTGATACCTTTGATGGTGAACTCGCTAAGCGCACGGTGCATTTTGGCGATAGCCTTTTCACGTGTATCGGCATAAACGATAAGCTTACCAATCATCGAATCATAAGTCGATGGTACAGTGTAACCTGCATAAGCATGCGTATCGATACGCACACCCAAACCACCTGGAGCAATCCACTCCGTAATTTTGCCTGGGTTAGGTAGAAATTTCACAGGGTCTTCTGCCGTAATACGACACTCGATAGAGTGCCCTTTGAATTTGATACTCTCTTGCGCAGGAAGTGCCTCACCCTCGGCAATACGAATCATCCACTCAATCAAATCAAGTCCAGAAACCATCTCTGAAACCGTGTGTTCCACTTGCAGACGGGTATTCATCTCCATAAAATAGAAATTATTATCCGCGTCGAGGAGGTATTCAAAAGTACCAGCCCCTACGTATTTGATAAATTTAGCGGCACGCACCGCAGAATCCAAAAGCGCTAGACGCACGTGTGGTGGCAAAACTATCGCTGGAGACTCTTCGATAAGTTTTTGGTGACGGCGTTGCATAGAACAATCGCGCTCACCAATATGCAGTACGTTGCCATGCGTATCCCCAAGAACTTGTACTTCAATATGACGAGGGTTTTTGATGAATTTTTCCATGTAAATGGTGCCATCTCCAAAAGCGGTCATCGCTTCGGACTCAGCCGCCAAAAATGCGCCCTCGATTTTGGCCTCCTCTTCGACGACACGCATACCACGACCACCACCACCTGCGGCAGCTTTGAGGATGATAGGATAGCCTACTACTTTGGCTCGCTCTTTGGCATCGGCGATATCTTTGATAGCACCTTCACTACCAGGGATGACAGGTACACCTGCACGCATCATCACCTCTTTGGCTTGAGACTTATCTGCCATAAGCACCATGACGTCTGCGCCTGGTCCAATAAATTTGAGTTTGTGGTGTTCGCAAATTTCAACAAAGTGTTGGTTCTCAGACAAAAAGCCATACCCAGGGAAAACCGCGTCACAATCAGCAATCTCTGCCGCTGCAATAATGGCAGGAATATTGAGATAACTCTCGCTACTTTTCGCCGCACCAATACAAATAGCAGCATCAGCAACTTTGAGATAGGCTGTATCTCTGTCTGCTGAAGAGTAGACTGCCACAGCCTCTTTGCCCATCTCTTGGATGGTACGAATGGCACGAAGCGCAATCTCACCGCGATTAGCAATCAAAACACGTTTAATAGGCGCCATATTTAGATTTTCTCAACAATAAAGAGTGGCATATCGTATTCCACAGGCTGACCGTTTTCTACCAAAATTTTGACAATTTTGCAGGGGAATTCTGCTTCGATTTCGTTCATGATTTTCATAGCTTCCAAGATTGCCAATGGCTGACCTTTTTTGATTACATCACCCACTTTGATAAAGGGCGCAGAATCAGGCGATGGAGAGGCGTAGTAGGTGCCTACCATAGGAGAGAGAATTTTTTCACCCGCCACTTCTACTGCGGCTGCAGGTGCGCTACTCTCTGATGCTACTGCTGCGCTTGGTGCACTGTATTGTGGTGCTACGTGTGCTACAGGTGCAGGTTGAGCGTAGGTCAAACCTGTCGCTTTTTCAAGCTCGATGCCAAATTCTCCATCTTTGAGTGAGAGTTTTGATAAGCCACTCTCATCGAAGTCTTTCATCAACGCTTTGATTTGTTTAAAGTCCATTACTTCTCTCCAAAATTTTAAGTGTGGTATAATAGCACAAATACAATAAAAACGTAAAAATCGTAAAAAATGCCTCTTTTAGCTTACTTTTAGACATTTTTTTGTCAAAAAATAGCTTTTTTTGTAATTTTCTCAATTTTCAAAGGATTAAGCAAATGGGTCTTAAAGCAGACACTTGGATACGTCAAAAAGCCAAAAATGGGATGATTGAGCCTTATAGTGAAGAGCAAGTTGGCAAGGGCGTTGTGAGCTACGGTATTAGCTCTTACGGCTATGATATTCGTGTGAGTAATGAGTTCAAAATCTTCACCAATCTCAACTCCACTGTAGTCGACCCAAAGCACTTCGATGATGCCAATGTAGTCGATTTTGTGGGAGATATTTGTATCGTGCCACCCAACTCGTTTGCACTTGCACGTACTGTGGAATATTTTCGTATCCCGCGCAATGTTTTGGCAATTTGTCTAGGGAAAAGCACCTATGCGCGTTGTGGTATCATCGTCAATGTGACACCGTTCGAGCCAGAGTTTGAGGGGCATATCACCATCGAGATTTCCAATACCACGCCGCTCCCAGCCAAGATCTATGCCAATGAAGGCATCGCGCAAGTGCTCTTCCTCGAAGGCGACGAAATGTGTGAAACCAGCTACAAAGACAAAAAGGGCAAATACCAAGCCCAAACAGGCATCACTCTACCACGTATCCTAGCCTAGAGCGACTCCAAAAAAGCTAGTACTCTTTGGCTAGCCTGCGTAACACTGCCTGATCCATCGATACGGTAGTGCGCGACGCTCTCATAGATACCTTGACGCTTCTCAAAAAGTGCTCGCGCTTGATCCATATCCTGCAAAAGTGGACGCTTACTCAACTCATTTTGGTTCAGTCGTGCCACAATCTCCTCAAAACTTGACTCTAAATAGAGTATGGTTCCACACTCACAGATGGGCTGAAAAATCGCAAATCCGCCCCCTGTCGATACAATGGTGTTGTGTACATCGTGTGCCAGCCATGTAGCCACCTCTTTTTCGCACGCGCGAAAATAGGGCTCCCCCTCTTGCGCAAAAATTTCAGGTATGGTGCGCCCTTCACTGCTCTCTATCATCGTATCGGTATCGAGAAATTGTCGCTTGAGTGCCTTGGCAACGTAGCGTGCAACACTGCTTTTGCCACTTCCCATAAATCCTACAAAAAGCAGATTATCGAATTTCAATCAACACTCCATTGTCTGTATCGATTTTGTACTCATACTGTCCATCTAGCTCAACAACCACACGGTAATAATCTTTGTGATTGCCTAGACGTATTGTTTTGAAAGGTGCCTTATTGACACTGTATGCGTGTGTCTGAAAACTCGACATACGAGCAAAATCGAGTACCACGCGATAGGGTTTGCTCATCATAAAATGGCGAATGAGACCATCTTTGGTTGTGATTTTGAGGCGTTTGTCCATGATGCCAAAGTGGATAAACTCATTTTTACCTACCGTCTCAAAACCACGTGCTGGTTCTTTATGCAGATGATGCGAAAGGGTAATGGGGACATGCCAATCTACACCTTGATTGATAGGTTGCACAGCTTTTTCGATAGAGCCATCGAGGTTTTGATACTCGACGATGACATTTGTCACTATACGTGCAGTGTCTGGGAGGGAAATTTTTGCGTGTGTAAAAGGCTCTACTTTTTGAGGAATGTTGGTCGAAATAGGCAACACATGCTCATCTACCATAGGGCGAAAAGGGTTTTCGCGCGCATCAAGAGCTATGAACGAGGCACATAACAAAAGCAAAACTTTTTTCACTACGCCCCCTTAATGACCGACCGTAATCTCTTTGAGTTCAAAATACTCTTTTTGTAACTGTGCATTCTCTTGCTTGAGCTTTGCGACGTTATTGGCAAGCTGCGCTTGATAAGTCTGTAACTGAATATAGGCATCGACAGAATTGGCACCAAAAAGCAAAATACCAATATAGATACCCGACCCTGCTACCAATGCACCTACCCAAAGAAGCGTCGAGAGCTTAAGACCTAAATATTTTTGGCTCCAGCTCTCATCCTGCGCTTCGTCGCGCTCTAACACTTCATGCATTAGCTAAAGAGATTCTCTCCCAAATATTCGCCATAAACGACTTCATTTTCGATTTCAAGAAGTCTGTTGTATTTAGCGGTACGTTCACCACGTGCTGTTGAACCTGTTTTGATTTCACCACAATTAAGTGCTACTGCAAAATCTGCAATAAATGCATCTTCGCTCTCACCACTTCGGTGTGACATGATACATTTGTAGCCATTACGTTGTGCCAAACGCACCGTTTGCATCGTCTCTGATACAGAGCCAATTTGGTTGGGCTTAATCAAAATAGCATTGGCAATTCCTTTTTGAATACCTTCGCTCAAAATTGCAGCATTGGTGACAAAAAGATCATCGCCTACAAGCTGTACACGGTGTCCCAAACGTTGTGTAAGGCGTTTCCACCCCTCCCAATCATCCTCGCTCAAACCATCTTCGATAGAGACAATCGGGTATTTGTCGCACAACATTTCGTAATAGGCAATCAACTCATCGCTGTTAAGTGTACGACCTTCTGATTCAAGTCGATAACCACCCTCTACGACGAACTCTGATGCGGCTACGTCCATAGCAATGGCGATATCCGTTCCTGCTTGGTAACCCGCTTTGGCGATAGCTTGCATGATAACTTCGATAGGCTCTTCGTTGCTAGACAAATCGGGCGCAAAACCACCCTCGTCACCCAGTGCAGTGTTGGCACCACGCTCATGCAAGATTTTTTTCAAATTGTGATAGACCTCGGAGGAAGCGCGTAATCCCTCAGCAAAATCTTCAAAACCTATGGGCATAATCATATACTCTTGGAAATCGACAGAGTTATCTGCATGACTTCCACCGTTGATGATGTTGAGCATTGGCACAGGCATAACCATAGCATTGGCGCCGCCCAAATAGCGATAGAGTGGCATCTCCAAACTCATCGCAGCTGCACGAGCAACTGCCATCGAGACACCCAATACTGCATTGGCACCCAAATTGGAGTAGTTATCTGTACCGTCTGCCTCTTTCATAATGGCATCTACGGTTGCTTGATTAAAAGGACTAATGCCAATAAGTGCATCTGACAAAATTTCATTGACATTGTTGCACGCTTTGAGGACACCTTTGCCCATATAACGGCTGTCACCATCACGTAGCTCTAGCGCTTCACGCTTGCCTGTGCTAGCGCCACTTGGTACGGTGGCACTTGCTGTGCTACCGTCGCTCAAGGTTACGGTGGCTTTTACTGTGGGGTTTCCACGACTGTCCATTACTTCAGTTGCTACTACATCTTCGATAAAAATCATAGGTCCAAATCTCCTGCATCGTCTGCACTCATCTCGAGTATTCCACTCACACCAAGTGCTTCTCTAATTTTTTGCTCTACTTCTGCTGCCAAAACGGGGTCGTCTTTGAATGTTTGTTTGACATTCTCTCTACCTTGCCCAATTTTTTTGTCTTTGTAGGCAAACCACGCGCCTGATTTGTCGATGATGTCAAGCTTGACACCGTAATCGACAAGCTCCCCAACTTTGGAGATACCTTCGCCGAACATAATATCGAACTCTGTCACCCTAAAAGGGGGAGCCACTTTGTTCTTGACTACTTTGACTTTGGTGCGATTGCCTATTTGGCTCTCGCCCTGTTTGAGCGTAGCAATACGTCGAATGTCCAACCGCACGGAGGCGTAGAATTTCAACGCATTTCCACCTGTCGTCGTCTCTGGACTACCGTAACCTGTCATACCAATTTTCATACGAATTTGGTTGATAAAAATCACTGTTGTGTTCATCTTGTGAAGTATCGAAGTGAGTTTACGTAGCGCTTTGCTCATGAGGCGTGCTTGCAAGCCCACTTGCTGATCGCCCATCTCACCATCGATTTCTGCTTTGGGGGTCAATGCTGCCACAGAGTCCACGACAATGACATCGACGGCACCACTTCGGGCAATAGTCTCCAAAATATCGAGTGCTTGTTCGCCATAATCAGGCTGTGAAACCAAAAGGTTTTCAACATCGACACCCAAATGTTTGGCGTACAAAACGTCCAATGCGTGCTCCGCATCGATGAAAGCACAGATGCCACCCTTTCTTTGCGCCTCTGCGATGATATGAAGCGTCAGTGTGGTTTTACCCGAACTTTCAGGTCCATATATCTCGATGATACGCCCTTCAGGAACACCGCCAATACCAAGAGCCATATCTAGCCCTAGTGACCCCGTAGAAATTGCCGCAATAGGCTCAATCACCTTGTCGCCAAGGCGAACCATCGTTCCTTTTCCAAACGTCTTGTCAATCTGCTTGAGGGCAAGATCTAATGCTTTTTGTTTGTTCTCATCCATTTTACGTCGTCCTTTGCGCTTGAAAGCTCTGTATTTTATCGCTAGTTTGTTGAGTTTACCCTAATGAAAGCTTATGCCCCTTATTCATGGCATTTTGTCATATAAAGAGCATGAGACTTAAATATACCCATAGCGCTTTTGGGGTAAAATCGCATCAAAACTGCAAAGGAGCTTGGGTGAAATTTGTCTCGATTGCACACTCTCCTGATGCTGATGATATTTTCATGTATTACGCCATCAAATTCGGGTGGATTTCCCCGTCTAATGCCCAATTTCAAAACATTGCATTGGATATTCAGACCCTCAACGAAGAGGCGCTCAAAGGCACCTACGATATCACCGCGATAAGCTTCGGACTCTATCCTCTCATACGCAACGAATATGCGCTCTTGCAAACTGCAACGAGTTTCGGACAAGGGTATGGCCCCAAACTCATCAAGCAAAAAGGCAAAGTGCTCAAACCTCACATGAAAGTGGCGCTAAGCGGTGCACACACCACCAATGCCCTGCTCTTTCGCATCGCCTACCCCAAAGCCAAAATCGTTTACATGAATTTCCTCGATATCGAACGTGCCGTCATCGAGGGCAAAGTCGATGCGGGTGTGCTCATCCATGAGAGTATTTTGACCTTCGACAGTACACTAGAAGTAGAGCGTGAACTATGGGAGATTTGGCAAGAGCTTTCAGGTGGTAATTTGCCCCTGCCGCTTGGAGGCATGGCGATGCGTCGCTCACTTCCTCTCACCTCAGCTATTGCCTATGAAAATTGCCTCATCGATGCAGTGCGTGTAGGACGAGAACATATTGGGCTACTCTCCTCGATGTTACTAGAGCGAAATTTGGTACGTATCGATGCTCCAACCTTGGCAAAATACCTAGAGCTTTATGCAAACGATACTTCGATTCGTATGGACGAGACCCAATACGAAGCCATCGATAAGCTCTTTGCTTTGGGTGCACAACACGGCTTTTTTGACAAGGCTATTCGCGCACGGGATTTTATCATCCCACATGAATACACTGATTTGAGATACAGCTGATGCAAGACCAACTCATCGGATTGGGTGTAGAGACCTTCAAGCTTGCGCTCTATTTGGCGCTACCTACGTTACTTGTGGGAATGTTTGCGGGACTTGCGGTCTCGATATTTCAAGCCACCACGCAAATCAATGAAATGACACTCTCCTTTATTCCCAAAATTATTGCCATTATTATTGTCATAATTTTTACGATGCCGTGGATGCTCAATCTTACCATCGAGTTTACTGAGCGTATGATCAATCTCATTCCAAGTTTTGTACAATAATCAATGACCCAAACGATTGATTTGAGTCACTTCACCAGTATCAAAATCGGTCCCGTTGTCGAGGTGACCCTCATTGACGAGGAGCGCATTATCCCTGAGGGTCATACTATTATGGGACACGGCAACAATCTCCTCATATCTCCTACTCCACCCCCTCTCATGATGCTCTCAAAGGCCTTTAATTATATTCGTATCGAAGAGAATCGCCTCATCATAGGTGCGGCTACACCCAGTGGCAAAGTCGTGAGTTTTGCGCGCAAACACAACATCGCTCATTTTGAATTTTTGGCCAAACTACCTGGTGTTATAGGAGGTGTCATCAAAATGAATGGTGGGCTCAAAGAGTATGAGGTTTTCAATCACCTTCTAGGCATCATCACCCCCAGCGGCTACCATCCCAAAGCGCAAATACAGCACAGCTATCGACACACCGCTATCGACGAGGTGATTTTCGAGGGACATTTTGAAATTCATGAGGGGTTTGATGCGCTTAAAATCGAAGAGTTTTTACGTATGCGCGACAATCAGCCGCAACTGCCTAGTGCAGGTAGCTGCTTCAAAAATCCTATAGGAGATTATGCAGGTCGTCTTATCGAAGCGGTAGGCTACAAAGGCAAGCGTCTAGGAAACATGGGATTTAGTGATAAACACGCCAATTTTTTGGTCAATTATGGCGGAGGGACGTATGAAGAGGCGATACAGCTCATCGATGAAGTACGCACGAAAGTACTAAAAGATTTTGGTATTACACTCGAATTAGAAATCGTCGTGCTTTAGAAATAGAGCACCGCTCCGTACAAAATAGAGCCTACAGATTGTGTAGAGGTATGCACATAGCCCAATCCAGCTGTGACACGAAAATCGACCGTAGCATAGGGCAGTGGCAGTGAGTAGGAAAAGAGTAGTGTTGCATCTTGCTTGCTTGGACTGGCATACCACTGTAGATGCATGATGGGCAAATAGGCCATCTCTAACTCTACACCTGCAACCACCATTGGCTCCACCCCTGCAATATAACGTGCGCCAGCACCACCTTGAAGTGTCATATCGAGACTTCCTATGACGCTAGGCCAATACCACGCATGTAAATAAGCGCCATCGATATGTGCAAAATCGGTGTTGTACCCTAGGCAAAATCTGTCTTGAGGAGTCATATAGGCGGATAAATGCGCCCTATAAGCTGTAGAGGAGTAGGTATCGCTCAAAAAAAGAAGTGCAACATCTGCACGAAGAGAGAGCGTAAGAAAAAGAAGTGAAAAAAAGAGACGCATCACACCCTCGCGTCTATATCGAGGGGAGACACGCTAGGCATCCTTAGATACCAAAAACGCCATAAACACCGAAGATTACACCACTAAATGAACCATTCAAATAGAGTGAATTAGGGATTGTCACGTCAAGTGTAGTTTGTTTGTAACCAATCTCTGCACCTGCTTCGAGGGTAAGCACAGGAATAGGAAGAGCGATACCCCATGTAGCTTTGTAAACCATTTCGCTAAAGTTGATTTTGTTACCCATAAAACCATCAGTACCAAATACAGCATCTGTACCAATAAATTTGCTGTCAATTGCCAAGCCAACACCTACAACAGGAATAGAGACGGCACCACGCAACCATGCATAAGGAATTGGAGCAGTAATAGCCGTTGATGTGCTCTCGGTATACGCTTGCGCACCAACACGTCCATCAATCATTTTGAGTCCAAGACCGAAGTCAACTTTATCAACAAAAGGAATCAATGTTACAAAAGGGACACCCCAGAAAAGAATCGCATCTTTATTGTCCATACTGAATGTACTTGTACCAGAAAGCGCTTGACCCAATACTGTAATGGTTTGTGTCGTTGTATAAGAGAGTGTTGCCATCTCTATACGGACGTTGGGGATGATTGGAATAAGGTGTGTAAATTCACCCCACATATCAAACTGAATAGATGCACCAAGACCCAAGTCTGTTGCAATATCTACATAACTAGTTGAACTTGTACCAACTTTCATGCTTGGTACCATAATAGGTGTACTCAACCCAAGTGAAACATCCGCAATTGCACCTTCGCTTATCGCATGTGCACTCGTAGCCAACATAGCAGCTGTAGTTACTACTGACAAGAACTTTTTCATTCTATCTCCTTTTTTGTTCGCCGAGGTTATCGACAAATTTACCGTTAGTTTAACTTGGGTTTCTAAAAGGATGTTTAAAGAAGGGGATTGTGAGAGGATAATGAGGTGCAAATCCCCCAAATAAGGGGCTTGCAGTAGTGCGAGAGCTTATTTTACTGCGGCGAGTGCTGCTTGGTAGTTTGGCTCTTCTGTGATTTCAGGAACAATTTCTTTATACGTGACGATACCGTTGGCATCAACAGCAAAAATTGCGCGGCATGTTACACCACGAAGTGCACCATCAGCTATCAAAACGCCGTAAGCGTTTGCGAAATCTTTATTGCGGAAATCTGAAGCAACAGTCAATTTGTCGATACCTTCAGCTGAACAAAAACGTCCAGATGCAAAAGGAAGGTCCATAGAGACAACAGTTGTTTTTACACCTTCGATTTCAGAAGCTTTTTTGTTGAAGTTGCGTGTTTCAGTAGCACATACCGCTGTATCCAATGAAGGAACAACAATGATAAGCTGCTTGACACCTTGAGCGCCACCTACGAGTACATCAGCAAGACCCGCTGAATTGACCACAGTCACTTGAGGAGCTTTATCCCCAACTTTTACTTCATTACCTGCAAGATTTACGACATTACCTTTTAGCTTTGTAGTTGCCATTTTTGGGCTCCTGTTGAAATTTTATACAGGCATTGTACTAATCGTGGATAAATTTTGTCTTTAATTAATCTCGTGGGTACGTGGGTTAATTTCCAAGTCATTTAAACCCACAAAATCGCCCCTAGAATAGCTCTCGATAGCGACTCTGCCTATCATGGCGGCATTATCACTACAGTACGCCAAAGGCGCTAGATACATCTCAATGCCCATAGTGTTACATATCTTCTCAAATTCCAAGCGTACATAGGTATTGGCACTCGCACCCCCTACAATCGCTAGGGGTCGAGGCGTAATCGAACGCAAATATTTACGTGTTTTTTGTACCAAGTGTGCTGTGGCGGCTTTTTGAAAAGAAGCGGCAATATCGCATTGGTCTTGATAGGAGAGTTCCCCTAACGCCTCGATAGCCAAACGCACCGCATTTTTGAGCCCTGAATAGGAGAACTCTAGTCGCGGTGATTTGGACAAGGGCACAGGAAAATCAAACCGTTGTGCATCTCCTTCGCGTGCCATCGATTCGATGATGGGTCCTCCAGGGTAGCCCAAATCCATCATTTTGGCAACCTTATCGAAGCTCTCGCCAAAGCTATCATCGCTACTGCTGGCTACGATGCGTACACTCTCAAAAGCCAAGACCTCCAATAGTTGCGTATGTCCACCAGAGATTAGCAACACCGTCTGAGGCAAAATAGCCTCTCGACCAATGAACTGCGAATAGATATGCCCTTTGAGATGGTGTACACCAATGAGTGGAATACGCAGTGAAATAGAGAGTGCCTTTGCCATAATGACCCCCTCCATAAGCGTCACGGCCAAGCCTGGAGCGTTGGTCACAGCGACCGCTTTGAGCATAGGAAAATAGGAGGTGCATTCACGCAATATTGCAGGGAGCGCTTGAGCATGAAGACGCGAAGCCAACTCTGGCACTACGCCACCATAGAGAGTGTGTTCTAGCTCTTGGGAGATTTTTTTGTGATAGATGAGTGCTTTGGTGGCTATCTCCGTAATGGCTATTGAGCTGTCATCACACGAGCTTTCGATACTTAAAATCATCGCAACGCCATTATAATGTAAGCACTGTTTGGTAAACCTCTTCGTGCCACGCATAGACCTCATCGATAGAGCGCGGTCGTGCATCGAAGCGTTCGTAAGCAATTTTTACCTTGTTAGCCATATCCATAAAGCCTATTTCACCCGCGATGAAGCGTTTGATGGCGGCTTCATTGGCCGCATTGAGCACGACTCCTTTGTGAGGGTGACGTAGCACATCCTCTTTGAGTTCCCAGAGTGGATAACGAGCAACATCGATGGGCGCAAACTCCAACGCTCCCATCGCTACCAAATCCATAGCGGGCAAAAGTGGCTCATCGACACGTCCACGCAATGCATAGGCAATAGGCAGTTGCATATTCGCGTGCGCCAAATGCGCCGTCATCGACCCATCGACAAAATCGACCAGTGCATGCACAAGCGATTTTCGCTCAATCAACGCATCATATTCACCCTCGCCAAAGAGCCATCGCGCCTCCAAGAGCTCAAAAAGCTTGTTCATCATTGTCGCGCTGTCGATAGTAATTTTTTGACCCATCGACCAGTTGGGATGTTTTTGGGTATCGGCTAGCGTCGCATTTACCATCGCCTCTAATGGCCAATCGCGAAAAGCACCGCCACTTGCCGTAATAATCATACGACGAATAGCTCGACCATTTTGCAAATACCACAATCCGAAATGTTCACTGTCGATAGGCACAATACGCGAAGTATTGACAAAAGCTCCACCTACGACCAAGGACTCTTTGTTGGCCAAGGCAACTTTTTTGCCTGCATTAATTGCCGCCATCGTGGGAGCCAATCCTGCAAACCCCACCATTGCATTGACCACCAGCGAAGAGCCAGAGTGCTCGATAGTATCGATGATAGCCGCACTGCCTGCACGTACATGCGGATGATTGACTTTGTGTATATCACTCGCATTAGCAATGACGACTTGCTTAGGGTGAAACTGCGCTATTTGGGCATTGAGTATATCGATGCGCGTGCCTGCTACAAGCACCTCGACATTGAGGTCGTAACGTTGGGCAATAGCCAAAGCATTTTGGCCTATCGAACCTGTGGAGCCTAGTAGAATCAACTCAAACTTCTCAGCAAAACCACCAGCGTAATGGACGCAAAAAGGTATCCGTCCATACGGTCTAGCATACCACCATGCCCAGGGAGAATATTCCCACTGTCTTTGACCCCTGCGCGACGTTTGAGCTGTGACTCAAAGAGATCCCCAAAAACTGAAGAGAGGGAGACCAAAAGCGAAAAGAGAATCGCTTTTTGCATATCGACAAGCACCACGCCCACAAAAAAGCCCAAAAAGGTAGCCACAACTACCCCACCCACAACACCTTCGATGGTTTTGTTGGGGCTTGAGGGGCTAAAGGGGTGACGACCCATGCTTTTACCTACGACAAACGCTCCAATGTCTGTAGCTACGACGATAAGCACAAACCAGAAAAGTGCCACAAACTCATATTCGTAATAGAGTGTAAGAATAAAAAGATGCCCTACAGCAGGATACAAAAAGGGTAAGAAGAGTTGCCAATCGTTACGTGCGGTGTACGCCATGTAGGAGGCAAAAACGATACCAAAAAAGAAGATCAAATCATCGGCATGCGGGTAAAAATAGGCGGCAACCCAAAGCAATCCGCCCATAATAAAGACGGTATTGTTCTCGATTTTGAAAAGCTTTGTCGCCTCATAAAAGGAGAGTGCATACATCACGCCGATGATAAGCCACCACATGAAAAAGCTATCTAGCACACTAAAAAAGCTAAAAGCCCCCACCAACACAAGCCCTGTCAAAACACGGTCACGGTAGGAGTAGAGATTACCAAAAAAGCCCATAATAACCCTTCGTATCGACTAAGACATGCGCAAAATTGTCAAACTTTTATGTCCAACAGATGCATCGATGTGGTGACGATTTGCTTTTCAATCTTATCTTCTTTAGGCTTTAACTCTTTTGATTTATCCTCTTTTTGCTGCTCTTGCGAAGGACGTCCATCGCGGTCTGGGTCGATTTGGTGACTCTCTTCAGGAGGGCGCACCTCTTGGACGATTTTATCTTTTTCGCTTGCAGAAGCTGCTGCGTGGACGTTTTGCATATCGTATCGATTGAGAATGTCGTTGTGTTTTGCGGCTGCAACATGCATGTTTTGGTTGACATATATTGCGCCACCTACGGGTCCTACTGCCATGAGTGCCTCCTTAGTGCGAATTGCTACTCTTTGGTCACGATAAGGGTTTCGTACCTATTGTACAACACATTCGAACCCTCTTGTACTTGTACCTCTTTGCGCTTGGTGTAATCGACACTATATCGACCCGCACTACGCACGCTGAAATCGACACACAGTTTCGCCGCCTTTTCGATGGTACTAGGAGCAATTTTTTGTTTATCGGTGACGATGACGACGTGTGCAGAGGCTCTGTCTTTGAGGTGAAACCACATATCGTTGGCTTTGCAATCTTTCAAGAGCGCGGTATTGGCTTTGGCGTTGCGTCCCAAGAGCACTTTGTAGCCATCGAACCAGAAAATTTCGTAGGGTTTATGCTCTTTGACTTTGGATTTTTGGCTACGCGCAGGGAAAAATTGCATGATTGCATCGACGCTTGTAGCGTGCTCGACAATATAGATAAGCTCTCGCACGAAATCGATTTTGGCTTGCAAATGCTCCTTCTCGATGTGCATATATTTGACCTTTTGACGGCTCTTTTTGGCTTTGGCAAAGAGCGCATTGCCCCATTGGGCAGGCTTGGCGTAGGGTTTGTCCGCAGTGATACGTCGAGATTGTCCCTCAAAATCGACCACATCCGCATAGGCGGCATAGGGCGTAATAGCGTGCAAATGTGAAAATACAAGCTGTGCTTCGCGCTCAAAAACGAGTGCTTGCTCGGCCAAACTCTCCTCATTTTCCAATCCTTCAAAGGTACGCTCTAACGATTTGAGCTGTTTTGCCAGTTGCGCTAAAGCGGTGGTTTTGCTGTGTTGGAGTGCAAGACTCGAACGCTTCGTATCGACCGCCAAAAGCCACGCCTCGACATCCTCGATAGGCTCCTCTTTGGGGACAAACGATGCCTTGGGCACCGCCAAAAGTTTCTCTCCCACACGCACAGGTCGCGAAGAGTTACTCTCATCGACGTGCCGCAACGCCTCTAGTACCACGCCTGCTTCATCGAGCAAAATAACATTAGTATATTTGCCCGTAAACTCAAAGATCATCGATAGCGGCGTGGATTTATAGGCTCCTTTGGCGACCACATCGATGCGCATGATTTTGTCCTCGTCGACAAGAGCGATATTTGTGACGTGAGTGCGCCAAAAATATTTGGCCAACACTGCATCAAAAGGGGCATTGAAGCGGTTGGAGCACGCAGGGGTAGAGGTGCGAAAAAGTGTGCTTTGAGACTTTGTCATATCAGCATAGAGAATATAATCACCCTCAAAATAGAGCTCTAGCACATTAGGGGCACATCTGCGCACAGAACGCAGGATTTTTACCTCTTTTTTACGTAAGTGGTCTATAATTTGCTTGAGGTGGGTGAGTAACATAAAAAAACCTACTATTTTTTTGGGGAGTCATCATGGCGCTGTTTCAAACTATCAAGGCAAAATTTCTTTTAAATTTAGGCGCAGCGGTGGTGGCAATCGCATCGAGCGTGATTGTAGCATACTTTATTGGGGTCAAAGACATCAAGACCATCATGCAAAACGACCTCACATCGGTAGCAAAATCACTCGAATCGACGCTCACTTATATCGCACAAAATGACCCAGATGGCTATAAAAATCCCGCATTCAAAGAGAAAATTTACGCCACCAAAATCGGACAAAGCGGCTACGTCTACCTCATCGATGCCGCAGGTACGATGGTGGTACACCATAAAAGCGAAGGCAAAAATTATGCGGGGGAAGATTACATCGATTACATCCGTGCACACAAAGAGGGTGGCATCTACGAATATGTCTCCGCCACCACAGGGCAAGAGAAAATTGCCGCGTTTGCCTACATCAAAGAGTGGGGATTGTGGGTCATTCCAGGGGTGAACAAAGCGGACTATTTTGAAAACATCCAAAAGACCTTTTTGGTCTACTTCTCTATCATCGGTGTGGTACTGTTGGCGCTACTCATAGCGATCAACTACATGACAGGTACGAGCATTTTGCACCCTATTGCAGAGCTGGATGAAGTGTGTCAAGATTTAGCCCAAGGGGAAGGTGACATCACAAAACGTTTGCCCATTTCCAACCCCAATGACGAAATTGGCATCGCCAGTGATTTCATGAATCGCTTCATAGACAAAATCCAAACCACCATCAACGACACCAAAAACTCTGCGCACGCCACCATGCAACTCTCTACGCAGCTCAACAGCTCTGCCGAAACGCTCAACAAACAATCTTTGCAAAGTGACACCATATCGCAACAGACACGCCAATTGGCGACCAATATCACCGATTTGCTCTCTCAAAGTGTCGAGGTAGCAAAAGCCTCGTTGGAGAGTATTCAATCGACCGATAAAGAGCTCAACGATGTACGCACCATCTCTCAAACCATCGGTAGCCAAGTAGAGCAAACCAGCCAAATGAGTCACGATTTGGCGGAGCGCTTTAGCACGTTGAGCAATGAAGCCAAGAGCGTACACGAAGTCCTTGCTATCATCTCTGACATCGCTGATCAGACCAACTTGCTAGCACTCAACGCCGCCATCGAAGCGGCACGCGCAGGGGAGCATGGTCGAGGCTTTGCCGTCGTAGCCGATGAAGTGCGCAAATTAGCCGAACGTACACAGCGTTCACTCACCGATATCAATGCCATTATTTCAGTCCTCATCCAATCGATTTCTGACTCTACAGACCTCATGAACGAAAGCGCCCAAAACGTCCATCTTTTGGCGACGCAAACCCAAGCTATCGAGGTCAAAATCGATACCGTTTCACAAGCGATGCAACACAATGTCGATACCAGCACCCAAAGCCTTGTGGACTCCAATAAAGTGGTACAAATGACCCAAGAGATTATTCAAGGCGTCGTCAATATCTCCACCCTCTCGCAAGCCAATCGCACCGAAATCGACGGCGTACTTCACATCGCAAAAGCGCTTTTAGAGTCTGCGAAAAAACTCCAAACACAGCTGGATCACTTCAAAAGCTAGGGTTTGCCTTAATCATCCTTTGGCTAAAATTGCACAATTTTTGCCCAAGGAGTTTGCATGGGTCAAACCATCACCGAAAAAATATTTTCACAGCACGCAGGACGCGATGTCTATGCAGGCGAAATTGTACGTGTGCCCATCGATATGGTCATTGGCAATGACATTACCACACCCATTTCCATCAAAGCTTTTGAAGACAGCAAGGCCGAAACATTAGCCAATCCCGATGGCTTTTCTATCGTACTAGACCATTTCATCCCCGCCAAAGATATCGCATCTGCCAACCAAGCGCGTATCAGTCGCGATTTTGCCAAAAAACATAAACTCAAAAACTTTTTCGACGAAAAAGATATGGGTATCGAACATGCGCTTTTGCCTGAAAAAGGTCTCGTCGTCACAGGCGATGTCATCATCGGAGCAGACTCACATACCTGTACACACGGAGCGCTAGGCGCCTTTTCGACAGGCATGGGCTCGACCGATTTGGCATTTGCCATGATTACAGGTGGCAACTGGTTCAAGGTACCTCAATCGATCAAAGTTATCTTCGAGGGCAAACCTCAGCCCTATGTCACGGGCAAAGATTTGATTTTGGAAGTAATTCGCATGATTGGTGTCGATGGCGCACTCTATCAGACACTTGAATTTACAGGCTCCACCATCCCCTATTTGACGATGGATGACCGCTTTAGCTTATGTAACATGGCTATCGAAGCGGGAGCCAAATCGGGTATCGTCGCGTATGACAGCATCACCGAAGCCTTTTTGTCTGACAAACCTTTGGCGCGTCCTGTACGCATTCACACCTCTGATGCAGACGCTTCGTACGTCCAAACACTTCACATCGATGTCGCCAAGCTTGAGCCTGTCCTCGCCTATCCATTCTTGCCTTCCAATGGTCATAGCCTCTCGCAAGCTATTGCCGACCGTATCAAAATCGACCAAGCTTTCATCGGAAGCTGTACCAACGGTCGATTGAGCGACCTCAAAACTGCCGCTGATATTTTGCGCGGCAAAAGAGTCCACGAAGATGTACGCCTCATCGTCACCCCAGGCACGCAACGCATCGCGCAAGAGGCGCAACGCTTGGGCTACATCGATACCATCATCGATGCAGGTGGCGTCGTCTCCAATCCCACGTGTGGTGCATGTTTGGGCGGATACATGGGAATTTTGGGCGATGGTGAAGTAGCCATTTCTACCACCAATCGCAACTTCGTAGGGCGCATGGGAAGCCGCACAAGCAAAGTCTACCTCTCCAACTCTGCTCTGGCCGCAGCCGCAGCAGTAGCTGGCTACATCGTCCATCCTGACAGCGTTCGATAGATGCAACTGACACACCTCGATGCCCACAATCGACCTACGATGGTCGATGTAGGTGACAAAAGCGCCACTACACGCATCGCAACTGCCAGTGGCATTATCTCCATGAGCCAAGCCGCTTTTGATGCGGTCATTCATCAAACCGCCAAAAAAGGTCCCGTCCTGCAAACCGCTGTTATTGCCGCTATCATGGGAGCCAAGCAAACCCCCCATCTCATTCCTATGTGCCATCCACTGACTCTCACCAATGTCTATTGTGATGTCGAGGAGTTGCCACAACTGCCTGGCTTCAAGCTCATCGTCACTGCCAAACTCACAGGTCAAACAGGCGTCGAGATGGAGGCGCTCACTGGTACATCGATAGGGCTTTTGACCATCTATGATATGCTCAAAGCTATCGATAAATCGATGGTCATTTCAGAGATTCGACTCGAATCCAAAAGCGGAGGCAAAAGCGGTGATTATCAACGGTCGTGAAGAGCAACTAACCCTCACCTATCCCTGCAATTGGAGCTACCGCGTCATCACGCATATGCCCGATGCGATACACTCTATCGTCACTGAAGTGGTGCGTGATAGAAGCTACAAATGTACCTTTTCCAACATCAGCAAAAACGGCACCTATCACAGTTTTGAGGTGGAAATTCTGGTGCATCATGACGAAGATAGAGTAGCGTTGTTTGAGCTTTTTAAGCAACACAGTGCTATAAAAATGGTTCTATAAACAAAGGAAAAATCGTGGCAAAAAGCTTTTTAACGCAAAAACTTTCAGGTCTTACGTCGCTCTCACATGAGACGCTAGAGGAGTTATCCTTTGCGACGCTCGATTACGAGACAGACCAAAAACGTCAAGAACTTCAACAACTCCTCACCCAAAAAGAGAAATTAGAGTTGGAAATTCGCACCAAAACTAGCGAACTCCAAGAGATTCGTCAAACCACTTTTGAGGCTATCGAATCGGCGCTCATAGAAAAATTTGGCACCTTAGAGCCTGCCTACCAAAAACGTCTCACACAGCTCAAAATCCAAGCCATTGACATTTTGGATTTGCTCCACGAAATCACCGAGAGCGCTTTTGTCGCTGCGCTTGAAAACGGCGAAAACATCGAAGCAACCTTTACCGAAATCTCTCGCGATTTGACTCGAAAAACACTCAAAGATGGCTATTTGACGCTCGATAGAGCACAAAGAGTGGTCGATACCATTATCGCAAGTGCGGCAGATATTGCAGAAGCGGCTCCCAATTTCAGTAGCGAAATTTTGCGAGGCACCCTCTACGGAACCAAAAAAGGACTCACCCAATCGATACGTGCTTTCAAGGAGCGTTTTGATTATATTCCCGATGAGCTTCGCCCTATGCAAATCAAAAACATGGAGCAGACGCTCAAAGATTTGCAACACACCGACAGGCTTTTTATTCAACTCGTACAAGACCAAGCCAAACTCTGCCCAGCCTCTATCGAAAAAGAGCTACTCTATATCGTCGAGCGTATGCGTCCTGATTTGTCAGAGCTTATTATGGCGAGCAAAGATGCCTTTACCGTCATCTCCAAACAACTTGCTGCGGTACGCAAAGAGGCTATTTCGCGTGGTCAAAGCGTCATGCAATCCAAGACCGCTATCGAAGCCAAACGTATGGGCGTCAATGTTTGGGATGTCGCCAAAAATGCCCTCAATGGAGCTATTTCTAGCGCCAAAGATGCTATGGACAAAAAGAAGTAAGCCTTTTTACATATCCCTAGCCAAGGTAAAAAGCGCCGCAATATCCTCTACGTGAGCGCTACAGCGGTCGCATATTTGCGCACCGCCTTTATAAGGGTAGGCGCATTTACACTCTTGGCACAGTGCCATTTCATAATGCACGAGTACATTTTTGCGCTCATAAATAAAATCTACGATGTCATAGTGTGACTCAATGCTTACTGCGTTTGCTTTGCACACTTGGTCACAAATACCGCACCCCACACACTGACTTCCGTCAAAAAGTATCCCTTGCTTGTCATCGGTGGGAACAAGCGCTTTGGTAGGACAAAAGAGCGTACACTCCTGACAATTGGTACACGTGTCAAAATTAATACCTATTTGCGTAAAAAAGTGCGCCTTATCATCGATGAGGGTTGAGCTAATAGTGCGCATCTGGTCACGCAACGCATTGCGTAACAACATCGATTTAAGTAAGCCCTTTTGCGCGCCTTTTTGATAAATCTCAGTCGCTTGCGTGTGTGAAAGTGTCGCGATATTTTGTATCGCTTTTTTGAATACCCCAAAACGCTCCTGTTTTGGCTGGGTTTCGATGGAGACAATGTGCTTCTCGATACCCAAAAGTGTCATGAAATCATTACACTCTTCGATACGCATCTTGATGATATTACTTATTTGAAAATCGGTGTTGATACTGCACGTTTGGCAGTGTGAGAGCTCGCATTGTATTTGTGCCGTCGATTGTAGCGCCATCGTTGCCAAATGCTGTTTGTCAAATGCCGCCAAGCAAACCGTATTGGATTTGCAAGAGAGTGTTACAGGTTCGCTTTTGCTACACTGCAAAACAAAACTATTAGGGTCAAAATTTTCCAAGGTAAGCGCCTGCGTAGGGCAACCACCCAAACACGCGCCACACGCTGTACAGGCATCTGTTTTGATAGCAAACCGCTCTTTGACAATACCCAAAGCATCATGAGGACAGATATCGATACACTCTGTACAATCATTGTGTGCATAGTCATTGCGTACACACAAGCTTCCGCTGTGACGCAACAATCCCGATTGTTGTATAAACTCTATTGCCATATTTAGGCTACTTTTCGCGTCAAATAATCTATTTCAGAGACCAAAAACTCTACAACAAAATCACAAACCTCTTGATAAAGTGGCGTTTGCGCCATGCTGCGCATACCCATACAATAGGGGATTGCCCATGCTCCAAGGTGTTGTGTCAAAAAATGCAGTGCAATGCTATCCTCTTGACGTTGTGCCAGTGCTTGCATAAAACCAAATTCGATACTAATGTGGTCAGGTGCCATTATAGAGGTTTGGTTCATATCTACATCGTAACCATTCTCAAAATAAAACTGCATGACAGGGTTTTGCAATCCTACCAATGTCTCTTGCTTCGCATCCAAAACAAAGGACTCTATAGGTTGTGCATGCATAACAAACATCGACGTATAATCAACGTTGAGCGCCTCAAGCGCCTCTTCTTGGCTGACGCTGTCAACCCAATTGTAACTCTCTACGCCAATAGTCGCCAATAACTCTTTGTTGGCTTTGAGTGCATTGTAAAAAGGTTCATCGATAATGTCAGCAAAAATACGTGACAAAAAAGCATATAAAACGGTTCGCTGATTCTCTTCCATTCCTACTCCATTTGTGGTGGCAAAGTGTGCCTAAAAAGGACTTAGATGGCTATAAGAGGTGTCGTTTAGTCACGCAGAACAAGAAAGTGGCCACTCTCAAAAAGAGAGCAGCGAAAGGGTTACAGACAACCCTTGAAGAATGATTTGGCAGGAGGTGGTGGAGGTGAAAACTCTGTCACAACAATTGTATTGGTCGATTTATCGAACTCTCCAATAATTGTAACTTCGTTACGTGATACACCCTCATCCAAATGTGCACGAGAGAATTTTGAAGCATCTAGATTGTAAATTTTGCCTTCACTGTGTACAAAAAGAACTAACTCCTCTTTTGTGATGACACCTGGCTCAGCTTTGCGAAAGCACCCTTCTGTTCCACACACAAATGCATCCAAACTACAATCCGCAAAAATGCCCTTCTCAGCACACGCTTTTGTAGTCAAAAAGCCTTTTTTCTCAAACTCTGATGCTGACGCACTTACTGTCAAAGCAAGCGCCGCAATAATACCAAGGAACTTTTTCATTATTTATCCTTTTTCACTTCGAGTGGCGCTTTTAGCGTCTGCATAAACGCCACAATGTCCGTCACATCTTTGGGGTCGAGATAGTCAAATGCTGGCATCATCGATATACGTTTGCCATCCACTACACTGTACCAAGGGGTTGCAGAGTGCGCATTTTGATTATAACCAGGTACGACAACTGCATTTGGGTCAAGAATAGACTCTTTGATGTACGCTGCCGTAGCATATCCACCAATGTTACTCAAATCTGGAGCTGTATAGTTCGAAATATCATAACCTCGCTTTTTTGCACCCTCAAAGTTGTGACAACTTGCACAATTTTCGACGGCCTTAGCCTCACCATTGACTATATCACCCTTGACATTTACTGTCAACGCCTCGACCAGCTTAGCATCTTCACTTGTTACAACAACAGCATTCCAACCAGAAAGATATTTGGAACCGTTACGGTTTAGCTTTGAGCCATCCCAAAGTGCCAATGCAATAGGTGCTGATGCCCCTAGAGTTGCATATGCATCTTTCAATGGGCGCACGATTGTAGCTATCCAACCATAATCTTTGATACGATACATCTCCATTTTTGATGCAGATGTGCCATCTTTTATCTCTGTCAAGCTTCTAAAACCAGCAGAAACAAATTTACGCTCATAGTTATCAGAACCAAGCGCTACTACCTTATCATTGTAATCAGCTAGCTCTTTATGAAAATAAGGCGTTTGGTGTGGGTTCACTTGCGTTTCTACTACACCTTTTCCATTTGGCTCAAATACGTTGTACTGTACTTTTTTGAGATAAATCGCTACTTCGCGACCCTCACTACCCATACCAATGTAAGGAAGTTTTTCGACATTATCTACATTACTTGCAAACTGCACTGCAATACCATCAGAGTAGGTATCTGTACATTTTCCATTGTTTGAATTTTCGCCTTTATCTTCCCAAATCACAGCAAGAGCAAGATTTTTGCCGTCTTGAAGCGCTGCGACTTTTGCAACAACCGCTTTGCGTCCTGCATTAAGTCGATTCTCCTCTTTGTCATTAGTCATGACTGTGGTTTGTGGATAGAGCGCGACATTTGAAAATTGTGCATCATTCCACAAGGGTGAATTGGGTGTAATTGCTGAAATATCCTCTTTTACACTTTTGGCGATGATAGTTTTGTCACTCGCTGGCTTTGTAGCAAATGCACTACTCGCCATTGGTGCTTTTTTCACATCTGTAGTGCCCACCGCTTTAGCAGTGTCACCACATCCACTTATCATAATTGCCGCTATTGTGCTTCCCAACAATAATTTAGCTGATACATTTTTCATTAGTGTGCCGCCTTAAAGTGTGAGATAGACTTTGTATATTTGCCTTTTGCATAGCGTGTATCCACAGGAGCCAATGGCACGCGACCATGCTCTTTGGCTACTTCATGATAATAGTGTGTATCAAGACGGAACATTTCAGAGTGTTGATATGCAATCAAAAGATCCATCAATTCACTCACACCTGTCTCTTTGCGTTTTTTCATCTCAGATTTGAGCGTTTTAATAGCATCGTGAACTTGTGGACCAAAGAGTTTTTCAAGCTCAGCCACTGGAATACGATCGCTACCTTCAATGATTTTACCGTCTGCATCAAATTTAGGTGGTGCTTCGGTTGGAGGAATATAGTATACATTTGGTTGCGTACCATAGTCAGCACGTAAGCCCAAAGCCACTTTATATTTGTGTACAAGTTTATAAACTTGTGACTCCTCATCATCTAAGAATCCTACGAATCGAATACGACCGACACATTGTTGCGCACAAGCGGGTGGCAAACCTTGCTCGATACGTGGGAAACAGAGAATACATTTCTCTGATTTAGAGATTTTTGGATTGAAATAGATTTTTTTGTAAGGACACCCTGCTATACAGTAGCGGTAACCTTGACATCGGTCAAGATCCACAAGAACAACACCATCCTCTTCACGTTTGAAGATTGCATCACGAGGACACGCACTCAAACAGCCAGGATTTGTACAGTGGTTACAAATACGTGGCAAATAGAAGAAGTAGTTGTCTTCTGGGAAATGCCCTGCACCTTGATCTTCATCCCAGTTAGGTCCCCATGTAGGCTCTACACTAGGCGACCATCCCGCTTTTTCAGGTTTTGCTGTAAAGTCTGTAGTTTCAAGTGCATCATAGTTATAATCCCAAGGCACCCCGTAATCTGCTTCGAGATTTGGAACTACACCTGGTTGAAGGTCTCCAGCTGCGTCAAAGCCGCCACCTAGCTCCATCCAGTTTTTTGGATAACCAGTACCTGGATAGGTCTCAACGTTATTCCAATACATATACTCACGACCATTACGGTTAGTCCATTGCGTTTTACATGCTACGGTACATGTCTGGCACCCGATACATTTGTTCAGGTCCATTACCATTGCTAATTGTCTTTTAGACATTCATATACCCCTTACACACTAGCTTTTTCAAAGTTAACAGCACCATCATACGCATATTGGTTACCGTCCCAAAGACCACCGAATTTTAGGTGACCCCAACCATCAGCCATTTCCAACAAATTCAACGCTGTTGGAACGACTTCATTATGACCCTTATTGAATTTATACATATAAGGTTCCCATCCATGCTCCATTACAAGTCCGTCTGGAGGACAAGAAGAGGAGACTTTTGCCATAGCATAGAACTCACCAAGACTGTTGAAGATGCGAATAGTATCGCCATCTTGAACGCCTTTGACCTCTGCTGCAGTACGATTGACTTGAATGTACGGAACACCACGTTGCAAGCGTTGCAACGTACGGCTCGATTTGTAATTCGAGTGAATCGACCAGCGTGCGTGTGGCGTCATCATCATAAAGGGATAACTTCCTTTTGAATCCGTCAAAGGTGCAATAACTTTGCGTCCTGTATTAGTTGCAGCACCCAATTTGAGCCACAAAGGATGATCAACATAGAAAGTTTGTCGACCAGAAACTGTCTCCAATCTCTCATATTTGTAAAGATGATTTTCCATCGATGTATAGGGTTTGTCTGCATAAAGCGGTGACGATTTCGCTGCTTTTTCATTGATAAGCAAGAACCCACCCGCTTTGTACATTTTTTCGATTGTCCAAGGATTGTATTGATCACATTTTTCCAATGCTGCTTGTACTGCCATTTTATCTGTACCTAACAATACTTCACCAGCCTCTTGAGATTCATCATCTGTATTGATGTACTCTTTGTGGAAGATGGTCAAATCATGGAAACCAGGACGTGCATACTTTTTGTCATCTTTAATTTTTGCTTTATCGACATTTTCTGGACGATTAGCATACATTTCAAGACGTTTGGCCAAATAAGTAAACATTGTCCACTCATCCATTGCTTCACCAATAGCTTTCATATTTGCAATAGGTTGCGCAAGGTTTGTAAATCTGTGGTAGCCTGGGCTTGTTCTTAGGTCGTACACTTCATAGTGTGATTTTGCTGGCAAGAGCAAATCTGCATATATAGCAGTCTCACTCATACGGTAGTCAACATAAGCAAAATATTGCGTTTTCTTCATAAACGCTTCGCGGTAATCGCTACCTTTGTTACGTCTGAATTTTGAGTCTGCCACAATAATAGCAGTATCAGGAATCCACCAAGGCTTGACGACATTGCCTTTTCCGCCCTTGTTTTTGTGAGCAATATTGGCTTTGTCATTTTCACCTTCGGCAAGGAGTTCATTGATAATTTTCATATACTCCTCTTTGCCCATTTTGCCGTCGTGTGCACGTTGTACATCTGCATCAGTAAAATACTTGTCAAATGTTTTCATACCGTCGCCAAAGATAAACTCCCCAACAAATCCCGAACCAAAACGTGGCGCGTACTTGCCTGAAAAGCCCGAAAGTGCATCTAACCCTGAAAGGGTAAATTCGTTTTCGGTATTCAATCCACCATATGGACCCATACGACCCGTAAGTCCCATAATCGATGAAATATTCCAAATTGTCAAAATACCATTGAAATATTTATTGAGTGAAAAACCAGTAGTAACTTCAACCACTTTTGGCAGTGCCAAGTCGCGCGCTAGTTGACGACACGTATCTGGGTGAACACCCGTAGTAGATGCTGTCTCCTCAGGAGTGAATTTCGCAGCCTCTTTTTTGAGTAGTTCAAATACGGTAGTCACTTCCACTTTACCGTGTTGTGTATCGATAGCCCATGAGCCTTCAAGTGCTGGTTCGATACCAAACTCTTTAAGACGAAGTGTTTTATGCTCTTTGTTACCTTCAGTTCCAGGCATACGCGCAGGTTTACCTGTTTTGGTATTCATACAATAGAACTCTTCTTCTGCAAGGTGATGGTCTTTGTGATCGACGTGTTCGATATCAGTACGTCGAATCATTTTGCCCGTTTTAATATCTACCAAGAACGGAAGGTCAGTAAAGACTTTCATAAACTCTGGTTTATAAATTTTTTCGTTCAAGATGACATTGATAACGCTCATGGCAAGCAAGTTATCTGTACCCGATTTTATAGGGATCCATAAATCCGCAGATTTTGCAGAGGCATTAAACTCAGGCGTAATAACGATAACTTTTGCACCGTTGTATTTGCCTTCCCATACATAGTGTGCATCAGGAATACGTGATACAGAGGGGTTACCGCCCCAAAATACTGCCGTATCGACGTTGTACATAAAGTCATATGTACAGCCAACGTTACCTTCACCATAGGCAACAGCTGCGCCTGAGAACATATCCCCAAGATAAGATGATGGATAGATACGAATTGCACCCAATTGCGTCGAGAAACGTAGTGGAGCACCACGACGACCCTCAGTTAACAATCCCGTACCCGCATGCACCATAAGTTTATCGGGTCCACGAGTGGGGTCTGAGAGTACCTCAAAGATTTTTGCCGCTACTTCATCAGCAGCCTCTTCCCAGCTAATACGTTTCCATTTACCCGCACCACGCTCACCCACGCGCTTCATAGGGTACAAAATACGATCTTTTTCGTACATTACTTGTGAGTGCTGAACACCTTTATTACAACCACGTGGGTTAAAATCAGGAATTTTTGCATTGATAGAAGGATAGCGTGCAGATTGGTTTTCACGTGTCACGACACCGTTGTGTGACCATACTTCCCATGCACAGTTACCTTGACAGTTTACACAGTGGTATGCAAAACCATGCTCCTCTTTTTTACCGTAAGTAAAAGAGAATTCATTACGATACATCGACTCTGTGTAGTTTGTATTACCGTAGTTTTCTTTGCCATTTTCATAGGATTGAACACCTGTTTTGGCAAAAAGGCTTCCTTGCGATGCAACAAGTGCTGCGGTCATACCCGATACTTTTAAAAAGTCGCGTCGTTGATTATTAATACTCATACCTTATTCTCCTTAGCGCTTAATTGGCAATGACATATCATTACCCCACTCATCCCAGCTACCTGTGTAAACTTTGGCATTTTTGTATCCCATAATTTCCAGTGCTGTAACCAATTCAGAGCCACGACCTGCTCCAACGTGACAATATGCATAAATTGTTTTATCTTTTGTAATGCCATATTGTTCAAAAGTTTTTGCAAGCTCTTGCGCTTTTTTGAAGGCGACTCCACGTTCGTCATCAGAAATTTGCTTCCACTCCAAGAATGTAGCACCAGGGATATGCCCACCACGTGCAACATTGTCGAGCTTATTTTCACCGATAATTTCAATCATGCCGCGACTATCGATAATGATAAACTCAGATTTTTTGCCCTTTTGTGCAATATCTTTTACCGCGTGTAGGACATCCTCTTTTGAAGCAATTGCACTCATATTGATTTTTTTAGGATCGATGTGATATTGCTTTGCTATAGCAACTTCATCCCCTTTTATGACCAACAAACGACTCTCAACCTCTGTAAGCTTCTTTTCCAAAGCTGCGATTTCTGCCTCTGATGCTTTAACCGCTTCATCAAGGTTTTTATATTTTTTCGCTGCTGCAGCAACCTCTTTGGTTAGACGCTCTTGATTTTTGGCTTCTTCTTCTTTGTTGTTCTCTGCTTTAGCCTTCTCGATATAAGCCTCATATCGCTTAATCTTTTCTACGTATTTTATAGGCTCTCCAAGCTTTTTGATTTGCTCTTTGATAGCATCAAACTCTGCTTTTGCTGGGTCTAGTTCATTAATAGCTTTGAAGCCACCCATAAGCACTTTGATATTGTCATGTCCGTAGCTTTTGAAAAATGAGTAAACACCCGTCGCATTTGGTCCACGGTAATCATCATAGGCTATAACCAAAGTGTCGTTATCGATACCTTTGCTACCTATGAAGTGCTCAGCTTCTTCGATGCACTGATACAAAGGGGCACAATGCATTTGACCCATTTTGTCTGAATGGTGAATGTGGTGGGCTTCCATTACCACAGACCCTTGGATGTGCTGATTTTTAAAACTATCAGGACTATCACCGCTCACAAAAACAACACCTTGTTTGCCAATTAGCTTGATAGCTTCTTCGGCAGAAATGAGTATATCACCCTTGGGATATGCCTTTACGTCTACTGAATCTTTCTCATATGCGAGGAGATTCGTAGCCAGCAATGCCGCAAGTGAAAATACTTTCAGTAACTTTGTCATCACTACTCCTTCTTTATTATGCAACTAAACTCTTAGAAGTATAAACCCTTTAGTTTACATCACGCCCTATTTTACAAGGGGTACTCTTAATCTCGCTTAAACAACACTCTATAACACCCTTCTCTCACACTCTCTTTACAAAATGTTACACCCTCGATTTTGAGCTTAAAACTCAATTTTTGCTTACCTGCTTGCGCTATAAATTGCCCAAACGGAAGCCTTTAAACTATTTTTGTTACCATTGCAAAACAGTTAAAAATGAAGGTTTTATTATCAATGTCACAAGAAAATAGCATAAATCAAGAGGCGCTCGATGCCATCGAAGCACTCCAAGACAAATCACTACCTATCGATACCGTACAAGCTCTTTATGAAAAATTCTCAGACAATCCTAAAGTGGTCGGTCAAGTAGCCATGAATCTAAGTCTACGTACCTCTGTGTATGAACGCTCACAAGAGTACAGCCAAACCATGGTAACCCTACTCAACGCCATCGCACACTCAAGCGACATGGGTGCACGTTGGGCAGTAGCCAAAAATCCGCACACACCCTTAGAGACCCTTTTGTACCTTTCTAAGGATAGTGTCAATCTTGTTCGCGCTTTGGTTGCAACCAATCCCTCTACACCTGCATCTGTCTTGAGTACACTCTTTTCAGACGAAAAAATTGTCCGAGATGGTCTCTCAGGCAACCCCAATACACCCCAAAAATATCTTGAAATTTTGGCTGATGACAACGACAAAATGGTACGTCTTCGATTAGCAGAAAATCCAAGTGTTACAAAATCTATTTTGCAAAAACTCGCCCAAGACATACAACAAGATGTCTCAAGAGCAGCGCAATTGCATTTGGAGAAAATGACATGAAATATACACATCAAGACAAAAGTCCATTTGCCTCTTTGGAGGCACACTTTCTCAACCTCTATCATTCAGGGTTGTATATTAGTCACCAAGAGCTAGCAAACATAGGCAACTCTTTGGGGTTAAATATAGCCCTAAAAAGCCGTGAACTTATTATCAAAAATCTACTCAACCAAGCAAACGAAATGGGCAAGCTTTTTGAACTTATTCATGCACTGTCTGAACTCATAAAAGAGCGCATCTCGACACTGCAACACCTAGCCAAAGAGTACTCATCTGCAGCTCCTTTTTTGCATAACATGATTCAAAAAAACTCAAGCACACTCTTGCTTTTACAACGCCAACAAAAAAGTAACCCTTATGAATAATGTTGAACTCAAAAATTTTCTCGACGCTTTGCCTTATCCAGGGCTTTCACGTACACTTGGTGAGCTTAAACTTGTCGATTCCACACGTATCGATGAAACAAAAGCGACAATTGTACTCTCTACTGTAAGTGACGAAAGTTATCTCAGTGTCAAACAAGCCATATTAAATACGTTATCGAACCGTTTTTCGACTATCGATGTTCAACAAAAACTCGCCCCAGCCAAAGATATAAACTATGGCTCCACAGCTACGCCTAATAATCGAGCCCCATATGCAAAAAATATCATAGCCGTAACAAGCGGCAAAGGTGGCGTGGGCAAAAGCACCCTAAGTGTAAATATCGCCGTAGGTTTGGCACAAAAAGGGTACAAGGTAGGTTTGTTGGATGCCGATATTTATGGCCCTAATACGCCCAGAATGCTTGGTATCGAGCTTGAAAGAATGCGTTGGAATGATGAAAACAAAATCATTCCAAGTGAAAATTTTGGTATAAAAGTCATGAGTGTGGGACTTACAACACCTGCCGAAGATACTCCACTTGTTTGGCGTAGCTCCGTTGCAGTCTCTGCTTTAATACAGTTTTTGGAAGACGTTGCATGGGGCAATCTAGATTTCATGGTCATCGATATGCCTCCTGGCACGGGTGACATTCAACTTACCATGGCAGAAGAGTTGCCAATCACTACGGCAGTTATGGTCACAACACCTCAAACGGTAGCCACAGATGATGTAAGTCGTGCGATTCGCATGTACCAAGATATTCATGTACCTATGGCGGGAATTGTGGAAAATATGAGCTACTTTATTGCGCCAGATACACTTAAGCGTTACGATATTTTTGGAGTAGGTGGAGGAGCACTGGTAGCAAAAAAATATGGCTTGAAACTTTTAGGCGAAATTCCATTGACTATTGATGCCCGAGAAGCGTCCGATGAAGGCAAACCCGCGATTGCTATGGGAAGTGATGTGCTAAAAGAGAGTTATAGAAAAATAGTAGATGAGATTTTAAAAGAGAAGAATATACGCATTTGAAAATCTCTCCCCTAGGGGAGAGAAGATTGACTTATTTGAAATATTTTTTCAACTCAGCGTCTATAGCACCAGGAATCGACATAATCGATGCAAAACCACCCAAATCTAATAGTGGATAGCTAATGGCAATGTGATATTTTGCATCCATAGCATACGCTCTGGCGACTTTTTTACCGTCCACATCAGCCTCTTCTATCAAAATCATCCATGGCAAAATACCAGCTTTATCAGCACCGATTTTTTCAGCAAATTTTTCTGTTCGTTTACTCAAGCGTACACCTAACAAGAAACGATTATCAGAAAGTTTCAGTGTAAACACGAGATTTTTTTTCGCATTCTCTGTTGCATTTTCGACGAGTTGAGCTACTGAAGTACCTTCTGTAAGTAGTACTTGGTCTTGGTAAAATGGCATACCCATCATAAATCGATAATCTGCAAGACCTTCGTATTTCCATTTATCTTCACTTGGCGTTGTGACAGGAAAAGCTTTTGCGAGCGCATTCATCACTTCTGTCTCATCGCCCACTTGATATTGAGTTTGCAAATTTGCTTTGATGAAGTAGTAAGGATTAGATATTTTAACCTCTTGCTTCTCTTCATTCACCAATGCGCGCAAATTTCCAGCCAAGAATCCTCTGCTAGGTCTATTTGCAAGTGCTTTAAGCTTTTCGTGAGTAAACACAATCGATGTTAAACCTTTTTTACCCACCTCTTCCTCTGCAACAATTTCAAATCCTGCCGCAACAAGTTTACTTTTTGTCTCTTCGGCTGTTTGATATCCTGCATTTAGGTATGTTGGTAGAAATTCAGGTGCATCAGCCACAACAGGCGCCTTACTTGCACAACCCGTCAAAAAAAGAAGGACTGCAGTTAATAAAACCGCTATATAATTTTTCATTATTTAGCTCCTATGCTTTTAAATACTTGGATGACTTCAGCATCTAAATCACGGATTGCTTTTATTTTTTTCGCATCTTTGATGCCGTTGACAGCTATCCAGTTTTCCAATTTTGGCATACCAATGTGTAGTACTTTTTCACCTGGTTTTACATACATATAAATCGAACATGGTGCGAAAATTCCTGCATCTGCTCTGTCTTTGAAAATACCGTTTGAAAATTCAAAGTGGCAAAGAGAGTAGACCCAATATGCATCGTAATTAAAAGGTAATTCCATGTCGTTATACGCCTCTTTGAAGTTTTTATAACCTGCAATAATGTACTGTGCCGCTTCAAATGCTTCTTCGTATTTTGATTGGAACTCATCAATAAAATCACTCAACTCAACACCATCTTCAATAGCAACAGTAAACTCAATCAATTTGTCACTTGGAAGCTTTGTAAACTCGATTTTCTTTTCCATCGTAGGTTTAAGTGTCTCTTTGACGTACGCATCAAGTGGCTCAAATGATTTAACGAACTGACTACGAAGTGCTTTGTCATCAAGCCCAACGATGTCGGCCATTGTATTTGGATCCAAGTGCCCAAACCATGTTACATCCTCTTTTGCATATTTGAATATATGCATGTTAAAAGGACTGAATCCACCTAACTGTGGATGTTTTTCGAGCAGTTCACGAACAGCAGCATCATTAGTTGTGCTGAAGAAACCAAGGTTATCCAATGTATCTGTTCCATACTTTGTTTTATAACCATCATTTATACGCTCATGAGGATCTGAGACAACAAATCCTATTCCTTCAAGACCATCAAGCATTGCATTAAATGCTTTTTCTTGATCACCTTTGAGACCATGCAATGTAGCCCCAACTTGTGCAAACGCAATCGTTGCCGTCATTGCCGTAGCAAAAAGAGCACGTTTGAAATTCAATACCATACCTAATCCTTTTTAAAAATTGAGTTCCATTTTAGCACTTTTAGATTAAAAAATGTACAAAAGAGGCTCTTTCTTTAATTCAAAAGCATGCGTAAAATCACTCTGAAATAGAGTATAAGTATGTATTGTGTAGATATTGTGAAATACATTAGTAGAATAATAAAAAGAGAAATAAAATTAGAGTTTCAAGTCAAGTAGAAGAGGAGCAAGGGAATAAAAAAGAAGAAATTCTCAAAGCGCGGCAGCGACC
>JQIT01000004.1 GCA_000830255.1 Sulfuricurvum sp. PC08-66 | reverse complement strand
GGTCGCTGCCGCGCTTTGAGAATTTCTTCTTTTTTATTCCCTTGCTCCTCTTCTACTTGACTTGAAACTCTAATTTTATTTCTCTTTTGTATAATCGCGTCATGAAAAAACATATACTTATCACCAATGATGATGGCTTTAATGCCCAAGGTCTTTTGGCACTCATCGATGCACTCAAACCCTTCTATCAGCTCACAATCGTTGCTCCTGCAACCGAAAAATCAGCTTGCGCACATAGTTTAACACTTACAAAACCTTTGCGCTTTATCTCTGTAGCGGACGATTTTTACAAACTCGATGATGGTACTCCGACCGATTGTATCTACCTCTCACTCTTTGCAATGTTTGAAAATAACAAGCCTGACCTAGTACTTTCAGGTATCAATCGAGGTGCAAATATGGGTGAGGATATCACCTATTCAGGCACAGCCGCTGGTGCAATGGAAGCAGCTTTGCACGGCGTCCCTGCTGTAGCAATATCGCAAGTTTTGCGTAGTGGTGATCAAAGTGATATCGATTACACGCTGGCTACACAAAGCATCGTCAAACTGGTGGAACGTATTTTTACGCAAGGTTTTCCGCTCTCAAAACGTGAATTTATCAATATGAATGTCCCAAATATTGCCCCCGATGAGTGCAAAGGGGTCAAAATCACCCATGCAGGTTATCGACACTATGGTAATGATGCACATCTGCATCGCAATCCACGAGGCGAAGAGTACTATTGGCTAGGACTTCATCCCTTAGAATGGGGTGTGCGTGAGGGCGTTGCAGCATCGATGAGCGATTTTGATGCAATCAAAGAGGGGTATATTTCACTCACACCTGTTAAGCTCGATATGACAGCTTATGAGCGACAAAAAGCACTGCAAGCGTGGCATGAAATATAGTCGATTAGCGCTTTTGTGGGGTGAAAAAGCAGTGCAAATGCTCCATGCCAAACACGTATTGCTTTTGGGTGTAGGCGGCGTTGGGAGCTTATGTTTGGATTGTCTCTATCGAAGCGGTGTGGGTCATATTACAATCGTCGATTATGATACCTATGATATCTCCAATCAAAACCGCCAAATGTGGTCAGAGCTTCACCTAGGGCAATCCAAAGTAGCCTCTCTCAAAACGCACTATCCTGCTATCGAGACCTATGATGTGCGTATCGATGCAAAGTGGGTAGAAGATTTTGATTTCTCCCCTTATGACGTGGTCATCGATGCTATCGATGATACCCAAGCCAAAATTGCTTTGGCACTCAAATGCAGTGAAAAACTTCTCTCATCGATGGGCTCAGCCAAGCGTACAGACCCGACTGAAATAGTCTACACTTCGATATGGCAAACACAAGGTGACCCCTTTGCGCGCAAAATTCGTTATGAACTACGCAAACGTAATTTCGAGGGTGACTATAAGGTTGTGACATCGACACAACTACCCCAGTGCGAAGCAAAAGGGAGTTTTGTGGCAGTGACGGGTAGCTTTGGCTTGACGCTGTGTGCGAAAGCTATCGATATCCTATTGGAGCAAAAATGAAACTACTTGTAAGTGCCGTAGAACCCTCTGCGAATATGCATCTCAAAGCGTTGATGGCGCATATGTCTGAGGTGTTGTTGACGGGTATTTTTGACCCTAGTTTGGGCGCGCCCATCGCGGATCCTAAAAGTTTGAGTGTAATGGGTTTCATCGATACTTTTCGCGTCTATCGATACGCCAAACGCCTTATCGCGCAACTGGTCGATGAAGCAAAAGAGGTAGATAAAATTTTGCTTATCGATGCACCCGCTTTTAATATTCCTTTGGCAAAAGCACTCAAAAAACGCTATCCCAACAAAAAGATTTTCTACTATATTTTGCCCAAAGTGTGGGCATGGAAGCCTAGTCGTATTAAGCTTATCGAGCGTTACGTCGATGTGGCGCTCTCGATTTTTCCTTTTGAAGAGCAGTTTTATCCGCATGCAATTTTTGTAGGCAATCCACTTATGGACGAGATAAAAGAGTACAAAAATTCTCCCTCGATACAAAAAAAGATTGCCTTTTTGCCTGGTTCGCGTAAGCGTGAGATTAGAGGTCTCATGCCTGTGATGCGCCAACTTCGTACACATTTTGGTGACTACAAAAATATTTTGGTCATCCCGCATTACTTTGATGATGCAGATATTGCACGTTTATACGGTGATGTGAGCGGTTTTGTGCTCTATCGAGAGGCGCATGAGGCACTTTTGGAGGCGAAATACGCGTATGTGTGCAGTGGTACAGCGACCTTGGAGAGTGCCATTATTGGGACGCCTTTGAGTCTACTCTATATTACGCATCCGTGGGAGTTTGCACTCATGAAGTACCTTGTGAAGCTTCCCTATGCTGGATTGGCCAATATTATTATGTATTTTGCGGGGCAAAAGGCGATGCATCCAGAGTTTTTTCAAGACGAGGTCAATGTCGATGCACTGCGTCGTGCCTATGAATCGCACGATGCTTTTGCCTTTATGGAAGATGCTACAAAATTGCGTGCACTTTTGGGCAGTGGGACGCTTGCAAACGTCGCAAAACTACTCCAAAAGTAGCCATGCTTGGCTATAATGCAAGCAAAAATTTGGGTAGGAAAAGATGCAAAAAGAGCCTATGACGGCATACGGTTACGCCAAACTTTCAAAGGAGTTTGAGTATCTCAAAAATGTAGAGCGCCCATCGATAGTCAAAGAGATTGAGATTGCCGCAGAACATGGCGATTTTAAGGAAAATGCCGAATACCACGCTGCCAAAGAGAAGCAACGACTGCTCGATGAACAGCTCATGAAAATGAGCGATATGTTGGGGAAAGCGCAAATTATCGACCCTTCGACTTTGGCACATGAGCGTGTGAGTTTTGGCTCCACGGTTGAGCTTTGCGATTTGAAAACCAATGAAACAGTTACGTATACCATCGTAGGAGGCGTCGAGAGCGCTCCAGCACGTGGTCTCATATCGTTTGCATCTCCCATGTCCAAAGTCCTTTTGGGCAAAGAAGAGGGTGATGAGATAAAAGCACATCTGCCCAGTGGCGTGCGAGAGTTCGAGGTGATTTCTGTACGTTATGAGGAGATTACTTTTGAAAATTAATGTCAAAAAATTGCATGTCGATGCAATAGTCCCACAATACCAATCGCACGAAGCGGCTGGCTTTGATTTGCATGCCATAGAGGAGTGTACGCTTCAACCTGCGCAACGTCTTTTGGTCAAAACTGGTCTTTCGCTGGCACTGCCCAAGGGATATGAACTGCAAATTCGTCCGCGCAGTGGCTTGGCCTACAAGTCAGGTATTACGGTGCTAAATGCCCCTGGGACGGTCGATAGCGACTATCGAGGAGAAATAATGGTACTGCTTATCAATCATTCACATGAAGATTTCATCATCCGTCAAGGTGACCGCATCGCTCAAGGTATAGTACAAGCGGTCATTCAAGCCGATTTCGCGCTCGTCGATAGCCTCGATGAGACTGCACGTGGTACGAGTGGTTTTGGAAGTACAGGCGTATGAAAAAAATTGATGTTGCCATTGTAGGTGCGAGTGGTTATACAGGGTTGGAGTTGGTCAAAATTTTGCTCCATCATCCCCATTTTTCACTCAAAAGTGTAGCTACCACCGAGGGCGATACAACGCTTGATGTGTTGCATCCCTCCTTATTGGGGGTTTCCAAGCTTGAAGTTACAGCAGTCGATGTGGCAAAAATTGCGCAAGAGTGCGCATTGGTTTTTTTGGCAGTGCCACACAAAACTGCTATGGAGTTGGTGCCTCAGTTTTTGGAACGTGATATTAAAGTAGTTGATTTGTCGGCAGATTATCGATTGAATCTGAGTAACTACGAAGCCAATTATTGTCTTCACAGTGACTCCAAAAATCTCTCAAATGCGGTGTATGGATTGCCAGAGTTGTATCGAGACTCCATTGCAAAAGCGCGCCTTATAGCCAATCCTGGGTGTTATCCCACGGCTTCGTTGTTGGGGATTTTGCCCTTTATCGATGCTATTTCGACACACACTCCCGTCATTATCGATGCCAAAAGTGGCGTAAGCGGTGCAGGCAAAAAAGCGACAAGTACGACCCATTTCGTCTCGATACACGACAATATGCACGCCTATTCGCCACTGCAACACCGTCATGCGATTGAAATTCAAGAGAAATTGACCTTTGCAGGCTTGGACAATGAGGTGATTTTTGTACCCCATTTGACACCCATTACGCGCGGAATGTTGGCATCGATATATGTGCAATTAGCCAATGAAATCGACCCTGTAGCTGTGCTACGAGCCTATTACGCCAATGCACCTTTTGTGCGTATTCGCACTACGCCTCCTACGATGAAAGAGGTGGCGGGGACGAATTTTTGCGATATTTATGTGCAACAAAAAGGCAAAACACTCTTCATAGCCACAGCTATCGATAACCTCATGCGGGGTGCATCGTCGCAAGCTGTGGTCAATGCCAATATTATGTTTGGTCTGCCACAAGAGAGCGGAATTCCTGTAATGGCGTATCTTCCCTAGATGATTACACTGCACGAAGGGGCAATATTAATAGCAGATGTTCATTTTGCCCCCTATCGAAGAGCGTTTTTGGACTTTGTAAGTGCGCTTGAAAAGGGTGACATTCAAACAACTCAGCTTATTTTGATGGGCGATATTTTTGATGTTTTGGTTGCTCAACTCACTCGAAGTGTAGAGCAACATCGCGAGCCAATAGCGCGACTCAATAGGTTGGCGCAATCTATTGAGATACTCTATTTTGAGGGAAATCACGATTTTCGTTTAGCTACCCTTTTCCCATCGATTCGGGTGCTCCCTTTGCAAGCTCAACCACTTATCGTAAATGCGAAAGGTTACAAGATAGCTTTGGCACATGGGGATTGGAGTGAGCCACTTGGCTATCAACTTTTTACACGGATACTTCGTTCTTGGATAGTAGTAAAGGCGTTAAATTTCTACGATAAGCATACGCAAAATCGATTTGTACGAAATTTAGAAGCAAAACTCTCTTCAAAAAATCTATGCAAAAAAAATCAAAATCTCATTGCGAAAAAATCAAAACAATTAGCCTCTGTTTTAAAAGAGGCAGAGTACTTATTTGAGGGTCACTACCACCAAGGAATAGCCCTAAAAATGGGAAAACTCAACTATCACAATTTAGATGCATTCGCTTGTAATAAAAGCTATTTTGTTGTACAATTTTTGCCAAATGGGGTCGTCTTGAATCGACATCTCTTCAAGGAGAAGAATTGAAACCTTCGTCAGATAGTATCTTGCAAGTAGGTACCAATGAGATGGAGTTGGTCGATTTTCGTATTCTCAAACGCGTGGGAGACGAAATATATGAGGGTATTTACGGAGTGAACGTATCGAAAGTACGTGAAATAATTCGTATACCTGCTTTGACTGAAATACCAGGTGTCGCTGAGTTTATTGAAGGTATTTTCGACTTACGTGGGACTGTCATCCCCGTTGTCAATTTGGCAAAATGGATGGGCGTCGAAGAAGTTGAGATGAATGACAAGAACAAACGTGTCATTATTGCTGAATTTAACAATATTCTTATTGGCTTTATCGTGCATGATGCTAAACGCATTCGACGTATCAACTGGAAAGATATCGAGCCAGCAGGTTTCTCTTCTGGTATGGGAGCGATGGACAAAAGCAAAATTACTGGCGTAACGCGCATCGAAGATGATGCAGTGCTTTTGATTTTGGATCTTGAGAGTGTCGTAATGGATTTGGGGCTTTATACGCCACCAGAACACAATTTACGTGAAGAGCATAAGCAGTTTACGGGGACGGTGCTGTTGCTAGATGATAGTAATACGGCACGCAAAATCATGCATGAGGCATTGACTGAGATGGGCTTTCATGTCGTAGAAGCGCACGACGGCGTCGATGGAATAGAAGCACTTGAAACAATGTACGAAACACACGGTGAAACGTTGAGTGACAAATTGCGGCTTATTGTTTCAGACGTGGAAATGCCAAGAATGGATGGATTCCATTTCGCAGCGCGTGTCAAAGAGGATCCGCGATTCAAAAAAATTCCTATAATTTTTAACTCTTCAATCAGTGATCATTTTAGTGAAATACGTGGCAAAAAAGCAGGTGGTGAGAGTTATTTGGTTAAATTTGATCCGAACGCTTTCTACAAAGAAGTTTCTAGAATTCTAAAAACAAAAAAAAGTCGCATAGGGGTACAAAATGGATGAATTTCAAGAGATATTGCAAGACTTTTTAGTCGAGTCCTTTGAGCTTATAGAGCAGCTCGATCAAGATTTAACCCTATTAGAGACTCAACCAGACGATTTGGAGTTATTGAATCGAATATTTCGTGTAGCACATACTATAAAAGGTGCTAGTTCGTTTTTGAATTTTGATGTCTTGACGCATTTAACACATCATATGGAAGATGTACTCAATAAGGCACGACACAATGAGTTAAAAATGACTCCAGAAGTACTCGATGTCGTATTGCCTTCCATCGATATGATGAAAAATATTTTGCATACCATTCGTGATTCTGGTACGGATAATGGGTACGATGTTTCGGATATGGTAAAACGTTTGGATGCAGTTTCAAATGGTGATACGATTCCAGAAGTTTCTCCAGCGAAGTCTGTTGCACCTGCTAAGGCAGCCCCGCAAGTAGTTGAAGAACCCGTAGCAGCAGAAGATGAAATCGATTATGAAAATTTGACAGAAGCTGAAGTAGAGGCAGAAATAGCACGTCTTTTGGCCAAACGACAAGCAGAAGATAAAGCAAAAAGAGAAGCCAAAAAGAGCGAAGCTCCAGCTCCTAAAAAAGTGGAAAAACCTGTAGAGAGTGCTAAAGTGCAAGCTACATTTGCTGATTATGACAATGCACCTGCTGAACCTGTCAAAAGTAGCGCACCAGCAAAAGGTGCCCCTGCGCCTGCCGCAGCGGCTGCGCAATCACAATCAGCGGCTGTTGAACAAACTATTCGCGTCGATGTTAAGCGTTTGGATCACTTGATGAATCTTATCGGTGAGCTTGTTTTGGGCAAAAACCGTTTGATAAAAATCAATGATGATGTTGAAGAGCGTTATGAGGGCGAAGAGTTTCTCGAAGAGTTAAATCAGGTTGTCTCTATTGTATCTCTCGTAACAACCGATTTGCAAATCGCTGTTATGAAGACGCGTATGTTACCTATCGGAAAAGTCTTCAACAAGTTCCCACGTATGATTCGTGACCTCTCTCGAGAACTCAACAAAAAAATCGAGCTTGTCATCAGCGGAGAAGAGACAGAACTAGACAAATCGATTGTTGAAGAGATTGGTGACCCACTGGTACACATTATTCGTAACTCATGTGACCACGGTATCGAAGATTTTGAAACACGAAAACTCAAAGGTAAACCTGAAACAGGTATTATTGAGCTTAAAGCGTACAACGAAGGTAACCATATCGTTATCTCCATCGCCGACGATGGTAAAGGTCTCAATACAGAGATGCTTAAGCAAAAAGCGATGGAAAAAGGGGTCATATCAGAGCACGAAGCTGATAATATGAGTGAAAAAGAGGCATTTGGTCTTATTTTCCGCCCAGGCTTTTCTACTGCTGCGCAAGTCACCTCAGTATCTGGTCGCGGCGTAGGTATGGATGTCGTAAAAACGAATATTGAAAAGCTCAATGGGATAATTGATATCGATAGTGTGGTCAATGAAGGTACCACAATGAAATTGAAAATTCCATTGACACTTGCCATTATTCAAGCCTTGTTGGTTGGGGTACAGGAGGAGTTTTACGCAATACCACTCGCTTCGGTTTTGGAAACGGTGCGTATAACAAAAGATGAAATTACTTCAGTAGAAAATCGTAGCGTTATGCGACTTCGTGATGAAGTATTGCCATTGGTACATTTGGTGGATATTTTTGAAGTTGAGCGCGTTTTTGATACAGGTGAGCACGCGTACGTAGTCATTCTGGGTCTTGCTGAGTCAAAAATAGGTGTTATTGTTGACTCATTGGTGGGTCAAGAAGAGATTGTTATTAAATCTTTGGGTGAGTACCTCAAAGGCATGGAAGGCATCGCTGGCGCCACTATCCGTGGAGATGGTGGTGTGACACTTATTGTTGATGTGGCGGCTATCATGCAAATGGCAAAATCAATATCAACAAAATCGATGACTTCGACAAAAGCTTCTGTGGTTAAAGCTAAAAACTCTCCAAGTGATTATCATGTTTTGATTGTCGATGACAGCAAAACAGACAGAACCATTATGCGCAAATCACTTGAGCCACTGGGTATTACGCTGAGTGAAGCCAATGACGGTCTTGAAGCACTTAATATTCTAAAAGCAGGTGAAAAACAGTTCGATGCAGTCCTTATTGACATTGAAATGCCTCGTATGGATGGTTATACCTTGGCTTCAGAAATTAAAAAATACAGCAAATTCAAAAACCTACCGCTCATTGCAGTTACGTCACGCTCTGGTAAATCAGACCGTATGCGCGGTGTAGAGTCGGGAATGGTTGAATATGTCACCAAACCTTACTCGCCAGAGTATCTCTTGAATGTTGTAAAGCGTAACATCAAACTTAATATGGAGCGTACAGCATGAGTGAAAAACTCCAAGGTATCATAAATAAGCAACGTAAAAAAGAGGAGGCCACAAGCTCTATCGATGAAGTAGTGCAGTTGGTTGGCTTTATAGTGGGTGACGAAGAGTACACGGTGCCCATATTGTCGATTCAAGAGATAATAAAACCTATCGAATCGACACGTGTTCCCCAAACGCCTCCCTATGTTTTGGGTGTTTTTAATCTACGTGGAAGCGTCATACCGTTGATAGATTTACGTATCAAATTTGGCATAGAGCCTCAGCCTGCTACTCCAGAGACGCGCTTTATTGTGATGAAAAACAAAGAGGAGATTGCAGGATTCGTTATCGATAGATTGACAGAAGCGATACGTTTGAATGTGCGCGATATCGATCCCGCTCCTGAGACTTCACTGCAAGAGAAGACGTTTATCGATGGTGTCGGTAAGCAACAAGATAGAATTTTGACAATATTGAAAGTAGATAGATTGCTAGAGCGTGATTTTTAATCACGCAAGCAAATCAGCCGCCAAACCAAATTGATTGGCTGTCATGAGGTGCACCTTGGGGTGTAGCTTGATGACGTCATGAAGCAACTTCTGACTCATTTCAAATCCCACTTTATACTCCTCTTGCGCAGATATTTTACTAGCAGTAGTGAGTTTTTCAATCCAAATTGCAGGTACATGAATACCTGGAACATGCGCACTTAGAAATTGTGCAGTTCGCAGTTTTGTGATAGGAAAAAGCCCTAAAATGAGTGTGCTTTTTTGCGAAGCATCCATGGAAGCTTGGGCATGTAAGGAGAGCATATTTTTTGCATTTTCGATGTCAAAAATAGGTTGAGTAATAATACCAATAGCTCCATGAGAGATTTTTTTGACCATTTTTTTGAGAAGCAATTTTTCATTTTTTGCAAAAGAGTTTACGACGGAGAAAGGGTAGATGGGTTTTGGTGCAGAGGCAAGCGGTTTTCCTGCATAGTCGATACCTGTATTGAAACAGCGGATGATTTCGAGCAAAAGTGTAGAATCCGCTTCAAAAACACCTTTGGTATTGGGTTGATTGGAAATTTTGGCACTGTCACCTGTGAGTGCCAAAATGGCGCGTACATCGACATCATTTGCACCTAGTAAGTCGGATTGGAGTGCAAGTTTATTACGGTCACGCATACTCATGGTGGCTAAAACAGGCAGACCAAAGCGATTTTGCAGTTGCATGGCTGCAAAAAGTGCATTGTATTTGAGCTTTGCCAAGGGATTGTCCGTAGTGCTAAAGCCATCTACTTTGGTGTGCAAACCTAACGTTTCGATTTTTTCCATAAGGGTGTTCATGGTTGGTTCATGCCCTGGAGTAGTCTCTAAGGTGAGATAATTACCATAGTGTAGTTTGTTTATAAGGGTTTCAAACACGAAGGCTCTTTAGGTGAAATAAGATAAAATTTTAGCCAATATTACTTTAGGATGGAATGTGAAGCTAGCGGTTTTTGATTTTGATTCGACCCTTATGGACGGTGAAACTATCGATTTTTTTGCTCAAAAAATGGGAATAGAAACGCAAGTAGCGGCCATAACGCACCGTGCGATGAGTGGAGAACTCGACTTTTTTGAGTCTCTTCAGCAACGCGTTGGATTATTGAAGGGACTCGATTACGAGACGGTTTTGGAGGTGAGTCAAAATCTTCCTATGATGCGAGGCGCAAAAGAGACTATCGCACAGCTCAAAGCTGTTGGCTATAAGGTAGTCTGTCTGAGTGGAGGCTTTCGTACGGCAACGTCTCATGCGCAAAAACTTTTGGGTTTTGATGCGGAGTTTGCCAATACGTTGCATCACAAAGAGGGCAAACTTACGGGATTGGTAGGAGGAGAGATGATGTTTGATAGCTCAAAAGGGGAGATGGTCAAACGTCTGCAAGCGCTTTTGGGTGTTTCGCAGGAGAGTACATTAGTGGTGGGTGATGGTGCCAATGACCGTAGTATGTTCCCATTCGCGGCAAAACGGGTAGCATTTTGCGCCAAGCCTATACTAAAAAAAGAGGCCAATATCATCATTGACGAGAAAGATTTACGTCTAATTTTGGAGCATATATAATGGGTGAATTACGTTACGTTACACAACTGTTGGAGATATATGAGTTGCCTAAGCGCGAAGTGACACATGAACAGGTGAAGGTAATCACAAAAATAATCAAACGCCTTTTGACCAAAAAAGAGTTTAAAGCTTTTTTTGTTTATCAGGAGTTTGCGCTTGAAGAGATAGCGCAAAAAATGCAAACGACTATCGAAGCAGTAGCTTTGTATCACAAAAAAGCGCGCCATAAGCTCATCGATTCAAAGGTCAAAAATGAGATTTTGGCGGCAGCTGATACGCCCGTTTTACAGGATGATGCTTAAATTTTTTTTTAGCAAGTTACTGTATCATAACGCTAAATTCTAAGGAGAAAATAATGAACAAGGGTTTGTCACTACTGCTTTCAGCTGTCGCTGTGAGCGCGTTCGCAACATCTGCGCACGCTGATATCAACAAAGGTCAAAAAGCATACCTCAAACAATGCAAAAATTGCCACGGTAACGGTACAAAAGGTGCTGGTATGCATACGCAAGATGAGTGGGCAGAGCTTTTTGAAGACGATGCAGCGCTTATTATTGAAAAACATGCAGGTACAAAAGCTGATAAATATTTTGGCGGTGAAAGCTTCAAAAAATTGGCACCGGATTTGAAAGATTTCTTGTTCCACTACGGTTCTGACTCAGGAAACGTTCCTTCGTGTGGTTGAGTTCAAAAAGGCGTAAGCCTTTTTGTCTCTAGCTTCTCTCCTTCTTTTTCTCTCTTTTACCACTTTCCTTCTAATAGTTGTGTTTTGTTGATGTTGTCATAAACAATCTCTTTGATAAGACCATTTGGCATATAACGTTGCATAGGCTTTTCAGGGTCATAGTCATAAATTATCGCCTGTTTCCCATCCCAGCTACTTAAGAGCTTCACACTTGCGTGGTGCCATATCTCATTTGCTCTGTCGAGACTGTTTTGTAGGGTTGCAACTTTTTGTTGCTGTAGTTGTACCTGACGTGTGAGTTCATCAATTTGTTCCCTATCGATGGTGTGTTGCTTGAGTTTAACTGCCACATTGACAGCTATCTCTTGTCCTTGCTTGATAGCCATGACAGCTTTTTTTTGATACTCCGCCAAACGTGCGTAGGATGCTTCAAACTCGATGATACGACTACGCTCCTCTTGTTGCATGGCAATGAGAATGTTTTGAGCATCAGCAATCTCTTGACGAAGAGTTTCAAGCTCCAATGCGTACGCTGGGACTTTGTAGGGTGCGATGTATATTTTGTTGTTTTGACCCACAATGGAGCCAATGGAAACTTCGTGTGAAGCAATGAGTGTGGCATTGGAGTAGAGCGTACGTATGTGAATCTCTTTTGCGATGATGACACCACCCAATGCATCATTGATATGCGCTGTGTGTGCCTCTACGGTACCATTTTCGAATTTATTGATGTGCGCATCTTTGGCTTTTAGATTGCCTCGATGTAGGTGCACTTTGGCGGTTTCGGCGACCTCGAGGGTGCTTTTTTTGTGGGTTTGTGCGCCTATTTCTACGGTTTGCGCTTTGATGGAGGTGTTGCTGGCGATGCTTCCGCGAACATTGATGGTGCTCACATCGATGGCGACACCCTTTTCGATAGCATCTTTGTTGATGTCATCTTCGACAATTTTGATATCGATATCGCGATGTCCACCTGGGGTAATACTGCCTGTGCTTTTGAGGCTTGCTACTCCCAATGTAAGGCTGTTTGAGATAGCAAAATGCTGGTCTGTTAAATCGACGAAACCCGTTTTGAGTGCATAAAAGGAGAGCACATCGTTTTGGACCGTACGTCTTATGGTCGCGGCATCAAAAGTGTAGAGTGTGTCATACGCATCGAAATTGGTCGCATCGAAAAGGTATTCACCCTTGGAGTTTCGTCCTCCCGTCGAAAAGGTGGCTGGATAGTATTGCGCGATGAGTTCACCTTCATCGACACCACTCTCTAGTGCAGTACGTTGGTTTGAATGTTTGGATAGGTAGTGGCTCACAAGACGTTTGGGTTCATTGAGTTTGGCAGGAAGTGCGCGAATGATAGGGAGGATAATATCCTCTTGAAGTGTGTTGTTTTGGGTAAACGCTTTCCATAAAGGTGCGAGATTTTTTTCGATGTTGAGTCCAAAAAGCCCTAATAGCACGCCTGCTTGTGCCAATTTGGCTTTGATGGCTTTGAGGTAAAACTGTGCGCCCAATTTATCGGGCACCATCGTAGAGCCTTTGCGAAGTACTAGATTGATTTTTGTCATATCTTTGCTAGTAATGAGTGCCAAAATAGGGTGATACTGAGCATTGATTTTGTTGGGGAAAAGTTTGATTTTATACTGCTCGGTAAAGCTATAAAGAGGATTGGTTAGCGTAGCGACATTCACAACAGAGGCTCTGTTTTCGGCCTCGATTTTTGTCCACTTGTTTTGGGGCGCGACAGCATAGTAGGTCGCAAAGGCGACAATTTCAAAAGCGATATCTTCGGGTACGCACTGCTCTTTTTTGGCAAACTCTTCGAGCGATTTGGCAATATTGAGGGTAGTGAGAATAGTAGGCGTGAAACTCATGTTAAGGCTTCCAAATAATGATTAATTCGTTACGTCGAGAGGCGCTAAAGTTTTCTAGCTTTTCATGGTTGACGATGGGACGTGTCATGGCGATGCCTTCAACGCTTATATGCTTGCGCATCCAAGCCTCTATATCGGATGGAAGTGCATTTTGGTATAAAAGTGAAAGCATATTTTGCCCACGTGCCAAAGAAAGTGCGCTGTTGTTGATGTGACGTGAGGCGTCTGGATGGTTATTCCATTCGCTTGAGGTAGCTCCCACGATGCGTATGTTGTCGATAGCATCTCTAAATGCAGGATTTTGGAGTGTTTGGACGAAGAGCTTCCAAAAGGTTTTGAGCTTCGCCTCATCGATGCTTGATAGAGTCTCTTCACCTTGTGCGTAGGGCAGGTCGATACGCAGTGTAGTATTATCGATGTGTGTGATGGGAAGGTTATTTTTGGTGCACTGCGCGAGAAGCGTCTGAAAAAAGTGCGCTTTGAGATCGACAGTAGCTCTTTTTTGCATCATTTTTCCTGCGCTATCGAGTCTCAATGCAAAAAGTTGCATCGTTTGCGCATCGTAGGTGCTGCCGTGCAGTGTTACGCCTTGGCTTTGGTCTATTTGTAGAGTCTCAAAGCGGTCATTGTAAGGCGTTGAGAGCCAGTGGTGCCAAAGCGGTTTAAACGCGGCATTGGTACGCATGACATGTGCATCGATGTCACCTTGAGCACTTGGAGTGTGCCACACCCATACCCAACCATTGTCAGGGAGTTGGTAGGCTTGCTCGATGCTCTGCTCTAGGGGAAGGGCATAGGAGCGAAGCGTATTGTCATCGATAGAGAGTAGCCCCTTGGAGGTGGCAAGCGCATTTTTGCTCTCACATACGAGTCCCAAGAGCGAGGTATTGGCATCGATGGCGTGTGTCGAGGGGGTGATAGTTTGGAGTGTTTTATCGAAGCTGTAGAGAGAGAGGTTGTTTTCGAAAGTGGCAAAAAGATAGCGATGGGTCGAGGGTGAATAGCAACTATCGACAAAATGGCGGTGATGCGCCTCACCTATGAAGTGCTGTGCGGTGCGGTTAAGTGAAGCATCGAAAAGCGCAAGCTCAAACCCTATGCGTGCATTGCCCCGTGCGAAGTGTTGCAGTTTGTCTTGGGTGTGGTCGTGGAGTGTTACGATTGCAAAAGCGTCGTAATGGGGATGGATATTGACGATGTCGATGGTGTTGCTACTCTCCACTTGCGTCACGGTTGCACGCGCATAGGTGCCTTCCCATCGAGCAACAGTGAGTTGCCCATGATAATCCAAAGAGGCGACAATCAAAGCGCCAGAGGGTAAAAAAATTGCTTTAATTGCCTTGGATTGGGTGATGGTAGAGGGGAGTGTGCGTGTTGTTTGTGATGCTTCATCCACAAGTGTGAGAGTGAGGTAGGGTGCGTCACTTTGGCGTAGGGCGGCAAGCATCCCAAAGGTGTCGTTTTCGTAGGTGCGCTTGGTGATTTTTGGGTAATCCAACGTAGCAAAAAGGTGCTTATCCCCCCAGCTTGCTAGGGCGTGGGGTAGGTTGGCGATGGGTTTGTCGATGACAACGCCTTGTGAAGTATCCAAAGTCGCCCCAAAAAGCGATGCAGTGGAGAAAAGAAGTAAAAAGAGTAGATTCACGAGATGGCAACCTGTTGCAAAGAGTATGCATGCCCAAAGCAAAAAGAGTGCCCCTTTTGGAGCTTCACAATAGAGCCACACTTAAGTCAAAATCGCTATAATCGCGCTTTAACATTTGCCTAAGGTACAATCGATGAGAGGATATAAAATATTCGCAGGCACTGCAAGCCAACAGTTCACAGAAGATGTGTGTAGAAATCTCGACGTACCCGTCTCCAAGGCCGAAATCAAACGCTTCAGCGACGGTGAAATCAGTGTCAAAATTAGTGAAAGTGTTCGCGGTCGCGATGTCTTCATCGTCCAATCGACAGGCGCACCTTCCAACGACAATTTGATGGAGCTTCTCATCATGACGGACGCGCTCAAACGTAGCTCCGCCAACTCTATCACGGCGGTTGTTCCCTATTTTGGCTATGCACGTCAAGACCGCAAAGCGGCTCCTCGTGTGCCCATCTCTGCCAAACTTGTGGCAAATCTTTTTGAAAAAGCGGGCGTGGACCGCGTGGTGACTATCGATTTGCATGCAGGGCAAATCCAAGGCTTTTTCGATATTCCCGTCGATAACCTCTACGGCTCCATCATTTTCGAAGAGTACATCAAAAGCAAAAATCTCAAAAATCCTATCATTGCAAGTCCCGATATCGGTGGCGTAGCACGCGCACGCTATTTCGCGGACAAACTAGGGTTGAATATGGTCATCGTCGACAAAAAACGCGAAGAGGCGAACCAATCTGAGGTGATGAATATCATCGGGGATGTCAAAGGGTATGATGTTATCCTCATCGACGATATGGTCGATACCGCAGGTACTATGGTCAAGGCGGCTACGGTGCTCAAACAAAAAGGGGCGAACTCTGTCATGGCATGCGCAACCCACCCTGTACTCTCAGGCCCCGCCTATGATCGTATCGACAAAGGGGATTTGGATGAGTTGGTCGTCTCTGACTCCTTGGTGTTGCGTCAAGCGTGCGACAAAATCACGGTATTGACGTTGGCGCCCCTTTTTGCTGAAGTGATTCGCCGTGTTTATCACAACGAGAGTGTTAATTCCCTATTTTAGGCGCTAATTTTTATGCAAAATATTCGTAATTTCTCTATCATCGCCCATATTGACCACGGTAAAAGTACTCTAGCTGACCGCATTATTCAAGAGTGTGGCTCGGTAAGCGCACGCGAAATGACTGCGCAAATGATGGATACCATGGAGATAGAACAAGAGCGTGGTATCACCATCAAAGCTCAATCGGTACGTCTGAGCTACGTCAAGGATGGTCAGCCCTACATTCTCAATCTCATCGATACCCCTGGTCACGTCGACTTTAGCTACGAAGTCTCCAAATCTTTAGCCTCTAGCGATGGCGCACTGCTTATCGTCGATGCGGCACAAGGTGTCGAGGCGCAAACCCTAGCCAACGTCTACTTAGCAATGGAGAACAATCTCGAAATCATTCCCGTCATCAACAAAATCGATTTGCCTGCCGCAGAACCAGAGCGCGTAGCAGAGGAGATTGAGAGCAGTATTGGTATCGATGCGACTGATGCACTGCTTATCTCTGCCAAGACGGGTATTGGTATTCGAGCACTTTTGGATGCTATCGTCGAGAGGATACCTGCGCCCGTAGGTGACCCTGAGGCGCCTACCAAGGCGATAATTTATGACTCATGGTTCGACCCCTATTTGGGGGCTGTGGGATTGGTACGTGTTTTTGATGGAGCTATCTCCAAAGGGCAACAGGTCAAACTCATGGCAAACGGTGAAGTGCATCAAGTGCTTGATTTGATGTACCCACACCCTTTGCATCGCCAAAAGACGACAATCATCAATAGCGGTGAGATTGGTATCGTCATTATGGGTCTCAAAGATGTTGGCTCTATCAAAGTAGGCGATACTATCACCGATGCCAAACGTCCTACGGCTGAACCTGTTGGCTCCTATGAGCCTGCCAAGGCATTTGTCTTCGCAGGACTCTACCCTATCGATACGGACAAATTTGAGGATATGCGCGATGCGCTGGACAAGCTTCGTCTCAATGACAGCTCCCTCTCGTATGAGCCAGAGACCTCTATTGCGCTAGGTTTTGGATTTCGTGTAGGCTTTTTGGGGATGCTTCATATGGAGGTGGTCAAAGAGCGTTTGGAACGTGAATATGACCTAGACCTCATTGCAACAGCACCATCGGTGGTCTATCATGTGACACTTACCAACGGCGAAGAGGTAAAAGTACAAAACCCCAGCGAAATGCCCGAACCCAATTACATCACCAAAATCGAAGAGCCGTATGTCAAAGCGACGGTCATTACGCCTACTGATTATCTGGGCAATATCATCACGCTTTTGACCAACAAACGCGGTATGCAACTCAAGATGGATTACCTCAACGAAAAGCGCGTTTTGTTGGAGTATTCGATTCCGCTCAATGAAATCGTTGTTGATTTTTACGACACGCTCAAATCGACCTCCAAAGGGTACGCTTCGTTCGATTATGAGGCCAGCGGCTATCAAGAGGGTGATTTGGTGAAGCTCGATGTGCGTGTAGCAGGTGATATTGTCGATGCACTCTCCATCATCGTCCCGCGAAGCCAATCCGAACAACGTGGTCGTGCATTGGTGTCGAATATGAAAGAGCTAATTCCGCGTCAGCTTTTTGAAGTGGCGGTACAAGCCAGCGTGGGCAACAAAATCATCGCACGTGAGACGGTCAAATCGATGGGCAAAAACGTCACTGCCAAATGTTACGGTGGCGATATTACGCGTAAACGCAAACTTCTTGAAAAACAAAAAGCGGGTAAAAAACGTATGAAAGCGATCGGCAAGGTCAATCTCCCCCAAGAAGCTTTCCTCTCCGTACTCAAGATGGACTAGATGCGTTGTCTGGTGTGTGAAGCTTTTTCGCTCCAACACATCTGTCCTACGTGTCAAGCCAAACTCATCGTCCCACACCCCCAGCGTCGACTTCTCTCCTGTGGCTTGGAGGTGCTCTCCTTTTTTGCCTACGATGAGGTGGAGATGTTGCTCAAAACCAAGCACACCTATGTGGGGCACTATTTTTATACCCTTCTAGCCAAGGCTTCGATGCGCCCTTTTGGGCGAGATTTTGCCTATGCGTCACCTCTGGATGTGATTGCTATCGATGACCATACCCGTCGAGGCTATGCGCATACCGCGATTTTAGCGCATGCCTTGCGGACCTCTCGTTTGCGCTATCTTCCCCATCGACTCCTAGCGGGCAATGACATCACCTACGCAGGCAAAAGCTTGGCGTATCGAGAGGCAAATCCTAGAGAGTTCGTCTATCGAAGTGGCTCAAAACGCGATGTGCTCTTGGTCGATGATGTGGTCACGACGGGTGCCACACTGTGCGAAGCAAAAGCGGCTATCCAGACAAAGGGTCAAGAGGTGCTTTTGGCAGTGGTGTTAGCTGATGCTGCACGCTAGTGTGACCATCACGCGCTCGTTTAGACGCAAACGTTTAGCGCTTCGCGTCCAAAGCGACGGGACACTTTTGGCGATGGCACCGTGGTGGATGCCCAAGCGTACCATCGAAGCATTTGTGGTCGAAAAATCGGCATGGATAGCGCGACAAAGAGCGCGATTAGAGGTGCGTATCGAACCCTTTTTGTCTGATGTGGCGCACGGAGGAGTGCTCTTTTGGCTTGGAAATCGCTATACCATTGTGCGCTTGCATGCCCCTAGAAGTTCGATCGATTTTATTGCAGATGAGTGTCATATAAAAGCCCCTAGCGATGCCAGTGCGATGCGTGTGGTGGTGGCGTTTTTGAGTCAAGAGAGCCAAAAATATGTGCACCATTATGTGGAGAAACACCGCGCGAAATTGTCGATTCATCCCACCTCGATAGGGTTTCGTCGCTACAAGCGTCGATGGGGGAGTTGCGATACGCACAACGCCTTGATGTTCAATCTCTTTTTGAGTTTTCACCCTTTGGAGTTGGTCGAATATGTGGTGGTGCATGAGCTGGCACACCTAGCTCACAAGCATCATCAAAAGGCTTTTTGGGCAGAAGGGGCGCGTATTTTGCCCGATTTCAAAAGCCGTCATCGACGCATTCGCCAAACCTAAAAATTACCTAAGAGCATTAAAAGGAATTTTTACCTATAATCGCACATTTACTATGCCAAAAAGAGGGACAGATGGGCCAAAAACGCGTTTTAGTGAAGTTTTCTGGCGAGGCGCTTGCGGGCGAAAATGGTCACGGCATCGATACCAAAATTTTGAAATTCATTGCCAATGAGATAAAAGAGTTGGTCGAAGCGGGTGTCGAAGTAGGTTTGGTCATCGGCGGAGGCAACATCGTTCGAGGTGTTTCCGCCGCCAAAGATGGCATTATCAAACGTACATCGGCAGATTACATGGGTATGCTAGCGACAGTTATCAATGCTGTAGCGATGCAAGAGGCGTTGGAGTATGTAGGACTTGAGGTGCGTCTCCAAAGCGCCATCAAGATGGAGCAAATTGGCGAGAGTTTTATCGTGCGCCGCGCACGCAGACATCTAGAGAAAAAACGTGTAGTGATTTTTGCGGCAGGTACAGGAAATCCCTTTTTCACTACCGATACCGCGGCGACACTACGTGCAGTCGAGATTGATGCACAGATGATTATTAAAGCGACCAAGGTTGATGGTGTCTACGATAAAGACCCGCATAAATATCCAGACGCGATTAAACTCCCCTCATTGAGCTACGACCAAGCGATGAGTGACCATATCAAAGTGATGGATGACACCTCAATTGCGTTGGCCAAGGAGAATAAACTCCCTATCGTGGTATGCGATATGTTTGTTGCTGGAAACTTGCTAGCTATTATTAACGGCGATATGAACCGCTGTTCGATTGTTAAATAAACCCAAAAGGAAAGAGAAATGAGATTAGAACAAATTACTGCAAAAGCGTTGAGCAAAGTCAAAAATGACCGCTATATCCTCTCCTTGGCTGTAGCCAAACGTGCAAAAGAGCTTGAAAAAGGTGCGACCACTACACTTAACATCGATCCCAAAGGGTACAAATCTGCTGATTTCGCTCTGATGGAAATTGCCGAAGGTGCGATTCGTATCGAAGGTCTTGTAGAGATTTTCTAAGCTAAGACCTTTGGATCTTTTACTCGAAACTCTCCCCGAAATAGCGACCCTTGCGCAAGCAAAGGCGTTGCTAGCCGCTCAAATCCCCCTCACCAAAAAAATCGAAAATGCTATTTCGTTGGCGCATGAAGCGCACAGTGACCAACTGCGCAAAAGTGGCGAACCCTATATCATTCACCCTATTATCGTTTCTGCGTTTGTAGCGCAACTAAGCAACGAAGAGTCGATGGTCATTGCTGCAATTTTGCACGATACGGTCGAAGATACGACGGTGAGTATCGATACTATTTTGGAACAGTTCGGTTCCGATGTAGCGCATTTGGTGGAGGGATTGACCAAAATCGTCGAGATACGAGAAGAGGTACTCCAAGGCTCAACCGCCCAAAGTGCTCTGACGAAATCGGCGTTGTCGTTTCGTAAAATGCTTATTGCCTCGACCAAAGATGTGCGGGTGTTGATTGTCAAGTTGTGCGACAGATTGCACAACATGATGACGCTCGATGCACTGCCTTTGGCAAAGCAACAGCGTATTGCCGAAGAGACGATGGTAGTTTACGCGCCCATCGCCCATCGATTGGGTGTATCGATGCTCAAAAACCGCCTGGAGGATTTGAGTTTTCGCTATTTGCTACCCAACGAATACGCCAAAATCGATACCTTTTTCAAGAGCCACGACCAAGACTTCTCTGGACGCCTCAACAACTTCATCGAACACGTCAGACAGCTTCTGCTCAAAGAGGGGTTTGTAGAGGAGGAGTTTCGCATTGTGGGGCGTGTCAAGCACCACTACTCGACCTATCTCAAAATACAACGCAAAGGTATCTCTATCGAAGAGGTTCTGGATTTGTTGGCGATTCGTATTTTGGTGCAGCGACCTATCGATTGCTATCGTGTCCAAGGTGTCATACATTTGGCGTTTAAACCTCTCATGGCGCGCTTCAAAGATTATATTTGCGCGCCCAAAGAGAATGGGTATCAGACGATTCATACGACCGTTTTTGATAATCGATTGCTCTTTGAGGTGCAAATTCGCACCTTTGAGATGCACAATACCGCTGAGTTGGGCGTTGCCGCGCATTGGAAATACAAAACGGGTGGACACAGTATCAATTTGGAGTGGCTCAACAACCTCTCCAATCAGAGCGAAAATGTGGATGCCTTTATGGATTTGGCAGCCAAAGATCTCTTTAGCGAAGATATTACGGTTTTTTCACCACGCGGTGATGTCTTTACACTCCCACGTGGGAGTGTCGCGCTCGATTTTGCCTATACGATACACACCGATGTAGGGGCGTTGGCAAAAGATGCCTATATCAACAAAAGCAAAGCGACACTGCTTACAGAGCTTAAAAACGGCGATTTGGTCGAGATAAAAACAGGCGACAAGACACTCTTTCGCTGTACGTGGATCGATACGGTTAAAACCAGCAAAGCGCGTCACGCACTCTTGCACTACTGCGCAGTGCGAAGCCAAGAGATTGAGGCAAAAGTCGCTTTGAATATTTTGGGTGAGATTCTCGATAGACCCATTACGCTCATTGCTTCACAGCTTGCCGAGGGGGAGTTTGCCAAGAGCTACTACAAGGTGGCAAACGATGTCGAGACGCTACGAAAAGTGTTGCACTTTTTGACACAGCCACACTTTATGGTGCGCAGACTCAGTACTTTTTTTCAAAACAAACCTATCAAACTCAAAGAGCAAAAGATAGGTAATTTTGTACTCTATCACCCCAAAAATATTAGCGAAGTGGGCTTCGATTACTGTTGTCACCCCAAACAAGGCGATGAGATAATAGGCTTTAAAAAAGCGAATAAAGTCGAGGTGCACCAAAAGATGTGTGACACCATTGCACCTCGCCTTTCCAAGGGCGAACCAATGGTTTTGGTGCGCTTTAGTAGTGACAAAATGCACGCCTTTTTGCTCATTGTGAGCCTGCCCAACAGCAAGGGTGCGTTAGCAAACTTTTTGCTATTCTTGGCTAAAATCGACGTCGATATTGTCTCCATCGAATTGGGCAACAAAATGGAGACCGATGTACAGCACTGTACATTGCGCTTTCAAACCAAAGAGTCCAATATTGGGTGGCTACGCAAAAAAATTGCGCCAGTGACACATATCATCGATTTTGTGCGTCAAGATGACATATACCAAAAATAGTTGAAGAAGATGATTGAAGAAGCGTTGCGAGAAATAGGTCGAGGTTGTGCTGAGATAATCGACAAAGAGCGAATTGAGACGTTGGTGCGTGCCTATTATGAAAAGGGCACTACTTATACTGTAAAAGCGGGATTTGACCCTACTGCACCCGATTTGCACTTGGGGCATACGGTGTTATTGCAAAAATTGGCTACTTTTCAGCGCTACGGCGGTGAGGTGCAGTTTTTGATTGGGGATTTTACGGCAAAAATTGGCGACCCCACAGGCAAGAGTCAAACACGCAAACAGCTTAGCGATGCGCAAATAGCCCAAAACGCCCAAAGCTACAAAGACCAAGTCTTCAAAATTTTAGATGCCTCCAAAACTCGCGTCGTCTTTAACTCTCATTGGCTTGACTCCTTGGGTGCGGCGGGATTGTTGGCGCTTACGACGACTTTTAATGTCGCGCGTATGTTGGAGCGCGATGACTTTGATAAACGCTACAAAAGCGGCACCTCGATAGCTATTAGCGAATTTCTCTACCCCCTTTTGCAAGGCTACGACAGCGTAGAACTCAAAAGTGATATTGAGATTGGCGGTACTGACCAAAAATTCAATCTTTTGATGGGTCGCCATTTGCAACGCACCTATGAAACAGGCAAAGAGCAAGCTGTACTTATGATGCCCATTCTCGAAGGACTCGATGGCGTCCAAAAAATGAGTAAATCGCTGGGCAACTACATCGGTGTGACAGAAGCACCCTCTGATATGTATGGCAAAGTGTTGAGTATCAGCGATGAGTTGATGTGGCGCTATTATGAGCTCTTGAGTACACAAACCCTTGATACCATTGCGGCACTCAAAGCGGGCGTCGAAGGTGGCACTCTGCACCCCAAACGTGTCAAAGAGGCGTTGGCTATCGAGATTGTGAGTCGATTTCATTCGACACAAGCGGCGCAAGAGGCGCACGAAAATTTCGCCAAAGTACACGCGCAACATGAGTTGCCAGAGGATATGCCTACCTTTACGGTAGCCAAAGGTACGTCGGTGGTTGCGGCGATTGTCCAAGCGCAATTGGCTCCTTCGACATCGCAAGCACGTCGCGATATTACAGCAGGTGCATTCAAGCTAGACCAAGTAAAATGCACCGAGCTAGAAAAGGTGCTAGAGGTGGGTAGCTACGTATTCCAAATCGGCAAACGAAAATTTGCAAAAATCGAGGTAACTGTATGAAATTAACACCCCTAACAATAGGTAAGTATCGTATCGAAAAGCCTATTATCCAAGGTGGAATGGGCGTAGGTGTCTCATGGGATCGTCTAGCAGGCAGCGTCTCGAAAGAGGGCGGTTTAGGTGTCATTAGTGCCGTGGGTACAGGCTATTATGAACACAAAGAACATGTCAAAAAGCTCATCGCACAACGCCCTTATGAGGTAGAAAATTTCTACTCCAAAGAGGCACTTTTTGCGATTGTGGCAAATGCACGCAAAATTTGTGGCGACAAACCTCTCGCCGTCAATATCCTCTATGCGATAAACGATTACGGTCGCGTGGTACGTGATGCGTGTGAGGCGGGTATCGATATTATTATCACGGGTGCGGGATTGCCTACGAATATGCCTGAGTTTACCGAAGGGTATCCCGATGTAGCACTTGTGCCTATTGTCTCCTCGGCAAAAGCACTCAAAATCATCTGCAAACGTTGGTCACAACGCTACAATCGCTTGCCCGATGCAGTGGTGCTAGAGGGTCCCAAAAGTGGAGGACACCAAGGCTTCACCTACGAGCAGTGCTCTATGCCTGAGTATCAGCTTGAAAACCTTGTAGAGCCCGTCGTAGCAGAGGCAAAAGAGTGGGGTAACATCCCCGTCATTGCCGCAGGTGGGATTTGGGACCATGCAGATATTGCTGCGATGATTGAGCTGGGTGCTAGTGGTGTACAGATGGGGACACGCTTTTTGGGTACACATGAGTGCGATGCGCATGACAACTTCAAAGAGGTGATTCTAGCCTCCAAAGCAGAGGATATTGAACTTATCAAATCTCCTGTAGGCTATCCTGCTCGTGGTGTTCGCACCCATCTTATCGACCTTGTCGATAAACGCGAAGGTCCCGCAATCAAATGTATCTCAAACTGCGTCGCTCCTTGTAATCGTGGTGTAGAAGCCAAAGAGGTTGGGTTTTGTATAGCAGACCGATTGGCAGACGCCTACGAAGGCAACAAAGAGTTTGGTCTCTTTTTTACAGGCACCAACGGTTATCGCATCGATAAACTGGTGGGTGTCAAAGAGCTCATGGATGAGCTGTGCAGTGAATAAGTGCCTCTAAATGCGGCATTTTTGGGTTTGGTGGCTTGTTGTCGTTCTAGGGTGGGGTGCTTTTGATGCTCAAAGCGCACTAGAGCAAGCCCAAAAACAGTTAAACTCCAAGCAGACACAAACTCTTCAAAAAGCGTATCAAACCTACAAAAATATTCGTATCAATGCCATCATGCAAAGCGATACAGCACTGCAAAAAGAGGCGCTAGAGGGCATTATCAAAGCGGGCAAGCTTCTGCATGTTGATATTACCTCCTACAGTCAAGAGCTCACACAACTCCAAGACTCTCCCTCTACACAAGCCCCCCCAGCACAAAGTACTAGTGATGACGAGAGCGATGAGGTGCTTCAAGAGCGAACCTTAAAGGGATTTTTTTGGCGTGATAATCACATTGTCTTGGAGTTCGATACGCCTATCGATGAGGAGGATATTCACCACTTCGCACTGGATAAAAAATTTAATAACCGTTATCGCTATATTTTTGATATCGAGGCAAAACCGCAAAAATCCTTTGCCATTCCCAAAAAAACGCTCTACGACGTACGCTTGGGGCAATACTCCAACCAAATCATTCGCTTGGTACTTGAAAACAGCAAGCCTCTCACGCTCTCCTATTCACCTAAAGCCAATGAGCTTATCATCGATTTGGGCAAAAAGGGTGCATCACCTCAGTTGACAGCCCCCACGCTACCTGAGCCTGTCAAAACTGCCAAAGCGAAAAAGGGTTTAATCGTCATCGATGCAGGGCATGGAGGCAAAGATGCAGGTGCAGTAGGCTATCGCAAATACCGCGAGAAGGTTATCGTGTGGCAAATAGCCCAAAAGGTCAAAAGTGAGCTGGTCAAGATGGGCTTTGAGGTCTACCTTACGCGAAAGTCAGACACCTATTTAGCACTGCCTAAGCGCACATCCATAGCCAATGACAAAAATGCAGATATTTTCGTCTCCATCCATGCCAATGCTGTCCCAAAATCCTCAGGGGTCAACAATCACCACGGTATCGAGACCTATTTTCTCTCTCCTGCGCGAAATGAGCGATCCAAAAAGGTTGCGGCACTTGAAAACAGCGAAGAGATGTCCAATATGAATTTCTACGGCAAAGAGAATTTTCTCAATATTATTAACCGCCAAAAGATTTTGGCCTCCAATAAATTGGCTATCGATATCCAAAAAGGGATGTTGAGTACCCTGCGTCAAGAGTATGATGATGTGCGTGACGGTGGTGTGCGAGAGGGACCCTTTTGGGTGCTTGTAGGCGCACAAATGCCCGCTGTATTGGTCGAAGTAGGGTTTGTGACCCACCCCAAAGAGGCGACACGATTGGTCAACAGTCACTACCAATCCAAACTCGCCTACGGCGTTGCCGCAGGGATAAAACACTACTTTTTGATGAACCAATAAACCTTTTTTAGAGGGTAATATTGGGATTGTTGGGGGTGGGCATATCGATGATAAAGCCTTGTGAGTAGTCGATACCTATGGATTTGACAATATCCATAATCGTACTCGTGTGCACATATTCGGCAGTGGTTTTGATGCCTATTTTTTGGCAAAAGGTGACAATCGTCTCTACTACGATACGCGAATTTTTATCGGTATCGATATGTTTGATGAGAGAGCCATCGATTTTGAGATGGTCGGCATCTATCATCATAATGAAGGAGAAGTTGGAGTAGCCACTCCCAAAATCGTCGATAGCGATACGTGCGCCATAGCGTTTGATCTCTTTGACAAAACGTGCCACTTTGTCAAAATCTTGAATATTTTGGCTCTCCAACAGCTCAAAAATAACCCGTTTGCCTATGCCTGTCGTTTTGAGTTTGTCCAAAATAAATTGGTATATCTCGGCACTGTAGAGGTCGTCAAGCGAGAGATTGATAGAAAAATCGTAGGGACTATCGAGGAAAAGGGCAAACGATTGGTCGATGATGGTGCGTGTGATTTCGCTGTAGACTTTGATTTTTTTGGCGATAGGGATAAACCCTTCGGGGGAGAGAATGTGCCCCTCCTCATCTTTGAGTCTTGCCAAACACTCATACTGCACGATAGCGCCTGTTTTGTTACAGCGTATAGGCTGAAAATAGGGCATGACGCTGTTGGGGGTCAGAATCGCTTTGCGAATATTGAGGGAGGCTTTGAGATTACTCTCGTAACTTTTCTCGAAGTTCATGCGGTCTTCATAAATCCAAAAGGGCAGATTGTTCTCTTTGGCATATTGCAATGCCATGCTGACTTTGGAAAATATCTCATCGTTGGTGTGACTGCTAATAGAAGCCATCGATAAGTCCAGATAGATAACCGTTTCGTGATAGGTGTAGTTGAGGTGTTTGAAGGTGGTATAGAGCTTAGTCAGATAGGTTTTGAGCGCGTAAAAATCGAGATGTTCATGTAACAAAATTGCAAATTCCGAACCTGTAATACGGTAGATTTTGGCATCGGAGATGTTTTGGGTGAGGGTTTTGGCGATTTTTTCGAGCAAAAAATCCCCTACAATAAAGCCGTAAAAATCGTTGATGGTTTTGAAATTGTCGAACGAAAAGAAGACCAACGTGCGCGTGCTCACATCCTCCAAATCTTGGCGGAGTTGGTAGATATTGGGTAGCCCCGTAAGTACATCGGTGAAGAAGCGTTTGACAATTTCCTGTTTGGAGTTTTGCAAATTGAGCTCGATATCACTGCTTCGCATCTGCATTTGGTGCAGGGCGACATCTTCGATACGCAAATCTCTTTCGCGCAGTTGTCTATCAAAATCCTCATCATAAGTGTAGAGCGTTACCAAAGTAGGGCGATTTTTTTCGTAGGGGATAAGCGCTATTTTGGGCTTTTTGAAATGTCTTTCAAGCTCTGAGGTGAGGTTGTGTACCAAGACCGTATTGAGCATGTAGCTTGCGATGTGTACGAGCTGATGCTCTTTTGCGACACTTTTTATAGCGTCGATAACACCCGCTACTTCTGTGGAGCTTTGGAGTGAAAAGGTGTGCGTCGAGATACTCATAAAAAGCCCTTGAACAATATGGGACGATTATAACATATTTGAAACTATCGAGGAAAAAAAGAGGTGGGTCAAACCCCCAAAAATGGGGTTTGAGAGGTGTTTTGGCTTATAGCCCTTCGAACGGATTGGTGACGACGTTTTGGCGGTCAACAATGTACGGAATCATGGCTGTTTGACGCGCACGTTTGATAGCGATGGTGACCATGTCTTGGTGACGTTTACAGTTACCTGTCAAACGGCGAGGCATGATTTTGAAGCGCTCAGAGAGCGAGAATTTAAAACTTGAGACATTTTTGAAATCGATATAATCTGTCTTTGTTTCACAATATTTGCAATAGCGTTTTTTGTATTTACGTTTTTCTGCCATGGTAGTATCTCCTAGGTTGATTAAAAGGGAATGTCGTCTTCATCGACGTCATAACTTGGGATTTGTTGAGCCTGTGGTGCTTGATAGGCGGGTGTACTTTGGCGTGGTGCACTTGGCGCGCTTGGTGTTTGTCCACCGAAGCTAGGTGTCATGCCGCTGTAACTCTCATCGTTGCCACCGTAGTTTTCACTCGGTGCGTTGTACTCAGAATTGCCACCTTTGGTATCAAGCATCTGCATAAGCTCGACGGTTACGGAGTGCTTGGAGCGTTTTTGTCCTTGTGGGTCTGTCCATTGTTCAAACATCAATCGACCCTCTACGAGGATTTTGCTCCCCTTTTTGAGGTATTGATTGGCGATTTCAGCAGAGCGACCAAAAAAGGTGATGTCGATAAACATCGTCTCCTCTTTTTTCTCACCATTGGCTGTGAATTTGCGACTCGTAGCGATGGCAGTTTTTGCCAGTGCTGATCCGCTTTGAGCGTAGCGCAACTCGATGTCGCGGGTGAGATTTCCAACGAGGATGACTTTGTTATACATCAATTGCTCCTAAAAATTATGCTTCGCTGTCTGCGGTAGCTTCTGGGGCTACTTCGACTTTGGGTGCAACTGCCTCTTCTTTTGCTGAATGAGGATTGTTGAGACGTTTTACGGCAGTTTCCCACGCGATTATCTCTTTTTTCTTTGCGTATTTGACAGTCATAAACTTCAAAATACTTTCGTTGATACGGATGAGACGCTCAACTTCAATAATGGTTGCAGGTTTGGCGGTGAAGTAATATGCAGTGTAGTAGCCGCGGTTGTGTTTTTCTACTTCGTAGGCTAGTTTGCGCATGCCCATGTTTTGGGTAGCTGCGATAACACCGCCATCTTTTTCGATTGAAGCTTTTACATTTGCGATGTGAGCGTCAATCTCCTCTTGTGTATGGGTAGGTTTGATTACAAAAAGTAATTCGTAGTGTGTCATGAATGTGACTCCTTATGGTTTTAGCCCTTTCTTTATCTCCATCCTAGCGGATGAGCAAAGAGCAAGGAACGCGCAATTTTATCTGAAGAATTATTTAACTTTTATAAAAAACTGCACTTGGAGACTATAGAAGGCGTTGAAGTTGTAATAACTTCGCATAAAAGAGGGCATCTTTGTCGATTTTGCCCTGCTTGAGTTGCAGTTCGGCTTCGATCAAGAAGTCCAAAATAGCACGGTATTGCGCCTCTTTGAAGCGCATCGCTAGTGCCTCTTTGGCTTTGACGACATCTGGGGGTGGGAAATAGCCCAAAATGGCTCTCACATCGAGCTTGCCATGCACGCGCATATAGGCCCAAAAGAGATAGAGTTGAGTGATGTAGCCAGAGATGGCGGTGATGATACGCACAGGCTCTTCACCCGTCTCGCGTAGGCGTGCCACGGCGTGCAAAAAGCTCTTTTTTTCCAAGAGTTGCGCGATAGTCTCATCGAGGGTAAGCGCACCCATCGCATAGACGTAGGTGTCGATATCGTGCGTTTGGAGTGGGCGATTGAGCAGAGAGAGTTTCTCTAGCTCTTGGTAGGCGAGGGCGACATTGTGCTCTTGGGTCTTGTAGAGGTACTCCAAGACGCTCTTCTCGATAGAGAGATGGAGTGCTTTGGCGCGTTGGGACAAGATAGCCAACGCTTCGTGTGCAGGCGGGTCAAAGAGGCGTACACTGTCCGAACCCTTTTGGGAAAAGGCGGTAGAAGCGGTGCGATGATCATCGCCATAGTAGGCCCAAATGAGATAAGCAGAGGGGGATTTGGTGGTCAATGCGATGAGTTCGTCCAGCTCTTTTTTGGCGAATTTACTCTCACTTTTGAGCACCAAAACGTTGGCTCCCCCAAAGAGCGAACCTTGGGAGAGGTAGGCTTTGGCGTTGGCTAGAGTGTATTCATGCGCATAGAGTGTATGGGGAGATTCACCCGCTCCAAAATGTGCAATGAGCTGTGACAAATAGGCATCGATGAGAAAATGGGACTCTCCAAAAAGCATAAAAGCATGTGGAATTTCGCCCCGTTGCAACGCGGGTAAAAACTCAAACTGCTTCATCGATGCACTTCTCTACGACGCTTCCCCAGATACGATTGGTCGTATAGTCTGCGCCCAAAATACGCACAACGACCTTGTCGAAGAGTCCAATATCTAAGGGTACGCTATCCAGCTCAATAGGCATCGCATCGATGGGGCTTATCGAGAGTGCTTTGGGCGCTTCATCGATGGCAATTATCATCGCCTCGATGGTTTGGTCGATGCGTGCATGCGCCCAGCGCGCATATTTGCGGTAGGCGAAATTTTTGGCGACGTGGTCTGCTTCGCGCTCTTTGTGCGAGATATCGATAGCCGTGGCATCGATGGGTTGCAGGAGTTTGGCCAGATGGCGCTCTTCGTGTGCCAAGGTCGCTTTGATGATACGGTGCACCACGAGGTCACTGTAGCGACGAATGGGGGAGGTGAAGTGGGTATAAATTCCAAAGCCCAATCCAAAATGCCCCACATTCAAACTTGCGTAGTGCGCTTGCATTTGGGTCTGAATCAAGAGCGTATCGATTTGGTGCTCTAGGTGCATCTCTTGCGCCGCTTTTTGAATCGAGGTGATGGTCTCTTTGAGGTTGGCGGTGAGCTTGAATTTGAGTCCGATAAGGGCTAATTGATGATAGAGCGTGTCAAGTTTGGCAAGACTTGGCGCTTCGTGGACACGGTAGAGTCCCTGCTCGAAACTCTTGGCGGCTTGGATGTTTGCCAAAAGCATACAATCCTCGATAAGCGCATGCGAGGGTGTCTCTTGGGCTGTGACGGTCGACTCCAAAAGCTGTTGCGCATCGAGATTCATACCGATTTCTGGCGCACGGAAGGTGTAACCTGTGAGGAGACGCTTGGCACGTACACGGTCCATCGAGGCTTGCAATGCGCGTAGCATCACCAACTGATGTGCATCATTGGCATCTTTGGGCGCGGCACCCTCCAAAAGGGCATCGACCTCTTCGTAATTGAAACGACGTTTGGAGTGAATGACCGCCTCGTAGACCTTGGCATTGTGCACTTCCAATGTCGTCGTATCGATAGGCATCTCAAAAACGAAGCTGAGTCTATCGACGTGAGGATTGAGTGAGCAGAGATTTTCGGAGAGTTCACGCGGAAGCATCGGAATAGATTTGTGTGGGAAATAGACCGAAAAACCTCGTGTATACGCTGTCATATCGATAGCGGACTCCTCGACGACGTAGTGACTCACATCCGCAATAGCGACATAGAGCGTGTGACGCGCCGTATCGAAATAGATAGCATCATCGAAATCTTTTGCCGTTACAGGGTCGATAGTGACGAAATCCAAAGCGCGCAAATCGACACGACCTACCTTCTCCTCTTCGCGCACTTCACGACCAAAGGCTTTGACTTCATCGAGCACCGCACTGCCAAAGGCTTCGCTACGATTGTAGAGTGCCAGCGCAATGGCCTCATCGACAAGCGGATCATCGATATGCCCTAGAGGGCGTAGAAGGGTGTTGTTTTTGTTGTCGATGAGGAAGAGTTCTCCCTCTTTTTGCGCGGTAAGCCATGCTACATCTTGGTCATGTTTGAGTGGGGTTTTGGTGACCAATTCGACCAAAATATGCGATTGGATAATGCCTACGCTGTAGGTGGTCTCTTTGTCCAAAATCGCTACGACTTTGGCACTGCCGTATCGAGAGCGTCCCATGATGCGCTGTACGAGGACAATATCCTCTTTTTGGGCGTGCATCGTCATGGTGCTATCCAGAGAGATGGGGTCGGTTTCGTCTAGCGGGATGAAGAGCTTGGATTGGTCCTTGCGCTCTTTGATGATACCGGGTTTGAATTTGGAGTTGAAGCGGATTTTGCCCTCATCGGTACGCAAATATTGCGCATCGAGGGTAGCGAGGTAGGTTTGCTCTTGGGAGGATAAGAAAGCAGTATCGATACCTGCAATGAGCTTGCGTAAAAAGTGTTTCACGCTTGGCTTAGAATTGGAGCTTTTGGACGGCTACGGTGAAGGTCTTTTCGTCCAAGCCGTACATTTTGATCAACGCGAGTGCATCCGCCAAAGAGCTATCGGTGATTTGTGCTTCGAGGGTGACGGTGGCACGTACGACTTGAAGCATTTGTGCGAATTTTTTGAGATGCGCAGGTGCGTTGTGAGGCACTTCGCTGTGCAAAATGACATTGACCAAATCTTGTTCAAATTTCCAAAAATCGAAAATAGCAGAACCCACTTCAGGGGTGGTCGAGCCACAAATAGCACGCTCTGCCTCTTCGAGTTTGGCGTTGGAGCTCATGGCGGATTTGAAGGCTTCGACGCGGTTTTCGTTGAGGATGCATTGTGAGATAACCACTTTGCCAAGCTCGGTCAAAAATGCCGCAGGCGAGAGGAGATTTAAATCTTTGGGGCTTGTGCGTAGGCACCAATTGACCATCAACGCGTGTTGCATTTCAGAGAGTTTGGAGAAGGTAGCATTGCCAATGCCGTAGGGAGAGAGGTCGAGTTTGAAGCTTTTTTTGATGATGGTAGCCAAAGCAAAGCCACGAACGGTGCCCATCCCAAAGAGCGAAACCGCCTGGGCAAGGGTGTTGATTTCGCGGCTAAAGCCGTAAAGCGGAGAGTTTGCCGCTTTGAGCAAATCTGCGGTGAGCATGGGATCTTTTTCGAGGATTTTGATAAGGTCATCGAAGGTAGAGTTTTCGTCGTGGTAGACCGCCTCGATACGTTGGCAAGATTCAGGCAAAGGGGGGAGTTGTTTGATATTATCGATAAGAATTTTGTCCACTCTAGTAGCCTTTGAACATAAAATTAGGGACAATTATAGGTCAAAAACCATTAATTTCATCTTCGACTATCGTAAGCTAGAATAAACCCTGCCACGGCTATAATGGCGAAAATTTTTTTCAAAAAGGTACTGCCAATGGCACTCAATGTTTATTACGACAAAGATTGTTCCATCGATATCATCAAAAGCAAAAAAGTAGCGATGATTGGGTTTGGTTCACAAGGTCACGCACATGCGGAAAATCTACGCGACAGTGGCGTAGAGGTTATTGTTGGTCTTCGCAAAGGCGGTTCAAGCTGGGCAAAAGCCGAAGCGAAAAAATTCAAAGTCATGACCGTTGCTGAAGCCTCTGCGGCGGCAGACGTGGTAATGATTCTTTTGCCTGATGAAAACCAAGCAGAAATTTACCGCAACGAAATCGAGCCCAATTTGAAAAAGGGCGCAACTATCGCTTTTGGACACGGATTCAACATCCACTTTGGACGTATTCATCCACGCGCTGACATCAATGTCACGATGATTGCCCCCAAAGCTCCAGGTCACACCGTACGTAGCGAATTTGTACGCGGTGGCGGTATTCCTGACCTTATCGCGATTGGTCAAGACCCAAGCGGTAAAACCAAAGCACTAGCACTTTCCTATGCCTCTGCCATTGGTGGTGGACGTACAGCTATCATCGAGACTACTTTCAAGGATGAGACAGAGACTGACCTTTTCGGTGAGCAAGCAGTGCTTTGTGGTGGTGCAGCAGCACTGGTTCAAGCAGGGTTTGAGACCTTGACAGAAGCGGGATATGCTCCTGAATTGGCCTACTTTGAGTGTCTACACGAGCTAAAACTTATCGTCGATTTGATGTTCGAGGGTGGTATTGCTGATATGCGTTACTCTATCTCCAACACTGCTGAATATGGCGACTATGTTTCTGGCAAACGCGTCATCAACGATAGCTCAAAAGCCGCTATGAAAGAGATTCTCAAAGAGATTCAAAACGGTCAATTTGCCAAAGATTTCATCCTCGAAGGACAAGCAGGCTACCCACGTATGAATGCTGAGCGTGCCAATGCGCGTGCTTCACTCATCGAGCGCACAGGTGTACAACTACGCTCTATGATGCCTTGGATTGGCAAAAACAAAATCGTAGACCAATCTAAAAACTAAGTTCTCCTCCCTTTCAATCGCACCTCCTTTGGGAGGTGTCACTCCCCAAAAAAGAGACAAAATATGTTGCGCATCGAACCCCTTCTTGCAGAACTTTCACTTATTTATTACGAATTTGATAGACGCACACGTAGCTTTCGTATCGAAAAGCGTCCACCCAATGCCAATTTCGGTGCCGAGCTGGTCTCGATTACGCATCGTCTGCAAAAGGAGAAAATCCCCTATCGCATTCGCAAAGATAAGAGTATTCACATCGTAGAGAAGCTGACCTTTTGGGAGCGTGTCGTGCACTTTTTGGGACGGCTCAAAACATGGTGGCGCACGCGCAATTTGCCTATCTATGTGCTCAGTGACAAACCCGTGGAGGGTGCCAAAAATTTGGCAATTTTTACGATTCAAGCGATGCAAGTGCAACCTGTTTTGACGCACTACGATGCGCTTATTTTCACCTCCAAAAATGGTGTGGCGGTATTGGATGCGATGCGATTGCCGTGGAAAAAAATCCCCGCGTATGCCATCGCACCCCAAACCGCCAAAGCGATCAAAAATCGTGCGGGCAATCTACGCTACGTGGGCAAAACCAAACATGGAGATAGTTTCGCGCATGAGTTGGTGCCACTCTTGGCGGGCAAGCGTGTCTTGTATGTGCGGGGTAAGCATGTGGTCTCGTCACTGCATACGATTTTGCGTACGCACGGCATCGCGTGTGATGAGGCGATAGTCTATGAGACCGTGTGTCAAACACCCTCCAAACCTATCGTACTGCCCAAAGGTGCGACGATTATCTTCTCCTCTCCCTCGACGATTCACTGCTTTTTGCAAAATGTCCCTTGGGATGAGAGCTATCACGCTATTGCGATTGGGCGCACCACCGCAGGACATTTCCCGCCTCACATTCATCCCACTGTAGCAGACACCACCTCGATAGAGTCGTGTGTGAGCAAAGCTATCGCGCACTATGTGGTGACAAAATAGACTTCTTTTTTCCCCTCTAGTTGGTTATTGAAATTCATTATCACTATTGACAATGACGAAAAGTTTTTATACACTTCCTTTGCTTTTTGATAGTAACTATCGAAATGAAAATCAAAATACAAAGGATTTTAGTATGCGCTCAACTCATATTTCTATTGTTGCCGCAGCACTTGTAAGTGCACCATTGTTCGCCTCAGAGGAAGTCAAACTTCCTACGATAGAGCTTTTTGGGAGTCAAGAGAGTGCCATGCATTATGTAGCAGGTTCTACTACGCTTATTACGCAAGAGGTGTTGGAAAAGAGTGTGCCGCTCTCACTCCAAGATGCACTTCGAAAAACAGCAGGTATACACGCCATCGAGACAGACGGATATGGGTTTTATCCTCGTATTACGGTGCGTGGTATTGGTTCGGATATGAGTAAAAAAGTGCTTTTGTTAGAGGATGGAGCGCCTATTGCCCTTGGACCCTATACTGACCCAGCGGCATATTACCATCCTCCTGTGGAGCGCATGGAGCGTGTCGAGATACTCAAAGGGAGTGGTACATTGGCGCATGGACCCTCTACTATCGGAGGTGCTATCAATTACATTACCAAACAGCCCAGAGAGGGCTTTTCAGGTTTAGTGGGTCTAGGAAACTTGGGATACAGAGTTGTGGGGGCAGAGTATGGTACAAAAGTAGGCGATACGACATTGGGTATAAGCCTGCTCAAAAAAGAGGGCGATGGCTGGCGCAACATGCCCTTCGATGTGACAGATTTGGTGGTCAAAGCGGCAACTCCCCTCGATGAGCACAACAGTTTGGGGGTTAAATATACCCAATACGCGCAAGAGTCGATGCATACTTATTTAGGATTGACCCAAAATGAGTACAGCAGTGATCACACGCAAAACAAAGCAACCACGGACAAAATGTTTTTAGAGCGAAGCAGTTTGGATGTGACGCATGAATTTTTTGGCTTGGGCGGTGTGACGCTCAAAACATTGGCCTATTACAATCAAGCACGTCGCGACTGGTGGCGAGACGGTGTCGATTTCAATGCTACAACGGGTCTCAATACGATGAAGGGCGATGCAGAGCAGGGGCGATTGCGTACTTTTGATATCAAGGGTATTGACTCTAGAGCGACGCTCGATATTGCATGGGGTGCACTTGAAAACAGTACAGAGATAGGTGCTAAATATCACAACGAAGTGATGCACAATCGACGCACTAACAGTGCTATTGCAGGCTCTTATAGCATTACGTCAGCGTTGCGAGAGGATGATGTGCGCAAAGCTGAGGCGTATACGCTTTTCGGTGAAAATCGCATGGTCATAGCCGAGCTTTTTTCACTCACTGCGGGTCTACGTGTAGAGCGATACTACCAAACACGTGAGATTCGACGCTACAACAATGTCGATGTAGGTACTACTACCTCGGTGGTCAATACAGAGATTATCCCTGGTGTTGGTGCTACATTTATGCCTACCAAAGAGATAACGATTTTTGCAGGTGCGCATCGTGGATTTGCCCCTCCACGGGTGCAAGATGCGGTGACCAACGATGGAACAGCCGTAGCGCTAGAGGCGGAACGCAGTATCAACTATGAGTTGGGTTTACGTGCGACTATGCAAGATAGCTCTTTTGAAGTGACAGCCTTTAGCTTGGATTTTGAAAACCAAATCGTACAAGCTACAGAGTCAGGAGGTTCAGGTACGATAGGCACCAACGCAGGCAAAACACTCAACCAAGGAATTGAGTTGGCATTTGCGTCCAATTTACCTATGGATATAAGCGTAGGGGCAAATTACACCTATTTGCCCGTAGCCAAACTCACTAGCACCCGCATCATTGGTGGTATCGATAGAAACGGTAATCGTCTCACCTATGCACCAGAGCATTTGGCAAACCTCTTTGTCGGGTATCAACATGCCGCATCATGGGGTACGCAACTAGGCTACTCCTATGTGAGTGAACAATTTTCAGATTTAGCCAACAGTGTCGATGGCTCAGCTAATGGTAAAACAGGTCTTTTGAGCGCGTATGGAGTGTGGGATGCCAGCGGATGGATACAGTTCAACAAAAATACCAAAATTCATCTAGCTGCCAAAAATTTGACCAACGAAAAATATATCGCTTCACGTGCCCCTGATGGCATCATGTCAGGTATGGGACTCAATCTCCAAGCGAGCATTAGAGTCCTCTACTAGGGCTTTAGTCGCTCCTAATGGCAGCTACATTACAATGGCGCCTTCAAGGAGTTGGGTATGGTGATTAGTTTTTTGGCTTCACATGCAGGCAGTGCCGCGCGTGCTATCATCGAGGCTATTCATACCCAACAACTCGATGCATCCATAGGGTGCATCCTCTGCAACAACCGCGACGCCGCTATCCTAGCATGGGCAAAAGTGCACAACATCCCCCACGCACTCCTCAATGCCTCCACGCACACTGATGTCGATAGCGCGATGGTCGAGATACTCCAAAGCTACGGCACCGATATCGTGGTCTGCTCTGGCTATATGAAGCATATTGGGGAGCAGACACTAGGTGCCTACGAGGGCAAAATTCTCAATATTCACCCTTCGCTTCTACCGCGTCATGGGGGCGAGGGAATGTACGGCGATAGAGTACATGCGGCGGTACTAGAGAGTGGCGATGTGCTCACAGGTGCCACGGTGCAAATCGTCACAGCGCACTACGACGCAGGACCTATTCTAGGTCAACGTTCGATTGCCGTAGAAAAAAACGACACCATCGAGACTCTACGCACGCGCGTCCAAGCTATCGAAGCGCCGCTCTATATCGAGGTGTTGCACCGATTTTTAGAGGAGGCATCGCATGCCCATCATTGAGTGGTCACATTTGGCGTTGATGCTTTTGCCGCTCTCTATTGCGGGCGTGCTCTATTATCGATGGACGCGCGATAGTCGTACGATTGCGTGGGCGACGTTGCGTATGGTGGTACAGCTGGTAGCGATTGGGTATGTGCTCAACTATATTTTCGCCCAAGCGCAAAGCGGCTTTTTTATTTTGGGTGTGTTGGGTGTCATGATAGTCGCGGCGGCTCATATCGTGTGGCAGAGGGTGACGCACAAGACGCTTCGACACTACGGGGTTTTGATAGGCGTCATTGGCTTTTCTGGATTACTGCATTTGGGATGGGTCATTTTTGGGGTGCTAGCGGTGCCCTCGAGCGCATGGGCGCAAGTTGCCATACCCATAGCGGGGATGATTTTCGCCAATACGATGACGGTTTTGTCGCTCTTTATCGACCGTATCGAGTCGATGAGCGCTGATATAGCATGGCAGGTGCGTCGTGCCCAAGCCCTTAAAGCGGCGATGATTCCACAAGTGAATGCTTTTATGGCGGTGGGATTGGTCTCACTGCCAGGGATGATGACGGGACAAATTGTCGCAGGGGTTGACCCTCTCATTGCGGTGCGCTATCAGATTGTCGTCATGGCGATGATTATGGGGAGCGCGTCGGTGGGCTTGATGCTCTATGCGTGGTGGCGCGAACGTTATGGAGTGTAGCTACCACGCCCAAGGGCTTTGTCACTCCTGTCCCACCATCGATATGCCCTACGAGGAGCAGTTAAAGGCCAAAGAGGAGCAGGTCAAGGCACTTTTGCCCCACGCGCAATGGCACGAGAGTACGCCTAGCCCCATCGAAGCCTTTCGCAACAAAGCAAAAATGGCAGTCTTGGGCTACGCTCATGCGCCGATACTTGGCATCGTCAATCATGCAGGTATCGAGGTATCGTTGGTAAATTGTCCGCTCTACACACCCTCGATGCGTGCGCTTTTGGCGCATATCGAGCGCTGGGTCAAGGTCTCAGGAATTCGTCCCTATCGCATAGAGAAGCGTCAAGGTGCACTCAAATATGTCATCGTCACCCAAAACAGCGAAGACTCCTTTATGGTGCGTTTGGTTGTAGCCTCTAGGGACGCTATCGAGCGTATCCAATCATTTCAAAAAGCACTCATCGAGGGCTACCCCATCGAGGTGCTTAGTGTCAATATTCAGCCTGTGCACATGGCAGTGTTGGAGGGGGAAGAGGAGCATTTTTTGAGCGACACCCAAGCGCTCATCGAGGTGATGAACGAGGTGCCACTCTACATGGCGCCCCAAAGCTTTTTCCAGACCAATACGCAGGTCACACGCGCCCTTTATGCCACGGCTAGAGCGTGGGTGGAGCCACTGGATGCGAAGTCGATATGGGATCTTTTTTGCGGAGTGGGGGGCTTTGGTCTTTCGGTATCGACGCCAGAGACGCAACTGTGGGGTATCGAAATCGCCCCGCACGCCATCGCCCACGCCCAAGAGAGTGCACGGGCATTGGGCATCACGCAGGTGCGTTTCGAGGCGTTGGATGCTTCATTGGTCGCGCAAAATATCGCTCCCGATGTGGTCATCGTCAATCCACCACGCCGTGGCATTGGCGAGGCGCTTTGCAGTACGCTAGAGTCTTTGGCACCGCTTCACATACTCTATAGCAGTTGCAATGCTACGACTCTAGCGCAGGATTTGGCGCGACTCTCACACTACCGCATCGACCAAGCGCAACTTTTTGATATGTTCCCTCACACGTACCACTATGAGGTGTTGGTGCTTTTAAAGCGTATATAGCTCCTCTCGCACACTTCTTGCAATAGCGTCTCTATCCAAGGAGTCGCACATGAAGCCTATCGATACCCAACCTCACAAACCCCTGCAAGTCAATCCTATCAAACACTCCCAACCTATGGGTGCGGCATTGGCATTTATGGGTATACGCAACTGTCTGCCTCTCATGCACGCCGCCCAAGGGTGCGCCTCCTACACCAAGGTCTTTTATACGCGCCATTTCAATGAGCCGATTCCCCTCTACAACACCAGCGTGAGTGACATCACCGCGGTGCTCGATGGGGGCGACTACTCGATACTCTTGGCTATCGAAAACATCACGAGCAAGGACAAAAGCTTGCCCGTAGAGATTATCGGACTGCACACGACGGGACTCACCGAGACCAAAGGCGATGATATTCGTGGTGTGGGGACGCATATCGAGATTCCCTACTGCTATGTCAATACGCCCGACTTTGAAGGCGGTATGCAAAGCGGTTGGGCATTGACCGCAAAAGCCCTCATCGACCAGCACACGCTACCCTCGACCACCATCGATGCACGCACATTGTTGCTCTTGCCAAATGTCTCGATGCAACCTATCGAGGTTGAAAAGCTCAAAACCTTTTGCGAAGGGTTTGGTTACACCGTCTGGGCGTTGCCTGATTTGTCTACGTCGATGGATGGCTACCTCTCGACGGGGCAGGGTAAGCTTGGCACAGGAGCCATCGGTATCGAGGAGATTCGTGCTTTGGGACGAGTAGAGAAGGTCATCTCGATAGGCGAATCGATGCGAGCTTCTGCACAAGCGCTTGTGAACAAAAACAGCGCCATTACGCACCACGCCTTTGACCATATCATGGGGCTAGAGACGACCGACCATCTCGTGGAAATCCTCATGCAGGAGGGGGTCAAACCTCTGCCCAATGTGGTGCGTTGGCGCGGACGTCTCCAAGATGGGATGCTCGATACGCATTTCCTCATAGGGTCGTCACACTTTGTCATCACAGGAGAGCCTGATATGTGTGCAGGCATGGCGGCATTGTTGCGCAGTGTGGGCGGCACCATCGATGCGGTCATTGCGACCACACCATCGCCCATCTTAGCGCGTATCGAGGCAGAGCAGGTAATAGTGGGAGATTTGGAGGATGCGAAGCCCTTTTTTGCAAAAGCCCATTTGGTGATTAGCAATTTTCACGCAGAACGTATGCTCATCGAACAGAAGTTGCACCATCACCACGAGGTGGCTTTGGTGCTTCGCGGCTTTCCCAACTACGAAGAGCTAGGCAATCAGCTCAAGAACGACGTGCTCTATGAAGGTAGTCTCTATTTTCTTTTCGAGATTGCCAACAAATTACGGGAGATAAAACATCATGCATGAGGAGGAGAAAATGCAAACATCCAAAATCAGTGTCGAAAGCGCCCAACCCATGAGTGGCACTATCAAAGTCGCCTTTGCGACCAAAGATATGCAAACCATCAATGCACACTTCGGCGGTGCCAAGGAGTTCGTGGTCTACTGCATCGGACCTGAAGGCTTCGAGCTAAGCAGTATCGTCAAAACCGACACCAGTGACATCGAGAGCGATGAAAAGACGGAGTACAAAATAGAGGCGCTTAAAGGGGTCAATATCATGTATTGCGAAAGCATCGGTGGTACGGCAGCGGCAAAGGTGATTCGTGCAGGGATGAACCCCATGAAAGTAGCAGAACCACGCCCTATCAAAGAGGTGCTTGAAGAGCTTTTGGCGATGATCAATGGCAATCCACCCCCGTGGATAAAACGCCTCATGAAACTCAAAAACGACAACGACCCGCGACTAGAGCGCTGGGCGGAATAAAAATAAGGAACCCTATTTTATGGAACACAATCTATTCACACAAGAACTCATTCGACAACTGCGCGCTACCGACCAATTTGGCAACTGGGCCAAAATGAGCGACGAGGAAATTTTGGCAAAGAAATTTGTAAAAACCAAAGAGGATTTGAAAAAAATCCCCATTATTGCTGACATCGATGAGATGCTTATCGGTGAAATCAAGATGATTTTCAAAGCAGTCGCACTTCAATTCGAGCGCAAAACAGGTGTCATGTGTAACGTCGTCATGGAGATGAGTCACGAGGGTTTTGGTCGCTGTATCGTCATCGCGGATCGTATTGTCTTGGTGGACAAATATTTCAAAGATGCGCATCGATTCAGCTTCCGCACGCTCGAAGACCTCTACGCTGAAGGGGATAAATATCTCACCAAAGCGTATGAGATTTATGAGCAATTCAAACCGTGCAAAGACAAATTGGTCTAGGTAATACAAAACAAGTTGTAGCCATTTTTACAGAGTAAGAGACTTTGACCCGATGGGACGAAAGGCGATAGCTTCGGGGCTTCCCATCGTGGGCAACCGTTTCGCACGAGTAAAAAGGGCTAGAACAAAAAAAGTAAAACAATAAAAACAAAAAGAGAGGAAAAAAATATGGCAAAAAAAATCGGAATTTTTGTAGGCAGTAGCGGCGGCGTGACCATGGGCGCAGGACAACTTCTCCAAGAGGAGCTTGGCGGGGAGCTGGTGAGCATGGAGGATGATTTTGACTCTATCGAGCAGTTCGAGGAGTACGATGTATTGCTTATTGGCTCATCGACATGGGGTCAAGGCGACCCACAACGCGACTGGGTAGACCCCCTCTATGACCTCAAAAATGATGAGCCAGATTTGTCAGGCAAAAAAGTCGCCTTTTTTGGCGCAGGCGACCAAAAAACACACGGCGAACATTTTGTCAGTGCATTGGGCAAGATGCGCGACATTTTTGGCGCACTGGGTGCAGATGTACAGTACGGCAAATGGCCTGTCGATGGCTATGAGTTCAAAGAGTCCTTGGCACTAGAGGGAGAGAATTTTTGCGGATTGGCTATCGATGATATCAACCAAGCACAGCTTACCGCATCGCGTGTACAAGCGTGGGCCGAGCAACTCAAAAATGAGATGAAGCTCTAAAATCGCGACATTTTTGTAAGAGTCTACTGGAAACATAATTGCATAAGTAGCCAAAGATACGTAGAGTTGTAAGGAGTAGTGCATGAGTAGATTGGCAGAGTTTTCGACCTTGACCGATACCGAAGAGTATTTGGATTTTTTTGACATCGAGTACGATGAGCGATTGGTCTATGTCAAACGCTTTCATATTATGAAAAAATTTGGAGAGTTGGTAGACAAAGCCAAGGGTCACGACATGGGCGGCGATGAGAAGCTCATGGAGTACTACAAATTTGCGCTTCTTAGCGTCTACAAAAATTTCGAAAATGGCTACAACCCTTCAGCGGCAGAGGTGTGGGACACCTTCGGTAAACCTAGCGCATGTAGTACCTGTAGTACATCGACGAGTTGTAGCAGTATCGAGGAGGTGACCAATGGAGCTTACGCTTGCTCAAGTCAATCAAATATCAGCTTCAACTAAAGACGAAATTCTTCCTCGCTTTCGCCGTGGTCAGCGCGTGCGCGTCATCAAGCCCATTCGCAATGACGGCTCCAATCCTTTCGAAGCGCCCGATGCGATTTTGGTGCCTGTAGGCGCACACGGCTATGTCAAACATATTGGCGACTTTTTGCAAGTGATTCGTATCTACGAAGTGCACTTCATCGAAGAGGGACACACTTTTGGGTGTCGAGAAGCGGAGCTAGAGGCTGTCGATGATATCGATGGCTATGACGAAGTAGCCCAAGAGCTGGCATGGATACGTGAACACCGCGCCAAAAAAGCAGCCGAAAAAGCGGCGCAATCTCAAAAAGAAGGGGCACTCGATTTTTGAGCATTGACATTTATGGGAGTACGGATGAGTACTCTTTATGGGAGGAACAATGGTAAATGTAATATTTTGTGGCTTTGGCGACGGTATGGACAAACGTGTTATCGCACGTAATGGCGACATATTGTTGCGTGTAGCAGAGAGCAACGGGGTCAAAATCCCTACCGAATGCAAAGACGGCATGTGTGGAAGCTGTGCTGTGCGCTTGGAAGATTTGAGTGTGACCAAGCAAATGGACGGCACGGCTGAAGAGTACGATGTGCATGGTCAATCGGTCTATATGGAGGATAAAGAGCTAGATACCCTCGTGGGAATGGCGGCTATCACCAAAAAAGAGGCTGAAGTAGCACAACAATTCAATCGCCAAACCGCTGTACGCCTTGCGTGCCAATGTGTCATCAAAAATGACATTTTGGTCAAACCATTCGAGTAGAAAAAGGATTAATTATGACAACACGTGTAGAGATTATGAATGACTTCTTGGCGATCAATGTTCGCCCTGGTAAAACTATCCAAGACATCGTAGAGGCATCTGGAAGTGCACTTCCTTTTGGCTGTCGTGATGGTGAGTGCGGTACTTGTATCGTCACTATCGAGTCTGGTATGGAATTTTTGAGCGAAATGACTACCAAAGAGAAAGCTGTTATGAAAACATTGAACGAGCAAAACCCCAAAGCACGTCTTTCATGCCAAATGAAAATCATCGAGCCAAACGGACTTATCCGCATTAAATATTAATGCTCTTGGGGCTTTTGCCCCAGCTCTCTTTTACTCCCTCGCATATTCTTGATTGATTAAATAATAGACAAAATATAAGCCGAAAAAGCATCAAAATTGCTAGAATATTTTATGCATATTGCCACGTAAGAGGGTCACGATGAAACAAGAATTTTCACTCAAACAAAAACAACTTCCCCGACTCTCGATGCAGACATGGTTGCCCTTGTTGCAGTGTTCGTTGAGTGATTTGGACAAACATCTCAGTGTCATCACCAATGAAAATCCCTGTATCGAAGTGCGTAGTGCTTTTGAGGTGAGTGAGAGCAGTACCGAGCGCTCACACCGCGCCTACATGGAGTACCAAACCCACGTCTCCAACACCAGTACCGACAATATCGAGTGGATGAGCGTCTCCCAACAATCACTCTATGAAAAGCTCGATGGGCAAATCAGCGCACCTCTTTTCCCCACGCCCATCTCCCAAAAAATCGCCAAACAAATTATCTTTTATATCAATGACGAGGGGTATTTCGAGGGCAGTATCGATGAGATAGCCACACAACTCGAAGTCGACCGCTACAAGGTGGAGCAGGTGCGCCAACGCTTCGCCTACCTAGAGCCTGCAGGTGTGGGAGCGGTCGATTACAAAGAGTCCTTTTTGTTTCAGCTTAATGAACATGATCTCGATGATGAGCTGAGCGTGTTGCTTTCGGCGCTTATTTTTCAGTTCGAAAAAATCGAAAAATTTATGAATCATCCGCGTATGCACGATGCTAAACAGATTCTTTCGCATTTGAAAAACCCGCCTGCACTCGAATATATGCGCAACGACGAGCAGGTGTTGCCTGATGTCTTCGTGGAGTTCGTCAAGGATGCCTTGGTGATACGCATCAATCACGCTTTTTATCCCGATTTGCGCGTCGAGGCTATCGACAAATATGACAACTTCGCCCGCCAAAAATTCAAAGAGGCGCGAGAACTGGTCAAACTTCTGGATTTGCGCAAAGCGACGCTCTACAATGTCGCACTTGTGCTTATCGAGAAGCAGTATGACTTTTTTATGGGGGGCGAAATCAAACCCCTACGCCTCCAAGATGTGGCAGAGATTTTGGGCTTTAACGAGTCGACTATCTCACGCGCCATTAGCGAGAAATATTTGGCGTGTGACCGTGGAGTCTTTTCGTTCAAGGATTTCTTTTCCAATGCTATTGGCGAGACCTCGACCGCACAAATCAAACGCTTTTTGCAACGCATGGTCGACAACGAACCCAAAGAGACACCCTACAGCGACAAATACCTCCACGAGATGATAGAGGAGCGTTTTGGCATCCAAATGGTACGCCGCTCCATCGCCAAATACCGCCAAGAGCTCAACATCCCCTCGTTCAAAGAGCGAGAGTTTTTGTACAAATTAGAGAAGATTTAAAAGATTTTCACCTCACACCTCGTCGATTACGTCTTCATTGACTTACTACAAAGAAGTACCTATAATAAGTAAAACAATAAGGAAATGAATATGGTTGCAGAAAAAATTACCGTTACTATTCCCCATGAGCTCAAAGTACGATTGATGGATGTCAAAAATGAGCTACATTCATCGATGTCTGCCATTTACAAAGAGGCGTTAGAAGCCTACCTAGAGAAGATTGAGCTACAAAAATGGGAGCAAGGCTTCAAGATGGCTAGTGAAGATGAGGAGTATACAAAACTGTGCGATTCGTTGGGTGGTGACGACGGAGGGTTGTATGAGTATTGAACAAGCCGAGGTGTGGCTCGTGACGTTCTATCCTACAGTGGGTCAGGAGATTGGCAAAACACGACCAGCCCTTGTTATCAACGATGACAGAGTAGGTAAATTGAAATTGCGAACGGTTGTGCCCATTACCGATTGGAAAGATGCTTATGCTCATTATCCTTGGATGATTCAAATAGCACCACACAGTGATAATGGACTCTCCAAGGTTTCGGTAATCGATTGTTTTCAAGTGAAAAACATCTCTATCGAACGGTTTGAACGGCGCATTGGGGCGGTCGATGCAGCTTTGCTTTTCAAGGTGCACACTACCACCCTCAAAACATTCAATCCACTCTATAAAATTGCTGCTCGTGAAGATTTTTGATAGATATAAATATGTCAAATCAGTGGAGCCAATAAATTACCCTGAGAACAGTTTATTGCCTCATTTTAAACATTACAAATCAAAAGGAGTTTCAACATCATGAACGAACAGCAAGAAAAATTAAGTAGATTCCCATTTGTTATAGGTGGTATGTCTTTTATACCAGCGATAGGTATTTTATTCGGCTTTGTCGCAATCATATGGGGACTCACTACCAAAAAATCTGGAGGAAAGAAGTTAGCGTTAATTGGGACGGGCGGAATTGTCTTTACAGTAGTGCTTTATTCAGCCCTCTTTTATGTTGGATTCATGCAACGTGGAGGAGTTTATGATGATTTAAGGACAGAACTCTCAGAAAATGCGATTACCACATTAGTTCAAGCTATTGAATTTTACAAGACACAAAATGGAGCATATCCAGATTCACTCAAAACCCTTCAAGAGTCTTTAGCTGAAGATTCTATGGTTTTCGTATTCGATCCAAGCGATGTGAAAATGGGAGGACAACAAAGATATTTCTATTATAAACTCATCGACAATGAGCACTACTATCTACTTGGAATTGGCGCAGATGAACAGCCATTTACTGCTGATGATGTTTTGCCAAAAATCGAAGTTACTCCAAACAGTAAAATTGGATTGGTAATTAAAGAGACTAAAAATAACTTATAACAAACCAGTGGAACCAATCAAAAAATCGTGAGCAATTCATTGACTCATTTTAAATGCAGTATGAGCCTCCAAAAGAGACTCATGAAGGTTTTAGTGCAGATGTTCGCGTTTGAAATATTCACGTCCCACTTTGCATAGTGGGCAGGCAACTGGGGGCTTTTTGCCATGGTGGACATGCCCACACACTTCACATACCCAAATCTCATCCTCGCTTGAGGCAAAAAAGCCATCTTCGATGAGGGCGGCTTTGAGTGCGGCATATTCGCGCTCATGCTCGACCTCGATCTTGCCGATAGCGGTGAAGAGTCGCGCCAACTCCTTGTGCCCTTCCGCTGTAGCAATTTCAGAAAAATTGGGATACATCACGGTGTGCTCATAGTGCTCACCTGCCATGGCGCTATCGAGGTTGGCGAGTGTCGCGTCAATCTCTTCGCCATGGATGAGTTTGTGATACGCCTTATATTCGGCTCTGGCGTGATACATCTCGTTCATCGCCGCCTCTCTGAAATGGCGCTCTACGGCATGCCACCCCTCTTCACGCGCGATATCCGCAAAAAGGTCATATTTGTTGCGCGCCATACTCTCACCGCCGAAGGCTTTCATGAGATTGACCGCTGTGAGATTGGTAGTGGAGAGTTGCATCGCTTCGCCACAACACGTCAGCGTACCGCCGCCAACATTTTGGACTTCGACTTCATTGCCACAGACATTGCAGGTGTAGGTTTCGTAGGGTCGCATTTTTGCTCCTTGGGAATGTAGATTCCTAAGGATTGTAACTAAAAATGGGAGGGGATTAACTAGAGGGTGTATCGACAGTATTGTAGAAGTTTTCGCGGGGTGCTTTTTGACCTACGCGTGATTGTGTCAGTGCCGCTTCGTTGCGCTCACCTGTGCGGATGCGTTCTACTTCAAGCACGGGAATGACCCACATTTTGCCTGCACCGTTGCCAATATCTTGGGTGTTGGAGCGGATAGCCTCTTTGGCTTTATCGAGGTATTCATCGTTAGAGAGCACAATATCCAAGCGGATTTTGGGATCCAAATCGATATCACCATTCTCCTCGACAAATCCTAGGCCACCTTTGCCTATCACTTCACTCACCGTAACGCCTTCGATTTTGCGCTCATACAGCTCATGAAGCACATCCGTAAGACAAGTTTTGTTGAATATCGCAGTTAGTAAGACCATCATAGACTCCTTGGGTCATTTTGCTGGCACATGCATAAGGCGTTCCACCTCTTAGGCTGTGACAAAGGTGTACGACAAAATTGTCATCGTGCTTTGAGAATAGCAATTGCAAAGCTTGGGCAAAGAACGATTTCAATTGAGAAGGTGATGAGAATGGCACGAGATAGCTTGATAGGTGGCGCACTGTGGGAAGAGTACTCGACAGAGGTACAACGACGTATGAATACACCCGTACACATGGGTGAGATTACGCAAGAGGAGGCGGATGCGACAGGTGACAAGCTCATCATCGCGGACTTTGGCGCAGAGAGTTGTGGCGATGCGGTGCGTCTCTATTGGCTTATCGACCCCAAAAACGACACGATTCAAAAGTCCAAATTCAAAAGCTTCGGCTGTGGTACGGCTATCGCAAGTTCTGACATGATGGCGGAACTGTGCATGGGCAAGAGCGTCGATGAGGCATTGAAAATCACCAACATCGATGTCGAAAAAGCGCTACGCGACACCCCCGATGTCCCCGCCGTCCCAGGGCAAAAAATGCACTGTTCGGTCATGGCGTACGATGTCATCAAAAAAGCGGCATCGATGTACAAAGGCGTCGATATGAGCGAATTCGAGACCGAATTCATCATCTGTGAGTGCGCGCGCGTCAGCCAAGATACCCTACGTGAGGTCATCAAGCTCAATGGCTTGACCACCGTAGAAGAAGTGACCGACTACACCAAAGCGGGTGGCTTTTGTAAATCGTGTATCAAACCAGGTGGACATGAAGTACGCGATGTCTTTATCGTCGATATTTTGGCAGATGTAATGCGCGAAGTCGAAGCGGAAAAAGCGAGCAAAAAAATCATCGAGGCACGCGGCAACGGTGATTTCAAAAGCATGGGCTTGGTACAAAAAATCAAATCGGTCGAGTCGATTTTGGAAGAGTATATCCGTCCTACACTCAAAGCGGACAACGGTGACGTGGAGCTGATGGATATCGTCGAAGAGGGTGAAGTTTTCAATGTATTGGTCAAATACAAAGGCGAATGTATCAGCTGCTCGATGAACACCACCACGACGCTAGCAGGTATCGAAGATATGCTCAAATTCAAACTCAAAGCCCCTATCAAGGTCATCGTAACCTAATGCGTGGTGCAACCAAAGAGGGGACATTTGCGTACCTCAAACAGTTTGGCACCTACAGCAAAGATTTCTATCGATTCGATGGGCGTTTTTTCTTTTCAGGGTTAGGACTTGGCACCTATCGCAAAGAGCCATACCGCGAAGAGAACTACATCGTCAACTACAAAAACGCGGTCAAAATGGCGCTCTTAAATGGCATAAATCACATCGATACCGCCATCAACTACCGCTACCAAATCAGTGAACGCGAAATTGGCGAAGCACTCCAAGAGCTAATAGCAGAGGGTAAAATCAAGCGTGAGAATATCATTATCGCTTCCAAGGCGGGATTTGTACCGCTCGATTTTCCCTTTCCACCCAATCCCTATGCATGGATAGAGCAACATATCCTCGATGCAGGGCGTGCCACACGCGAAGAGGTGGTCATCGATCAGCACTGTATCGCGCCCCAATTTTTGCGCTGGAGTGTAGAGCAATCGCTACGCAATTTGGGTATCGATAAGCTTGATATTTGCTATTTGCATAATGTCGAGACGCAGTTGGGGTATGTCGATTATGCGACACTTTTGGGGCGTGTGCGTGCGGCGTTTGAGGTGTTTGAAGCGCTCGTAGAAGAGGGCAAAATCGCCTATTATGGCATCGCATCGTGGAATGCGTTCCTCTACGAAGAGGGACATACCGAGTATGTCAGCCTAGGCGATATTGTGGCAATCGCGCGTGAAGTAGGGGGAGAGCATCACCACTTCGCCTATATCCAGTCACCCTACAACATGGTCAAGACCGAAGCCTATACCTACCCCAACCAAAAGGGTCCCGATGGTCGCTACTACACGCTCATGCAAGCAGTACAAGGCTATGGATTGAGTCTGGTGGCCTCCTCATCGCTGTTGCAAATGAACCTTTTCAAGGGCATCTTCGCCCCTAATATCGGTGAGGCGCTAGGTACTGCGACGCTGAGCGACGTGGCAAGTGCACTGCAATTTGCGCGCAGTGGCAATGTAGTATCGGCGCTCTTTGGGGCGGTCGATACGCAACACGTCGAGGACAATCTCCTCGTAGCCTATCTGCCCAATCCCACACGCGAGGCGTATCAAAGCCTCTTTGGAGGCGACAATGCTCTATGATGTAGTGGTCGTAGGTGGCGGTATCGCAGGACTCTATGCTGCACTCTATGCACGTCGCACGGGTGCGAGTGTTGCGCTTTTGACCAAGAGCACGCCGTTTCGCTCCAACTCTGCCGTGGCATCAGGCGGTATCAATGCCGTCTTGTACGCCTACGACAGCGACACCATCGCGCAACATGTACGCGACACCGTCGAAGGCAGTGACGGTCTAGCCGCCATTGCCGCCATCTCCAAGATGTGCCAAGATGCCCCTAACATCGTCCAAGAGCTAGAGACTTTTGGGGTCAATTTCGACAAGCGCGAAGATGGCACCATCGCCCAACGCCCCTTCGGTGGGACATTGGCAAAGCGTACCTGCTACATCGCGGACAAAACAGGCGCGGCAATAGTCCAAAAGCTCTTCATGCAGTGTCGAGAGGAGGGCGTAGAGATACTCTCCAACCACATGGCGCTCGATATTACCTCGTTCGATGGGCGTTTGAGCGGTGTGACGGTGTTGCGACGTAGCGATTCGCATGTCTTGGCACTAGCATGCAAATCTTTGGTGCTAGCAGGCGGAGGCTTCGCAGGCATCTATCGAGGACACACGACCAATCCCCAAGAGTCCAGCGGCGACACTATCGCGATGGCGCTACGCGCAGGGATGCGATTGTCCAATATGGAGTTCGTGCAGTTTCACCCCACGACACTTGCCAAATCAGGCGCACTTATTAGCGAAGCGGCACGCGGTGAGGGGGGCTACCTCGTCGATGAGAAGGGGATGCGCTTCACCCAAGAGCTTGCCACGCGTGACAAACTCAGCCGTGCCATCGTGCGTCACATCGAGGCAGGGCATCAGGTCTATCTTGATATGCGTCATATCGATGAGAAGGTGCTCGAGACCAAGCTCCCACATACGCGCAGTCTCGCTCTCAACAGTGCAGGTATCGATATATCCAAAGAGCTTTTGCCTATCGCACCAGCGGCGCACTACACCATCGGAGGCATCGCCACGCGACTAGATACCTCGACCGATATGGAGTATGTCTTTGCCGCTGGAGAGTGTGCGGCGACAGGTGTGCATGGGGCTAATCGTCTAGGGGGCAATTCGCTTTTGGAGGCGGCATACTTCGGTCGTATCGCAGGACTAGAAGCGGCAAAGGCGGCTACCAAACGCGATTTTGCCCCTATCGATTATGCGACCGTGGAGCGCCAAACACGTCGTGTGGGACTTATTCTCAAGGAAGAGAGTAGATTCAATATCAATGCCATGCGCAAAAACCTCGGAGAGACGCTTTTCCGTCATGCAGGGGTTTTTCGTGATGCCTACCATCTATCGAGTGCGTCGGAGTATATTCACTACCTCGTACGTCGCAAATACGGTTTGCGATGCGTCGACAAGGATATTCACAACAATGTCGAGCTGGCGGCGATTTTGGAGTTTTTCAATGCTCTGGAAGTCGCCCAAGCGATGGTGATGAGTGCGTTGGCACGCCAAGAGAGTCGTGGTGTGCACTATCGAGAGGATTATCAATTGCGCGATGACAAACGCTTCGCCAAAACATCGTATCTCATAGCACTCAAGGAGGATTTCTATAAAGTCACTTTTGATGCGGCGCGGTTTGGTTCATGGCGCTATAAATTTAAAAAATGGTTTTCACACCACTAAAACAAGGAGAATAAAATGGCAAAAGTAATGTTACGCGAGAACGACGCAGGAAAAGTACTCTTTTATGTAGCGAAAAAAGATATGGAGGAGATTATCGAAAGTTTGGAGTTTGATACCGAAGAAAAATGGGGTGGCAATGTCAACCTCACCAACGGTGACGTATGGTTCATCGCACCCGCACCCAAAAAACTCCCCAACGAAATCGACGCGAAAATCGTCAGCAGAGGAGATGACTAAGCCTTTTGGCTTAGCGTCGAGCCTTTGTTGGCTCCTCTTTGTAGCTCACGGAAGCAAGCTTCACAAAAAAGACCGCGACCAAAATCCCCAACACCATATACGACACGAAACCCAGACCCATTGTTTCCATCTATTTTTGCACCCATGCATCAAATTTAAAGCGGCTATTATAAAGCAAAATAACGATTTATCATCAGTTATTTTTTATTATCGGCATATTTTGATAAAAGTGTGACAAAACGCTACATATCAATATCGTATTTTTTCATCTTGTAGCCTATTTGACGCGCGGTCATACCCAATTGGGTGGCGGCTTTGGTCTGGATGCCGTGATTGTCGATGAGGGCTTGCAGTATCGATTCACGCTCAATATCTTGGAGCTTGCCCTTGGTCATTTTCACAGGGGCACTTGACGGTGCGCTTGGTCTCTCGATAGGCGCTACAGTGGCTTGAGGAGCGGTTTGCGCATGCAATTTTTGGTAATTGAAGGGCAGTACATGGTCTAGCATCGCAGGGGCGATTTCACCCTCTGGACAAATAAGTACGATGCGCTCCATGGTGTTTTGTAGCTCGCGAATATTACCCGGCCATGGATAATCAAGCAACAGCTCGATAGCAGGTTTGGAAAAATGCATCTCTTTGCGGTGGAGTTTGCAAAATTTGTGCAAATAGTGCTCGACCAAGAGCTTCACATCTTCGTAGCGCTCGCGAAGCGGCGGCAAATTGACAGGAATGACATTGAGTCGATAGTACAAATCCTCTCGAAACTCTCCCTTTTTGACCATCTCTTCGAGGTTGCGATTGGTCGCGGCGACGAGGCGCACATCGGTCTTGATGGTTTTGGTACCGCCCACGCGCTCGAACTCCTGCTCTTGCAAAATACGTAGCAATTTCACCTGCAATCCCATACTAATATCGCCTATCTCATCGAGGAAGAGCGTCCCACCGTCGGCAAGTTCGAAGCGCCCTTTGCGCATCTCTTTGGCATCGGTGAAGGCGCCTTTTTCGTGTCCAAAAAGCTCCGATTCAAGAAGCGTTTCGCTAATAGCCGCACAGTTGAGCTTAATCAGCGGGCCATTTTTGCGCGGACTGAGATTGTGCACGGCTGTAGCGATAAGCTCTTTACCTGTACCTGTCTCGCCCCGCACGAGAATCGTCGCTGTGCTAGGCGCTACCGTCTCTAGCATGCTGAAAATCTGGCGCATTTTGGTGCTACGTCCGATGATGTTTTCGAATTTGTACTCATCGAGGACTTGGTCTTTGTAGTAGGTTTTGAGCTGCGTGAGGCTCTCTTTTTCGCTCTCATAGCGGCGTTGCATCGCCAAAATTCCCCCGAAAAGCGACCCTACGATGGTGAGCATGCGCACGATGTCGTCGAAATTTATCATGGCGTTGGCGTTCATATTGGCAGAGATGACACCGAGTACGCCATCTTCACGTATCAGCGGTACGGCTACGTAGGAGACCGATTTGGTATTGACGGTGCCTAGTTTGTTGAGGTAGTTGATATTGTTGTGGATGTTCTCGATGACGACAGGTTCACCGCTTTGGGCGGCAAGTCCTGTGGCACCTTCGCCTACGCGGTAGGTCGCCATTTTGCGCTGTTGGGGAGTCAAATCGATGGAGGCGAAAAGCTCTAGGATTTTGCCCTCGTCGTTGAGCATAAAAAGTGCACAACGCTCCAAATAGGAGTGACGTTTGAGCAGACGCATCGCCTTTTCGATGGTGGTCTCTACCTCGGCGGAGGTGGCAAGCATCTGCGCAATCTCATAGAGCAGTGTCACTTCGTCATAGGCGAAGGTGAGGGGACACGCTTGGCATTCAGGTTTGTTGGGAATTTTGTCTAGGTTTGGCATCGTTGTCCCCCTTTTTTGGCTCTAATTGTAGTCTTTTGTAGGTGCTTAATTGGTCAGTTGGTAGGCTAAAAAATAGGCAGTAGTGATGATTGACAATGTGAATATTTTTGAATATAGTAAAGCCCAAAGTTATTCAAAAAAGGAGCATCGATGAAAACCGTCACGATGAGAGTCGACGATAGCGTCTACGAGATGATGAAACTCGCCGCCGAGGGACAAAAACGCAACCTCTCCAATTTCATAGAGTTCGCGACACTGCAATACCTCACCTCCGCGCAATACGTGGAGCAGGACGAAATGGCGCAAATCGTAGCCGACAAAACGCTGGTGGCAAATCTCATGAGCGGTGTGGAGGATTTGCACAAAGGCGACTACACACTTGTCTAAATATCAAATCGCAGAGACCAAGACCTTCGAAAAAGTCAAAAAAACGATAGACAAAAAAATCTACGCCAAAATAGAAAAATTTGTCTATCCGCAACTACGCGAAAATCCCTATTTCGGTACCAATATCAAAAAACTCAGAGACAATCTCGAAGGCTTTTATCGATACCGCATCGGAAATTACAGACTCTTTTATTTCATCGAGGGTGACAAATGTATCGTCGCGGTTATCGATTTTCGTCATCGCCAAGAGGCGTATGATTGAAAAATGGAAATATTAAGAAACATAATAATACTATTTGTGATAATTTAACAATTTGAGAGTTTCTTCTGAGTGATGATGGATAAATATTGAATTGTTTTATAAACATGATATAAAACACATAGCACAAAATAGGGGTTGGATTTGAATAAAGTATATTTTCTTGAAAATATAGAAATAAACAGTGAAAATCAAGACTACTCACACATTACGCTATTTGATGCCTCTTTATATTATGAATCAGATAAACATGAATTATCGCAGTATTTTTCAACATTAGAAATTCAAAATAACAATATTTTAATAAGCTATTCTAGTGGATTTGTTTATTTTAAAAATAATGTAATTACAAACGCGAATGGGAATAGTATCGCTCGACATTTTAGATATCAAAATACAAGACTTAGAGGATTTTTAATTAAAAACTCTAGCAACGAAGTAAATGTAGAAAAGTTATCGAATAATATTTATAGCTACCACGTTAATGTTGGGCATGGAAACTGCAGTTTTGTAGTCGATCAGGATAAGCAAGTCATTTGGGCCATTGATTGTTCAAATTATGATTACCTAATAAAATCATCATATCAAGCCAATATTCAATTCTGTATCGACCATATAAAAAATAAATTTGGTCTATCTGATTTCAGAATAAATTATTTTGTACTTACTCACCCTCACTTTGATCATTACTCAGGCATAGATAATTTGATAAACATGGGTGCTGTCAATTCAAATACAATCATATACCTAAATCAATATTACTCAATGCCAAACCCAATATTTAATAGAATACTCAAGAGGATAGTTCAACTTGGGTCAAAGACAGTTGAGCCACTAATAGCCAATTCCAATCCTACTCTAGAAATATTATATCCTTCAAACAGGGTTGTTAAAACAAAGACTACAATCTATAATCACTTAAACCCTATAATTGCACCAAAACCTAATAACGCATCAGTTGTTTTCAATCTAAAGTCAAGTCAAAACACTTTTTTGTTCACTGGGGATATTGAAACAACAGCATGGGATACGATAGGAACTTGTGTACCATACTTACGAGAATGCAATTTCTATGCGGTTTCGCATCATGGTAGTATTAATGGACATCTTCGCAACTACTGCGTTGTGAATAAAAGTATAAATTCTGTTTCTGATTGTTTGGATGGAAGAGCTTTGCCAATTATAATGGGAAGAACAAATTCCTATTTAGATGTTCCATCTCCACGAGTTTTATCGGATTTTGGGAATGTGGTATATTCAGAAAAAGATCAAAATGGTAAAAACGCAAAATTCTTAGAACTAGACTGGTCAAACAAGATTTTGAACTGGCATTGAGTAGGTAAGAAGCTGATAGTTATAATTTATCAGATGTGACGATACTTGTTTTAACAATCTTCTTTCAATCCACTTAATATGTTGGTGAGTCAAGTAAGAGCTGATATTTACAATGTTATCGATGAGATAGCACTCTCCCATGAACCTGTGCTCATTAAGGCTAAGAGAAATAATGTCGTCATGCTCAGCGAAGAGGATTGGCGAGCTATCGAGGAGACGTTGTACCTCAACGCCATACCGAATATGGCATCTTCGATACGAGAGGCGATGAATGCCCCTGACCGCGAGTTTGGTAAAACCATCGAATGGTAGAGTACAAAATACTCTCTAGTAAGCTAGTGTTCAAAGGGGAGGGTTTTAAACCCTATCATCTTCTCGCGCTTCCACATCGGGCGCGTTTTTGAGCATATCGAGTGCATGTGTGCGTGAGCCTCGACGTGCACGCTCTAGCAAATACTCTTCGGTGCGTAGTGATGCGATTTTTTCACTCAATGCCGAAACGATGAACTGATTGATAGAGACGTCGCCTTTGAGCGCTTCTATCTCTTGACGGTAATAGTCGGGTATGCGTAGTGTGAAATTCATTGCTTGCCTCTTTGTCAAGAGATAATTTTTGTCTCATTATATCCAGCCGTTAAAACTAAGAATGCAAAGTTTTCGTAAAAAAAGAAGTATAATTCCTATTTAATTATAAAATACATACAATGAGAAGTAAACTTCATACTTGGAAAGCCGCATGCAACTCGAAGAGCTAGGAAACGAAATACAAAAACTACGCAAAGAGCAAAAATATTCCCAATCTGAGATGGAGCGCTTTAGCGGTATCACCAAGCGCACCCTATCGAAAATCGAAAACGGTTTTGTCGATGAGGTAGGCATCAAAAAGGTTGCAATGATTTTAGATTTGCTTGGGTATGAGCTAAGTATTCGACCTAAAGGGCGACCTAGAACCCTAGAGGAGCTACGCGATGCGAAATGAGACCTCTGTTTTTGTCCACAAAACTCCAAGTGGTACGCTAAAGTTTGAAGATGGACAGTTTGTCTTTAACTACACGCATGACGCTACGGAAGTAGTGAGTGTGACGATGCCTATTCGCAGTGCCAGTTGGAATAGCAAGGCACTTCATCCCATCTTTCAGATGAATATGCCAGAAGGTGCGCTCAAAGAGGCTATCAAAGAGCATTTCGCAAAGATAGAGCGCATGGATGAGTTGGGCATGCTCAAACTCATAGGTCCCTATATGCTTGGTCGAGTGAAGTTTGAAAAAATCGTCGAAGAGAGCCAGACATTGGCACTAGAAGATATTTTGCAATCACACAAACAAAATCTTTTCGATGAGCTGATGGAGCGTTTTGCGATTCGTTCAGGCGTTTCGGGCGTACAACCCAAACTGCTTTTGAGTGCGCACAACAAAACCACGATGCGTTTTGAACACTTCATCGTCAAATCATGGGAGAGTAGCTATCCAAATCTGGCACTCAATGAATATTTTTGTATGCGTGCATGTCAACACGCGAATCTCCCTACGCCTCAGTTTTATATGAGTGAAGATTACAGCATGTTCATCATGAAGCGTTTTGATATCGATGAAGAGGGCAATTATCTGGGGTTTGAGGATATGTGTGTTTTGACCGCCAGAGGGAGTCAGGATAAATACGAGGGGAGTTACGAAGAGTGCGCTAGAGTCATCAAAGATGTCGTAAGCCCAAATCAAAGACGCGAAGCGCTCAAACTGTTTTTCAAAGCACTTGTGATGAACCATCTACTCAAAAACGGCGATGCACACTTAAAAAATTTTGGAATTTTGTACAAAAAAGATTTCCAAGATAGCGCTCTAGCGCCCATTTACGACGTCATCACGACAACGCTCTACATCAAGAACGACATCCCTGCACTCAAAATGAGCGGTGGCAAAGTGTGGTGGAAAGCCAAAACCTACGCTACATTCGCCAAACAAACGTGCCAACTCGCACACAAAGAGTATGAGACCATCCTCGTAGAGTGCGAACACGCCATCATCACAACCAAAGAGGAGATGGCGCACTTCAAGGGCGATGCACCCACGATGCAGTTTTTGCAAGAACTTGGGGCGTGCTGGAGTCAGACGATAGGGTAGAGTAGTCTCTACTAGAACACCACTTGCATCGAGAGGCTAAACATTAGGAGTCCTTATGCAAATCACTGTTCACGGTACACCCACGCCGCTTCTAGGCAAAGAGCAATCCACGGGCAAGGAAGCCCCAGCCGCGCGCATCACCCGCATCGATGGCACCCAAAATGTCATTGGAATGATAGCGCCGACTTTGCAACTCTTCATCGTCATGCCCTCACTCAAGACTGAGGTCTGCTCGCTAGGTGCCAAGCGGTTCAATACCTTGCTCGCTTCCAAGCCCAAGGTCAAAGCGACGATGGTGACCACCGATGCGCTAGAGTTCGTCCAAGGCTACATGACCCAAGAGGGTATCGAGCATCTGGATGTCGTTATCGACCACGATAGAAATTTCGGCAAAAAATATGGTGTGCTCATCGGTGAGGGCAAACTCAAGGATAAGCTCGCACGTGCACTCTTCCTCATCGACCGCGAGGGGCAAATCGTCTACCGCGAAATCGTCGGCGAAATCGTCGATGAGGTCGATTACGATGCGTGTATCGCGGCTATCGATGCGCAATTGGCTATCAAGAAAAAGGGACATACGCATGAGGATTGGATGAGCGTATAATACGCCCCATGACTCCCTATAGTGCCACCATTCATACTCCCCGTAGTGTCATGCAACGTAGCGGCATGCTCGATTGGGATACGCAACCCACCCTCTACAAGCACTACCCAGCGCATCTATTCTCCTATGCTATCGATGCTGTGCCTGCGCTTGCCTACATAGGATTGGCGCGTAGCATCACCCAAAAAGTGCCACACCCCACGGGACTCTATCATCGACTCTCTCCCCCCTCGGCGGGCAATTTGCATCCGTTGGAACTCTATGTACAGCTACGAGGTTTTGAGGGCGTCATCAGCGGTATCTATCATATCGATGTCTACCGTCATCGACTTGTGCTTTTGGCAGAGGTGGGCGCGGTGGGACTCGAAGCGCATCTGGGTATCGAGGGTCGTATCGAGGGCGTGTTATGGGTGCTTAGCAGTGTGCCGTTTCGTAGCGTGTGGAAATATGGTCAAAGAGCATGGCGGTATCTCTATCTGGATGCTGGGCATCAATGGGGTGCGATTACTGCGGCATGTGCCACGCAAAACCAAAGTGTGACAATTTTGTCCGAGGTTGATACGCGTGCAGTGGGTGTTGTGATGGGGTTGGGCGACCAAGAGCGTGTCGAAATGGTAGGGTACAGTGGACATATCACAGACAAAAGTGTCGCGCCCTTTTCGCGTCCTCTCATCGAGGTAGCGCCTACGGATTACATCGACCGCACCACGATGCGAGAGTTCAACACCATGGCACATACGCCTCCCGTCATAGCATCCTTGGCACCTTTGGCGCCACTCGATAATCTTTCACAGCTTATCGTAGCGCGTCGTAGTGCGCGAAGTTTCGGCGCAAGTATGGTCGATGAGGCGCGTTTGGCATGGCTCGTAGAGCGCATGCGCAGTTTCGATAGCAGTGTCACAAGTCACATCATCACCGATAAAGAGGGCAAAATCACGATGGCGCAACTGTGCTTAGGGCAGGGGTGGATGGCAAAAGCGAGTGCCATATGGGTGCAAACCGCGCCTGTGTGCGACGAGACGATGCTCTCATGTGCGAGCTATGCGGTGCATTGCGTCATGCTAGAGGCGTTGTCGCGTGGCATCGTATCGAGTGGCATTGGCGCTTTTTATGACCATGAACTGCAAAAATTTTTGGGCACACAAGAGGAGATTCTCTATGTCAGCGTGTGGGGTGCACCGTGAGTGACATCGACCAAGCGCGTGGCATCCTCAACATCTATCGATTTTACGGACAAAACGGCAAGCTCTATTTAGAGGCAAGCCCAGAGACCCTCGATGCTGTCTTCGACGCGGTGGTCGATGCGATTAATGACCTAGGCACGCTCAAAGCCAAACTCCCTTACAACGAATTTGTCCTGCCCTGCCGTAGGGTGGCAGAAGGTGATGCAGGGTGGGTAGGGCATTTTGAAGAGCGGGACAATCGACGCTTTTTCTTGAGCGATATTTATGACTACTTGGTGATTGTTTATCGGATTTGATAAATAAATTATTCTATATTTCCCTCTTTTTAACGCTATTCAATATCATATTAGCTAGACTCTTTGCGGACAAAAATAATCAAGGAGAGTGTATGAAAATGTTCATGATGAAATTGGCGGTTATATTGCTCTTGAGTACAAATCTAAGTGCTGATGAAATAGAGGATGGATTGAGCGCTGAAAAGAGAGGGGATTTTGCAACAGCAATGCTCTTATTTGAAAAAGCGTGCAATCAAGGAGATGCAGTCGGGTGTTTTAATCTTGCTTTGTATTACGATGAAGGTAAGAGTATTGAAGTCGATGATGTTAAGGCGTTCGAGCTTTTTGCACGCGCGTGTGAAGGTAACTATTCAAGAGGCTGTTCCGCATTGGGTGTGATGTATCAATATGGTGAAGGTGTGGCTATAAATTTAGAAAAAGCAGTTGAGTTTTACGACATGGCGTGTAAAGATGAGTACGCAAAAGGGTGTACTAATGCAGGTACAATGCGCGAATATGGTAATGGCACTCCAAAGGATTTGGTCAAAGCAGTGAAATTTTACACCCAAGGGTGCAACGGTGGGGACGCACGCGGATGTAGCTATTTGGGAGAGATGTATCTTGGGGGCAGCGGTTTTACAAAGGATGATTTCAAGGCTTTAGCACTTTTTCGTCAAGCGTGCGAGGCAGAGTATGCCAATGGTTGCACCAATTTAGGCTGGATGTACGAAGCGGGTCGAGGTGTCGATAAAAGTGATGTCTTTGCTGTAAATTTTTATCAAAAAGCGTGTAGTAATGATAGTGGACGCGGATGTGACTACCTTGGGACAATGTACAATGAAGGTAAAGGGGTAGAACAAAATAGCGTCAAAGCTGTAGAACTTTTTGCTAAAGCGTGTGAAAAAGGGTATGCAACGGGTTGTAGTGATTTGGGCTGGATGTATGAATCTGGCGAAGGGGTAAAGGCTGATTTTTCCAAGGCAATTTCGCTTTATAAAAAAGCGTGCGAGCAGGAGAGTGCAAGTGGATGTGCCAATTTGGGATATATGTATGAAGCAGGCATAGGTGTGGTAAGCAATATGAGTGAAGCTTTGACATGGTATGAAAAGGGGTGTACGCTGGGGAGTAAAAGAGGGTGCAACAATTTGGGTGTTTTGTACGAAAAGGGAATGGGGGTCAAAAAAGATTTAGTAAAAGCCGTGAGTCTCTACGCTAATGCGTGTGAAGGTGATAATGCATCAGGTTGTACCAATTTAGGTATGATGTACGAGGATGGTGACGGGGTAGAGGTCGATTTGAAGCAGGCATTGAGTATGTATCAAAAAGGGTGTGATTTGGGCAGTGCAAGTGGGTGTTCAAATCTAGGGACAATGTATGAGTATGCTAAAGGGGTGAAAGAGGATTTTCACAAAGCAAAAGAGCTGTATCAAAAGGCGTGTGATCAAGAGCATCCCAGAGGGTGTACGCAGCTTGGTTGGTTGTACGAAAACGGTCAAGGGGTTAGCAAAGATTTTGCAAAAGCAGCGCATTCTTACCAAAAGGCATGCGACGGTGGTAATGCGTTAGGGTGTAATAATTTGGCAGTACTTTTTGAGATGGGAGAGGGTGTCCCAAAAGATATAAAAAAAGCCGCAGAACTCTATATTCAGGCATGCAGTGAGGGTGAGACATTGGCGTGTGCTAACGAAGGATTGATATATGCCAAGGGCGCTGGAGTGCCCAAAGACCTTTTTCGCGCGATGAAACTTTTCAAATCTGCTTGTAATGAAAATGAGGGAGCAGGTTGCCATCATGTGGGTATGCTTTACGAAAAGGGTTTAGCAGTTAAGCGAGATTATACGCAAGCTAGACTCTATTATGAGATTGCATGTGATTTGGAGTATGCTAAAGGGTGTAGCGAAGCCGATGTATTGAGAAAAGAGGGATATTGAGAGGATAGTTAGAACACCAATTGCATCCTGCGCTCTATAAGGAGCCACGATGCTTGATGCGATAGTGCCTATTGGCGAGGGTGTCTATTTTACAGGGGCGTTTGACCCCAAAATCCGCACCTTCGATATCATCATGAAGACCGCCAACGGTAGCTCTTACAACAGCTATCTCGTACGTGGTAGCGCAGGCGTAGCCATTATGGATACGGTCAAGCGTGAGTTTAGCGACGATTTTTTCGCGCGCGTTGAGCGGCTGTGTAGCTACGATGAGATACGCTACATCGTACTGCATCATCTAGAACCCGACCACTCTGGCGCCCTCGAGGAGCTGATGCGTCGCGCACCCGATGCCAAGCTCATCATCTCTCACCGCGCCGTACTCATGCTCAAAGGCATTATCAAAACCGATGTCGCTTTTGAGGTGGCTAACACAGGCAAAGAGATAAGCCTAGGGGACAAAACGATTCGCTTTTTGAGCACGCCCTTCTTGCATTGGCCCGATACGATGAGCAGCTATCTCGTCGAGGAGGGCATACTCTTTAGCGGTGATGTTTTTGGGAGTCACTACTATGATGAGCGACTCTTCGATGACCAAGTGGGCGATTTTGCCTACGCTTTCAAATACTACTACGACCACATCATGCGCCCTTTCAAGCAACATGTCCTAGCCGCACTCAAACTCTACCGCGCCTGTGATGCTATCGCATTGATTGCGCCACTGCATGGACCTGTGCTACGTAGCAATATCAACTATTACCTCGATAGCTACGAAACCTGGAGCAGTCAAAAACGCTTTCGCAAGCACGAATTTGGTCAAAAAATGCTCTCCGTGTTTTATATCTCTAGCTACGAAAACACCCAAAAAATGGCGCAGAGCATCATGGTGGGTGCCGACTCTATCGAGGGTGTGCGTGCATCGATGTACGATTTGGCGTCGTTAGAGCAGGAGAATATGATAGACCTCATGGAGGAGTCCGATGTGGTGGTCGTAGGCTCTCCTACGGTCAACGGTGACGCGGTCAAACCTGCGTGGGATCTGCTCTCCTCGATGGCGTTTTTGGAGAGTGCGGGCAAAATCGGAGCGACCTTTGGGTCGTATGGCTGGACGGGTGAAGCGCCACAGATGTTGCATGAGCGTATGCGCGGACTCAAATTTCGTCTGCCTCTAGCGCCTTTGCGAATCAAGCTCATCCCGACCGCCCAAGAGCTGTCAGAATGCGTCGCATGGGGCAAAGAGCTAGGCGAAATTGCGATGGGCAAAGTGGTGGAGATGACCCTTGAATAGCAATAACAGCGACCTGCAACGACTCAAAGCCAAAGTGTGCGCGCTCCTGCAATTGCACGCCATCGATGAGCATGCACACGATGTTTTGTCGCCGTGGATAGCGGCGCAATCACTCCTAGAACATCACCTCTACGAAGATTTGGGACTGCCTAGTCGTACCCAAATGGGGCACTTTATGCAAGCGCATTTTCCTACGCTTAGCGCCCAAAAGCCCAAGGATAAACTCTGGAAAAAATTCCTCTACGACGCTATCGATGAGGTAGCACCTGCTTGTGCTACCTGTGACGACCAAGCGACCTGTTTTCGCTGTCTTATTTCGCAAAGCGCATAAATTTTAGGAGTTTTTATGACCACACCTACCATCTCGACCTCGCAACTCATCCACTACCTCGATGTGCTCATCGCCTCCAATACGCCGCTCTTCATACACGGTAGCCCTGGTATTGGCAAATCCTACATCGTCGCGCAAGTAGCCTCTGACAAGGGTCTGGAACTCGTCGATGTGCGCTTGTCACAGCTCGACCCTGTCGATTTGCGCGGTGTGCCTGCCATCGTCGAGGGTCAGACGGTGTGGATGCCCCCAGTATTCTTCCCCAAAGACCCCAACAGCAGTGGCATACTCTTCCTCGATGAGCTTAACAGCGCACCGCCAAGCGTCCAAGCGGCGATTTATCAGCTAGTACTCAACCGCAAAATGGGCGAGTATGTTTTGCCCGCAGGGTGGCGCATTGTCTGTGCAGGTAACCGCATGAGCGACCGTGGGGTGGTCTTTCGATTGCCCACGCCCTTGGCTAATCGCATGGTGCATTTGAGCGTCGAGGCGCGTTTTGAGGATTTCAAAGCTTTTGCTATTCGTGCCAAGCTTCACCCCTTTGTGATTGGATTTTTGGGCTTTCGACCTGATTTGCTATCGACTGAAAGCGTCGTCGAGGACGATGCCAATCCTGCTTTTGCCACGCCACGAAGCTACCATATGCTCTCTGGTGTTTTACACGCTGGGCATCTCGTAGAGCGTATTTTGCCTATTGTCTATGGCACGATTGGCTACAGCGCAGGGCTTGAGTTCGCCTCCTACGTCAAGGTCTATGAGCATCTGCCTGACGTGGGTGCGATACTAGAGGGGGCATTCCCTACGCTCGATGCGACACAGCCTGCGCTACTGTATGCGTTGGTCTCTGCGCTACTTGAATACTACGACGCTACAGCGGTGCATCAAGCAAATCTTTTAGCCTTTAGCTACACCCTGCCTACAGAGTTTGGGGTGATGCTGGTCAAAGATGTCATCCTCAAAGATGAGAGCATTGCGCGCCACGAGGCGTTTGAGGCGTGGTTGGAGAAGTTTGGTGAGTACATCCTCTAGGGCGTTGCAAGAGCAACTCGCCAAAATCCGCATACAGTTTCTCTTTGACCACCCCTTTTTGAGCGTCTTGGCGCTCTCGCTACCCTTGGTGTGGCGCGACGGGGGCAATGCGCTTTTTGTCACCGATGGGATGCACATCTACGTCGATAGCACCTACGCCACGCGCTACAGTGCTGATGAGAGCAAATATCTCTATGGGCATATATTGCTGCATATTTTGCTCAAACACCCTGCACGTATGCGAGGGCGCCAAGCCAACGTGTGGAACCGCGCGTGCGATATCGCTATCAATCTTCTCATGGGGGAGTTCGCGCGCGTGGGGGTGCGTCCTAGCGATGAGGTTTATGAGCCCAAATTTTTGCACCAAAGTGTCGAGGAGATTTACAACGCTCTCTATGTCGAAAATCCTGAAGGCGAAGGCACTCCCGATGAGGATAATCCCCAAGAGCAAAAGCGCGACATCGAGGAGGGGCAGGGCGACGCGCAAGAGGCTATCGAAGCGCTCGATGCCCTCATCATCCAAGCCCTAGGTGCCGCGCAAAAAGCGGGTGCGATTCCTAGCTCATTTTTGGAGCTGATTACCGAGGTGACACGACCCAAAATCGACCTAGAGACGCTACTAGAGAGCTATATGATGGAGAGCTTTTTTGACAAGCAAAGCGATTTTAGCCGCCCCAATCGACGCTACATTCACCAAAATCTCTATCTCCCAGGCTACTCCCATGCGCGCAATCGTCTGGAAATCATCATCGCCCTTGACCGCTCGATGAGTATAAGCACGGCGGTTTTTGGAACATTCTTGGGCATTATCGACCGTGTAGTGCGTATGAGTGGCGATTTTGAGGTGACGGTGGTGCCCTTCGATGAGCGCGTGGACAGTTCGATGATAGTGCGCTACGGCGCCAATGCCTCCAAGCCCACCATCGCAATGCACAAAGGCAATGGCGGTACCCAAATCGAACCGCTGTTCGCCTATGTGGAGCAACATGCCAGCGCCGATGCGCTTTTGTTGGTGCTTAGCGATGGACTCTTTGCTATTCATAAGGCGTGCACCTTGCCGACACTCTTCCTCATCAATCAAAAGCGCAACCTCAAACGTCTAGAGCGTTTCGGTGAACTCTTTTATTTTGACCTCTAGCCTATGCAACTCACCTACAAAGCCCAAATCGAAGCACTCCAAGAGCACATCGACTACGAGGCGCGAGGTGATGCACTCTTTTTGTATCACGAAGATGTCGCGGCGCGCCTAGAGTGGGCATTTTATCGACCCTCTGGTTCGCACGAGGCACAAGTAGCCGACCCTGACGTGATGGTCTCGATAATGGCTTTTAACCACTCGCGCCTCTCTCCCAAGGTACGGTTCGACCTGCTACACCGCCACGTCATTGCCGATGATGCGTTGCGTATCAAAGTGCGCAATCGAAGCCGTATGCTCTTTCGCGCGATGGTCGATGATGACTTTTGGGAGTTGGTCGCGGTGCTTGAAATCTATCCACAATTTTGGGATTTAGCCTACGACCAAGTCCAAAATGGTCGTATTTGGAACGAAAAATTTGCCCATCCTGTCGCGGCATCACAGCTTTTGGCGATGGCGCCTACGCTCGATGAGGCATTTGTGACAGGGGTGAAACGTCGATTACAGCGCATCGATAGCCTCTCTATCGAAGAGGCGTTGGCGTTTTTGGAGGAGTTATCCGACCAAGCACAAAAGTTGCATAGCATTATCAGAGAAATTTATACACAGATGTTTGCGACCTATATCGATAGAGTGGTGACACACCCACTACAGCGTATCGTATGGCACAAACGTCTGTCTAAACTCAACGAGGAGAGACTATGAACCGCATACTCAAAAGCGTGATGAAAGCTATCTACAACCTTAGCGACGAGGATAACTACAACCTCTACGATGTCGAGGATATTGCCGAATATCTGGGGCTGGATGTGGCGCGCGTCCAAGAGGCTATCGATACACTGCTCGCGGCGGATATGTTGTCTGAGTGCATGAGCTACGACGATGATGGGATTCAGACCTACGTGCTCAAAGACCGCGCGATAGATTTGGTCGAGAACGCCTCATGAAGATGGTCATCTTCTACGAAAAACCAGGATGCGCTACCAACACCCGCCAAAAAGCGCTCTTGCGTAGTGCTGGATGCATGATTTTGGAGCGCAATCTCCTTGATCACGGTATGAACCGCGACGAACTCTACAGCTATTTGCACGATTTGAGCGTCTCGCAATGGTTCAATCCCAACGCCCCTGCCATCACCCAAGGGCTTATCGACCCGCACGCCTTTTCGACTAGCCAAGCCCTCGATGCCCTCATGAGAGAGCCTATTCTCATTCGCCGACCGCTTATGCTCATCGCAGGGCAAAAGATGTGCGGTTTTGACCAGCTCAAAATCGAAGCACTCTTGGGTCAACGCCTCGATGCGCGTATCGATGAGAGTTGCAGTAGCACCAGCGACCATTGTGCGTAGGCTCTGATTTTTTGCAAGGGTACGACGGGCTATAATAGCCGCCCTTCAACTCCACGCAGTCGCTGTCCCAAAGACAGTGCGAAATGAGTCCAATGCTTAAAAAACTTGCCGACCGTTTTGGTCAATCACTCCTCAAACGCCGTCGAAGGTTCCAAAAAATCTTCCCCTTTCTCAAGCATTTTCACCCTGCCTATATCTTCGGTTTTATTCTTCTTTTTATTATGACGATGCGGTTTGTGATTTTTCCCTCTTTTGTGCTCTTGGAGCGTTATGTGCGCACGAGCATCGAGGAGGCGTTGGGCTATACGCTAGTGCCTTACAGTGTCGAGGTCGCTTTTGTCGTGCTTGTAGTTGCTACGATTTTTACTGCGCGCAAAAAAATCAGACGCCACCTCAAAGCCCAACCTATCAAGGGCGAGACGATGCAGGCGATGATTTACGAAACGTATGGCGAGCCAGAGGTGTTTCATGCGACTTTATTGAAAAAGCCCAAGCAGGGGCGCGATGAACTGCTGGTCAAAATCGTAGCCACTGCGGTGACAACAGGCGATATCAATATGCGTGGCTTTGTCTATGTACCGCACGGTCTGAAGTGGATAGCGCGTGTGATGTTGGGGTTCAAACGCCCCAAAAAAGAGCTTATCGGGCACGTGTTTAGTGGTGTGGTCGAGGCGGTGGGTGCAGGGGTCAAAGCGTTCAAGGTAGGCGATGAAGTTTTCGGGATGGAGAGCAGCGGCACAGGAACCTATGCGCACTATAAAACCATCGCGCACGACAAACCCGTAGTGCTCAAACCTGCCACTGTCACCCACGAAGAGGCGGCATCGGTGCTTTTTGGGGCGATGACGGCGCTTCATTTTTTCCAAAAGGCGAAACTCTCAGCAGGGCAAAGCGTGCTCATCAATGGTGCATCGGGGAGTGTGGGAAGTGCCGCTGTGCAAATCGCCAAAGCGTGGGGGATGTACGTCACCGCTGTATGTAGCACATCACATATCGATGGGGTGCGTAACCTTGGCGCCGATGAGGTCATCGACTATACGCAAACCGACATACACCAAGAGGGTAAAACCTACGATGTCGTCCTCAATACCGTCGTGGCGCAAGGGGATTTTGACTCTTTTCATACTCTGCTCAAACCCAAAGGCACCTATATCGCCATCGCAGGTGGGCTCAAGGATATGTTACGACCGCTTTGGGGCGTGTTACGTGGGCAAAAAATCGTTGCAGGTCCAAGCGCAGAGACCAAAGAACTGCTAGAGCAAATTGCCTCGATGCTTATCGAGGGGAGTTTGGTGCCTGTTGTAGACCCTCAAGTCTTTCCACTCGAAGCATTGGCGCAAGCCCATCGCCACGCCCAATCCAAAGCCAGACGTGGCACGGTAGTGGTGAGGGTGGCGTAGGCAATTTACTTCAGCTTCTAGAAGCGAAAGTTCGCGCATTTGTTTAAGGGGAAATGTTCAAGCTCTTTGGTTTTTCCTGTAGCAGGGTCGACTTTTAAAAGCTCTGTGTAAAATACACCTTCGATATACGAAGCATTTATTTTGTGGATTTCACCCTTTTTGACAAACATCAGCATATCATCCTGTAAATGTTTTCCAGTACTTGAAGGCTCCATAAAACTAGCAGAACCATGATGTTCTATACGAAAGTAATCAACCACTACGAGTAAGAGCTGATTTTCAGGTAAAGTAATTTGTTTTGTTTCCGTAAGTTTAAGTTGTCCAAATTGTTTAGCGTGCGCAATCTCAACAACTCCAAGAGAAGTTATATTGCATGTATTGTCAACGGTGTAAACTTGCAGAGTAGGATGAAACTCTATGAGATTGAGGAGTTTATCGATTTTTGCATCGACTGAGAGTGTGAGATTAGGTTTCCCTACTGGTTCTTTGTAAGCTTCGGCAGGAATGATGATAGCACCACATCCAGTGAAGAAAAAAGCACTTAGCAACAACAATAGAGTGGCGGTTTTAAAGAGAAATTTCATTGTGAATCCTTGTGTTTAATATATAAAATCTGGACACCCTTTGCGTCCTTGGCTCCAGCCAATAATTGCCTTCGTAATTACATCATGTGACCATTGTTGGATTTTGTAAATATCGATTTGGGTGTGGTTTTTATCTTTTGGGATAAAGTCTGCAACTAACATAAAGTGCCCTAAAGGGTCAGCAGGACGCACAAGATCCATAGGATTTAACATTTGAAGGGTAAGCACACTTTTGTTTTCATCAAAAGAGAGTGTTGAATGAAAATAGGTATACATGGAACCGCTTTTTGTACTGCGGTTCAAACAAATTTCTGCACGCTCTTTGAGCGTTTTTACGACATCCGTATAAGAACGGTTACTGTCCACGCTCATCTTGGAGTGCATCATAGCACCCGATTGCACCTCCTTGCGAAATTCAGCCGCATTTTTCGGCAAAGCACATCCACTTATTAGCAATGCAAGAATAAGTGGCACAAATAACAAAACAACACTTTTCATATCAAATCTCCTCGTAAAATTCGTGCCAATAATAGGTAAACGAAGCTTAAACCCTTTGTAGTTTTTTGGCAAACAAAAGAAAATATTTGATAATAATCGTATTGTTATCGATGCGTCAAAAAAAGAGCTCACAATTCGTTTACATTGTGATAAAAGTAGATGTTTGTTGTGTGAAGCTAAAAAAGCAAATCTCCCCTGCAAAAGCAGGAGAAGATTATTTCATGTCAGGTTTGGGAGTAGTGGCTGTGCTAGCAGGGAGAGTGGGGTAGGTGATAGTGGGTTTGGTGCCTTCAAGTGCGCCCAAGAATGCCACGATAGAGGCTGCCTCTTTGTCGCTAATCTCAGCACCTAATTGGATACGTCCCATCTCGATAACAGCCTCTTTGAGACTCCATACTTTTCCGTTGTGAAAATAGGGCGCAGTTTGGGTGACATTGCGTAGGGTGGGGACTTTGACCATGCCATTGGCATCGCCTTTGAAATCGCCTACATCGTTGAATTTGTAGGTGCCTGTGACATTAAATGCGTTCATTTGACCGCCTAGAGCCACACCGTTGTGACAGCTTGCGCACCCTTTGTCGATGAAGGTTTTGAGACCTTCTTGTTCTGTTTTGGAGAGTGCTTTGGCATCGCCCAAGAGGAATTTATCGAAGCGTGATGATGTGACCAAGGTGCGCTCAAAAGTAGCGATAGTATCAGCGACCTTTTCGAAGGTGATTTTGACATCTTTGCCGTACGCTTTTTTGAATGCAGAGACATATTCAGGCATAGAGTTGACCACTGCTTCTACGTGGGCTTGGGTAGCTGCCATTTCAGGAGCGGCTTGGATAGGGCCTTGGGCTTGTTTCTCTAGGTCGGGGTCACGTCCGTCCCAAAATTGTGCGCCAAAAAAGACGGCATTGTAGACAGTGGGTGAGTTGAGGTGGTGAGGATTGGCTGTCCAGAGGTGTCCTACAGCGGCTTCTACGCCATCTGTACCGCCAAGTCCTAGATTGTGACAGGTGTTACAGCTGATGATGCCGCTTTTGGAGAGGCGTGGGTCGATATAGAGCGTTTTGCCCAATTCGACTTTGGCAGCGGTGATAGGATTTTTGGGATTGTCGATAAGCTTGTTGAGTGCTTTTTTGTCAGAGGGAATAGCCTCTAAGCCATTTTGTTTGGCTGTTTCAATGAGGGTAGCCGCGAAAAGCGAAGCGCCTGCGGCAAGAAGTACGACCATTTTTTTCATCATGTGGAGTCCTTTGGGTGTGATTTAGAATGGAAATTGTAGCACTCTAAAAGATAAAAGAATCTAAAGGAAAAAAATTATCCATAGAATGTTTATATTTGTTGTAGCCAAAAACATCTATAATGGCGCCATGAATTACGAACCTATCAATTACGAAGCGCTTTTGCGCACTCATCAGCTCAAGGCTACGCCTCAACGTATCGGCATTCTCAATGCGATGCATACGCATGGGCACATCACTATCGATACGCTGTACAGCGATATCAAAAAAGAGTTCAGTGCTATTTCGTTGGCGACACTCTATAAAAATATCCATCAAATGATGGACGCTACGCTCGTTACCGAGGTCAAAATAGCGCAACAAAAGACACTCTATGAGATTACCAAGGCGGCACATGCGCATTTGGCGTGCGACCGATGCGGAAGCGTCTATGACATCGCTATCGATGCAACGCCGTTGGTCGCCCAACAATCTCCCCTTTCACAGCACCGTATCGAAAGTGCGCAAATCACCTTCACAGGCGTCTGCCAAGGGTGTTTGACCAAGGGCGCATAATTTACTCTTGATTTAGTGCGATGGGCTATAATGCGCCACTATTTCGTACACAAGGGTAACAAGAGATGCAAGAGAAAATTAACCTCCTAAAGAGCGAAATCGCCAAGGTCGTAGTGGGTCAAGAGCGCATGATAGATGGGCTTTTGATAGGACTTTTGACGGGTGGACATATCCTCATCGAGGGCGTACCAGGGTTGGCCAAAACCACGACGGTCAATGCACTTGCCAAAGCGCTAGGGCTTGATTTCAAACGCGCCCAATTCACTCCCGATTTGCTCCCTGCTGATATCATCGGCGCCCAAATTTACGACCCTCAAGCCAATATTTTCAAAATCAAACAAGGTCCTATCTTCACCAATCTTTTGCTCGCGGACGAAATCAACCGCGCCCCTGCCAAAGTGCAGTCAGCTTTGCTAGAGGTGATGCAAGAGAAGCAGGTCACCATCGGTGAAGAGAGCTTCAAACTCTCACCACCCTTTTTTGTCATGGCGACCCAAAACCCTGTAGAGCAAGAGGGTGTCTATGCCCTTCCAGAGGCGCAACTCGACCGCTTTATGCTCAAACTCGTCGTGGGCTACAACACCAAAGAGGAGGAGCTAGCTATCGCACGACGCATCTCTAGCGGCGAACAAGCTACTATCAATACCGTGCTCTCCAAAGCAGATTTGGCACAGCTCAAAGAGGAGGTCATCGCCGTACATATCGATGAGACCATAGAGCGCTACATCGTCGATATTATCGAGGCTACGCGCGACCCCAAAGCCTACGGTCTGGAAAAAATTGCACATCATATTATGTTTGGGGCGAGTCCTCGTGCCACCATCGATATGTTTAGGGCCTCCAAAGCGATGGCGTATCTACGTGGCAATGATTATGTCTCCCCTGTCGATATTGGCTATATTGCCAAAGAGGTGTTGCGCCACCGCATCGTGCTTAGCTACGAAGCGCAAGCCGAAGATATCACCACAGATACCCTTATCGAGACTATTTTACACACTATCGCAATTCCGTAAAAGGCAAAGCCCATGAGCGCCAAGAGACTTTTGATACGTGCGCGTCGGCAGGTTTTTTCGCAACTCGCGGGCAATAATGCCTCGCGTTACAAGGGCGAAGGGTACGATTTCGCTGAGTTGCGTCAATACCAAATCGGTGACGACATCAAGCACATCGATTGGAATATCACCGCCAAGATGCAAACCCCCTACGTCAAGCTCTTCCATGAGGAGCGTGAACTCAATGTTACGTTGGTGGCGATGATGGGCGGGTCGCTACACTTTGGGACACAACGTCTCAAACAAGAAGCCGTTGCCGAAGTGGTGGCACTTTTGGGCTATTCAGCTATCAAAAACCAAGACCGCATCACGACAATTCTGCTACAAGAGGCGATACACAAAACGCTTCCTCCTAGCAAATCGACCCTCGCCGTACACCGTGGTGTCGATGAGGTGTTGGGGTGTGAGGTGGTCAATCACCACGCCAATTATGAGGGTCTCGATAGCCTCCTCATGCCACGCCTACGCCACAAATCGCTCATCATAATCGTGGGAGATTTTTTTGCTCTGCCTGAGATTGCACTTCTTTCCAAGCGTCATGAGGTGGTCGCTGTCATCGTGCGCGATAGAGTCGAGGAGCAGCCAAAAGCGATGGGCTTCGCGTCGTTGATAGACCCCGAAAACGGTGCAGTGCTCGAGGGTGATTTCGGCGCATCGCGTATCGAGGGGTACGCTCAAAAGGTACGTCTGCACGATGCGCAATTGTTCGACGTGCTCAAAAAAAATGGGGTACGTTTCACCAAAATTTACAGCGATGAGAACCCCTACGCCAAACTTCGTCGCCTTTTTGGAGCGTTGTGATGCCTACGCAAGAGCTAAAACTGCACGACATCAAGGGCTTGGCACTCGTCGATGATGTGAGTATCTACTATTTTTACGGTGTGATTGCGTTGGGGGTGCTACTCTTGGCACTTTTGGCGTGGGGAGTGTGGCGTTTTTGGCATCGTACTCGCGCTATCGATATGCAAAAGCTCTACCTTTCACGCCTCAAAGCCGTCGATATCGACGCGACCAAAGAATCAGCGTATGCCTTGACGCAATGGGGTGGATTGATAGAGAAAGATTTGCCCCAAACCAAAGCCTACGAAGATATGGTGGCGTTGCTTGAAGCGTACAAATACAAAAAAGAGGTACCTGCTTTTGATGAGGCAACGCGCCAAAAAATTTCACGCTTTTTAGAGCTTATCGATGGGTGAGTGGGGAAGTTTGCATTTTGAGTACCCCTATGTGGTGCTCTTTGCGATCGTTTTTGTGGTGTGTCATCGACTCTGCCCGATGCGCAGTGTCGCTATACTCTATGCCCATGTGCCCCTACTTCGTGATGCTTCGCGCTTTGCGACACCGTGGCAAACCGTCCTCAAATTTATCGCCATTGGTGCGCTTTTTGTGGCATTGGCATCGCCCTATACGTCGCGCTTCATCGATGTCACGCCCAAAGAGGGGTATGACATCGCGCTATTGCTCGACGGAAGTCTCTCGATGCAAGCGCGTGGCTTTGCCCAAGAGGATTATCGACTCACACGCTTCGATGCTGTCAAAAATATTGTCACCGATTTCATCGCCAAACGCACTCAAGACAATCTGGGAGTGGTGATGTTTGGGGAGTTTGCTTTTATTGCGTCGCCATTGACCTTTGACAAAAAGGTGCTCACCGACGTGGTCAATCGACTCGAAATTGGCATGGCAGGCAAAAATACCGCTATTTTTGATGCGCTTGGGCAGGGTGTGCGATTGCTCTCCAAAAGCGAGGCAAAATCCAAAATCGCTATTTTGCTCACCGACGGGCGCAACACCGCCTACAATGTAGAGCTAGACGATGTGCTTCATCTAGCCCAAAAACATGCGGTCAAAATCTACACCATTGGTATTGGTATGCCACACGAAATCGATACACCGCTACTACAAAAAATCGCCTCTGACACCAATGCATCGATGTTTACGGCGGTGCACTCTGGGCAACTCGAGGCGATATACGACCAAATCGATACGCTAGAAAAGTCGCAAATCAAATCCAAAACCTACGAAGAGAAGCGCTATTTGTATCGATACGCCTTGATGGTATCGATAGGCGCGTTGATGGTTTTTTTGCTTTTACGTCATCACAGGGGGGCGTTATGACCTTTTTGCACGGTGAGGTGTTGTGGCTTTTGGGCGCGGTGTTGGTGCTATGGGTCTATTTGAGCTTCATGGCAGAGCGCAAAAAGAGTGCTGTTTTTGCGCCCCATATTTGGGAGCAGTTGGTACGCAAAAGCAGTGCGCTAGGGTTGCAAGGGCGATTGGCGCTTTTTAACAGTGCGATGGTTCTCATGATAATCGCCTTGGCGCAACCTGTCATCGAGCAGGGCAAAATCACCATCGATGAGGAGAGTATCGATGTGATTGTGGCGCTGGATATTTCGCGCTCGATGAAGGCGACCGACCTCTATCCTGACCGTCTAGCGTGGGCGAAAAAGAAGATTGGGACACTCATAGAAAAGAGCGAAGGGATGCGCGTGGGTGTCATGGCGTTTGCGCAACAAAGCTTCGTCGTATCGGCGCTCACCAGCGATGCAGATGTGGCGGCGTATCTGCTAGAGCACCTCGATGCCGATGCTATCACCCAAAACGGCACCGATATCGACCAGCTCGTCGATGCGGCGATTGCGCAACTCGTCAATCGACCACACAAATACCTGCTCTTGGTCACCGATGGCGGTGATGAAAGTAGCTATGAGGAGGCTATAGCGAAGGCAAAAGAGGCGAATTTACATATTTTCGTCCTAGCGACTGCCACCTCTGAGGGTGCGCCTATTGCCGTTGAAGAGGGCAAATACCTGCAACACAACGGCACTATCGTCCTTTCGCACCTCAATGAGGCTATCAAAAGTGTCGCGTTAGAGACGGGCGGAAGCTACATCGTCTCCCAACGTGGCGATGAGGATATCGAGACGATGCTCGCACACATAGGTGCCAAGGCGACCAAAAGCGCTATCGATAAGCGCGACATCACGCAATATCTGCAACTTTTTGTCTATTTCCTCATCGGTAGCGTGGTGCTCTTGCTCTACGCTTTTAGCTCATTGCCGCCCAAAGGGTGGTGGAAACGTATGACATCGATGGGTGCAGTGGCACTTGTGCTACTCTTTTTGCCCCAAGAATCTCATGCAGCATGGGACGATTTTCGTACCATTGCCAAGGCAAAAGAGGCGTATGAAAAGGGTGACTACAACCAAAGTACACCGCTGTATGAAAAGCTCGCACGCGAAAATCCAACCCCCGAGCGTTCCTACAATTGGGCAAACAGTCTCTACAAAGAGGGCAACTACGAAGAGGCTATCAAGCGCTATGAAGCTATCGATACCAATGCAACTACGCCCACTTTTGCTCATCAGACACTACACAATATGGGCAACAGCTACGCCAATCTCCAACGCTATAATGAAGCTGTCGATGCCTATGAAAAGGCACTACAGTTTTATGAGGATAATGCTACAAAAGAGAATTTAGAAGCGGTACGCCAAGCGTTGCAAGAGCAAAAAGAGCAAGAGCAACAAGAGGGTGACGACAAATCGCAAGAGTCACAAAAACCACAAGATAATCAAGAACAAAAAAGCAAGCAAGAGCAAAAAGGTGAAAAAGGGGAAGAGAAAGAGGGCAAAAACGAAGAGAAATCCTCTGATTCTCAAGTTTCCCAAGAGGCGCAAGCCGCCAAAAAGCCCTACGAACAGCCCAAAAAAGAGGAGATGCAAGAGAGTATGAATGAGGAGCAAACTCCCCCTACACAAAAGCCCACAAGCACCCTCTCGCAAGAGGAGATTACCGACAAAGAGGAGGCAAAAGTGATGCGCATGCTCGATAGCACGCACGGCACCACCTACCCTTTTGTCATCGACCAACCTCACAAAAAGGAGCAGTATGCGAAACCTTGGTAAGCTTCTATTTTTTGCATTTTGGGTGACACAAACCCTTTGGGGAGCCTTCGAGGTGCAAGTCAATGCGACGCGCATCCACCAAGGCGACCAGTTGGCTATCTCGTTTGTCTCCAATTACAATGATAATTTTCCCGCACTTGCAGATATTGCAGGATTAGCTATTCAGAGCCAATCGCGTAGTGCCTCGACAAGCATCATCAATGGCAGACGCACCGCGCAGTACCTCTTGCGCGTCATTGTCACACCTGTGCAAAGTTTCACGATTCCCTCCTTTACGATGCGCGAAGGGGACAAAAATGTCGAGTCAAAACCTATCGCTATCGAGGTCATTCCCCGCACCCAAGACGCAAACAGCGACCTCTTTTTCGATATGAAAGCCAGCGCGCGCACGCTCTATGTGGGAGAGCCCTTCGTCGTGACGCTCACCTATCGACAAGCCCAAGGACTAGAGGTCATCGATGCGCGACTCTCTCCACCCCAAGGGCAACATCTGTGGGTCGATACCCAAAATGTCAAAAAACGCACTGCACAAACCTCCACGCACGATGTGCAGATGATGGATTATCTCTTCACCCCGCAAAAAGCGGGCAATCTCACCATCAACCCAGCCCATATCCAAGTGGGATTACGCAGTTATGGACGCGACGCATGGGGGATGATAAGCATGATGCCCCAATACAAATCGCTCTTTGCTTCACCTATTACTATCGAGGTGTTGCCACTGCCCAAGGGGGCGCAAACTATTGGAGAATTTAGCCTCCGTGCTACCGTGGATAAAACCCAAAGCAGTGACAAAGAGCCTATTAATTTGACTATCACTATCGAGGGAAGTGGCAATGTCGAGGATATTGCCCCCTACACGCTCGCCATCGAGGATGTGCTCATCTACGACGAAGCACCCACGCGCGATTTTGCACTCAAAGGTGATGCTTATGTAGGTAAATTTGAGCAAAAATTTGCCCTCATTGGTGATGCCAATTACACTATTCCTGCGGTGAAGTTCAGCTATTTTGACAAAAAACAAAAAAAAGTCGTCACCCTCCAAAGTAAACCCATCGATATTGCTATCACCTCAACCAAACGTGTAGCAGCTACCGCATCGACACCGTTGGTGGTGGAGCGTGCGCAAGAGGGCGTAGAGCCTACGACAAGCCAAGAGGCGCAAGGTTTTGCGTGGTATGAGGCAGTGGTGATATTTGTATTGGGTATTGCCGCAGGAGTGGGTGCGATGCTACTGCCGTGGTCACGATGGCTACATCGTCAGCCTAAAGCGCCCAAACCCAAAGCAATTGCGCCACATGAGTACAAACGTGCTTTGCAACACCTCATGCCGCACGCTACACACGATGCAGAGGCGCGTGCAATGGTGGAGGCACTTTCGCAAAAAATTTACGGAGATGGTGCGGTAATCATCGACGAAAAAGCACTCAAAGCGCTCCTAAAACGCCTCTCCTAAAGCAAAAAGGGGAGGGTGCTTTGTTATAATGAGCGCCATTTTCACAAAAAGGGTCACAATGAAACGCATTTTTTGGACAACGACACTTGCATCAACGATGTTGGGATTATTGCTTTTGACGGGGTGTGCAGCCAAGCCACTGCCGCCACAAAAACGCGCAGTATCCAATCAAGCGCAATTTTTGGAGAGCCAATCCTCTACCGAGGTGATGGTCAAAGCGACAGGTGAGGGCGAGACGATTGCTCGTGCGATGCGTGACAGTGAGCTTGCGGCGCTTTGGTTTGTACTCATGGGTGGGAACAATCCCCTCTTGCAAAGCGAAATCGAAAAGAGTAAATTCGATACCTTTGCCGATGATTTTTATGGCAATACCAATCGCTATATTGTGAGTGGAAGTGATATCAAATCGAAACGTATCATGGGTGACAAAACCGTGGTCGAGCGTGTTTTTGTCATCAACACAGGGCTGATTCGTGAAGATTTGGTGACGCGCAATGTCATCGCTTCGGTCGAGGCACTCAGCGAGGGCTTGGGCGCTATTACTGTCACCGTCCTGCCCAAAGATGCCACACTCTGGAGTGACACGCAATACCAAGCGGCAGTCGATGTCATCAGTGAATACCTCCAAGACAGAAATTTCGAAGTAACCGTACTCAAACAAGCCAAAGAGTCCAACAAAATCATCCAAAAAGCGGCACTGCTTAGTGGCGTAGTGGATCCGATGTACTCCTTGGCGATGGAGTCAGGGAGTGATATTTATATCAGTGTCAATCTCGACAAAACAGCGCGTACTGTAGCAGGTACAGAGGTCAAAAAAGCCTCTGTGACGCTCTCAGCCTTTTATACTGCCACTGCCAAACAAGTGGGCGCTAGCAGTGGCTACTCACCTGAACGTGCCGTGAGTGGTTACACCTCTATCACCCAAGAGGCGACCAATGACGCTATCGAGAAGGTGTTGGGACAAATCCAAAAATCGTGGAAAAAAGAGATTGAAAAGGGCAAACTTTTCAAAGTCGTCGTCACTGCCGCTGAAGGATTGGGACAATCTATCGATAGAGCTGTGTACGATGCGATGCGAGCCTCATGCAAAGGGGTCAAACGCAATGGTGCAAGCAATCAAGTCTTTGACTATACGCTTCAATGTGCAGATGTAGCCGATGCGATGGGATTGCTTGACAAAATCGAGCGCAACTACGCAGGTGCTGGCAAGGTGTTCCGTGAGATGGACAGTGGGGCGTTGTTGGTGCTCAAAATTGCCAACAGTGCAGATGATGAACTCGTAATCGAATAGGGAAAAAATATGTACAAGACGCTACGAATCGCACTGCTCTTTTTGCTTTTTGGGACATGGGCAGTTGCGGCTATACAAGCTATAGGCTATGGTGCTTCTGAGAGCAGTGCCAAAAAAGCGGCATTGAGTGAGCTTTCTAATATGGTCTCTTCCAATGTCAAAAGCAACCTCTCAAGCACTACGACACTCAAAGGTGACAAAGTAACCAAAGATGCGCAAATAGCGCTCAATGTAGCAAGTCACAGCTATTTCCAAGGTGTCACCTACAGCGACCCTGTCATGGAAGGGAGCGAATATAAAGTCACTGCCTTTTTGGATGAGGTGGGCGTGGCAAATACGCTTGCCTATTTGCGCAAAGAGCTCTATAAAGAGCTAGAAAAATTGACGCGAAATGACCTCGAGGAGCTCCTTAATAAAGCGCAAATGGCGTATGCGTTGGCAAATTTCTCCCTCCAAAAAGAGAGCATCCAATCCGATGTAAAAGCGCGTGAAGCACAAATCCAAGAGTATCTTACCTTCGCCAAGGTCACCTTCAATGTGACACCTGCGACTGCTACGATTGTGGTCAATGACACTGTCTACGAACCCTACAAAACGCACCTCTTTGCGCCCAAAGAGTACACTTTCACTATGAGTGCTGAGGGGTACTACAGTGAAGAGGGACGCATCTCTTTTGGACGTGGTGAGACCCGTACGGTGGTCAAAGAGCTGGTCAAAGTGAGTGCCGAACGTCCCAAGGTTTTTGTACAAATCGAAGGCAACAGTGCGCAGTTTACCAACAGTGTCGCCTCTCTTTTGCTCAAATATGGAGTGGATATTGCTAGTAGCGCCGTAGCGACCAACGCGCTTATATTTGCTATCGACAAACAGTACAAAACTGAGGTCAATGGTATGGCGGTTTACGATGTGACGGTCACTATGCGTGCCTACAAAGAGCGCTCTCAGACTATGGTCAAGCAGGTCAAGCGTGCCAACATCGTCGATGCCAATTACAATGAAAAGGTCGATGCCGCTATCAAAGCATTGACACAATATATGCTCCAAAAGAGCGATATGAAAAGTTTTATCGGAAATGAGCGCGTCAACTACAACGCGCAATAAATTGAGTTTTGCCTAAAAGGAGGCTGCCTATGAAAAAATGGATTTTGTTCTTTTTACTGCTGGGTGTCACACTTCAGGGTGCTACGCGCGCGCAGTTCAATCTCAGCAATCTCGATTTGGAAGCAGGCATCGATTTTGACGTAGGTCAGCTCATCGAGAGCTACGGCAAAGATACCTATTTTATCGGTGCAGGATTTTTGACGACGAATGACGGTGCAGGGTATCAAATGGTCACTGCGAATGTCTATATGGAGAGCGAAGTAAGCAATTTTGACGCGATTCGTATGGGGTTTGGACTCAAATTGGTCATGACCCAAGTGGGCGCAAACAGCTTCTTGGCAGTACCTGTAGGTATGCATGTTGATTACCGTGTGCCTAATACAAATGAGTTGTTGTTGGTCACAGGCAAAGCTTACTATGCCCCTGCACCGCTCTCGATTGGCGCTGCGAGTAGCTACATCGAGGGACGTATCGGCGTGGCGGTAGAACCCGTCGAAAATATGCGAGGTTTTGTTGAGTATCGCGTGATATTCACCAACTTCGATGCGATAGTCGATCCCTTTTTGTTCAACAGTACACTCTATATTGGCGCGCGTGTAGGTTTTTGACCTTTAGGGTTTAATCTCTATCCTCGGATGTGCGTCCTCCTCTAGCCATTTGGCTATCCACTCGATCCCCTCTTTATCGACCGCAACACACCCAGCCGTGGGTGCGTCATCTGCTCTTTTGATATGCAAAAATATACACGAACCTTTGCCTGCTTCATGCGTAGGATTGTAGTCTATCGTTACTACAATATCGTAGAGACCATCTGCACGTGCCATCTCTTCGAAACTGGTGTAATCTCGCGTGATAGTTCGCGTATCGACGATGCGGTTGTAGTAGCGTGAGGTGGCATCATCGACGCAGTGCATCGTCGCTGTGGTGAGGGTGTGTGGCATAGTGGTATCGATGGGCGACATGGTGTAGAGATGGGAGAGGGTGAAGCTTCCGACGGGTGTCTTGCCGTCACCCTCACGACTCTTGCCCACGCCATTGCGTCCGATGATGGCATCGAAGGTGCGCTCGTGTTGCCATACGCCATCGCGATAGCTGTAGGCATGCAGTTTGGCGTGTGAGCCATCGATGCTTTTCAGAAGCAATTTTTGGGTCGATTGTCCGTCTAACATGCTCAAAAACAGGAAGCTAATAAAAATAAGTATGCGTATCATGAAAAAATCTTTGTAGTTTGTGTGAGAAAAAAGAGGGTGGTGTCAAAAGAGAGACTTGAACTCTCGACCTCCGGCTTATGAGACCAGCGCTCTAACCAGCTGAGCTACTTTGACACGATAGAAGTTTGTAGGCGCGAAGTATAGTCAAAGCAAACTTATCTGACGCTAAAAGCTAGGCGGCGATGTCTAGCTCTTTGTCGATGCTTTTTTGGTCAAAGCCACAAATCCAACGGCTACCAATCAAGAGTGCAGGGACTCCTCGACATCCATGTGCCTCGCAGTCACGTGCGGCTTTGGCATCTTGGGTGATATCGATGGTTTTGAATTTGATTTTGTGTTTGGTCAGGTGCATTTTGGCGGTAGTGCACCACTTGCAGCTAGGGCTGACAAAGAGGACTACCTTTTTTTGTTTGGTCTCTTCCATGTGTTCTCCTCATTTAAAGGCAAAATTGTAGTGCTATGGTTCTTAATGTAAATTAAACTAATGATTATTGTATAAAGTATCTTTAGTCTATGTGGCTAAAGTCATTGACAAAAAGGTGAGAATTTTGTATCCTTGCAACGCAAAAAAAACACAAGGAGTATCTATGAACTTTCAACCATTAGGCGATCGATTGCTCGTACAACGACTCGAAGAGAGCAAGACCACAGCATCAGGCATTATCATCCCTGACAATGCCAAAGAGAAGCCTTCGCAAGGCAAAGTCCTAGCCATAGGTAGTGACGTCGAAAACGTCGCAGTAAACGATACAGTGGTGTTTGGCAAATATGCGGGCACGGAGCTAGCCATCGATGGCAAAGAGTACGTGGTAATGGAACTATCAGATATTTTAGGCATTATGAAATAAGGAGCACGACATGGCAGTAAAAGAGATTCACTTCGCAGACAATGCACGCAACGCCCTCGCAAAAGGGGTGCAACAACTCACCGATGCGGTCAAAGTGACGATGGGACCTCGCGGTCGCAATGTCCTCATTCAAAAAAGCTTCGGTTCACCTAGCATCACCAAAGATGGTGTCTCTGTCGCACGTGAGATAGAGCTCAAAAATCCTCTCGAAAACATGGGTGCGCAACTCGTCAAAGATGTCGCATCTCGCACCGCAGATGAAGCGGGTGATGGTACGACGACCGCTACGGTGTTGGCAAATGCGATTTTCCAAGAGGGACTACGCAATATCACCGCTGGAGCCAATCCTATCGAGGTCAAACGCGGTATGGACAAAGCAACTGCGGCGATTTTGGAAGAGCTCAAAAAGAGCGTCAAAATTGTCAAAGACAAAAAAGAGATAGCACAAGTAGCGACAATTTCGGCTAACACGGACAAAGAGATTGGTGACATGATTGCCGAAGCGATGGACAAAGTGGGCAAAGATGGTGTCATCACCGTCGAAGAGGCGAAGGGTATCGTCGATGAGCTTACGGTGGTCGAGGGTATGCAGTTTGACCGTGGCTATCTTAGCCCCTATTTCATCACCAATTCGGACAAGATGATTGCGGAAATCGAAACCCCTTTTATTTTGCTCTTTGACCAAAAAATTACCTCACTCAAAGATTTGTTGCCTTTGCTAGAGCAAATCCAAAAAAGCGGACGACCACTCCTTATCATCGCAGAAGACGTCGAGGGTGAGGCACTCGCGACGTTGGTCGTGAACAAACTACGCGGTATTTTGAACGTCTCAGCGGTCAAAGCTCCAGGATTTGGTGACAGACGCAAAGCGATGTTGCAAGATATCGCTGTGTTGACAGGCGGTTCGGTCATCTCTGAAGAGGTGGGATTGACGCTTGCAGGCGCGACATTGGCACAAATGGGTCAAGCTTCTCGCGTGGTACTTGACAAGGACAATACGACGATTGTCAATGGCAGAGGCGACAAAGCCGCTGTTCAATCGCGTATCAAAGAGATCAAAGTCCAAATGGAGAGCACGACAAGCGATTACGACCGCGAAAAACTCCAAGAGCGCTTGGCAAAATTGGCAGGCGGTGTAGCCGTCATCAAAGTAGGTGCGGCAACAGAGACTGAAATGAAAGAGAAAAAAGATCGCGTCGATGATGCACTCTCAGCGACCAAAGCGGCTGTAGAAGAGGGTATCGTCATCGGTGGTGGTGCGGCACTTATTCATGCGGCTAAAAATATCAAGCTCGATATGACAGGCGACCAACTTATCGGTGCGCAAATTATCTTGCGTGCTATCAAAGCGCCTCTACGTCAAATCGCGCAAAACGCTGGATTTGATGCAGGTGTCGTCGTCAACGGCGTCGAGAGCGCGGGCAATACGATAGGCTTTAACGCGGCGACGGGCGAGTATATTGATATGTTTGAAGCGGGTATTATCGACCCCTTCAAAGTAGAGCGCGTGGCACTGACCAATGCGACTTCGGTATCGAGTATGTTACTCACCACAGAAGCGGCAATTCATGAGATTGTCGATAACAAACCCGCTGCACCCGATATGAGCGGTATGGGCGGTATGCCAGGGATGATGTAATCTCTGGTTGCGTTTGGACCCACTCTGCTTTGGAGTGGGTTCTCTCTTTTTACATCCTTTTTAACTGCATATAGCTACAATTGCGACTTCAATTCCCCTCTCATTTTACCTATCAAGGAATCCCATGCCAAGAGCACTCCTAAGCGTCAGCGACAAACAGGGCGTCGTCGAATTTGCCACACAACTTGCCCAACTAGGCTACGACATTGTCTCCACGGGAGGCACCTACAAACAACTCGTCCAAGCTGGTATCAAAGCTATCGAAATCGACGAAGTGACCAAATTCCCCGAGATGTTCGATGGACGCGTCAAGACGCTCAATCCTCTCATTCATGGCGGCATTTTGCACCGTCGAAGCGTGCCCAATCACGTCCAAACTGCTCAAGATTTTGGCATCGTAGGTATCGATATAGTTTGTGTCAATCTCTATCCTTTCAAAGCGACTATCGATAGAACAGATGATTTTGATGAGATTATCGAAAACATCGATATCGGAGGCCCTGCCATGGTGCGTAGCGCCGCCAAAAACTTCGAAGATGTCATTATCATTACATCTCCTAGCGATTATGCGAGCGTCATCGATGCACTCCAAAACGGTACGAACACCCTAGAGTTTCGTCGCGATTTGATGATAAAAGCGTTCGAGCATACCGCCGCGTATGACAGTATGATTGCCAACTATATGAACCGTAGATTTAAGGGCGGCTTTGGCGACAAACAGTTCATCGTAGGCACAAAAGCGATGGATATGCGCTATGGCGAAAACCCTCATCAAAAGGGCGCGCTCTACGAGTTTGAGAACTACTTCACAACCCATTTTCGCACCCTCAAAGGGGAAGCGAGCTTCAACAACATGGGTGATATCAACGGCGCCGTCAAAATCGCCGCCGCCTTTGGCGATGCCAATGCCGTGTGTATCGTCAAGCACGGTAACCCCTGCGGTTTTGCCATTCGCGATAGCCTTCTAGAGGCGTATACCGAAGCACTCAAATGTGATCCTGTTTCAGCCTTCGGCGGTGTGGTAGCGGTCAATGGAGTTGTGGATGCGGCACTAGCGACCAAGATGAACGAGCTCTTTTTGGAGGTCGTTATTGCAGGGCGTATATCTGAGGAAGCGCAAGAGATTTTCGCCAAAAAGGGGCGATTGAAGCTTTTTGAGTATGGTGCAGACAAAATTGTGTTGGCGAATGATGCGATAGACTTCAAACATATCGATGGTGGGTTTGTCTACCAAGATGCGGACAAAATCGCGCAGGATGAGATAGCCAATGCGAAATTGGTCTCGACCCGTCAAGCCTCAAAAGCAGAGCTTTTGGATGCCGAAATTGCCTACAAAGTCGCGGCGCTTACCAAATCCAATTGTGTTGTCTATGTCAAAAACGGCGCGATGGTCGCTGTGGGCATGGGTATGACCAGCCGTGTCGATGCGGCACAATGTGCACTCAAAAAAGCCAAAGAGCAGGGACTTGATGTCGCAGGTGCGGCATTGGCGAGTGAGGCGTTTTTCCCTTTCCGCGACTCTATCGATGCGGCAGCGGCGGCAGGTGTGACGACTGTGATTGAGCCAGGGGGAAGTGTACGTGATGCCGAGGTGATTGAAGCGGCAAACAGCTACGGCATGGCGCTCTATTTTAGTGGAGTGAGACACTTTTTGCATTAGGAATGGGTGTTGCTTCGTGTGACAAAAGAGAGGAAAAATGATGCGATTTTTAGTGCTTTTGATAACAATGACAGTGATGCTTTTGGCACAAGATGTCAAACAAATTTACGCTTTTGAGGGTGCATACAACGGTCTAGTGACCCAAAAATATGCTACTACCACACCCGACAATACGACGATGCACACCGCAGGCTTCAAGCTTGGTGCCAAAGAGAACAACATGCGTCTTTTTGTCAGCTATCGCTATTTGTTTTTGGGCTCGTTGAGTGGCACACGTGGACACAGCGGCGGTGCTGAGCTAGACTATTTCCTCGATATGGGGATGTTGGGTGTTTATGTAGGACCTGTTGGCGGCTGGGCAATCTATGACTTCACAGGTGCCGATACCCAATCGCGCACGCTTAACTCTCCCTATGTGGGTGCCAATGTAGGTGCGACACTGCGCCTAGGCTCTATCGAAATCGAGGGTGGCGCACGTTACTGGTATTACCTCAACGGTGCGGTCAATACGGTAAGCTCGCAACTCTACACCGTCCAAGATACCATGACGCTCTATGCGGCACTCAATCTCCTTTTTTAATCCCCTTTCCTACCGTATCGATGCAAGAGTTGATTGACTTAGACTCAACTCTTGTGATACAATTCCTGTAAATTTAAGCAAACCATTTTCGATACAAAAGGATAACAGATGAGCAAAAGTCTTTATGATACGCTAGGTCTCGCTAGCGATGCAAGTGCCGAAGAGATAAAAAAAGCGTACCGCAAATTGGCGCGTCAATACCACCCCGATGTCAACAAAGACCCCAAAGCGGAAGAGAAATTCAAAGAGATAAATGCCGCGTATGAGGTGTTGAGTGACCCTCAGAAAAAAGCGCAGTACGACAATTATGGCGATTCGATGTTCGGGGGACAAAATTTCCACGATTTTGCGCGCGGTCAACGAGGCGCAAATCTCGATGATATTTTGCGTCAAATGTTTGGTGGAGGCGGCGGTTTTGGCGGCTTCGGCAGTGGCTTTGGTGGCGCGCAAGGAGGCTTCGGTGGACCCAATTTGGACATCGAATCTTCGATAACGGTTCCTTTTATCGTCTCTGTCATCGGTGGGACGCACTCTGTATCCCTCTCCAATGAGAGCTTCGATATCAAAATCCCAGCGGGAATCAACCCTGGTGAGACGATGCGTGTACGTGGCAAAGGGAAAACTTTTCAAGGGCAACGCGGCGATTTGTTGCTCAAAGTCAATGTCGCTCCCAATGACCAATATGTGCGAAATGGCGATGATTTGACCAAAAATTTTGATATTAGCCTCAAAACAGCTCTTTTTGGCGACAAAGTCACAGTGGAGACGCTCGATAAAGAGGTCAAGCTCACCATCCCTGCTAATACCAAACAGGGACAAAAATTTCGTATCAAAGAGGCGGGTGTTATCAACCGCAAAACCAAAGAGCGCGGAAATCTCTATTTGCAAGCCAACATCGTCCTACCCAAAATTGACTCCCTCGATGGCGCATTGGTAGAGATGATGCGTGAAAAATTACCCACGGAGGTCTAACGATGCATAGCTATGACGAACCCGTCTATCTTATTAGTGTTGTGGCAAAGGTGTTGGATATTCATCCCCAAACTTTGCGTCAATATGAGCGTGAGGGGCTTATCAATCCCTCTCGTACAGGTGGCAAAATTCGTCTCTATTCGCAACGCGACATCGACCAAATCAAAATGGTGTTGCGCCTCACACGTGATCTAGGGGTCAATTTGGCAGGGGTGGATATTATTTTGCGTTTGCGTATCAAGATGGAAGAGCTTGAGCGTGACCGCGATGATCTACGTCAAGAGGTGAGCAAAGCCAACTCTCGCTTCTCTGTACCCCCTGAAAAGTCGCTCATTACGACCAAGCGTATGTACGACATTATCATCTTCGAAGAGGACTAAAGTCCCTCTTTTTTGCGCACGATGTTAGCTCCAAGTGCGCGCAACTTCTCCTCTAATTTCTCATATCCACGGTCTAGGTGATAGATACGGTGCACATTGGTGACGCCATTGGCGCTAAGTGCCGCAAGGACTAGCGCAGAACTAGCACGCAAATCGGTCGCCATGACATCGGTACCGTTGAGCGGTGTAGGACCATAGACGGTGGCAGTATTGCCGTGCAGTTGAATATTGGCACCTAGACGTTGTAGCTCGCTGACATGCATAAAGCGATTCTCAAAGAGTCGCTCTTCGATAGTCGATGCCCCGTTGGCAAAAATCGATAGAGCCAAAAATTGGGCTTGCATATCGGTGGGGAAAGCGGGGAACTCTTGGGTGACAATCGATACAGGTTTGATGGTTTTCGCGGGCGATAGGGTGACAGTGTTGGGTTTGAGGTCGAGTCCGAAGCCCATTTGGGTGAGCTTTGCCAATATCGCTCCGATGTGGTCGTGGCGTACGTTGGTCAGGGTAATGGTCGATTGCGTAATAGCCCCTGCGCACAAATAAGTACCAGCCTCGATACGGTCAGGAATGACAGCAAAATCGACCATATCGATAAGCTCTCCGCCGTTACCATGAATGATGAGTTCGGAGGTGCCAATACCCTCGATACGAAGCCCACTGGCATTGAGCACTTCGCACACTTGTACCACTTCTGGCTCCAACGCCGCATTGGTGATGGTAGTCACACCGTGTGCTAGCGCCGCCGCCATGACGATGTTGGCGGTACCTGTGACGGTGATTTTGTCAAAAATGATATGCGCACCTTTGAGACCGTTGGGTGCTGTAGCTTTGACATAACCCGCTTGAATATCGATGTGCGCCCCCATCTCCTCGAGAGCTTTGATGTGTAGATCAATAGGGCGTTGACCAATAGCGCATCCCCCTGGTAGTGAGACTTCACAATGCCCAAAACGCGACAATAAGGGGCCAAGTACCAAGACCGATGCGCGCATCGTCTTGACGATGTCGTAGGTCGCAGTGGTGCTGTTGACGTTGAGGGTGGAAATTTTGAGCGTCCCTTCGTTGCGGGTATAGGTAGCGCCCAAATTGCCCAAGAGTTTCAAGAGCGTCTTGATATCGACCACTTGAGGGAGATTGGTGATGGTCACCTCATTTTTGGCTAAAAGCGTCAAGGTCAAAAGCGGAAGTGCTGCATTTTTGGCACCTGCGATGGCAATAGAGCCAGAGAGTTTGGTGGGTCCTGTTATTTCGAGATAATCCATGTATCGATACTACTTTTGTTGGGATGAAGAGCGGGTTTTGATGGCGTCACGAAAGCCCCATGAACGAGCCTCTTTGAGCGCTTTTTTCTCTAATTCAATGATGAGCACCTCTTCGTAATTGCCTAGATGCTCGATAATCTCACCTTCGGGAGAGGCTACAAGCGAATCGCCGTAAAACTCCCATGTGACGTTGGTGTGTGGCTCTTGGTACTCACCGATACGATTAGCTCGCACGATGTAGCTGTGGTGGGTAAAGGCGCGCATCGCTATGAGATTGCGCCAGCGTTCGTGTGAAGCGAAGGTCGATAGGGTAGGCAAGAGTACCACATCGATACCCAGCGCATCGACCATCGACCACATCGCATCGAAGTGCAGTTCAAATCCACCCATGACCGCGAAGCGGAATTTATCGATTTTGAAGTGCATTGGCTCATGTAGAGGTGCAATAGGATTGGCAAAAAAGGCCTCTTCGTTCCAATGGCGGTAGTTGATAAGGAGCTGTTGGGTGTAGGTGAAGGTGCGTTGGGGTGAAAAGCGCACGATGGTTTTGAAAATTTTATCCCCTTTGATTTGCACCAAGGGGGCTACGATGGTAAGATTGTGCTCGATAGAGAGGTTTTTGAGTGCCTCGATATGGTGAAGGCTTTGCTCACGTAGCATCGCCAAAGGGGTCTGCTCTAGCTCTTTGAAAAAGCGGTTGAGCAGGTATTCGCCCAAGAGTACGACACTTACGCCCTCCTTGACACAAGTGCGCAGATACGCCCGCAAGGCATCACTGCTCAGTCCCACGGCGCTTAATTGAATGACTGCAACTTTCATCGATAGGCTCCCTACTGCTGTGTCGTAGCGATACGCTCTTTGATGGTTTCATACTCCATCTTGGCGTGGTCGAGCATCGTTTGCGCCTCTTTGAGTAGCTCCATGCCCTCTTTGTACGCCTTCATCGATGCCTCTAGGGTGATTTCGGGGTTCATAAGGGTGTTGAGTAGCTCTTTGGCTTGGCTAAGCTTGGTCTCGAAAACTTTGGTTGTGTTGCTCATTGGAGTGCCTTTGTGATGTGCTCTTTGAAGAGCTCTAATTCTACCAAAAACGCATCATGCCCGTAGTTGCTATCGATTTCGATGTAGGTACTGGGTAGGTTGTTGGCTTGCATCGCTTGGTGAATTTCCAAGGACTCTTGGGGCAGGAAGAGCAAATCTGCCTTGAAGCTAATGAGGGTCAGCTTCGTTTTGAGATGTTTGAGTGCATCTGCGAGGCTATCGTACCCACGTCCAAGGTCGAAAATATTAATCGCTTTGATGATATAGAGGTAGCTTAGAGGGTCGAACCATCGCGTGAAGTTGTAGCTGTTGTACTCCAAATAGCGCTCTACTTCGAAGCGCCCAAAAAGCTCATAAAGTCCATCGTTTTGGACATAATCGCGTCCAAATTTTTTGGACATGCTGGAGTGCGACAAAAAGCTAATGTGCCCTGCCATACGTCCTATAGCCATGCCCGATAGACCATTTTGGGCAAAAGCCCCTTTTTCGTAGTAGCCGTTTTTGAAAGCTGGGTCTTTGAGAATAGCCTCTTGCGAGATTTTGTTAAAGGCAATCGCATAAGCAGAGGTGGCGTGTGTAGCGGCTAGGACGATGGTGCGTGCCGCGAAATTGGGGTAGCGCTGTGCAAATTGAAGTGCCTGCATGCCCCCCATCGAGCCACCAATGGCGGCAAAGGCGTGGTGAATGCCCAAAGAGGAAAAAAGTATATATTGCGCCTTGACCATATCAGCGATGGTAAGTACAGGAAATTTGTAGCGGAAGGGTTCGGTGCTAGGGTAGTTGTCGCTCATGGGAGAGGTGCTACCAAAGCATGAGCCAATGACATTGGTGCAGATGACGAAAAATCTGTTGGTATCGATGGTTTTGCCCGCTCCAATGAGTCCATCCCACCAGCCCGCTTTGGATTCGCCCTCGTAGGTACCTGCTACATGGTGACTCCCTGTGAGGGCGTGAAAAACGACGATGACATTGCTCTTATCGTCGTTGAGTGTGCCGTAGGTCTCATAGGCAATCTCATACGGTTCCAAAATACGCCCACTCTCCAAATAGAGCGGATTGGTGAAGCGTGCTTTGTGGGTTTGGAGATTGAGCACTGTTATTTAATCCTTGAGTGCTTGTACGAGGTCATCGATAAGATCTTGGGTCGCTTCCAGACCCACACTTAGGCGTATCATGCCTGCCGCAACCCCCGCTTTTGCAAGCTCTTGGGTATTGAGCTGTTGGTGTGTGGTGCTTGCAGGGTGGGTGATAATCGATTTGCTGTCACCGATATTGACCACCAGCGAAAAGAGTGCAGTTTTATCGACGATGCGTTTGGCGGTTTCGAAGCTATCGACCTCGAAGCTCAACAATCCGCTAGCACCTTTTGGCAAGTAGCGAGAGGCGTTGGCGTAGTTTTTGTTGGAGGGCAAAAGCGGGTAGTTGACACGCTTGACTTTGGGATGTTGCTCCAAGAATTGGGCAATTTCTAGTGCACTTTGGCTGTGTTGTCTCATACGTAGACTCAAGGTTTCTAGCCCTTGGATAAAGAGCCAAGAGTTAAAAGGTGAGGGCACTGCACCGATGTCACGTAGTAGTGCAAGACGTGCACGTAGGCTAAAAGGAGGCAATCCTACATCGACATAGACCAATCCATGATAGGAGCTGTCAGGCTCATTGAAGTGCGCGTATCGAGGGTTTTGGGTGAGTTTGGCGGCGGTGTGTGCCGCCTCTACCATGATGCCTCCGATGGCTAGACCTTGACCTGTGGTGTATTTGCTAGCAGAGTGTACGACGATATCGACACCCAATTCCAGCGGACGGCACAGTACGGGGGTAGCGACGGTATTGTCTACGACGGTGATGATGCCGTAGCGGTTGGCTTTGGCAACGAGTGCCTCAATAGGGGCTACATCGATGCTAGGATTGGTGATGGTCTCGAAAAAGATGGCACGAGTTTTGTCATCGACGAGGCTGTCGATAGCGTCAGGGTTGTGGACATCAAAAAAGCGTGCTTCGATACCAAAACGTTTGAGCGTATGCCCAAAAAGCGTCACCGTCCCGCCGTAGAGTTGTGAGGCACAGAGGATATTTTCACCCGCTTGCGCGAGATTGGCAATGGCGTAAAAAATCGCTGACATACCAGAGCTGGTGCCCAATGCGGCAATACCACCCTCCATCGCCGCCATACGCTTCTCAAAAACATCAGTCGTGGGGTTGTTGAGACGTGTGTAGATATTGCCTAGCTCTTTGAGCGCGAAGAGGTTGGCGGCGTGCTCTACATCACGAAATTCATACGCGGTGGTTTGGTAGATGGGCACTGCCATCGTGCCTTGGGCATCTTTGGTGTAGCCTGCGTGAAGTGCTTGGGTTTGAAGTTCCATAAAAATCCTTTTAGAACCTAGATGATAATGTCGCGAGAATGAGCTAGTTTGACGCTCTTTCAAAGGCGCTAGCGCCGTGAGCTCTCCGCTGAGGAGAACCCAGCGTTAGCGTAGGTAGTTGAGCTTTGCTCAACACCGTATGTTGTTTAACTTTAGTTAAACGTGGTAATTCGGTGCCTCATGCGTAATAATGACATCATGCACATGCGACTCTTTGAGTCCTGCGGCGGTAATCTCTACAAATTGCGCTTTTTCCCAGAACGTAGGAATATCTTTGCTTCCGCAATACCCCATCGAGGAGCGAAGACCACCTATCATTTGGTGAATGACAGAGCCAATCGTGCCTCGATACGGTACACGCCCCTCGATACCTTCAGGTACCAATTTATCCGTGGCGGTGCCCTCTTGGAAATAGCGGTCGGTGCTCCCTTTGGTCATGGCACCGATACTGCCCATGCCTCGATAGGTTTTGTATTGGCGACCTTGGTAGGTGATGGTTTCACCTGGGCTCTCTTCGGTACCTGCGAGAATCGAACCTGCCATGATGGAGCTAGCGCCTACAGCAAGGGCTTTTGCCAAATCACCTGAATATTTAATCCCACCGTCGGCGATGACAGGCACACCAAAAGGACGTGCCGCTTTTGCACACTCATCGATAGCAGAGATTTGGGGTACACCCACACCTGCTACGATACGTGTCGTACAAATCGACCCAGGTCCGATACCCACCTTCACGGCATCTGCACCCGCCTCAATAAGTGCCACAGTCGCCTCTGCGGTAGCAACATTGCCTGCAATAATGTCGATAACCAATTCGGCTTTGATTTGGCGTACTGTATCGAGGATACCTTTGGAGTGTCCGTGTGCAGAGTCGAGTACGAGTACATCGACGCCCGCTTCGACCAGTGCGCGCGCACGGTCAAGCTGCCCCACACCAATAGCCGCACCGACACGCAATCGACCGAAATCGTCTTTGTTGGCATTAGGGTAGGCGATACGTTTTTTGATATCTTTGATGGTGACAAGTCCTTTGAGACAGCCGTTTTCATTGATAATAGGCAATTTTTCGATGCGGTGTTGGTGCATGATATTTTTTGCCTCTTCGATAGTGATGCCCTCACGACCGATGTGTAGAGGCATAGGGGTCATTGCATCACGCACCTTTTTTTGCATATTGGTCTCAAAACGCATATCACGGCTCGTTAAAATCCCTAACAATTTATCGTGACTATCGACAACGGGAAAGCCTGAAAAATTGTACTCATCCATCATCGCTTTGGCTTCACCCAGTGTCGCATCGGGAGAGATGAAAAGAGGGTCAGCGATGATGCCGTTCTCGCTCTTTTTGACCCGTTTGACTTGGGTTACTTGGCTGGCAATATCCATGTTTTTGTGGATGATACCGATACCGCCCAAATGTGCCATAGCGATTGCGGCTTTGTGCTCTGTGACAGTATCCATCGCCGCAGAGACCATAGGAATATTGAGGGGGATGTTTTTGGTGAGCATTGTCGCCGTACTCACCTCTTTGGGCAGTACCTCAGAGTATTGAGGCACCAAAAGCACATCTTCGAAGGTAAGCGCGCGGGTTTTGATATTCATGGATTCTCCTTTTTAGTGTTTGAGTTGGGTTTCGAGGCTAAACGCACCATCGAAAAGCGTCTGTTCGTCGTAGGGTTTGGCAATGAGCTGTAGACCTACAGGCATACCGTTGCTTGTGGCATTTTCGATAGGTAGCGCAATGGCAGGTAGACCTGCTAGATTGATAGAGATGGTGTACATATCGCTGAGGTACATCTCTAGGGGTGTCTCTTTGGCGCCGAATTTAAAAGCGGTAGTGGGTGCAACAGGAGAGAGTATCAAATCGACGTGTTTGAAAATATCGAGGTACTCCTCTTGGATTTTGTGGCGCACCTTTTGCGCCTTGACATAATAGGCGTCATAGTAGCCACTAGAGAGGACGAAATTACCTAGCATGATGCGGCGTTTGACCTCTTCGCCAAAGCCTTGACTGCGCCCCTCGATAAAGAGCTCTTGCAGAGAGTTTGCACTGCGTTGGTTGCCGTAGCGAATCGTATCGTAGCGTGCCAAATTGGTCGCGGCTTCTGCGGTAGCAGTGACGTAGTAGGCGCTGATATAGTATTTGGCATCCATGAGCTTGGCTTCGACCAAGGTGTGACCTGCCGCTTTAAGGGCTTGTGTAGCGGTGTGATACGCCGCCTTGATATCGTCGCTGGCGTCTTTGATATAGTCAGGCAGTATCGCGATAGTGAGCTTGCGTGTGGCATCCAGACGTGGTGCTATAGGGGTGTAGTCGATGTTGGCACTGGTGCTGTCCATCGGGTCGTGACCTGCCAAGATGTCGTACAAAATTGCCGCATCTTCGACGTTTTGGGTGATGGGACCAATTTGGTCTAGGCTACTAGCATACGCGCCCAAACCGTAGCGTGATACACGCCCGTAGGTGGGTTTCATTCCTACGACGCCACAAAAGGCGGCAGGTTGGCGAATCGAACCACCTGTGTCAGAGCCCAATGCAGCTACAGCAAGCCCTGCCGCAACAGCCGCGGCTGAGCCACCACTGCTTCCACCAGGGACATAGTCGGGATTGCGTGGATTGAGGGTAGGACCGTAGCAACTGCTCTCGGTAGAGCTTCCCATGGCAAACTCATCCATATTGGCGCGTCCAAAAGGGGAGAGATTTGCACCCAACATCTTGTCGATGACGGTGGCATTGTAGGGAGCGATGTACCCTTTGAGGATGGCGCTACCACTGGTGATAGACCAATCTTTGACTTGTATATTGTCCTTGATGAGGATGGGTACACCTGCACCTACATTTTCGACATCGATATAGGCGTTGAGTGCTTTTTGGGCGGCTACACCAGCGCGAATCTCGGCTTTGAGTGCTTCGAGTTGTGCAGGGGTGGCATTGAGCGCCTCTTTGAGGGTCATCATACGCGCTTCTCCTTGGATAATCTACGTTTTTTATAGAGCACGATACCAATGCCCACGGTGGTGATGAGCAACAAAGCGGCAATGGTGAGAATCGTCATGAGTGGAGTGACAGGCTGTGTGAAGTAAATCATCCCAACACCTTGGCACAACGTGGACAGAGTGCATCTTCGTTTGCAGCGTGGTATTTCCAACAGCGTGGGCATTTGGCTTTGCTTGCCAGTGCGACAGTGAAGGTATCACCCTCTATCTCGAAGCTTCCAAGTGCCTTATCGAGTTTCGATGCACTCCACTCGGAGATGACCAAATACTCCTCGATATCAGCGCGTTTTGTCTCGCCAGTGAGCGTTGAGGTGGTCGAAATGGCGAGTTCTAGGGTGCTTTTAATGGTTTTGGCTTTTTTGAGTCCATCGACAAGTTCGTTGAATTTTTCGCGGATAGCTCGCATCGTAGGCTCATCCCAACGGCTCTCTACCGCTTCGATAGGGGTGTAGATGAGGTCAAAAATATCCACCGCATTACCACGCACGATAGCAGGCGCATTTTCCAAAATCTCATCGGCAGTGTAGGTCAAAATAGGGGCAATAAGTCCCAACATCGAGCGTGCGATTATAGCCATCGCACTTTGGGTAGAGCGGTGCTCGATAGAGGTAGCCCCATCGCAATACATACGGTCTTTGGTGATATCGATATAGATACCGCTAAGCTCATTGACGATGAAAAAATTGAGCGCGCTCATACCGTGTACGAAGTTGTACTCCCCAAAGAGGCGGTGTGTTTCGTCGAAGACTTCTTTGGCTTTGGCGATAATCCAACGGTCGATTTGGCTCATTTGGTCGTAGGGGACAAGCGTCTCAAGCCCCTCGAGATTAGCCAACATAATACGGAAGGTGTTGCGTAGTTTACGGTACTGCTCTGCGGTTTGTTTGAGAATATCATCGGAGATATTTTGGTCACCTTGGTAATCGCAAATAGCGACCCAAAGACGTAAAATTTCACTGCCATATTGCGTGATAACTTTGGCAGGGGCTATCACGTTTCCTTTAGATTTTGACATCTTGTCGCCACTGCTGTCAAAGGTAAAGCCGTGAGTCAAAATTGTTTTGTAGGGTGCAATATGCTCTACCGCAGCACTCAAAAAGAGTGAAGATTGGAACCAACCACGGTGTTGGTCGCTTCCTTCGATATAAAGATCGGCAGGATAGGTGCCTGCATCGTAGTTACGTGATTTGAGTACCGCATTCCATGTGGCACCACTGTCGAACCATACATCGAGAATATCGGTCACCTTTTCTAGCTCGTGTGCTTTGTAGGGTGCCCCTGGGTAGAGTAGCTCTTCGATACTCATGGAGTACCACGCATCACTGGTGTGTTGCTCAAAAATCATAGCGATGAAGTTGAGTACCTTTTCGTCCAAGAGCACTTCACCCGTTGCTTTTATACGGAAAAAGGCGATGGGCACACCCCAATCGCGTTGGCGAGAGATACACCAATCGGGGCGGTTTTCGACCATGGCACTTAGGCGATTGCGTCCCGTTTCGGGGTAGAAGGCGGTTTTTGCTACTTCACCTTTGGCAATGTCGCGTAGGGTTTGGGTCTGACCGTTGGGCGTGCCATCGACCGCGATGAACCATTGTGTAGTCGCGCGGTAGATGAGAGGTGTGTGACTGCGCCAGCAGTGGGGATAGGAGTGGCGAAATTTGCTCACTTTGAGCGCTTTATCTCCCAAGAGTGCAAGGATAGGCTCGTTGGCTTTGAAGATGTGCATACCTACAAACGTTTCAGGATTGGGCAGAAGTTTTTCGCGCACCACCGTAGCATCGAAGCACCCTGTCTCATCGACGGGCATGACTACTTCGAGGTTGTAGCGTAGACCTACACGGTAATCCTCTTCACCATGCCCTGGGGCAGTGTGTACACATCCAGAGCCACTCTCCATAAGGACGTGTTCGCCCAAGACCACATGAGAGGGTCTACCGTTGAGAGGGTTGATAGCGTAGAGGTTTTCAAGCTTTTTGGCTTCGATTTTTTGGATTACGGTACCTGTCAACACACCCTCTTCGAGCATCGCTTCGTAGCGTTTTTGTGCGACGATATAGCCGTCACTTGTGCGTACATAAAGCTCTTCGGGGTGCAGTGATATACCTGTGTTTGCAGGTAGTGTCCAAGGGGTCGTCGTCCAAATGACCAACGCCGCGGTACCTTCGATGCTTGCGCGTATTTTGGCTTCGTCGCTTAGCTCAAAAGCGACATAGATAGAGTAGTCCTCTTTCTCCTCGTACTCGACCTCAGCTTCTGCAAGTGCTGTACGTTCTGCCCAGCTCCAAAAGACAGGCTTGGAGCGCTCGATAAGTAGCCCTTTTTGTGCGATGTCACACAATGTACGGTAGATATTGGCTTCAAAACGTGCGTCCATCGTCAAATAGGGATTATCCCAATCTGCAACGATACCCATTTGCTTGAACTCTTCGCGTTGGATATTGACGAACCCACTGGCGTGTTCACGGCATAAACGACGCACTTCAAGCGTAGAAAGCTCCTCTTTTTTTGCTTTTCCACCTAGCTTTTTCTCTACTTGTTGTTCGATAGGCAGTCCATGACAATCCCACCCTGGGGTGAAGCGTACAGAGCGACCGTTGAAATAGTGGTATTTGACGACGATGTCTTTGAGAATTTTGTTGAGTGCATGCCCAATGTGCGTGTGTCCATTGGCATAAGGAGGACCATCGTGGAGGGTAAAAGTAGGAGCGCCCTTACGGTTGGTTTTCATACGGTCATAGATGCCGTTGGTTAGCCATTTTTGGTAGCGTACAGGCTCGTTTTCGACCAAATTTGCACGCATTGCGAAAGAGGTATTGGGTAAAAGTAGCGTATCTTTGTAATCCATGAGTGGGGGCAACTCCATAGTTTTTTGAAAAATTAGGGGGGTAAATAAAGTGTGCTATCATACAGGAGAGGCGATTAAGTTTTGCTGTAAGGGACAGGGATGCATTTGGGGCTGATTTTTGTGGGGCGAATTTTCAAAGAGCACACGGCATTGCACGGTTACGTGGTGCGCCATTTTGAGAGTGAAGGGCTTGATATTGCATCGATAGCCTACTTTGAGGAGGGGGATAATCACCTCTTTTTGGGACTGGAATTGGCACTACGTCATGCCCAACAATTGGTCATTATCGCCACCCCAAAAAGTTTCAGTCTTGTGGGTAAACTGCTCTCTACCTTGATGGGGGATAATCAAATTCTCAAAGAGGGGATGTTACTCCCCTCTAAAACCCAGCTTTTTGCACCCAACTCCTATTTGGTCGAGCATGCAGGGGTGCCTATCAATGTGTTGAGTGTCGATTGGGCGCAAAATATGCCGCAACTGCTGTTGCAATCGCAAACGCCCCAAGCGCTGTTGCATATTTTTGATGTATCTATCGAAGATGTGATGTTGCTGTTGCAACCCTTGGCGCAAAGCTACGATGTGCGTATCGTGGCGGTGCCTTTTGTGCAAGAGTGGGTGCATTTGCATATCGATGCCCAAAAACATGGGCAAATCAAACACTTCATTGGTGCTGTCAAAGCGCTTTTGGAGCACAAAGTCATCGCTTCCAATCGCATCATCGCCTATATTATCGAGAGACTACGCGGTCAAAACAGCAAAATTTCTTTTGCAGAGAGTTGCACAGGCGGATTGTTGGCGTCGCTTTTTACCGCACACAGTGGTGTTTCGGATGTTTTTGATGGCTCGATAGTAAGCTACTCCAATCGACTCAAAAATGCGTGGCTTGGTATAGAAGAGCGCCTTTTTATCGAGCATGGAGCTGTGAGCAGTGAAGTGGTTGCGGCAATGAGTAGAGAGATTTGCCATGTGGCAGATGCACAGTATGCTATTGCCATCAGTGGCATCGCAGGTCCTAGTGGTGCAGTGGAGGGCAAACCTGTGGGTACCGTCTATGTGAGCGTCAAAAGTCCGCATACCCATTTGTGGACGCGCTTGCAGTTGGCAGGGGATCGAGAGTATATTCAATACCAGAGCGCTTTTTATGGCGTGAAAATGCTTCTACAGAGTGATAAAGCACTCTTTTTTGATAATCGTTAAAAGGGCGTATTTTAGCTTGACAAAGCAGGGGTCGTTATGTATAATTTCGCCTCACAAACTTGTGCAGGTAAAGCTTAAGTTTTGTTGAATGTCTCGTTAGCTCAGCCGGTAGAGCATCTCACTTTTAATGAGGGGGTCGATGGTTCGAATCCATCACGGGACACCATTTAGGAAAATTTGGTGTACGAAATATAGGTGCAGCGGTAGTTCAGTTGGTTAGAATACTTGCCTGTCACGCAGGGGGTCGCGGGTTCGAGCCCCGTCCGCTGCGCCATGTTCTTTTCATGTTTCACTTTCCCCTTTTTGGGCGTTTAGCTCAGTTGGTAGAGCGCTACCCTTACAAGGTAGATGTCACAAGTTCGAGTCTTGTAATGCCCACCACGTTGTAGTCTTCTCTTGACCCTTTCGTCTAGTGGCCAAGGACGCTATCACTTCATGGTAGAAACAGAGGTTCAAATCCTTTAGGGGTCGCCACACACTAGGCAGATTCTAAAAAAAAGTGTAAAAATGGGCGTTTAGCTCAGTTGGTAGAGCGCTACCCTTACAAGGTAGATGTCACAAGTTCGAGTCTTGTAATGCCCACCATTTATTTATACGCAATCGAGCAAAGCCCGATTTGCTACGCTAACGCTGAGTTTTCTTCGGCAGAATGCCCACGCGACTAGTCGCTTGAGAAGAGCAGGTGTAGATAGCGAAAGCTTCTTTGTTTTTGTGATTTGTCACTTAAAGAGCAGATGTGACACTGTTCTGGATACTTTTATAATGCGCAGCGGTAGTTCAGTTGGTTAGAATACTTGCCTGTCACGCAGGGGGTCGCGGGTTCGAGCCCCGTCCGCTGCGCCACTTTCTCCCCCTTTCAAATCTCCTCTTAATCACCACTATGTTTTAATACTCCACTAATTTGTTTTGGGAGTCTTTATGGGGCTGTTGGTCGTACACGAAACCCATTGTGAGCTTTTTACGCTCTCGCCTATAAGCTATAAGCGTATCTCCAAAAGCGTTTCATTAGAGCCGTATCTCAAGCCACTCAAAACCGTCTCGATTCTCTTGGCAGATATTGAGCTTTTTACCCCTCGTATTACACTGCCTGCTATAGCGATGGATGCCTCTACTTTGGCGCTGGCACTACAAGAGTCGCTCTCACACGATGCCCAAATGCCCACACAGATGCACTACACATGGCATGAGATACAAGCCCACACAAACGAGCGCGCTTTTATCCTTTACGGTATCGACAACAATGTACTCGATGCCTCGCTAGTCCCTTTTGAGCCGTATGAAACTATCACTTCGGTGAGCACCTTGGCGTATGGGCTTTATATTGCACAGCTACGTAGTGAGGCAGAGCCGACAGGGTATCGATGTCACATTTGGGTGCAAGAGGATTTTTATGTAGCGTTGGTGTGGGATGCACAAACGCTACGCTTTGCGCGTCAAAAGCACTATGATGAGACGACTTTCGAGGAGGAGATTGCACGTATTTTTGCCCATATTACCTATCGATTTCGCAAAAAGCGCGTCACCCTTACCTACGCTTCGCCTACGCTCTCACCTGCCATCGAGGAGTTGTTGCATCTACACGCATTGGCGTATACCTATACGCAACTCCCCCAAGGCGCTGATACAGCGACTTATAGCGCGTTGCTTGAAAATATTAGAGCCATTCCCAAAGAGTTTGACATTATGCCTCTACGCTGGTACCAAGCCCAACGAGCCAGAGCGTGGCATAAAGCTCTCAATAATTTTTTGGTTGTGGCAGTCGTGATGCTTTTGGGGTGGTCGCTGTGGTCGCTCTCTGCCTTGGGCGAGGCGCAAAAAGAGCATACCCAAGTCGATAATGCCTACCAAAAAGAGCTAAACACCCTGCAACTCTACGATGATATTCCACTGCGTCGCTACCATACATGGCTCATGCATTCGCAATCGCAATCGACCACAGAAGTAGCACGTGCAATGGCACTCATAGCATCACTGCCTCCAGCACTGAGTATGCAAAACATCGCATGGGATGCCACAAGCGGTACTTTGCAGATGCAGTTTGGGGCGCAAGTGGAGAGTTTCGCCCAGCTACACGCCCTTCATCAAAAACTTTTGATGCTTCAAAAAGAGTGGGCAAACACATCGACCCAATGGGATCAAACACTCGATACGTTGCATACGCGTATCACGCTGGATGTGGGGATGCGTCGATGATGCGCTGTTGTATGACGCTTTTGTTGGCGCTTATGAGTGTAGTGTTGTGGTGGGGTATCGACTGGGTGCGTGTAGAGCAGGCGAGATTGCAAGAGAATATTGTGTTGATGCGCAATGAGATGGGAATGTTTGAGCAACTGCGTCACGATGAGGCGATTATTCGTCCCATCATTGCCACCTTTTGGAGCACATTACCCACGCAAACCCAAGCGCAAGAGGCAATTTTGGCGTGGCAATCCAAAGCCACAGGCGTAGAGGTAGTGGACTATTTTGGGATTGAAGAGGCGATGGTCAAGTTGCCTCTTCGTCTAACGCTCTTTCGTCTGGATAGTGGCACGTTGAGCGCGCTAGTTGCACCGCTCACACTCCCCTCGACACTTCGTATCGAGCGTATCCAAGGTCAAAACGGACACTTTCGTATCGATGCCACACTCTACGTACCCTTCAAGGAGGCGCAATGAAAAAATTTCTGGAGTGGTTCGCTCCCAAGACGTGGGCGCTTTTGCTCTTTGTCCTTGTGGTGGTGCTACTATTGGTGTCGCAACACGAGCGTTTTGAGGAGTTTATGCACCGCACCGTTGCCCATACGCCGCTTCTGCACCCGAGTCACGTCGAGGTGAGATTGGGGCTTTACAGTGAGATTATCGATGCGCAAAAATAGAAGCGCCTTTACCCTTATCGAGATGGCGATGGTGCTCATCGTCATGGGCATAATCGTCGCTGGAAGTACGCGCATGGTCACCTTTTGGCTCAAACAAGCCAATACCACCCAAACCCACACCGCGATGGAGGAGCTAGCCTACACCCTCCAAGGCTACGCCATGCAGTACGGTCGATTGCCCAGTGCGCAAGAGCTTTGGGGCGTGACACTTCAAACTCATGATGCGTGGAATCACCCCTATACTTATATCGTCGATGAGGCACTGACGCGTCCCAATGGGCTTTGTGCCACCTCCAAAAGCGCACTCTCTGTCGTATTGGGCGAGGAGACCAAAAGCGATTATGCCTATGTGTTAGCCAGCAGTGGCAAAAATCGCAACCTCCAAACAGCACTCACCCCCACGCGTGTGACGCTTTTGGAGCCGATGCAAGAGGGTGATGGCTACAGCGAAGATGGCGTGCGCATGGAACCCTACGATGATATCATCGTAGCCAAGCCACGCCTTTTTATGCGCATGTGGGCACACTGCAAAGAGGAGAGATGATGAGTGTTACGTCGATGTTGCCCTTGGGGCAGTTGCTATTACAAGAGGGATTGGTCACCCAAGCCCAAATCGATGTAGCGTTACGTGTCCAAGCGGTCGATAAACGCTTTTTGGGCGAAATTTTGGTCGCGCAAGATTTCCTCTCTTCTGCCCAAATCGCCCAAGCCGTCGCAAAACAACAAGGCGTCCCCTATGTCGTACTGCACGAGGTGGTCATCGATACGGCACTGTTGCGACTCTTGCCGCGTGAAATGGCGCAAGCCCAACAGCTTTTGCCGCTCTTTGTACGTGAGGGAGAGTTGTGGGTAGCCGCCAAAGATTTGCACGATATTGCGCTTTTGGACTATCTGCACAAGCGCACGGAACGCGAAGTGCGCTACGTAATGTGCGATGCGGTGGCATTGGCGTATTACATTCAACTGCATTATTATCAGCTCGAGGACCCTATCGAGGCGCGCATAGAGCGAGCCATTGCCTTCTATGAAACAAGCCAAGCTATCGATGCAGTGGCACTGGTCGATTGGGTGTTGCAATTGGCTATCAAAGAGCGTGCGACCGATATTCACCTCACACCAGAGGTAAATGTCACCCATCTATCGATGCGTATCGATGGGGTGTTGCACCACTACTACGCACTGCCAAGCGCATGGCACGCCCAGCTCATCGCCCGTATCAAAATCCTCTCTGGGTTAGATATCGCTACCCAACGTCTCCCGCAAGATGGCGCTTTTAGCTACACCTTTTTGCAACACCCTTACGATATTCGCACCTCGACCTTGCCTACGCACAAGGGCGAAAATGGGGTGATTCGTCTCTTGGGACGTGATGCGACGCTCTACGACAAAGAGGCGTTGGGTGTCTCAGGCACGCGCTACGCTACCATCGTCGATACGCTACGCAAACCCTACGGTCTTATCCTCGTCGTAGGGCCTACAGGCAGTGGCAAGACCACGACGCTCTATTGGGCGCTACGCCATTTGGACAGTTTGCGTCAAAATATTTTGACCGTCGAGGACCCTATCGAGTATCGATTTTCGTTCATCAAGCAGACCCAAATCAACGAAAAAAGCGGCTACACCTTCGCCAAAGCGATCAAACACTTCATGCGTCAAGACCCCGATGTGATGCTCGTGGGAGAGGTGCGCGACGAGGAGACGGCGGCGTTGGCATTGCGTGCGTCGATTACGGGACATTTGGTGCTCTCGACCTTGCATGCCAACAGCGCGACGACGGCGATTACACGACTGCAAGACATGGGCGTGGCACCGCAGATGATGGCTACAGCACTCTTGGGTGTGTTGGCGCAACGCCTCGTGCGCAAAGTCTGCCCTCACTGTGCACGACCCACGACCCTCACACCAGAGGATTGTCAACGTCACGCCATCGATGTGCGTCATGTGGGCGCCCCTATCGTCGAGGCAGTTGGATGCGAGGCGTGTCACGGTTCAGGCTACAAAGGGCGTATGGCGATTGTGGAGTTTATGCCTATCGATGAGCGCTTGCGCGCCATGATTGCCCAAGGCATCGATGCGATTACCATCGAGCACCATTTGGCAGCACACGGCTTTGTGAGCTTCAAAATGCACGGTATCGAGAGAGTATTAGAGGGCACGACGACCCTAGCAGAAGTGGCACGGGTGGCAGTGTGAAGCGTTTTTGGGTCACTTTCGAAAACAAAGAGCGCCATCTCATCGAGGCACCCTCTCTCGAAGCACTCTTGGCCACGCAATCTTCCACGCCTCACAGCGTCACGCACGCGTCGCTAGGAGATTTTCACCTACGTCAGATGTTAGAGCCTTCGATAAGCGCACGTGAAATTCTCTATCTTTTGGAGTATCTGTCCTCGATGCTTGAAGCGGGCTGGGTACTTTTCGAAGCGCTCCAAGCCCTCTCCCAAGAGCCTCTACGCCCCAAAACCGCACGGATGGTAGCCTCGATGACGCGCCAACTCTCCCAAGGGCATACGCTTTCGAGTGCGATGGAACCCTATGTAGACGCCTTTGGGGAGACGGTTATTGATTTGGTACGTGTGGGCGAAAAAAATGGCGCCTTGGCGCAGACCTTGGCAAAGGCGCATCGACATTTGCAATTTCATGCGATGCTTCGCACCAAAATCCGTCAGGCACTTATCTATCCGCTCATTATGTTGGCGATTGTAGGGGTGTCGGTCGGGGTTTGGATGGGATTGGTACTGCCACAATTGGTAGAGGCGTTTGGGCAGATGCGTATCGAATTGCCCCCTTTGACCCTTTGGCTGGTCGATGCGTGGGCGTGGTTGGTCGCATCGATAGGGTATCTTGCCTTTGGAGTGGTCGTAGCAGTGAGTGCGAGCGTGATGAGCTATCGCAAAAACCGTTGGCTCAAAGCGTTTGTGTGGCGCATGCTCTTGCATCTGCCGTGGGTGGGTGCGATGATTCGCGCATGGTTTACCGCACAGTTCGCACACGCCATAGAGCTATCGATGCTCTCTGGTATGACACTTTTTGCCGCTTTGCAAGAGCGTCAAAAAAGCGCACACAATACCCTCTACCATGAGGCGCTTGGTACACTGCACAGCGCACTCTCCCAAGGCAGTAGCCTCTCTCATGCGATGCAATCGACGCTACTTTTCACCCCGTATGGTGCGAGTATGGCGGCAATGGGAGAGCGTCAGGGCGATTTGGCGGGGTCGATGGGACGACTTTCGCGCTACTATGAGCTACGTTTTGAGAGTGTGGCGACTACCTTCTCCAAACTACTAGAGCCGCTTCTCATTGTAGGGGTGGGGCTTTTCTATGCGGTGATGCTTTTGGCGATGCTAGGCCCTATCTACGACATGATGGGGCAGGTGCGATAGGCTTTTTAGGCGCATTTCATCGAGCGTGACATACAATCTATACTTCAAAAAAGGAAAAATTATGAGACAAAAACGCAGAGGTTTCACCGTAGCGGAGCTATCGATAGTGATGATTGTGATGGGTCTGCTTTTGGGGATGATGTTCAAAGCCCAAGAGATTATCCGTACCGCCAAACTCAAACGCGTCGTGAGCGACTTCCAAAGCATCAGCACCGCCATCTACACCTACGAGGACCGCTATGGTGAACTACCAGGGGACGATAGCCGCTCTGTCATTGCCAAAGGGATGCAACTGCGCGGTAACAGCGACGGACATATCGATGCCATCGAGTCCAAATCGGTGATGCGACACCTACGCAAAGCGGGATTGGTCGCTGGTGAAGCCTCGGACAACACGATGCGCCACGCTCTGGATGGTCCTGTGTGGGTTATCCAAGCCAATTTAGCCGACCAACTCCCCAATACCTCTGCGGTCATGCCCTCGATGGCACGCACGGCGGTCTGTTTTGAAAATGTGCATGGCGATGATGCCGCGATACTTGACAGCGCCAACGACGATGGCGACTATGCCAAAGGCTCTATTCAAGCTAACAGCGATTATACACAAGCAGTTTTTGTCACGCTCTGTTCGGAGTTATAAGGAGTGGAGATAGAGGTGTAGTTGTTTGGCATAGTACGTGCTAAATCAAAGCGGTTTGACCAAAAAAGGGGAAATATGTTTCAGTTTAGTGATCTTCCACATAACATGCATTTGACAGGTAGTTTAGGCATGCATGGGATTTGTTTAGCAACAAAACCTTGTCATGACACAAGCGCGCGTAATGGTCTTGCGTTCGGTACAGATTCTGTTTGAATTCTTAAATCAAACCATCATGCATCAATATATTTCAATAATAATATTATGCAAGATATGCATACAACCACCATACAAGTTCTCTCTGCATTGTCTGTCAACAAAAAAAAGACATCTCCTCAACAGAAAAAAAGGTTCTTAGAACTTGTCTTGCTAGGATTTATCGAACAGTATGAAATCGAAGCATTAAAAAAGAGCTCAAGCTTTAGATTTTGTGCTTTATGTATGCCTTCTAACTCCACCGCTATACTTCCAACATGTAATTGTTCCTCCTCTGGTCTTATGGGTTTTGTTTCAATTGCGACTAATCAAGGGATGTTAAATGAATATTGAAAAGATTAAATTATCACTTGGAAATAATCGCTTATTACATAAGGTTCTTGATGACGCAGTGCGGAGAGGATTTCTCACTCCAGAGGGTGACACAACACCTAAATTTGATGAATTCAACAGCCGTAGCATCGATGCCTACTGTGAGTATATGCTTGCGCCACAACATGTAATGTTCAAAGTAGAAGGAATCACGCTCGAAAATGTAAGTCTTGAAGTTTTTGACTATATTAGAGACAGTATTAACGGCATTATTAATATCGGTTGGCATACAGAAAAAGAGAATCACCTAAAAGTCAATAAAGAAGATTACGAGAATAATGTGACAGTGTCTCTTAGATCCGCTAGTTTTCAAGTAGATGTGTTGCTTCCTAGCATCGCAAAAGAATCCACTAGAGAAAAAATTGACACTCTCATTAATGGACTTATTAATAACTCTGATATTCGTATTGATAAAATTACAAAAGCACTTTTGGAGCCAATGCAGAAAATTCTAACTAGTTCTAACGTCACTGGCATAAAGATATCGACAGATCAAGAAGTACGGCTTGAAGAAGCACCTATGGTGGTTCGAGCACAAGCATCTAGTATTCAGAGCCTGCTACATGAGTACGAAGAGAGTTTGGTACAAAATCAAGAAGATGAAATTTTCGACGAAGACGTAATAGTTTTTGCTTCTGATTCAAAAAAGCGTACATTCGATGGTTTCGCTAGAGATTTGAAGACTTTTACTTTCGATTGCAAAAATCTCCAAGGCGAGGGGGAATGGTCTTCTGTTCTAACTCATCAAATTGAAGCAGTAAACGAGTTAAATACTGCTGTTAAGATTCACGTACAAGGAAGATTCAAAAACGGCAAGCGAATTTTGGTTGATTCAATTACTTTAGCATAAATTTGCACGAAGTATTTTCATATGATTCATCCGTATAATCATTATGATATTGACAGATGAATTTTTTAGACTTACGCTTTTTGGAAGTGAGGCTTTAGCCTCGCCTACGTTGGTCTAGCGGGACTAAAGTCCCACTTCCATTTAGAACGCTAAAAAAATATTTTGCTGATTGTCTTATCTATGAAAAGATGCTACAGAAGCATTCCTATTGAAGTATTTTGTAACTTTAGTGGAAATTTTTGCTGATTATTTTGCGGATTTTAGAGGGGAGTGAGGTAGTGTGGGTGTAGACAAAAGGCAAAAGCCTTTTGTCTTACATTTTTTTGAGTTTCATTGAGAGTTGATTTTTCTTTTGTGCGATACGTTGTTTGAGTGTATCGAATCCTACAAATTTACCCTCTTTGTCATTGAAGTTGACGCCTACTTTGATACATTCGCCACAAATATCACGTTGTGTACGTTTGTTTGAACCTTTTGGCTCTTTTGTAGTAGGTTTTTTGCCTTCGACTGCTGCCAAAATTGTTTTCATTGCTTTTGCAGTAAGTTTGTAGTTACTCTCCAAAAATGCAACAAGTGCGCTGTCATCTTGTGTGTTGGAAGTGGTGCCTTGAGTTTCGTCAATCATCTCTTTGATTTGATTGAGTTTTTCCAAGTCGTTTTGAATCTCTGTTTTTTGCATTGTTAACCCTTTGTAAAATTTTTGTAACGAGAGTATACAAAAAAGTTTCGTTTTTCAAAAGCATTTGAAAAGAATATGGATACGATTTATGTTAAAATCTCTCTCTTTACGCCATTTCACATCGGAAAAATATGAAAAAATTTGTTTTATGGGTTGTGTGTGTTGCTTCGCTTTTTGGATTGCAAGTAGATGAAGCTGATTTGGTTCAGGCACAAAGTTATGCCGCAACCATGCAACAAGAGCTTGAAGCGTTTAAACGTAATTTGGTGACGTATGATTTCACCCCTTTGGAGAGCTCCGAGGAGTCTTACAAGCAACTCAAAATTGCACTCTTGACGAGCAAACGTCTCTACAACAGTGCGGTGGATGACTTGGCGCGATTGGCGTTCAAATCGCTCTTTAGTGAACTCAAAAAACCCCGTACAGTGGTGGTGCGCGTGACGCAAAGCTGTGGCGAAGATGCACTGCATGTGTGCAAAGCCAAAGCGGTCGAGACAGCAAAACAAAAAGCTATCGAAGAGAATGGTGCAGGTATCCTCAAAAGCCAAATTTTATTGGAAAACAATGCCCTCATCGAAGATAAAATTTTCAGTCAATACAGTGGAGTCATAAGTTTTTTTGAGATTTTAGAGGAGCGAATTATCGAAGGTGGAATTGGATATGCCATCCATGCCAAAGCAGTTATCGAAGGCAATATTCCTACCTCGGTCATCGATGCATTGCGACCTGAAAAAATCAGTTGGAATTTCGAGCAAAATTACGATGCATTTCCGAGTGTCCCTTTTGTCGTATCGCGTATGCAAAAAGAGCACAGCGAAGACAAAGTGACCAATTGGCTAGGACTCAAACAAGAGCGAAAAAGTGGACTCTTTTTGTTGGGGCGTATCGCACCACAATATCATGACACGGGTGTTTTTGAGTACAACGCGATTCAAACTATTGGTGGTATCAAGGCTGGGTATGAGTTTGCCAATTGGGGATTGTATACGCAGGTTTTGATGAAACTTTTTGAGGGTAACACTTTTGGGATTCGACCTATTAGTGTCGAGCGTTACAATTTTGAAAATATCGTGGCGGGCGTGCAAATTTATATCAATAATTTTCAAGTGAGTGGCAATGTCGGTATCGCCAATCAAAGCTATCGTATTGTAGGAAACGATTACACCAGTCGAGGACTCTACATCGCAGGGATTATCGCCTATCGATTGACGCAAAACTCTCCTTTTATCGTCGATGTGGGCGTAGAGGTGGGCAATGTTTTTGGACTCCCTGGCAATTTTGACAATGTCACCGATACGGTGCTTAAAAGTCAGCTTAATAATCTCACCAGCAAAAGCATCATCTCGATGACACTGGACGTGGGGTATAAATTTTGATGAATCGTGATGAGCTTTTTGATACGCCTATTGTGAAGCAGTTTGAGTTTGACGATGCGGTGGTGAGTGTTTTTGATGATATGGTCAATCGCTCTGTCCCTTTCTATGCGCAAACGCAACAGCTCATTGTCAATTACCTCTCTGGCATGTTGGCACCGCAAGAGCGTGTCTATGATTTGGGGTGCTCTACCGCATCGACACTGCTAGCCTTGGAGCAAAAAGCGCCACACGCTACACTTATTGGTATCGACAGTGCGCACGCCATGATAGAGCAGGCATTACGTAAAAAAGAGGCGCTAGAGAGCCGTATCGAGCTGGTCGTGGGGGATATTGTCGCGTACGAATATTTACCTTCACGCGCCATTATCTGCAACTATACTTTGCAGTTTGTGCGACCCCTGAAACGTCAAATGCTGTTGCAAAAAATTTACGATGCATTGTTGCCGCAAGGGGTGTTGGTCTTGAGTGAAAAGCTCATCGTCGATGAGAAACGTACCAACAAACAGTTCATCGATTTGTACTACGACTACAAAAAAGCGCAGGGCTACTCATCGACGCAAATTGCCCAAAAACGTGAAGCGCTAGAGAATGTATTGGTGCCTTATAGTTATGAGGAGAATGTGCAGATGCTCAAAATGGCGGGGTTTAGCCACGTCGAGGTGCTCTTTCGATGGGTTAATTTCGCCACTTTTGTAGCGATAAAATAGCGCCTATTGGCGTCCGAATTCCAGTTCGGGTTTTTCAGCGAGCGCTTTGCCTTTGGCTTCATCGGTGAGCTTGATATCGGGCTCTGCCAAGGTAGAGGTGGGTGCTTGCGTTTCGTTGTTGTCGGGAGAGTTGGGCTGGATGATGGTGGAGAGCTGGTCGAGGGTGCGAAGCCCTTCGCGTACGCCTAGCTTGGCCTCTTCGCACTCATTGTGGTAAAAACCTCTCGAATCGTAGTACTCTTCGCACTCAGGATAGAGCGTGTAGCCTTTGGCGTAGGCGAAATTTCCCAGTAGCGTGATGAAAAAAAGCCCCCAAAAATGTCGCATCGTGTGTCCAATTTTTGCAAGGATTATACCCTAATGAACTCCCCACTAGAGTCACTTTTCGCACAACTCTCTGCTATAGAGCACTGCAGTGGAGGCACCCAAGCCCTCCGAGATTTCATCTGCTCTCACGCTCCCACCACCTATTATCGCGTCGATGTCGATAGCACGGGCAATGTCGGCTTTTATGCGCCCGATGCCACCGTGACACTCCAAGCGCACTACGATATGGTCTGTATGGGAAGCGCGCCTGCTATCGATATCATCGAGGAGTCTGGATGGCTCAAAGCGCGCAACAGCTCTTTGGGCGCGGACAACGGTATCGCGGTGGCATTGATGCTCTTGTTGGCGCAGGAAAAGGTGTGCGTCAATATGCTTTTCACCAACGACGAAGAGATTGGATTGGTAGGGGCAAGAGAGTTGCAATTGCCTATTGTCACGCCCAATGTGCTTAACCTCGACAGCGAAGAGGAGGGCATCGTCTATATCGGATGCGCGGGAGGTGTCGATGTTGTCATCGATAAAGCTTTTGAAACTTCGCGCATCGAGGGAGAGTTTGTGCGTCTATCGACACAAGGTCTTATAGGCGGTCATTCGGGTGTCGATATCGACAAAAAAATTACGAGCGCCACGGCACTTATGGCATCGATGATAGATGCACAATCACGCCTAGTATCGATGGTGGGAGGGGAGCGACGCAATGCTATTGCGGTATCGGGAGCGCTGACAGTATCGGGTCGATGCGAAGATTTTGCACACCATTCTCATATTCTTTGCACCCCTGTCCAAAGCCCACAATGGGTCATCGAGGATGAGGGTGTAGCGCAACTTTTCAAAGCGTTGCCACATGGGGTTTTGACCTATGATACTCTGCACACTGTTGTCGATACGAGTGCGAATTTGGCGATAGTGACTATAGATGAAAATCGTGCGCGATTTCAACTCTCACTACGAAGTATGCGTAGCGCTGGACTCGATGAGGCGTTGGAACAAGTAGCATCGATTGCAAACAGATGGGGCGCTTCGATGAGCGCGTCGGGTCGCTATGAGCCGTGGGAGGCAAAGCCCAATCCTTTTGCTACACAAGTCGAAGCAATAGTACGCCAAACCTTAGGTAGCGTCCAAAGTGCCGTCATGCATGCAGGGCTAGAGTGTGGCATCCTCCAACAACACGCACCCAACGCCTATTTCGCTTCGATAGGACCTACTATCGAGGCGCCCCATTCGGTGCATGAGCGTGTGGAGCGTGCCACCGTCGAGCGCTTTGAAATATTGGTACGTCGCATTATTAGCGCGGTTTGAAGCTCTCTCGCGTGCGGCAATAGGGCTGCATAAAACACTCACTCTCACACAACGGCGCTTTGGATTTGCAGATATAGCGCCCAAAGAGCACCATGCCTTGGTGGAGCTGATGCAGATTGGTCTTGAAAAGTCGCACCAAATCCTCTTCGGTTTTGGCAGGAGTCAGCGCACTGCTAAGTCCCAATCGATGCGAAACGCGAAAGACATGCGTATCGACCGCCATAAGATTGGCTTGGGTATATTCGATGAGGACGACGTGCGCGGTTTTTTGACCTACGCCTGCTAGCTTGACCAGCGCGCTTTCATCCAATGGCACTTCACCCCCGTGATGTATCAAAAGTTGTTGCGCCATCGTGATGAGATTGGTCGCTTTGTTGTTGAAAAAAGAGCAGCTTTGGATGTGGTGCTTCACCTCTGCGAGGGGCGCATTAGCCAGCGCCTCGGGCGTAGGAAAGGCCTCAAAAAGTGCAGGTGTGATGAGATTGACACGTTTGTCGGTGCACTGTGCGGAGAGCATCACGGCGATGAGAAGTTCAAAAGCGTTACGGTAATCAAGCTCCGTCACCGCGTTGTCGTAGCGCGACAAAAATGCCTCTTTGATAGCCTCTAGCTCTTTTTTAGTCCACGGTTTCATCGGTTGCAGGGGTGAGCTCCTCTTCGATGGGGTGGTCTTCTACCTCTTCCAAAGAGCTGTTGCCCTCGTGCGCCACCAAAGAGCTGTTGGTGTCAAAAGCGACGAAATGGTCATTGATAATCCACCCATCTTTGAGCAGTGTAAGTTCAAAAGTGGCAAAAGAATTTTTATCAAACCGTGCAAGTGGTGCAAAGAGCGAGGCGTTCGCCAAGAGCTCTTGTGCTTGCACAAAGAGGGTTGGGTCGAGGCGCAGGGTGCTTTGGAGTGTCATGAAATTGGGTGGCGTATCGGGGCGAATAGCAAGCCCTAGCTCAAAGCCGAGTGAACCATAGTAGACACCGTTGAAGCGCACATTGGTCGTTTGAAATTCTCGAACCGTTAGCGAAAATGGGTAGGCCAAAAATTTTTGCACTTGCTCATCAATCTCCTCGAAAATGAAAAGGAGATTGTCGTTATCGATTTGCCCCACCAAATAGCGTAGCTCATTGAGCGGCTTGGTAGGGAGATGGTCGATGGAGATGTCGTAGTGAACCTTTTCGACGCTAAAGGTGTCATGCTGACTCTCGAGTCCAAAATTTTCGAGTTTCAAGCGTGACAGCAGTGATGAGGTGCTCTCTTGTGTGCTCTCTTGGAAGGCATCGAGACTATCGAGTCTCATGGTAAGGGGTTGACTTCCCTCTACTTCGAGTTTGCTTGGTGCCATTGAGAGTTCTACCGCAGTAGAGGTAGGCTCTTTGGCGTAGCCAAAGGTAAGCGCATCGATTTCTACGGTGCTCAAGGTTTGGTTGTGCTCCAAAAGCATCGCATTTGCTTTTTGTAGCATCACATCCAAGGTATACGCTTCGATAGATTCGAAACTTGCCTCTATGCTAGCCTCTTGGACAGTGAAGCGATAGCTGATGTTGTGATCCGCCTCAAAGGTGTGTGAAAGCGCTTCGATGTGAAGTGCAACGGTGTGATCGTTCAAATCGATAGAGCCTTGAAGCGGGGTCTGCAAAAAGGTCAAAATCGACTCAAAAATCATCGTACCGTCTTGAAGTGTTGTAGGGAGATTGAGCGGGCGAAGTGAGAGGGTGTAGCTGCTTTGCGCCATATATTTTTTGCGCGAGAGTGTTATAGCGACTTGTACGCCTTGCAGGTGTGCCAAAAGCGTCGCAAAGGCGCTGTTTTGGGGCGCTTCAAAGAGCAGATTGTTGAGCAGTAGAGAGTTTTCGAGTGTCAAAACCAGCTCATGTTTGACTCCAAAAAAGTGCTCTTGGGTGTTGCTTTGGTCAATGAGTATGCCACTGGCTTCTATTTTGCGCAGGGTGTCATTGTAGGCTTTGGCGGTGATAGTCTCATCGAGTCCCAAAAAGGCGATGACAAAAAGCAGTGAAAGTGAGATGAATAAAAAATATCTAGGCAAAAAAACTCCAAAAACGCTCTCATATTTGAGTGTGGCATTGTACCAAAGAGCCGTGGCATTGGGGCTAAAAACCGCTTTTTAAGTAAAAAGTGTCGATAATGTGACCAATAAAGGGCAAGGGGAGTGGATGCAGTATATCGAGGCAGTTGTCCAAAAACTTGCCCCACTTGTGCAAGAGAGTCTTGAAAAGCTAGAGGGTAAATCGCACGACTCCCAGCAATTGTTGCGACCTGTCCGCACCCTCAAAAGAGGCTTCGATGCGATGCAGATGTTGGTCGATTTGCAGCACAATCGCTTTGAGATGGTGCCTGAGAGGGTCGATTTGCTCCTCTTTACGCAGTCACTTTTGGAGCGTTTTACGGCGTTAGCCTCCTCGCACAAGGTCGAATACTTCTATTTCATCGACCCTACCCTCGCTTCACACGTTTTTGTCGACTCCAAGGCGTGGGCGTTTATGCTCTCTACCTTTGTCGAAAACGCCATTGTGCACAACAAAGCGCAGGGCAGTTGCCACATCCTCATCAAACAAGCCCAGCTTGAAGAGGGACGCGCCACCCTACAACTCACCGTCACTGACAGCGGCAAAGGTATCTCCAAAGAGGATATGCCGCTTCTATTGCACCCTTTTTTCCCGCAAGCCCAAGGATTGGGTATCGATATAGCGGTCACCTATCGCCTGCTCAAACTCCTGCAAAGCGGTCTCAAGGTCGCCTCCACGCCCAATAAAGGGAGCCGATTCGGTTTTAGCTTGACACTTCCCATAGAGGGTAGTCCAAAGTTTGTGCCACTTTCACAGCGACGTGTTGCGATGATGGTCGATGAAAAAAGTTTGGTCACCTACGCAAAAATGGCACAGCACTATTTGCAAGCGTGGAAGGTCGAGACTCAGGGTATCGAGGATGAGCACGATGAGCGTATTGGCGATGTCGATGTGGTCTTGCTTTTTGCCAACGATACAGAGGCGCTTCAAGCAATACAAGCGCGATTTGCGCAAGCAAATGTGGTCTTGGTAGGCTCCAAACCCCCTGCGCAAAAAGTACCCTTTTTGCCACTGCCGCTACGCATTGAGCTACTCTACAAGGTGCTCCAAGATGCTACGCAGGTGATGTATACACCTCCGCCTGCACCCAAAGCACCTCAAGCGGTGCATGTGCTTATCGCCGAAGATAATCCAATCAATCTCAAACTGGTTCAGATGGTATTGGGGCGTTACAATTTTCATATTCAAATCGCCAAAGATGGACAAGAGGCACTAGAGAAGGCAAAAGCACATCGCTTCAATCTCATTCTTATGGATTTGGAGATGCCCAATATGGATGGCTTTGCGGCGACCGAGGCGATACGTAGTTATGAGGCGCAACAGGGCTTTGAAAAGACGCCTATCATAGCGCTAACCTCACACGATAGGAAGGGTCAACGTGAAATTGTGCTTTCCAGAGGATTGGATGATTATTTGGCAAAACCTCTCAATATTGCCAAGCTTGAGGCACTTTTGGAGCGAATTATTGGTTTTTCGCGTGTGTAACCTAGAGTTTATAATCTTTGGGTACACTACTTTTTTTCAAATACAACATAGGATAGAACGATGAAGAGAGTCTTAGTGTTAGCAACGCTTTTGGGAGCATTGGCAAACGCCGCTACCGTAGCAACTGTCGATGGACAAAAAATCGATGAGCAAGATTTGTACGGTGTAATGCAACAAATTACACGTGGTCAATATGCGCAACTTCCAGATGCTTCCAAAGAGCAGGTCAAAAAGGTCGCAATCGACCAAATTATTAGCCAAATTTTGATTCAAAAAGAGGCTGTACGTGCAGGCGTCGCACAAACACCTGAGTATAAAGAGGCACTCAAAGTGACGTTGGCACGTATCGAACCTCAATTGGGCGCAGAAATTTGGCTCAAAAGTGAGTTTGACAAAATCAAAGTGACTGACAAAGCACTCAAAAAATTCTATGACGAAAACAAAGAGGAGTTCGCTCCCAAAAAAGAGGTGCACGCACGTCATATTCTTGTCAATGAAGAGGCTAAAGCCAATGAGCTTGCTAAAACACTCAATGCGCTCAAAGGTGATGCACTCAAAGCCAAATTTATGGAGCTAGCCAAAGCAAATTCACGCGATGGTTCTGCACAAAGTGGTGGAGATTTGGGCTTTTTCCCCCAAGGTGCAATGGTGCCAGAGTTTGAAAAAGCTGTTTTTGCTATGCAAAAAGGGAGCGTCACACCCAAACCTGTCAAAACACAATTCGGCTACCATCTCATCTACCTAGAAGAGACACGTGGTGGCGAAAAACGTAGTTATGATGAGGTCAAACCACAAGTAGAACAAGCGCTCAAATCAGATATTTTCCAAAAAGAGCTCAAAGCCAAAATGGAAAAACTCAAAGCCTCTGCCAAAATCTCCTACAACTAATCCCCTTTTTCGTGTTGCCAACGCCTATCGATACTCTCTCTTTGGCGGGAGTCTCTATAGGCATGAAGCGCGACGACCTTCTCGATTTCTATCTCTCTGGCAATAAATACCGCAAACTTTTTAGCTTACTCAAAAGCGATTTATCCTCCTATGGACGTATCCTCTCTTATGGCGGTATTCAATCCAATGCAATGCTGAGTATCGCACGTCTGGCACAACAAAAAAATCTTCCCTTTGACTACCATGTACGCTACGCATCACCTCAAATTTTGGATGCCAAAGTAGGCAATTTTTTTGAGGCGCGTCGATTGGGGTTGCAATTGCATATTTCAAGTGCAGCCAGCGACGAGGCGCTGGGTGCACAGTTACGCGCTTCTATCGAGGATGATACGCTTTTTATCCCACAAGGGGGTGCTTCGCCTATCGCATTGGAGGGTGTGGCGCACTTGGCGCAGGAGATTCTCCAATGGCAAGAGGCTAATGATATGGAGAAGCTCTTTGTCGCTACACCCAGCGGTACAGGCACTACTGCATGGTATTTGCAACATGTATTGGGCGAGAGAGCGCAGGTGCTGACTATCGCATGTGTGGGTGATGAGAGCTATTTAGGTGCGCAAATGGCACGCGCACTGCCTAGTCGCTATGCACCTACCATTTTGACGACACAAAAGTCTTATCGATTTGGTATGCCACACTTAGATTTGTGGGCGCAGTATGAGGCAGTGTTGGCACAAGGTGTGGAGGTCGATTTGCTCTATGCACCTGTGATGTTGCAAGCTTTGGTGGAAAACGTAGGAGTGTGGAGAGAGGGGTATTTGCTCTATGTGCACAGTGGGGGCGTCATAGGTAACGCCACCCAAAAAGTGCGCTATGCAAAGCTGTTTGGAGCTTAGTTACGCTCTAGTGCGTTGAGGTCAGTGTAGGCTTGTTTGAGGCGTGCGATGAGGGTCTCTTGACCTGCGCGAAGCCATTTGCGTGGGTCATAATATTTTTTATTGGGTTTATCTTCGCCTTCAGGATTGCCAATTTGCCCTTGCAAATAGCGCTCATACTGTTTGTAATACCCCATGACCCCTTCCCATGTAGCCCATTGCGTATCGGTATCGATGTTCATTTTGATGACGCCATAACTGATGGCTTCACGAATTTCCGCTTGGGTAGAGCCTGAGCCACCGTGGAAGACGAAGTTGACAGGCTTGTCGCTAGCAGTTTTGAATTTTTGTTGAATGTATTTTTGAGAGTTGTCCAAAATTTTGGGGGTCAAGACAACATTCCCTGGTTTGTAAACGCCATGTACATTGCCAAACGAAGCCGCGATAGTGAAATTGGGCGAGATTTTGGAGAGACGCTCATAGGCGTAGGCGACATCTGCAGGTTGCGTATAGAGTAGGGCGTTGTCGACGCTACTGTTATCTACACCATCCTCTTCGCCTCCTGTGACACCTAGCTCGATTTCCAACGTCATACCGATTTTGCTCATACGTGCCAAATAGCGCTCACAAATCTCGATATTTTCTGCCAAGCTCTCTTCGCTCAAATCGAGCATGTGTGAGGAGAAGAGAGGTTTGCCTGTCTCTTTGAAGTGTGCTTCACCTGCATCGAGCAGTCCATCTATCCACGGCAACAATTTTTTCGCTGCGTGGTCTGTGTGTAGCACTACAGGAATACCGTACGCTTTAGCTATGAGGTGTACATGACGCGCACCCGAAATAGCTCCCAAAATAGCCGCTTGTTCGTTGGCGTTTGAAAGTCCTTTGCCTGCAAAAAAGGAGGCACCACCATTGGAAAATTGGATAATAATAGGGCTTTTGACTTTCGCAGCAGCTTCCAAAACGCCATTGACCGAATCAGAGTTTACGACATTGACCGCAGGTAGCGCAAAATGGTTCGCTTTTGCGATGGCAAAAAGTTTGGATAAATCATCACCTGCAACGACACCAGCGGGAATAGTAGAGAGAATTGACATGCACACTTCCTAGGGAAAAATTTCCAAAATGGTAGCGCACAAATGTTTAAAATGGTACACAATGCGGTGGGTCTGGGTAAGCTCTTTTGGTTATAATGCGCCCAACTTTCCAAGGATTTTAGTATGAGTATCTCTCTCTTTTCGACCCAAGATAGCGATTTTTCGACCAAGTTTGAGGCGCTATTGGCGCGTGGTGCGATGGATATCGACAGGGTGACATCGATTGTCAAAGGCATCATCGATGAGATAAAAACAGACAAAAATGAGGCTATCAAACGTCACATCGCACGTTTTGACCAGTGGCAACCTCTCGATGATAGTGAGCTAAAAGTCGAAAAAGCGTCGATGAAACAAGCCTACGACGCATTGGACGAAACCCTAAAAGTGGCACTGCACACTGCGTATGACCGCATCAAAAGTTACCATGAAAAACAGCTCCCTAAAAGCTGGATAGATACCGAAGCCAATGGGACGATTTTGGGGCAAAAGGTCACCCCCGTCGATAGCGCAGGACTCTACATCCCAGGGGGCAAAGCTGCCTATCCAAGTTCGCTCCTCATGAATGCTATTGCCGCCAAGGTCGCAGGGGTAGAGCGCATCGTAGTGACTACACCTGCTATTGGCAATGAGATCAATGCGCTTTTGCTAGCGGCATGTCACTTGTGTGGTATCGATGAGGTGGTCAAAGTGGGAGGTGCGAGTGCTATAGCGGCATTGGCGTACGGTACACCTACGATTCAAAAGGTCGATGTCATCACAGGTCCAGGTAATATTTTTGTCGCGACAGCCAAAAAGCTCGTTTTTGGGGATGTCAATATCGATATGATTGCGGGTCCTAGCGAGATTGGTGTGCTGGCGGATGAGAGTGCCAAGCCTGCGCACATGGCTATCGATATGCTCTCCCAAGCTGAACACGATGAGATGGCAAGCTCGATTATGATTACCCCCTCGATGACACTTGCATTGGCAACACAAAAGGCTATCGATGAAGCGCTTTTGACGCTCGATAGACGCACTATCGCCCAAAAATCTATCGATGAGCGAGGTGCAATTATCGTGACACAAGACATGCAAGAGGCGATTGAACTCATGAACCGAATAGCCCCTGAACACCTCGAAGTGGTCACGGCAAATGCTTTTGAACTTTTGCCCTACATCAAACATGCAGGTGCAATATTTTTGGGTCCCAATACCCCTGAAGCTATCGGTGACTATATCGCAGGACCCAATCATACGCTACCCACAGGGGGTACGGCGCGCTTTTATTCACCGTTGGGCGTAGAGAATTTTTTGAAAAAATCCTCGATAATTGCCTTTAGCGCGCAAGCTATCGAAGCACTCGGACCTCAATGTGTTACACTTGCGCTGACAGAGGGGCTAGATGCTCACGCTAAGTCTGTTGCCATTCGATTATCTTCCAAGGAGTTTTAACATGCAAACGTTTCACCCTGTTGCTGCCCATTTTGCAGTTGTGTTGCCACTTGTGGCATTGGTTTTTCAGGTACTTTTTCTCTTTTTTAGACACGGAATTTATGCACGCAGTGCGACAGTGATTTTCACCGTCGCTACCTTGATGGTGGGATTTGCCTATCTCTCTGGCGGACACGATGCCAAAGAGACGGTGGGTGAGATATTAAGCATGTACGATGCTCAAGGCATGGAACTGCTCAAAGCGCATGCAGGATTGGGACTCAATCTTCTTATTGCTATGGGTGTAGTGTGGGTACTCAATTTGGCAAGCTATAAATACAGTGCCAAATTGATGCACTACACGGTTTTGGCGGGTATGGTGGCTGTGACGTTGGGTATGTTTGCCCAAGGCAAATTGGGTGGTGAAGTGGTCTATCAACACGGCACTGTTTTTGAAGCACACGCCATCAAAGATACGCTCAATACTGCACTTCAAGAGAGTCAAGAAGCGACCGACGATACGCAAAAAGTAGAGATACTTAGTGAAGCTATTCATGACGCTTTGGGCGATGTTGCGCAAGAGTAAAAGCATCTCTATCTTATCAATCTCATAAGTTAATTTTATCTTATAGGTGTAGCCCTTTACGAAGGGTTACATATCCCCTCTAAATCCCCCTCAAACGCCTATATTTAGCTTCTATTAATTAAGTTGTCTGTAGTATCTGTGAAGCCAAAAAGCGCCAACGAATGTAGGTACTTCTTTGCGTAAATATAGGTCGATTGGTTTTGGTTTTTTGCAGTCAAAGCATTCGCATTTTTTGAGGAGGTTCAATGAAGTTAGGGTTCCTAGTAGACCTTAATCTTTGCATGGGTTGTAAAGGTTGTGAGATAGCCTGTAAAGTAGAAAATGAGGTGCCTCTTAGTTCGTGGAGACTAAGAGTTAAATACGTCGATGTCGGGACTTTCCCAGACACGAAGCGTACCTATACGCCATTGCGTTGTAACCACTGTGCGGATGCGCCGTGTGAGCGTATTTGTCCTGTCAGTGCGTTGCACTATTTGGACAATGGCATTGTTAATGTCGATAAAGAGCGTTGTATCGGATGTGCTGGTTGTGTTATGGCGTGTCCGTATGGTGCTATTTATATCGATCCCGAGACCAATACCGCGGATAAATGTACCTATTGTGCGCACCGTGTATCGGGTGGTTTGATGCCTTCATGTGTTGTAGCATGTCCTGTCGAAGCGAATATCTTTGGTGACCTTGAAGATACTGAGAGCAATATCAGTCGCTATATCATGCAACACCAAGGCAACGTACAAGTGCGCAAACCTGAAAAAGGGACGCACCCACACCATTTTTATGTAGGTGGTGGTGAAATTCAACTCAATCCTTTGGCTTCATTGCGCCAAGAGGGACACAATTTGTTCAATAATATCACTCACTTAAAACACGTAGGAGGACATCACTAATGGCACACGAAACAATTGAGGCGATGAACGCCGTTGTTACGCTAGATGTGGCTCTTCCAGGCATTGTATGGCCTTGGCTAGTTACGATGAATATGTGGGCAAAGTCAATCGGTACGGGTGTACTTTTCTTGGGCTACTTTATGTTCCGCTATTACGGTAATGAGAACAGTGTCAAAGAGATGAAACTTCCTATAGCGATTCTTTCTTTCACCTTCTTATCGATGTTCTTGCTCTTTACCTTGGCGGATTTGCATCAGCCCTTTAGAATGTGGCATATCTTCTTCTATCCACATTGGACATCGCCTATTACGGTGGGTGCTGTTATTGCTTCAGTTTTGATGGGCTTGGTTTCGATGTTGGTCGTGGCGGCTTACCTCAAACGTGACGATATTTTCGAAAAAGCGTGGATGCCTACGCTTATTTTGGCGATTCCCGTTACCCTCTATACTGCAACATTGATGGGGATGTCTACTGCACGTGAATTGTGGCAAGTTCCTGTAGAACTTGTACAAATGATGTTGGCAGCACTTTTGAGTGGTGCAGCTACGATGCTTCTGTTTGGGCACAAATTCTCTTTTGAAGTCAATCGCATGTTGGCAATTGTACTTGGTGCAAGTGCAGCAGCGGGCTTCACCATTTATATGGGTGAGTATGTTTTTGGTCCCTTTAAAGCGGAAGAGGTTGCGGCTACGTTGGCCTACATCAAAGGTGATGGCGAATACACTGCAATGTTTTGGATTGGTCAAGTTATCGCTTTTGTTATCCCTATGGTCTTGACCTACTTGGGTGTGACAAATAAAAATAGAATTTTATTATTACCAGCGGCAATATCTGCACTGGTTGGGTTGTGGATCGTCAAACATGTTTGGCTAATGATCCCACAACTATTACCTATGAGTTAAGTGAGGAGATGGAATGTATTTAGAAAGTAGACGTACATTTTTAAAAGGTGCAGCGTTTTCTGTAGCGGGTGTTGCTATTGCCAAAGGTGTTTTTAGTACGCAAGCGCAAGCACAAGAGGGTGTAGAGAGTAAATTTACAACTACCCCTAAAACATTGAGTTTTTATCCACCGCTTGAGCAATGGGATTCATTCCAAGAGTTGGACGGTGATGACTGGAAACGTGGTGGTATTGACCGCAAAGGTACTTCACTCGAGAGTGATGATGGTATCTTGGTGCATGACTATATGATCGTGCCTACTGCATGTTCAAATTGTGAAGCATCGTGTGGTTTGACTGCATGGATTGACAAAAAAACGATGGTCGTCAAAAAGTATATGGGGAATCCTCTGCATACTGCTAGCCGCGGACGCAACTGCGCCAAAGGGTATGCAACGCAATCGCAAATGTATGACCCAGACCGTATTCCTTTCCCACTCAAACGTGCTGAAGGCAGTAAACGTGGTGAGGGTAAATGGGTACGTACAACATGGGATGAGGCGCTTTCGACTATCGGCAAAAAAATGCACGATACTATCGCAAAAGGGGATGAGCTCTCACGCAAAATGGTTATGTACCACGTAGGTCGCCCTAATGAGAATGGTTTTACTCCTATGGTATGGAATACTTTGGGTGTAGACTCCTACAACTCTCACACCAATATCTGTTCTGCAAACGGTCGTACTCCTACGATTCAATGGGCAAACGATGACCGTACCAGTCCAGATTGGGCAAATGCGAAGCTCATCTTTTTGAACTCATCACACGCGGCAGATGCGGGTCACTACTTCCAACAATCAGCAGGTTTTATTGCTGATGCACGCAAAAAGGGTGCAAAATTGGTCGTTATGGATCCACGTATGTCCAACTCAGCAGGTATGGCAGATTTGTGGATAGCTGCATGGCCAGGTACTGAGCCAGTGGTCTATCTCTACTTGGTCAACCGTATCTTGTCTGAAGGTCAAGTCAATCGTGAGTTCGTGCGTCGTTGGGTGAACTGGGAAGTGATGATGGACAACAAAAAGTTCCTCAACAAACTCGTCGAGCTTGGTTATATCAAAAGCGTACCTACTAAAAATGATTTTGATACCTTCTTGGCAGTGTTGCAAGAGCTTTACTCTCCCTATACACTCGACTATGCATCTCAAGAGACACATATCCCCAAAGACCGCCTAGAGGCGCTCTATGATATGTTCATCTGGGCAGGTACTGCGGTATCGACCTATTTCTGGCGTGCGACTGCTGCGGGTAACCGTGGGGGTTGGATGTCTGGACGTGCAGGTTATTTGGCGTTGGCACTTCGTGGAGCGATTGGTCCAGAGGGTGGTACCTTCTTCCACCACTGGCACGTTATCTCTGTAGCAGGCAAAGGCGGTAGAGCGACAGTAGGTCAAGGCAATGTCAAAAAAGTAGACGTTTGGAATGAGCTTACATGGCCACCAGAATGGCCACTTTCTACTTATGAGATGAGTTACTTATTGCCACACCTTTTGACCGATAAAGCGTGGCAAGATAAATGGAAAGCACGTGGTCTTAACGTACCTACCAAACTAGCTGTTTATGCACCTCGTATGTACAATCCTGTTTGGATCAATCCAGATGGATTTAGATGGCTTGATGTACTTAAAGATGAAGAGAAAATGGAGCTTACCTTCAATCTCTCTCCCACATGGTCAGAGACCAACTGGTATGTCGATTATGTGCTTCCAGTGGGACTTGCAGGGGAGCGTCATGATCAACACTCTGAAGCGACCTATCCTGCACGCTGGACCTCGTTCCGTCAGCCCGTACTACGTGTAGCACTTGAAAAGTCTGGATGGAGAGCCAAAAATCCTATCCGTGCGACACTCGAAGCGCACATCAAAGCGGGTCTTGGCGAAGTGTGGGAAGAGAATGAGTTCTGGATTGACTTGGTCGTGAACTACGTCGATAAAGATGGTTCATTGGGCATCAAACAGCACTGGGAGTCCAAAAAACACCCAGGTAAACCTGTCACTATTGCAGAGTGGTACGATGCGGCTTTTGGAGATAACCTCCCCAATCTACGCAAAACTGCTTATGCAAATCCTAAGTACAAAGATGCAGAGTATCCTGTCTATGAGTACATGCGAGATCATGGTACTTGGACAGAGGAAGAGAATATCTACAGTGCGCAAGAGCGCCCTCTCAAAGAGGATGCAGAGGGCAACTATGTGACACATGGTCATAAGTATCCCAAAGCAGAAACGACTACGAACAAACGTACAGGTGTTATTACTGCACACGCTCACGGCAAAGCGACACCGATTGGTATCGAAGTCGATGGCAAAAAAATGGAAGGTTTTGCTACGTTGGACAAAAAACTTGACTTCTTTGTTGAGTGGTTGTTCGAGGATTGGAAATGGCAAGAGTACTCTATCCCCTTCTATCCACGTAATGAGAAAGAGAAAGAGAAGATGGTTCACATCGTATCGCATGTCAACCACAAGTATATGACTGAGGTAAATGAGCAGGGTGAGAAAAATGCGTTTGCATTGAACACCGTATTCCGTTTGCCGTACAACATTCATACACGTAGTGCGAACTCCAAACACTTGATGGAGATTAGCCAAAACCATGACCCTATTTGGATTGCTACGGGCGATGCAAAACGTCTAGGTTTCAAACGTGGTGACGCGATTCGTGTACGTATCAAAGACTCTGTTTCAGGACTCGATAGCGGCTATTTCGTCGCGATGGCAGTACCTACAGAGGGTGTATTACCTGGTACCTTGGCGTGTTCACACCACGGTGGACGCTGGAAGTTGACAAACAGCATCGATATCCCTAATGGTGTTCAAGACAATCCTGTCCAATACCAAAAAGCGCCCAAAGATTTGAGCAATCCAGACTTCATCAACGAAGCAGTCGAAAACTCAGGTGCACAAGCGCAACATACGCCGCACTTCGGTGGTAAATTGGGTGTCATCGGATTTGGTGCACCTTTGGCCTCTATCGAGATGGACGGCAAAGTGGGCAAACTCAAATACCTTGAGGGACTCAAACCGATGAAACCTTGGCAGTTTGCCGAATACAACAAAGACTACGACAATGTTTGGTGGGATGGACTATCAGGTTCATGGCAAAATGCTGTGGCTCCTGCTCATCCAGACCCAGTATCTGGTATGCACTGCTGGCACCAAAAAGTGCTTCTAGAGCCTGCACAACCAGGTGACAAAATCGGTGACATTCATGTCAACTACGAGAACAATTTCAAAACTTACCAAGCGTGGAGAGATCAACTCACACGCGGTTTGGATGAAAACTCTACAATTAGACGCCCACGTCACATCAAACGTCCTTGGGTATCACTCTCTGACAAAGCATACGCTGTCAAAATTAGCAAATAAGCTTTGCTAATCCACATTGGCAAGTAGGCATTAAGCCTGCTTGCCTATAATCCACCACACTTTTTTTAGGATTTTTGATGACTTACGCGATGAACCGTGAGTTGCTTACTGCACGTAGCAATCTCTACGCACTACTTTCGAGACTATTATTACAAGAGTTGGATGCTAGCTTGTTGCAAACGCTACGCAGTGACACCAGCATGCTTGAATTTTTTCCCAATCTCTCAACATGGGAACCCTTTAATCGTCTCAAAATCAGTGAACTGCTCGATACCCATTTCAATCCTGATTTTTCCAATCTTTCGCTTTTGCACCTTATTCCCTATGAGAGTTTCTATATGCGTGACGACCAAATGGTCGAAACAGGGGGCGCAAATCCCGTCACCGATATGTACAGCCAATACGATTTCGTGGTTGATTACGACGTAGCACGTGTGGTGAGTGCAGACCATATTGGTGTAGAGTTGGAGTTTATGCACCATCTTGTTGAGGCGCAAGCCAAAGCGCAAGAGAGCGATGATGCGCAAGCGGTCACAGCACTCATCGAAGCGCAACACACCTTCCTCAACAAACACCTCTTGCAGTGGGCGCCGCACTATCTCATCGCCGCCAAATATGAGGCAAGTACACCGCTCTATCACGATGCATGCGATATGGCATTGGAATTTTTGCTCTCTGATAATGAAACATTGACCTCTGCTACGATTGCCTAGTGTTTGATTTAGAACTTGCCAGTTACAAATGCGTGCGTACACTTGCCAAAAGTGCTTCGTGCGATGCCTGTGTAGGGGTGTGTCCCACTTCGGCTATCACTATCGAGAGCATCACCAATCTACCTGCCGTATTGCCTAGCGCATGTGTAGGGTGTGGGGCGTGTATGGGGAGTTGTCCTACGCAAGCGTGGTCGATGAGCGCTTTTAATGCGACCGATTTTTTCTTTGAGATTGTCCAAGCAGAACAACCACTCCTTTCATGCCGCAAAAATATCCCCTGTTTGGCAGCGCTTAACGAAGAGCATCTGCTAGGATTGGCACTTTTGCGTAGCGATGTGGTGCTCGATACCGCAGGGTGTAGTAGCTGTGAATGGGCGCTCAAAGCGCATATCGACACCACCATCGAGAGCGTAGAGTATCTCTTGGATGCGATGCAATCTCCTCATCGATTGCATTTCACCCAAGCGCCCTATATGCCAGAGGGTAGCGCTTCCTCCAATCGACGCGAATTTTTGGAAAAAATCACGCTCAAAAATATCGTGCACGCCAAAGCGAATTTCGACAAAGCGGTCGATATCGACCCCGATACGCTCAAAGCCTTCGCGCTCGATACCATCGATGTAGCGCAAATACGCAACAAGCAGTTCCCTGACAAACGCAAAATTTTGCTCACCGCACTCAAACGTACCCCAACGCCAGAGGTGCTACACGTGGTCGATGGGGGCGAAGTGCACTTCATTTCGGACAAACGTATCGATGCATCGTTGTGTACGGCGTGTCAAATGTGCTACCGCGTCTGCCCCACGCAAGCACTCAAAAGCGACTATAAAGCCTCCAAGATTACTTTCGATGCCTCGCTGTGCCTCAAGTGTCATCTGTGTCACGATGTGTGTGAACCCAAAGCCATCACGCTCAAAGAGGGGTTCGATATAGGGCACTTTTTTGCACCAGCTACCCAAAATTTGGTCGCCTTTACGGTGCGTCTGTGCAATGAGTGCGGTACCTATTTCCACTACAAAGGGGGCGAGGTGACATGCGCTCGATGCCAAATCGAAGAGGACGAAGCCAAAGAGTTGTGGGGACTACATGGAAAATAGAGCTTTTATAGACAAAGAGACACTTCTTTTGGGGTATATCGCATCGATGGCGACCACATCGAGTATCCCGCACGCAATGACGCAAGGGTTCAAAGCCAATGGTTACAACGCGGCGATGGTGGGACTCAATATTCGCGCGGAGGATATGCACTTCACCCTCGATGGGATGAAGCGCTCACAGCTCAAAGGCGCGATGATCGATGCCGCTTATGCTCACACTGCTTTACGATCGATGGAGACTCTCACTCCAGAGGCAAAGCAAGCAGAGATGGTCGATGGGTGCGTCATCGTCGAGGGGAAGATGGAGGGATATTTGGTGACGCCCAAAGCACTCCTAGCCTCATTGCCAGTGCTGTCGCATCGACGCATTGCGATTTTTGGCGCGGGCAAAATGGCCAAAGCGCTTTTGTGGGAACTCGAAAAGAGTGACGTGGTCGAGGCGGTTTTGTATGTGGAGCGTGTTGAGAGTGCGATGCAGCTCATACATTCGCTACCACTGCAACGCCTACGTGTCGATATTGCGCGCGCAACTCGTGATATTCCTGTGGTACTAGAGGGCTTTGATGTAGCCCTAAATGCCACTACAGCAGGTGCCTATGCGCACGACGCTTTTGTCGATGTGACGTGCGCCAGCGCCATGACGTGGGTCGATTTTGCCTACAACAAAAGCGCAACACCCTCGCTCTTTGAAAAATTCGCTTCTCGCAACGGGGGTAGCTATATAGGCTTTGCATCGATTGCCCCCGCGCTCTTTGCCCACCATGCGACAGTGTGGTTTGGCGCTACACCCCAAAATTTACCTACCCCATTTCCTAGGAGTTAACGATGAATGACAATTATAAAGATTTACGTCAAGAGTTCGACAAGCTTATCGCCGAGAGTTGTATCAATCCCGAAGCCAATGCCGATGCTCAAAGCACAGAAGATGAGACGCAAATCCCACACTACATTCAAGAGCTACAAAAACGGCTCTTGGCTCCTTCGATTTCAGGTGTCTATCTCACCCGTATCGATTTGAAACGTATCGCCGATGAGTTGGACTACTCTTTGCCCATCAAAGAGCGCAAAAATATGTTGCGAAATTTGATGCGTCACACCACGACAAGAGCGACGTTGCAGGAGATTTTTGATGTGACGAGTCGTCATATCAACGGGCGTATTTTGATGTTTGAGGAGATGGGTCAAGCCTTTCCTGCAAGCAAACCTATTTTGGATGGGTTCATTGCCAAAGCCCAAGCGACCCAACGTATGTTCGGACGCATTGTAGAGGATTTTGAGGAGATAGAGCCTACGGACGACCCGATGGCTATTTGAGTACTACAATACGCTCATTGAGATAGATTCGTTGGGTATGCCCTGCATCTGCGCCTCTGGCTTGTAGACATGCTCTACGGTGAGAGCATGTTCATCGGCAAAACGCGTGATACTTTTGTGGAATTTGAGCTTGATATGCCCTGTAGGACCGTTACGCTGTTTGCCAATGATAATCTCTGCCTCTTCGACATCCTTTTCGACGTAGGTAGATTTAAATTCTTTATCTTTGCCCTCTTTTTTCGCCGCTTTTTCGCGCTCTTTCTCCTCCTTGTAGAGGTAGACATCTTCGCGGTAGACGAACATGATGATGTCGGCATCTTGCTCGATAGCGCCTGATTCACGAATATCGCTGAGCATTGGGCGTTTGTCGTTGCGACTTTCGAGGCTTCGATTGAGCTGTGAGAGGGCGATGATAGGCATTTTGAGTTCACGGGCTAGCATTTTGAGTCCACGTGAAATCTCACTCACCTCTGCGTGACGGTCGCGCGTACCTGTGGATGCCATGATTTGCAAGTAGTCGACGATGGCTAGCTCTACTTCGGGGTGTTTGACTTTGAGTTTGCGCAGTTTGCTTCGCAGTTGCGCGATGTTGAGAGAGCCTTGGTCATCGACAAAAAGAGCGCTCTTTTCGAAAAAATTTAGTGCATTGTTGAGCTTGGGCCACTCCATCTCGCCTACGTTTCCCGTACGCAAATTTTGGAGTGGGATACTGGTATCTGCCGCCAAGACACGCAGCATGAGCTGTTCAGCTGGCATCTCCAAAGAGAAGAAGGCGACCCCTTTGCCCTTGCGCAACAAATTGAGCATGATGTTAAGGGCAAAGGCGGTTTTCCCCATGGCAGGACGTGCCGCTACGATGATGAGATCCCCCTCGCCAAAGCCTGTGGTCATTTTGTTGAGATCTGCAAAACCTGTATCGACCCCGACGAGTTGATTGACCCCTCGATCTTTCATGCGCTTGATAAAATCGAGCGTATCGACGGCGACCTCTTCACCATCTTTGAAATCCAACTGCATGTTGTCTTGGGTAATCTCAAAGAGCTTCTTCTCGACCATATCTGCCACTTCGTTGGCATCGAGGTTTTGCTCGATAGTGACCTGTTTGATTTGGGTGGCAAGCGTAATGAGGTTACGCTTCATCCCCATATCTTTTATCTCTTTGACGTAGGCGGTGGTGTTGGAGATGGGGTTGGCGGCGAGAATCTCTAGGAGGGCATTTTCATCGAAGTGGTTGTTGCGCACAAGCTCGTGCTTGACAAACTCCATATCGATAGGCTGCTCTTTTTTGTGTAGGATGCCCATCGCTTTGTAGATGTTTTGGTGTGCTGGTAGATAAAAATCGCCTACTGCAAGCTTTTCGCTAATGGCTTCGTACTGCCCCGCATCGAAAAGGATAGAGCTTAGGACTGCACGTTCGATATTGAGGTTATAGAGAGACTCTTCCATGCGTATGACACCTTCAAAAATAGTGGTGTTATTTTAGCTTTTATTAGCTTTGAGGCGTAGAATGCGTACTTTTTTTATGCGCTTTTTTGACCATATCGACGAGCTTGATAAGCAGACGAAAACTTCGAGGTACGTCGCGCGTATCGCCCACATTGAGCACATAAGTATCGAAGGTTTGGGGGTCGTACCATGCGTGTACACCCGTCACACCCAAATGCCCTTCGAGGCGTGGAAGTCCGCGCAACAAAAAGAAAAATTTTTCAAAGCGCAACTGCATCAGCCCCAAGCCGTAGAACATCCCTAGATGAAATTTATGCTCAAAGCGGCGCATCTGAATGAGCGAATACTCAGTCAAAAGCGCTCCCTGCGCCATCGCGCGCAAAAAGAGCGACAAATCATGCGCAGTTGTGGAGAGTCCGCCCCCTGAAAAGTCACACGAGAGGCTCTTGAAAGTGTGCACATCGACACCCTCGACGCGCAAAGGCGCCAAGGCATCGGCATCGAACATCTCATCGTAGAAACAGAGGCAGGAGTTGGTCATTTTGAGCGGTGTGAAAAGCTCCTCTTTGAGTACGGTGGCAAAACTTTTGCCATAGAGGGTCTCGATGACCAAGCCCAAAAGTACATACCCTGTATCGGAGTAGAAAAATTTCTCGTTGGGGCGACCTACGGCGCTTTGGTGGTCGCGTGTGTAGGCGATGAGCTCATCGGGGGTAAAAAAATGGTTGCTATTAGTTAGGAGGCTTTTGACAAAGGTAGGCTTGACGTTGCTTTTGCCCGCGAAGTAGTCGTTGACCCCTGAGGTGTGGCTTAGGAGGTGTTCTAGGGTCACTTTTGTTGCATAATCGATGCCTTTGTAGAGGAAAAGTCCCTCGACCCTGCGCGTACCTAAAATGCTGGTCACTTTGGTCTCTAGGGTCGTTTTGCCACGCTCCACCGCTCGCATGATGAGCACCGATGTCATAAGTTTGCCTGCACTTGCAGAGTGGAAACGTTGTTCAGATTTGAGTGCATATTGCAGTTGCAAAGAGGGGGCGTCGATGGCAACTTGCAGGGTTTTGAATTTGGAGGCGGCGTGGTGTATTTGTTTGTCAATTTGCGCAAAAAGCGTTGCGTCCATTCAAGACCTTTTAGAAAATAAGTAGTGCAATTGTAGCCTAAATGACGCTCTTGTTATAGGCTTTGGATATAGTATGCACCTACTACTACGCCCAAGAGGAGCCACTCATGCAGCACCCTAAAATCGATGCCATTATTGCCAAAATAAAGGAGCTCGAAAGTGAACTAGAGAGCCAAATCCAAGAGGAGTATGACCATTTCGCTTGTGAAATTGCCAAAAAACGCGAAGAGATACGTGAGCGCTATCAAAGGGATAAGATTAGCACTCTGCGCTATATCCTCTCGACGCCGTTATGGTTTTTTTTGACGGTGCCTGTCATTTGGGGCGTGCTCATTCCTGCACTTTTTTTGGATGCTGTTGTCACCTTTTATCAGTGGTTTTGCTTCCCCATCTACAAAATCCAAAAGGTCAAACGCAGTGACTACATCACCTACGACCGCCATAAATTGGACTATCTCAATACGCTAGAGAAGATAAATTGTCTCTATTGCAGCTACTTCAATGGGCTCATGGCGTATGTGAGTGAAGTTTCCGCGCGTACAGAGCAGTTTTGGTGTCCGATTCGCCATGCCAAACGTATCAAGAGCATGCACTCACGCTATGCTAATTTCATCGAGTATGGCGATAGCAAAAGCTACCGTGAAGAGTTGGAATCGCTACGCAAAGCCCTAGAAGCGCTCGACGAAGAGCGTTAAGACTCTTGCGCCTTGGTCTTGGCGGCATCCTCGACCTCTGCCAAAAAGCGCTCGACCAGATCCGCCTCATCGAGGTTGGCGACCACTTCGCCTTTGCGCATGATGAGTCCCTTGCCTTTGCCGTAGGCGATAGCGACATCGGCGTGTTTGGCTTCGCCTATTGCATTGACCACGCACCCCATGACGGAGATATCCAAGGGCGTTTTGATATGGCGCGTGCGCTCCTCGACGATGGCTACCGCAGAGACCAAATCTGCCTCTAGCCGTGCGCAGGTGGGGCAGGAGATGATATTGACCCCCTCTTTGGCGACGCCTGCATCTTTGAGGATGTCACGACCTATGCGTATCTCCTCCTCTAGCTCTCCTGTGATAGAGACACGCATCGTATCGCCGATACCGTCAAGTAGAAGTGCTCCCAATCCAATCGCAGATTTGATAGTGGCATGGTGAATCGTACCTGCCTCGGTCACACCCAAATGAAACGGATAATCGACCAAGGGACGTAGCTCTCGATAGGCGGCTACCGTACGCTCAACGTCGCTGGCTTTGAGACTCACCTTCATCGAGGTGAAGCCCAAATCCTCTAAAAGCTTGATGTGATAGAGCGCGGACTCGACCATCGCGTGGCTCGTGGCACCGTATTTGGCCTCGATATGCTTCTCGAGACTGCCTGCATTGACACCGATACGTATGGGGATAGCGCGCTCTTGGCACGCTTGAACGACAGCGCGGATTTTGGAGGCGTCGCCAATATTGCCAGGGTTGATACGGATACAGTCTACGTATTTGGCGGCTTCTAGCGCGATTTTGTGGTTGAAGTGAATATCAGCGATGAGGGGCAGGGAGGTTTGCTCACGGATGGCTTTGAGTGCGTAGGCATCCTCGATGTCAGGACACGAAACACGCACCATGTCGGCACCTGCGAAGTGCAGACGATTGATTTGTGCTACAGTGGCTGCTACGTCGCGCGTCGAGGAGTAGGTCATCGATTGGACACTGATAGGCGCATCACCGCCCACAGCGACACTACTTACCATGATTTGGCGTGTGGGGTAGCGAGCTATCATGGAGTGGGGAGGCTTTTTTGGAGTGAGGCAAGCGCGTTTTGTAGCACGTTTTCGACCATAGGCGCATTTATCGATGCCAAAATACCTCCCATGAGCCACACATCGATGGTGCCTTTCATCTGCCACAACACGGTGGTGCTAGTGGGGCTTGCAGTGAAGGTGAGAACTCCTTGGGCGCTGATATGCTCATCAAAATAGATGGTGTACTCGATACGTGTGGGAGAGAGGAGGGTGAACTCGATGCGCCCTTGTGTGCCGTTTTGGTGCCATGTCATAAGCGTGCCATCGATAGTGATGTCGTGGGTTTTGGTGCTGGTAAGCCACGGCGCCCATTTTTTCCACGCCTCAATGTCGTGCGTGTAGGGAGTGATAGCCTCTAGAGGTCTATCGATGACCAGAGAGCTTCGCACCTCGTAGCTGTTGGGCAAAAATGTCGCCGCGACGATCGCGATGAGCAAAGCACCGCTTATAGTTAGAACAATTTTCTTCCAAAGTGTCATGCCAAATCCTTTGGCGAGAGTCTAAAGTATCTCGCGTTAAGAACGTGTTAAAAACTACACCTTGCAGGTGGGATAGATATAGCGCGAAGAGAGCCAATTGCCCACAAATCCCCCTGTGACCACCACGACCAAATAGACCCAGCCAGAGAGTGATAGCTCGGCGATAGGGGTGTAGAGCGCTCCGACATTACAGCCGTTGGAGAGGCGCGTCCCAAACCCCATGAGTAGTCCACCTGCCGCAAAAACCGCGACATCTTTCATCGAGAGACGTAACGAGGCGCGAAATTTGGTGGCAAAGGTACCTGCCATGGTTAAATAGAGCACCGCGCCCATGATGATGCCGAAGTTTTGGATGCTTGTGCCGTGAGACCACAACGGTGTCGTAAAAAAGGTGGCGCTTTTGTGGGTGAATGCGCTCAACGTTTGCGCGTCAACGCCTACGAGCAAGAGGAGTTTGCCAAACCAAAGCCCAAAGGCACTCGATGCACTCCACCCTTTGGCGTAGAAAAAGAGCAACGCCCCAAAAAGTAGCGCAATGATGAGAATACTCACGCGCATTGCCCAAGGTGCGACAAAGAGACGTACCGCTAGAGATGGCGGTGTCGATGCAGTTGGGGCGGGTGTCGAGGTGGCGTTTTGTCGTGCATATCGATGGGCAAGATACCCTACCAAACTCGCCAAAAGCGCAGTGACCACCAACGCCATGATGTAGCTACCCAAAGGCGAAAAGGCGCTAAAAATATCGGGCAAAAAGAGTCCGCCTTTGTGTGCCGCACCCGTCGATGAGGTGACCCACGAGGCGGTCACAAAGCTGCTTTGTTGCACCCCAAAGCCCGCAAATACTCCCATACCAAAGAAAAATATGGTCACTGCCGCACGTGAAAAGCCACTGCTCAAATCGGTCAGCGACCCTGTAGCACAGCACGACGAGAGCGCCATACCCACTCCAAACAACACGCCACCCATTATCAAAGCAGAGTTGATAGGATAGATGCTCAAATCGTAAGCGCTCTCATTACCATAAATAATGAAGCTAGTTAAGACTGCCGTAACGACGAAAAGCACCATGAGCGATTGGGCGAGTGTGGCAGAGTTGGCACGTACAAGGCGATTGACCCCGCCTGCGAACCCCATCGAGGCACGCACCAAGGCGTACCCAAACCCCAGTCCAATCGTCCATCGATAGAAAAGCTCTATCGAGGGGGTCAGCACATAGCCCACCCCTAGCAAAAGCACCAAAAGTCCAAAGCCCCAATAAATCGATTTTTGCATGCCCACTCTCCTAGTGATGGTGATGTTCGCCACCGTGTGAGTGACCGCCCATGTGCTCTTTGATGATGCCCATGATGGTCATTTCATCAGGTTGCAAAAGCGTTTTGGCGCGGTATTGTTCGAGTATTTGAGGCAGTGTGATACGCTCTTTGCCTGCATAATAGAGAGTGATACCGTACGCTTTGAGGCGTTGATAAGCACCATTTCCAAACTCTACGAAAACTAACTCTTTGGCACCTTTGGAGGCTATCCATTGTGCTACGGCTCCGCCACCTTCAAAGGTGTTGCGCTCGATGGTGATGCTATCACCCTCGATAAAGGCGAAATATTTGGCGTGTCCAAAAGCGGGTGAAACTGCGCTATCTTGTTTGTCCATTTTGAGAGGTACTGCTAACATGGTTGAATCCTTTTGATAAAATTTACTTATGAGAATTATAAGTGCATAAACTTAATTGAACTCGATAGGGTCGATATCGACCTGCGCTAACGGGTGAAGCGTCGCTACGATAGCGTGCAAGAGCTGTTTGGTGTTGGCACTGCGCAAAAGTATCACCATACGGTATTTGTCGGCAATTTTTTCGATGGCGGCTTTGCCTGCTCCTACGATTTGAACTCTCTCGCTGTAGGGTTGGAGTGCGAGGAGGGTTTGCTGCATGGCGGCATCGGCAGTGTTGAAATTTTTGTGCGCAAAGAGCAAGCGTGCCAAACGCATATAAGGGGGATAGAGCTCCTCTCGATAGCTCTTCTCCTCCTCCAAGAATCGCCCATAGTCATCGAGATATGCTTGGAAAAAGTGCGCGTTATTCGATTGGATGATCACCAGTGCCTCTTTTTTGCGTCCGATGCGTCCGATAACTTGGATGAGCATCGAGAGCGCTTTTTCACGTGCGCGGTAGTCGCTTTGCGCCAATATCGCATCGATGCCCAGAATGATACCCAGCGTGATATTGTGGTAGTCGTGCCCCTTGCTCAGCATCTGTGTGCCTACGATGGTGTCGATTTCGTGGGCATTGAAAGCGGCGAGGACTTTTTTGAGTTGGGTATCAGTCTTGATAGCATCTCGGTCAAAAAGGGCGATAGATTGGTCGCCAAAGCGCTCTTGTAGCATCGATACGACTTGTGCCGTGCCAATACGCGTGGAGCTTAGTGCATCGCTTTTGCAGGTAGGGCAGGTATGTGGGATGGTCTGAGTCCAGTTGCAGTAGTGACAGCGTAGTACTTTGGCGTAGGAGTGCACGCTCATGCCTACCGAACAAAAGGGGCACGTGACGGTGGTGTGACAGCTTTGGCAGGTGAGGTATTTGAAATTTGCGCGCGTGGGGACGAATACCAACGATTGCACTTTTTGGGCGTAGCTAGTTTCCAGATGTCCTAGCATGAGAGGCGATAGCTCTTCGCTGTTGCTGTTTTCAAAAACAATTTGCTTGGGCGCATCAAAATAGCCCCCTTTGAGGCGGTAGTGGGGGAATTTGAGGTAGCTTGCTAACGAAGGCGTAGCAGAGCCTAGCACGACGGGGATAGAGAGCTGTTTGCCCAACATAATTGCCATATCTTTGGCGTGGTAGCGCGGTTTTTGGCTCGATTTGTAGCTGTCGTCATGCTCCTCATCGACGATAATGATGCCTAGCTTTTGCAGCGGCAAAAAGAGCGCCGAACGAGGACCCGCCACGATATCGATACTCCCATCGACGATGCCCTCTAGGATGGTGGCTTTGCGCTTAGGGGTGAGCTTGCTGTGCCAAATAGCGACACGCGCCCCAAAATGACGCTCCAAGCGTTGGGACATTTGGGGCGTGAGGCTAATTTCGGGCATCAAAAAGAGGGCGCTATTGCCTTGGGAGAGTTGCGCATCGATGAGGCGCATGTAGATTTCGGTCTTGCCACTGCCTGTGTCCCCAAAAAGCAGACTTACGTTGTGTGATTGGCAAAAGCGTAGTGCCTCCTCTTGGGGGGCAGAGAGGGTGATATTGACATCGATATGGGGCGCTTTGGGCGCATCGTGCGCGATTGTCGAGGGAGCATAGGGGACGAAGAGTCCCATCGCTTCGCCCAAGGCGCACACATAATAGGAGGCGATAAAATTGCCCAACGCCAAAGCGTGTGCATCGAGGCGCAAAGGTGTGGTGTTCGCGATTTCATGGGTGGTGAATGTGGGAGCCTCGACACGCTCGATAACCAATGCACGTTTGGGTTTGGTGCCTAATGTTACCTCGACTATAGTCAAAGGTTCGATAAGAAGCGTGCTGTGATAGGTGAGCGGTTTGAGCGCGGCACCCAAGATGACTACTTGGTAATAATTAATGTATCACCTCACCTAGCCATGCAGAAATATCTGCCCACACTTGGTCGCGCTCTGGCTCGAAATGTAGCTCGTGATAGAGCTTGTCATAGGCGATGAAGCGTGTCTCCTCTCCTCGATGGGCGCAAAATTGCTCACTCGCTTCAAAAGAGGTGATATGGTCGTTACGGCTGTGCAGTACCAAAAGAGGCACTCCCCACGCTCCTTGGAGGTTCAAGAGCTTTTCGCCCGCCTCTTGGAGTGCCAATCCAATCTCCACGCCAATCATGCGATGTACGAGTCTATCATCACGCAGCGCCAAAAGGGTGGGAATATCGTGTGTGAGGTGCATGTAGTTGATTTCGTTTCTGACACGTAGGTTGGGCAAGAGCAGACGCAAGAGGGGTCCAAAGAGCCTTTTCCACCAGCTCAAGCGATACGCTGTACGAAAAAAGGGAGAGGTAACAATAAGTGCGCTATGGGTGTGAGGATGTGCATAGGAGTAGGAGAGGGCGATATTAGCCCCCAAGCTGTGTCCATAAAGTAGGATGGGTAACGCTGTAAAACGCATTTGGGTAAGCGCTATCATGTGCGCAATATCCCCCAAAAGTGCCTCATAATTTTTGGCATAGCCTCTAGCACCATCGCTCTTGCCGTGCCCGCGCAAATCCCATCGCACTACGTGATATCCAATTGCCCCAAAGCGTGCCGCCCATGCATCGTAGCGTCCCAAATGTTCGCTAATGCCGTGTATAAAAAGCACTACTGCTTTGGCGTTTGAGACTTCATCGATACGGCAAAAGAGTCGTGTGTTGTCATGTGAGGTGGTAAAGAAGCTTTGCATGGACGTGTGTGACCTAGAGAAGAGTTTTGGGGTATTATACGCCATTACATTTAATCTACGAGGATGCATGGCATACACTCCAAAAGAGTCAGCAAAGGTGGGCGACGAACTCAAACGCATACGCTACATTCGTGCGCTAGAGCGTTTTTTGCGCTCGATTATGGGCTATTTGGCGAAAGAGCAGGGGCGAAATTTCGGAGAGTTTTGTATGCGCGTCGATAAGCAGCGCGACTTTTTGGCGCAGGTCGAGGCAGTGCCACTCTACAAAGAGCAACTGCTCTTCACCCAACAGCTCGTGCAACGTATTCTCAATGCTACGACAATCGAGTCGAGTGAAGAGTTCGAGAAGCTTGCAAACGAGATACTCTACGCCTCCAACCAACTCCACAAAAACAAAAACAACGCCAAATACAAAAAAGATAAACACGCCAAAGCGGCGTATGATGAAGAGTGAATAGCCATTTAGTTTAAGAATCTATCGCTCTTTGGAGTGCTACAATCAGCCCCACAAAAAAAACCATCACATTCAATAACGACGAGAAAAGTATGCTTTCACAACCCACACGTGAGGAAAAACACTTCCCCAAAGACAAAATTTTGGTCACCAAAACCGACCTCAAAGGGCGTATCACCTATGCCAACCGCGAATTCCTCGATATCGTAGGACTCTCTGAAGCCCAAATGATAGGGCAACCGCACAATCTTATCCGCCACCCCGATATGCCCAAAGTGGTTTTTTATTACCTTTGGGAGTTTTTGCAAAAGGGTGTCGAGATAAATGCCTATGTCAAAAACCTCTGTGCGAACGGCGCCTACTATTGGGTCATGGCAAATGTCACCCCCTCTTTTGATCTCAAAGGTAGCATCATCGGGTACCACTCAGCACGCCGAAACCCCGAAGCAAAAGCACTCGAAAAGGTCAAAGAGCTCTACACCAAACTGCTAGAGGCAGAAAAGAGCGGAGGTTTAGCTCAAAGCCGCCAATTGATGCAAAAACTCCTCGAAGAAAAAGGTATGCACTATGATGAATTTATCCTCTCTCTCTAAAATTGGCTATGTCAATTATGGGCAACTCATTGTTGCCTCTTTGGGATTGATAGTCTCCCTTTTTATGTTTGGCTTGCACCCAACGGTGCTCATTTTTAATATTCTCAATATCTCGTTGGCGTTTTATCTCTTCCGTCACATCGCTATCGTGAGCAAAAACATCACAGAGTCCGCCGATACGTTGGCCAAATCACTCGATGGGGATTTGGAAAATCGTCAGACCTTTATCCAAGGGGGTGGAAAACTTGAAGAGCTTTCGGTCAATATCAACAATTTTCTCGACCAAACCGAGAGCTTTATGCGTGATATCAACACCTCTATCGAGTACGCCAGCCAAAACAAATATTTCCGCCGTGTCAATATCATAGGACTCAACAAAGCCTACGCCAAAACAGGACAATTGGTCAACAAAAGTATCGATGCGATGCAAGCAGAGTATGTGGTCAAAGAGAAAGAGCACCTGATGTTCGACCTACAAAACACAGGCAAAGGGCATATCGAGAATTTCCAAATCATCCAATCGCAACTCAGTGAAAACAACCAAATTACTGAAAAATTGGCGGTAGAAGCGAGCGAAAGCGCGCAACTCTCACGCGAAAATTACAGCATGGTCGAGGAGATGAACGGCAGTTTTGAGCAACTTGGTCACATTGTCCACGAAAATGACAGCGTCGTCGATGCCCTCGTGGTGCGCACCCAAGAGATTCAGGCGATTTTGAATCTCATCAAAGAGATAGCCGATCAGACCAATTTGCTCGCGCTCAATGCTGCTATCGAGGCGGCGCGCGCAGGGGAGCATGGTCGAGGCTTTGCAGTAGTTGCCGATGAGGTGCGCAAACTTGCCGAAAAGACTCAAAAAGCGACCCAAGAGATTGCTATTGCTATCTCTACACTGCAACAAGAGAGCATGAGCATGAGCGAAAATTCGCAACGCCTTAGCCAAATCGCCCAAACCTCTATCGATGCGGTGGGGTCACTCTTGCATTCGTTGGAAAAATTTGGACAAACAAGCGATTCAGTGCTTAGCTCTAGTCGCATTATGGGCAATCGTAACTTCATCGTCTTGGCAAAAATGGATCACATCCTCTATAAAATGCAAGCGATGGAGGCTATCGAGCAGCAAAAAGAGATGGCAATGGCAGATGCAAATAGATGTAATTTGGGTCAATGGTACCTCACCAAAGGCAAAGAGGAATTCGGACACCTCAAAGCCTACCAAGCGATGCACACGCCTCACCACAATGTCCACGATAAACTCAACCAATCGATGCAGTATGTTGTGGGTGAAAATGCACTCATTAAAAATCACCAAGCTATCAAAAACAATTTCCTCTCTATCGAGAGCGCTACAGAGGAGATTTTTGCCCTCTTGGATGAGATGCTTGTACAAAAAGAGCGTGAATTGTCTCATGGCAAGTAGAGAAGCAATCGAAGCGCTTATGACGTTGGAGCGCTCACTCAATCTTTTTGCCCAAAGCCAAATCGATGCCGAGGGCAAACTCTTGCAAGAGAGTGGTTATTTTGCGGCATTGGACAGAGTATTGGGGGATTATATTGCGCAACGCGCTCTGCTTGCAGGTGCTTTTGAAGCGGCGCACGGGAGTCTGGATTGGGCGGCAATAGCACACAGCGCACTGCCCAAGAGTCATTAAGATGAAAACCATTACCTTACACGTCGATGACGCACACTACGCCACGCTCATGACCATCCTAGAAAACCTCAAAGAGGGACTCGTAGTCCGTATTGATGGCGAGGCCAAACCCCCACGCAAAAGTGCCTACACGCCCAAAACGGGCAAAATTATCCACGAAAATGAGCGTCCCTCAGGCAAATATGCCTCACCTACGGAATACAAAAAACGCCTGCAAAAATAGTGCGCTTTAGCCCTTCATAGGCAGTTGTGACGTAGGCTCTTTGTCGAGGAGGAGTTTCTCTACGATGCTTTTAACTTTGGTGTATTGGTACTGCTCTTTGAAGCCTTGGAGTCTCCCACCGCTGGCATTGGGGTGACCGCCCCCATCGGCAATCTCTTTGGCGATGACTGAAACATCCACCCCAAAATCAGCACGCAGACTCACCGTCCCACGAGCGCCCACATCCATGACGAAATCGATATCTCTGTACGCTTTGAGAATGCCATTGCCCAATATCGAAGTGTTGCCAAGGGCGTAGGTGAGCAGCCCCGTGTAGCCTCGATAGGAGACCAAAAGTTGCTCTTTGATAGTGCCGATGCGCTCTACGATGTAGCGTGTGGCCAGACTATCGAGTGTCCCATCGATATCGCGCTTGAAGAAGCGTTTTTTCATCGCATGAATAGCATCATCCAGCGCGATAGGGGCATTGGGCAGTTGTGCATGGTGTGCCGCTTCAGTAAGCAGGGCAAATTTATAGTCGCGGTCTTGTGTATCGAACATATAGCGATTGAGTTCGCGTGTCTCCGTCACGAGGCGCATACACACCTTGCCATATTCGAAATTGGACTCTTGCTCGATGCGCCACAAATCGACAGCATTGACGATAGCTACATAGGGCGCTAGCCATGCTTGACGCTCTTGCGGAATATTCCAATGTGCTAGGGCGTAGTCGTAGGTGATTTGGGTGGCGCAACGTGTCGTATCGAGCGTGTACCACGCAAAGATTTCAGCACTCTCTTTGCCACTGCCATGATGGTCTAATAGCAGCAGTGAGACGTGAGGACGCGTGGCAACAGCGGCATCTATCATTTTGGATTCTGAGAGGGTGAGATTGAGGTCAGAGATGAGAATAAGTGCAGGCGTACTCATCGCATCGACGCTTTTGAGAATCTGCTCTAGGCGGTCGAGGACTTCAGGACCGTAATTGGCATTGAAATAGTGCGTCTCTTTGAAAAGCTCTTGGGTGACCAACTGTGCGCTGTAGCCATCCAAATCGATGTGCGAGAGGTGAAAAAGTGTCGTGGAGAGTGGCATAGAAAAAATCCTTAATCAAATGAGACGTGTATCGAGCCTAGCACATCGAACTTGGCTTGGGGGTCGATTTCGGCGTGGCTGAGAATAGCAATAGGAACATTGAAGCGCTCCATCGTATCGACAAGCGGTTTGCGTAGCATCGGGTCGACGATAAGTACGGCATGCATTGCACCGTTTTGCAATATTTTGGTTGCTTGAGCACTAATCTCTTCCACGAGCGTATGCATCTGCTTGGTGTTGAGCATGAGTTGACGTATGCCGTCATTTTCTTGGAGTACCTCTAGGAGGCGTTGCTCTGTAGGCGTATCGAAGGTGAGTAGCGATACCACGCCGTTGTGGTCTTTGTAAAGGTTGGTGATGACGCGCGAGAGTTTGGCGCGGACATGCTCTACCATGATGTCGACATCTTGGGTGTGGGCAGAGACATCGGCGATGGTCTCCAAAATAGTGAGCATATCTTTGAGAGGCACTTTTTCGTGCAAGAGTGCTTTGAGGACGCGCTGTACCAATCCCACACGCGGCAACTCTTCGACGAGGACAGCGTGGTTCTCTTTGATTTTGTTGATAAGTGATTGGGTCTCTTGACGTGTCAATAGCTCTTCTGCGTAGCGCTTAACGAGTTCCGACATGTGCGTAGAGATGACGGTGGCAGGGTTGACGACCGTGTAGCCATTCATAATGGCATCCTCTTTTTGGTCGAGGTTTATCCATACGGCATCCATCCCAAAGGCGGGCTCTTTTGCCTCGATACCTGCTACAGGGTCTACGGTCATACCGTTGTCCATCGCCATAAATTTCTTGGCATAGATTTCGCCAGAGCCAATTTCGACCCCTTTGAGGAGTATCTGATAGAAGCGTGGCTCTAGGTGGAGATTGTCGCGGATACGCACTTGCGGCATCAAAAAGCCAAAATCCGAAGCTATTTTGCGGCGCATCGAGCGGATACGGTCGAGCAAATCGCCCCCTTGGTTGGGGTCAGCTAACTCGATAAGCTCATACCCAAGGGTGAGTTCAAGCATCTCGGTTTTGAGAATATCCTCCAACGCCGCCTCTTCCTCTTGTTGAATCTGCTCCAACGATTTTTTGGGTGGTTTTTTGGCTCCACCTTCACTGCCACCTGCGGCAGAGGAGTTACTCCCTGCGGTACCTGAAGAGGTGGCAGTTTTGGCGGCAGGTTGGAGATTCAGCAGTTGCAAAACGGTGGTGTTTTTCTCCTTGGCATAGAGCGACGCAGAGAGGAAGAAAAAGAGAAGTCCCACGGTCGCCATCGAGAGGGTCGGCAATCCTGGGACGATTGCGAAAATCATCATGATAAAGCCCACAATCATGAGCACTTTGTAGTCGCCAATGAGTTGTGTCACAGCACCTTCGGCGAAGTTTTCGTCATCTTTGCTAGCGCGTGTGATGATGACACCCGTAGCCGTCGATACCACCAAGGCAGGTAGTTGCGAGACAAGTCCATCACCGATGGTCAATATAGTAAAGGTGCTAGCGCTCTCGGCGGCATCCATGTCGAACTGGAACATACCGATGAGGAATCCGCCAATGATATTAATGATGGTGATGATGATACCTGCTACGGCATCACCCTTGACGAATTTGCTCGAACCGTCCATAGCCCCATAAAAATTTGCCTCTTGGATGATATTCTCACGGCGTTTTCGCGCTTCTGGCTCATCGATGAGTCCAGCATTGAGATCTGCATCGACCGCCATTTGTTTACCTGGCATAGAGTCAAGCGTGAAACGCGCTGCCACTTCAGCGACACGTCCACTACCTTTGGTGATGACCATGAAATTGATAAGGACGATAATGGCAAAGATAACAATCCCAATGACCAGATTTCCTGCCGCGACAAAGCTCCCAAACCCTGTCACGACATCGCTAACCGCTTCAGGTCCTTCATGCCCGTGCGTCAAAATCATCCTCGTCGTGGCGATATTGAGGCTCAATCGAAAGAGTGTGATGATGAGGATGAGCGTAGGGAAGGTGGTCAAATCGGTAGGGCGTGGAATATAGAGCGAGATAAGCAGAATCAGCACCGATACTGCAATGGAAAAGGTGAGAAAAAGGTCGAGCATCGCACTGGGCAACGGAATAATAATGATCGCCAAAATGAGCATGACGAAGACGACTACAGAGAGGTCTTTGGAGCCTGTGATGCCTTTGAGAATGGGGGCTATGGCTTGTAGGGCAGTGTTTTGACGCTTAGCCAATGTGACCTCGCATAATGTCAGCTAGGGTGAGCGTGACCAAAAAATTGTCTATTTTGTTTTGGAGATTGTTGAGCACGGGCCATATGGCACACGCAGAGGCGATTTGGCTAGGGCAATCGGCATGCGAAGGAGAGCAATCAAAAACAGCAGGTGATTTGCCCTCAGCAGCTTGCATGATGTCTAGGAGGGTGATTTGGTGTTCGCTACGTGCCAGCGCGAAGCCTCCGCGGACTCCTTTGTAGGAGAGGAGGAGTTGCTCTTTGGCGAGGCTTTGGAGGACTTTGGCGAGGAAGCTTTTGGAGATACCCAATTGCAAGGCGATACGGTCAGCACCCATCGGCTCTTTGGCTTGGGCGAGGACTATCAAAGCAAGAAGTGCATATTCGCTTGCGCGCGTCAAAAGCATCGGTCATCCAGCTCTACTAAATTTGCGCCAATTATACTAGAGAATAGGTACCAACCACCTAAAAGCGTGGTATAATCGCGCTTCAATTTTTAAATTGACACATATACCTATTGGGAGGTCATGACAATGGCTTTGGATACGGCGAAAAAAAGCGAAATTATCGCAAAGTTTGGCAAAAGTGCCACAGATACAGGTTCTTCAGCAGTGCAAATCGCACTCTTGACTACACGCATTGTAGAGTTGACAGAACACTTGCAAAAATTTACTAAAGATCACGCATCACGCTTGGGTCTTTTGAAATTGGTCGGTCAACGCAAACGCTTGATGCGCTACCTCAAACGTTCAGACCGTGAAACGTTTAACAAAGTTATCGCAGAGCTAGGTCTTCGCGGCAACGTCTAAAACGCTCTTTTTTCTCTCTCCTTTGGGAGGGAGTTTTTCTTCTTCTTTCTCTTATTTCCCCTTTTTTACCCATTGATTTTGAGACGCTAAATCCCTTGCGTAGCTTTTTATATTCCGTAGTTGAGCCTAATTGACTCATGTTATTTGAGCAAGATTATTTAATCTATACTTGACACAAAGAGGCTCAATGGACTATAATCCTCGCTGTAAATCATGAAAAAGGAGTAGCAATGGCACAAAACGAAACGCCAACGCCCGAAGAACAAGAGGCGCAAACCGACGATATGACACCTCCAGTAGAGGAAGAGGTCCAAGTCGAGGAGCCTACCAAAAGCCCTGAAGAAATTTTGCAAGAAGCGTTGAAAGCGTGTGAAGAGAAGTATTTGCGTGTCCATGCGGAGTTTGAGAATGTCAAAAAACGCCTAGAGCGCGAAAAATACCAAGCTATCGAGTATGCCTCAGAGAAATTTGCCAAAGATTTGATACCTGTTTTGGACGCATTGGGGATGGCTATTGCCTCTGCCAAGAGTGATGCAGATGCGCAAACACTTCTGACCAAGCTCACCGAGGGTGTAGAGCTCACCCACAAACAATTCACCTCGATGCTAGAGCGTCACGGTGTCAAAGAGATAGATGCCTCAGGCGAGCTAGACCCCAATCTCCACGAGGCGGTCATGCGCGTAGAGAGTGCGGAATATGAGAGCGGTCATATCGTGCAAGTACTCCAAAAAGGGTACTCCTACAAAGAGCGCACGCTTCGTGCCTCGATGGTGAGCGTAGCGAATTAGTAATCTCCCGCTTTTAGCGGGTAGCTTTAGGGGGTTGCAAGGGACAAAGGTGTCCCTGCCACAAAGAGGAACTTTGCTTCTCTTTGTGTATCTAAAAATGTAGTGCCACTTAGGTAGCATAAGGCGGTGAGTGATTTAGCTACTATCTCACTCGAACAAAAAAATAAATTTTCAAAGGATATTAAATGGGAAAAGTAATAGGAATCGACTTAGGAACAACCAACAGCTGTGTGGCAGTCTATGAGGGTGGCGAAGCCAAAATCATCCCCAACAAAGAGGGTAAAAACACGACTCCATCGGTCGTAGCGTTTACAGACAAAGGCGAGGTACTTATCGGAGACCCAGCCAAACGTCAAGCCATCACCAACCCCGGCAAAACACTCTACTCTATCAAACGTATTATGGGTCTCATGATGAATGAGCCAAAAGCCAAAGAGGCACACGACAAAGTTACCTATAAAATCGTGGACAAAAACGGTGCAGCGGCTGTCGATGTAGCAGGTACTGTCTATACACCTCAAGAGATTTCTGCGAAAATCTTAGGAAAACTCAAAGAGGACGCGGAAAGTTATTTGGGACAAAAGGTCACCGATGCGGTCATCACCGTACCTGCCTACTTCAATGACGAGCAACGCAAAGCGACCAAAGATGCGGGAACTATCGCGGGTCTCAATGTACTACGTATCATCAATGAGCCTACAGCCTCTGCATTGGCGTACGGTCTGGACAAAAAAGGGGAAGAGAAAGTCCTCGTATACGATTTGGGTGGTGGTACCTTTGACGTTACGGTATTGGAAATCGGAGATGGTACGTTTGAAGTACTTGCGACTGATGGTAACGCCTTCTTGGGTGGAGATGACTTCGACAACAAAATCGTAGATTATCTAGCGGCTGAATTCAAATCTGAAAACGGTATCGACCTCAAAAACGACAAAATGGCGCTCCAACGTCTCAAAGATGCGGCTGAAACTGCCAAAAAAGAGCTTAGCTCCGCACAAGAGACAGAGATTAACTTGCCCTTCATCACAGCAGATGCAACAGGTCCAAAACACTTGGTGATGAAACTCACACGTGCGAAATTCGAGGCGATGATTGCAGGCCTCATCGATGAGACCAAACAACACATCGTCACAGCACTCAAAGAGGCGGGTCTCGATAAGAGCGAAATCAAAGAGGTCATCATGGTCGGTGGCTCTACACGTGTCCCCAAAGCCCAAGAGGTCGTATCGCAAATGTTCGGCGGCAAAGAGCTCAACAAAAGCGTCAACCCCGATGAGGTCGTAGCCGCTGGTGCCGCTATCCAAGGTGGTGTACTCGTAGGCGATGTCAAAGATGTATTGCTCTTGGATGTCACTCCGCTTTCATTGGGTATCGAGACATTGGGTGGTGTCGCTACCAAAATCATCGAAAAAGGTACGACTATCCCTGTCAAAAAATCGCAAGTATTCTCTACCGCAGAGGATAATCAACCTGCGGTTTCGATTTCAGTCGTCCAAGGTGAGCGCGAATTCGCCCGCGATAACAAATCATTGGGTATGTTCGAGCTTTCAGGTATCCCAAGTGCACCACGCGGTGTACCCCAAATCGAAGTCACTTTCGATATCGATGCCAATGGTATCTTGACCGTCAGTGCCAAAGACAAAGCCAGTGGCAAACAACAAGAGATTAAAATCACAGGCTCTTCAGGTCTCAGCGACGAAGAGATCAACCAAATGGTACGCGACGCAGAAGCGCACAAAGCTGAAGACGCCAAACGCCGTGAAGTGGTCGATATGCGCAACCAAGGTGACGCACTCATCGCCCAAACCGAAAAAACACTCAGCGAAATGGGTGACAAAATCGATGCGGATGAAAAATCCAAAATCGAAGCGGCAATCGCAGATCTCAAAACGACTATCAAAAACCAAGACGCTACCAAAGAGCAAATCGAAGCCAAAATCAAAGCTCTCACTGAAGTGAGCCACAAATTGGCAGAGAATATGTACAAAGACCAAGGTGCGCAAGGTGGCAACAACGGCGCCAAAAAAGCGGACGATGATGTCATCGACGCTGAAGTAGAATAACCCTCCTTTTTTTTCTCCCTCCTCCCCCTTGTGGGGGATTTTCCTCTTTTCTATTCCTTTTTATTTCAAAATGTAATTATTTTGTTGAGTGCTTAAAAATAATGCTATGCTTCATTAATCAAAAATATAAAAACACTAAAAAGTCATCGCATGCATATTTTTCATCAAAAGAGATAGATTTGTGAAGCTAATGGGATGAGTTTGAAAAATATTTTGAGTTGAAGGGTGAGGGAAAAAACATGAAAATAGAAGATTTACAAAAAGACTTAAAAGAAGTTTTTGAATCTCCAGTGCTAAAAATCATTAGCGAACCAGAAAAAAATAAAAGAACTTTTTTAGCTACTGAATCGCTTGCGGAAATGATAAGTGGTAAGAATCAAGAATTTGAAAATTCAATTGTTGGAAAATCTTTAGCGGAGTTAGAGATGAAGTTGAGTGGTTATGCAAGTATTGGAAAATTGAATATTGATGATTCTTTGGGAATTGCTATGAAATCAGCCTTAGAAAGCATAAAGGCAAATGAGGGCTTACTTAATTCATCGAAAGTATTGAATTCAGCACTCGGACAAATAGATACCAACATTTTTAAAGAAAGAATTTTTGATCTTGAAGAGCAAAGAAAATTATTGGAAGAAAAATCTTACATTTCTCAAGAATTAATGAATTTTGAACTTCCAAAGAATCCCATTTATGATGTTATAGAACAAAATACAAATATTATTGATTATTTAGATTTGCAAAATGAATCACTAAACGAAATAGCAAAATATTTAGCTAATCAAAATGAAAAACTTGATAAACAAAACAATATAACAGAACAACAAATAAAAGAAAGTGAAAAGTCAGCTAAAAAAGCTCTTTGGATTGCTACAATTAGTATTTTTATTTCAATTGTTGCTACATTTGGAGCAATATTTGTAAGTTATGATGTTTATAAGAAAGAAGATATTTCTGATAACATGCAACATAAAGAACTTTTGCAAACTATCGATAAATCAAGTGACAGTTCAGAGCAAAATAGAGTTTTAAATGAGCTTTTAAAAGAAATTAAAAACCAAAATAAATTGCTTGATTCTAAAATTAAAACAGACGACCAAAAATGAACGCTCAACCAAACTCAAACATCATCATCTACGAAAATGCCAATGGTGAGATAAAGCTCGATGTATCGCTAGAAAATGATACTGTGTGGCTAAGTCAAAAGCAGATGGAAATGCTTTTTGATAGAGATAAATCTGTTATATCGAGACACATCAGAAACATTCTTAAAGAGGGAGAGCTTGATAAAAACTCAACTGTTGCAAAAAATGCAACAGTTCAAAAAGAGGGCGATAGAGAAGTCGTAAGGGAGATTGGCTTTTACAACCTCGATATGATTATCTCTCTAGGCTATAGAGTAAATTCCAAAAAAGACGGTGATAAATTTGATAGTAAATATCATGGGGGAATAGATGGATAAGCAACTGCAACTCACGCAATTTTTACTCTACAAAAGTGAAAATGGAAAAATCAAAGTCGATGTGCTTGTGCAAGATGAAACCGTATGGCTAACACAAGAGCTTACAGAATAAGAAATCATGGATAAATTCGGAAATTCCGAATTTGCTAAAAAAAAACAAATTTTTACAACCTCGATGTCATTATCTCGAAAACCGTTAATCGCACCAAGGGAGTCGATGTGACGCCTTTGTGAATTTATTATCCTCGCATTATGAGCGGAGGGTTTTCGCCTCTTTTAGCAAAGCTAGATTATAATCGAGGATATTTTGTCTCGAGGTTTTTCCACTATGCGTATCCCCTTAAAAGAGAGCAAAACCGTCACTCTTCCAGACTACGTCAAAGAGATCAAAAATTTCGTTATTGCGCTCAACAACAACGAATTTGACGAGCTTGTCGTCACCAAAGACAGCAAAATCCCCTTCCTCATCACCATGAAATACGCCAAGCTCAATCTCCTCATCGAGAATGCCGTGCGTGAGCAAATCCGCGAAATAGACTCCGTCGTAGCGCGTAGCGTGCGCAAGGTCAATATGGAGAGTCTCACCAAAGCGCAAAGCAACCTGCTCAAAATCCGTAACAAACTCGAGTGCTTTGACAACATGAGCGAAGAGGATGTGATGCAGGTTACTAGCGATGTGGAGTTTTTGCAGTTTGGGGCAAATGAAATCGTCTTTGACCAAAACCAATCGGGTGAGCACATCTACTACATCGTCAAAGGCAATGTCAAAATCTTCGCCTACAACCAAATCGAGAGAGCCAATTTTAAGCATCTCACTACGCTACAAGAGGGAAGCGTGCTAGGGGAGATGTCGCCTATCACAGGTGAAAAACGCAGTGCACGTGCACTCACAGGTGCCGATTCGACGATATTGCTCGCTTTCTCCTTTCGCCGTGAGATGGAGGAGGAGAACAAAAAAGCGATGTTCCAACTCTACAAAAACTTCGTCAAAATCATCTCCAGAAAACTCATCGATACCAACAACAAACTTACTGCGAAATAGCCTTGAAACACTCACTCTTTTTGCTTTTCTTGGGTTGGGTTTATGTGTACGCGCAACCCCTCGTGACCTTCAATCGCTTCGATATGGATATGAACAACAAGCTCTTGGAAAACTTAGAGCGCATGCAAGCCCAAGGGGGCGGATATGGCATGGGCGGCTACTACATGGATAACTACCTCACCGAAAATCGCGCGGTCGATTATGGCTACTACAACGTGGACTATTACGGCACCATGCCCCAAAATCCGCAAACAGCGCTAGGGTTTGGTCTGCATCTCACCGACCCGATGGGGGTCTCTAGCTATGTAGCACTTGCGCAAAATTTCGCAGAGAGTGGTGTAAGTGCGCGTGCGATGCTCTACAGTGACGCGGTGCAAAATCTCTGGGGTAGCTATGTGAAGCTCAATGTGTGGGGTTTGGATCTCGATGCCCTTAAAAGCAGTGATATTTTGCAACTCTTTTTGGGTAACAGCTGGTACACCTCGATGGGAGATTTAAAAGTGGGGCTGCGCTACAGCGATGTACGAAGCATCGCCAACTACGAAATCATGGGAATTTACGATCTCTTTTATGTCGATGAGCGCACGATTTTGCGGCTCTATGTTGAGGAGCACGTGGATGTACACGGACGACTCAAACATGTCGCAGAGGCGTGGGCGGGGGGCTTTGTCGTGGGGCACTCCTATTTGGCAGAGAGCCATATAGAGGGCTATTTCGTGGGGTTGGGATTGATGTTGCCGATGCTGCGCGATGAGGGGAGAAGCTACACACTCTCCTTCAAATACGGCATCAGTGAAAATTATCTGCCCACACTCTACACCTTTCCCATCTATGACGCGGTGATACAGAGCATGAGCCTCTCGATGAGTGGTACGTGGTGAGGTTTGCCTACTCGATGTAGGCTTTTTTGTTTGCGCGTAGGGAGTGCAAAAAGGCTAAAGCGATGAGCCCAATGCCTACGGTACCTGTGAAGAGTTCGCTGATGTGCACTTCGATTTTGACTAGCATAATGATGGCTAAGATACCAATGGCGTAGTGCGCACCGTGCTCCAAATAGCGAAAGTGTGAGAGCGTTTTATGCTGGACAAAATAGATAGTCATGCTACGCACAAACATCGCACCCACGCCAAGTCCTATCATAATGATGAATATATTGGAGGTCAAAGCAAAGGCACCAATGACACCATCGAAGCTAAAGCTCGCATCCAATATCTCTAGATAGACGAAGCCTGCGATACCGCTGCGCACGGTGTTGGAGGAGAGAAAATGGTCTAGCATTCCTAGCAGTGAGTGCAAAGCTACGCCGTACATAAAGGCAAGCGTCACCTCAAAACTGTGCGATACATGCCCCAACACAATTCCCGTGAGTATTGCCAAAATCAGCTCGATGTTTTTGACGCTAGAGGCTTTGGAGACGAGGTTGGAGCCTTCGACGAAGGTGACCCATTTGATGTCGCGCTCTTCGAAGAAAAAGTCCAAAAAGACCATCAGCAAAAAAGCGCCCCCAAAAGCAAAAATGGTATCTTCAGCGCTTTTGAGGCTGTTTTCGTAGGTGTGAGGGTCGTTCATGGCGACATTGAGTGTCTCAAAAAAGCCCATACCCGTCACAAGTGCCACGATAAGGAGAGGGAAAATCAAGCGCATACCAAAGACCGCTATGGGAATACCAAAGAGGATAAAGCGGCGTTGCCATACAGGTTCCATTGTCTCTAACACTTTGGCATTGACCACGGCATTGTCAAAGGAGAGCGAAATCTCCAAAATGGTCAAAAGAAGCGTCACATACATCGCGGCAAAACCGCCCAAAAAGTAGGCTGTCACCAACCCCATTGCCATCAACACAAACGAACTGTAAAAGTAGCGCATTCGCACTCCTAGGGAGAAAATTTTGACATTGTAGCGCGTTATCGTAGGGAAAGTGAGGAGGCTGTTAGCGTTGTGTAACAATATATAGATTGGTGTGATTGAGGCGTTTGAGTAGCTGTAGTAATCCTATGAAATCTTTGTATTGTGCGGTTTGGTCGGCGTGTAGCTCGATAGGGTGGTCGGGACCTACTTCTCGCACGCGTTGCGCAATAGCATCCAGAGGCATGACACTGTTGTCTAGCAGAAATTGCCCCTCTTTGTCGATGGAGATGACAAGCGCTTTTTGGGGGAGTTTTTGGTCGCCTTGAGTGCTTTTGGGTAGATTGACCTGCAACGCTTTTTGGTTCATAAAGGTCGCGGTGGTAAGCACAATGACCAAAAGCACCAACATAATGTCGATGAAGGGAATGACATTGATGGTTTGGATTTTTTTGAGACGCATTAGGCTTTTTGGGAAGCGGTGTAGGTGTCAAATTCGGAGAGAATCACTTCGCATCGACGCACCAAGGCATTGTAGATGGCGATGCTAGGAATGGCGATGACCAGACCCATCGCGGTGGCTTTGAGTGCCAGAGCGAGACCTGCCATGATGCTTTGGGTATCGATATCGTTGCCGTTGCCTAGCTGATAAAAGGTGAGCATAATCCCAAAGACCGTCCCAAGCAATCCAATATAGGGAGCATTGGAGCCAATCGTAGCGATAGTGGTGAGGCGCTCAGTGATGGCGATTTCGAGGCTGTTTTTGTCGATGAAGTCTTGGGGGCGTATCCCGCGATAGTAGAAGAGTCGCTCGAGGTAAAACCACAAAACGATGAACCCCATCAGCGCCAAAATTCCCATGATGCCGTAGTCGATAATGTCGCTTAAAATTTCCATGGATTAGTCGCTTTTTGGGGTGAGGTTGGCGAAGTTTAACACAACTTTGGTAAATGCTTCGGGCTTGGAATCTATCGAGAGAGTGATGCGATTTTGGTCGCAAAAACCTTTCACGACCGCCAGTCCCACGCCCATGCCTTGGGCACTCTCATCGGCTTGGTAAAAGCGCTCAAAGATACGCAGAAGCTCATCTTGGGCGATGCCTTTGCCCTTGTCTTCGATGGTGAGCAGGGGCGGTGCGAGGGTGATAGTAACTTGCGCAGGGGAAGGGGAGTATTTGATGGCGTTGGCGACGAGATTGTCGATGCTTTGTTGCAGTCCAAAGGTATCGATATCGATGGTCATGGGGGTGAGGTGCGTGGCAAAATGGGCTTGCGGATAGATACTCCCGTAGGCATCGATACGGCTTTGCAAGAAGCTTTGCAAATCGATACGGTTTTTGGGTGCGGCGTGAAATTGGCGCTTGATTTTTTGCTCTAGGGTTTGGTGCAGTACGAGGAGGTGTTGGCTAGCCTCGACCATGCGCTCCAATTGGCGCAAACTCTTGGGATTTTCGAGGTTTTTTTTGAGCATGGTGGCGTTGGCTTGGATGGTAGCGATGGGGATGTTGAGCTCATGCAGGGTCTCTTTGAGCAAAATATCAAAGCGTGTAGCCATGCGCACCAGCGGATCCAAAAGACGTTTGACCACCCACAGCGAAGCGAGTGTTACGAGGATAATCGAAGCGGCAAACGCCCACACCCTATCGAGTCGCTCGAAGAAGGTATAGACGGTGAAAATCACCCCGCCCATGACGCTCAAAAGAAAGAGAAAATAGTGGAGCAGATTAGGCATCGAATCGATAGCCAATGCCACGAATATTGGTGATGAACTCTTCACCAATGGCACGTTTGATTTCGTTGAGGTAGACGCGAATGGCACCGTTGCTAGAGGTTTGGGCGTGGGTGTAGAGGCGCTCTTGAATCTGCTCGATGGTGACCGTGCGCCCTTTTTGGGAGAGGAGAAGTTGCAAAAGTGCAAAGGCTTTGGGTTTGAGCGGTGTTACTTCAGAGCCTCTCATGAGGGTTTGGCGCTCGCTATCGAGTACGAACTGCCCAAAGGTCATACGTGAATCGCCATAGGTGCGTCGCATAAGTGCCTTGATACGCAAGCGCAACTCCTCCAAATCGACAGGCTTGGTCAAAAAATCGTCACACCCTGCGGCAAAGCCTGCGGTCAAGGTCTCTTTGGCTTGGGAGGAGGTGAGGTAGAGTGCAGGGGTCATATCGCCACTCGCGCGTAGGCTATAGAGTAAATCGATACCGTTTTGGCTAGGCAGTTGCACATCGAGCACATAGAGTGAAAAGCGCTGTGCGAAGGTGGCATCGATAGCACTAGAGGCATCCAAATGGTGCGCTACCTCGTAGCCCAAATCTTCCAAATATTCGGCAATTGTCTCCCCAAAAAGAGCATCATCTTCGACGAGTAGTACCCTATTGGACACTTCCGATGCTCCAAGGTAGGGTTTGACCTGCGTACATCGGTACAACACTGCCATATTTTTCGGGCACTAAAAAGGGTTGGCGTATGAGCGTCACCTCTTTGAAAGCAGGGCAGATACCGTAGATATTTTCGGCATTGGTGCTCACAAAGGCTTGGAGGTTCTCAAGGGCGTCGTGGCGGTCAAAAATATCGCACAAAAGCTGTAGCGCGATGGGTGCCGTAAAGACCCCTGCCGCACAGCCGCACGACTCTTTGGCGTGTTGAGGATGGGGGGCTGAATCGGAGCCGAACATTACCTTGGGGTGGGCGCGAAGAGCGACGTCTAGCAGTGCCGCGCGGTCTTGCGGGCGTTTGGCGATGGGCTTGCAAAAGAGGTGCGGTTGCATCAATCCGCCCGCTACATCATCGAGGGTGATGAGCAAATGGTGCACGGTGATAGTGGCATAGAGGTTTTCATAGAGTTCGAGTAGCTCCACTGCCGCTTGAGTGGTGATGTGCTCCATGATGATTTTGAGGTTAGGAAATTCACTGGCTAATCGTGCATAGATGGTCATAAACTCTGTCTCTCTCTCCATCACAAAGCCGTTGGTCTCACCATGTACGCACAGCGGTATGCCCAATTCGCTCATCGCTTCTAGTGTAGGACGAAGGGTCTCGATATCGAAGTGCGCTACGCCCCCTTGGGAGTTGGTGGTGATGCCTGCGGGGTAGAGTTTGAGTGCCAAAATATCGTCTCGAAGCTCTTGCAAGAAGGCTTTGTCGTAGCTGGCATCAAAAAAGAGGGTCATATAAGGCTCAAAATCGTTGTGCCCCTCGACTGCATCGAGAATACGTTTGCGGTAGGCGATAACAGCGTCACGGGTTTTGACGGGGGGAACGAGATTGGGCATAACCAATGCCCCTGAAAAGGTGTGTGCCGTCAAGGGTGCCACCACCTCTAGCATCTCATGGTCGCGTAGATGCAGATGCATATCCAAGGGCATCGAGAGGATGACACCGTTCATGACTATGCTACCTTGCTTTGTGCGGTGGCGATGAGGGCGTTGAGCGCCTCTTCGTAGCGGTGTGCATCAGCGGCATCGGTGGACTCAAAACGTGTCACCAATACAGGCGTGGTGTTGCTCGCGCGTACCAATCCCCATCCTGTATCGAAAATGACGCGTACACCATCGACATCGATGATATCACGGATGTGTGGGAAGGAGGCAGGTGGGTTTTGTAGTTCGATTTTGAGCTGGTCGATGATGGCGAATTTTTGGGTCTCGGTGGTTTTGACTTTGAGCTCTTCGGTGGAGTAGACGCGAGGAAGTTTGGCAAGCTCAGCGTCCATATCGATACCGTGGTAGAGTAGTTCAAGGGTACGCAACGTTGCATAGATAGCATCGTCGTAGCCGAAATAGCGGTCATTGAAGAAGATGTGACCGCTCACTTCAGCGGCGAGGTCTGCGTGCAACTCTTTGAGTTTGACTTTGAGGTTGGAGTGTCCTGTTTTGTACATGACGGCTTTTCCACCGCGTGCATTGATAGTGTCGTACATCACTTGCGAACATTTCACCTCACCAATGACAGTAGGGTTTTGCATATCTTGAGAGTAGAGAAGCGCAAGCATATCACCCTTGATATTGTTCGTAGGGGTCAAAACCGCGATACGGTCAGCATCACCGTCAAAGGCGAAAGCTACTTCGGCGCCGTTGGCAAATTCGGCTTTGATATCGTGGAGGTTCTCCTCGATGGTAGGGTCTGGGTGGTGATTGGGGAAGGTGCCATCTGGCTCACAAAAGAGTCCCGTAGTCGATAGCTCCAAGCGGTCAAAAATTTCATCGATGACGATACCTGCAACACCGTTGCCACAGTCGTAAGCGATTTGCTTTTTGAACCCTTTGAGGAAGTTAAATTCGTTGAGCATGTAGGCGATGTAGCGCTCTTTGGCATTGATAGGGTAGGTGGTGTGGGCATCGGGGATGAGCATGCTTTGGGTCGCTAGTAGGCGTGTAATTTTTTTGCCGATGGCGTAGATATCTTCGCCAAAGAAGGGGAGTTTGTTAATAGTGATTTTGAAGCCGTTGTATTGGCTAGGATTGTGACTACCCGTAATCATAATCGAGCCTGCGGGTGTCACCTTTTGACCTGCGACATCGAAGGTTTGGTAGTTACAAAAATAGTTGACAGGTGTAGGCACCATACCTGCATCGAGGGTTTTGACGCCTGCTAGAGCAAGACCAGAGACCAAATAGCCAAACAATATAGGAGAGTGACTGCGTGCATCGTAGCCGATAGCCGCCCAATCGCCATGTTTTTTGATAGCTTTTCCTAGGAAATAGCCAATCATTTTGGTGACGGTTTCGTTGAGCTCCTCCTCATAAATCCCGCGAATATCATACTCTCTAAAAATCGACTGCATACAAAACCCTCCAAAAAAATAGTGTGGCTTGATTATACATGAGGCTTTGTAAAGTCCCACTTTTGTAACCAAATCGAAATACCCGAAATCTATACTTTCATCATGGAAACACTCTCTTCGCAATGGCGCAATTACATAGATGAGCTTGAAATCGCTTTTCAACCTATCGTAACCATCGAGAGTGGCGAAATTTTTGGGGTCGAGGCGCTTTTACGCGGCACCGAAAAAATCGGGTTTGATTCGATAGCGCACTTTTTTGATACGGCATTTGAGGCGAATGTGCTTTATGGCGTGGAGTTGGCACTGCGCTACAAAGTGATGGAGCGTTTTGTACGCTTGGAAAATTTTCGCGATTTGACCCTCTTCATCAACGTAGACAATCGACTCTTCGAGATGAGCGATTTTAGTGCGGGCAACACGGCGAAATTTTTGCACCATTTTGGACTGCATTCGCGTCAAATCTGTTTTGAAATCTCTGAACGCACCCAAGTTACCGTAAGCGAAGGGTTCGAGGAGCTGATGCGCCACTACAAAGAGGAGCACTACCGTATCGCTATCGATGATTTTGGGATGGGGTATTCGGGCTTTTTACTCTTGTATCGCTCTACGCCACACATCCTCAAAATTGACCGCTTTTTTCTCTCCAATATCTGCACCGATATCAAGAAGCGCACGATTGTCCAAAGCATCGTCGATTTGGCACAGCGTCTCGATATTGTCGTCTTGGCAGAGGGGGTCGAGAGTGCCACAGAGCTAATGATATGCCGTCAAATGGGGTGCCAACTCGTCCAAGGCTACTATGTACAACGCCCTACCACGCAGTATGAAACATTGGACTCCTATTATCCTCAGGTGGCACCGCCAACGCTGACGCTGTGTGTAGGGTAGCGGCGATTTCATTACCTTTCGATTTGGCGACACGCTAACAAACCGCTATAATCTGCGCCAAAAAGGGTGCAACCATGGCCAAATATATTTTGCTCGATACTGAAACGACGGGAGGTGAAACCCCTGACCGTATTATCCAGCTAGGGTTTATGGTGCTTGGTGCGCCTAGCGAAAAGGTCGAAGTCTACAACTCCTTGTGTAGTACGCCCCAACCCATCAAAATCGAAGCGATGGAGGTGCATAACATCACACCAGAGATGTTAGTGGGCAAACCTGCCTGTATCGATACCGAGGCGTATCGAGCACTTGAAGGCTTCAACACCCCTGATAACTATCTCTTGGCACACAATGCCCCTTTTGATTTGGGCATGTTGCAAAAAGAGGGGTTTGCTAATCGCATGCAGCTCATCGATACCCTGCGTTGTGCGCGTCACCTATTCGCTGATTCGCCACGCCATCGATTGCAATATTTTCGCTACTCCTTGGGACTCTACCAAAACGAAGCCGTCGAAGCCCAAAAATTGGGTATCAATGTCCAAGCCCACGATGCCATCGGCGATGTGCTCACGCTCAAACTCTTTATGACACCCTTGGTCGAGGCGGTCAAGGCGCAATTTCCCAGTGCCAAGCCGATGCCCAAACTCGTAGAACTGACCCAAACGCCTGTCTATATCAGTACACTCAATTTTGGCAAGTACAAAGGTCGCGCCTTGGCAGAGATTGCCAAAGCGGATAAGAGCTATTTGGATTGGTTGCTCAATGAGAAAAAGGATATGGATGAAGATTTGCGCTACTCCATCCAAAAAGCGATGGGAAATTAAGCTCACTTTTAAGCTACTTCGCACTAAAATTCTGATAATCAATTTCAACTAAAGCATCTTTTATGAAGCGACTCTACGATTTATCGCGCAACGATACCGCCACTATCAAAAAAATCCACTCCAACGAGGCACTCAAACTGCGCCTCATCTCTTTGGGCATTACCAAGGGGGCACAGGTCACAGTCCTAGAGTGCTCCTCGACCAAACAAACAATGCAAATCGAAATAGGAACCATGCGCATAGCACTGCGCGATAACGAAGCGATGGAGATAGAGGTCGATGCGTAAAAAAATTACTGTTGCACTCGTAGGACAACCCAATGTGGGCAAAAGCATGCTCACCAATGCCATTAGTCACGCGCACTTCAAAGTGGGCAATTTTTCAGGGGTGACGGTAGAGAAAAAGAGCATCACCTTCACCTACGAAGAGCATGAGCTTACCCTCATCGATTTACCAGGGTTGTATGCCCTTTCGGAGCACGGTGAAGATGAGAAGGTGACGACCAAATTTCTCAAATATGAGCCCTATGATTTGATCGTTAATGTTGTCGATGCGACCAATTTGGAGCGCAATTTGGCATTGACAGTGCAGCTTTTGGGGCTAGAAAAGCGCATGGTGGTGGCGCTCAATATGATGGACGAGGCAAAAGAGGAGGGTATCGCTATCGACCATACGCAGCTCTCCAATCTTTTGGGCGTGCCTGTCATCCCTGTATCGGCGCTGACCAAAGAGGGTATCGATACGCTCTTTTCGCGTGCTGTCGATGTGGTCAAATTCCCCTACGAACCCAGCAAAATTATCTACAGCGACCCTATCGAGGAAGAGGTGGCCAATATCATCGCCTTCTTGGAAGCCAAAAATTTTGACCCTACCAAATATGAGCACATCGGGGGGATGCGCTATCGACGTATCGCACTCAATTTGCTACGCCAAGAGAAAAATACCTACCGCGCACTGCACGACCGTCCTATTTGGATGGAGCTACACGACATCGTCATCGAGGCGCACAAACACATTTATCTGCACCACGATAGCCAAGATATGCATGAAATTTTTGCCTACGAACGAGCTGCTATTGCCAAAGGGCTTGTGGCAGAGACGGTGACGCACAAACGCCGCATCATCAAAGACCTCACCCAACGTATCGATGCGGTACTCATTCACCGTATTTGGGGTATTCCCGTCTTTCTCTTTTTGATGTGGCTGATGTTCCAAGCCACCTTTGAGCTAGGCGCACTTCCGATGGATATGATAGATGCAGGTATCGTGGCGTTTGGGGATGCGGTGGGCAATCACATCGCCCACGAGGCACTGCGTAGTCTCATCGTCGATGGGGTCATCGCAGGGGTGGGAGCGGTGCTACTTTTCTTGCCCAATATTTTGATACTTTTTGCAGGTATCGCACTGTTGGAAACGACAGGGTATATGGCGCGCGTGGCGTTTATCCTCGATGGCTTTTTTCACCGTTTTGGGTTGCATGGTAAATCGTTCATTCCCTTGGTGACAGGCTTTGGGTGTTCGGTACCTGCCTATATGTCGGCACGTATTTTGAAATCCAAACGCGATAGATTGCTGACGCTTTTTATCATCGGCTTTATGTCATGTGGGGCGAGATTGCCTATCTATGTCCTCTTTATCTCTGCCTTTTTTGCGCCCAATATCGCAGGCAATGTGCTCTTTGGTATCTATCTTTTGGGGGCGTTGATAGGGCTGATACTCGCCAAGATTCTCAAACTCTTGGTCTTCAAGGGCGAAGATGAGCCTTTCGTCATGGAGATGCCAAAATACCGTATGCCCAGTCTACGTTTGGTGTGGCATACGGTGGCAAGCAACGCGATTCAGTACCTCAAAAAAGCGGGCGGTTTTATCCTCGCGGCTTCGATGCTGATTTGGTTCGCCTCGAATTACCCCAAAATGCCCGATATCGAGGCATCCTACGCTACCCAAATCGCTCAAAGTAGTGATGCAAATAGCTCTGCCCTAGAGCATGAACGCGACAAAGTGTTGCTCGAAAACTCCTATTTGGGGATGTTGGGCAAGGCTACAGAGCCACTCTTTTTGCCTATCGGACTTGACTGGAAGATGACCGTGGCACTAGAGACAGGACTTGCCGCCAAAGAGATGGTCGTAGCGACCTTGGGCGTGCTCTACAGCGTGGGCGGCGACGTGAGCGAAAATGACGAGGGATTAGCCAAAAAAATCAGAGACAATATTGCCCTGCCTTCCGCGGCGGCGTTTGTGATGTTTGTCATGCTTTACTTGCCCTGTCTTGCCGCATCGACGGTTTTTGTAAGAGAAGCGGGTCACCCCAAATACCTCCTCTATCTCATACTGCTCACCACAGGTGTGGCGTATGTGATGGCGTTTGTCGCCTATCATGTCACCGCGTGGGTGATAGGCTAGGAGTAGCCTAGTGTCACTTTTTAGACTCTTTTGGGTTCATTGAATAATTAAAATATGTTATTTCACCGTTTAAGAAATCTCTGCTTATAAAGCTGATACACTCCTCTTATATTTCATTTACAAGGAGGTGCAAATGCGTCACATTGTATCGATGGTTTTGACGTTGGCGCTTTTGGGCGGTGTGGAGATTAGTCACACGACGCATGGGTACGGTCGTATCCAATCCAATGCTACACCCCAAACACAAGATTTGTGTTTCAAAGGGTACGGCGCCGCCTCCAAATACCGTCTGGGTAATGAGTGCGAAACGTGGTTTGAAATCATTGGCGCACAAGAGATTGCACTCGAGAGTGGCATCGTCATTCACAATCAAGTACGCCCTGCCTTTATGGGGAAAAACCAAGAGGCTATCGATTTTGTACGCTGGGATGAGGCGTATGTACAAGTCGAGCATCTGCTCCAAGAGAACAGCCTCAAACTCTGGGTGGGCAACAAAATCTACAAGCGCTACGACTCCTTTTTGAGCGACTATTTTTACCTCAATATGTCGGGTAATGGGTTGGGTATAGAGGATTTTTCGCTAGGGCAAACTACCACGCTCTCCTACGCTTTTATCTACAATCTCATCGACCCTACCAACACCGCTGACCACAAGACGCTCTTGTACCAATCACACGATTTACGCTACGAAGGCAAAACTAATAGAGGTAGCTATGCCGCTCTGCTCAACTACATGTATATAGGTTCGCAAAGCTTCGACGATGGACGCGCTATCGATGGGTTCGGCGGGGTTGCCGCAGGGGTTCACTATATCGATGAGAAACTCACCCAAGAACTCTTGGGGATGGAGGGTAAAAACACGAGTGCCTTTTTCGTAGGGCAGGGTGCCGCCAAAGGAGCCTTCGCAAACTCCGCCTATTTGCAAGAGAGTGCTATAGAGAAGCTTTTAGCGGCGGGCAAGGGATATGCCACTGCGGTCACAGCACGCGCCATCAATCACAACGCGTTTGAGAATGATGCATGGGGCATGATAAGCAATCTCGTTGTAGAGTATCGAGACGATGTTAGCTACGATACGACAAAACAGTTGTGGTTCTCGTTTGGGGTACGACCTATCCTCTATGTGCATGAGTATGTGCGATGGGTCGTCGAGGCGGGCTTCGATGATGTCTATGACCTCTATAATACGAAAATGTATTGGCTTCTCAAGGGCAGTACTGCTTTAGAGTTAGCTTTTCACAAAGGCATCTGGGAGCGTCCTGTGGCGCGTCTATATTATACGGCGGGTTATTGGAACGGTAACAGTCAAGGGCTTGTGGGCAATACGCTCGTAGCAAACCAGACCAACGGACAAACCGTGGGTGTCCAACTCGAACATTGGTGGTAAGGAGAAAAAATGGGTATCAAAAAACTCTTCATAGTGTGGCTAGGAGTGATGGTGGGTCTGCATGCGGCACAACCGCGTGTTATTGCCTTCGCGCAAGATACGATGGCAAACGACTTTCGAAAAGCGCAGGTCTTTGAGGTACGAGATGCCGTGCAATCGCTACCGCAGGTGAAGTTTACCTACTCCGATGCAGAGGGTAAAACGGCACTGCTTATAGCGCAAATCGAGAAGTTTATAGTCCAAAAAGTAGATGTGCTTATTGTCGGAACCAACGACGCCAAAGCAGTAGTGCCCGTGGTCGCCAAGGCGTACCAAAATGGCATAGCGGTTATCATCCTCGACCGTGGTATCGACGGGGATCAGTACACGACTTTTATCCACTCTGACAATATCAAAATCGGAGCCATCGGCGGCGAATATATCGCCAAACAGCTCAACGGGAAAGGGAAGGTGCTTCTCTTTGAGGGGATTCAAACCGCCGATGTGACGCACTTGCGCACCCAAGGATTTATGGAGGTGATGGCGAAATATCCCGCTATCAAAGTGATAAAACGTACAGGCAATTACCTGCGCAAAGATGCCATTATCGAGACAGAAAAGCTCCTCGAAGAGGGAATTCGCGTCGATGCTATCTTCTCTGAGAGTGACAGTATGCTCAGCGGTGTACGAACGGTCTATTATCGCTACGGCATCGCCCCTAGTAGCGTCATCATGGTAGGGTGCGACTACACCTCTGAGGCGCAAAGTGCGATTCTCAAAGGCGAACAAACAGGCTCTGTACTCTTCCCCTTGGGCGGCAATGAGTCTGTAGAGATTGCACAGAAAATTTTTGCAGGGTTGCGCGTCCCCAAAGATTTGGTGATACCTGTCAAGCTTGTCACACGTGAAAATGCAACGATTGTGAAACCGATTTTTTGAGTGCTATGCGCAGTTTGGGACGTACGCTCACCCTCTCGGTGGTATTGAGTATCTCGGTTTTGGTCTTTTTATTGGGGGTCTATTTCAATACCTTTTTGAAAACGAGCTATTTAGAGAGTGCCTCCCAAAGGGTCGTGAGTGCCTTTGGGAAAATCGCTACCGATTACGATGCCATGCGCGGACAACTTGTCAAAAGTTTGACCTTTTTTGAGACGGACAAATATTTGACAAGTTCGATAGAGCTCATCAACAACTACCAAGACAAAAATCACTACAACGCTATATTGCTCGACGAAGAGAAGAAAAATATCGCGCATCAGTTGCTTGACCGTGTCAAACTCTCGATGAACCAAGATATCGCGCTCTATGACAAAAACGGCGATTTGGTTTCGTATGTCATCAAGACCAACGAGGGGTACAAACTCCACTTTATCAGCTACGAAAAGGGCAATCAACTTCTCTATACAAAACTGGAGTTTGAAGAGAGTTATCGATTAGTGCCGTTGAGTGAGCATCTCCTTGTGACACTCAAACACAAGGATTTTTACGAGAAAACTATCGATGAGACGGTCGTAACACTGCACTATTTGGACAAAAGTCTCAATGTCAAGGCGCATAAAAGCGTCTTCTATCCCCAAAGCGAGAGTGTTCAAGCGCACATCGAAATGACCAATGTTTTTGACAAAGCCTATATAGAAACAATTTCAGAAAATTTAGGTATCGATATATCGATGAGTGATGACCCCAATTATGCTCCCTTGAGTGTCAATTTAGAAGAGAGTGGTTTCGAAAAAAAACTCAAAATTCTCCCCATCGAGCAGATCTATATGAGTGTGGTATCGCTACAAACCATCGATGCGCCGCTCTATTTTGTAGCCAAACTCGATACGCTCTTTTTGCAAAAGTGGCTTGATCAAAGCAGACAAGAGATGATTGCTATTTTTGTGGTTTTGACGCTTTTGACACTGATGCTTTTGCGTCAATTTTTTCAACGACGTTTGACACAACCCCTTTTGCATCTCACGCAGCAAATTAATAAAATCGAACACCAAGATTACACTCCCTCCAATACCGTGAGTACGAAGGATGAGTTTGAGCTTATTTCCAAAAATATCAATCAACTTGCCCAAGTCATCAGTACGCGTGAAAATGACCTCAAAACGTCGCAAACCCAACTCGAAATGCTCTCCAATCACGACACACTTACAGAGCTATTCAATCGTCGATTTTTTATGCAAAAACTTGACCAGACCATCGAACAAGCACGACAAAAGGGTACTTCGTGCGCGGTGCTCTTTTTGGATTTGGACCAATTCAAACAGGTCAATGATACCTTGGGACACAACATTGGGGATCTGCTTTTGCAAGAGGTCGCAAAACGTATTTCACAAACCTTGCGCGACGAAGATACGCTAGCACGTATTGGGGGCGATGAGTTTAATATTCTTATTGAAAATTTCGAAAATGTCCACGCACTTGAAGTCATCGCCGAAAAATTGTTGGCAGATTTCAAAGTCCCTTTTGTCTGCCAAGACCATGAGATTTTCACTACCGCCAGCATCGGTGTGACCATCTATCCCAAAGATGGCAAAGATGGATACTCCCTCATCAAAAATGCAGACTTAGCGATGTACAAAGCCAAAGAGAAGGGGCGAAATCAGTACCAATTTTTCACGCAACAATTAGCGCAATCTATCGAAGAGCGCACCGAACTTTACAATGCGCTCAAGCAAGGGTTGGAGACGTTCGATGAATTTTTCTTGCTCTATCAACCCAAAATTTCTGCCAAAACGCAAACTGTCTCGGGTATCGAAGTGTTGGTGCGTTGGAACAGCGCGAAGCTAGGATTTATGGAGCCAGCACACTTCATCCATTTGGCGGAAGAGACCAATTTGATTATTCCATTGGGTGAGTGGATTACCCGCAAAGCGTGCCAAGATTTTTTGAAACTCCAAAAAAAGGGGTACGCCATTGGGCATGTGAGTATCAATATCTCGACGGTGCAGATGCTCAACAGCGATTTGGTCAAAACCATGCGCAACATCATCGATGAGGTGCATATCAATCCACGCTATGTGGAGCTAGAGATCACCGAGAGTTTTATCGCGACCAATGAACAGCGTGCACTCCAAACGCTCAAAGAGTTGCGTGCGATGAAATTTGATTTGGCGATTGATGATTTTGGGACGGGGTACTCATCGATGGGGTATCTGCAAAAGCTCCCTGTGACGCGCCTCAAAATAGACAAATCTTTCGTAGACAATGTGGTAACGAGTGAAGGGGATGCGATGATTGTCCGAACTATTATCAATCTCGCCAAAATATTCAAACTCGAGATAACCGCAGAAGGAGTCGAGACCCAAGAGCAAGCCCAAATGCTTATCGCAGAGGGGTGTGATGAGTGTCAAGGCTATTACTACGCCAAACCACTCTCGATGGAGGATTTGGAGCGCTATTTGGACGCCCACAAAGCGAAGTAGCGCCTACTTTTCTATAGCACTACAGACGCGATTGCGTCCGCTTTTTTTGGCCTCGTAGAGGTAGTCATCGACACGTTTGAGCAGGGTATCGATACGCTCATTGGGAGCGACGGTATCGACACCCACGCTGATGGTTTTATGACCTACATGACGGAAAGGGAACGCCTCTACCGCCGCACGCATTTTTTCGGCTATGAGTAGCGCCTCATGGTGAGGTGTGTCGGGCAAAACAACCATGAACTCTTCACCGCCCCATCGTCCCACATAGTCTGTAGCACGTAGCGTCGCACGAAGGATACTGGCTATCTCGATGAGGACATCATCCCCCACGAGGTGTCCGTAGGTGTCGTTGACCGCTTTGAAGTAGTCGATGTCAATCATCATAAGTGAAAAGGCTCTACCGTCACGCCCGTAGCGTTGCATTTGTTGCGCGAGGATTTGCTCTAAACCCAATCGATTGGTCACTTGGGTGAGTTTGTCGGTGACGGTGAGGCTCTCAAGCTTGGCGTTGATGCGCTCTAGCTCACGCGCATTTGCCGCATGCATATCGTCGTAAAAGGTGAAGATAAAGCTCACAATGATGATGAGCAAACTTGACCCAATCCAACTACGCACATCCAATCCACTGTCGTACGAAAGCGTCGCTACGATGGCGGCATACGCCAAAAGCGTCATCATCCAGCCCGCTTTTTTGCCCAAAAAGAAAAATATCACGATGATGGAAAAAAGCGGTAGCACCGTGCGCGAGGCGTCATTGTCGGTCAGGAAAAGCGACGCGTAGCTAATAGCAAAGGGCGACGCGACATAGAGCCATACGGAGAGGGCGTAGTTACTTTTGCTTTTGCGTAGCAGGATAAAGGAGGCGACCACCAGCCAAAAGCTAGCAAACTCCAAGAGAGTCAGACCCAATCCCTCTGCCCAATAGATGGCGAAAAGCGCAGGAGGCTGAAAAGCAAAAGAGGCAAGCAAAATATAGTTGAGGTACTTGAAGCGGTTGCGTAGTAGCGCCTCACTTGCCTCAAAGGTGTGACCACTGGTGATGATATTTGCGAGAGAAATTTTCATGCAATTATCGTAGCTCAAAGTAGATTATGTGATGCTGTAGAGTCGTAGTGTTTGAGATGCTCATAAAGTTTAGGCTTTTGGATATGTTTCAAATGATTTAAATTTGTAAAGTACAAAATATTTGTTTCTTATGACGATTTTATAATGAAGTTTTTTTAGTTTTAGTAGGTTCGTTCGTATTTATTTTATGTAATTTACTAATCTTATCTGTATTAATTTCATGCATCTCATCTATCCCCCTATATAATTCTTTTTTTATTTCTAGTAGTTCAACTATTCGTTCAACATATACAGGAATACCATGTGTATACCATCCATATATTGCTTGCCTTGAAATTCCAAAATATTTTGAAAACTTTGTTATATCCATCTCAATTGCATTTATTCTATTTTTAAATTGCTCCAATGTAAGTTTGGACTTTAATGATTTTGTTCTAGTTTTACCATAAATATTTTTTTCATTTTTTCTTTTTTCTTCATTTAAGTTAATAATATTATTTCCGTTCATATTTAAACCTCTGCTAAGCAAAAGAATATTAAAATAATACAACTTATAAAAACATTAAAGGCTTATTGTGAAAAGTATTAAAGCAATCGATTTTTTCAGTGGAGCTGGGGGGATGACTAAAGGGCTTCAATTAGCGGGTATAGATGTATTTGCTGGAGTGGATTTTGAGCCATCATGCAAAGATACTTATGAAAAAAATAATGGTGCAATGTTTATTAATAAAAGCATTGTCGAAATTACAGCCAAAGAAATCATAGAACTTTTTAAAAGAAATACAACAAAAAATGACTACACAATGTTGGCTGGATGTGCACCTTGTCAACCATATAGCATGATAAATACAAGAAAAAAACAAAACGACGACAGAAAAACTCTGTTGGATGAATTTAGAAGAGTTATTAATGGGGTAAAACCTCATTTTGTACTTATGGAAAATGTAAGTAGATTAAATGAAGAAAATCCGTATTTTTTTAATTTTATTGATATGCTTGATAAAAATGGCTACAGATACGAATATAAAGTATTGAATGCTAAAGATTACGGCGTAGCTCAAAATAGAAAAAGGTTATTCCTGATAGCTACACGAATCAAAAAAATAAATCTTTCTTTTGACAATATACAAACAAAGCAAACAGTGATTTTAAAAGATGTTATATCACATCTTGAGCCTATCGGTCACAATCAACCATCAAAACATGATAATTTACATAAAGCCAAAGAGCTTAATGAAATAAATCTTAAGAGAATTCAATCGACACCTTTGGATGGTGGACTTAGAGCTGATTGGAGCGATGATTTAAAACTTGATTGCCATAAAAATAAGCAAGTTTTTCTTGATAATTACGGAAGACTTGCATGGGATAAGCTTAGCTCAACAATTACTACAAAATTTAACCAATATTATAGTGGAAGATTTGGACATCCTGAACAAGACAGAGCTTTATCACTCAGAGAGGGAGCATTAATTCAAACTTTTCCAGAAAATTATCAATTTTATGGAACTGATTACCAAATAGCTAGGCAAATTGGTAATGCAGTTCCTGTTAATTTGTCTAAAGCTGTTGGAGAGGCTTTTGTTTCTGCTATAACTTAACTTCTTTTTTTAAACTTTTTAAGTTATTCGTTTTTTCGTATGTATCAATAAAATCTTTATGGTATTTCTTTGCTTGTGAAAGCATTTGATTGTAATTTAGAACGAATCTATTATGCGTTAATGCTTCATTTATTTCCATTTTAACATATTTGTCACTAGCAGCTTCTTTTCCAATAATGTAAGCTTTAACCTGAGTATACCCTCTATCATTTTCTTCTAGTTTTGATTTTAAAAACCTTTGATAAGACTTTATTTGTTCTAGTTCTTGTAATCCAATTATTTTTTGTGATCTTTTTATCTCTATAATATATAAAGTATCACTACTTCCTTTACATAAGAAATCAATTCTTCTATCTTCTTCTATTTCTGATGAATCATTGAATTCTTCTTCTAAAATTTTTTTATAGGTGACTTCATCATCAAAACTAGTTAGTCTAGGTTCTAATATCCAAGGGAATTTATTTAAAAAAGTATGCATTGTTTCAATTCCTTTCTTTGCAACTTCAAGGGTATCGCTATTTATTAATTTATCAAATTTTTCAATCGTTTCAATTCTACCAATGGATAATCTGTAGTGTTCTTTCGATTCAATTATTTCCCAATCTTGTAAAAGTTTTATAAGTTTATTTGCATCAACATTTTCTTCAATTTCTGAAGCATATTCTATAAATGTATCAAATTCAAAAGCACCTTCAACATAATTTAATAAGCTAGTGGCTTTATTTATTTCAATATCGGAATCTATTACTAAATTAGTTATTTTTTCTGCAAGTTTTTTATCTTGAGAAGTATAATTGTTTTTTTCATACCATCTTGTATTAAATGCACCTGATTTTTCTATTTCTTTCTTTTTATCTTCCCTTCTAAAATCTTTCCATATTGAGCCAAGTTTTCGTATTAATGTTGCAAGATTTCCTTCTAATTGCCTCATTGAATCATTTTCCCAAATAAGAGAATTTCTTGCTGTTGATATATTATCTTGCTCACCATCTTCGTCAATAAAATCAACTTCTAAAATTCCACTCATATACGAATATGCATGTGAATTACTTAGTTTTACTCCAAAAAAACTAGGTTCATTTGCAAGTTTACCTCTTGCATATAAAGTAATTCCAGTTAAATTATTAGCTAATGTTTCTTTTGTCGTAAAAATTTTACCTTTAATATTATTTGTCATTATATAGTTTGTAATTGTATCATCTAGATTTACTTTACCATTTAATATATCATCTGGAATAATCCAAGAAAATTGTTCATCTTTATAAATTACTCTATCTCTTTCTTCTTTCGTTAAATATTTGCTAACTTTTTCATCTTTCAGTACAACAATAAAATTTTCACTGAATATATTTAATCTATTTAGTAGTGAATTAGCAGTATTTGGTACTGGTATCTCTGATTTTCTTGTTAAATTTTTTAAAATAATTTTTGTATAAGATTGTTCTGTTGTAGCTTCGTTATCAATTATAGCATCAAGTTTTAAAGCTTCATCTTTTTCGCCTTGAGATAGTAATATATCATAGTTCATTTCAAATGCATTTTTTTTTCCATCTTTACAACTCTCAACATATATACTTTTGCAAATTCCAAAAACTGATAATTTGCCAAGACCTTTTTTCCCTGTAACTGCTCTATTAAATTTTGGACTTATATTTGACGTAGTAGTTCTTCTATTCCTACCTATTTTTAAAAAATCTCTGTTTAATTCATCTGCTGTCATTCCGCAACCGTTATCAAAAATCTCAATATTTTTTTCTTTTTGATTAATAGTTATAGTTACATCACTAGCATCTGCATCGTATGAATTAGTTATTAATTCACTAAGAACAGGAGGTAATGTAGAATACATATTTATACCAAGATGTTTTATTACTACAGGACTAAATTTAACTTCAAAACTCATTTTCGATACCTTTGACTATTATTTTTGTTATTCTATTACTTGTTATTTACAACTTTAAGCAAATTATCTGCAAGTTTATCAAGTGTCAATCTCACATCTTACCCTTGATGGTTATAGTTCCCTCAGCTCTATCACTACCTATCTTGACATTGGAAGCATTGGCACCATAAGAATGCATTATATTCTCAATTAAAAAACCTTAAGTATTTTACGTAACATAATATCTAACAATTCTTTTTATCTACTTCAATGCCTTTTCTTCCATCTAAGTCTGTGCAAATCACAGGATTATTGCTAAGAATAATGAATCTTTTGTATCGGCGACAAAAGAGAATCTGTCTAGATGCTTGCCCTGACTAGCGGGAGGAAATACCCTTGGGGTGTGGGGTGATAGGAGTACTGTAGCGATTCTATAGCACTTGCATTGCTATCGACAGTCTTGGTAGCGATGCGCTAGATGTGTTTGGTCTCGAATCCTTTACTTGTTCCCATGCTCTGCGTGGGAACAAGGTGAAATGTACTTTTGTAGCGGATAAAGTAGTATCGATAGAAAAATGCCCTTCAAGGCACTCTCGACGCATTTAATGAGGAGGGTGGAGCGGTTTTTGTGCTCTCCTTTCACTCCAAAAAGAGCGCGATTTCATCGGCTAATAGATAGCTCTTCGCGTAGAGTCTGTTGTTCTCAACAAATGCCAATCCCTCTTCGATGAGTGCATCGATACGCGAGGTGTCACTGATGAGTGCAGTATCGACACCCACGCGACTGCGTAATCCTAGAAGAATTTTTTCAATACGCATATCGCTAGGAGAGAGGTGCTCGAGGGTGCGATAGAGGGGGTCGGCGATATAGGCATCGACATCGGTATGGGTGTAGCGTCGATGCTCCGCGATACGTCCCACTGCACCTGCACCGATACCCAGATAGGGGGCATACTCCCAATACCCCAGATTGTGGCGGCTTGGGGTACCGAAATTGGAAATTTCGTATTGTGCGAAGCCATGCGCGTCAATAGCTTCAAAGAGCTTTTGGGTCATCTCCAGCGATTCACGTGCGACTTGCGGTGTCGCGGCAAAAGGGGTATGCTCCTCGATGGTCAGGGCATAGGCGCTCAGATGTGAGATGGGCAGAACAAAGGCTCTCTCTATATCGCGCTCCAAAAGTGCAGGGGTATCCAGCGCCGTACCATAAATAAGGTCGATGCTGATATTACGTATACCTGCGCTGTATGCCGCATGTACTGCCTCATCGATGTGGTGCGAGGCGTGGGCGCGGTGTAGCCATGTGAGTTTGCCCTCATCGAAGCTCTGCGCTCCAAGGCTCAGGCGATTGACCCCCAAGACTCGCATCTGTGCTAGCCATGTGAGAGTGGCGGAGTTGGGATTGGCTTCGGTGGTGATCTCGGCATCGTGCGCTAGATAAGGTCGTACTACCTCGAAAAATCTCTCATACAGTGCCGCATCGACGGTCGATGGCGTGCCACCTCCGATGAAGAGGGTGCGAAAAATGGCTTTGGGGAGTTGGAGTTCTTCCACGTCGTGCAGGAATTGCTCGACGATTTGGGTCATGTAGCGTGCGCGTCGATGGTGCAGGTGGGTATAGGAGTTAAAAGCGCAATAGGAGCACTTGGAATCGCAAAATGGGATGTGCAGATAGAGGAGCATATTTATCCCTTTTTAATGCGAAAATGCCTAGAATTCTAGCCAAATTGTGTTGCAAGTTTCTTGAGAGATGGTTGCGATTTTTGGGTGAACTTTCAGGAAATAGAGGTTGTTTTAGATGAGCGATTTGTCACTGTACCGTCCCAACGTAGCCGCCATCATCGTCTCTCCCCGCTATCCACAAACGTGTGAGATTTTTATCGCTGAGCGTAGTGATATTGCAGGGGCGTGGCAGTTCCCACAAGGGGGCATCGATGAGGGTGAGAGCGTGCGTGAGGCACTCTATCGAGAGCTAAAAGAGGAGATTGGTACCGACGCGGTCGAAATCATCGCAGAGTTCCCTGATTGGGTGACATACGATTTTCCTACGGGTTCGATTATGGAGCGTATGAAACCGTTCAAGGGACAAAAACAGCGCTATTTTTTGGTGCGTTTGGCGCAAGATGCCAAAATCAATCTCTCGACCGAAATACCTGAGTTTTCCCAGTTTGAATATGTGGGGTTGGATACGCTTTTTACACGGGTGGCGCATTTCAAGCGTCCTGTGTACAAGGAAGTGATCAAACATTTTCAAAAAGAGGGATATTTATAATGCACATCTTGGCAAAAAAGGACTAGAGCGTGTTAATCGTACAAAAATTTGGGGGCACCAGCGTAGGGACGTTAGAGCGCATCGATAATGTCGCGCAACGTGTCATCGCTACAGTCAAAAAGGGTCACAAAGTGGTCGTCGTCGTCTCTGCTATGAGCGGCGAAACCAACAAACTGTTGGAGTATGCAGGGCACTTTAGCAAGGCACCGCGCAAAGAGGATGTCGATGCTCTGTTGAGTTCAGGTGAGCGTGTCACCTCGGCACTGCTCTCTATCGCGCTCAATGAGCTAGGCTATCCAGCCGTATCGATGTCAGGTCGCCAAGCAGGTATCAAGACCAACGCAAGCCACACAAAAGCGCGCATCGAGTCTATCGACCCCTCGATGATGCATGCGGCTATCGATGCGGGCAAAATCGTCGTCGTAGCAGGCTTCCAAGGTGTCAATGAACACACAGGCGATGTCACCACGCTAGGACGTGGCGGTAGCGACCTCTCTGCGGTAGCGGTGGCAGGCGCATTGCAAGCTGATTTGTGTGAAATCTATACCGATGTCGATGGCGTCTACACGACCGACCCACGTATCGAGCGCAAGGCTAAAAAAATCGAGAAAATCTCCTACGATGAGATGCTCGAATTTGCCTCTCTAGGCGCCAAAGTGTTGCAAAACCGCTCTGTCGAGCTAGCCAAAAAATTGTCCGTCAATCTCGTCACCCGTTCAAGCTTCAATGAAAACGAAGGCACACTTATCACAAAGGAAGAAAACATCATGGAAAAACCCCTCGTTAGCGGTATCGCACTCGCCAAAGACCAAGCACGTGTCTCTCTCTCAGGTGTGGTAGACCGCCCTGGTATCGCATCGGATATTTTCAAAGCCCTTGCCAAAGCAGATATCAATATCGACATGATTGTCCAAACAATCGGACACGATGGACGCACCAATCTAGACTTCACCCTAGACAAAAATGAGCTTCACGCCGCCAAAACTATTCTCGAGCCGTTTGTCGCCAAAAAAGAGGTCGCAAGTCTGAGCGCAGATGACCAAATCTCCAAAGTCTCTGTCATTGGTGTTGGGATGAAATCACACAGCGGTGTCGCATCCAAAGCGTTTGAGACGATGGCAAAAGAGAACATCAACATCATGATGATTAGTACATCGGAGATTAAAATTTCGATGATTATTGCCCAAAAATACAGCGAACTAGCCGTCCAAGCACTCCACGACGCCTACGAACTCGATAAATAGTATGTCACTACCTAGCCTCGATAACTGGCTCTTGGACGTTATTCGTAGCGACGATGCGATGATGAGCTGGATCGAGGAGTATCGATTCTATTTCAGTGCGCCGCTTTACCGCGCGCTTCGCCAAATTGTCAACGGCGCTACGGTCATCATCATCACCGACAAAGAGCGTATGTGGTTTGGGCACTATATAGTGCAAAAATTCAACAAACTCTCCCCCTCTCGACCGCTCATTCCCTTGGTGCGTATGGAGGCGATTTTTGGAGCGTTTGAGGGCATCGAGAGTGCGATGGAGCTGGACATGCTCGAAGATATGCTCAATATCACCTATTGTGAAAATTACCTCTTTTGGTACGTGGGCAAGGGCGACGATAGACGTGCTGACATTGCCAAACGTAGCGAAAAAAATCTCTTGTGGGTCTTCGATGAAGAGGTGCCTAACTCCTTGCTTTTACCCTCTTATGACACCTTTTTGGATGTGAAGCTTCTGCATCTCTATCGATTGTTCGACAAAGCAGTCAACGGTGCGCTCTTTGGTGAGTTTGAGCTAACGTAATGCTCCAAGATGCCAATGGAGATTATCTCAAACAAGTGGTCATCGATAAGGCACTCGATAGCGCTATAGAGCAAATCGAGACACGTATAGCACCCTTGCATCGACACATTTTTCGTATCGATGATTTTCTCATCGAGCACACCAAAGAGGTGATAGCCCAAGCCTACGTAGCGTATGAAAACATCCACTACATCATCATCGCCACACCCAAAATCAATGCCGTCTCCCAAAATGCACTCCTCAAAATCATCGAAGAGCCGCCGCACAATATTCGCTTTATTTTGGTCGTACCCCAAAAGACGATTTTGCTTCCTACGATACTTTCACGTATGCCACTCTTCAAAGCGCAATACTCACCTACGGTACCACCACCGCTCACTTTTGCTGTCGATAGGCTCGATACGGCACAAATTTATGCTCTGATTAAAGAGCATGAGCGTACTTCTCGCGGTGAAATCAAGATACTTATTCAGCGTATTTTTGTTGAGGCAACACGCTTGGGGTTGGCGCAAAAACCTCAAATACTCAAAGCTTTTGAGCACGCTATCGAGGTGCTAGAGCTAAACGCCAACGTCTCGACGGTACTACTCTCGACACTCTTGCATCTGGTCAAGCGATGATTATCACACCGCTCAATCTCTCACATGATACCCATCCTATCCTAGAGCGCATCGGTATCGATAGAGGTGCGTACAAAATTTTGGGCGCCAAGATGCAGCTGCATACGATTCTCATCGAGGGGCTTTTGACCCAAGCGGCAAACATCCTCAAGCAAGATGCCCTCTCTATTGGGGCTGATGTGGCGGTACCTCGCGGGGTCATTAGCTGTGAGACACCTACGGTCGATGCGCTACTCATAGGTACGACCAAACATATGGCGATTTTGGCGCAAAAAGAGCGCGCTCAGCCCTTTGGTTTGCGTGAAGTGGCGCGCTATTTGGAGCAGTGGGTCAAGCGTACTACGCCCCAAAAAGTCGAGATAATGGGCATCGTCAATGCCAATCACGACAGCTTTTATGCCCAAAGCCGCTTCGAGGGTGCCCAAGCTGTCGCGCATATTCGCAACCTCATTGCCCAAGGCGCCTCTATCATCGATTTGGGTGGGTTATCGAGCCGTCCTGGAAGTACACCTATCGCTCCGTCAGAGGAGCTTGCACGTGTGGCACCTATCATCGATGCTATTTATGAAGAGAAGCTTTTTGAAGAGGCGCGTTTTAGCATCGATAGCTATGCGCCGTTGGTGATGGAGTATGCGCTTTCTAGAGGTTTTCGTATCGTCAATGACATTACAGGTTTGGCTGACGATGCGGTGTGTAGCATCGCGGCACGACATGGCGCCCAAGTGGTCATCATGCATATGCAAGGCACGCCACAGACGATGCAAACTGCACCTACCTATGAGCATCTCTTCGATGAGATACATCGCTTTTTTGAAGAGCGTATTGCCAAGGCAAAAGCGTTTGGGATAGAGGATATTGTGCTGGATGTGGGCATAGGATTTGGCAAGACATTGGCGCACAATGTGGCGTTGGTGCGTCATCTGGAAGCATTTAGCGTGTTGGGGTATCCACTACTCGTGGGAGCGAGTCGTAAATCGCTTATCGATGCCCTTTCGCCTAGTCGTATCGAGGAGCGATTGGCAGGGACGTTGGCACTGCACCTAGAGGCGGTGCGTAATGGCGCAAGCATCCTTCGCTGTCACGATGTCTTTGAACATGCGCAAGCCCTTAGAGTGCACGAGGCACTCCAACAAGCGACTATTTTTTGAGAATCATCTCGCCGTATGCAGTATCGAGAGCGTGACCGTTTTCGACCCAGTCACGTAATCCGCCTTTGAGAGAGCGGACGTTTTTGTAGCCCATTTTGGTGAGGCTATAGGCAGAGAGCAAACTACGTGTACCACTACAGCAGTAGAGTACTACCGTAGCGTTTTTGTCAGGAATTTTGCGCTCGATTTCGAACTCCAAATAGCCACGGTCGATTTTGAAACTGTCGATGTGGTAGATTTCACCACGTGCCAACTGCTCATTGCCGCGCAAATCGACGAGAAAAAAGCTCTCCTCTTTATCGAGCATTTTTTGCAACGTCGCACCGTCTATCTCTTTGACGTTTTTGTGTGCCTCATCCAAAAGTGTCTGAACACTACCAATATGCAATCCATCTGCCAAAAGCGCAGAGGCAAAGAGCAAAAATATAACGATTTTTTTCATGTTATTCCTTTTGAAAAGTATAGGCGGATGGTATCGAAAAGCGGTTAGTAACGCGCTTTATTCTCCATCAAATATTTGGTGGTGTTGAGATCATTACTGTACGCCAAAGTGCGTTTGCCGTAGCGGTCTTCTGCGTTGGGGTCGATGCCTTGGTCGAGGAGGAATTCGATGAAGGGTCGATTGTTCATACTCGTGGCATACATGAGCAAATTACGTTTGTCAAAATCGACCAAATGGATATTGGCGTAGTGTGTAATGAGGTTTTTGGCTATGAGAAAATTGCCTGCGGTGTACATCAGCGGTGTGCGCCCTTGGGCATCGCGTTTGTTGAGATCCGCTTTTTGGTGGATGAGAAAATCGACCAGTTCAAAATCATCTGCCACATACATAATAGGTGTGCGTCCATGACGGTCACGTTCATCGATGTCGTGCCCTTTGGAGAGGAAAAATATCATAGCGTCGCGGTTGTGCAAATAGGCGCTGTAGGTCAGAGGTGTCATGCCGTTATCGAGCTTGACGCCCCAATCGATGAGCAGTTTCGCAAAATCAAATTGTTGTGTGGTAATAGCGCGCGTCAACTCACCCGAAGCTACTTTGAGTGCTACACCATGCTTGATCAAAAAGCTAATCATCTCATAGTTTTGTTGCGCTATGGCGTACTCCATGAGGTCGCTGTGGTTTGAGAGTATCGCGCCATTGGCGATGAGGTATTGCGCTAGAGGATAATCTTCGCGTTTGATGACATGGCGCATCAATTCAGGGTCACTGTTGAGGTCAAAACCAGCGGCGATGAGATAGGTCATGTGTGAGACACTCTTCTTTTTGATGACATGCGTCAAAAGCGTAGGGTCACTGCCTATCTCGTATCCATTGTCCAGCAAAAAGTTGGCGAGTTCCATATCATCGGCATCGAGTGCTTGGCGCAACATTGTGGGCTGCGTTTGCAGTGTCGCACCCTGCGCGATAAAATATTTTGCCCATGCAAAATTGCGCTCTTTGAGCGCGCGTCCTAGCAGTGTCGCGCTGTTGTCGTGTGCATAGTTCGCGGCGTAGAGTTGTGAGGCGAGCGCTGTGTCATTGGCGTCATAGGCGTAGCTCAAAAGTGTCGTATCGACAGAGAGATTAAAATCGTTGGCGATGAGATAGCTTATGAGGTCGTTGGCACCCTTTTGCTTGGCGTAGTCCAAAAGTGTTTGAGAGGATTTGTCAGGGGTGTTGAGATTGGCTCCTTGGAGACGTAGTGCATCGAGAATTTGTTGGGTTTGGGGCGTGTCGTAGAGCATCACTGCACTTTTGTAGAGCTGTGCGAAGCGTGCAGGAGGCGTGGGAGTGATTTTTTCAAGAAGTGCTAGCGTTGTGTTGAGGTCTGGTTTTTCGATGCTTTTTTCGACGCTGTTGAGTGTGACGGCACACCCTGACAAGAGTAGTGTCCCTACAATTCCTACGATGCCCACGATTAGATATCTCACTCTCTACCCCTGTTCTTCAAAATATCTGCGCAAAAAAACTCACGAGAGACTATATTTTAATTGTTTTTGCCCCAAAGTGTGCTTTGACCATCGATAAATATCGCCTCGATGGGGTAGTGTTGCAGGATAAGGTGCAGGGCAATATCCTCCTCATGCTCAATAGCTTCAGGGAGTGCAAAAAGCACCATATCCGCCTGCATACCTACCTCGATACGTCCCACATTGAAGGGCGTATGGTAGCTAGGCGTTGTGGTCACACTGTGCAAAAGTGCTAGTGCTAAGGTAGGCAGATGGCTGTGTGCATGCAAAAAGAGGGCGCTTTGCAGCTCTTGGCGAATATCGAGCGTCGTGTTGGAGCTAAGCCCATCGGTGGCGCACATATAGGGGATATTTGCCTCATAAAGTGCCTCGATATCGAGCACGCCATTGCCTAAGAGTCGATTGGAGATGGGGCAGTGAAGGATGGCGTGGTGTTGGGGTGACAAAAGCGCAAGCGTAGGAGCATCGAGCTGTGTGGCGTGGGTAAAAAGCGTAGGTATTTGGGCAAAGTGCGCGACAAACTCTTGGGGTGTGCAAAGCGGTGCGCTTTGGTGCAAAAGCTTGGCGAAGAAGGGTGCGAAATCGCCAGTGCCTTGGGTGAGCCACTCATACTCTGCGGGGCTTTCGAGTAGATGTGCGGTGACGCTCAAGCGCTCTTTTTGGGCGATATCGAGCGCTTTTTGAATGAGGATAGGATGTACAGCGTAGGGCGAATGTATCGCAATACCTGCTTCAAAGCGTGAGCTGTTGTGTTTTTGGGCACTATTGAGTCGCGCCAAAAAATCGCCATAGAGCGCATCGACCATAGCGGCATTGGAGCCAATGAGTTCACTGAAATAGAGCACACGTTGCGGTGTATCGACGCATGCTTGTAGCTCTGTGCCGTAGCTACTAATCGCCCCAATCGTAGTAGTTCCACTCTCTAACATCGATTGAAGTGCTTTTTTGTGGCATGAAGTGTCACATCCACCTACGAGTTCATCGCGCTTTGCCATGACGCTATAAAGCCACGGTAAAAATTGCCCATATTTGTATTGGGTGGTGTGGCTGGAAAACTCCAAGTGCACATGCAAATTGATAAACCCTGGGGTGAGTATCGAGTAGGGAGGCGTGGGTAAAACAACAGCATCGGGATACTCTTGCGCGATAGCTTCACTAGGCCCAAAAGCGAGGATAGTAGTATCAAAAATAAGGGTTTGCCCTTTTAAAAATCCTTTTGGGGTGAAAAGATAGGTGGGAGAGAGGGCATAGTGTGGCATAGAGGGGTATCCTTGGCAAAAATGGAGCCTATTTTAGCCCATTTTTTGCTTGGGTCGCTATAATTTTTCAAATTTTTGCGCAAGGAAACAATCGATGAAAATAGCCGTAATCCAAGGCCCCAATCTCAACATGCTAGGCATTCGTGAACAGAACATTTATGGTCCTATGAAACTTGAAGATATTCACCGCCAAATGCAGGAGTTTGCCAACCAAAACGGCGTAGAGGTGGAGTTTTTCCAAAGCAACCTCGAAGGCGAAATCGTCGATAAAATCCAAGAGTGCTACGGCGATGCCAATGGCATCATCATCAATCCTGCCGCCTACACACACACCTCTGTAGCGATTCGCGACGCTCTTGCTGCTGTGGCTCTGCCTGCTATCGAGGTACACATCTCCAATATTCACCGTCGTGAAGAGTTTCGCCAAAAAAGCATGACTGCCGCGGTGACTACGGGACAAATCGTGGGCTTTGGTCCCTTTGGATACCATCTAGCGATGATAGGTATGATTCAAATCCTCAATGAGATGACCGCACTCCAAAAAAAACAAGGCTAACCATTGATAAGCTCACCCCGTGATGCATCGTTTGTGCTTTTGCGCACTCCCTCTTTTCCCTTGCGTATCGATGTGAGTGTCGCACACTCCTATCGTGCTATCGTGGGATTGGGCGGTAATATCGGGGATGTAGTGCGTCGATTTGAGCATCTACTCATCTTTTTGAAGCGTCAAAAACTTCTCGTCGTCGAATCGACCAGTGCCATACTCAAAAATCCCCCTTTTGGTTATCTAGCACAAAATGCTTTTTACAATGCGGTGATGGTGGTGCGTACCTCGATGACACCTGTGGCGCTCATGCGCTATTTGCTACGTATCGAGGCGCGATTTGGTCGTCGTCGCACCCATGCTAATGCACCGCGCACACTCGATTTGGATCTGCTCTTTTTTGAGGGTCGTGTCATCGATACGGCGCAATTGAGATTGCCCCATCCTGCATGGGGTGAGCGTCTCTCGGTGCTTATGCCGATGGTGACTTTGGCATGAAGTTTTTGACCTTTACAGGCAAGAGTCCTGCCGAAGCACTCAAACGAGTCAAGACCGAGCTGGGCGATGATGTGACCATCATCGAGACCAAAGAGGTGCGCAAAAAGACGCTCAACCAAACGGCACTTTATGAGGTGGTGGTCGCTTTTGAGGAGGACCATATACGTCCTATCAAGCTCAAACGTCCTCCCGCTCAAGCCTACGAAATGACACCCCAAAAAATGGCGCAATCGAGTGAAGATGTGCTTTTGAGTATTTCGCAAGCGGCAAAACAAATCAGCGATATCTCCTCAATAGGCAATCTGCCCAAAACGCCCTACAGTGAAGATAGACTCACGCTCAAAACCCCAGAAGCGCCCAAAGAGTCCCCCCATCTCAAAGAGATTCAAAGCGAAATTGCCAAGCTCAGTGACAAAATTAAACTCATCCAAAATATGTTTTGGGAAGAGAAAAGCCCAAGCAATATCCCTATTCCTCCTGAGTTTGCAGAGATTTACAAATTGGCACTCGATTCAGGCATGAACCGTGACCATTTGGAAAAAATCATGCACCTCACACTAGAGCACATGCCCAACAAAATGCGTGAAAATTCGGTGACGGTCAAGCGCTATTTTCAGACACTGCTTCGCAAAATGGTGCCTGTACGCCATGAGATGCCCTTGAAGCCCAATACTAAGCGTGTCATCATGCTCGTGGGTCCCACAGGCGTGGGCAAGACGACCAGCATCGCTAAGCTTGCGGCGCGCTTTTCGTTTATGATGGACAAAAAATACAAAGTGGGACTCATAGCCCTAGACTCCTATCGCATCGGTGCGGTGGAGCAGCTCATGCAGTATGCACGTATGATGAAGCTGGGTATCGAGACGGTGATTCAGCCTGCAGAGTTTAGCGCGGCACTCAATGCGTTGCGCTACTGCGACTATATCCTCATCGATACGATGGGAAGCTCTCCCTATGACCAAGAGAAAATAGGAGCCATCTACGGCTACCTCGATAGCAATGAGACCCAAATGGAGGTCGAGACTATTTTGGTACTGCCAAGCCATCTCAAATACGAAGATATGTTGGCGACCTATGAGCGTTTCTCCTATCTAGGTGTCGATACGCTCATGTTTACCAAGCTCGATGAGACCAAAGGGTTTGGGACCATTTTCAGCCTCCTCAACGAAATCGACACCCCTGTGAGCTACCTCTCGATAGGTCAAGAGGTGCCTGAAGATTTGGTGCAAGCTAGCAGTGACTATTTGGTCGATTGTCTTTTGCATGGCTTTAGTAAGGTCAAACCATGAACAATCAAGCCACAAAACTCAAAGAGCTAATGCAGGAGCAATCCCCCTTGAGCGCCAAAAAGACGCGCTTCGTAGCCATCACCAGCGGCAAGGGTGGCGTGGGCAAAAGCACCATCAGCGCCAATATCGCGCACATGCTCTCCAAGCGTGGTTTCAAAGTGGGGCTTTTTGATGCAGATTTGGGATTGGCAAACCTCGACATCATTTTGGGGGTTTCGGCACCCAAAAATATCTTGCATGTGGTCAAAGGGGAAGCGACACTCGATGAGGTGGTGTTGCAAATTGCTCCCAATTTTTACCTCATTCCTGGGGACAGCGGCGAGGAGATTTTGCGCTACAGCGATGAGAATTTCTTTCGTTCAGTGCTCTCAAAGCCCTCGATGCTGGATGCGATGGATGTGATGATTATCGATACGGGAGCGGGCATAGGGGAACATACACAGCTCTTTTTGAAAGCGGCAGATGATGTTATCGTCGTAGCCATTCCAGACCCTGCGGCTATCACCGATGCCTATGCAATGATTAAGGTCAATTCGACCTACAAAAGCGAAGTGGGATTGCTCCTTAATCAGGTCAAAACCGAAAAAGAGGCGCAAATGGTCTACGAAAAAATCGTCAAAGTCGCCAGCAAAAATATTTCGACACCCTTCAAGATTAACTATATGGGGCATATGCGTAGCGATGAAATTGTGAGCCGTTCTATCAAATCACGTTCACTTTTTACCAAAGATGCTCCGACAAGTGCACCCTCCAAAGCGATCGGTGAAATTGTCCAAAAAATCGCGCTCAAATTGGAACGCAATGTGCTAGTTGGAGCCAAAGAGAGCGGTCTGAACGGACTTTTTAAGCGTCTTTTTGAACAGTTTTAATCTGCCAATGGGAAATGTATCGATGCCCGCAAACGGTTTTATCGGATTTATCACTTCGCAAGGTTTTTTTATCGGATTAATTTTCGGTGCGTTAAAATTCGATGATGCTTTTGTGATGCTCTTTTGGGCGATTGCTACTACGCTCATCTTTTATGTTTTTGCGCAAATTAGCGTCTCCTACTTCATCCGATACGTTGAAGTAGGTATCGCTACCTTTGCTAGCCGTGAGCATGAATATCTGCTAGACCATTTTAGTGATGAGATACAAAAACGCGAAGAGGTTTACGCTAGCGCGTTCAAGAAGAAATTTAGTGCCGAACATCACGACGATGAAGATGCGACCCAAGGAGAAGAGAATGGCTAAAAGCGCCTATAGCGATGCGATTCGATACAGCCAAGACCAGTTGGCAGTGCAATATCTACCTGCGGTAAAGGCAATGGCCTATCGCCTCAAAGAGCGTTTGCCAAGCTCTGTCGATTACAACGATTTGGCGGCGATTGCCACAGAGGAGTTGGTCAAGCTAGCACGTCGATACGACGAAACGCAAAACGACTCTTTTTGGGGCTATGCCAAAACACGTGCCTACGGAGCGATGCTAGATTATTTGCGCTCTTTGGATGTAGTATCACGCTCTAGCCGTAAAATCATCAAATCTATCGAGTACGAAATTGGTCTCTATTTGGCTGAGAACAATGAAGAACCGACTATCGAATATATCGCCGAACGCTTAGGCGAGAGCGTAGAGAAGATAAAAGAGGCACGTATCGCCTCTGAAATTTATGCCGTCATGCCTATCGATGAACAGCTTTCTGCTCTTAATGAACGCTCTACTATCGATGTGATAGAACAAGATGAGTTAGTAGAGAGCATCAAAGCCGTTTTGGAGGGCTTCAGTGAGCGTGAACAGCTCATTATTCAACTCTACTACTTTGAGGAGTTGAGCCTCAAGGAGATTAGCGAAACACTTGATATTACAGAATCGCGTATTTCACAGATTCACAAAGCTGTTTTGGTCAAAATTCGCCAACACCTAAGTCGCAATGATGGATAGTTTCTATGGCTGACATTCTTAGTCAAGAAGAGATCGACATGCTTCTTGACGTCGTCGACGATGAGACGGACGACGGCGGCATAGAGTATGAAGAGGATGTTTTTGACCAAAAGCAAGTAACGCTTTACGATTTTAAACGCCCCAATCGGGTCAGTAAAGAACAATTACGCGCCTTTCGTGGTATCCACGACAAGATGGCACGCTCACTCTCGTCACAAATCTCTGCCATCATGCGCTCTATTGTTGAGATTACGTTGCACTCTGTCGACCAAATGACCTACGGCGAATTTTTGATGAGTTTGCCCAATCCCACTTCGTTCAACGTCTTTTCGATGAAGCCTTTGGAGGGGAGTGGAATTTTGGAGGTCAACCCCTCGATAGCCTTCCCTATGATAGACCGTCTTTTGGGCGGTAAAGGCGACCCTTTTGAGGGGAATCGAGAGTTTTCAGATATCGAACTTAGCCTTTTTGAGACGATTTTGCGCGTCATGATGAATACGCTCAAAGAGTCGTGGGGACCCGTCACCGATGTTTTCCCTGCCATTGAATCCAAAGAGTCTAGCCCCAACGTCATTCAAATCGTCGCCCAAAATGAGATTATCGTCATGGTCGTTATGGAGATAATCATCGGGGGCAGTAGCGGTATGATGAACCTCTGTTATCCCGTCATTGCGCTAGAGCCTATCTTGCCAAAATTGGCAAGCCGTGATTTGATGCTCAACGAAAAAAGCTCCAAAAAAAGCCGTAATCAAGAGCTAAAAGCGTTGCTAGGGGGCGCGCAGGTTAATGTCGAAGCGATTTTGGGCAAAGCTGAAATCACACTCAATGAGCTGTTAGAAGTTGAAGTAGGCAATATTTTGCGTCTGGAGACGGCAGGTCCTGATGATACGGTTTGGGTCAAGGTCGATGGCAAAGAGCGTTTCAAAGGTACATTGGGATTGCGACGTTTCAAAAAATCGGTGCGTGTCGATAAGCTCATCCACACCGAAAAAGATGAAGTCAAAGAGATATTGGAACACTTCGAAGAGCGCAGACGTGCCAAACTCGAAGATATCAAAGCCAAAGAGGAATAAAAGGGAGCACCTATGGAAGAGTTTATCAATCTATTTATTGCAGAGACCAAGGCGACCATTACGGGGCTGACAGGCGGAGAGCCTACGATACGACAATCGGGGCAAACCACGCAAGCCTCAGAGTCCAAGGCAAAGCCCCCTGTAGCTTTTGTCTACGTTGAGGTGACGGGTGCTGCCAAAGGCAAGATGGTTGTTGCGATTCCCCCGCAAATGGCTACAGCGGTCGTAGATATGATGATGGCGGGTGAGGGCACCTCCAAGGATGAAATGAACAGCGACGATTTGGACGGCACCAAAGAGTTTGTCGCCAATATCGTAGGCGCACTCTCTACGGCGCTAGGCTCACACCCTGGCATGCCAAAGCTCTCGATGAGTGCAGAAAAAATCAGCTTTTTTGATGCCGATGACCAAATTCATGTCCAAGATTTCGGAAAAGAGGTCAATTTTGCTTTCAAATTGGGTGAAATCGATGCTACTTTTTCGATAATTTTGGATGCATCGATTTTGGGTGCCATGGAGGGCAAGGTCAAAGCGACAGCCTCAGAGAGCAGTAGCAGTGTCTCGATTCCCTCTACCAAGCTCGAACCCGATGAGATGCGCAATATCGCTCTCATCATGGATGTTAAGCTTCCTGTGACAGTGCGTATTGGAAGCAAAAGAATGCTTCTCAAAGACGTTATCAACATGGATATTGGTTCGGTTATCGAGCTAAACCAATTGGCCAACGACCCGCTAGATATTTTGGTCGACAATCACGTCATTGCTCAAGGTGAGGTTGTTATCGTCGATGGAAACTTTGGTATTCAAATTACTCACATTGGGACGCGAAGAGAGCGCCTCAATCAACTCAAAGGAGCGTGATTGGATTCGTTTTTAGTTGAAAAACAGAAGCGTTATATTAAGGATATTAAATCCGCAGATACGTGGAGTGTTTTTAAAATTATCGCCGATTTTGTGCGAGGTTTCGATGAGCTAGGCGAGATGGGTCCCTCGGTGACGATTTTTGGAAGTGCAAGATTACCACGTGAGCATCGATACTACCAAATGGCGATGGAGTTGAGCGAAAAATTGGCCGCAAAAGGGCTCAATATCATCTCTGGTGGTGGTCCAGGTATCATGGAAGCGGCCAATGCAGGAGCGGCAAAAGCGGGGGGCGTGGAGTCTGTGGGACTCAATATCGACCTCCCTTTTGAGCAAGCTATCAATCCTTTCACGACCAAAAATCTCACCTTTGATTACTTCTTTTCGCGCAAAGTAATGTTGGTCAAATATTCGCTGGCGTATGTAGTCTTGCCTGGGGGATTTGGGACGCTCGATGAGCTTTTTGAGTCACTTACATTAGCCCAAACCAAAAAGGTCGATGGGGTCAAAATTTTCCTCGTAGGCAAAGATTTCTATCAACCTATCGTCGATTTTATGCGCAATACAATGGTGCCACTGGGCGTCATAAGTCCTGATGATTTGAATCTTTTCACCATCACGGACGACCTCGATGCTATTACGAGTGATATTCACGCTAGCGTCGTAGAGCAGATGGTACAGCTCAAACGTATGCATTTGGAATCGACCGCCTACTATAAAACGCTCAAAAAATTTGTCAAAAAAGAGCGCGACCGATGAAACCCAAAGTCCTCGTGGGGATGAGTGGGGGTGTCGATTCGACCGTATCGACGCTACTGCTCAAAGAGCAAGGCTATGAGGTCGAGGGCGTCTATATGAAGCTACACGCCAAGCCCAACTACCACGAGACCAACATCGCACGCGCCCAAAAAGCGGCAGATTTTGTGGGGGTGAAGCTTCATATTCTTGACCTTCAAGAGGTCTTTGACACCCAAGTTTTCCGACCCTTTATCGATACCTACGCCGCAGGGTTGACACCCAATCCTTGTGCACTGTGCAACCGCAATATCAAATTTGGCGAGATGGTACGCTTCGCAGACTCCATTGGGGCGCAGTTCATCGCCACAGGGCACTACATACAGCACGATGGCACCTATTTGCACCAAGCCGCCGATGACACCAAAGACCAGAGCTATTTTCTCTTCTACATCGACCCTACTATCGTGCCGCGCCTGCTTTTTCCTATGGGGAGCCGTCACAAAGCCGATATCAAACGCCTCGCCGCATCGATACCTCAACTCGAATCTTTTGCGACACAAGCCGAATCGAGCGAAATATGTTTCGTCGAGACCACCTATACCGATGTGCTCAAAAACTATGTCGATGTCGATATCGAGGGTGAAGTCCTCGATGAAGCTGGCAATGTCGTAGGGACACATCACGGCTATATGCACTACACGATTGGTAAGCGCAAAGGGTTTACCGTACGGGGTGCACACGACCCTCACTATGTCACACGTATCATTCCCGAAAAAAATCAAATCGTCGTTGGCACACACGAAGCGCTTGCATGTAGTAGTGTCACACTGCGTGATGTCAATATGTTCGATGGACGCAGAAGCTTCGATGCCAGTGTCAAGCTTCGTTACCGCACCAAAGCCGTCCCCTGCCATGTCGCAATTGTGGGCAATGAGGCGCACGTGACACTGCACGAGAGCGTCTATGGTGTAGCTGCTGGACAAGCAGGGGTCTTTTATGAGGGTGAAAAGCTGCTGGGCGGTGGATGGATAACCTCGACAGGTGCATGAAAAGCGCTCTGTAACCCAATAGAGACACTTTTGTAACCATTTTATAATACTGCCTTTGTAGTATTGCGCATCTTTTACAGGAGTGTAGTGGATGCGAGATACGGTCTTTACGATTCGCGAGCTAGAAAATGGCTGGGATTGGAGTGATATTTACTCCATGGAGGATGTGCATGGTTATTGTGAAGAGGAGTTGGAGATTCCCAACGAGGCTATCAATACGGTACATTTTTACGGTGAAGCTATCGAAGTACACTTGAAAAAGTCTCGAAGCATGTTTCGCGAAGATTGGTATGTAAACCTCACGCGTATCAGCGCCTAAACAGCACCGCTACCCTACAATAGCGCCAAAAAGGGGACTCTCATGGAAGAAGTCAACGCCTCTTTGGCAACCTATGGATATATCGCGCTCTTTTTATACTCTTTTGGCGGCGGATATGTAGGTATCGTGGCGGCTGGAATACTCTCCTATTTAGGGGAGATGAATATCGTCATCTCTATTATCGTAGCTACCACCGCAAACTTTTTGGGTGATACGATGCTCTTTTATATGGGACGCTACAACAAGCCCATGCTCAACCCCTATCTCATCAAGCACCGTCGCAAATTCGCCCTCTCGCATATCCTTATCAAACGCTTTGGCGATGCTATCATCGTCTTCCAAAAGTACATCTATGGGGTCAAGACGCTTGTGCCTATTGCAATTGGTATCACCAAATACCCTTTTGGGCGCTTTACAATTATCAATGCCTTGGCGTCGATACTATGGGGCATTGCGGTGGGATTGTCTAGCTACTATGCAGGTAGTGTACTGGTGCCGTATGTAGAGTATATCGGTGCACATTATTACTATCTACTTCTCTTTTTGGCGGCTATTGGCGGCTCGGTGTGGCTCTATTTTCATTTGGCAACACGCAAAAAACGCTAAGGTTTAAAACGTCAAGCCTGTCACAATAGCTACATAGAGAGCCGATGTACGGTCAGAGGAGAGATAAGCAGAGAGTTTGAGTCCCATCGTTGCGATATCCAAAAAGAATGTGCTTAGGTTCATGGTGAACATAGCACTAGGGTCGCTTCCACCGATGGTGCTTACGCCATACCCCATATTGGCAGTGTAGTTGTCACCGAACATATACCCCACCAAAAAGGCATTGTCTAGCTGTAAAAAGCTGTCAGTGGCTTTGATACCGCTGTAGGCATCGATGACATACCCAAAGTAGAAGGTGTTTGCATCTCCGTACGAAAAGACACTAAAAGAGATTTGTTGCAGTGTCGAGGTGAGTGTCGAGTCGGTGGGTTGTCCTGTCAGATTGAGACCGTAGGATACTGCGACGCGTTTGTTGGGCAAAAACTCTATGGCGCTTTTGGCACCATGTAGCAGTGATGCTGCCACGATGAGAAGTAGAAGTAGCTTTTTCATTACGCCATCCTTTGCGTGATAAGTACCGCTAGTATCGACGTTATTAGAGAAAAGTGAAGTTTCGCTATCATTTGCCTTTAAAAAAAGGAGTAGGTATGTTTGTGGACTATTTTATGGCGTTTGGTCTCTTTTTTGGGACGGCGTTGGGTGCGTTGGCGCTTTTCTTGGTATTGTATGCGGTGGTGACACCTTACGATGACTATGCGATGATTTTCAAGGAGAACAATCTTGCTTCTGCATTGGCGTTTGGTGGAGCGATTGTAGGGGTTTCGATACCACTTTATAGCGCGTTGTCACACTCTGTTTCGTATATCGATTTCGTGATGTGGGCAGGTGTGGCGATGGGCGTTCAGCTCCTTTTTGCCACACTTTTGACACGTCTAGGTGGACGTTTTAGCGTCAAGGCGCATATCGAAAAGGGTGACGTGGCTGTGGGTACTTTTATGGCGATGGCATCGATTGCCATAGGTATTCTCAACGCAGGGTCGATGAGCTACTAAAATCAATAGGAGAGAGCAGAACATTGAGGGCATTGGCGAAGCTACGCACCTCTTTGGGACCTATGGCGCTAGGTCCGCCTGTGATTTCGCCTGCGTTGCGTAGATTTTCCATGAGATTACGCATCGCCAAAATCTGCTTGATATTATCGGGAGTGTAGCGCGTCCCTCGTGGGTCTAGCGCGAAAGCTCCCCTCTCTACTACACGGTCTGCCAGCGGAATATCTGCGGTGATGACCAAATCCCCTGAAGCACACGACTGCGCAATATAATTATCCGCAATATCCGCACCCTGTCCCACAATATGCATCGCTACCCAATCGACCTCTGGCAAGGCAATTTTTTTGTTGGCGACGAAGAGTGTGGGGATGTGCCGTTTGAGTACGGCACGCATGAGCACCTCTTTGAGGGCGTTGGGGAAGGCATCAGCATCGACCCAGATGCGCATGCTTTAGCGACCTCGACTCTTTTGGACGCTGTTGCGTGGACGATTGTCACGCTGTTGGGGTGTGCTTGCGTGGCTTTTGTTGCCTGCATTGCTTTGTCCACGGTCACGTGAGGAGCGATTGCCCCCTTTGCCGCCACGACCTTGCTGGATAGGCTCTGCCTTGATAGTGGGGTCTGGCTCGTACCCTGCCAAAATTTCGCGGTTGAGTTTGCGGTGAATGAGTCGTTCGATACCAGCGAGGTAGTCGTGCTCATCGATACATACGAGAGAAATAGCCTCACCTTTGTTGCCTGCTCGCCCCGTACGTCCGATACGGTGGACATAATCCTCGGCGATGTTGGGTAGCTCGAAATTGACGACGTGTGGCAGTGCATCGATGTCTAGTCCGCGTGCCGCGATGTCGGTAGCGACGAGGATTTTGACACTTCCTGCTTTGAAATCAGCCAACGCTTTGGTGCGCGCACTTTGGCTTTTGTTGCCGTGAATGGCGGCGGCTTTGATGCCGATTTTTTCGAGATATTCAGAGAGTTTGTTGGCGTGGTGTTTGGTACGGGTAAAGACCAATACCTGCTCCCATTTGTGCTTTTGAATCAGCTCTCCCAAAAGGGCGCTTTTGCGGGCGCAATCGACCATGATGACGCGCTGTTCGACCAATTCGCTTGAGGTATTACGGCGTGCCACCTCGACCGTGACAGGATTGCGTAGTATCGATTCGCACAGCGTTTTTATCTCGTCCGAGTAGGTTGCGGAGAAGAGCAAATTTTGGCGTTTGGCAGGCAGTATGGTGATGACACGGCGAATATCTTTGATAAAGCCCATATCGAGCATACGGTCAGCCTCATCGAGGACAAACATCTCGACATGACGCAAATCCAGCGCCTCTTGCCCCACCAAATCGAGCAATCGACCAGGGGTTGCGATGAGAATATCGACACCCTTTTTGAGCATGGCAATTTGTGGATGAATACCCACGCCCCCAAAAACGACAGCACTTTTGAAAGGCATGAATTGCCCATAGGTTTTGACACTTTCAGCTACTTGCGCGGCGAGTTCACGTGTGGGGGTGAGGATGAGTACACGCACTTTATGGGGTGTTTTTGGGCGGGTGCGCGAAAGAATTTCGAGCATCGGTAGGGTAAAAGCGGCGGTTTTGCCTGTACCTGTTTGGGCGCCTGCAAGCATGTCGCGACCCTCCAAAATAGCGGGAATCGCTTGGGCTTGGACGGGAGTAGGGGCGGTGTAGCCTTGTAGTTCTACCGCTTTTTGGAGTGGTTGGCTCAATTTGAGATCAGAAAATAGCATAAAAGGGAATCCTTGAAAGTGTAAAAAAGCAGCGTGCGTGCGGGGAGAAAAAATATCCTGAGACGTATGTTACGTTTTGTTGACGCGATTATAGCGATATTGATGGGGGAATTCTTTAAGAAAAAAACTACCCGAATATTTCGTCTGCTTCGCGCTCTTTGATTTCGTGAATGATGACTTTGTTGCGCCCCTCGCGTTTGGCACGGTAGAGCGCTTTGTCTGCCACATTGGTGAGGTGGTAGTGGCTGTAGCCGTGGATGGGGTACGCCGAAATACCCACGCTAATAGTGACGGGGTAGATATTGGGCAGTTGGTGCTCATTCCACTCGATGCGCTCTACTGCACCACGTACACGTTCAGCTACCTCATACGCGGTATCGGTATCGCTGTAAGGCAACACAGCGATAAACTCCTCACCGCCATAACGTGCGACGGTATCGCCCTCTCGTAGCGATTGTTGGATAGTTTTGGAGACTATTTTGAGTACTGCATCGCCTACTTTATGACCGTATTCGTCATTGAATTTTTTGAAATTATCGATATCTATCATAAAAATACTCAACGGTGCTTGTTTGCGTTTGGAAATATTGAGCAACCCAAAGAGGTATTCGGTAATGTAGCGTCGATTGTAGAGATTGGTCAGCGGGTCGGTGAGGGCTTGGTTTTTGTAAGCATTGAGCAGATTGATATTGCTAATAGTCAAAGAGGTTAAATCGACATAGGCGTTGAGGTAGCTCTCCAAAAAGCGGATTTTTGCCTCCAAATCGCCATTGAGTTCGCTACTCGCTTCGATTTTTTCATTGTCGAGCACGAGTTTGAGTACGCCTGTGTGCTTGCCGCCTGACATCATCGGCTTGCACATTATCGTTTCATGGGGCATCGCATGACACATGGAGCATGCTGATTTTTTGCGGCTCTCATCGAGAAGCACACGGTTACCCGTTCGGTAGGCTAGACAAGCAGAGGGTTCTGCTAACAGCGCTTCATCGTGCGTCAAGGTCTCTAGGCTCGATTGCCCTGCATAGAGTGGTTCAAAACGGTTGAGACTGTGATTGGTCTCGAAAAGCGTCATGCTTTTGACAAAAAAATCGCCCTCGATAGCGGTGTAGAGGTTGGCGACGAGTTCTTTTTTGTTGCTCTCTGCGACGGTCATTTTGAGAAATTCGTCAAAATGAATTTTGAAGCAGGACCATTTTTGCAACATTCCAAAGGTGTTGAGAATACGGTTTTGAATATCTTTGGGGAGATTGGACTCTTCGATGGTGTGAAGGCGGTCACATTGGGTGCTTGCAGAGAGGATGCCGTTGACAAACTCTTTGAGATTGGAGTCAAAGAGGCTACGTAAAGGGCGCTCGATTTTCATGCGGGTGTAGTAGAGCAAGAAGAGAAAAAAGAGCGCTAGCAGTGCGCCCACCCACAGCGATACATAGAGAGTTTGTGCGAAAATCGAGTCGCGTAATGAGGCCTTGGAGACGCCTACTATGACATAGAGCGGTGTGGTCGAAGAGGTGTTCGCCATTGCGAAGAGGTGCTCCTCCTCTTCGATAAGGCGCGTTAAACCATTGAATGTTTCGAGGGTATGCGTGATGTTAAGCGTATGTGGGAAGAGATGGTGTGCCACTATTTGACCCTGCGCATCGACAAAAGCGGCAAAGAGAGGGACATCAGAGGCGTAACTCTCTTGTGTTAAAAGCGTAGAGAGATTCATCTGCGTCGTCAAATTCGCCAATAGACGTTTGAGGTGTGCATTGATTTCGTGCTCGATATGCGATTTTTTATTGTTGTAGACGAGGTTGTAATTCAAAGCAATGCTTGAGAGTGCGATGCCCACAATGAGAATAAAAACGAGCAAGTTCAGACGCGATGTAATCATGCAAATACCCTGAGAAATATAAGGCGGTAATATAACTTAATAAACTTTTAATTGCCTTTTTGGGGCTGTTTTTTGCTGTTCAATCAATGCATAAATTTTTGCCCTCTTTAATCTGTCTGTAATGTTGCATAACTATAATTTTGCAAATTTACAAAAGGAAATAAAATGTTAAAAATAGTTGTTTCACTTATGGTGTTATTTTTGAGCTTTGTGCATGCACAAAATGAGGATGCGGCGGCTTATGCGTATCTCAAAAGTTACTCTCAGCAGTTGGGATTTGCTCGTTACACATTTGGGGCTCTTTATGGTGGTATAGGTGCTTATGCTTACTTCGCAGCACCTTCAAATTCTGTGAATCAAGTTATTGGAGGTTCGTTTGCTGGTCTAGGGGTACTTTTGTTGGTGTTACCTACACAGTACGAAATGACCTTGAGTGCCATCGATGAGGGACGTATCACTCCGATGGAGGGGCTTAGAACTCTTGCTGAAGCAGAAGGTTTTAGTCGTATTTTGTCTTCTGTTCTTTTTGCAGCGTACGGTATGTGGTATGGACAAGCTTATAGCGAAGTAATGCCGCAAGGAAGTGCTTGGGCAATAGGTGGGACATTGGCGGGATTGAGTCTATTACAGCTTTTCAACCGTACCCTTACTGAGCGCTACTACGAAAATGTCAGTAACGCAGCACAACCACACTTTTCTATAGCACCCACACTTCAAAGCAATTATTTGCCTGATATGTACACTGTCAATACCACGATGGGCGCCTCACTCGATATTCGTTTCTAAAACGCTCCTTTTAGCGCGCACAAGGTGAGCCTTGGTTAAGATACGCCTCTTATCCAAGGAGCCTTTTGTGCACACCATCACCCTCAATAAAATCGCTACACAACATGTCAAAACCTTCTTCGGTTGGGTCTATCAAAACGAAATTCTCCCTCTCAAAACGCCTATTCCTGATGGTGCATTGGTCGCGCTTTACGCTATCGATGGCACCTTTTTGGCACAAGGCTATTACAACAGTCGTAGCCAGATGTGCGTGCGCGTCCTCTCCTACGACTTGCGTCCTATCGACAGTGATTTTTTCCGTACACGTATCGCCACGGCACTTGCAAAGCGCAAAGCCCTTGCCAAAGCGACCAATGCCTATCGACTCATCCATTCGGAAGCAGATTTTTTACCTGGGTTGATGGTCGATGTCTATGACAAAGTGTTAGCGATTCAAATCAACACGCTTGGCATGGAGAGCTATCGCACACTCATCATCGAGGCGCTTGTGGCACTGCTTGCACCCCAAGGCATCATCGACAAATCCGATGCCAAAGTGCGCGCCAAAGAGGGATTGCAAACCCAAAATGGCGTTGTGTATGGCGAGGTCACGCAGGATATTACTATTCATGAGCACGGCATCTCTTTTGCGGTCAATCTGCACGAGGGGCAAAAGACAGGCTTTTATCTCGACCAGCGATACAATCGTCACACGGTGGGCGGTTATATCGAGGCTCATATGGAGGTGTTAGATATTTTTTGTAATGCAGGGGGCTTTGGACTCTATTGCTTGGCGCAAGGTGCCAAGGTCGATTTCGTAGACCTCTCCGCACACGCCCTAGAACAGGTCGCGCTCAATATCACGCGCAATGGCTTCGACACAAACCGCGCGACTATCACCAAAGCCGATGCCTTTACCTATCTCACCCAAGCCAAAACCGCCTCGATGCGCTACGACTGTGTGGTGCTCGACCCACCCCCTTTTGCCAAGAGCAAACGTGCTTCGTTTGGAGCTATCAAGGGGTATAAATTCCTCTTCTCGGCAGGGCTAGAGCTAGCCAAAGACAATGGCATCGTAGCGCTCTTTTCGTGTTCACACCATGTGGGGCTAGATACGCTTCTCTCCATCGCTAAAGAGGCGAGTGCTACAGCAAACGTGCCTTTGGAAATTCTCCAAACGTTGCACGCAGATGCTGACCATCCCCATATTCTCAATATCCCCAATACTGCCTATCTCAGCGGTATCGTCGTGCGCAAAATCGCCCTAGATTAAAAAGAGCGCGATACCTGCCACCATCATCACACCCACACTGCCAATATCGATGATTTTGAGCAGTTTCACGCCACGTTGACTACTTTTACGACGCAACAGCGTCGATGCCATCGCAGTCACCGCGATGGTGATACCCATGCCCAGACTCATCACCATGCCACCTACTGCACCTAGCCATCCTATTCCCATCGATAGCGCAAAGAGAAAGAGCACAATCGTCCCGGGGCAGGGCACGATACTTGCGCCCAAAATGAGCATAAAATCGGTAGAGTTTTGGGTCGTTTTGCAGCTGTGGCATCCGCAACTCGTAGGGTGAATGGGCGTAGCGCTGAAGCTCATGGCACTCTTTTTGGGTGGTGTGGGTGCTTTTTGGGGTCGATAGTAGCGCCATTTTTGACGTGCCAAATAAAGCGCAATACCTAATACAATTAGACCACTGCCGTAGCTCATAAAACGTGCGGTATCTTCAATCGTCTGCGCAAAGAGCGAATGGACAAGCACATAGAGAGTGAGCGTCGTGATAAAGGCGCTTGCCACATGCACTGTCGCAATTGAGAGCGCGACACCTAGAGCGCGTAGATAAGAGCGGTCATTGGCGGCGAAGTAGCTTGCGACAAGTGTCTTGCCATGTCCTGGACCTGCCGCATGCACGATGCCATAGAGAAGCGAAAAAAGCAAAAGCAATCCCACTGTATAAAAAGAGGGGCTTGTTTTGGCATCACTGAGTGCGCTTTGTAGACTCTCCATGAGTGATGTCAATAAGGGCACATCAGTATCGGGTATCGAGGGTGCAGGCATAGAGGTCGAGGGTGTCGATGCCGTCAATGGTGACAGCACAAGCGTGAGTTTTTTGGCCTCACCAAAAGGGGTGGCTGTGGTCTCTAGTTGCGTCGATAGCGTGGCACTTTGGGGTGGGTCGAGGGTGACCAAAGCAGGGTCGAGATGAAAAACCATGCCGTTGTTAAAAGCGGCATCTTCATCATAAGCGATGAAGAGTGTCGCTTGGGGTGCGAGAGGTACCTGTAGCGGAATAGTGTAGGCGTAGCGCACGATGCCATTTTCGAGGGTGACTTCGAAATTTTCCAATTTTTTGAGGGTAATTGCGCGGTCGTTGAGGACGGGACGAATATAAAATCCAATCTCACTCATGCGTTGCATCGTCGCATCGATAGCGCGCTTTTCGTTGGCATCGAAGCGTTGGTTGCGATTGATGTCAAAATCGCCTTGGACGAGTTGCGAATAGGTAGGGTCTAGCTCCCATGTGACGCGCATTTGCGAGAGATTTTGGTCATCGATGAAGAGGTTGAGCGAGGTGGTTACTTTGGCATCGCCGTAGCTACAGCTCATACATGCCCACATCGAGGTGATGGTCAAAAGCAGAAGAAGGATTTTTTTCATGGCGATACTTTAATGGAGTTATTTAATTTGAATTTTTTTACTTTTTAATCGAGTGACTAATTGTCAAAAAGTTTTTCAAACTTAATAATTTCGATACTTTTATTATTGTCACCATTGTTGTGCTCTATAAAAATATATTTATCATTGTAATAATTTACACTATTTGTATTGTAGCTTTGATTGTTGAGATATTTTTCAATATTTTTTAGGTTCAATAAATTATTAGGAATTAAAAAAGTTCTGTGGAAGAAGGTTGCAAAAATAAAAATGATAGTAGCAATAAAAGCAACTTTTATAATAAATATGTCTTTTTCTTCAAAAAAAGTTGTTCTAAGTATGGTGCGATATGGTTTTATGAATATTTCATAATGAAGGAAGAGCATAAAAATGAATAATATCAAAAACATAAAGTAAAATATAAACCCTAAAAATGTATCTTGAAAATTAGCGTATGTTTCTTCATAAAAATAATTAAAAAAATAATAAATAAAAATATCAAAAAAAAGTATGCTTATGTTTGAAAGAAATGAGTATAAAATACTATTTTTTGTATTTTTTATAGAATTTAAAATAATATTTTTTGCTATAAAATTTTCAGGCTTATTAACAGAAAAAATATATTTTGGAGTTTTTTTCGTTGTTCTGCTTTTACTTAGGTTTGAAAAAAACAAAGCAGCGATAAAAAAAGATATTATAAGCATCAAAATTACTAAACCATCTGCTAATAGTTGAGTTGCGGAGAAGAATCTGATATAGGACATCGACATACTGCTAAGTTCAATGATTTGCCATAATCCACCTAGGATGGTAGGGAAGAGTAATATAAATGGCATGTACTCTTTTAGAAGGGTGAGATACTGTTTCAAGTTTTGTGCTTGTTGCATAGAATAAAACGTTCTCCTGTGTTCAATTATTGGTGCGACATCATAGTATACCCTCGCTTTTGGTCAAGCGTTTTGTATGAAAATTTGCAAAAGGAGAAAAATTTAGACTAAATTTAGTACTATATTTGAATTATTTAGGGAGCAAAGAGATGAATTTAGCCAACGATATCAAGCCAATTAGTTACCTCAAAGCCAAAACCGCCGATGCGCTTTTGTATGTCAATGACTCCCATCGACCTCTCATCATCACCCAAAATGGCGAGGCAAAAGCGGTTATACAAGATATCGAGAGCTATGAGAATATGAAAAATGCTATTGCAATGCTCAAGCTTTTGGCACAAGGTGAGAGTGATATTCAAAAGGGAAATTTCGAATCACAAGAGAGCTTTTTTGGGCGTATCGAGCAGTCGCTTGGATGAGTTGTTCGCAGTCTATTGGACGCATACTGCACAGCGTGATGTAGAGAATATCATTACGTATATTCATCATGAGAGTCCACGAAAGGCGCGTGAGATTTTTGCTCTCATCCAGACACAGGCGCAAGAGCTTCAAACCCTCCCTAGAAGAGGTCGAATCGTACCTGAGCTTTTGGATGTGGGTGTGTTGTCGTATCGAGAGTTGATTATCGAGAGATGGCGGTTGGCGTATCGTGTGCAAGGCACAGACGTCTATGTGATGATGTTTATCGATGCGCGACAAAACAGTGAAGATATTTTGTTTTCACGGCTCATTAAAAATAATGATTCTTTTGATATGTCAACTTTTTATGAATCGCGTTCAGGTTTTGTAACACCTTCGTCTTTACAGAGCGATAGACCTGCTAACTCTTCGAAGCCTGTTGCGGTCGTAGAAAAGGTAGAAAATAGGACAGTTTTAGAAGTTGCCTTGAGTAGCGTTTTTGAGCTAAAAAATCTTATTTTTCTCCCATACGCTCGAAATCAGCTACAAGAAACAGAGATTCATAAAAATTGTATAGCTAATAATGGGAGCTATACATTTATAAGCAAGAATATGTCTATTGAGATACGTGGTAATCTTCTTATGCAAATGCACTTGGATGTTTTTGAAGCTCTTTTAAATCTCCCAAAGCAAGAACAAGGAGAGGGCTATGTCGTTGAATTTACACTATACGCATTGCAGAAAAAAATGGGGAAAGAGGTGGGGAACTATCCTTGGGTAAGGGAAATATTAAAAGAGATTCATGCTACATCTATTCACATAAAAGTAGACAATCAAAAATTTTCTTTGAGCCTTCTAAAGATTCTCGATGACGAAGACGGAAAGTATTCTGTTAAGTTTGACTCTTCACTTCTTCAAATTTATCAAAACTTTGAAATTGTTAACTACAGTGAATATTTTCCCAAAATTGCAAATCTTTCCCAAGGGTGGTTGAAGAGTATAGTGCGTTTTATGCTTCAGCATAAGCAGCATAGATTACCTTTATCCGATGTCTACAAAGCATTACACTTTTATGATTTTTTTGTGCCTGCCACGCTTGCTAATTATACATCTGCTATGCGTAGAGCACGCGCAGAAACATTGTCAGAGTTTGGGATAACCATAGATAGTAGCAAAAGAGGCAACCCTTATATAGAAATAAATCGAACTAAAAATGTGCAGTAGTGGGGCATAAATAAGCAATAACTTATGGTCTTTAGGCAGAGAAGTTTATGAAGATATTTTGTTTTCGCGACTCATTCGATAAAGAGTGTTTGCCAAAAGAGTTTAAACACCTCCTCGATATAATGCCCCACCTTATGCCCTAGGATAGACGTGTCCCAAAACAGCAACATCGATACCTATGTCGCCAAACTTTTGAGCGGTCAAAACCTCTTCATCACGGGTGCAGCAGGCGTGGGCAAAAGCTACACCACCAATGCCATCGTCGCGGCGTTTGAAGCCAAGGGCAAAAACGTTGTCAAACTCGCCTCGACTGCGATGGCGGCGACGCACATCGGCGGACAGACGTTGCACAGTTTTTTGGAGCTACGTCTCTACAAAAGCGCCATCGAGCTAGCTGACACGCGCCACTATCGCATCCCTGCCAAACTCAAAAAAATCCTCAAACAGACTGATCTGATTGTCATCGATGAGATATCGATGGTGAGTGCGGGTATTTTGGATTTGGTCTCCTTGCGATTGTTGCAGGCGCACTATCGCAAAGCGGTTTTGGTCGTGGGCGATTTTTTGCAGCTCTCACCTGTGGTGCGCGAGAGTGACAAGCGTGACTATTGTCAGCAGTTTTCCATTGAAAACCCAAACGAAATCTTTGGCTACGCTTTTGAAAGCCAAAGCTGGAAGGAGTTCGCCTTTGAGACGGTGCTACTCACGACGGTCTATCGCACCAAAGATAGCGATTTTATGCTTCTGCTCGATGATGTGCGCCGTGGTATTTTTGGCGCACCTCATGCCAATTATCTCCAAGCGATGTACGAAAAGCCCATCCCTGATGCGATGGATTTCACCTTTTTGTTTGCGACCAATGATGAAGCATTGCGACACAATCAGACGATGTTGGCGCGTATCGATACCCCCGAAGAGAGACTCGAAGCGCTCTATGATGCTGATGCGACACCCAAAGCAGAAATCGAAAAATTTTGCAAAGAGAGCAAAATTCCTACGCAGTTCATTGTCAAAGTGGGTGCCGATATCCTCTTCACCAAAAACAGTCGCAATTTTTTCAATGGTGAGCGTGGACGCATTCGCTCCATCGACCACGAGAAGGGCATCGTGCGTGTCGAAAAAGAGGGCGGCATCATCGTGCGGGTCGAGAGAGAGCGTTTTGAGAAACGTGGCTATGAGCTAGAGACGGTCGATGGGGTGGAGTCGCGCGTGGAGCGGGTCTATTTTGGGGTGATGCAGTTTCCCTTCACGCTAGCCTACGCCATTACCATTCACAAAGCGCAAGGGATGGGTATCGAGGATTTGGTCATCGATACGCACCGTATTTTTGCGCCGAGTCAATTTTATGTGGCACTTTCGCGCGCTATTTCACCCCAACGTCTCATCCTCCAAGGCGACCCTGCAAGGCTAGGGCGATTGGTCTTTGTCGAGAAGCAAGCACTCGCTTTTTACCGTGCTTTGGGCATGGCGTAGGGTTTTGTAACCATTTCGTAATCGTCGCGTAGCACGCGTGAAACATTAACCGTTTACGATTACGCGCATGAATTATAAAGCCATTTTTATCTCCGATGTTCACCTAGGTACACGCTTTTCCAAGGCAAGTTTGCTCTTGGATTTTCTCAAAGCTCACGACTATGAAGAGCTCTATTTAGTCGGTGACATTATCGATGGGTGGGCGATGCGTCGCAAATTCGCATGGCACCAATCGCACTCAGATGTCATCCAAAAAATCCTCAAAGCCGCCCGCAAAGGCAAAAAAGTCTACTTCATTACGGGCAATCACGACGAGTTTTTGCGCCCTTTTATGCCGCTACTTTTGGGGGATAATCTCGAAATTTTGGACAATGCCACCTACACTACCCAAAAGGGCAAACGCTATTTGGTGACGCATGGCGATTTCTTCGACTCTATTACCATGACTCAAAAATGGTTAGCCCATCTAGGCGACAAAGGGTACGACCTACTACTGCATCTCAATCAAGCGCTCAATTTCATACGTCGTCGAGTGGGTATCAAACGCTACTGGTCACTCTCTAAATATGTCAAGGATAACATCAAACGCTCCGTGAGTTTCATCACCGATTTCGAGGGTGTGCTCATCGACCATGCTAAGCGCAAAGGCTTCGATGGGGTGATTTGTGGGCATATTCACAAGGCGACGATGTACTCCATCGATACGGTCGAGTATTACAATTGCGGGGATTGGGTCGAGTCGTGTACGGCTATCGCAGAGACACACGATGGGGAGTTCGTCCTCATCGATTGGCTCCACGCCTCGCACAAGGATTAGGAGCAGACGCTGTTTTTGCCTTGGTGTTTTGCCTTGTAAAGCAGTGCATCTACCCGCGCAAAGAGCGACTCAAAGGTGTCTTCCGCATTAGCTTGAGCAACGCCAACGCTAATAGTGACACTGCGTCCTTCGATGATGTGTAATTTTTCGACGGCTTGGCGGATTTTTTGGGCGACAGGTAGCGCTTGTTCGAGAGGTGTTTGAGGGAAGAGAATGACAAACTCTTCGCCGCCAATGCGAAAGTGCCCATCGTGTTCACGAATGATAGGGGTAATGGTATGCGCAATGCCAATAAGCACTTCATCGCCTACGGCGTGCCCATAGGTATCATTGACCTGTTTGAAATCATCGATGTCGTACATGAGGAGTGAAAAGAGCGTGTTGTAGCGTTTGAAAAGTGCCAACTGCTCTTTGAGGTGTTTGACAAAGGCTTTGCGGTTGCCTATTTTGGTGAGTTCATCCATATAGGCCTGCTCTTTGAGCTTTTGTTGGGTCTCATAAAGCTCTGAAATATCACGCGCGATACCTACGACTCCAAAGGCATTGGGTGCATACTCCAAGGGTGCTTTGAGGGTTTGCATATAGGCTTTGTGTTGATCAGGGTAGGTAATCCATTCGTTGTTGCTGCGTGCTGTGCGTTGAGAGAGCATCAGTGTATCCATCTCGCGAAAGAGCGTTGCTACGCTCTTGTCAAAGAGGTCAAAATCGCTCTTGCCGATGATGTACTCTTTGGGTTTGCCTACGAATTGGCTAAAAGCAGTGTTGCACCCTAGGTAGAGAAAGTTTTTGTCCTTGAAAAAAATCAAATCATCGGTGCTGTTGATGACCGAATCCAAAAGCATCTGGCGATTACGAATCGTTTCAAACGCCTCCATGAGGGCACTATCTAGGCTGTTCATCTCATCGAGTACAAAAGGAGTAGGAGTTAAATCGTGACGGGCAATTTTGCTCGCGATGAGGTGCAAAGGGCGTGAAATACCCAGTGTAAAAAAGAGCACCACAATCCCAAAAAGCAGCAGTGCGCCCAAGCCAGAGTAGAACAACTGTGTCGCAATAGAGCTGTGAATATTTTGGGTGATGTACTGCGTATGCAGGGTGATGAGCAGATAGTAGGTTGTGGCGTGCGTATAGCTCTTGATAGGAATCAAAAGCGTTTTGGAGAACTCTTCGATATGAGAAATGTGTAAAAATTGTTCGAGGGTATAGGTAGAAAATTCGGAGAGATTTTTGTGCAGCATCTCGGGGCGTGAAGAGAGAATGACCGAGCTGTCTTGGAGTATTGAGAGTGTTTCGAAGGTCTCATTGAGTTGCGCTTTGGTCTGCAAAAAATCTTGCAAACTTTGCAGCTCTTTGGTATCCAAATCGAGTGCCAAATGGTAGTGCAAATCTTCGATAGAGAGCTTGATAGCGTTTTTGAGCGTATCCAAATGGTGCGCATGCTCAGAGCTATAGAAGAGATAGATGTTGAGTGTTTGACTCGTGACCAAGGCTATAAGAAGCCCTGCCCAAAAGTGCTTGAGCGTGATGCGTCCTCTCATAGTGCTCTTAGCATGTGACAAAGGTTCCATCGTGAAGAATCAAATAGATGAAGATACGTCCATCGTCGCAACGTTTGACGATGAGGTGGGTAGAGAGGAAGCGTTTGTGCGCTTTGAGGTGGTTGGCAAGTGCCTCGACAACGTGAAAAAGCTCAGTAGAGTAGGGTAGAACAAACTCGATAAGTTTGCGCTCTAACACCAAATCTGCCAAGACATCGACGATATGCCAATAGATGATTTTGTTTTGAGCGCGGTCGACGCGGTATTTGTACATCTCATCGAGGTTTTTGAGCCATACCATACGCTCTTGAGACTCTAGTGCTGGATTGTGTTCGACATTCTCACGTTGTGCATCGAGCTTCTTTTTGTATTTGGAGAGCTCTTGGGTCAAGAGTGCATCGATACCTTTGAGATGTTGAGAAACCCATGAAGCGATTTCTGCGTCAGAGAGCTTTTTTTTGGGTGTTTCGAAGACGACATGCTCACCCTCTTTGGCGTTGCTGACACGGTCAAAAAGTGCGATGATGTCCTGAAAATAGATGTATTTGTCGGGGTGGTGTTGCATGAGGCTTACGCCCGCTTGGGAGATGAGGGGTTTTGGACCAGCTTCTTGAATTTTCACACTGCCTACCTTGGGAAAAGTTTTTCTTTATCGTAACATAATTAGAGACTATTTAGGGCGATGGTAACCCAATCGATGATGCCGTCAGCACCGATATTGGCCTCGATGAGTGCCGTACCAATACCACCCCATACGGTCGCCAACGCAATGACAAAAATTACCACAGGGGTGAGTGTCAAAGCAAAGCGCATCGAGGGTACGCTAGGGGCATAAAAATAGAGTGCGGCAACGACGCGAAAATAGTAGGCTATAGAGACAAAGGCGACGAAAAGTCCTACCCCTGCAAGGGCATAGTGTCCTGCGGCGATGGTGGCACTGAAGAGATAAAATTTGCCCAAAAAGCCTATCGTTGAGGGAAACCCAGCCAACGAGAGCAAGAAGATAGTAAAACTCGCTGCCAAGAGAGGGTGTGTAGCACCCAGCCCGCGAAAAGAGTCTATGGTGTCGTAGTCGTGATGGTAGGCTTTGAGTAGGCTCAATACCCCTAATGACCCCACCCCAGAGAGAAAATAGGCGATGAGGTAGAAGATAATCGCACGTGCTGACTCTTGGGGTGCGCCATGCATAGCGGCAAGTGCCATGAGAATATAACCGCTGTGTACGATGCTAGAGGCGGCGAGGAGGCGTTTGAGTGAGGTTTGGCGTAGACTCAAAAGCGACCCACCCACCATCGTCAAGAGCGCTGTGACGATGAGAATCTCCTCGTAGTACGCCACCAATGGGAGAAAATCGACGATAAAAAGGCGCAGAGAGAGTGCAAAAATCGCGATTTTGAAGGTCGCCGCCATAAACATCATAATAGGCATCGCACTGCCTGCATAGACATCGAGCACCCATGTGTGGAACCAAAAAGCACCTAGTTTGAAAAAGAGTGTCACCATCAACAGCGCTCCACCCACAATGACCAAAGGCATCTCGCTACTAGGATGTGAAGCGATATAGCGTGCTATCTCCTCGATATGCGTAGAACCAGTTTGCAGATAGAGGAGCATCGCGCCCATGAGGAAAAAGGTGCCTGCAAAGCTTCCTTGGACGAGGTATTTGAAAAAAGCTTCACTGCTACGTGCATCGCTACGGTGCATACCGATGAGGATATAGACACTAAGTGCCGCAATCTCTAGCGCGATATAGGCACTGATGAGTTCGACGCTTGTAGCCAAAAGCATCATACCCACGAGTGCGAAGAGGATGAGGGTAAAAAATTCGCCTCTGAAAAAGGGGTGTGTAACGATATAGCGGTTTGAAATCGCTAAGGTCAACAGTGTCCCAAAGAGAAAAAGTGTCACAAAAAGGTGCCCGAAGCTGTCCATGACAAGCATCTGGGCAAAAATATCTCCAAAAAGCACCACACGAAAATCGATACCCACATAGGGCAGAGCAAACGCCAACATCACCGTAACCATGCCCATCGTAAGGGCATTGAGCGTTTGTGTGGAGGCTTTGGCAAAGGCGATAAAAAGCATCATCGATACGGCGAAAATCACCCCAAGCCACAGCGGCATTCCCAAAAGCAAGCTACTCATGCGCTACCTCCACAAAAGTGTGTAGAGACTCTATCAAGGTAGGCTCCAACGCGTTCAAAATAGGGTGAGGGTAGAGTCCCAAGAGCACAATAAAGAGCGCCAATATAGAAAGAAGCACGGTATGTGAGAGGGGTAAATCGACCAGTTTTAGTGCCTCTGGCGTGGTGGTACCATAGAGCGTGCGCCCAATCCAACCCAACAAAAAGAGCATCGAGAGTATGAGCGTCGTAGCCGTAGCCACGCCTGCCCATGTGCTGTAGCTAAAGGCGCCCATGATGATAAGAAGCTCCGCCACAAAGGTGCTACTGCTAGGGATGCCTATAAGTGCCAAGGTAAAAAAGCCCAGCAAGATACCCAATCTTGGCGTGTGGTGGATGATGCCCCCAAAGGCATCGATACGGTCGGTCGAGGTCGATTGTGCCATATGCTCAAGTATCAAAAAGAGCCCAGCGGTAGCCAACGCGTGAGAGATGATGAGATAGAGTGCGCCTGCATGTCCATAGAGCGTGAGGGTGAAGAGTCCCACGACAATAAGCGACATATGTGACGCTGAGGCGTAGGCAAAGAGGGCGCGAATACGTTGGCGCGTGATAGCCACTATCCCAAAATAGAGCATACCCACCAGACCCAACATCAGCATATAGGCACTGCTAGCCTCTACCCACTCCCCAAAGAGCATCATCACGAAGCGAAAGAGCGCATAAACGCCCAGCTTTGCCATAAGTGCAGAGAGGATCACCAGCACCACCGCAGGGGCGTGTAGATAGCTACGCAGTAGCCAGCCATGTAATCCAAGCACAGGGATTTTGACAAAAAAGGCGACCAAAAAGAGCGCATAGTACCACCACGGCACACCCAATGACGTGACCAATTCGGCTATTTCCAAGGCATCGAAGCTGTAGTACCCCATCAGCTCATAGTGCGCCACACCCAAAAGCAGTATCCCAAAGAGCATCGCAATCGAGCCAAAAATCGTATAGAGCAGTAGCACCATCGCTACACGTACTCTGTGTCCTGTCCCATAAAGTGCAATCATAAAAAAGATAGGCAGTAGCATCACCTCCCAAAAGAGGTAAAAAAGAATCAAATCGAAGCTAAAAAGTGCCCCTGTCGCGCCCCCTTGTGCCAAAAGCAGTCCCACTAACATCCCTCGATTGCTTCGATTAAGGAGAAGAAAATAGGTCACGGTGGTAATGAGCGCGATAAGTGCCATGATGCTGAGACTAAAAGCGTCGTACCCGATGTGGTAGTAGATGCCGTAGCGCGTAATCCACGGCGCTTTATAGAGCAGAGTCGTTTGACCCAGTGTCACATACTCCATAATCATCCAGAGTGTCAATGCCCCTACTGTGAGCATCGATACGAGGGTGAGCGTGCGAAGCAACTGCCCTTGGGCGCGTAGTAGCACCATGAGAGTGGCAATGCCAATAGGGGTGAAGATGAGAAGGGAGAGAAGCGTCATAGCCATCCTTTGAGTTGCGCCAAAAGCATCAGGCTAAGGAGTGCCACACCTATCGCAAAGAGGAACATATAGGTTTGCAATCGACCATCTTGGAGGCGTTGCAAGAGGTGCGCACCTTGCCAATAGAGGGCTTGGAGGGTGTAGACGCTTCGTTGTAGCAGTCGCTCAGGATAGGTGGCGAACCAGAGGCTCAAAGCGCGTAGGGAGCGTACAAAAAGCGCATGGTAGAGGTGGTCGATGTAGAGCACATCGATGAGCCAACGCCATCGAGCCTCTTTGGGTGGGCGCATCGCATGGGCGTAGTGTCGATAGGCTAATGCCATACCCAGTAGTGCCACCAACGCACTCCCCATCGATAAGAGCCATTCGGTGGTGTGCGCTACCTCATGTACAGGTGTCGATAGAGCCAAGAAAGTGTGCATCGCGGCATTGCCACCCATAAAGGTAGGAATATTCCAAAGACCATTGCCCACCGCACCCAACGCTAGGAGTATGAGAGGCCACTGCATGGTCAAGCTTACGGGGAGAATCGTCTGGCGTGGGGTAGGGCTAGGCGCCAAAAAGAGGGTGAAAAAGAGGCGAAACATATAGTACGAGGTCAAAAAGGCACTGCTCATAAGTATCGCCCACAGCCCGTAATAGTGCCCTAGGAAGAGGTGTGCGACTATGGCGTCCTTGCTAAAAAAGCCCGAGAAGGGAGGAATCCCACTAATCGTTGCGGTGGCGAAAAACATCGAGACAAAGACGATAGGCATAAAGTGACGCATATTGCCCATGCGAAAGATGTTTTGCTCATGGTGAAGTGCCACGATGATAGCACCTGCCCCCAAAAAGAGGAGTGCTTTAAAAAAAGCGTGGGTGAAGAGGTGGAAAATCGCCCCATCATAGAGTCCTGTCCCCGCCGCCGCAAACATAAAGCCCAATTGCGACATGGTGGAGTAGGCTAAAATTTTCTTGACATCGGTGGCAAAGGTGGCAAAAAGCGCCGCCAACAGTGCCGAAAGAGCCCCCATCGTAGCGATAAAAAGCCCCACATCAGGGATAAGCGTATAGAGAAAATCAAAACGCACCACCATGTAGACCCCAGCGGTTACCATCGTAGCGGCATGAATGAGCGCCGATACAGGTGTGGGACCCGCCATCGCGTCAGGGAGCCAAACGTAGAGTGGGATTTGCGCCGATTTGCCCATCGCGCCCACAAAAAGCCCCAGCCCAATGGCTATGAGCATAGGGTCGTCGAGTTCACTCATGCTCTGCTCCAATGCACTCCAATCCAGACCATAGGTACCTAACTGCACAAAAATAAGCCCCAGCGCGATAATAAAACCAAAATCACCGATACGGTTGAGGTAGAAGGCTTTGTTGGCGGCGCGTGTATTGGCAAGATCACGCGAATAAAATCCGATGAGTAGATAGGAAGCCAATCCGACCCCCTCCCATCCTACGAACATCATGTAGGGATTGTTGGCAAGCACGAGCAGAAGCATGAAACCCAAAAAGAGGTGAAAATAGATAAAAAAGCGCGTATACCCTGCATCGTGGCGCATGTACGCCGTGGCATAGATGAATATGAGCGCAGAGATGAGGGTGATAAAAAGCCCCATGACCAAAGACAAGGCATCGATATAAAGCTCTACATTGATAAAAAGCTCACCCAACGCAATCCACGAAAAAAGCTCCATCGTATAGGGGGAGTCGTAGCGCACAAAGAGCGTCACCATCGAGAGTGCGACGATAATGGGTGAAGCTATCGAGAGGATACGAGTAGCGTTCTCATGTGACCACGGCAACGCACGTACCCCTAAGAGCACTATGGTCGTGCCAAAGGGAAGCAAAAGGGTAAGCAGAAGTAGCGTCGTGTTACTCATCCAACACCGCCTTGGTATCACCTAGGAGATTGAAACGTGCGCTATCCAGACTACGTCGATGCCCAAAAAGCAACACCACCATCGCCAAAAAGAGCGCCGCTTCCGCCGCGGCAATCGCCATCACCAAGAGCGCTACGACCTGCCCATCGGCATGCCCGAAGATACGCGCACCTGTAACAAAGCCTAGATTGATACCGTTGAGAATAATCTCTAGCGACATATAGACCACAAAAATATTGCGTCGTCCCACGACACCGATGATACCAATCGCAATGAGCGCGACACTCAACAAAAGTGCATTAGAGTAGATCATGTGGCTCCTTTTGGGCTAGGCGTATGGCACCGATGAGCGAAACCAACAGCAAAAGCGAGATAAGCTCAAAAGGCAAAAGGTACTCATAAAAGAGGGTCAATCCCACCTCACCAATGGCTCCAAAATCCTCTCCCACCGCTACAGGTGCCACATCGAGAGTAGTGACAAGCTCTCCCAAGAGCCACGCAAAGGGTGCCACCAAAAGCGCGGCAAACCCAAGGGTGCGAAATTTTTGGCGCTCTTGGGGGAGGTTGGAGGGTTGGATATTCAAAAACATGATGATGAAGAGCAGGAGACTGATAATCGCCCCTGCATAGATGATGATTTGGATGATGAACAAAAAGCTACTGCCCAAAAGTGCATAGACCCCTGCCAACGCCAAAAGCATCACGATAAGCCACAGCGCCGCATAGAGCACTTGGTGAGAGAGTATCACGGCAAGAGCACTGCCTAGGGCTAAAAGCGCCAAGGTAACAAAGAGTAGGGTCATCATGTGTGGGCTCCTTTGGCTTGGGAGTGGGTGGGCGCGTAGGCACCTTGGGTGGCGAGGAGCTGCTCTTTGGTGCGGATGAAGTCGCTTCGTGCATTGCCTACCATACTGAAAATATTGGTGTCCATACGTATAGCATCACAAGGGCACGCCTCGACACAGTAGCCACAAAAGATACATTCGAGCAAATCAATCTCAAAACGTCGCGGCTCCTTCTCATCGATACCGTCGATACGCGCTTGTGCTTCGATGGTGATACATTGGGCAGGGCAGTTTGTCGCGCACATAAAGCACGCCACACATGCGATGGAGCCGTCGTCACGGTGGGTGAGGCGGTGGTGCCCACGGTAGCGCGCGGTGATGTCATTGGGCATCACCTCTGGGTACTCTAGGACATCGATGGCGTTGGTGTTGAGGATATTGCGCCAAAAGTGCCCAAAGGTGGTGCGAAATCCTACCCACAACGCCGAGAGGTACCAGCGCTCTTTGAAGCTCTTGCCGTGGCGAGGCACAATATGCGTACTCATAGAACCACCACCAGTGCAGTAATGAGGAGATTGAGAAGTGCCAAAGGTAGCAAGATATACCACCCCAAATGTTGGATTTGGTCATAACGAAAGCGCATAAAAGTCCAGCGCACAAGGATAAAAAATATAATCACCGCGAAAAATTTGAGGGTAAAAATCGAGAGCTGAAGCGCCAACACCAGCCACGCCATGAGCGTAGGCGTGGTGCCCACCACCAACCAATAGAGCAAAAATAGCTCTGATAGAATGAGCATTGATACAAAGAGCACCGTCAAGACTTTGCGTTCACGTGCACGCTCAAGGTCCTCGACGATGGCACGGCTGATATTGGTGCGAATCCAGTAGATGAAGAGTCCATAAAGCACGCCCAACGCCACCATCGTCCCTACGAGAATGCCCACAGGGTGCTCTAGCATCTCTTGGGTGGCGAGATAGGGCAGATTGTATCCGCCCAAGAAGAGCGTCACGATGACTGCAGAAGAGGCCGTCATCGCCACATACTCCGCCATAAAAAAGAGGGCGAATTTCATCGCAGAATATTCGGTGTGGTAGCCTGCTACCAATTCACTCTCTCCCTCGGCAACATCAAAAGGGGCGCGATTGGTCTCGGCAAAGGCGGTGACGATGAAGATAAGTGCGGCGACAGGCTGTATGACTATCCCCCACGCGGGCAAAAATCCCCAGATAGTTTGAGCTTGGAAGTGCACTGCGTCGTTGAACGCGACAGAGTCGTAGGTGATGACCATCGCGACGATGGCAAGTCCCATCGATATTTCGTAGGAGAGCATCTGGGCGCTGGCACGCATGGCGCTCAAAATGCCGTATTTACTGTGGCTTGCCCACCCTGCTAGGATGATGCCATAAAGTCCCAAACCTGCCAACGCGACGTACCACAAAATGCCTAGGTCAATAGGCAGAGCCTGCATGCCGTAGATGTGGTCTAGCGTAATGACATCAGCGAAGGGAATCACTGCGAACATCAAAAAAGCGGCGATGAAGACTATCGAGGGGGCGATAATATAGAGCGTGCGGTTTTTGACATGCGCAGGGTAAAACTCCTCTTTGAAGATGAGCTTCATTACATCGGCGGCAGATTGCACTACGCCACCTAGTCGAAAACCTTTGATGTTACATCGATTGGGTCCGAGGCGGTTTTGCACCATCGAGGCGATGCGTCGCTCCATCCAAATCAGCCCTGGAATCATCGCTAGGCTATAAAGCACCATGAGTACGATAGGTAGAAGTGTCATCATCGTCTGCATTTAGAGTCGCCCCTCTAGGCTAGGTGCCATATCGATGAGGGTGGCGTGCCAAAAGGGTTGTGTCGCCCAAGCCCCCTCCATCACCAAAAGCCCTAGGAGTGCATGCAGGCTCAACAACGGCTCGCTTCGTTTGACGCTTCCACTGTAATGTTGGACGATGTTGTCGCAATTGATGAGGTGCCCCGACTCTTCGCTGTAAGCGGCAACAGGGAGTTGCATCTGTGCATCGCTATGGGGATGTGTCCCAAAATAGTAGCGTGTAGACATCGAGGAAAGCGTCGCATCGTGCCCAAAATCAAGCACCACCTGCGCACGTGAGAGTGCCCTGTCGCGCGCATGGGGCGAGACATCGATACCCAAAAGCTCTAGCCCTGCACGGTTTGGCGCACGGTCTGCCACACGTAGCCACTCATCGGCGAAGCTAGGCTCTATCGAGGCTTCATGCGCCCCAAAGAGAGGAATCTCAAAACGCGCACAAAAGAGCTTCACGCTTGCCAGATTCTCTAGGCTCCAATGAGGACTCACAAGCGCTACGATAGTTTGGCTCTTATCGTCGAGCGTACGTCGCAAGAGGCTAAAAGTGTGCGAAAAGGAGGTGGCATGACCCTCTACATGTGGCTCTAGGAGGCGGTTTTCGTTGAGACTTTTGTAGCTTATACGTCCTGTATCACACATGAAGTGCCCATTGACGGCGCTGTTTTTGCGTGGACGTAGTCGATAGAGGGTATCGATGCCCCCTTTGATGGCGTGGTGGTCGAGGTGGATATTGCACCCACGTGCACAGCCGTGACATATCGATGCGTCACTTTGCAAAAACCACACCCGCTGTGCGAAGCGAAAATCGCTACTGGTCAGCGCACCCACAGGGCACAAATCGACGACGTTCATCGCATAGCCATTGCCCGTGAAGGCTCCCACAGCGCTTATCACGCTTGTGGCACCGCGTCCTGTGACTACCAAATCTGCACTTTTAGCCTTGTCATGCACGAAGCGCACACAGCGCTGACACAGCACGCATCGCTCTTGGTCAAGCACCACGTGACTGCCCAAATCGACATGCTTAGCTTTGTGAATTTTGTCGCTTTTTGCCACGTGCGCATCGTAGAGTCCCACCTCCATGTAGTACTCTTGGAGGCTACACTCACCTGCTTGGTCGCAAATGGGGCAATCGACAGGGTGATTGCGAAGCTCTAGCTCCAAAATCGCGCGCTTGGTCTGCATGATGGAGGGCGTGGTGGTGCGTACTATCATCCCCTCTTTGATGGGGGTGTTGCAGGCGATTTGAGGACGTTTTTGCCCCTCGATTTCGACCATACACATACGACAATTGCCATCGGCTTCGAGTGCTTCGTGGTAGCAAAAGTGCGGTATCGAGAGACCATTATCGAGCATCACTTGGATCAGCAGACTCCCTTTGGGGGCAGTGAGCGTATGCTCATCGATACGAAGCGTCACATTGCTCATGCAAACTCCTGTGGGAAATTGCGCAAAAAGCCGTTGATGACATCGGCTACAGCAGGACCGAAAACGCAAATCGTCTGACCGTTGATAGTGCGTGCGATGTTTTTGAGCGTGGGTAGAGCGTCACTGCGCGGTTGACGGCGTGCGATGTCGTGGACGATGGAGCTTGCCCAGTGCGTCCCCTCTCGACACGGTGTACATTGACCGCACGACTCATGGCGATAAAAGGCGAGGAGATTGTCCAGCGCATCGACCATCGAGGTGCTCTCATCCATGATGATCATCCCTCCTGTGCCCAGCGCTGAGCCTGCTAGTTTCATCCCCTCATACGAGAGGGTCGCATTTTTAGCTTGCTCGGCTGTGAGCACGGGCGTAGAGGCACCCCCAGGGATGACAGCTTTGAGTGCGCGACCATCGCGTATGCCACCGCCGTACGTCTCGATGACCTCTAATAGTGGCATGCCGAAAGGCAATTCATAGACCCCAGGGCGATTGACATGACCGCTTAGCCCAAAGAGCAGTGTCCCAGCAGACTCTTTGGTGCCCATAGCTCGATAGGCTTGCGCACCCTTATAAAGGATATAGGGGATACTTGCGATGGTTTCGACATTGTTGACTATTGTTGCGCGACCCCAGAGCCATTCAGGTTCAGGACGGTGCGGTTTGAGGCGCGGTTGCCCTCGATACCCCTCTAGGGACTCTAGCAACGCCGATTTCTCACCACAAATATAGGCTCCAGCGCCTCGATGCAGGGTGATGTCACAGCTATGTGCACCCAAAATCCCTGCACCGTACGCCTCATCGAGGGCACTTTGGAGTCTATCGTGCCAAAATCGATACTCTCCACGCATATAAATATACGCCGCTTTTGCCTCGAGTGCGTGGCACGAAAGGAGGATACCCTCGATAAGCAGATGAGGGTCGTGCTCGATGATGTGGCGGTCTTTGAAGGTACCAGGTTCGGACTCATCGGCATTGACGACAAGGTAACGAGGCTTTGCCTGACCCTCTAGGAGTTGCCATTTGGCACCTGTAGGCGCACCGCCTCCCCCTTTGCCCCGTAGTCCTGAATCGATGACGGTTTGCACGAGTGATTGGGGTGGTTGCGCCAAAAGCGTGGAGAGTTGAGTGTAGGCTCCATGCGCTTGGGCGACGATGAGAGTGTGACTGTTGGCGATACCAAAGCGTGCTGAGACGACCAAATCATGGCTCATGAGCGCGTCTCCTCTAGCAGGGTGGTAAGGCTCTGGACATTTTGGCGTGCATGGTAAACGCCATCGATGACAACGACAGGGGCTTCGTGACACGCGCCCATGCACTCGACTTTTTTGAGGGTGAAGGCTCCATCGGCGGTGGTTTGCCCTAGGGTGATACCTAGCGTTTTTTGGAGTGCCTCGATGAGTTGGCTAGCACCATTGAGATGACAAGAGAGCGTGCCACACACCTCGATAGTGTGGTGCCCTTGGGGGGAGAGTGCGAACATCGTATAGAACGACGCGACGCTTGTCACATCGGCGACACAGAGCTGCGTTTCGTGCGCGACGAAGGCTAGAGCCTCAGGCGAGAGATACCCCTCTTGGGTTTGCGCCATCCATAGCAGTGGCAGTATGAGAGAGCGTGGCGTCTCATAGCGACTGCGTAGATGCTCTAATCGTTGGGCGTGAGCGGGCGTGAGGGCAAAACTCATCGGTCCATCTCCCCTGCGATGATATTGATACTGCCTAAGGTGGCGATGGCATCGGCGATTTGTCCACCCTCTATCATCGAGGCGTAGGCACTCATGGCGGTGAAGCTAGGGGCTTTGACCTTGACCTTGGCAGGGGTGCCACTGCCGTTACTCACCACAAAAAAGCCCAGCTCTCCATTGACCGCTTCGATAGCGCTGTAGTGGCTTTGGGCGCTTACACGCACGCCATCGATGATGAGTTTGAAGTGATTAATCGTCCCCTCGATAGAGTCGTAGACGCTTGGCTTGGGAGGCAGTACGATGCGATGGTCATCGATACTTACCGCGCCCGAGGGGATACGCGCCATGATTTGGCGAATGATGCGTATACTTTGGCGAATCTCCTCAAAGCGCACCATCATACGGTCATAGACATCGCCTACGCTTCCTAGCACCGTATCGAAATCGAAGCTCTCATAATAGTAGTAGGGGGCGGTTTTGCGCATGTCGTAGGGCACACCGCTCGCACGCGCATTGGGTCCACTGATGGCAAAATCGCGCACCCTTTGGGGTGTCAAAATCCCCACATTTTGGGTGCGGTCGTGGAAGATGCGGTTGTGCTCGATGAGTTTGAGCGTATCGCCCATGCCCTGCTCGACATCTGCCAAAACACGCTTCATCTCCTCTTCCCACCCCACGAAAAGGTCGTGCGCCATACCGCCCACACGCATGTAGGAGTTGGTCAGACGTGCGCCCGTGAGCTTGGTCAAAAAGTCATACGCGGTTTCGCGCGGATTGAAGAGGTACCAGTAATTGGTCAGCGCCCCCAAATCGACCAGATTGGCGCCTAGACACACCAGATGGTCGATGATGCGTGACAACTCGATGAGCATCACACGGATGAAGATGCCTCTATCGGGCAGGGTCACACCCAACATCTCTTCGATGGTTTTGGCAAAGGCGACATTGTTGGCTAGGCTAGAGCAGTAGTTGAGACGGTCGGTGTAGGGGATGATTTGGTTGTAGGTGTGGTTTTCACAACTCTTTTCAAACCCACGGTGTAGATACCCTATCTCATTGACCGCGCCCACGATGGTCTCACCCTCTAGTGCGACAAAAGTGCGAATGGTGCCGTGACTTGCAGGGTGAGAGGGACCTAGATTGAGGTACATAATATCGCGACTGCCACTGCTGTAGGTGCCATCACTTTGACGGGTCAAAATCCCCTTGGACTCCAATCGCGCTTGGAGCTGTGGGAGTAGGTCGAGCGTCTCATGGCACATCTGCCCTTGGGCGATAGGGTAATCTTTGCGCAGGGGGTGCCCTACAAAACCTTCGTGATTGAGGATGCGCGTGAGGTTGGGGTGCCCTACGAAGTGCACGCCATACTGGTCGTAGGTCTCACGTTCTAGCCAATGGGCACTCTCAAAAAGCGACGTTGCGCTATCGATGGTGTGCGTCTCATCGAGGCTAGTCGTGAGAATATAGCTATCGATGAAGTCATGGCTTCGCAAAATATAGACCATCTTCATAGGCTTCTCATCGATGGCGGTCACATCGAGGAGCTGGTCAAAATGGAGGGTTTTTTTGAGATAGGTGAGTACCTCGATGAGGTGCTGTGGTGCAAAAGTGGCGCGTGTCGTATGGTCGATTTTGTGCGCGTGCAGTAGCAGTGCTTCAGCCATGCACGGCTCCTATAGTGCAGGGTTTGCACACGCCATCATCGCAACAGGTCATAGCCAAACCCTTGGAGGCGTTGGGGTGCGTGATAGAGTGTTGCAGTGCCACAATCGCGTCCAAAAGTGCCTCAGGTCGAGGTGGACACCCCGCCACATAAAAATCGACAGGGATAAGCGTATCGATACCCTGCACGGTGGCGTAGTTGTCATAAAATCCCCCACTACACGCACACGCACCCATGCTGATGACCCATTTGGGGGAGGGCATTTGAGCGTAGATTTGGCGCAAAATGGGGGCTTGTTTGTAGGAGATGGTACCTGCTACGATGAGCAGATCCGCTTGACGTGGGGAGAAGCGAATCACCTCCGCCCCGAAGCGTGAGAGGTCATATTTGCTTGCGGTAGTTGCCATAAACTCGATAGCACAACACGCCGTCCCAAAGACCATAGGCCACAGCGACGACTCTCTAGCCCAATTGACCGCCGAGTCTAGGCGTGTCACGATGACATTGTCGATGCTCTCTTCGATGATGGGACGTTCTAGCTCCATCGTAACGCCCCCTTACGATAGACATAGAGCAGTCCAGCGACCAAGAGTCCCACGAAGGTGAACATCTCCATAATCCCAAAGAGTCCAAGCTCGCGTAGATTGACCGCCCACGGTAGCATGAAAACCACCTCGATATCGAAGAGGACGAAGATGATGGCGACCAGATAGTATTTGACACTGAAGCGCTCATTGGCATCGCCTACGAGGTGAGTGATACCGCTCTCGTAGGGGGCGTCTTTGGCGGTGGAGTGGGTGGGTTTGGGTCCTAGAAATTTGGTCAGATGAAGTAAGAGCGGTACGCCAATCGCAATGAGGGCGACGCTCGCAGAGGCAAGAAGTAGCGAAGATTGCATCGAACGACTCCTCATGAAGTGGCACATCCTAACGCAACATAAATAAAAGTGATGTAAAAGCGGACAAAAGGATACAGAAGGGTTACACTATGAGCGTGTCAGCATTCAATATAAAAGCTTGAACTAATGATGATTAGGTTTGATTGCCCTAAAATAACTCTGCGTTACTCTCTTTTTACATCGCCTCTTCGAGGCGGTTTCTGCCACCCTCTTTGGCTCGATAGAGTGCTTTGTCAGCGCGTTCGATAGTGCTCAAAATAGCCTCATCGCGTTGACACAATGCCACCCCGAAACTGCACGTGACACGTCCGACCTCCTCGAAATGGTGCGACTCAATGAGATTGCGCAGCATGTGTGATTTTTGGCTGACCACATCGGGCGAAGCGATATAGGAGAGCAACAAAAACTCCTCGCCACCCCAACGTACCAACATATCTTTTTGCGGGTCGAGTAGGCTTTGGATGAGCAGTACCAACTCCTGCAAAATAACGTCCCCTCGATTGTGCCCAAAGGTATCGTTGATAGGTTTGAAGTGGTCAATATCGAAGATGGTCAAGCTGGCATAGGCGTTGTTGGCGTAGGCAAAATGGATAAACTCTTGGCTGTGTTGGTGGAAATATTCACGGTTGTATGCACCTGTGAGTGTGTCGTGTGTGGCGCGATGAGAGAGGCTAAACTGCTCATGGACGGTTTGACTAATATCGGTCAGTGTGACGATGAAATTGGAGCCAAAAGTGTTGATATTGACACTAAAAGAGTGTTTTTCTCCGAGATGATTGGCGATGAGGACGATGCGCTCTTTGTCCTCCATGTGGAGTATGGTTTGCGTCCACGGCTCGATAGGTGTCGAGACCCAAAAGTACCCTTTTTGAGGGATGAAGGTGCGACTGATACATCCATAATGTGCGATAAAAGTATCGAGTGTAGGTGTCCCGAAGTACTCTAATAGCTTGCGATTGGCATCGACGATGCGCTCTCCATCCGAGATAAGCACAATAGCATTTTGCCCATCGATGATTTGTTGGGTCTTGTTGGAGAGGGTCATGTAGACGAGTTTGAGGTACATCTCATAATAGATAAAGAGCAAAAGTAGCCCAATAATCAAGACGCCTAAGATAAAAAAGGTGACAAAAGCACGGTATTGGTCGAAGAGAATCGTATCGTTGGTTTGTAGAGCGATTGCGGCTACGGCTACCTTGGTGACGGGATTGACGATAGGCAAAAAGGTGGTCAAAGTGCGTCTGTCAGCAGAGACAATCGTGGTAATACGATTTTGATTGACCAAGAGCCATAGCTCATCACCTTGTTGTGCATCGATTTGTGCGATGTCAAAAAATTGGTGATTATGCGCGAGTGCTTCGTTGATACTTTTTTCGTAATAGAAGCCCTTGAAGGGACTGGGCATGTAGTTGGACTGCTCATCGACGAAGACCTTGCTGTCGACGGTGGTTTGGTCGATGAGGAAGGTCGATTTGGTGCGATGGCTGAGTGCAAAATCCTCCAAAAACGCCAAAACACTGTAGGAGATTTCGACGCTTCCTAGATGTTTTTTCTCTTCGTTGGCATTGGTTGTAATAAGTGGCCAAACGTAGCGAAAGCCGTTGTAGATGCGCCCCTCTTCAAACCCATCGATAGGTTTGAGTTGTGCATTGACGTACTCGATAGTGTTACGAACGCCCGTGAGATTATCGCCAAAACGGTTGGGTCGATGGAAGCGCAAAAAGCTTTCGTTGTTGGGTAACTGAAAATGGAGCTGTCGCAAGTTATGTGTCGCGAAGTAGTCGTAGGTTTTTAAAAGCGCGTCGTGTAACTTTTGGCGGGCATGTTTTTTTTGCAGAGGGTCGCTTGCCTCGTCCATAAGGGCGTGTACCTGCGGTGTATTGACCATCGTAAAAAAGAGTGTATTGGCTATGGTGCGATACTTCTCGTAGATGATGGTGTAGTCTTTGTAGAGATTGCGTTCGTGAACCATGAGGTATTCACGCTCTTTGGCTTGGAAGTAGTACCACAACAGTCCATAATAGAGCGTAGACAAAAAGAGAAAAAGGAGTGCCAAAATCAGCACAATGCGATGTGTTTTTGGGGGTGAAATGGCTTTGATTTTATTTGATTTTGTAAACCACGAGAGGATAAATCCCAGCGTAATGATGACAATAAATGCACCCAAATTGATAGAGAGATTGAGTGTGTAGGGGTTTTGGGAGGAGAGGTTTTCGATAGGATAAAAGAGCATCACATTCGCCATAGGTTTGCGCTCGATGGTGAAAAGAGGATAGTTTACGACAAGCTGACCGATGGTGGATTGTACGTGGTAGTTGGTTTGCACTTTGATAAATGTATCGACGCCGTGTGCAGTGACGAACTCTTGGGTTTTGGCATCGACATCGAAATTGGCGATGTAGTAATCACCGATAAAATGCCCTGTGAAGGGGTATTTGATGAGCTCTTTATAGGTGGGATTGACCGCGACAATCGTAGCGATACCTTTGGTTTTGAGCTTTTTGGCGATGGAGTTGAAGTGCGTAATCGCCTCCAAGAAGCCGACAAATTTTCCCTCGTTGTTGTGTAGCGGCACCATCGCTTTGAAGGTCATATCAAACTCACCCACACTGATGGTCGTCATGATGCGAGGATTGTCTAGCATACTTGCAACATCAAAGCGAATGTGAGTCAAATCTACCCCTTGGAGGGTCGTCCAGCTACGCATGAGAGAGATGCCTTTGGCATCGACCAATTGAAACCAAACGTTTTTGAAATCGCTCTCTTTGCGCAGTTTGGCGCTGAAATTGACAAAAAACTGCTTGTCAGGTGTCTTGGATTCGAGAAAAGAGAGAATTTTTGGGTTTTGCGCGACACTCATGGCGATGGTAAGGGTGGCGTTTTTCTTCTCCATGATGAGGGTGTCTACCTCATTGGTGATGGTGTACGCCATCTGCTCATAGAGCTTTTGGGTGTGTAGGAGGTGCTGAGAGGCTTTGAAAAGATGCGCTATATAGAGTGTCGCTGCACTAAAAAGAATAAAAATAGTAATTAGAACAAGATTTCGCGACACCTACACTCCTCAATGCTAAAGGGCTATTTTAGCCTATTCGTGGGGGATTGTAGGCGTTTTTTTGGCATCGATACCATAAAAACTGCCGCCATTACTCCTAGTAGAGTAGAAGCAGGAGATGTTTGAGCATTAGTTTTCTATTTTTGGACCAGCAGCGGAGAAGTCAAATTCGTGCGACGCATCTTGGTATTTGTGGAAATTATCGATAAACATCTGCGCCAATTTGTCACGTGCTTTGTCAAAATCTGCTGGATTTGCCCATGCGTCACGTGGGAAGAGGACTTTAGGGTTGATATCGCCAAGCGTTTCGGGGACGCTCAAGCGGAACGTTTTGGTTTTTCGGAAGCTACTTTTGAGAATAGAGCCATCCAAAATGGCATTGATACATGCACGTGTATCCTTGATGCTCATGCGTTTGCCCACACCATAAGGACCACCTGTCCAGCCTGTATTGACGAGGTAGACATTGACCGCGTGTTCTTTCATTTTTTGACCCAAGAGTTTGGCATAAACAGTAGGATGCAATGGCAAAAATGCCTCACCAAAACAAGCACTAAAAGTCGCCGTAGGCTCGGTCACACCGCGTTCAGTACCTGCTACTTTTGCAGTGTAGCCACTGAGGAAATAGTACATTGCTTGTTCATTGTCGAGTTTACTTACAGGAGGTAGTACGCCAAAGGCATCTGCCGTGAGGAAGATAATATTGGTAGGGTGACCTGCTTGGAGGCTTGGGACGTGATTGGGGATATGCTCGATAGGGTAGGAGACGCGGGTGTTTTCGGTTTTGGATTTGTCTTTGAATTGGACATTGCCTTTGTCATCGAGGACGACGTTTTCTAGGAGTGCACCACGACGAATTGCATCATAAATTTCAGGCTCATTGTCGTGAGAGAGGTCGATGACTTTGGCGTAGCATCCACCCTCGAAATTGAAAATTCCGTGGTCATCCCAACCGTGCTCATCATCACCGATAAGCAATCGATGGGGGTCTGTAGAGAGGGTCGTTTTACCCGTACCACTCAGACCAAAAAAGAGCGCTGTGTCACCCTCTTTACCTACGTTGGCACTACAATGCATCGCCATTTTGCCCTCGAGTGGGAGCCAATAGTTCATCATCGAGAAGATGCCTTTTTTCATCTCGCCGCCGTACCATGTACCACCGATGATAGCGATACGCTCTTCGATATTGAAAATAACAAAGACTTCTGAATGCAAACCATGCTCTTTCCAGCGCTCATCGACACTTTTGCAGGCATTGAATACAGTAAAATCGGGGGCGAAATTGACAAGCTCTTCTGCTTTGGGACGAATGAACATATTTTTGACGAAGTGTGATTGCCATGCGATTTCAGAGACGAAGCGCACGCTACGACGTGATGCGGCGCTCGCACCTGCAAAGACATCAGTGATATAGATATCTTTGCCAGAGAGTTGCTCTTTGGCAAGGATGAAAAGCTCGTCGAAAACCTCTAGGGGGACTTTATGGTTGACATTGCCCCATGCGATATATTTGTTGGAAGGCTCTTGGTTGACAAAGAATTTGTCTTTGGGGCTACGACCTGTGAAGATGCCTGTATCGACGGTGGTAGCCCCCGTCGATGTCATACGACACTCGCCGTTTTTGAGTTCATGTTCAATGAGTTCATCATAGCTGAGATTGTGGAAAATTTTACCTATATTTTTTAATCCTAATGCCTCAATCTTGCTAACCATTCTTCCCTCTTTGAGATGCAAATTTTGGCCTAATCATAGCGACTCTTACCCTAAATGTTTCCTAAATAAACGCTCTCGTAACAAAATTGTAAAGAAGTTATGGTAGCTCACAAATAGGCACTTAGAAGGCCTGCAACGAGGAAAAACCCAAGCGCGATAAATGCACTTGTGAGTGCATAAGGTAGCTGTGTTTTGACATGGTTCATAGGGGGACATTGGCTCGCCATCGATGCGATGATGGTCGTGTCAGAGATGGGTGATGCGTGGTCGCCAAAAACGCCCCCTGAAATGACCGCTCCGATGACCAATCCATAGGGCAAACTCTCAGGTGTGATGCTGTACATCGCAATAGGTATCATAATGGCGAAGGTGCCCCAGCTCGTACCTGTGGCAAAAGCAATGACGCTTGCCAATACAAAAAGAAGTGCGGGCACCGCAAAAAGAGGTATCGATGCGGTAAAAATTTCGCCTAAAAAGCGCGCTGTTCCCAAGGTCGAGAGGGTATCGGAGAGCAAAAATGCCCCTACGAGAATAAGCACAATTCCCACCATATCGCGCACTCCTAAAGCAGTCTCTTTTACCCACTCTCTTATGCTCAAAAGCTTTTGGGAGATGTAGAGTATCGCCATAAGCCCAAGCGTCCCAGAGACCGCGACAAGCACAGAGAGGCTTCCACTGCCGTGCAACATCGACCCATCGCCCGTCCATAGGAGCATCCCCAAGAGCGTACCTACCATCGTGGCAAGAGGGAGGAAAAAGTACAGTGCGCTAGGTGTCGTGCTGTAGGTGGAGAGGGTGGGGGCTTCGTAGAGGGTCTGTGTCGTTTGCATGGTGGCAAAATCGCGGTCACGTAGGATGATGTAGCCCAAAAAAAGTAGCGCCACAATCGCATAAAAATTAAAAGCCAAGGAGGACAAGAGCAGTGCGATAGGCGCTTGGGGTGTATCGATGGATTCGAGTGTGGCGGTGATGATGCCCAATATCAGTGCACCCCAGCCGTTGAGTGCGACGAGACTGCATACGGGCGCAGATGCGGTGTCGCAGAGGTAGGCGATTTTTTCTCGGGTGATACGGTAGGTATAGGCGAAGGGCTTGGTGATGGTGGCGACCAAAAGTGAAGCGATAGAGGACTCGACGAAGAAAAAAAAGCTAGCGAAATAGCCCAAAAAGAGGGCGCTTTTGCGTGAAGCGACCCATGAACGCTCTTGGGTGAGCAGATGCACAAACCCTCGCACCGCGCCACTGGCTTCGAGCAATCGGATGATACCTCCCACCAAGAGTGCAAAAAGGAGGGTGTAGATGACCCATGCCTTGGCAAAGAGCTTGAGGATGAGTAGACCAAACCCCTCGAGTGTGCCCCAAATATCACCATGATGAATGAGGAAGAGTCCCAAAAGTGTTGCGATTAGAAGAGAGAAAAAGACTTTGCGGGTAATAAAAGCGAGGGTGACACCCACCACAGGAGGTAACAGTGTCCAAAATCCTAATTCGATGGGCGTTTGCATGCGACAGTGTAGGGCAGTGGGGATTTGGCAAGGCTTAAGGGTTTTGGTTTTTATGGAAGTGAGGCTTCAGCCTCGCAGTGAATATTTAAAGCGGGGTTGAAACCCCACTTCCACTTTTTATCTCTAGGCGAACAAGCCTCCTGTCGCTATAATACGCCCAAAAATAGGCTCTCCTTTGCACAGCTTCACTCCAAAAGATTTTTTGATTACGACCCCCGACGAGATGCGCAGACGTGGCATCGATAGGCTCGATATGATACTGGTCTCAGGGGATGCCTATATCGATTCGCCCTTCATTGGTGTGGCGGTCGTGGGGCGCATGCTAGAGTCGTGGGGCTACACCGTGGGTATCATCGGACAGCCTAGTATCGACGATAGCAGTGACATCGCACGATTGGGAGAGCCGCGACTCTTTTGGGGTGTGAGCGGTGGCTCTATCGATTCGATGGTCGCCAACTACACCGCCACCAAGAAGTTCCGCAACAGCGACGACTACACCCCTGGGGGCAAAAACACGCGCCGACCCGATCGTGCGGTGTTGGTCTATACCAATCTCATTCGCCGTACTTTCAAAGCCACCGCACCCATCGTCCTAGGCGGTATCGAGGCATCGTTGCGCCGTGTGACGCACTATGATTATTGGACCAACAAACTGCGCAAACCCATATTGTTTGACAGTAAGGCGGACTATCTGCTCTACGGTATGGCAGAGCATGCGCTAAAAGCGTTGGCGCAGGCACTTTCACGTGGGGAGAGCGTTACGGCTATACGTGGACTGTGCTACATCGCCAAGGAGCCTGTGACTGAGTATATCGTGCTACCTAGCCACGCCGAGTGTCTAGCCAACAAAGAGCGCTACATCGACCTCTTCGATAGCTTCTACGACCACAATGACCCCATCAGTGCGCGTGGACTCTGCCAAGAGGTGGACGGACGCTACGCCATCCAAAACCCGCCTGCACCCTATCTCACCAGCGAGGAGATGGACGCGATGGCGCGTCTGCCCTACACGCGAGAGCTTCATCCTTATCACGTACCCCAAGGCAAAGTACGCGCACTCGAAACCATCAAATTTTCGATAATGACCCATCACGGGTGCTGGGGTGAGTGTAATTTTTGTGCAATTGGGGTACATCAAGGGCGCACCATCCGTGCGCGTAGCATCGATAATATTGTCGAGGAGGCCGAAGCCTTCACCGCTTACAAAGATTACAAGGGCATCATCTCTGACCTTGGGGGTCCCACCGCCAATATGTACGACTACGAGTGCGACAAAAAATTGGCGCATGGCACCTGTGACCATCAGCGTTGTGTCGATTCGCGCCATCTGTGCAAATCGATGCGCCCCAACCACGCCAAAGCTATCGAGATGCTTCGACGTGTACGCGCGGCAAAGGGGGTGCGCAAGGCGTTTGTCGCCAGTGGCATACGCTACGACCTTATCGCTAGTGATACCCAACACGGCTACAGCTACCTCAAAGAGCTAGTGCGTCATCACATCTCAGGGCAGATGAAGGTCGCGCCAGAACATACGCAACAACACGTCCTAGACCTCATGGGCAAACCTGGTAAGCAGACGCTCATCGATTTCAAAAAAATGTACGACCAGCTCAACCGCGAGGAGGGCAAGGCGCAGTTTTTGACCTACTATCTCATCGCGGCGCACCCTGGGTGTACTGAGGGCGATATGCACGAGCTCAAACGCTTCACGCACGATGAGCTACATATGAACCCTGAACAAGCGCAGGTCTTCACCCCCACCCCTGGAACCTACAGCAGTGTGATGTACTACACCGAGATGGACCCTGTAACACGCCAAAAAATCTTCGTCGAGAAAGATACCGCGCGCAAAGAGCGCCAAAAGGCTATCGTCGTAGCCAAAGAAGAACCTACAAGGAGCGATTTTAATTCATGAGTTGGAGAGATTTTTTCAAACCCCATCCTGCTGTAGAGCGTCTCAAACCCTTCAATACCGATGGGTGTAGTCTCTTTTGGGATGGTACGCGCAAACACAAAAAGGCGTGGCGACACTGTTGCGTCGCGCATGACTATGCCTACTGGAAAGGGGGCACGCGACAAGAGCGTATCGATGCCGACCATGCACTAAGGGCGTGTATGCACCGTGCAGGATTTCGTACGCTTGGCTCTCTCATGCATATTGCCGTGCGTATCGGAGGTCACCCCTATTGGCCTACGCCCTATCGATGGGGGTACGGCTGGCACTATCCTAGAGGGTATCGCTCTTTGAGCGCTCAAGAGTATGCACTCATTGAGGCGCAGGAGAAAAATCGTACGTTTATGCGTGAGGGTGACCCTCAAGAGCAGTAAGCTCTTCATCATCGAGCGTATCGTCATCTGTAGGCAAAGAGTGCCATCGAAGAGAGCACGATAGCTAGCAGTGCACTGAGACTCAGTAGTAGTACAAGCTTGAGTCTAATCGAACGAAATGCAGCCATCTACAGTTCCCAAAGTGCGCGTAGATAGTAGTATGCCCCGCTGTACCCAAACGGCGAGTAGCGCGAATAGGGTTTGATAGCGTTGGCACCGTAGTAGCGATTGATGCTATCGACACTCCATTTGCTAGGATAGCTATCAAAAATATTCTCTCCGCCAAGGGTAAGTTTGAGTTGAGATGAGAGTGTATAGGCGATTGCCATATCTGCTGTCCATGAGGGCGCAAATGTGTATTGTACATCATTGATGACCTGCGCATAGCTACTGTAAGCGTTGAGATGTAGGGTGGTTTGCCATGCACTGAGGTTGTAGCGGTGGGTCGCTTTGAGGTGGTGTTTGGGTTGACCGTTTTCGATGCGGTCGATTTGCTCAAAGGAGTTGGTACGATTGAAATTGGCACCATTGAAGGCAACGACACTGTTGTTATTGTAGTGATACCACACTGCAATACCCCACAAAGCATTTTGGTCGAGTTTGCGCATGAAATCGAGCTTGATATCGACCCCTTGTGTTTGGGTATCGACGGCATTGGTGAAAAAGCGCGCTTTGGAGACGCCATAGGTAGCAAAAGTGCTGTTTTGCTCTGCTGTGGTGGCGCCAAGCTCATTGGAGAGCATAATGCGATCTGCAACGTAGGTATAAAAATAGTCTGCCATGAGTGAGAGCTCACCGGAGAATTGATACACACTGCCCAATGTAGCATGAAGGGAGTTTTCAGGACGCAATGCAACAGCACCGAGTGATTGGGCTACAGCGTGTGATGGGGTGAAAGTGCCTTGGACTGCACCGCCAAAAGTGGAGGTATGGGAGTAGCTCGATTGTGACAATGAGGGGGCGCGAAAGCCATTACTTGCGGAGGCGCGTAGTGTCATGCCATCGATAGGTTGTATGCTACTTGAGAGTTTGGCATTGAGCGTGGAGCCAAAATCGGTGAAGTATTCGTAGCGCAGAGCACCTTCGAGGCTGAGTTTTTCTGTGAGCTGTGCGATGAGATCGCTGTAGAGTGCAATGCTGTGGCGATTTTGACTCGTAGCATTCTCAGCGCGATACCCTGCAAATCCTTGCGCTCCACTGCCCGTATAGGAGGCGCTATCGCCTGCACCAATGGTGTAATTTTCCCATCGATATTCAGCACCTAGCGCTGTGTCTAGCGTACCGAACTCTTTTTTCAGGTCAGCATTGAGGGTGTTTTGCAAAAAGCCTAAAGCCCCTAGATAGAAGCTTTTTGGGGATGTTGTGTTGAGGTCATAATTCATGGTATTGGTAGAGTTATAGTGTAGGGTGTTATAGCCTATGACATTGCTAATATCCCACAGATAACCTTCTGGCGTCTCTCCTCGTACTCCCACGGTAGTAGAAAAATCGATTATGCTTGCGTGAATGAGGGGCAAAAAACCATCCTCGAAGAGGAGACTTAGGTTGTTGTCAGCGCGATAAAAGGCACTCGCACTGCTAGAGCGATAGGAGGCTATGGCATTGGCGTAATAGGTCAAGCTTTGTGATTGGGGCAGTTGTAGATTAAGAGTGGTCATCACCGCACCTACGTCAGGTAAACCTGCATGGGTAGTTACACGTGGAGGCGTGGTTGCAGAGTCGAGCCCTGCGCGTTGGGTTTGCTCTTGAGCCAAGGCTTGGAGTGTGAGATTGACAAACCCCTCATAAGGTAGCGCGTGTGAATAAAATCCATCTGCCATCACCTCTTTGCCATCGCCACGTGTGCGTATGCCTGTGTGCAGTGAGGCACTGTTAGGATTTGCGTATCCTTTGAGGATGATGTTGATTACGCCTGAAATAGCATCAGAGCCGTATTGAGCGGCGGCACCGTCACGTAAAATCTCGATACGTTCGATGGCACTCAGAGGAATTGTCTCCAAATCGACACCACTTGCCCCTCGACCTATGGTTCCGTTGACGTGCAGTAAGGATGAAGTGTGTAGACGTTTGCCATCGATAAGTACTAGGACTTGGTCAGGGCTCATACCACGTAGAGTAAAAGCACGTATATGGTCACTCCCATCGGCTACTGAAGTGTTGGGTGCGTTGAATCCAGCGACTGCATAGCGTAGCACATTGCTAAGTGTTAGATGTCCACTTTGGCGAATCTGCTCTTGCGTGATAATATCGACGGGAGCTCTTGAGGTGAGGAAGTTTTGTGCACCGCTACGTGAGCCAACTTCGGCTTTGAGTTCCGTGGACATATCCAAAAGCTCTTCGAGAGAGCTCTCCAAGAGCGTATCGTCGCCCCACGTCAAACTCCCCAATGTGAGAAGTGCAAAAAGAGATAGTGAGAGTCGCATTAAGAGTCCTTGCGCACGACGCTTACTATATTGAGTAGCGAAGATTTGATTTGGATGCCTGTGTTTTTGGCGTTGTCGATATTGATTTTGAGGCGAATTTTTTGTGTTGCTATAAAGAGCTGAACGATTCCATCCTGCTCAGCAAAGCCACGAATATCACTGATGGTTAGGATGTTGTGTTCTTGTGCTTTGCGCGTAAGGGCTGCAAGCTCTTCTTGGGTAGCTTTGCCAATGTAGAGCACATGTGTGGGTACGAGTGCATCGACATTGTCAATAGTATAGATGCGTACGGGCTTGGATTGTATCTCTTTGCCTTCGTACATTTCGTGAGGGAGCTTGCCAAATGGATTGTTGAAAAAGGTGACCGTGAAGTACTCACGCTCCTTTTCCCATGTGATAAATTTGGCAACTTTGCCAATAATGGCGAGTTTCAGTTCATCGTCAGAGGTGAGCCCAAAGAGCATTGTGGAAACAAAACTTAACAAAAAAAGCAATCGCATAAGTGCTCCTCAAAAATATTGACCATATTAACCAAAAGAGCGTTCTATTTATCTAAAAATGAGACAAAAACACCAAAAGTGTTGCAGAAATGTTACCTTGTTACGTAAAGATTTGAAGGCTAGGGGAAAGGGTTTTGGGCAGTAAGAGCCACAAAAATAGCTTGTGGCTCTCGACCCTTGAGCACTATTTTTAGTGCGTAAGCTCTTTGAGGGTTGCGATGATTTCATCCATTTTGGAGCTGACACGTGTCACATCATCGGAGATGTCGTTGACTTCGCGGGCATTGGTGTTGAGTGCTTCAGAGCTTTCAGTGATAGCTTGGATGAGGATATTGGTCGTAGCTGCGGTCTCTGCTAGGCTCTTTTGGGTGCGTTCTGCGAGTTTGCGCACTTCGTCTGCTACGACGGCAAAGCCTCTACCATGATCTCCTGCACGCGCCGCTTCGATAGCGGCATTGAGTGCGAGCAGATTGGTTTGCTCTGCAATCTCCCCAATGGTTTCGAGGATGATTTTGGTGTCATTGGCATTGTGTACGAGACCTTGGAGGTTGACCACCATCTCATTTTCACGCTCTGAAATGGCGTGGATACGATGGACAATTTTGACAATGCTGTTTTTGAACTCCACGATGGTGGTGTTGGTGATTTGCTCCACCGTTTTGTTGAGGGTTTGAGATGCCTCTACGATACGCGCATTGGAGTTATCGTTTTGGGTTTTCATATCGGCGAGGGCTTGACCTAGCGTGTTGATATTGCCCAAAAGCTCTGCCATTTTCGCTTCGACATTGATGGTGCTTCGCGCGGTGAAGTTACCATCGGCGAACTTTTGGAGTGTCGAGATAGCGTTATCGAGATTGGCTTCTGCGATATTGAGCATTTGATTGAGGCTGTTGCGTAGCACATGCACATGTGGCGTCTTGCTATCGGCAGAGATGCGTGAAGCGTAGAATCCTTTGGCAACGCGGTCGGCTAGGAGTACCATCTCCCCTGCGACTTTGGTGTCTTCCAGCGTTGCGGCTTGGTAGCTTTTGATAATTTCATTGAAATTTTTTTCGGTTTGGTCTGTGGTAGCTTCATTGAGTGTGATGCGGTTGCGTTGGAACTTCATCACTTCAATAAGCTCCTGACGTTTGGCATCGAGTGAAGTTTGCACACGTCCACGAAGATTGAAAAGCACCATGACTACACCAGCGGCGATAAGCGCCAAAAGCGAGTGCACGAGGGCAGAAGAGGTGACGAAAAAGGAGAGAATCATCACCCCAAAGAGTGCAGCGACGATAAGATTTTTTTGTGTTTTTTCCATGAGGTGTGCCTATCGTAGGGTTTTGTAGAGATTTACAGCGTCGGCAATTTCAGCGGGTGAAGGTTTGCGTCTGCACGAGAGGTAAGTTTTGGCGCCTGTCTTTTCGTCGTAGGAGGGAAATACGGTGGCGTAGACCCAATAAAAGCCACCTGCTTTGGTGCGGTTTTTGACATAGCCTGTCCAGACCTTGCCCTCTTTGACGGTGCTCCACAAATCTTTGAAAGCAGCCTTGGGCATGTCAGGATGGCGCACGACATTGTGCGGTTTGCCCACAAGCTCTTCGAGGGTGTAGCCTGCGACTTTACAAAAATCGTCGTTGGCAAAGAGGATGATACCTTTGTCGTTGGTTTGAGAGACCAAAAAATCGTCTGCTCTTAAGACGTACTCTTCCATACTGTTACCTCTTTTGTAAATGAAAAAATGATTTTTCACAACAGACTAAGCTGTGAAAAAAACCGTGTGCTACTTGCAATGGAGAAATTGTAGCTTTGGGGCTTAATTTTTCGTAGGGCGTATATGTCTGTTCATAATGTGGTAAGAGGTATTAAGAAAGCGAGGCAAAGCCCTCTTGTGGTTTGCCAAAAAAGTAGCCTTGAGACATATCAATTCCTAGCTCTTTGACGCTTTCAAAGATGGTTTCATCAGAAACAAATTCTGCAATGGTTTGCATATGAAGCTCTTTTGCAAATTGAACGATATTTTTCACAATAATTTTGGATTGAGGATTGCGATTGATATTTTGGATGAGTGAACCGTCGATTTTAAGAATGTCTACGTTAAGTTTTAGCAAGTGATTGAAATTTGAGTAGCCACTGCCAAAATCGTCGATGGCGAATTGAATGCCATAAGCTTTGAAATGTTCTACAAATGCAGAGACTTCATTGTATTGTTCAATGCCTTCACTCTCTAAAATTTCAAAAACCAATTTATTTGTAATCTCTTTTGTAATATTTTTTTCCAAAAAAAGTGTCAGCAAAGGGTCTAAAATATCCTGTATTGAGAGGTTGACACTTATGGGAGTATCAGTATATTTGAGCCGCTCGATGACCTGTTCTAAAACTCTTTGTGTGAGTGCACTGTAGTATTTTGTATGCTTGGCATTGTTGAGAAATTCATGTGGTAAATAGAGTCTCTCCTCTTTTTGAATACGAATTAATGCCTCATATTTTAAAATTTGTTGAGTTGTATTGCATATGATGGGTTGAAAAAAAGTTTTGACATAGGATTTTTGTACAGACTCTCTTATGAGTTTGTATATTTCAATATTGTGTAGCTGTATCGACTTGTCCAAGTGGGCTTCGTCGTAAATAATTAAAGGTGATTTTTTCTCTTTTGCCGTTTTGAGAGCGATAGAAGCATCTTCAAGAGTCGTTTCTGAAGTACGTGCGAAGCCAATATGAATGTTCAATGCAATCTCTATATCTTGCAGTGTAAAAACTGCTTCTGAGGTTGATTCTATGAGTTCAGTAAGTGTTTTTTGGACTTTTTGCAAATCGTAATTTTTTGTAAAGACCAAAAGGTACTCATCCGAGGCAAATTTATAGATATCTATTGAATGGGGGGATTTTAATTGCGCTTGCAACCATTGTGCATAAGAGAGAAGCAAAAGATCTCCCATCTTTTGTCCATAAACATCGTTGATTTTGGAAAAGCCTTCAATGTCAATAAGGGCGCAACCAAATGTATCGCTATGCCCTTGATGTAAAAAAGCGTAGCGGTTAGGCAGTTGAGTAAGAGTATCTACGGTTAAGCTATACAAGAGTTCTGATTCGTATTGGGAGATGCGTTTGTCTTTGTATTTCAAAGCTTCATAGAGTAGACGAAACTCTTTGAGCATAAAACTACTCTCAATATTTGTATTGTGTTGAACGTAGGCAATGATACGAACAAGTGGTAAATAAAAGAGTCGATAGAGAATAAAATATGTACCTATCGTGAGTATAAATACCCACAAATAGAGATTCCAATTATCGTGAACGAACCAATGCATGGGTGCACGTGTAAGCTGTTTTTTGTTCAACTGGAGAATGATGCGAACCGTTTGAGATTGGTTGTTTTTGAGATAAGTGACAAACGTATCGTAGGTATAAATTTTTTCCTCGATAGAAGAAGGGGAGAGTGTATTTATTGGTGCAATGCGCACAGGCAAATCTGCTAAAGTGACACTACGTTTTGCGGAGTAAAAGTTTTCTGTTGCATCATCGATAAGAATAATATTTTCAATGGCAATATCTGAGGTTGCGTATTTGTCCAAAAGCTGTTGAAGCTGATGTGTGGTTTTGGTATTGAAGCGTTGTTTGACTATTCCTTCGAGTCTGAAGGTGGTTTGATTGACATTGGAGGTGAGATAATCGATATATTTTTGTCGGTCGTTTTCATAAATAGTAACGCCAATAAAAGTTATCAATACGACCAAAAGTATGTTGTAAAGATTTAAAAATTGGGTGATACGAATCATTGAATATGGCGTGTGGGGAGCTCTTTGGCTGCAAAATCTTTGAGAATGAGTGCATCAGCTTTTTCAAGCCAAACTATATTTGATAAGCTTGCCATGAACTCTTCGTAGGTTTGTCCATTCAAATAGGCTTGTATCGTTGTATAAAACTCTTTTGGATTCTCTAGAAGATTTTTCTTTGCACGCTCAAAAAGCATATGAAGATGCTTTATATCTTTGGTATGGCTTTTTAGAAGCGCTTCGTTGATGAAGAGTGCATCGACAACCAAGAACTCCTTCATGGTTGCAGTTGACTCGATGGGCTGAAAACCTCTTTTAACAAGTTTTGTGCCATAGGGCTCATAGCTAATAAGCAATTGAGGCTCTTTTTCAGGCGAGAGATTGGTAATTTTATCTTGTGCGATACTCGTAATAACAAATCGACTACGTTCTAAATGATGCTTGGCTAAAAATGCATCAAAAAAATCCTCATCGAGTGTGTCATTTTCAAAATAGGCTTTGATACGAGGGGCTTGCAAGAGTTGTGCAAGTGATATATTGGAGTAGATTGCATCTGCGCCATTGGATTTGTCTATCAAAAATACTGGGGTGAGATTGCCTTGTTGATTGATATGAAGTGCTTCAAATTGTGTGGCAGTAAAACCTTGTGTAAAACCTCGTGCAAAGAGGTGCTTGTTTTCACCTAGGTCTATAGACCATGCAAATTCAAAGGGAGTCTCTTTTAGCCATCCTTTTTTCTCTGCATAGGAGAAAGGAGTGAAGCCTACCCAAGGATTGGATGAGATGATAATTTTTTCTTTCGAATTTGTATCGGATTGACATCCAAGCAAAAGCAACCCAAGCAAAAAAGTACGAAACAGAGCAACCATTGTCTTGCATCCCCCTTATCGGTGTGCTGTAATCATAGGTGAATTACACATTTATCACAATAGTATCACAACAAATTCTATTTTGTACAAGAGAGTTTTAGGGGAGATTTGGAAGCTTTATATAAGCATCGCATGGAAGTAGTCGTTCGAGTATGAGAGAGGTTATCGAGAGAGGGTTTTGGGCAACAAAAGCCACAAAGTACCCTGTGCTTTGGTGCGTCCTGCAAGTGCGCCAGCTTCATGTCCAAAGCCCCAAAAATAATCAATACGGCGCTCTCCTAGGATGGCGGCACCACGGTCTTGGGCGATGGTGATTTGGGTGTAGGGTGTGCGCTCTTTGGGATGGGGCATCGAGAGCATGATGGGCACACCGAAGGGGATATAGCGCGTATCGACAGCACACGAATGCAACGGTGTGAGCGGTACACCTTGGGCGCCTGTAGCGCCTTGATTTTTTTCGCGCATAAAAAGAAAGCTCTTGTTGTGATTGAGTACATGGGGTAGGAGGGTAGGGTGCTCTTGCGCCCACGCTTGAATGGCGGACATGCTCATATTGTGCTCTTGCATCCAGCCGTTGGCGATGAGATAGGCGCCTATCGAGGTGTAGCTGTGACCGTTTTTCTCTCCATACCCTACGAAAATAGTGCGATTTTCATCGATGAGGTCGATGCGTCCAGAGCCCTGCACCTGCAAAAAAAAGTACTCCACTGCATCTGCGACATACGCCACGGGCGTATCTCTAGGGGGAGTAGAGAGTATCACCTCGCGCGGTGGATAGGGGATGACGGTGAAATTGGCATCGACGATGGCATGGGTAAAGCCGTAGATGCTTTTGTCTACACGTATAAGGTCGCGCGGTTTGGCGCGAATGGCTACGGTGTAGTTTTCGTCGCGCGTACGTCGACCGATAAGTGCTGGCTCGTAGTAGCCTGTGATGAGGACAGGTTTCTCATCGACCCACAGATGTGGTTCGAAGTAGCTCTCGAAAAAGGTTTTGTTGTCAAGCGTCGTATCGCTTACTTTGGCACACGCTTCGTCCAAAAAGGCGGCTCTGTTTTTGGTGCTACAGCTTGCCTGAAAGCTTTGACGTGCCCCTGCGTAATCGACGCTTTGCCATGTATCGAGCGCATCAAAGGTCGTTTTTTGGAGTGCCAAGGGCTGTGAGGAGAGGGTCGCGGTGTGAGGCATACGTGAAGCACACCCCCAAAACAACACCACAAAGGTTACAAGAGCGAAAAAATGGGTCCAAAATGAGGAGAAAAAAGCTTTTTGCATGCGGCATTGTAGCCACATTTTTAGTTTGTCAAAGCTATAATTTCGCCACATTTGGGGGATAGAGGGGCATGGCAACTACGGTAGAGAGAGTGGGAGATTGGTTCGCATCGATAGGTGAATCGACACTGCAAACAGTGCGCAACCTCAAAGAGTCGTTTGCTTTTGACATTACCCTACTGTCGCATATGTTCTCGCCCAAGAGCTATAACGATGCGACGGTAGGGGTGTTGGTGCGCCAAGTCTACTACACGTCAGTACAGCTTTTGCCCTTTTATATCACGCTAAGTGTCATAGTAGGTAGTGCGGTGGTGGGTATCATGGTTTCGACCGCCATGAGCTTCAATTTGACAGCCAAGATTGGCTATTTTATTGTCCAAATCATCCTCGATGAGATGGCTCCTTTTATCACGGTTCTCTTGTTGGCGCTGCGTTCGGGTGCGGCTATCAATACTGAAATGGCAGTGATGAAGGTGAGTGGTGAGACCAAGACGCTCGATTATTTTGGGATAAATCCTTTTGTCTATCTCTATTTGCCTCGCGTGCTCAACGGCATGATTTCGATGGTGATGTTGTCGGGTCTCTTTGTCTTTGTGGCGCTCTTTTCAGGGTATATTGTTTTGGTCTTTTTCCTCAAAATGGGAATGACCACCTATATTATGACCATTACAGAGGCGATTACCTTGGTGGATATTGCGACACTGGTAATCAAAAGCATGCTCTTTGGGTATGTGCTCTCCTCGATTCCTGTCTATCGAGGCAACAAAACGATGATGACCTACAACGCTATTCCTATTGCAGTTTTGCAAGGGATGGTGAAACTTTTCGTGGCTATCATCGTCATCGAGGTGCTATCATTAGTACGATTTGTGTAGAGCTTTTTCGCAGTGATGCCAAGCGTGAGGCGAGATTGCGCGAGGTGATGGCACAGCCCAACACGGTGCCCATCTCGATGCACGCGCCCTTCTTGTCCAATCTCAACGTCCAAGCCAATGTAGCGTTGGTGTTGGAGTATCAAGAGTATTGGTTCAATGGCTTAGCACAGCAAAAAGCACTAGAGCAGTTGACACGATTGGAGCTAGGACACAAAGCGACTTCGCACCATACCAAGCTCACTCATGCAGAGCTATTTTATGCGCAATTAGCACGTGCAAGTATGCTAAGCGATAGAGAGATTGTTATCGATAGACCCTTTGGATTCGTGCCGTTTGAGAGCAGTGTGGAGTTTATCCTCTCTGCGATGGCACGTTTGGAAATTACGCATGAGCGTGTGCGTATTATCGATTTGCTAGCTATAAAAAACCGTTATAAGGATGAGGTATGCCGTATCGAAGAATGGTAATCGCCGTAGGTGTTTTCGTCGTCGCTACTGCGCTTTTGTTGACACTCTTTGCGTGGTATGTCATCGACAAAAAAGGGGTCTTTGAGACCAAATACCCCTATCGACTCATCGCGCGAGATGGGACAGATTTGGCAGAGGGTATGCCTGTGGTCTACTCTGGCTTTGCGATTGGTTCGGTGGTGCGCTTGACACTTACCGATGAGGGCGAGGTGGTACTGCATATCGAGGTGCCTGAGCATGAGCGTCGATGGCTTCACGAAGATAGCGTCTTCATCCTCGACAAACCGCTGATTGGTTCGGCAAAAATCATGGTCACCACTACCAATCTCACCTCGGAGCTTTTGGCACCCAACAGCCGCCGTGAGGTCTATACCAAAGATGGTATCAATGAGCTTATCGCCAAAGTCCAACCGCTCTTGGATGAGGTGCAAGGTATCGCGACCAATATCAACCGTATGACCAAACCCGACAGCAATATCAACAATATGCTAGCTGATATTGAAATCATCACTGACAAAGTCTCCAAACTCCAAGCGCTCGATACTATCGATGCGACACTTTTAGAGGTCAAAGCGATGGTCGATAGCCTCTCCGACCAAATCGCCCACCCCGAACATGGCATGGTCGCACGCGCCGATAGACAGCTTTTGGGTGAGCACAACTCCTCGATGGCGATGGTCAATGCGATGTTGCGTGATGCCCAAGCCAAGCTCAAATCGCTCGATGAGACGGTCAATGCGGTCAATGCGATTAGCCGTCAGATGGGTACGATGACCAACGATGTGATGTTCACTCTCCAAAAAACCGACGTGCTCATGGACAAGGTCGATGGCATGATAAGCTCTACGCCTGAAGCAGTGGTGGAGTTACCATGAAAAAATTCCTCCTTTTTACTACCACACTCTTCATAGCGCTCTTTTGGAGCGGATGTGCCAAAGAGAAACACATCTGGAAAATCAACGGCAACAGCCATTTCAACAAATACCAAACCTTTCTCCTCAAAGGAGATAATTTCAAAGCGCGTTACTACCTCGAATACGCCATAAAAGAGGCAAAAAACAGTAGCAATCTTGTCGATTTGGCGACGATGCATTTGGGCAGTTGCGCCATGCAACGTGCGCTTTTTTCCAATGAAGCGTGTACGGCCTACGATGCTCTAGCACCGCATGTGCACAACGATGTCCTTTCTACCTACAAAGATTTCCTCTTTGCAGTGCCTCTGGACGCGGCGAAACTTCCCCCCAAATACCACGTCGTCTACAAAACCATCCAAGCCCAAAATCCCGAAGTGTTGCTAGACAAAATCAAAAATCTCCCTACGCCCTTTGCGCAAGCTATCGCCGCCAATGTTGCGGCACGCAATGGTGTCATGTCGCTGGAGCTTATCGATTATATGATTGAACGCGCATCGATATTTGGGTACAAAGCGCTGATGATGGAGTGGATGCGCCAAAAAATTAGCTTTTTACGCCGAACGGGGCGTGAAAAAGAGGCAATAACCCAAGAGGTTTTTCTCAAGGAGATAGAGTAGATGCTAGATGCCACGCAGTACGATGAGCTGATGGAAGCTATCGAAAACTATAACAGCAATACCGATTTGAGTCGTGCTCACGAAGTGTTCGAGCGATTGGCAACACACTTCAACGACGATGAGTCGCAATTTTTTCTAGGACTCATGTACGAAAACGGCGAGGTCGTCTCCAAGGATATCGATAAGGCAATTTATTGGTGGAAAAAAGCGGCTAACAATCGCAATCGAGACGCGCACTTTCGCCTCCAAACCTACAGTATTTCGACCAATACGCGTTATTGAGCAGGGATGAAATCATGAAAACCATCGAGATAGATGTAGCCGCCTTATCCGAGAGTGAACAGCGACTCAAAACAGCACAGGCTCTTGCACATGTGGGCAATTGGGAGCTTGATTTGGTGGCAAATGCTCTCTATTGGTCGGAAGAGATTTATCGATTGTTTGAATTAGACCCACACCAATTTCAACCCTCGTATGAAAACTTTTTGAATGCTATTCATCCCGAAGATCGAGAGATGGTCAATAGCGCTTATGCAAATTCATTGGTCTCAAAAGAGCGATACAACATCCAGCACCGTCTTTTGATGCAAGATGGGCGCATAAAATATGTAGAGGAGCAGTGCGAGAGTTTTTTCGACCACGAGGGCAATCCTGTCAAATCCATAGGTACCGTACAAGATATTACGCAGCTCAAACAGACAGAAATCGAACTGAGCCAAACGCTCTCTTTGCTTGAGGGCTACAAGGTGGCAATGGATGAGTCCAATATTGTCTCCAAATCCGATTTGTCAGGTCGTATTACCTATGCCAATGAAAAACTTGCATTAATCAGTGGATATACAATCGAAGAGATTATTGGAAAAAATCACAATTTTTTACGACATCCTGATACGCCAAAAGCTCTTTTTCAAGAGTTGTGGCAAACCATACAATCCAAAAAAGTTTGGAAAGGTGTGCTGCAAAACAGAGGAAAATATCATGACTATTGGATTGATAGCACCATCGTCCCCATACTCGATGAAGCACAAAATATTAAAGAATTTATTGCTATTCGACACGACATTACCAAGATAGTAGAAGACCAAAAAACTATCGAAAAATTGATTAATATCGATACCCTTACGGGATTGCCCAACCGTACGAAGCTCCATCGAGATTTGCAAGAGAGTTCACATCCTTGTTTGATACTTATCAACATCGATAGATTTTCTCAAATTAATGATTTTTACGGGCACTCTTTTGGGGATAAATTACTACAGGCATTTAGCACACACCTCCAAAATGTACTCAATAATCAATGCACCTACAGCCATAAACTCTATCGAAACGGTGGAGATGAGTTCGCTATTCTTATTGCGCCCTATGAGCAAGAAAAAATCATAACGTTGATTTCGCAGCTTCTAAGCACGTTGGAAAAAAAGAGTATCAGCATAGATGCAAAAGAGATAAATCTCAATTTCAGTTGTGGTATCTCTTTTGAAGAGGTTTCAAAAGCACTTTTGAGTGCTGATATGGCACTTAAACTCTCAAAAATTGAGCAAAAACCCTATGTCGTTTATAGCCAAGCCAACAGTCTGAACAAACAGTATGAGAACAATATTTTGTGGGCAGGAAAACTCAAATTGGCTATTGAAGAGAATCGTGTTGTTCCCTTTTTTCAACCTATTGTCTGCAACAATGATTTGGCATTTGTAAAGTATGAAGCACTTGTGCGCATTGTCGAGCAGGATGGAAAGGTGGTAAGTCCCTTTTTCTTTTTGAATATTGCCAAGCAGACCAAACAATATCTCAAGCTGACGCAAATCATGATAGAAAAAAGTTTTGAGGTATTTAAGGAAAACAATTTTGAATTTTCCATCAATCTCACCATGGAAGATATAGCTAGCCCTCAATTGGGGGCATTTTTGTTTACAAAACTGGATGAAAATCCTCAAATTGCCAAACGCGTAGTACTAGAACTTGTAGAGTCTGAATCGATCAAGGATTATGAAGGGGTGATAGCGTTTATCTCGATGGCAAAAGCAAAAGGGTGCAAGATAGCTATCGATGATTTTGGAAGCGGATACAGCAACTTTGAGTATCTCATCAAGCTCCAAGCAGATTTCATCAAAATCGATGGTTCACTTATCAAAAATATCAATATCCAAAAAGCCTCTTTTGTAGTGGTCTCTACCATCGTAAGCTTCGCTAAGCAGATGGGCATCAAAACTATCGCTGAGTTTGTTGAAAACGAAGAGATTTTTCAAACGATGCAAAAATTAGGCATCGATTATTCACAAGGGTACTATTTCCAAGAGCCACAAAGAGCTATTACAAAAGCGTTTTGAAAATATGCGCTATTAATAAGAGATGAAGTTGATAAAGTATAAATTACAAGTATAAACTCTAAAAGGAGGGTGCATTATGACGACAACGGCAAAAGAGTTGCGTTTTAATATCAATAAACTTTTTGAGGTACTAGGCAGGGGTGAAGAGGTGACGATTACCTATCGAGGAAAGCCCAAGGCAAAATTGCTACCCATCCAAAGCAGTCACGAGGATAAAGAGGATGTGATGTTTGGAATGTGGAAAGATAAACCGCAAGAGGTCGATGAGGAGATTCGAGCGCTACGAAAAGGTAGAACATTTGCTTTATGAGCAACTCATCGATACAGATGTTTTGATTTGGTATCTCAGAGGTAATCCAAAAGCGTATCAACTCATTCACGGTATGGGTACTTTTTGCATTTCGTCAGTGACCTATATGGAACTCGTGCAGGGTATGCGAAACAAAGAGGAGCTACGTACGCTCCAAAAAATTTTCAAGCAGTGGGGCGTAAAAACACTTTATGTGAGTGAAGAGATATCAGCACGTGCACTTTTTTTGGTAGAAGAGTATTTTTTGAGTCATTCAATGGAGTTGGCAGATGCTCTTATCGCAGCAACAGCACTGCAATATGGGATGAAGCTCATCACTGCAAATGACAAACATTATCGCATCGTGGAAGCTCTCGAAATAGAGATTTTTAGAGCTTAAAATTAATGATTTTGTGAAAAATAAAGAAGTAAATATGTTGAATAGTAGTAACAATCTAATGTTTTATTTTACTAACGACCTTCCTTCTGAGATTGGTGTATTTAAAATTGTATTGCGTACAGAAGAAGAATATGACAACAGCTTGGAACCTGATAAAGAAGTTTTAAGCTATATAAAGCAGGTTTCAAACTATTTCTCTTCTAATACATTTTTATTAATTGCGGGTGATTATGAAAGGATAAATGGAATTCGCACATATAAGGGGTTGCTGTATAAATATAAAGAATATAAAAATTTCAAAGTCATAAATTATGAGTCGAAAAAAAACGATTTATCTAGATTAGTTTCACTTATAGATATAACAAATTATGACTACAAAAAGCCTCTACCCTTAATGTTAAGTTGGATACGAAGTATTGTTATTTTTACGACATTGGATATCGAAACAATTCAAGACAAAATAAAAAATTGGGTATCTACAATAGAAAGTTCACCCATGCCTTTTGATTTTCATGTTATTGGCAGTGCCTTGAAAGATATGGAAAGTACTGCTGTACTTCGTTATTTCGTAGCAGATAATGGTAGAAGTGAGTCGGTTGTAATCATTGGGAATAAAAATATGTTGAAAGAGAAAAATTTTCTAAGTGGTGCTGATGAGTTGTTATAGAGAAACGATAAAAAGCGTAGTATAGAAAATCATAGTGAAAAAAACTAAAATAGAAGGCTCCGAAGGTGGAAGATATAAATAATTCCATAAATAATGATTTGTCATGTATGTAAATATGTATGAAATTAGACAAAAAACATTGAATGTGTTGAAAAAATACGAAGTTCCTATTCATCCAAGCTTACCACTTTTGGATGAAGATGTATTTTGTAAATCGAAGGATAAAATTGCAAATAGAATTTTAATTGATTATGCAATATTTGCACTAGCTCATGAAGGAGGACAAGACTTTTATTCTGCTTGGCTTCAAGAGAATTGTGTATGGAATGATATGAGCGAAAATGAAAAAAACTTTTTTAGATCTAAATTGGACAAAAAAGTTATGAGAAAAGCCGATTGGAAATTAATGACGCTTTATACTTATTGTTGGATTGGAAAAATTGTTGAAGAGCTTCAATGGCCTGGGACTGGTGCAGATTACAACGAGATGTTTCACAATATTCCAGAAGAGATATCAGTAGAAAGTTTTAGGAAGAACTTTCAACTAAGGGAAATAAAGGAAATTGTTCAACAGCTCGATATTTATTACAATGTACATGCTTCATTGGTGCATGCTGAATTATGGAATAATAAAAAACAGTTAGAAAACTTTGAAATTGGTGTTTTTATTGAGCGTAGACTAGCACTTGAATGGGCATTAAGCACTTTAAATATTGATGATATCAGTTTAGATACGTAAAGCAATATCACACACCTACGACAGTGGTGGCAGAGGACTCCATCTGTTACATTGCGTACCTATGGACAAACCAATACATACCCCAGACCAATAATCGTTTCAATACGTAACTTTGGTGCTTTCTTTTTGAGTCGCGAGACGGTATCACGTATGGTGGAGTTAGCGATTTCAGGGTTCTCCCATGCGAATGTTTTGAGCGTTTCGTAGGAGATATTGTTGTTGAGGTTTGTTGCTAAGAGATGCAGTATTGATAGCTCTTTTTGGGTCAAAGCGATGGGGTAATCTTGGATACAAAAGGTCATTGTAGAGGGTGAGTAAGTTTGTCCTGCGCCCAAAGCAATCTCCTCTTTTCTGAGACTGTTTTGAGGGGGTTCTTTGTGTTTTTGCAGATGTTTGAGTGCAATGCGCAGGGTTGCCTCGACATCGTTGGCTTCAAAAGGTTTGATCAGGTAGGCAAAAATATTGGTCTGGCTGGCTTCTGAAATAGTGCGTGAATCGCCATACGCGGTGGTGAAAATGGTAGGCAAAAAATAGAGCTGATTGAGTCTTTTGGCGCATGTAATACCATCATGGGGACCTTCGATGTTGATATCCATAAAGACCAAATCGAACCTGTGTTGTTTGGCAAGTGCCACTGCACCCTCCATCGAAGTCGCGCTAAAGAGATGCGTACAACCCAAACTGCGCAAAATATCCGCCAAATAGCGTGTGCTTATTGCCTCATCCTCTACGATTAAAACAGCCAACTCTTTGCATAGGGTGTGCATCATGCTGTAAACTCCAACAAAAAGGTCGTACCTCTATCGAAGGAGAAGGTGTAGTGGCTGTTGTGAAGCTTTTTGCAAAATTGTTCTACCAGTGCTAGTCCCAAACTTTGGGTGTTTTGCGTGGGGTCGAAGCCTGCTCCGTTGTCTTTGACGGTGATGAAAAAACGCTCTTTTTTTTGCGTCATTTCAATGTCAAGGGCGAAATGGGGCGTGAGTTGATTGTGTTTGAGTGCATTGGTGATGATTTCGTTGAGGATGATGCCTAGCGAGACCGCATGATCGAAATCGATAGTGTGCTCTTCGATGTGAGAGTGGATGGCGATGGAAATTTTGTAGCCGCTAATAATGTTGTGGATGATTTTTTCGAGATAACTCTTGAGTGAGATACTTGTGAGGTCTAGGGAGGTATAGAGGTGTTCATGTATCATCGACATCGCTTTGATACGGTTGGTAAGCTCATTGAACTGCGCTTGGTTGGCATGCTCTTTTTTGCTTTCGAACCAAAACATCCCCAAAATCATATGAAAGTTGTTTTTGACACGGTGATAGACCTCACGTAAAAGCAGTTCGCGCTCCTCTACGAGGGTAGCTAGACGAGTATTGACCTCTTGGAGATCATGGGTGCGTGCGGCTATTTGGGCTTCGAGGTAGCTCTCATGCTCCTTTTTGATACGGTTGTAACGGTTGGCAAGGATGAGCAAAAAGACTACTGCCTCGACACCCAAGCCTGCGATGAAACCGTAGCGTGTCACGTTGTTGTAAGGCAAAAGTCCCGTGACCATCGCGGTAAAGAGCACCACAAATGCGAAAAAAACAACAATCGAAGCGATGTAGTATTTGGTCTGGATATGCCCTTTGCGATAGAGCACTAGAGAGATGATAATGAGCAGAACATTGGCTAGACCAGAGAGGTTGTTGATAATTTTATTCCATGGTGTATAGCTAAAGAGGACCAAAATCCCGACCACCAAAAAAGCGTAGACGATACCGCCCAAGAGGGTGTGTGCAAGTTTGAAGGAGGTGCGTGTTTGCAAATACTCTCTGGAAAAAAGAATCAAAAAAGCGACCATATATGCCGCAGAGAGTTGCAACGAGTAGGTGTACGTCTGCAAATTCACATAGACAAGCAGTCCGCTGATATTGAGAAGATAGAGAAAATTGAAAAAGCTGTAACCCACATAATAGAGATAGATTTTTTCGCGAATTTGCAGATACAAAAAGAGATTGGAAAGCACGATAAGGGTCAAAATGCCCAACATAAAGATAAAAAAGGCGTGGCTATCGAGGTGTTTGTCGTAGTAGAAGTAGCTCTTTTCGTAGAGTGCGATATCTCCAAAATAGGCGTATTTGCCTTGGAGTTCGAGGTAGTAGGTGCGCGTGGTACCCTTGGGCTGTGTGAGGGCAAAGGAGAGATTGCTATTTTTGATCTCTCGTGCGGCAATAGGGGTGAAAAAGCCTAGGTGCTTTTGGTGCCACTCCCCCTTTTCGTGGTAATAGAGGTTGGCTTTTTCGTAGAAGTGTTCATTGAGGGTGAGGATGAACTCTTCAAATGCGCTTTGGTTGTGGATAGAGAGTTCGAACCAGAGGGTGCCCTTTTGGTAGCCAAGGGCAAAACGGTTGGTATGTCTCTTTGCAAAAGGGGTACGTGCCACCTCGTCGATGGTCAAAGAGCTGTTGGCATCGAGCAGATACCCAAGCGTGAAATTGTCGTAGAGACTTTGGTCGTTGGTCACGTCAAGAGGTTGCGCGAACAGGTGCTGTGTCCAAAAGAGCACTATCACCGCAAAAAGTTTTATCGATTGCATAACTATTTTCATGTGCGCATTATAACGGGCTTTTTCTGGGCTTTTCCGTCACCATTCCGTCAGCGGTTTTGTATTGTGTCTAAAAGATTCGCACACAAAGGAGAGAAGATGCAAACCCTACGACATATCCACATGAGGCTCTACTATGGACGCGATTAGAGGATCAGTAGTGCGTCTACTTTTGGTAGGAGTATTGGGTGGCGCTCTTTATGGTGCCTCGCCCACCGTCACCAGTACGGCGGTCACCAGTGTCGATGTGAACAGTAGCTACAGCTACACCTTGACCGCGACCGATGCAGAGGGTGATGCGCTCACATGGAGTGTCAAGAGTGGCACGTCACTGCCTAGTGGGTTGACACTCACAAGTGGTGTAACGGTTTCAAGCCTAGCGGGGAGTGGAGCTGCTGAATTTGCCGACGGCACAGGTACTGTAGCCAGATTTAAGTCTCCTACTGGTATCGATATTGACAGCAATGGTATGCTTTATGTAGCAGATACAGTTAATTATAGAATAAGAAAAATGACAACTGAAGGTGTGGTCACTACGCTCGCAGGAGGTAGTAGCAGTGGATCAGTCGACGGCACAGGTGGCGCTGCGCAGTTTTATAATCCAAATGATCTTACTGTCGATAGCAGTGGCAATGTTTATGTAGCCGATAAGCTAAATAATAGAATCCGCAAAATCACTCCTGCAGGTGAGGTCACGACCCTAGCTGGAAGTAGCTATGGATATGCCGACGGCACAGGTACCGCTGCACAGTTTGCTTCTCCAACAGGTGTTGCCGTAGATAGCAGTGGCACTGTTTATGTAGCCGATCAGGAAAATAATAGAATCCGCAAAATCACCTCTGCAGGTGTGGTGACGACCCTAGCTGGAAGTAGCTATGGATATGCCGACGGTACAGGTACTGCTGCACAGTTTAACTATCCACATGGTATTGCTATCGATAGCAGTGGTACTCTTTATGTAGCCGATAGGGACAATTACAGAATTCGCAAAATCACCTCTGCAGGTGTGGTCACCACGCTAGCGGGAAGCGGCACCCAAGGATCTGCCGACGGTACAGGTACTGCTGCACAGTTTTCCAACCCATCTGATGTTGCTATAGACAGTAGCGGAAATGTTTATGTAGCAGACACAGATATTCATAAAATTCGCAAAATCACCTCCGCAGGCGTGGTTACCACGCTAGCGGGGAGTGGCACCCAAGGATTTGTCGACGGTACAGGTACCGCTGCACAGTTTAGTAATCCAACGGGTGTAACGATAGACAGTAGTGGCAATACATACGTCGCTGATCAACAGAATCATAGAATCCGAAAAATTGTCAACAGCACCAAACTCTCTGGTACTCCTACCACAGCAGGCACCTATGATGTCAATCTCACGGTGAGTGACGGCACCACTGAAACGGCGCACAATTTCACCCTCACGGTTAAAAAGCTAGAGCCTACGGTCACGAGTACCCCTGTGACCAGTGTCAATGTGGGCAGTAGCTATAGCTATACCTTGACCGCGACCGATCCACAAAACGATACCCTCACATGGAGTGTCAAAAGCGGTACGACACTGCCTAGTGGATTGGGACTTGAGATATTGAGTGCATATGTTTCGCGTTTTGTGGGTGTTAGCTCCACGGGAGGATTTTTAGACGGTAATGCGTCTACTGCAACGATAAAAAGTCCAAACGGTCTTGCCATCGATAGTAGTGGCAACATCTATGTCGCGGACACTTGGAATCATGCCATCCGTAAAATCACTCCATTAGGAATTGTGACGACCTTAGCGGGCAGTGGCACGGCGGGGTATGCGGATGAGAGTGGGAGCGCTGCACAGTTTAACTATCCTATGGGTGTGACCGTAGACAGCAGTGGCAACATCTATGTAGCAGACATGGCTAATCACAGAATTCGTAAAATCACACCTGCAGGAGTGGTGACGACTTTGGCGGGCAGTGGCGTCTCAGGGTATGCGGATGGTACTGGGAGTGCCGCTAAGTTCTCTAGTCCTACGGGTGTGACCGTAGACAACAGTGGTAATGTGTATGTCGCAGACATGTATAATAACAGAATTCGAAAAATCACACCTGCAGGCGTGGTGACGACCCTCGCAGGGAGCTCACAAGGTACTGCGGACGGTACAGGCGTAGCGGCACAGTTTTATCAACCTCGCCACCTTGTTGTAGATGCCAGTGGGACGATTTTTGTCACCGATTTGGGTAATCATCGTGTTCGCAAAATTACCGCTGCAGGGGTAGTCACCACTCTCGCAGGGAGCTCCTCAGGGTATGTGGATGCTACAGGTACTGCAGCTAAGTTGAGTGCTCCAGAAGGTATCGCGCTTGACAGTAACAGTAATTTATACGTAGTGACGCGAGGGGATCATAGAATACGTAAAATCACCTCCGCAGGGGTGGTCACAACTATTGCGGGTACTGGCTCTTCGGGGTATGCGGATGGCAACGGTACTGCGGCATCGTTTTACAATCCTATGGGTATTGCCGTCAATAGTCAAGGTATCCTTTATGTAGCCGACAATCACGATAGCAAAATACGTAAAATTGCCACCAGCGCGATACTCAAAGGCACCCCGACCTCAGTAGGCACCTACGATATCAATCTCACCGTAAGTGACGGCACCAATGTCACGCCGCACAACTTCACCCTCACGGTCAATGTCGTAGGCAATACCCCTACCAACATCACGCTCTCCACTAGCACCATCAATGAGAATGTCGCTACAGGTACGACCGTAGGGACACTCAATACCACCGACAGTGATAGCAGTAGCTTCACCTATAGCTTGTGTGGCGGGACAGATGATAGCCTCTATGCCATTAGCAGTAGTGCGCTTGTGACGGCGGGTGCTATCAATTATGAGGTAAAAGCTTCACACAGCGTCTGCGTACGCACCAAGGATAGCACCAATCTGACCTATGACAAAACTTTCACCATCACCGTCAATGACATAGACGAGACTGACAGTGATGGCAACGGTATCACCGATGCCAATGAGGACAAAACCCTCGATACGGACAATGACGGCAAAAAAGATTATGTAGATTACGACGATGATAACGACACTATCAATGATGTCGATGAAGGCACAGGCGATATCGATGGCGATGGCACACCCAATCACAAAGATACCGATGCCAACGGTAACGGCATCCTCGATGCGACAGAGGGGACGGGCGATAGCGATGGTGATGGTATCCCCAACTACCGCGATATGACAGACAACAACAAAGCCAAAGTCGCCCAAGCGTTCCAAGCCTTGACCCTAGGATTGGGCACCAACTATACCGATGCCTCTGTGCGAGGGGATATTACACTGCCTACCACACTCAATGGTGCGACGGTTAGCTGGAGTAGTTCAGCTGTGGGTGTTATCTCCAACGCAGGAGTCGTCACGCAACAAGCTACCGATACCAATGTGACGCTTACAGCGACTATCACTGCAGGTAGCTATACGCTGACCAAAACCTTCCCTGTGACGGTATTGGCTAATACAACCACCGATGCGGCGTTGGCGACACTCTACAGCAGTCTCGTGACGCTAGAGTCGATGAAGGGCACCAACGAAAGTAGCACTGTCATCTATAAAGATTTGACGCTACCTACCTTGCCTTCGGGGGGTAGTGTGGCGCTCTCGACAAGCCCTAGCGGTATCATCGCCGCCAATGGTACTGTGACACGTCCAAGTGTCGATACCTATGTCGATATCAACGCAACTGTGACAGTCAATGCCCAAACCGCGAGCCAAGTGATGCGCGTACTGGTCAAAGCCGCACCCACAACCGATGTACAGCGTCTGGCAGAGGCAAAAGCGGCATTGAGCCTAGAGGATATTGTGGGCAATAATCCTAGCAGCGATGCCATCATCGGTAACCTCGATTTCAATACCACTTCGTATGGCGGTGTCACCTACAGCTATACCACAAGCGATACGAGCGTGGTCGATACCAACGGTAGTGTGGCACGTGCAGGTGTCGATAAGGATGTGACGATTACCGTCACTATGACCGATGACTCGACGGGCAAAAAAGCGTTCAAGAGTTTCAATGTCACGGTACAAGGTAGCAGCGATACGATGCGATTGTCTCATATCAAGAGCGCCACACAAGCAAGTGGTCTCTACACCATAGGCTACGGACGCACCGAAGATAATGGCACGGCGGCAAGCGATGCTACTACACGCTTCACCGCAGAGACCAACGCAACAGTGGTGACTACCTCTGATGGTAGCCGCGTATCGACGCTTAACCGTAGTGGGGAAGATGCCAAGATAGGTTCGGTGACGACGACGTTTGGCGCTACGGGCGCAATTCGCAACACTATCGAGGTGCGTAACTCTGCCTTGGCAAGCGATACAGCTATCAAGCTTACTACTATTGGCTCTGATATTGTCGATGCCAATGTGACGCGCGCCATCGATGGCAATGTCTCTATTCGTGCCGCAGTCAATGCCACAACGCACGCCAACAGCCGCTCAACGGCACAAGGGTATGTAGAGCTATCGATAGAGACTAATGCTACGACGACCGCGCAAACGACCTCACGTGTGGCAGGTTCTGCGGGTATTATCACTGCTACGGGTGGACTCTATGTGACGACACCTACAATCATCATCGATACCTCGGGACTCATCGATGCGACCAACGGCTCACGTGCTGTGGATGTAGCGCTGTTGAGTGAAGCTAACGGCAAAGTCAAAAACAGTTTGGTCGTGCAAAGCGAAAACAATGCTAGCCGTGTCAACCGTATCAATATCAGCGTCGCTAGCAGCGTCAAAGCTAGCACCGTCGTAGCAGACCCTAGCACCGTCACCTCTACCAGTGATGCACTCATGACCACTACGTCACAAGCCGTAGGGGGGCGTGTGGGTATCATCTACAGCGGTGCAGATGGACGCACCATGACCAAGTTCGTCGATAGCGACCTCGTGAGCCACCAAAACATCACGACAGTGACCTCGTATCCCTTTTCCCCTACCGATACTAGCGATGCCAACATCACGCTAGATGAGGTCAATGGCACGTTGCGGTTCATTATCGAGACACCGTTAAATTCCAACATCGCATTTTAGGAGAGCAGATGAAAAAGATATTGACAATAGCCCTAGCGATGAGTATCGCACTCCTTTTTGTGGGGTGTGACAAGATGCATTTCGAGGGGGGAAGTACCCAAGTGAGCGTAGCAACGTGCGAGAGCTACACCCAAATCCAAAGTGGCGATACCCTCGTCAAGGAAGCGTCAGGCACGGTGGTCAAAATCATCGACCTCGATGGCAACAGAAGCGTATGCGTAGTGAGTGGTTCTGCTACGCTCTATCGATAAGGAGATGGGGATGAAAAAAAGTATACGAATTGCCCTTCTAGGGGCAGTGCTAAGCACAATGCTAGAAGCAGAAGTCATCAAAAATTTCGAGGTGCGCTACAAGACCATCACCAACGGTAATATCGCACTTATTGGGAACACGCTTATGCAGGCAAAAGGGGTCAAAAAACTCACCGATGCCATGAGCAATGATAAACTCAACATGGTCTATCTCGATGCCGATGAAGATAACACGACCTACATTTCATCGAGCGCCGATTTGGTACTCAAGGATGCTTCAGAGGTGCTCTATGCACGTCTCTATTGGGGTGCTAGATCCGACAAAGCCAATGACCAACAACGTGGAAACATTAAACTCAAAAGCGCTGATGCGTATGAAAGTATCACCGCTGATAGCGTCAATGCGATGCAAAAAGGGGGCTACTACACCGCAAGTGCAGATGTGACCCAAATCATCAAAGCAAAAGGGAATGGCACCTATTGGGTGGCAGATATTTTCGCTGATAAGGGGCAGGATAAATTTGCAGGGTGGAGTATCGTCGTGGTGTACAAAAACGAAACCATGCCCTTTCGTTCACTCACGCTCTTTGACGGCTATGCCAAAATCCCTGCCTCTGTAGAGATAGAGGCGAGTGGCTTTGAATCGCCCACAGCAGGTAAATTCAACACTTATTTGGGAGTCATCGCACTCGAAGGGGATGGCGGTGCCAGTGGCGACTACCTCAAGATAAATGGGGAGTTGTTGGGCGATGCGCTGACCAAAAACGACAACTTTTTCAACTCCAAAATTACCTATTATGGAGAGGAGGTCTCTACGCGTACCCCCTTTGTGACCAATACGCTTGGCTACGACATCAAGATGCTAGACGTAAGTGGCAAGGTCAAAAACGGCGATAAAAGTGCACGTTTTGAGTTTGGGACACGTTCGGATTGGTATCAGCCTATTGTCTTGACTTTTGCTAGCGACTACAACACCGAAATCGCCATCACGCAAACCAAAAGTAGTACTACGCCACTCGATACCAATATGAGCATCGAGATAGGCTCTGTAGTAGCTAACAACGGTGAGATACCCGCCTCCAATTTGCAATTCAAAAACACTCTCCCCAAAGGCGTACACCTCGTACCCCAAAGTGTCAGCGTCGATGGAGAAGCTGTGAAGTACTCTGTGGAGGGAGGCGCACTTTTGGTAGGTATAGATAAGAGTATTACGCAAGGGCAAAGTGCTACAGTCGCCTTTCGTGTGGCGCTCGATACCGATGAGACACCATGGGATGCGACGCTAGAGCTAGTGGGCAGTGTGATGTATGAGATAGCAGGTACAGGTGTGCATGCGACTGTTGTATCGGATAGCGACCTTGAAGCCGCAGGATTACAGCCTACGCTTGTGACCATTGCCTCCAAGCCCATCGAAGCACCCAAACCAGTAGAGCCAGAGCCTGTTGTGGTGGTAGAGCCAGTTGTTGAGCCTACACCTGTAGAGGAGCCTATCGAGATTATCGATGTAGCACCCCAGCCTGTAGTCGTCGTACCAGCACCCAAACCTGCTTACTATGCGCAAGGGGGCTTGGGATTGAATACACTCTTTTGGACGCAATCGACCCAAGGTGGCACCATCGCCCTTGACCCTACACCAAGCGTATTGGGCTTTGATATTGACCTTGAAGGGGGCTACTTCTGGCGCGAAAATATCGCCTTCAAAGGTGCCTATGCGGTTAACCTCCAAGGCGATATTTCGGTGCAAACGCTCAAAGCGGGTGCGGACTACTATCTGCCTTTGCAAAACGAGTTGACGTTGGCAGTGGGGGGCTTCACAGGATTGAGCTTCGCCAATTGGGGGCGTAGTTTACTCAGTGGTACGACCAAGGATACCTTTGGCTTTTCGTGGATGCTAAGTGCCAATGCAAGCGTGCTCTATCCCATGGAAAAAGCGGCGACTTTGGTCAATATTCCTCTCCAACCTTTCATGCGCGCCATGCAGGTGATGGCATCGTATGAGATGAGTTTCCAAGCGTTGCAAACGGATCTCGTCGTAGGAAGCCTCACCAATACCCTCACGCACTTCATGGACAATCGCTTCCAAATAGGTGCACGCTACACCTTCTCTCACTAACGGCTAAGCCTTTTTGCCACCTAACGCGGTGGCAGAGGACTCCACGTGTACGCCTCATCGATGTGGGGACGTCCCTCTAACTGCAAGAGCGGTTGATACTGCGCTTTGTAGCGCAAACTATCATTTGCCTCTACGTAATATCCCAAATAGATCCACGGTAAATTTTTCTCTTTGGCAATGAGGATTTGTTGCAAGAGCGAGAGCCGTCCCAATGAGCGTTTTTCATACGCAGGGTCATAAAAAAAGTAGGTCGAGGAGATGCCATTGGGCAGTACATCGACGATATCGACACCGATGAGACGATTGTCATGCAAATAGAGTATCTCGTACCCAAAACTTTCATGCCCTTGGATGAACGAAGAGTAGTAGTGTTTGGTCGAGGTGGGTACAGGGTCCCACCCCTTTTTGAGGTGCATGTGGTGGTGGTATTTGGCGTGAAGCATGAGGTGGTCGTGGGTGAGCGTAGGGTGTCCGATGACGACGCGCAAATCGCTGTTTTTGCGCAGTACGCGGCGGTCAGATTTGGAAAATGTGTAGTTTTTGACATCGATTTTGACGCTTTCGCATTGGGTGCATCCCTCGCACACAGGGCGGAAAAACATAATCCCAAAACGTCTCCATCCTCGTTCGATAAGCTCATGGCAGGTTTGAGTGTCACACTGGTCGATGACCTTGTAGTGTGTGGTCTGCTCCAAGTCCTCTAGGTAGGAGCATTTCTCTTTGGCGATGACGGTGTCGTGTAAAATTTTCATGCGACATTTTAGCCTCAAAAAGCCGAGAAAATGTTAAGGCTTTGTGTTGGGATGTGGTATGCTTGTGCTTTAAAAATGGGGGGGATAAAGATGCGTAAACTTTTTTTGATAGTGGCTACTTTGGGGTTCTCTTGGGGCTTGACGCTGGGTGAACCTATTCCTGCGGTGCATATCGGTGGAAAAGAGGGTGGTTATGTCAAAAGCAGTACGCCGTTTAGCAGTACCGATTTTTTAGGGCAGGTCAATGTGGTGATGTACATGGATCCTGACAATGCTGACGACGGTAAAAATCTTGTCGATGCCCTCAAAGAGGCGTACGAGGTAGAGCGCATCAATCGTGGACTCTACAAAGACTTCGTCCTTATCGATTTCAAATCGACATGGAAACCCAACTTTTTGTTAGCTTCTGCCGCATCTAGCCGTCAAAAACGCTCTCCCATGACACGCTACGTCATCGACAAACAACAAAACGCTTTCAAAGCGTGGGGGATGCAAAAACGCATCTACGACTGTATCGTCATCGATGAGCAGGGCGTTGTGCGATTGCACAAAAGAGCGCCCTTTAGTGATACAGATATTGAAGAGATTATTGGACTTGTTGCGCGGTTGAGCCAATATTAATTGGCTCTTAGTGGATGAGAGTGGTTTCGGCTGTGACGATAATCGCCGCTGCCAACATGATAACGGTCAAGAATTTAATAAGATAGACCTTTTTGGCTTTGGGCATTGGCTTTTCATAGTCATCGATATTGCGTAGAGTGGGTTCACCTGTGTTCATGGTAGCTCCTTTTTGTATTTGATGGCATTATGATAATAAGAAATTCTTCTTATAATATTGCGCAAATTTCTCAAAGGAAAAATTTTATCTTTTACTTAGCTTTCTAGGAGTGCGGCGGTTTGTTGCGCGATGAAGAGCTCTTCGTTGGTCGCAATGACCCATGTCGCAATAGGACTCTTCGACGTAGTGATACAAAAGCTCTCTCCCTCTTGACGGTTGGCGTGTGCATCTAGCACAATGCCCAAAGGCGCCAATCCCTCTAAAACAGCACTGCGAACCGCTACAGCATGTTCGCCCACGCCCCCCGTGAAGACGATGCCATCGACTCTACCCAAGAGTGCCATATAGGCACCAATATATTTTTTAATACGGTTGACATAGAGCTGCATCGAGATTTGGGCTTGGGTATCGCCCGCATCGACTCTGCCTAGTAGTGTACGAATATCGTTGTCCCCTGTCAGCCCCAAAAGTCCGCTTTGTTTGTTGAGGAGTGTATCGATGTCATGGTGCGTCATGGTGCTATTATCGAGCAAAAATGTGGTGATAGCAGGGTCGATATCGCCACTGCGTGTCCCCATGACAAGTCCCTCTAGCGGCGTGAAACCCATACTCGTATCGATGCTTTTGCCTTGTGCAATGGCGCACGCACTCGCCCCATTGCCTAGATGCAACGTGATGAGATTGAGCGATTCGAGGGGAACGCCTAGCTTTTGTGCCATTTGGAGTGCGACGTAGTGGTGGCTCGTACCGTGAAAGCCGTATCGACGGATTTTGTGTGCCTCATAAATGGCACGTGGAATAGCGTAGAGGTAGTTTTCGGGAGGCATCGTCTGGTGAAATGCCGTATCAAAAACTGCCACATTGGGCGTAGAGGGTGAGAGGTTTTGAGCGACGATGATACCCAAAGCGTTGGCAGGATTGTGCAGAGGGGCAAGCTTGGAGAAGCTACGAATAGCATCGAGCACTTCGTCGTCGATACGCATCGCTTGACTGTAGCGGTCACCTCCATGCACGACGCGATGACCCACCGCATCGATAGCATCGAAGCTCGCAATGGCACCACTCTCGATAAGGCTCTTTTGGATAATCGCAAAAGCATCACGGTGATTTTTGACCTCGCCTTGAGGACCAATGTGCTCGATATTGCCCTTGGCTAGGGGCGTGGGATGGGGCAAATTAAAGAGCTGATATTTGACCGAAGAGCTACCTGCGTTGAGGACTAAAATAGTCATACGTTCTCCTGTGCTTGGATGGCGGTGATGGCGACAGTATTGACGATATCGGCGATGGTACAGCCACGGCTGAGGTCATTGACGGGTTTGTTGAGACCTTGGAGCACGGGACCTACCGCGATTGCATTGGCGGCGCGTTGGACTGCTTTGTAGGTGTTGTTGCCTGTGTTGAGGTCTGGGAAGATGAAGACCGAAGCATGCCCTGCGATGGCCGAATGGGGCAATTTTTGGCGTGCGACGGTGGGGTCGATGGCGGCATCGTATTGGATAGGGCCTTCGATGAGGAGATGTGGTGCTTGGGTTTTGGTAATGCGCGTAGCCTCGACGACCAGCTCTACATCGCTACCGTGTCCAGAACTACCTGTAGAGTACGAAAGCATCGCAATTTTGGGCTCGATACCAAACTGTGCGGCGGTTTTGGCAGAGGTGATCGCAATTTCTGCTAGCTCTTGGGCGTTGGGGTTTTGGTTGATAGCGCAATCAGCGTAGACCAATACCTCATGGTCCATACACATAAAAAAGCAGCTTGAGACGATGGTCACATCGGGGGTGGTTTTGATGATTTGCAGTGCGGGACGAATCGTATCGGCGGTGGTGTGTGTCGCGCCAGAGACCATGCCATCCGCATCGCCCATCGCTACCATCATCGTGCCGAAATAGCTTCCGTGTGCAAAAGCATCGCGTGCCGCTTCGAGGGTGAGACCCTTGGCTTTGCGCATCTCGTAAAAGCGCTCGATGTAGCCTTGTGTGAGAGCAGAGGTCTGGGGGTCGATGATGGTGGCACTGCTCACATCGATACCTAGCGATTGGGCTTGGTGTTTTATCGACTCCTCTTTGCCCAAGAGTATCACATCGACCACTTTGCGTCGCAACACTATCTCGGTCGCTTGCAAGATACGCGCATCTTCACTCTCGGGTAGGACGATACGCATGCGTTTTTTGCTGGCGCGCGACATGAGCATATACTCAAACATCGATGGCGTCATGATAGTGCTCTTTTGTTCGACGAGTTGCGCTTGGATAGCTTGGGTATCGACATGCGTGGCAAAAAGCCCCATCGCGAGGGCAATTTTGCGTTGGCTGTGAGGACGAATACGTGCAGGCATTTTTTGCAGAGCCATTGCCGTGGTGTAGGTATCGGTATCGACGCTCACGATGGGAATCGCAAAATCGTTGAGTCCCTTGATGAGATGCAAAAGCGCACGGTGCGGCACCAATCCCCCTGTGAGTACGATGCCTGCGATATGCGGAAAATGGCGTGAATACATCGATGCAATTGTACCGATGATAATATCCGCGCGGTCACCTGAGACTATCACCAAATCGCCCTCATCGATATGCTGAATGAAGTTCTCTAGCCCCATCGAGGCGATTTTGGTGCCCATGATGACACGTCGAAAATCCTCTGGATTGCCATGCAAAATGTCACACGAAAGGGTGCTAATGACATCATTGACCGTGGGTCTATCCAGCTCAGCCGTTTCGGGCAGATAAAAATGCATGGGCGAGGTACGCTTTGCGACCAATGTCGCTAGATGAGAGGCATCGACACGGTTGATAAAGGTAGCCAGCGTCTTGCCGCCGTAGAGCGACTCATAGCGGTTACTGGTGTGTGTTAGCTCCTTGGAGAGGTCAAAGGTGTCGAGATTTTTGGCGTTGAGGATAGGGATGTAGAGGGCATTGAGGTTGCTAGCGATACGCAGATTGATGTCAAAATCAACAATGGCATCGAAACGATCCAAATCCAATCCGCTACAGACAATAATGTCGTAGCTGCTTTCGAGGGCTTTGACATGGGCGATGATGGTGTCGTAGATGCGTCGCTCTTGGTTTTGGGCGATGAGGGAGGTGACATCTGCGACATCATAGACCCACATATTGGCGTAGTCGATATCCAGCGCGAAATAGGTACGCATAAAGGCGATGTCTTCATCTTCATGCGCTTTGTCGGCGATGATAGGACGCACATAGGCGATGCGCGGGTAGGAGGCTTTGAGCATCTCCATGATGCCCAAGCTAATCATCAAGAGTCCAGAGCCACGTTGGGAAGCTGCAATATAGAGTGTAGAGATGCGCATAGGTATCCTCGAAAAAGAGCAGAAATTGGAGTCGATTGTAGTTTATCAGATAATTGTCAAGAGCTAAGACACTATTTCGACGAATAGTGCTCTTTTCTTAGCTCTTTTAGCTCTTGGTAGATGGCTTCTAGCTTTTGGTCAAGGTGAGAGTAATACTCATCTTTGTCTAGTTTTTGAATGTCGATGCGCTCAACACGTATAACAAGACGATAGAAAAAGTAAACCAAAGGAATTATTACAAGCTCCAAAATATCTTTGATAGTACTTAGATGCTCCATACGTCTACCTTTAGAGCCTTGATGTACGTATCGATATTATGACCCACGTAACGCAAATCAAAGCGACCCAAGACATCTTTTTCATTGTGCTCATACCCAATCATCGGAAGCATAGGCACAACGTCAAAAGGAAGCGTAAAACGATAATGTTTTGCAAAGATTGAACCGAAGTTTAGAGTACTTGTATCATCACCTATCTTAGGAGAACCAAAAGTTACGCAAGTGGACTCAATAGCATGATTTGTGAGATACTGCGCTGTGAGTTGAGCAAGAGCACCACCAAGAGAATGACCAG